>CP175574.1:0-28182 GCA_046097085.1 Haloferacaceae archaeon 50 | reverse complement strand
CGCGGTATGGAACTCGCCTCGGGTCGTCGCGCCGTCGCCGAAGAACACGAGGCTGACGCGCCCCTGATCTAACACCTGGCTGTTGAGTCCCGCGCCCACGGCGACGTTCAGGTGGCTCCCCACGAGTCCGGTCGTGCCGAGGACGCCGTGTTCGGTCGACCCCATGTGGTGCTGTGTGGTCCGCCCCTGGGACGGTCCCGACTCCGTCCCGTACATCCCCGCCACGACGGTCCTGAGTGGTACGCGCATCAGCATCACCGCCCGCGTCCGGAGCGAGGGAGCGACCCAGTCGTCCTCGGCGAGCGGGTAACACCCGCCGACGCCGACGGCCTCCTGTCCGATGCTCAGATGCGGTAGTTCGGGGATGCCGTCGTCCTCGTACTCGTCGAGCACGCGTTCCTCGAACTGCCGGTTGAGTAGTAGCTGGCGGAGTACCTCTCGCCTGTCCTCGTCAGTCAGTTCCATACCGAGATATACCGAGTGTGTCTATTAATGCTTACCATGGTCGGCCACGCTCGACGGGGAGACGACGGCCGGATTCGAATCGACGACCCCGGTGACGCCTCGCAACCTCCGCCGCGGGACCGGGAACCGTTGGGGCGACTCAGACAGTGGGCAGTCCCTCGGCCTCGCGAACGACGTTCACGTACTCCCGCACGCCGTCGCGGAGGTCGTACTCCGGCTCGTACCCCAGGTCGGCCCGCGCGGCGTCCATCTCCATGGCGTGCATCCACGGGTTCGAGCCCTCGTCCGTGACCGTGATATCGGCGTTCGGGAGGAGCTCTCGGACCACGTCCGCCACCTCGCGCATGGTGGCGCGGCTCCCGCAGACGTTGTACGCGCGCTGAGAGAGGCGGCGCTCGGGTGCGAACGCCGCCTTCCGGAACGCCTGCGCCACGTCGGTGACGTACTGCCAGTCGAACAGGTGGTCGCCGGAGCCGATGTCGACCGCCTCTCCGCGGGCGGGGTCCTCGATGACACGGACGAGCGCCGCGGCGCTTCCCGTCTCGCGGTAGGGGCCGTACACGAGGGTCGGCCGCAGGCCGACGTGCGAGACGCCGTAGTCCTCGCGGTAGACCTCCGCCTGCCGCTCGTTGTACACTTTCGCCGCGCCGTAGAGCGTCGCCGGCCCGACCAAGTCCTCCTCGTCGACCGGGCCGTCGTAGCTGTCCGGAGGGGCGTAGACGGCCGAGCTAGACGCCCAGACGACTCGCTCGACCTGGTCGTCGAACAGGCGAGCGGCCTCGAAGACGCTGTTCGTCCCGTTCACGTTCACGTCGATGGCCGCGCGCGGATTGGAGCGGGAGCTGTCGGTTAGGAGGGCTGCGAGATGGACGATTCGCGACGCCCCGTGCTCCCGAACCGCCCGCGTGACGCTCGTCGGGTCGGTGACGTCACCCCGAACAGTCGTCACGTCGTCTTCGATTCCGAGCTTTCGGGCGATACTCAGGTCGGTGTCGATGTCGAACAACACGGGGTCGTGACCGGCGTCCAGGATGTCCGCGGCGGTGAACGTCCCGATGAAGCCACTGCCGCCGGTGACGAGAACAGTCTCGCTCATGAGTTATCCGACAGCGACGGGTCTAAAAACGATTGTGGTGCGAGTTCTCACGCCCCGACCGTGTCGGCGACGGACTCACCGACCCGGCATCGCCTCACTCGCCGGCGAGAGCTGTATCTGGCTACCGAGGCCCTCCTCCAGCGCCTTTTGGTAGAGCATGTGGGCCGAGCCGACCGTCTCCACACCGGTCCCGCCGCTGTCGAAGATGGTCACTTCGTCGTCCCGCTCGCGTCCGGCCGCGGTTCCCGCGACGACTTCGCCGAGTCCGGCGTGGACGTGGTCGTCGTCAACCACGCCGTCCTCCAGCGCTTGGAGGAACGCACCGGCGTCGTGGAACGCGCGCTCCCGAAGGTCGGGGACGTACTTCGCGCGAGCGACCGTCTCCCCCTCTATCTCGCGCTTCGAGGGGTCGTACTGACCCATCGCGGTGATGTGCGTCCCGTCTTCGATGTCGGCGTCGGCCACTACCGGCTCTGCGGCGGTCGTCGCGGTGACGACGATGTCCGCTCCGTCGACTGCTTCGGCGCTCGATTCGACTGCCACCACGTCGGCGTCGACCACGTCGCCCATCTCGTCCGCGAACCGCTCCCGGTTCTCCGGCGTCCGCGCGTACGCTCGAACCTCCGTGAGGTCGCGTACCGCCGCTGCGGCGCGGAGTTGCCCACGCGCCTGCGGACCGGTCCCGACGATACCGAGCGTCTCGGCGTCCTCGCGAGCGAGTTCGTCGATACCGACGGCGCCCGCGGCGCCGGTTTTGAAGGGGTTCATCGACGCCCCATCGATGAGCGCCATCGGTTCGCCCGACTCGGCGTCGAACAGGGGGGTGACGAACCACGCGTCGCTCGCCCCGAACCCGGCCGAGTACATGTATCCGCCCATCGCCCCCGTCTCCGGGAGCACGGACAGATACCCCGTCATCATCCCGGCGGGGTCGTCACGGGTGAGTTTGGTTCGAGGCTTCGCGGGTGCGCCCTCGCCGACCTGGCGGTACGCGTCGCGTACGGCGTCGACGTACTCGGTCGGCGTGGCGAGCCCCGCCACGTCGTCGCTCGTCAGAAACGTAACGTCTGTCATGCAGTGCCACCGACGGAGATGGGCCGGAAATACCTTCTGGTGAGGACTCGCGGGACGTACTCGTCGGGAGCGCTCGGAACGCGAACGAACCTCCCCACGTTGTGGTACAAGCAAACATATTTACAGGAAGAAATAATAGTGAGGGTCAGCGCATGGCTGACAACGAAAGCAACGACACGACGGACGACAGTCGAACGCGCGTATCGCGCCGCCGCATGCTTGCGACCGCAGGGGTCTCCGGAGCTATCGCCCTCGCAGGGTGTGCTGGGGGCGGCGGCGGTGGCGGCGGTGGCGGCGGCGGCAGCGGTGGTGGCGGCAGCGGCGGCGGCAGCGGAAGCGGCGGGAGCACCGGAACGGCAAGCGGCGGTGACGGTGGCTTCCAGCTAGGCGCCATCTTCCCCATGTCGGGGAACCTCGCCGAACTCGGGACGGAGAGTTTCCGCGGCGTCGAGCTCGCCGTCAAAGAGCGGAATCAGAACGGCGGACTCGGCGGGAATCAGAAGATAAACATCGTCTCGAAGGACGCGCCGGACGCTCAGGCCGGCGTCAGCGCCGTCGAGAGTCTAGCGACGGTCGCGAACGTACCGGTCACCGTCGGGACGTACTCAAGTACCATCTCGTCGGCGGCGTCGAAGAAGGCGGCGTCGTACAACCTCCCCTACTGGGAGCTGGGTGCGGTCGCGGACAAGATAACGCAGGCCAAGCTTCCCAACCTGTTCCGGACCAACCCGAAGGCGTCGTTCTTCGGGGAGTCCGGCGTGAAGACTGCAGCCAACGTGGTCGCGCCCGCACTCGACAAGGACCCGAAGGAGCTCAAGGTCGCCGTGATGTACGAGAGCGGTGCCTACGGCAACTCAGTCGCCGGGACGGTGAAGGAACTCTCGAAAAAGCAGGGGATGAACGTCGTCAACGACATCGAGTACGACGCCTCGACGAGCGACCTGTCGTCGTCGATTCAGAACCTCAAAAGCTCCAGTCCCGACCTCATCAACCACACGGGGTACTCGTCTGACATCTATCTGCTGTGGAATCAGAGCGAGAAACTCAACAACTACATTCCGGCGGCCATCGGGAACGGTGGCGGCTACTCGCTCCAGTCCTTCGTGGAGAACATCGGGACTACGACATCGCTGGGCGTCCTCAACCAGGACTTCACGCAGTACAACACCAACCCCGAGTACGCGCCGGGCATCAAGAAGTTCATCAAAACCTACCGCGACGAGTACGGGAGCGCGCCGCTGTCGGGGCACTCCCTGGCGAACTACTTCGGGACGAAAGTCCTCCTCGACACGCTGGAGAAGGCTTCCTCGACCGAAGTCAAGGACATCGAGGAGGCCGCCCTCAGCCTCGACCGCAAGATAGGGACCAGTGCAACGTCGTGGGGCGTGAAGTTCGACAAGAACACCCACCAGAACGTCCGGACGCGTGTCACGGGACACCAGTGGCAGAAGGACACGTACAAGAACGACCTCTGGCATCCGTCCCGTACCGACGGCACTGCCGACCTCTACACCGTGTTCCCGGAGAAGGGACGGCTCTCGGACGTCGGCGTGAAGAACATCCCCCGACCGGAGTACACGAACCAGTAGTCGTTCACTCGAGGCGGCGACTCGACTCCGACCCGTCGACCGTCTCTCTTTCCTCTCGCCGCCGTCGAGCGCTACGCCCGCGTAGGCCGTCGGACAGAGCTCTCACCGCGGGTCCGCTGGCCGGAGAATCATGATAAAAAGATAAATAGGATGGACCCCGATTTGAGAATAGTCCGTATGGTACTCGATACACTAGTACAGGCGGTGTTCTACGGCATACTGACGGGAGGCGTGTACGCGCTAGTTGCCGTGGGGCTCACGCTGATATTCGGTGTCATGGACGTGGTGAACTTCGCTCACGGGGCGTACGTGATGCTCGCGATGTACATGACCTTCTTCCTGTGGCAGATGTTCGGCATCGATCCGTTCCTCTCGATACTCATCGTCGCGCCGACGTTCTTCCTCTTCGGCGTCGTGAGCGAACGGCTCGTCATCCACCCCATCATCGACGAACCGAGCTTCGCACAGATATTCGCTACTGTCGGCCTCACGTGGGTATTCGAGAACGCCGCGCTCTACTTCTTCGGCCCGACGCCCCGCGGCATCAGCGCCGGGTACGGCCGCATCACCCTCTTCAACATCCCGGCGGGAGAGGCCCGTATATACGGGTTCCTCATATCCATCGCCGCGACCCTGGGACTGTTCGGGTTGTTGTACCGCACCAAGACCGGCCGCGCCATCCGCGCGACGGCCCAGTCGAAGGAGGCCGCCGAACTGATGGGGATGAACACCACTCACGTGTTCCTCATCACGTTCGGTCTGGGAATCGCACTCGCGGGCATCGCCGGGAGCGTGGTCGCGACCCTGTTCTCAACGTTCCCGCACGTCGGCGCGACGTACGTGCTCATCGCGTTCGTCGTGGTCGTGCTCGGTGGCCTCGGCAACGTCTTCGGGGCGCTAGTTGGCGGTCTCGTCATCGGTGTCATCGACTCACTGGTCGGCGTGTACATCGACCCCGTGCTCGGTCCGCCGATATACTACCTGGTGTTCATCGCAGTGCTGCTGTTCCGCGCGAGCGACAGGTTCGAGGGTGACTCCCTGGTCCACGCGGCGCGGCGTGCCGTCACGTCCCGCACGGAGGGTGGACAATGAGCGGGGGTGTCGCCATCTCACGGGGCCAACGCCTCGCGAACACGCTCGGGCAGCCGTCGGCGTACCTCCCGCTCCTGTTCGGGGTGGCGCTCCTTGTAGTTCCGTTCCTCGGCCTCCCGCAGTTCATCCTGCACGTCTTCATCACGGTGTTCATCACGGGCACCGCCGCGGTGGCGTGGAACATCATCGGCGGGTTCGGCGGACAGTTCTCGCTCGGAAACGCGGTCTTCCTCGGTATCGGGGCGTACAGTACGGCCATACTGATGATCGACTACGGACAGAGCGCGCTGGTAGGCATTCTCGTGGGGGTCGTCCTCTGTGTCATCACCGCGGTGGTCATCGGGTACCCGACGCTCCAACTCGAAGGCCACTACTTCGCGCTCGCGACGATCGCTATCATCGAGATAATGAGGTATCTCGCGCGCTACTTCTCCGACATCACCGGAGGGTCGCAGGGTATGTCGGTGTACGCGATGCCCGGGTGGGCCAACCTCATGTTCACCTCGAAGAGCGTGTACTACTTCATCTGCCTCGGCGTTTTCGCGTCCGCCGTTCTGGTGTCGGTACTGGTGCGCTACTCGCGGGTCGGCTACTACCTCCTCGCGATCCGCGAGGACGAGGACGCCGCCGCTGCTATCGCAGTGAACACGATCCGATACAAGATATACGGGTTTGTGTTGAGTGCAGTGCTGACGGGGCTCGCCGGCGGCCTCTACGCGGTTTACATCCAGTTCCTGTCTCCCACCGGCGTGTTCTCGCTCAACCAATCCATCCTCTACGCCCTCATCGTCCTGATCGGCGGACTGGGAACCATCGCCGGTCCCGTCATCGGGTCGTTCCTGATGGTGTCGCTCCAGACGTACGTCACCACGGTGCTCGGCGGAAACGTGGGAGCGCTGAGCTACATGGCGTACGGCGTGTTGCTGATACTGCTCATCATATACGCCCCCGAAGGTATCGTAAACGAACTGAGATTCGTCAGTGATAGGATTCTCAAGACCGCACCGGAGGTGAAACTCTATGACAATACTCAAGACTGAAGGACTAGGCAAACGATTCGGGAGCATTATCGCGGTCGAGGCGGTCGACTTCGAGATCGCGGAAGGTGAGTTAGTGGGCCTCATCGGGCCGAACGGGGCCGGCAAGACCACCTTCTTCAACCTGATCACCGGCTACCACAAGCCGACGTCGGGGACGGTACACTACCGGGGGGACGACATCACCGGTATGTCCCCCCACAACGTCGCGAAACACGGTATCGCGCGGACGTTTCAGGTTCCCAAACCTCTGAACGACCTCTCGGTGCTGGACAACGTCACTGTCGGTGCTATGTCCCAGACCCCACGGCGGGCCGAGGCGCGGCAGATTGCTCGCGAGACGCTCGACCGAGTCAATTACCCCGGCGAGTACGACGAGGCAGCCGCGACGTGCAACGTCGCACAGCTCAAACGCCTCGAAATCGCGAAGGCCGTGGCGACCGACCCCGACATGCTGATGCTCGACGAGGTGGTGGCGGGGCTGAACCAGAGTGAGCGCCAGGGGCTCGTCTCCGTGATCCGGAAGCTGAACGACAACGGGATGACTATCCTGATGGTAGAACACATTATGGACGTGGTCATGAATCTGGCAGAGCGTGTCATGGTGCTCAACGAGGGGAGGAAGATAGCCGAACAGACTCCCAAGGAGATACAGAAGAACGAGGAAGTCATCGAAGTGTACCTCGGCGGGGGGAAGTGAGACCATGAGTGACTCAGTGCCGGAGGACGCCATCCTCTCGGTGGAGGACATCGACGTCTTCTACGGACAGACTCAGGCGCTGTTCGGTGTCTCGATCGCGGTCCGCCCCGGGGAGTTAGTTACGGTCATCGGGGCGAACGGGGCCGGGAAGACGACTACGCTACGGACGATTTCCGGGCAACTAGCGCCCCGTTCGGGGACGATTACGTTCGAGGGAGAACGAATCGACGGCAAGTCGCCGGACGAGATCGTGAAGGTCGGTATCGCGCACGCCCCCGAAGGGCGCATGCTCTTCCCCGAGTTCACCGTCTACGAGAACCTCCTCGCGGGTGCGCATCACCGCTCCGACGACCGTATCGAGTCGGACATCGAGGAGGCGTACGAGTACTTCCCCCAACTCCGGGAGTACAGCGAGAACAAGGCGAAGAACCTCAGCGGCGGTCAACAGCAGATGCTGACCATCGGCCGAGCGCTCATGTCGGATCCGGACGTGTTGATGCTCGACGAACCCTCGCTGGGCCTCGCACCGCAGCTCGTCCAGACCATCGGTGGTATCATCGACGACCTCCGCGAGAGCGGCCAGACGATACTCCTGGTCGAACAAAACGCCGATCTCGCTCTCGACTTGGCCGACCGGGGCTACGTCATCCAGTCCGGGGAGGTGGTCACCACGGACACTGCGGCCAACCTTCGGGACACGGACCTCGTCAGGTCCGCCTACCTCGGGGAGTAACCCGTCGAATTCGGCAAGTCGACGCCACCACGCTGTTCGCTCACCCCGACCGTGTGTCGCGGGTCTCGCTGTACTTTAGCTCCGTCTCGAACGATCTCGCGTCCGTCTCTTCGTCCACGAGGAAGAACTCGACGTCAGCCATCAGCCGCTCACGGTCATCCAAAGCGCCTCTTGGCGGCGACTTTATCGCCCTCCGGACCGCGACCTCCACGCATATTATCCCGAAGCGGGCTATCCTCGCGTCCCGGGCGTCCGTCAACCCACACGCCGCCCGAACCCAATTTGTACAGATATCACAGCTCTCCTCTCGGGTTCGACTGGTCGTCGGTCGGAATGATCCACAGTCACGGTTGATCACTGCTACTAAGCACGTCGTCGACGGCAGTCGACACCTCCGACGCACGAATGTTCGAGTACTTCTCGTGAGTCGTCTGGAGGTCTTTGTGTCGGAGTGCCTGCTGTGCCAGCGCTGGGTTCTCTCGGTACAACTGGTCACCGAGGCCGCGTCGGGCGCCGTGTGGCTTCAGATACTCGCCGTCGATGTCGAGGTCAGCCTCTTCGGAGAGTCGCTTCATGATAGACCGAGCCCCGTCGGTCGTGATCGAGGGGGGCACAATATCGAACTCTCGCAGCACGTCGTCGACGTCACGTTCCGCCAGTATATCGTCGACGTCGTCCCCGTCGAGAGCCGAGTCAGCGTCCGATAGATGTTCGCGAGCGACGCGACAGAGAGACGGCGTATGGCCCGTCGGGAAGACCGGCCACTCTCCGGACGGAGGGTCAAGGACGCGTCGGTAGCGGTCGAGAACGTCGGCCGCCTGTTCTGGGAGCTGAGCGTGCTCGTACTGCCGGTTCTTTCCGAGAACCCGGACTGCACCACCCTCGATATCGACGTCCGCCCAGCGGATACCGGTCCGCTTCTCGTCGGCCGGCGTGCGAACGGCTTCGGCGCCGCGGACACCGGAGAGAGCGAGTAGGTACACGAGCGCCCGATCGCGGAACGCCCGGACCTCGTCGGTCTCGTCGTCTTCGAGGGCGTCGTGTGCGACGCGAGAGACGTGTGCGAACAGCGCCCGGCGGTCGTCCGGCGACCAGAACTGCTGGTCGGAGTCGCCGAGGTCCTCCGGAAGTTCGTCGGTCGCCCGCGACGGACGTGCCGGGTTCGACTCGACGAGTTCCTCGTCGACGCACCACGAGAGGAACGACCGCACGTACGCGTAGTACGTGTGCGCGGTTGTCGCCGCTACTTCGCCGTTTCGGGCCCGCCGTTTGAGCGCGGCCGCGTATCGACGACAGTCGAGGACGTCGACGTCCCCGACCCGGCCGACGTCGCGCTCGTGTCGGAGCCAGTCGGCCCACGTTCGTAGCTGGGCGTCGACGTTCGTTCGGTAGTTCCCAGCCTCAAGTCCGGCCGTGTAGTTCTCGATAGCCGTGACTAGGTCGGTTTTTCCCCCGTTGACCCTTGGGTTCATCGGTCGAAAACACCCGAGAAAAGCCGCATCTGGCTGGATTTCATGTTTCGTGCTTTGCAGACAGCGCCGACCCCCTTAGTTCTACTCCACATTACGCTTTTAATCTGGAGTGAATATCTCCAAAGGTTCATTCCCGAAATATCGAGGATAGAAGTCTCGACTACGCTAATCTAGGGACAAGCCAATTCCGTAAACTATATCTCGATATACGAAACGAGGAAGGTGGAGTTGCGAATAACGACGAATTCGTCGAATAGACTCTCCGGAGAAGTCGGCTCAATTCTGTTTAAATATACATAGCGCGAGGAGAGCATCAGTCTCGGTGTAGCCCATTGGTCCGTCTCGTGTGCCTCCTCATCGTCGGGCTTGTAGCGAGCGGTCAGACGAATCTCGACCGTTATGTCGGACTCGCGGACGACCTCTGCGCGGCCGACGCAGAGGTTGGGCTTCTGTTCGGTCGTCTCTTGGAGGATGGAGTCGGCGGCGTTCTTCGGGGGTTGGGTGAAGCCGATGTTGGCGAGCGTCGGGCCGTCGTGATAGACTCCAAGATGGCCACCCAATGACAGATTGAGGGAGTCGTGCTTCCGGTTTACCTCTCGCATTCGATCCGTCAGAGTCACTAAGGATGCCCTGACGACGGGATCAACGAGTGGAAGTGCCCGTTCGTTTCTTTGGTTGGTGAGCTGAGTTCGAATTGTCCGCAAATCTTCCGTCACCTCTGGGGTATCGCTGTCAGGTTTCTTAATCTTGGAAACTCGAGGCATCGGCAGATTATGTAGACCACCGAGCGTAACCTGCCTGAAGTCGTCTTTCGACGCAGAGAGCTCTACGTTGAAATGCCACTACGATAGTAAGGAGTTATTCAGCAAAGCGAGAAGAACACTTGCGTCAAGCGCATTCGATTTGAAAACGTACACGTCCTTCTTTGAGACGAAAAACTCCGCCGCGTACATCCCTAGCAAGCGATCATCTCTACTTACTAGCCGCCGAACTAGAAGCTGACTACCGTCGAAGATGTCGGTGTCTGGAGGAACTTCGCGAAGTTTTTTGTACTTTACTGTCGCATCCGCGCTCACAGCCTTGTAATCTCTGCATACAGTGGCGGCCTCATATACGACCGGATGGGGTTCCTCGACACGCTCGATTACGCAATGACACTGAAATGGACCGCCGAGCAGGAGGGTGCTCAGATCTATCGCGATCACAAGGTCATCGGTATCCGGACCAGTGTCGGGGCTAAGACTGCCAGCAACTCGCAGTCTTAGAGAAGCTTCGATTTCCCTAGCAGATGTAACCGGTCGGATGGGGGGTCACTAAGCGAAAGGCCCTCCAAGAAAAAGCTGCTTTACTCTTTTCGCCGACGCGTCAAGACCAATGCACTGGCGAGTAGCGCAATGACTGCGACTATTACACCAAATCCAGGGAACTGTCTCGTTGTAGTAGTTTCACCGGATGGCGTCGACGTTCCTTGATCAGAAGTCGAGACAGTAGTTGTCGGCGCTTCAGTAGTCACATCCTCATCTTCTGGCGTCGTAGTAGTCGTCGTAGTACCCTGATTAGCGCCCTTTGTGACAGCGTAGAGTGAGAATCCGTCTGTCTCAGCTTCTAGTACGACTTGACCAGCCGACGTACTTACAACCGAAGTTTCGAGAGACTCCCACTCTCCAGCTTCGTCATCGTAGTGCTCGATGGTAAGATCCTCCGGTGCTGCACGGTAAGCGTTGACCATATGCTTAGAGACAGATAGCCGAATAGTAGCAGTACCATCGCCGGGATCAGGTGCATGGATGTCAAGGAGTGCAATGCGCTTACCCCGAGTTTCAGTGACTGTTTCTGGCAGTTTATCAAGCTCATCGACCGAAACGACTCCAGTCACCCCTGCCGGAAGCTTAACATCAACCTTCTCAACGGGCTTTCCGCCGGACAGGTCTACTTCAGCTGTGCCGTTAGTATTGATTTCAATACTCTTAGAGACAGTAGGCGGGCTATAGCTGCTACCTCCGCCACTACTACCACTGCTTCCACTACTCCCACTGTTCCCATTTTCATTTTCAGGTGCTTCAGTAGGCGTGGGCGTTTCAGTACCTTCGGATTTCTCCGATGCGATTCTTTACCATGCTGATCTTTCTGGTGCGAATCTCCGGGGTGTACGGCTTTCAGGAGCAGACCTTCGGGAGACTGCGCTTTCTGATATTCAGGTTGATCAAGCGACACAGGGTGGGCGTCAGCATATGGCTGAGATGCATGTACGAGGGGCTGAGGATTGGGCGCAAATAGCGCGTTCCTATCATGATTTGAAAATTGCGTTCAGTAAGCAGGGGTTGGTAGGGAAGGCGAGGAAACATTATCGTCTCGAAAGAGAGGCGCGAGGGAGAGAAGCTCGGGCAAATGGAGGTATAGATGGTTATACAGCGTATCTTGGGTCATTGCTCTCACGCTATATGACTGGTTATGGCGTCGGTCCCCTCCGAGTATTACTGTTTGCAGGACAGTTGTTTCTGCTTGCGACGCTTGTGTACTGGGATGCAGGGATCAGCAATTTCTGGTATTACAGTGCTGTTACATTTGTTGGGACACCTCCAGAGCCGCCAGTATCTTCTATAGTGAAGCTTGTAGCAGTGGTTGAGAGTTTCCTCGGTACGGCCCTCACGGTGCTGTTAGGGTATGTTCTGGGAAATCGAGAGTCTTTCTGAACTATACTCAAATAGTAATTGATAGTATAGTTCCTTTTATTGTGACTGGATTTTCTAGAAATGTCCGCTCAATACGCATACGTACTGAACTCCTATCACCTACTTAGGGTTTCAACAGAGCCAACAGAGACTAAACGCCGAGACTAGTTGTCCCGTTTGGCAGTCCGAAGGGCCACCAATACACCCGGTCGACGAGCGACGCATGTATCTTCTGTTCGACTAGGTCTCCTAACGTAGCGTGTTAGCTCGTTCGCGGCATTTGTTAGCTGTATCCTCCAGCGTGCCGAATGCTTATATCTCTCATCCCGTACATAGAACTAGTATGGCCAGTTCGACGCGAGAAGGCGAACCCCACGACGACGAAATCCGCCTCTGGCGTGAGGACGACTGGTGGGTCGCTACCGACGTCGAGACGGGCGTCACGACCCAAGGCCAATCGCGCGAAGCTGCGCTCGAAAATCTCGACGAGGCGGTCGCACTCCACGACGGTGAGACCGGACGCGAACCCACCGCCGAGGAACTCCGCAAACTCGGCATCGATCCCGCGGACAACACCACTGGAGATCGAGAACCGCCGGACGTACTCGAATAGGCGATGGCACGGCGGACTTTCTCCGGAAAGGAGGTCGTGAAGGTGCTGGTCAACGCTGGTGGATTCGAGTGGCGACGGACGACCGGAGATCACGCCCAACTCTACTACGAACACCCCACGAACGAGGACGACCGTCGCCGAGTCACGGTTCCGCTACACGACGAACTTCGAACGGGGACGCTTCGGAGTATCGCAGAGAGCGCCGGTGCCCAGGACTTCGACGCATTCTGTGAGTGGTTAGACGATAACGCGTAGTACCGGCTGTATCATGTATTTTCGGTAGTCCAAGAACGGGCGCGAGTTGAGATGCTCGTACGGGCTGTACTTCACGACACTCCCTCTCCAGGTAGACTAATGCCCCGAGTCAGCTCGTCACGTCAACGACGACAATAGAGACTAACTTGTACCCAGTAAGAGAGAAGATTCATTTAACTATATCTGTCTATTAGACAGCTCATTTACATAATTTTAAAGTTAGCTCAGTTTCACTTTGTGCCGCATGGCTAATAATGAGAGATCGTCGCTCTCTCGGCGAAGATTCGTCGGGACAGTCGCGCTTAGTGGCGCAGCGCTCTTGAGTGGAGTACCGGTCACGACCAGCGCTCAACAGTCTCAACTGTCGAACGAGGTCACGGTCCACGAGGGAATCACCTACGCGGAGCGCGAGGCGGGCGAGCAACAGACCGTGGGTACGCTCGAACTCGACCTCTACCTCCCGGACGCCGACAACCCCGCACCGTTGATCGTCTTCATCCACGGTGGCGGTTGGACGACCGGGGACCAAAAGGAGACGCGCGGGGTTGAGCGCTTCGCCGAGCGCGGCTACGCGGTCGCGTCCATCGAATACCGGTTGAGCTACATCCCCGACGACGTGACACCCATTTACGGACCCTCTGAGAACGTCAACGGCCCGCGAGGGAAGTTCCCCGACCAGATTGTCGACGTGAAGGCGGCGATTCGGTGGCTCCGCGCCCACGCCGACGAGTACAACCTAGACCCGGATCGGGTCGCGACGTGGGGGAGTTCGGCGGGTGGACATCTCGCCGTCCTAGCCGGGACGATGGGCGACATCGAGGAGGTGGAGGGCGACGTCTACGACGTGACCCCATCGGTGTACCCCGAGGAGTGCGGGCGCGTCCAGGCAGTTGTCGGATGGTACCCCGGAACCGACCTCCTGTTGATGGACGAACAACTCGGCGAGACGGGCGCGTTCAATCACGAAGATCCCGGCTCGCCCGAATCGCTGCTCATCGGCGGCGACATCAACACGCACGCTCTGGAGGTGCGACGGGCGAACCCGCTGACGTACGTCGACGCCAACGATCCGTCGTTCCTGTTGATGCACGGCCGCAAGGATCGAATCGTCCCTTACGAACAGAGCGAGGTCCTCCTCGAGGCGCTCGGACGGGCCTGTGTCGATTCCGAACTCTACGTGCTGGACACGCTCGGCCACGCGTTCGGGTTCGAGGAGTTAGCTGCAGTACCGGAGGACAAGCAGACCATCTGGCGGGCCGGTATGTGCAGCGCTGGGGAATACGAAGGCTCCCCGCCCGCCCCGAAGCGAGTCGAGGGACCGCCGGCCAGCGAGGCGATGATCGATCAGTTCCTCACTCAGGAACTCGATGCCGAGGAGGACCGGAGTCGAGAGCGCAGCGACGACGCTCACTCAGGGCGTGGCCGCGGGAGCTAAGCCGACTACGGGCTGACAATTCCCAACAGACCATCGGTCAACGGGTGTGAGGGACAAATTTCACTCGGCTTTCCCTAAGTAATCGGACTTTACGGTGTTACCCTCTCGGTAGTAGAGATACCGATAGGGACCGTGTGGACAGGACGAGCAGGTCTCCTTTCCACACGGTACTTTCTTCACGACGATAGTCCCCTTCGATGTCTCCTCTAAATCTTCGACCCGTTCATCGCTGTTCGCCAGCTCCTTCTCTTCGAGTGGCCGATCCCGATACTCGAGCAACTCGTCGAGCCACTGCTGGACTTCACGAAGAGTCTCATCGTTCTGCTTCGGGAGTCCTTCACTCAGATATTTTGGCAGTGAATCCGGCGGATCGGGCGGTGTCTTCATGTTCTTACCCAACATTGACGGTGGACTAAACCATTAATGTTGGGTAAGACAGATACATGTTTGATTAGCTCTCCAGAGCAACGGGAAGTCGATAACAGTAGATTGGAAGTTATTCTTCGAGCAGTAGACCGTCTTCTCGTTCTTCCCGCGTCGCTAAGAACGCCACAACGACGTCGTCCGTCGTAAATCCCTGCACTGCGGCTTATAAAAGGGGCAGCGACAAACGTCCGCATCTCGTCAAACATTTCGATCGCGAGCTCTCCTCCATAAACAGGGACAAGACGAACGCCAGCAACGTTCGGCGTCGTCAAGAGATCCCTCCTGCGGCGTCTGCCTCCTAGATCCCAGATATAGTTCCGTAACCCCACTCGTATGGTCCGATAGCAGTTGGACGGTGACATCGTCGGCGTACAAGACCCTAACCCCTGTCTGACGTAATTATAAGAACCATCACACAGAATACGTCAGTTACAGGCCAAACCCATAGAACCCAGATATTACGGGTGACGCCAATAACAGAGGTAACACGGATGACCCTGAGAATATCCGTTTCGATGCAGAAAGGCGGTGTCGGAAAGACAGTAACCACCGAAAACGTGGCCGGAGCACTCGCCGCACGAGGCCACAATGTCCTCGCAATCGACGCAGACCCCCAAGGAGCACTCACCTGGAAACTCGGCCTCAAAGACCACTACCTCAACGCCGAACAGTCCCTGTACGACGTCCTGCTCGACCACGGCGACCTCGAGTTCGACCAACTCACCGAGCTCATCGTCGCGGACGAAGAGTTCGACATCGTTCCCGGCCACATCCGAAACTTCCGGCTCGAAAAAGAACTGTACATGGCCTCTCGGACCGAAGAACGGCTCCGGACCGCGATGGACCGAAGCGATCTCTCAGCCTACGACTTCATCCTGCTTGACTCGCCTCCAAACCTCGGCCCACTGGCAGACGGCTCCATACTGGCCGCCGGCCACGTCCTGTTCCCATCGCACGCGAATGAGGTCGCACAGCACAACCTCGAACTCTTGTTCGACGAAATAGACACACTGGAAGACGTCTACGACGACTACACGATCACCACGGTCGGAGCTGTCCTAAATCAGGTCGAGACAGACAACATCTCGATGAAATGGCGAGGCTGGTTCGAGGATACGTTCGGAGAAGACAACGTGTTCCAAGTACCGGACCTGAAAGCAATCGAGCACGCTATCGAGTACCGATCCACCATCTTCGGATATGACCCGGACGACGCGGGTTACCCATGGGACCAAGAATCTAAAGAGAGTTTGGAGAGCGCGTATAACCAGATCGCGGAACACGTGGAGACCTTCGCATGACCGATTCCAAGGACGAACTACGGGCCCGATTCGATACCGCACGTAACCAGGGTAACGAGTCATCCCCAGATGACTCGGGTGATGTTAGTGACGTAGATGACTCGGGTAACGTGGATTACCCAGATGACGAGTACGACTGGGGTGATAAGTATAACTACCCGTTATACGTACCGCGAGAGTTCGCAAACGAGCTCGACCAGTTGTACAATCAATACGACGGGAAGAACAAGGTAGAAGGCGGAGACGGCCTTGAGAAGCACCGAGAGTTCCTGTTCCCGATTATAAAGGCCGCGGTAGAGGACCTAGATCTTGATAAAGTCGTAGATTGGGAAGTCGAAGACGAACCATAGGCCTCCTTCACTACGTCCTCGACATGGTCGTCGCACACGTACGTGGTGACACGTGTTCCGGGAAAACGTAGTGGATGGCGTCGCGGCCGCGTACACTGCACAACCGTGGTACATTGGTCCGCCGAGCCGAAGCACGAGATCAACGTCCGGCCGAGATTTCCGTCACCGGTCAACCACGTCCCGGACGCTAGCGTGGACGCCGGCGGTGTCGATCGTCTCCTTCAACGCGTCCACCACCACAGCTAGATCTTGTTCCAGCTCGTGAACTCGGTACATGCCGCCGCTTGCGCCTTGGTTCCTTTTTTCCACGCTGATGATACCGAGCATCGCGAGCTCGTCGAGGTTTTCGCGCATCCACCGGCTGGACAAGGGGTCGCAGTCGGCGCTGGCAGCCAGTGACTCGTACCGTTCGTAGAGGTCGGTGGACCGGACCGGTGTCTTATTTTCGGCGGCGTAGGTGGCGACGGCGTAGACCATGAGTCGTTCCTGTTCGTTGAGGTTGGCGATGCCTTGGGCGACTTCCTCGCGTTCAAGGAGTTGGCGGCCGTCGTGGACGTGCTGTTCGATGATTTGATCGCGGTTCTGGTCGCGAGCGACGTCGCCGGCTTTGAGCAGGAGGTCCAGGGCTTTCCGGGCATCACCGGATTCGCGAGCGCCGTAGGCGGCGCACAGACTGATCACGGCGTCGTCCACAGTGCCGGGTTTGAACGCGACCTCACGGCGTTGGCTGAGGACTTGCTGGAGTTCGTTAGCGTTGTAGGTGGAAAAGGAGATGCTGCGTTCGCAGAGACTGGAGCGGACTTTGGGAGAGAGACGTTTGCGGTAGGAGAGGTCGTTGCTGATGCCGATAACGGCGACGCGACTGTTGTTGAGGTGGTCGTTTTCGCGGGCGCGACTCAGTTGGTAGAGGATGGAGTCGTCCTCAAGGTGGTCGACTTCGTCGAGGACGATGAGCACGATGCCGTCGAGTTCGTCGAACTCGTGCCACATCAGGCGGTAGACTTGAGAGCGGGAGTAGCCGGATTCGCTGATCTGGTCGTCGATGTCGCGGAGGCGGTTGACGAGTTCGACGGCGACTTGGTAGGAGCTGTCAGTGCCGTCGCAGTTGATGAGTTGGGAGTGGACGGTGAGGTCGTCGTACCTGTCGGCGTCGTTTTGGAGCTTGTCGAGGAGGAAGCGGGTGGCAGCGGTTTTCCCGACTCCAGCCTTTCCGTACAGGAAGATGTTGTTGGGCTGTTCACCGTAGATGGCGGGTTGGAGGGCAGAATGATATTGTTGGAGTTCGTCGTCGCGGCCGACAAGTTCCTGGGGCGTGTAGTCGTCGAGAAGGGCGTCGCGGTTACGGTAGATGGAGTCGTCGCGGACGAAATCGAGGTCGGCCATGGCTGGAGGTGTTGGCGGCCCGTGACATAAAGATGGGGGACTGGATGTTCCAATGCTTCCAGTGTTTCCAATGTCTGATTTTGTTTAAGTAGACCCGCACCCCATTCTTCCAGTGTCTTTGACCGTTGGTACGGCGTGATGGATTCTCGTCGGTATTTAAAGACACCGTATGTGAGTTTCTTCTGTTTTTCGAATCGGCGGTTTTCAGTAGGTAGTAGCTATACTCTTCCGATATGTTGATTCGCTACTTTGCCGTCATACATACAACTATACTACGTATTCTAGAGAGAAGAGAGAGGGGGAGGGGTGTTCGAGAGGAAGCACTGGAAATGTGGGGTGGGGGTGTTGACACAACGTATTTATTTGGTGAAGGACAGTAGTGGCACTGGAAGTGGTGGTGTGGACCGTCTAGACGGTGGAACGGTCGAAGTACGGTACCCTTCCACTCCGTCATAGATAGCGTGGAGTGACCGGAACTCGCGAAAATTGGTGTGTTTTGTTCGACGGTTGCTCAGATAGTCTCGTCCGTCTCCCCTCTGAGATTTCACACCCACCTCTTTCCTGTGAGGGATTGCGTCGCAATTGTGATGGTAGCAAGCGATCGCTGTACAGGACACTGGAAATGCACGGCAAGCTATCGACCTGCTGCGAGTAGGTGGTGAGGTCGCAGAACGAGAGGAAGCCGATGCGATAACGAACGAACAGTTCTACCCGGCGCTATCGAGAGAACAGACGTGAGGTCGCCCCCGTCCGTAACACGACTTCGACGTAACGAAGAAAACGAGGAGTCGGTGAGTGGACTGCGGTAACGGATGCCGCAATTTATATTACTTATTAATCAGTGCATGTACGTATGGCGGATAAGCTTATATCGCACAGTAAGCGGTACTCAGTGCAGAGTCCCGGACGTATAACGTACGGCCTCGGCGCGACCGCAGAGTTGACCGACTACGTCGACGACAACGACCTCGGTTCGGCGCTGATCGTAACCGACGAGGACATTCTCGACGCGGGCGTCATCGACCCTGTCGTGGCCGCTCTCGAGGACGGAGACGCGTCCGTGGACGTGTTCACCGACGTGAAGCCGGAACCGAAGCTCTCGATGGTCGGCGATGCCATCGATACGCTCGGTGACGGCGGCCACGAGATCGTGGTCGGCGTCGGCGGTGGAAGCGCACTCGACACTGCAAAACTTGCGGCCGCACTCGCCGACGAAGAAGTCGCGATCACCGACACGCTCGGGATGGGGAACGTACCGGGCCCAGGGCGACCGCTCGCGTTGGTGCCGACAACAGCGGGTACCGGCAGTGAGGTTACCCACATCGGCGTCTTCTCGGACGAGAGCGGCGTCAAACGGGTGGTCTACGACGAACATCTGTTCGCCGACCTCGCTATCGTCGACGCGGAACTCACCCGCTCGCTTCCCAAGCCGGTGGCCGCAGCGACCGGCCTCGACGCACTCACGCACGCGATCGAGAGTTACGTCACGGTACTTCGCACGCCGTACTCCGACGCGCTCGCTCGCGAGGCGATACAGTTGATCGGAGACAACCTGAGGCAGGCGGTTCTCCAGGGGAAACACAACGACGAAGCACGGTACAACATGAGTCTGGCAGCCACCATCGCCGGCCAGGCGTTCGTCAACTCCGGCCTCGGTGCGGTTCACGCACTGACCTATCCGCTGGGTATCGAATACGGCGTCGGCCACGGGCGAGCGAACGCGATGCTGCTACCGCACGTAATGGAGTACAACGTCCCGTCGGAGCCGGAGCGGTTCGCCGAGATCGCCGATCTCCTCGGAGTGGATGCGAGCGGTTCGACGCTCGACCGGGCGTACGCGAGCGTCGACGCCGTCTTCGAACTCACCGAGGACGTCGGTATCCCGACGTCTATCGGCCACCTCGGGACACTCGACGAGGAGACACTCGACTCGTTCGCCGACATCGCCTTCGAGTACTCTCAGCACAACATCGACCGGAACCCGCGAACGCTCGACCGAGACGACGTGATCCGGATATACGAGAACGCGAAATAGCGGGCTGCCGAGTCGTTCGTCACTAACTGAACGAGGTGCGGCGGGAACGCCGACGACGGAGCGTGCGACATCCGTGCGGGCCCCTTCCTCCGCCGGTTACGACACGTACTGTCCGAGGAGGTGACGCTCTACGACCCGCCAACCTGCCCCTTACGAGTAGTTGTCGAGCACCTCGCCACCGAGGTAATCTCCGAACGGGAGCGACGAGGTGAGACCCGGCGAGACGGCGTTGAGAACGTGGGTCGATCGGTCCCCGTGCTCGAAGAGGGGGTCTTTCACCAGCCGTCCGTCGTCCGTGACCACCTGCGCACGGATGCCGGCGTAACTCTTGACGAAGTCACTGCCGGTGACTCCGGGAACTAATCGGCGTGCGGCCTCGACGAACTTGGACTTGCGATACGACTTGTTGAGTTCGTCCCACGCGACCGACGCCATGTCGTCCGACAGAAGTAACCTCCAGAACCCGGGGAATTTGATAGTGTCGACCAGTTCTCGGGGGGAGACGTCCGTGTTGTCGTACGCCTCACGACCGAATGCGAGCACGGCGTTCGGGCCGACGATTATCTTGCCGTCGGTACGGCGGGTGTAGTGAACGCCGAGAAACGGTAGGTCGGGATCGGGAACGGGGTAGATCATAGACCGGACCATCGACTCGCGCTCCGGGACGAGTTCGTAGTACTCACCGCGGAACGGGACGATCTGGTAGGACTGGCCGACGCCGAGTTGGTGGGCGAGCGTGTCGGCGTAGAGACCGGCCGCGTTGACGAGATATCGGGTATCGATCGTTCCGTTGCTCGTAACGAGCGTGAAACCGGAACCGCGGTCGTGGATACGCTCGACGCGGTGACCCATGTAAAACCGAACACCGAGGTCTTTCACGTCCGAGGCGAGCGTGTGGACGTACTCCTGAGAGTCTATCGACGCCGCTTCCGGACAGTACATTGCCGCTTGGCCGGCCGCGTTCGGCTCGTGTTCTCGAATGGCCTCCGAGTCCTCCAAGAACTCCGTCTCGACGCCGTTGGCGTCCGCCTGCTCGCGCAAGGCGTGGAGCCGCTGCTCCTCCTCGTCGCTACGGGCCGTGACGACCACCCCGCACTCGTCGAGGGGGATGTTGTTTCGATTCGCGTACTCCTTCAGCCGACTGGTGCCCTCCGTGCTGAACTTCGCTTTCAGGGAGCCCGGCGTGTAGTTGAACCCGGGATGAAGGACGCCGGAGTTCCGTCCGCTCTGGTGTTGAGCGAGGTGGTACTCCTTCTCGACCACGCAGATGTCGAGGTCCGTTCGCTCGGCCAGGTGTTTGGCGGTGGAGCAGCCGACGCAACCCCCGCCGATAACGGCGATATCGTGCATATGAGACGTCTAAACCTTCGATGGAACTCACAAAACGCTTTCCTTCGGGCGAACCGCGTACCGTTCGGACCGTCGGGCCGGTCGTCGTCCCCCGCAAACGGGTTGTCACGACCGCATAAACTAAGATGAGGGTCGGCAATTCAGAGATATGGGCGACGAAGCTGGGTTTCTTCCCGTGACGGTCAAAGGGAAACGGACGGTAGTCATCGGCGGCACGAGCGGGATCGGGCGGGCGATCGCGCTCGGGTTCGCGGAGGACGGGGCAGACGTCGTCGCGTCGAGTCGAACCGACTCGGCTGTCGAGAAGACCGCGGAGGAGATACGGGGCAGAGGTGCCGAGACGGTTACGGTCACGTGTGACGTGACCGATCGCGACTCGCTCGTCGCGCTCAGGGACGCGGTGGTCGAGGAACTCGGCGGAGTCGACGTGCTGGTCACGTCCCCGAGCGCGATCGCTCGCGCCTCGATAGCCGAAGTGTCGGACGACGACTGGAATCACGTGCTCGACGTGCAGCTCACGGGCGTCCACCGTGCGTGTCAGGTGTTTCAAGAGGTCATGGACGAGGGGAGTATCGTCACGATATCGTCGATGGGGTCGACGCTCGCGATGCCGCAGACCGGTGCGTACTCGGCGGCCAAAGGTGGGACCGACTCGTACACTCGCGTCGCGGCCAAAGAACTCGGCCCGGAAATCCGTGTCAATGCGATCCGCCCGGGATTCATCCTGACACCGCAGACCGAAGACGCGTACGGCGAGGGAACGCAGCGCCGGCGCGAAGTCGAGAAGAAGACCGAGGCGGGACGAATCGGCGACCCAGCGGAACTCGTCGGCGCCGCTATCTACCTCGCCAGCGACGCCGCCTCGTACACGACCGGTGAGGTGCTCACGGTCGACGGTGGGTTCAGCAACAGCGCGTTCGAAGAGTAACGCCACCGTCGAACGAAGGTGGCGTGTCCGTCGAGAGGAAGGATGACGTCGCCGTCGAACGGTGGCGTGCCGAGACCGGACGCGAAAGCGGTTGACGCGGTCCGCAGTCGCGGACTACTCGTCCGCGAAGTGGGTCACGTAGACGGCCTTCTCGTGCGTGTAGAAGTCAAGCGCCTGTCGACCCTGCTCTTTGAACGTCTCCGTGCTGGAGTTCTTCCGGCCGCCGAACGGCATCTGCATCTCCACTCCAGTGGAGGTCTGATTGACTTTCACCACGCCCGTCTCGATGTCCTGGACGAACTCCTTGGCGTGGTCGAGACGGTTCGTACAGAGGGACGCCGACAGCCCGTACTCGACGCCGTTGGCCACCTCGATCGCCTCCTCGTAGTCCGACACCCGGAGTACGGCGATAACGGGGCCGAATATCTCCTCCTGCGCGATTCGCATGTCGGGTTCGACGTCGGTGAACACCGTCGGTTCGACGAAATACCCCTCCCGGTCGAGGCGAGCGCCGCCGGCCGCGAGAGTCGCCCCCTCCTTCTGACCCACGTCGATGTAGCTCAGGTCGTCCTCCATGTTGCTCTCGTGGGACTTCGGTCCGACGTCGGTCCCCTCCTGAAGGGGGTCTCCGACGGTCAGGTCCTCGACGGCCGCGACGAGTCGGTCGACGTACTCGTCGTAAACCTCCTCGAACACGATTGCCCGACTCGTCGCCGTACACGCCTGCCCCGCGAGCCCCGAGAGGCCGCCCGCTATCGTGAGGTCGACCGCTCGGTCGATATTCCCGCTCTCGTCGACGATGAGCGGGTTCTTCCCTCCCATCTCGCACTGGACCCGCTTTCCGGCCATCGCGGCGTCCTCGTACACCTGTCGACCGACTTGATAGCTGCCCGTGAACGAAACGACGTCGGTGTCGTCGCTGGTCACGAACTCGTCGCCGACGGTGCTCCCCGAACCGGTGACGAAGTTCAGGACGCCGTCGGGGAGACCCGCCTCGTCGAAGGCGCGGACGAGTTCCGCACCGACCACCGGCGTGATAGACGCCGGCTTGAACACGACTGTGTTGCCCGCCACGAGGGCTGGCGCTATCTTCCACGTCGGGATGGCCACCGGATAGTTCCACGGAGTAACAACGGCGGCCGTCCCGAGAGGCTCCCGCGTCGTGTAGGTGAGAGTGTCGTCCTGTGCGCTCGGAGGTGCGTCGCCGCCCTTGTCCCGCGCGACTTCGGCGTAGTAGTTGAGCAGGTCGATAGCTCGCTGCACCTCCCCTTCTGCGCTACCGATACACTTCCCCATCTCTCGGGTGACGAGCCGACTGAGTTCATCGAACCGCTCCTCTAAGTTGTCTGCGGCGCTGCGGAGATACGCACCGCGCGCGTGGGGCGACACCGACTCCCACGTCGACTGTGCCTCGACAGCAGCGTCGACCGCGCGTTTCGCGTCTGACCGGGTCGCCGCGGGAAAAACACCGAGACGCTCTTCGGTGTCTACCGGACTCCAGCTTTCTATCGTCTCTTCCGCGTCTATCTCCCGCCAGGCTCCGTCGACGTAGATACTACCGTCAGGTGTATCGCTCGTCTCCATACTCCCGAAATAGGGGCCGTCTTAGGTAATAAATGCACGTGTTTAGGAGATTCTTTCACTGTACGAAGTTGATCTTCTGTTCGGACGACGGATTTCCTCTTAGCGTTCGGACGAGACGACGCTGACGCCGAACCACGGTCTAAACTCCGGGCGCTCCTCCGACCGTCGGTATCGGCCGAAACCGTTCGGATACAACTGATCGAGAATACTTCTAAAATACACTATCTACCAATTTCTGTGGGCATACATCGAAAATACACCATTAAATAGATGCATATGCGGATGTATCAGGGAACGAAAGCTCAAATGTACGTATAGCAATCCACTGCCCGATTCGCTGCTAGCGAATGGTTATCAATGAACGGGGGATAGCGAGCATATTACTGGAGTGACGGCCACGTCAGACGGTAAACGCCGGATTCGGAGAGGTACGACTTCGTCGTTCCGGCGAACGGTGACTTCCGGTCAACTCCCGCTAAGCTCGGCCGGCCACTGCATTACACCTGTATCGGTGTAATGCCGTGACGTACTATCCTGTCTTTACTCCGTAGCGCCGGTTCGATGGTCCAGATTCGGTAGCAGAGACTACTTCTCGTCGATACCTCCCTGTAGATTGATCTCGGCGATGTTCGCGGTGTGCATCACCTGTTCGGGGATCTCCTCCCGAAACACGTCGCCCTTCAGGCGGCTTGCCGGGGCGGAGATACTAATCGAACCGACGACGCTGTGATTGCGGTCTTCGATCGGCGCTCCGACGCCTCTGATACCCTGTAACTGCTCTCTGTCGGCGGTGGCGTACCCTCTCTCCGCCACCGTTTCCAGCTCTTCGAGGAGATCGTCGACGTCGGTGGTCGTCCGTTGTGTCTGCCTGACGAGCCCCCGCTGCTCGGCTATTTCCCGCACCCGCTCTTCGGGATAGTGCGCCAGAATCGCCTTCCCGGCCGCGGTACAGTGGAGGTGTGCCTTCGGCTCTTCGCGCTTTCGAGCGTGGTACTCCCTGCCGACCGCGTTCGACCCGAACGTCTCGTAGACGGAGAGGAGCAGCCCTTGGTGTTCGATCACCAGGTGTGCCCCCTCTCCAGTCGTCGAAGCTAGTTCGTTGACCTCCTCCTTGGCGGCCCTGTAGAGCGGCATGTGGTTCCTCACGTACTCACCTAGCGGCATGAAGTGAGGCCCCAACTGGTACTGGTCGTCGTGCTGAACCACGAACCCGTACTGCTTGAGTGTCGTGAGATGTGCGTGGACGCTCGAAGCAGACATCTCCAGCAGATCGCCGAGTTCGGACACCGTGACCCCGTCCTCGTCCTGAAGAGTCTCGATGATCTCACACGCCGTCGCGACCGACTGTACCGTCCGTCCGCCTTGGGCGTCTTCCATAGCGTACATTGTGGACGAACCACATAATCTCTTTCGCTTCTCGCGAATGGAGGGGGCGGCAGGCGAGTTAAGTACTCGGGCTAAGAACGGGACTATCAGCGCGTTAAACCTCGATCCGGCCGAAATAGAAGGTTCGTCGACACCGAACGAAGTCGCTAATTAGCCCCGCACGTCGGCTACGAGAGAAGCGTTTCCGGTCGTTCGAGTAGGTCAGCGACGTCCGAGACGAACCCGACGGCGGTCGCCCCGTCGACGACGCGGTGGTCGTACGTTAGACACAGATGCATCTTCTTGCAGGAGACGACGTCACCGTCGACGATACCCGGCTCGTCGAACACCTCGCAGACGCCGAGAATGGCGGTCTGTGGCGGGTTTATCTGCGGCGTGTTCATGTACGCTCCGAGGCTCCCCGCGTTCGAGACGGTGAACGTTCCCCCCTGCATCTCGTCCGGCCCTAGCGAGCCGGACCGCGCCTTCTCCGCTAGACGGTCGATCTCCTCACTTACATCGCGGAGGGAGCGCTCGTCGGCGTCGAAGATGGTCGGAACCACCAGCCCCCGGTCGGAGTCCACCGCGATACCGACGTTCACGTCCTCGTAGACACGGAGCGACTTCTCGCCCGTGAGCTCCGCGTTGATTTCGTCGTACTCGGGGAGCGTGTGCGCCACGGCGCGGACCACGAACGCCGTGAGCGATAACGAGTCACCCTGACGTTCCCACGCGGGCGCGAGGCGCTCGTACAGGTCGACCAGGTCGGTCACGTCCACGCGCTGAACCGTGGTGGTGCTGGCGTACTCTCGGGCGACCTGACCCATCCGTTCGTACATCACCCCGGCCGCGCCGTCGATTCGGCGGTCCTCGCGGACGGCGCGCTCACCGGTCGCCGCGCCCGCCTCGACCGTGTCCGACTCACCGTTCACCTCAGCGGCGTCCGTACTACCGTGACCGACAGGGTCGTACTCCTCGACGTAGTGCTCGACGTGAGCCTCCCTGACCCGGTCGGTTCCGAGAGCCTCACCCACTTCGGCTATCGAAACGCCGCGGTCGGCGGCGACGACACGAGCGTACGGTGACCCGAGTATCTCGGTCCCGACTGCGGCCGTCTCGCCGCTGGACTGCTGCTCGCTATCGTACGCTTCGACGTGGTCGGGGCGAACGGAGACGCCGTCCTCGACGTTCGCCATCACCGCTTCGATAGGCACGCCCCGTTCGCGTGCGATTCGACGGGCGGTCGGCGTCGCACGGACGGGTTCGCCGTCGGAGTCGTCCCCGACTCCCGCCGTCGGGTCGACGGGACCGGTGTCGGTTCCGTCGGCTTCGCCGGCGCCGGCCGGCGCACTCTCCGTCGGAGTCACGGCGGAGGCAGTGTCGGCGTCGACCTCCGACGGACCGTCGTCCGGCGCGTCCGGTTCGGCCGCCGTGCTCTCCTCGTCCGCTTCGTCGGGCGAGCCTACGCGGCCGAGTTCGGTCCCGACGGCCACGGTCTCCCCCTCCTGGACGCTGATGTCGAGCAAGACGCCGTCCTGCTCGGCGGTCAGCTCCACGGCCGACTTGTCGGACTCGATGACGACGACCACGTCCCCTTCGGACACCTCGTCACCCTCGGCCGCCTGCCACTCCATGACGGTTCCCTCCTCCATCGCCTTGCCGCTCTTCGGGAGTTTGAGCACCTGCATGCTAGATATCCGTGTCCAGCGCCTCCCGAACCGCCGACTTCACGTCCTCGGCGTCGGGGAGATACGCGTTCTCGAGGTTCTCAGCGAACGGAACGGGGGTGAACGGCGCGCCGACGCGCTTGACGGGCGCGTCGAGGTAAAACAGCGCCTCCTCGGCGGCCATCGCGGCGAGTTCGCCGCCGAACCCGCCGAACGTCGCCGCCTCGTGGACCGTGACCAGCGCGTGCGTCTTCTTGATCGAATCGAGTATCGGCTCTTTGTCTAACGGGACGACCGTCCGGGGGTCGATGACCTCACACTCGATGCCGGCCTCGCTGAGGTCCGCCGCTGCTTCGAGCGCACGGTCGACCATCCCGCCGACGGCGACGACGGTCACGTCGGTTCCCGAGCGCTTCACGTCCGACCGGCAGAGCGGGACTGTGACGTCGCCCTCGGGAACCTCGCCGCTCTTCTCGTAGCGCTGCTTGTTCTCGAGGAAGATGACCGGGTCGTCGTCGCGGATGGCGGACTTGAGGAGTCCCTTGTAGTCCGCTGGCGTCGACGGGGCCACGATCTTCAGGCCGGGGACGTTCTGGTACCACGCGATGGGGTCTTGGCTGTGGTGGAGGCCGAACTGGTCGCCGCCGCCGTAGGTGGTTCTGATGACGAGCGGGACGCTCGTCCCGTCGCCGTAGTTGAAGTACATCTTGGCAGCGTAGTTCACGATGTGGTCGGAGATAGTCGCGAGGAAGTCCCCGAACATGATCTCGATCACGGGTCGCCCGCCGGTCAGCGCGGCGCCGACGGCCGTCCCGCCGAGCATCGTCTCGGAGAGCGGCGTGTCGAACACGCGCCTCTCTCCGAACTCGTCTTGGAGGCCGGTGGTGACCTGGTAGAGGCCTCCGTAGTCGGCGACGTCCTCGCCGTAGAGATACACCCGCTCGTCGCGCTCCATCTCCTCGCGGAGCGCCGTGTTGATCCCCTCGCGGACCGTCATTTCGACGGACTCGGTCGCGGATTCGTCCCCGGTCTCGCTCTCGCTCATCGAACCACCCCCCCGTTGCGGTCGACCTCGGTGTCCTTGTAGACGTGGTACATCGCCTCCTCGTCGGGATAGGAGTCGTTCTTGGCGAACTCGAACGCGTCGTCCACGTCGGCCGCGAGTTCGGCCTCGACCTCATCGACCCACTCTGCGTCGACCACGCCCTCCTCGAGTAAGCGTTCGCGGTAGAGCTCGACCGGATCGCGCTGGCGCCACTGTTCGAGTTCGTCCTCGGGGCGTCGTTCCTCGATGACCTCCGCGTGGGGACGGAACCTGTAGGTCTTCGCCTCGACGAGGGTCGGACCCTCGCCGGCGCGGGCGCGTTCGACCGCCTCGCCCACCACCTCGGTGACCTCGTCCGCGTCCTGCCCGTCGACTATCTCCTTGGCCATGTCGTGGCCGACCATGTCTATCAAGTCCTCGACGGAGACGACGTCCTCTATCGGCGTCTCCTCGGTCCAGCCGTTGTTCTCGATGAGGAAGACCACGGGCAGGTCGCGCGCCGCGGCGTAGTTGGT
>CP175573.1:0-58015 GCA_046097085.1 Haloferacaceae archaeon 50 | reverse complement strand
GCCCGGCGCGCCGCCTCCCGGGCGAACTTGAGTTCGCGCGTCACCACGTCGGCGTCGCCGACGCTCGTCCGGTAGGCGGGCAACCGTCCCAGCGCGTCGTTCACCACCACGGCGTCGCCGCCCTTCGGCACCGCGACGAGGAGGAACTCGCCGTCGCACGACGCCAGCCAGCGGCCGAGTCGGTCGTCGTCGCCGCCGTCCGCCCAGTTCGCCACGCGCCGTAGCGTCTCGTCGAGGTCGTCCGGCGCGACGTCGTACAGCTCCCCCTCCAGCGCGACGAACCGCTCCTCACCGTCGACGGTGTGAAGAGGGTACTCGGGGTAGCGCGTCGCGGCCAGCAGGCAGTCGCCGTCCTCGTAGAGCGTCTCGACGCGGTAGGAGTCGAAGAACCGGACCGACTCCAGCGCCGCGTCGACGGCGTCGGAATCGAGCGCGTCGCGCCCGGAGACGAGCGTGAGTCCCGGCATCGGTGCTCACCGGAGCGCCGGACGAAGCGGGTTACGGCGTCGCGGTGCGTCGGGTCCGTCGTCGACCGTCGCGGTTTGGGACCGGCGGCTGGCGGTGTCGGTGTGGGTCATCGGACGAGTGGTAGTCGCCTCCCCGTATCGTTATGAGCGGAGTAACGCTTCGCGAGGGTGAACGGACACGGACGAGTGGACAGATAGACCGCTCGCCGAGGCGACGGCCCGCCGGCGCAGATATATGGCGGAAGGCGGCGAACGGTACGGCATGGACGCGACCGAAGCCGTGCTAGACCGCCATTTGGAGGCGTTCGGGGAGGGCGACCTCGACGAACTGATGCAGGACTACGCGGACGACGCCGTCTTCGTCGCGGAGGGGACGACGCTGCGTGGCCGCGACGAGATTCGGGGGATGTACGAGGGGATGCTCGCGGAGTTCTCGGGGTCGTCGGTCTCGTTCACGCTGGACGAACGGACCGTCGTCGACGACTACGCCTACATCACGTGGCGGGCGGAGACGCCCGACAACGAGTACGAATTCGCGTCCAACACGTTCGTCGTCCGCGACGGCGAGATAGTCGCACAGACGCTCGCGGCGGCGATATCCGCGAAGCACTGACCTCCGAGAAACGTGATAGTCGGGGGTCGCTCGCCCGGTCAGGCCGCGCCGCCGTCGACGACGTAGAACTCGAACGGGCCGGTCGACGCCACCTTGTCGAGGCCGCGCTGACCGTCGAGTCGGCGGAAGCCCTGCTCCTTGTAGCGGAACTCGTCGTACATCACGACTTCGCGCTGGTAGTCGGCCGTCGTCACCTTGAGGTAGCGGGCGTCGGCGTAGGCCGCCGAGATGCGCCCCTCGTTGAACACCGGCGGCGGGAGGAGACCGTTGCGCGACCCCGAGTAGTCCGTGGCGTCGCTCTCGGGGACGCCGTACACCACGTCGCCGTACCGCCGCCACTCCGCCGAGAGTTCGAGCGACGTGTAGTACATTCCCTCGCCGCGGTGTTCGAGGGCGAACTCGTGGCCGTCCATCTGCGCCTCGGTCACGTGCCCCGTGGACTTGAGGACGAACGGCGACGGGAACAGCGTCATCATCGAGAGCACGAGAGCCGCGGCGATCGCCACCGCGACCACGGTCCGGCCGACCGACGGCAGGGTGAGAGACCCGAGTCCGCCGTCGACGCGGGCCAACGCGACGCCCCCGAGGAGGGTGGCGAACACCATCAGCGTCCCCGCCTGCCGGAAGCCGTAGGTCGGCGTGGCAACGAAGTAGACGCCGAACAGGCCGGTCAGCGGCACCAGCGCCGTGCCGAAGTAGGTCAGTATCGCTCGGGTGTCGGGGCGGAGGTCGAGGCGGTCGAACCAGACCAGTAGGACGAAGCCGGCCACGAGGAGGGCGAACAGGAACTCGACGAGGTAGAGACGTACGAACATGTCGACGAGGCTCGCGCCCACCTTCTGGAGCGACCCGCTCCGCTGGCCGATAGTGCCGACCGACCCGGAACTGGGCGAAAAGATGTTCCGCGAGATACTCCGGACCGTCCCCGTGAACTTAGGGCGGCTGGTGGCCCACACGGTGAACACGACGCCGAGGAACGCCGTCTGCGCGTACGTCGCGCGGTGCCGGACGAACGGGACGTCCCACCCCCGCCACCGGCTCAGGAACTGTATCGCAGAGATAGTGCCGAGCAACACGAGCACGTTTGCGGCCTGCTGGGGGTGGATGAGCACGGTGGCCGCGCCCATCAGGGCGAGGAGGGCGCCGAACGGCGACACGCCGAACGGGAGCGTCTCGACGCCGCTGGGGCGTCGGAGGTAGCAGACGAGCACGAACAGGAGAAGCGGGAGGAAGAACAGCGCCTGCGCGGTGGGGTAGGTCAGGAACACGATGCCCACGTGGTCGATGGGTAGGACCATCCACGACGCGACGGCGGCGAAGACGACCGCGCGCGGGTCGCTTGTGATGGCCCTGACGGCCACCGGAACCGAGATGAGGAACACGAAGAAGAAAAACGACACCATGAGCATCAGCGAGCGCGTGAGTTCGACGCCCGTGACTGCGTGGACCTGGATGGCAATCGTGTGGATGGCGGGGTAGAACAGGGCGAGCGGTTCGAAGGTGCCCTGCGCGACGCCGCGAAGCCAGCCGAGGTGGGTGAGCGAGTCGCCTGCGCCGCGGAAGTAGTAGCCTCGGATGATGGGGAGGAGCGTCGTAGCGAACACCGCGCCGCCGCCGAGGGCGAGAGCGGCGGCGCCAGTGCGCCCTCCCGGCGAGACGAACGCCACGACGGTCGCAGCGACCATCGCCACGCCCACGGCGATCCAGACGGAGGTCGGCGTGGCGTCGTAGATGGATAGCTCGTAGCCCGTGGCGGGCGACCGGTGGGCGACGACGATAGCCGCCGTCAGCGCGACGAACCCGACGGCCAGCGCGAACTTCGCGAGCGTCCGGGCCGTCGCTCCCGGCCGGCGCGTCCTCGATGAGGCTGTCGCGTGCATGTGAACGTGCAGGCCCTCCGCCCCGTACGGGCTTTGTTATGGCTTCGTTTCTCGGCGGGAGCGAACGCGAAAACGGGGAACGCGCCGGCGGACGCAGACGCAGACGCGGACCGGGCGACGGGCCGAGGAGTTCGGACGGCGGCGTCGCACGGGTCCGCCGTCACCCGCCGCCGACGACGTCGTCCCAGAGCGTCGACGCCGACACCACCTCGACGTCGATGTCAGCGATGAACTGCATCAGGTCGCGGAACTGCTTCGGCGTGATCCGGTCACCCTCCGTCGTGATGGGGTGGAACATCGGGATGGCGACGTGGTTGTACTCCGCGGCGAGCCGTATCATGCGCTTCGTACGCTCCACTTCGTCGCCGTTGACCCGACTCACCGTCATCGGTCCCGTGAACGGCGGTCCCGTCGCCGGCCCGCCGTCGCCGAAGCCGAGGTAGTGGTATCGGCTCCCGATGTCGCGCGTGTGCTTGCCGGCGGCGCTGTACGGCCAGATGATGAACCGCGCCCCCTTCTCGAACCCCTCGTCGACGAGCCACTGCTTGCTCTCGCGGAGCAGTTGCTCCTGTTTCGCGGGCGAGTGCGTCGGGAGCGGTTTGGCCTCCTGCGGGTGACTCACGATGTCCCACCCCGCATCGTCGAGTTCGCGCACCTGTTTCAGCGTCATGAACCCGTCGTTCCCCAAGGAGTCGGGCATCACCCCGGCGACGCCCGGGAAGTCGAACTCCTGCATGGCCTGATAGGCTTCGGTGTAGTGGGTGGCCAACCCGTCGTCGAACGTGAGCACGACGTACCCTTGGTCCGCGCGTGGCGTCGTGCGGATGGAGTCGACCGAGAAGCCGCGTCGCTTCTCGCCGGCCCACGTAGTGACGCCTATCTGCCGGACGTCCGTGAGGTTGGGGTTGCCGACCACTTTCGTCGGACCGAAGTCGAGGCGCACCCATCCCGAACTACCGACGTCCTGCCACATGTCGATGCGGTTCTGCTCGTTGGGCGCGTAGAGTTGGAAGTAGACCCCGTACTCCTCGCTGGTGTCGTCCACGTTGATGGCCATCGACACGTTCCGGTCAGAGAGGTCGATGCCGTCGGGGAACGTCCGGTGCATCGACGCCCGCTTCTCGGACTTCGACGCCGAGAGGTGGGCTGACTGCGACCCCGTGACGTACCGCTCCGTGTCGGCGCGGAGGGTCCCGACGGGGTTCTCCCACCGGTCGAGGTGCTCCAGACCGTCGAGGAGTTGGCCGGCGCACCGGTACTTCTCGGCCGCGTCGAACTCGACCAAAAGCGGGTCGTCGCCCTCGATGGCGGGGTCGACGTTGCACCGGTCCGTAACTGTCGGCGTTGCCGTCCCGTCGGGAGCGGCCGTCTCCGACTCTATCGACGGACTTCTGCCGAGGCCGAGACATCCGCTCGTGGCGGCGATGCCGGCGGCGGCGAGGCGGAGGGCGCGACGGCGCGTGACGTCTCGTCCAGTCACGGACACCCCGTCCGTTGCGTCGAGACGTCGAGGACTCGCGGAGACCACGTCTGTCGCGATACCAGTCTCATACACCCCGGCGTTCAGTACAGTCGAACTTCAGTATGAATTCCGTACCCCCGCGGGCGCGACAGCCGGTCGCTAGTACGAGTCACGTAACGCCGCGGCGACGGGTGCGTCGTTCGCGCGAGGTGGTGTGAGACGTCCGCGGTAGGGGCGCCTACTCGTCGCCGTCGCGCTCGTCGTTCTGCTTGAACCCGCAGAGGCTCGGGAGCGTGCCGTCCTCGAGCAACAGTTCGTCGGGTATCTGCTCGGAGACATCGAACGCGAGCGACGCGGTGGTCAGGTTGATGCTCGACGAACTGCTGACGCTCGAGGAGCTACTGCTGCTACTGCTACTACTGCTACTGCTCATCGACACCGACGAGGAACTGCTGGAACTCGAACTGGAGCTGAAACTACCGCTCGACGACGAGACGCCGGAATCGTCCGTGACGCGCACGGTCTTGTTCACGACGGTTCGACCGTCGGTCGTCTCGCGGTGGGCGTCGACGAACAGTTCGCCGCCGGAGGAGGAGAGGCGAGAGGTGGACCCCTCACCGGTGTTGTACTCGACGCCGCCGGTGACGGACACGTTGCGCACCGTCACGTTCAGCCCCGTGATACGGACCGCCACCGTCGAGGCGTTCGGCTGGGCGACGGAGTGGTTTCGTCCGTCGAGAGTGACGCCGTCGGAGGCGATTACGAGACACGGCGCACCCGCCCCCTTTCGAAGGTCGCTCGTCAGCACGTACTTTCCGGGCTCCGTTATCTTCGTACACGAGTCGATGCGTGTGGGCGAATCGGCGTTCGTGCCCCTGTCATCCGCACCGCCGCCGCCCGTACCGCCGGCCACCAGACCGGCCGCAGAGACGACGAACGCCGCGGCGAGAAGGGGGCCCACGTACCCGCGGAGGTTTCTCCGTGACATCTGAAATCGTGTTCGGTCGGATAGCTACGTACATAGTTATTCGCTGCTTCACTCCGAGAAACCTCCGCGTATTCCCCCGATGGCGGTGAGTAAGTCGAACGAGGAGACCGCGTTCGGTTTTACGAAACCGCCACCGCCGAGTCGACGCAGACCACCCTACAAACGTGTCCCGTCACGAACGTCCGGTGCCCACGCGGTGAGTCCCGGCTTCCGAAACCGAATGCAACTACGCCCGATAATGGTTGCTCTATCAACGTTTTCTAGCGCACATGAACGTAGAAATCAAATATTGATGAATCAACATCTCTAGAAGTCATAGTATGAGTGATTTTAATTAATATCGTACAGGCCGTCACGCCGTCAGTCGAGAGCGGGGACGTCGAAGCCCCGTCTCGACATACGAAAAAACGTCACTAGACAGACTATATTACCGTTCGCCACCGGCCGTGGTCGGGCCGTCGTCATGGCCGGGTTCGTGGGCGTCGGCACCGCTCTAGGGTCAGGCAACAGCACCAGCCAGAACGCCGCATTCGAGCAGTCTCGAAGCGTCGAACGGACGAGCAGGGCGTTCGTCGACTTCGGCAAACGGTCGGACAGTGGCACGCAGTCTCGGAGGGCGACGGTGACTCGGAGCGCCCGACCAAAACGGCTCTGACCGACCAATCAGGCCCCAGCACTCTCGTTCTGCTCTCTCGTGCGAAACGAGGTGCTACTCGACTCTCTCGCCCCGTCTACCGCCGGGAACGTATAACATCAAAATTCTAATGTTTATTAGATTTTCATACTCAGTGTCATTTAGAAAAATTGCGTTGGCATGAGAAATTTTTTAGGAATTACTGTACACGTCTGTTTAACTAATACTGTTCGGCATTTCAGAAAACCCGTCGAGAGCGGAGGAGGCATCAGATTCCGCATCTCGGCATTCAAAACTATGATACGGAGCAAGACGGTTTCGCGACTCGCGGTCTTACTCGTCGTCGGTACCGTGCTCACGGTTGGATTCGTTGGCGTGGGCGCGGCACAGACGACCCAGAACGCGACAGCAGAGCAGAGCCAGAGTTCGACGCAGGTCAACGAGGCCGGGTTGAACTTCGGCGACCAGACGAACGACAACGTCCAAGAGCAGATAGCGGAGATACGACAGCAGTCCAGCGGCTCCGGCGACGACGAGCAGTCTGCGTCCGTCAGCCAAGACCAGAGCAGCGAACAGGCGAACTACGCGCTGGCGAACGTCGGGAGTCAGGAGAACTCGAACGAACAGTCGCAGGAGGCCAGCGTCGAACAGAGCGGCGGCCCCGGTGACGACACCCAAGACGCCACCGTCGAGCAGAGTCAGGAGAGCGACCAGACGAACGCCGCGCTCGTCAACCTCGGCGATCAGACAAACGACAACACGCAGGACCAGCGAGCGAGCGTCGAGCAGAACGGCGGTTCCGGTGACGACACGCAGGAGGCGTCTATCGACCAGTCGCAGTCGTCGAGTCAGACGAACGCCGCCGGTGTGAACGCGGGCGACCAGAGCAACTACAACGAGCAGACTCAGGAGGCCACCATCGAGCAGAGCGGCGGTTCCGGTGACGACACGCAGGAGGCGTCTATCGACCAGTCGCAGACGTCGAGTCAGACGAACGCCGCCGGCGTGAACGCGGGCGACCAGAGCAACACGAACGTCCAGCAGCAGTCGGCCACCATCAGCCAGTCGTAGGCTGAGACGGCGGCCGAACGGAGACGTTCGCGCCCGTCCGAGCGAGCGAACCGTCGCTCGACCACACTCTCTTTTTCGGCGCGAACGCGCCGTCCATGGGGGACCGCAGAACTAGCCGACCGCCGCTACGCGCCGAGGTACCGCCGGTACAGTCCGACGGCCGCCTTCGCGGAGAGGCCCGCGCGTTCGAGGCTGTGGTAGGTACACACGTCGGGGGCGAACTTCGATTTGTACTCGCACAGTCTGGGGGTGTTCGCGCCGACGAGGTCGTAGGTGGAACGCCCGCCGTCCATGGCCTCTCGCATCACGTGCCAGTCGAGCATGTCGTTGAGCGGTACGTCCGCGTCCGTCTTCACGCCGCCCTGCCAGCCGTAGACAGTCGTCTCGTCCCAGAGGGTCAGGATACCGCCGACGAACTCGCCGTCGACGGTGCAGACGTACGGTCGCACGTGTTCGTCGTCCAACTCGTCGTACAGGTCCGTGGCGAACGACGTGGACACCCCGAACTGCTCGTCCTGCTCCGCGTACCGCGCCCGCACTTGGTCGAAGATGGCCGCCGCTTCGTCGCGACCGCCGAGGCGGACCGTCACGCCGTCGTTCTCCACGTCGACGTTCCGACGGGCGTCTCCGCTGAACCGTTCGAGGAGTGTCTCCGGCCCGAGAGAGAGGTCGACGCGGTAGGTGTGGCGCGGCGTGGCGTCGAATCCGTTCCACAGAAACGGCCGCGGGTCGGGGTGTGAGGGGTCCGTCCGCACGTGGACGTACCGCGGGTCGACCACGTCGTCGACCCAGTCGAGGGCGGCCCCCACGAACCGCCGGTGGCGCTTCTCCGCGCGACGCTGTTTCAGTTTCTCGAAGTTACAGAGTACAGGCCCGAGGTACGGAACCCGGAGGTTCGGCGGCGGCGAGAACGCCGCCGTCGCGCCGGCCATCGAGTAGGCGAACACCGGGAACAGGCCCACCGGTTCCTCGCCCTTGTACCCGACGAGCGGATAGAGCGCGGTGTCCGAGTGGTCCGTCAGCACCCGAAGGGCGGCGCGTCGGTGGAACGGCGTTCCTTCGGAGGACGCGCGGGCCAAATCGTCCCACCGGTCGAGCGTGTCCGCCGACGCCCGTCGGACCCGTATCCCCTGTCGCTCCGTCTCGTGGTCGGCGGCCTCAGCCATCTCGAGGCGGCCGCGTGTCTCGAGTGCGTGTGAAATCGGGTTCGTTCGGTCCCGGCTTCGAAGTGCGCTCCGTGTCCAAGGGGATAGTCTGGGGAGTCATCGTCCGGGAGGAGGGGCCGACGACGACATTGTAATATCCCAGTTTCAACCAGCAAGTTTCGGTAAATAAAGCACTGAGCCGGTACTGCGGAGGGTCGGCGCACCCGGCCCCGTCTGCCGTTATCGCCAGCGTACTCTTAATGATTCACACCGTAATGTCATCGAGCGGAACAGATAGTGACGGATCGTCAAGCGTCGCGGACCCGCCGGTACAGTTCGACGGCCGCCTTCTCGGGGAGGCCCGCGCGTTCGAGGCTGTAGTACTCGGCGATACGGGGCGCGAACTTGGACTTGTACTGGCAGAGGCGGGGTTCGTTCGCCCCGCCGAGGTCGTACACCGGGCGGCCGTCGTCCATGGCCTCCCGCATGACGTGCCAGTGGAGGAGGTCGTTGACGGGGAGGTCCACGTCGGGTTTCGCGCCGCCCTGCCAGCCGTAAACCGTGTCGTCGTCCCGGAACGTCAGCGCCCCGCCGACGAACTCGCCGTCGACGGTGCAGACGTACGGTCGAACGTGTTCGTCGTCCAACTCGTCGTACAGGTCCGTGGCGAACGCCGTGGAGAGGCCGAACCGCTTGCCCTGCGCCTCGAACCGGTTCCGGACTTGGTCGAGGACGGCCGCCACGTGGCTCCGGTCGCCGACGCGGACGGTCAACCCGTCCGCGTCCGACCGGACGCGGCGGCGGGCGTCTTGGCTGAACTGTTCCAGTACCGCCTCCTCCCCGGCCGAGAGGTCGACGTGGTAGGTGTGACGCGGCGTGGCGTCGAACCCCTGCCACGCGAACGGCCGCGGGTCGGGGTAGCCCGGGACGGTCCGTACGTGGACGTACCGCGGGTCGACCACGTCGTCGACCCAGTCGAGAGCGGCCCCCACGAACCGCCGGTGACGCTTCTCCGCGCGGCGCCGCTTCAACTTCTCGAAGTTACACCGGGCCGGACCGAGGTACATCACGCGGAGGTTCGGCGGCGGCGAGAACGCCGCCGTCACGCCGGCCATCGAGTAGGCGAACACCGGGAACAGACCCACCGGTTCCTCGCCCTTGTACCCGACGAGGGGGTGGACGGTGGTGTCGGACCGGTCGGCCAACACGCGGAGGGCGGCGCGTCGATGGAACGGTGTCCCTTCGGGGGACGCGCGGACGAGGTCGTCCCACCGGTCGAGCGCGTCCGCCGACGCCCGCCGGACCCGTATCCCCTGTCGCTCCGTCTCGTGGTCGGCGGCCTCAGACATCTCGAGTCGACTCCGTGTCTCGAAGGGGCGGACCGGAACGCCGGACGCCCAGTCCAAGATTCCAACTCCGACCCGCGGCTGGGGGGAGTATCTGACGAGTCATCACCTATAGGACGGCCGGAACGCAGTATTGTAATGGGTCTGCTTCGGGGCGTTCGACGCGATAAATCGTTTGTTTCCGCGGAGCGACCTCGGTACCGATTCACGTCCGAGACGCCGGCCGAGGGGGGTCCGAACGGAAGTGCACACGGGACGGCTCAAACGGGGCCATAACAAAGCCCGGCGGTCGACTGCAACGTCGCATGGCGACGGATTCGAGTTCGGCGTGGGTGCCCGACGGTGCGGCCTTCGCGCTCTGTCTCACACACGACGTCGACCGGCCGTACAAGACGATGCAGGCCCCGTACTACGCGGCCAAGCACGGCGACCCCTCTCATCTCGAAGCCCTCGTGCCGGGGCGCAACCCGTGGTGGCTGTTCGAGGACATCATGCGCATCGAGGACGACCACGGGGTGCGGTCGGCCTTCTACTTCCTGCAGGAACAGCACCTGTTCGCCGACCGCGACCCGAGCGACTGGCTGACGCCGCGGTACTGGATCGAGCACCTCGGCCGGTACGACGTGACCGACCCCGACATCGTCTCCCTGATGCGGACGCTCCGCGAGGGAGGTTGGGAGGTGGGGTTACACGGGTCGTACGACGCCTACGCCGACCCCGAACGCCTCCGTTACGAGAAGGAGCGCCTCGAATCCGCCCTCGGCGCGGCGGTGACGGGCGGGCGACAGCACTACCTCAACCTCGACGTGCCGACGAGTTGGCGCCACCACGCCGACGTCGGCCTGCGCTACGACGCCAGCCTCGGGTCGAGTTCGCGCTACGGCTTCCGCCACGGGTACGCCCCGCTCCGCCCGTTCGACGACGACTTCGTGGTGTTCCCGCTCACGGTCATGGAGAAGGCGCTCCCCGACCCCCGCGACGACTTCGAGGCGGCCCGCGACGCCTGCGAGCGGTTGCTCAGGGAGGCGCGAGACAACGAAGCGGTGATGTCGGCGCTCTGGCACCCCCGGATGTACGCCGAGTCGGACTTCCCCGGCCAGCGGCGACTCTACCGGTGGCTGATAGAGCGAGCGCTCGAACTCGACGGCTGGGTCGGCCCGCCGCGCGACCTCTACCGGCGGTTCGCGGCCGGCGACCCGGACCGGAGCGGCGACGGCGCCGTCCCGCGTTCGGACCCGTAACGCGGCGGGTTCGCGGAGTAGGTACCCGATTACAAAGCCCCCTCCGGCGGCATCGAACACGAAAGAGATGCGAGTCGAACGCCTTGACCTCGACGAGTGGGAGTCTGCACTCCCGTCCGGCGGACACGAGGTCTTCCACCGGCCCGAGGCGCTCCGAGTGATAGACGACCACACACCGCACGAACTACAGCTCTACGGCGGGTTCAAGGGCGAACAGCCCATCGCGCTGTTCCCCGCGTTCGTCCGGGAGCGGTCGGTGGGCGTGACCGTCACCTCACCCCCGCCGGGGATGAACATCCCGCAACTCGGCCCCGTTCTGATGCCGACGAGTCCCAAGCGGCGCAAGCAGGAGAAGATAAACAAGGAGTTCACCGACGAGGTGCTGGACCGCGTGGGAGCGGAGGAGTCGCTCACCCTCATTCACATGGTCTGCGCCGACGAGTACACCGACCCTCGTCCGTACGTCTGGAACGACCTGTCGGTCCAGCCCTACTTCACGTACGCTCTCGACGTGGACGGCGACACCGACGCCATCATGAAGAACTTCAGCAAGAGCCTCCGCCGGGAGATACGCAACGCCCGGGACACCGACGTCGAGATAACCGTCGAGGGGGTCGAGGCGGCGGCCGAGGTCCACCGGAACACGAAGGAGCGCTACGAGGAACAGGGCGACGAACATCCGGTGTCGTGGCGCTACGTCCGCGACCTGATCGAGGCGCTCGACGACCGGGCCAGGACCTACGTCGCGCGCACTCCGGACGGGGAGTTCCTGAGCGGCGTGACGGCGCTCTACTCCGACGACGCCGCCTACTTCTGGCAGGGCGGTGCGCGCGCCACCTACGAGGGCGAGAGCGTCAACAGCCTCATCCACTGGAACATCATCGAGGACATCGCCGCCGGCGAGCCCATCGACTCCGTCTCGCAGTACGACCTCATGGGCGCGAACACGGAGCGCCTGTGTCGGTACAAGGCCAAGTTCGGCGCGGACCTCGTGACCTACTACATCGTCGAGACGTCCAGCCCCGCGATGGACGTGGCGAAACGGGCGTACCGGGCACTCCACCAATGACATCCGACGGCGTACGCTCGCCCCGCCGCTGATGGTAGACCGAGAGTCGGAACTCTCCGCGCTCCTGTCGAGCGCGACCATCGTGATCGTCGCTACCGTCGTCGGTCAGGTGTCCAAACTCGTCGAGCGGGTCATCGTCGGGCGCATGCTCACGCTCGACGCCTACGGCGAGGTGAGTATCGGCTTCGCGGCGGTCACGATCTGCAGCATGTTCGCCCTCCTCGGGTTCGATCAGGGCATCCCGCGGTACATGTCGCGCTTCGAGACGGAGCGGCAGGTGCGCGGGGCGTGGCTGACCGGTCTCGTCATCGCTGCCGTCACCAGCCTGGTGCTGACCGGCGTGCTCTACCTCAACGCCGCCTTCCTCGCGAACCGCCTGTTCGACGGGGCCGGAGCGGACCTCATGCGCGTGTTCCTCCTGTGCATCCCGGCGGCGGTGGGGCTCAACGTCGGCGTCAGCGCCATCCGTGGACTGGAGAACACGCTGTACGGGACGGTGGTGCAGAACCTTCTCTACCCCATCGCGCGCATCGGTCTCCTCGTGGCCCTGCTGTACGCCGGCTTCGACATCCTCTCTGCGGGGTACGCCTACCTCGCGGCGGCGACGCTGGGGTTCGTCGCGTCGCACCTGCTGTTGAACCGCCTGCTCTCGCTGCGCGGCCCCTTCGAACTCCACCTGCGGGAGATGGTGGGCTTCTCCGCGCCGATGGTCATCGCGTCGGTGCTCTCCATCCTGCTGGTCCAGACGGACACGCTGATGCTGGGGGCCATGCGCGAGTCGTCGGAGGTGGCGCTCTACGGCGCGGCCTACCCGCTCGCGTGGGGCCTGATGCTCGTGCTCTCGGCGTTCGGGTTCATCTACCTGCCGCTGGTGTCGCGGCTCGACGCCGGCGGAGAGCACGAGGAGATAGACGCCGTCTACAAGATAACCTCGAAGTGGATATTCGTGGTGACGTTCCCGGCGTTCGTCGCCTTCGCCGTCTTCCCGCGGGACGTACTCACTGTCTTCTTCGACGCGCGGTACGCCGACGCCGCCCCGGCGCTGATAATCCTCTCGGTGGGCTTCTTCGCCAACGCCGCGTTCGGCCGCAACCGCCAGACGCTGTCGGCCCTCGGCGACTCGAAGGCGCTCATGTACGCCAACGTCGTCACCTTCAGCGTCAACGTCGCCCTCAACCTCCTGCTCATCCCGCGCATGGGGTTCGTGGGCGCGGCGGTGGCCTCCGCGGCGTCGTACTTCACCATCAACCTCGTCCTGACGGGCGTCCTCGGCCGTCGCTACGGCATCTCGCCGTTCTCGTCGGCCACGGTGCGCACGTTCGCGGGCGTCCCGGTCGTCCTCCTGCCAGCGGCGTACCTCCTCTCTCAACGGGTCACGCTCACGGCAGTGACGCTCCTCCCCTTCCTCGTGGGCACGGGACTGCTGGCGCTCGCCGTCGTGGCCGTCGTCGGCGGCCTCCAGCCCGAAGACCGGGTGGCCGTCGAGTTCGTAGAGGAGAGTCTGGGCGTGGAACTGCCGGCGGTTCGGCGCTACATCCCCGCGGGTTCGGAGCCCGAGTCCATCGACTGAACCGGCTCTCGGTGGCGGCGGAGTCCCTCGACCGTGGCGGGGTTGCCGCCGGCGAGGGCCGTGCGCACGAGGATGTCGCTCAGGTTGGCGAGGCCGCCGACGTACTCCTCGCGACGGGCAGCCCAGCGCTCCTCGGCCTCGGGGTCGGCCGCGAGTTCGACGGCGCGTTCGAGCACGTCGTCGAACTCGCGGTAGTTCTCGAGGAGGTTCTGATTCTCCATCTCCACGAAGTTGCCCATGTCGTCGTCGCCGACGAACACGTTCGAGCGGATGACGGGCGTGCCGAGCAGACCCGCCTCCGTCGCCATCGTCTGCGTGTCGGTGACGAGGAGGCTGGCCTCCGCGAGCACGTCGTGCATGTAGCCGGGGTGGAGGTCGTAGGCGACGGCGTCGTTCTCGGCGGAGTCGCCCACCTTCTCGTCGGAGACGAACACCTGCCCGTACTCGCTCAGGCGTTCGAGGAGTTCCTCCTTCTGGGCGCGAGAGAAGCCCGACTTGCCGACGTCGTGCTGGGAGCCCCACGCGTTGAAGCGGAGCATGATGATGTCCTCGTCGGGCCCCACGCCCATCTTCTCGCGGACGTCGGCCCGGCGCTCGAACACGTCGGGGTGGAGGTACGCCGACTCCATGAACCCGCCGAAGCGGTACTGCTTGGAGCCGAGGTCGTCGCGGAAGCTGTACGGCGTGATGACCGCGTCCGCGAACGGGAGCGACATCTTGGCGTCCATGCCCGCCGGTTCCGTGTCGCGCACGAGCACCGTCGTCCCGCCGGTGACGGCTCCGGCGTGGGCGGCGTAGCTCCCGATGCCGAACACCACGTCGGGGTCGTACCGGCGCGCCCGGGGCAGGAGGTTGTAGTAGTGCTGCGGGAGTTCGGTGAACAGCGAGAACTTGGTGGTGTCGCAGTAGCCGTACACCTCGTACGAGAGGTTCTCGAAGTCGAGGATGTCCGTCGTGCACCCGTAGTCACGCGCGAGGATGAGTACCTCGTGGCCGCGGTCTTCGAGCGCCCGCACGGCGTGTTTGAAAGTGTGGGCGTGCGCCGCCGTGTTCACGAGAAAGAGGTACCTCATCGCGGTCCTCCATCGCGGCCGCGACGCCGCTGGTCGGGTCGGTCTCCCGGTCGAGGATGCTGGTGTCTGCTCACACCGCGGTCGAACCGCCCGCGTACGCTTTGTTATAGAGCGATTACTCCGGAGAGCGGCCCGTACGGCCCGTCGTGGCGGCGACGGCGGCCGATTCCCCCGGCCGTCACGGGACGGACCGCGGCGGGGGTCAACTCCGACGTTTAGCCTGCTCTCACCGGAAGTCTGCGCTTAATTAAATGGGACGCCGGAGTAGGCCCGCGACGTGACGTACGTGAGTACCACGCGCTCCCGCGACCGGAACGGGAAGCGACGGCTCGGAGGCGAACGGTCCCCATGAAGGTCCTCTCGATAGTCGGCGCGCGCCCGCAGTTCGTGAAGGCGTTCGCGGTGTCGCCCGCCATCCGCGAGGCGGGCCACGACGAGGTGCTGGTCCACACCGGCCAGCACTACGACGAGGAGCTCTCGGACGTGTTCTTCGAGGAACTCGACCTGCCGCGACCCGACTACAACCTCGGCGTCCGGTCGGGTCCCCACGGAGAACAGACGGCGGCCATCATCCGGGAACTCGAACCCGTGGTGCGCGACGAAGAACCCGACGCGGTGGTCGTGTACGGCGACACCAACACGACGCTCGCAGGCTCTATCGTGACCTGCAAGATGAACCCGGTGCTCGCGCACGTCGAGGCGGGCGTGCGCGGGTACAACCGCGAGATGCCCGAGGAGACCAACCGCGTGCTGAGCGACCACGCCTCGGACCTCCTGCTGGTACCGAGCGAGGAGGGCGTCGAGAACCTCCGGGAGGAGAACATCACCGAGGGCGTCCACTGGACGGGCGACGTTATGTACGACGCCGTGCTCAAGGTGCGCGACGGCGCGGCGTCCGTCTCGAACGTCCTCGACGAGTTCGGTCTGCGCGACGGCGAGTACGTCCTCGTGACGGTCCACCGCGCGCGCAACACGGACGACCCCGACCGCCTCGAATCCATCCTGAACGCGCTGGCGGAGGTGCCCTCCGAGGTGGTGTTCCCGGTCCACCCGCGGACCCTCGCCAGCATGGAAGAGTACGGCCTCCGCGAGGAGGCCGAGCAGAACCTGACGCTGGTCGACGCCGTCGGCTACCTCGACTTCATCCGCCTGCTCGACGGGGCCCACACCGTGGCCACCGACTCGGGCGGGGTCCAGACGGAGGCGTTCTTCCTCGACACGCCCTGCGTCACCTTCCGGATGGAGACGGAGTGGACTGAGACGGTCGACAGCGGCTGGAACCAGCTCGTGGGGGCCGACCCCGAGCGCATCTACGACGCCGTCGTGAACGCGAGCGCGCCGGACACCAAGCCCGAACCGTACGGCGACGGCAACGCCGCGGACCGAGTCGTCGAGTGTCTAGTAGACGCGGTAGAGTGACCCGCCGCGCCCGCGACCGCCCGCGGAGCGAGCGGCGAGAGGTTACGGACGCATTTACAAAGCGCCCCGTTTCCAAACGCAGGGTAACAACGTGAAATCGACAGCCGGTTCGTCCCGACTCGACGTACTAAACCTCGTGCCGAAGCACGCGAGGTTCTACGACCAGCAGGTCGACGCGTTGGAGTCTCGGAACGTGAGCTGCACGACGCTCGTCGTGCCGGGCGGGACGGGGTCGGAGGGTTCGCACACCGTGTCCGACTACCTCCGCTACTACCCGCGGGTGCTCCGCCGCTCGCTGGACGAGTACGACCTGATTCACGCCAACTTCGGCCTGACCGCACCCCACGCGCTGGCACAGCCGCGACTGCCGGTCGTGCTCTCGCTGTGGGGGACGGACCTCTACGGCCGCTACGGGCCGGTGAGCAAGCTCTCGGCCCGGTTCGCCGACGCGGTCATCGTGATGTCCGAGGAGATGCGTCGGGAGGTCCCCGGCGACGCGCACGTCATCCCGCACGGGGTAGACATGGACATGTTCCGTCCCACCTCACAGCGGGACGCGCGACGCGAACTCGGCTGGGACCTCGACGCGAAGCAGGTCTTCTTCCCCTACCCGGCGGACCGCGGGGTGAAGAACTACGACCTCGCGTCGCAGGTGGTCGACCGCGTCGACGAGCAGATGTCCGAGTCGGTCGAGCTCCAGACGGTGTGGGGCGAACCTCACGACCGGATACCGGTGTACATGAACGCCGCCGACGCCCTGCTGCTCACTTCGGAGTGGGAGGGGTCGCCGAACTCCGTGAAGGAGGCGATGGCGTGCGACCTGCCCGTCGTGTCGGTCGACGTGGGCGACGTCGCGCGGCGGGTTGCCGACGACCCTCACTCTCACGTCTGCGCGACCGAGAGCGAACTCGTCGACCGACTCGCCGAGACGCTGGCGCGGGGCGAGCGCTCTCGCGGGCGCGAGGCGATACGGGAACTGAGTCTGGAGCGGATGGGCGACCGGATTCTCGGGGTCTACGAGTCGGTGCTCGGAGAGGAGACGACCGCGACGCGGGAGCGACGTGACCCGGCGCGGCACTGACGGTCCCCGCGTCGGCGAGACACCGCGGACGAGCGCAGGAACAAGACACATGAGGACACGCTTCGACCGAGTGGACGAGAGTATGCAGCGAAGAGAACGTCGACGGACACCGTCGGACGGAGGACTCCCGACGGATGACGCGTGACCGACCGCGTCGGACGGACGAATCGCCCCCGAACGGCGACGGCGACTCGGACGACGGGTCGGCGCACGACTCCGTGACGAACGACCCGCCGGACGGGGACGAGGCGACGGGCAACGTCGGAACCGAGAGTGACGACGCGGCGTCCGCGACGGCGTCGACGCGACGGCGATACCTCGAACTCGTGGGTGCGGTGGCGATGCCGGCCTCACTCGCGGGGTGCGAGTCGCAGTCGTCGAGGGCGTCGACGACGTCCGCGAAGACGAAAACGAAGGCGCGGGCGAACGGGTCGTCGGGCGTGGCGGCGGCTTCGACCGGTCCCACGAACATCGTGAAGGCCGGGGCCGACAAGTCGGGGAAGAAACCCATCAACGACGTGCTGAAGAAGGTCCACGGCGACGACAAGACGATACGCTTCCCGCCCGGGAAGTACCGTCTCGACCCCATCACGCTCGGAGGGTCGGGGTGGACGCTGGTGGGAGACGACGCGACGCTCGTGGTCCCCGGGTCGGTCAACCGCGACTACCTCTACCTCAAAGGCTCTGACTGGACGTTCGACGGGTTCACCATCGACCTCACGGCCGACGGGGCCGCGCCCACGAACTACCTGCTCGGTACGAACTGGGAGTTCAAGAACGTGGACTTCGTCGGACAGATGGACGACCCGCAGTACCGGGGCGACTCCGACCTCCTGTACCCGGCGGTCAAGAAACAGGGCACGACGGGGCTGATAGAGAACGTGTCCGCGATGGACGGCAGCGCCGACCCCGGCAAGTCGTCGAACCGCGGGCTGACGTGGTTCGGTCCGAACAACAAGGGCAAGATGATCTGGCGCGGATGCCGGTTCTCGGGGTGGGCGAACAACACCCTCTACGCCGCCGAGTCGGCAGGACCCGTGCTCATCGAGGACTGCCTGTTCGAGAACACCAACGTGGGCGTGCGCATCGGCGGACACACCGTGGTCCGCAACTGCCTGTGGCGACAGGACGGCCGCGTGCCGATACAGCGGTGGACCGGCGACTCGAACGGGCGCGGCCTCTGGATAAACAGCAACGGGTACGTGCCCGGCCCCGTCCGGATAGAGAACTGCGAGTTCGTGATGACCGGGAAGGACGCCGTCGCAGCCATCAAGTCCTCCCACCGCGTCGACGACGTGACGATAAAGAACACGCGCATCCGGCAGGACTACAAGGAGTCGGCCATCGAACTCCCCGGGAGCGGGGCCACCACGATACGGAACGTGAGCATCACGGGGTCGGTGAGCAAGTCGGCTATCGACTTCTGGAACCGCAACGGGTCGGAGGTGGTGGGGTGTTGCATCAAGCAACCCGGAAACGGCGTCCGCATCAGCGACTCCGACGGCTGTCGGGTGGCGAACTCCACGGTGAACGTCGGCGGCGAGACGTTCGTCTTCACCGACAGCGACGTGACCACCGAGAGCATCACCAAGTCGGGCGGGTGTCCGGCCCCGAACAACTCCAGTCCCGCAGACTGAGCGTCGCGCGGGCGACGCTCCGTCGACTGGGCGTCCGAGCCGCGTCGGCGAAAAAGGGGGCAGGGCGGCGGGAGACGGATTCTCCGGGAGAGCGATGGGTGCGTTCGCCGGAGTCGGTCGGCCGGGCCGCTACCGCGCGTCGTCTCGGTCGTCTCGGCCGGCGTCCTCGCCGACCCGCTTCTCGTAGGTGTGTGCGAGCGACGTGACCAGGAACGCGGAGACCACCGCGAAGGAGAGCCCTAGTTCCATGAGACCGCCGGCGTTGCTGAGGGCGAACCCGGTCACGACGAGAGCACCGAGAGCGCTGAGGGCGACGTACCGCCGGTTCCACGTGTCATCCTCGCGGTCCCGATCGAGGTACGTCTCGAGGACGGCCGCGTTCTCGGAGAGGGTTATCTTGCCGCGGTCTTGGTCGTAGTCGACGATGCCCGCCTTGTCCATCTTGGGGAGGTGCGTCTGGTAGAGGGCGACGTACACGCGCTTGCGTTGACTGGAGTTGAGAGCCGCCACCTCCACGTCGTTCTCCCACGCGGCGATGTGTTCGGCGAGTTCCGACAGCGTGGCCGTGCGGTCGACCGACATCAAATACTCCAGCACGTCCCGCCGCCGCCGGTTCTTCAGCAACTCGAATATCTGGTCCTTCGAGAGGGTCTCCTCGTCGGGGTTGCCCGTGTCGAACGAGACGCCGCGTCGTTGGGTAAGGCGCGTCATTCCCATCCCCGGAGAACCTCCCGCGCGCATCCGCCGCGTGGCGGTGCGTCCGCGTAACCGCCGCTCACACCGGTGAGACACCCCGGAGGAGACACCCATCTGTGATTATAGATGACATTCATGTCTGTCGTACCAGTTTAGCGTGGCGACGGTCAGTGACATAAATTCAGCCACCACTCACACGCAGTGCGAGAGAACCCGGGGGAGACTTCAGCGCGTGAAAATACGTGGCTTCGGCGACGACGCGTTTCTCCCGCGCGACGGCGTGCGCAGGAAGGGACCGATTACCACAGGGGTGGTCGGGGACTCTCGTCGGCGCGCCGTCGGGCGAAATGACGGTCTACGGTGGCGGAACGGTACGCGTACACGTATCATAACAAAGCACTGTTGCCCCCGGGAGAAGGACATGCAGGTGGTCGTTCTGGCGGCGGGGGCAGGGACGCGCCTCCGACCGCTCACAGACACGGTACCGAAACCGATGCTCCCGGTCGGCGACGCGCCGATGGTGGCCCACGTCGCGGACGCGGCCGTCGAGGCGGGGGCGTCGGAACTCGTGTTCGTCGTCGGCTACGGGGGCGAGCGGGTGCGCGAGTACTTCGGCGACTCGTTCGAGGGCGTCCCCGTCGCCTTCGCCGAGCAGTCCGAACTGGACGGCACCGCAAGCGCGGTCCGGGCCGCCGTCCCGCACCTCGGCGACGAACCGTTCGCCGTCCTCAACGGGGACAACTGCTACGACACCACGGACCTCCGGACGCTGTTCGAGGCCGGGCCCGCGGTGGGCGTCCGCCGGGTGGACGACCCGAGCAACTACGGCGTGGTGACGGCGACCGACGGCGCGGTCACGGACGTGATAGAGAAGCCGTCGGACCCGCCGTCGAACCTCGCCAACGTGGGTGCGTACGTCTTCCCGGCGTCGACGGTCGACCGACTCGACGTGCCGGTGAGTCGGCGGGGAGAGCGGGAGCTCACCGACGTGTTGGCGCGCATCGCCGACGAGCGGACGGTCACGCCCGTCGAGTTCGGGCGGTGGCTGGACGTTGGGCGGCCATGGGAACTGCTGGAGGCGAACGAGCGAGCGCTGGCGGAACTGTCGCGCGACGTGCGCGGCGACGTGAGCGAGGACGCGACGCTCCGGGGACCGGTGGTCGTCGAGGAGGGGGCGCGAATCGAACCCGGCGTCGTCGTCGACGGGCCGGCGCTCATACAGTCGGGCGCGACGGTCGGACCCAACGCCTACGTCCGGGGTGCGACGCTGATAGGCGAGGACGCCAAGGTCGGTCACGCCGTCGAAGTGAAAAACAGCGTGCTGATGCACGGCGCGACGGTGGGGCACCTCTCGTACGTGGGTGACAGCCTCCTCGGGCGCGACGTCAACTTCGGCGCGGGCACCGACGTGGCCAACCTCCGCCACGACGACCGACCCGTCCGAGTGACGGTGAAGGGCGACCGCGTCTCGACCGGCCGCCGGAAGTTCGGCACCGTCGTCGGCCACGGCGCGAAGACCGGCATCGACACTGCCATCGACCCCGGCGTGGTCATCGCGTCGGGCGAGACGACGCGCCCCGGCGAACACGTGTCGCGCGACCGAGGGGGCGAGTGACGTGTTCGGAACCAGCGGCGTGCGCGGCCCGGTCGGAGAGACTGTCACGGCGTCGCTCGCCCTCGATATCGGGCGCGCAGTGGCCTCCGAAGTCGGAGAAGAGGACGCGGACGGGGGCGGGGCCACGGTGGTGGTCGGACGCGACGCGCGGGAGACGAGTCCGGTGCTCGCCGACGCCGCGAGCGCCGGCCTCCGGGAGTGCGGTGCCGACGCAGTGCGCGTCGGCGTGGCGTCGACGCCCACCGTCGCTCGGAGCGCCGGGTGGTACGACGCCGACGCCGCGGTGGTCGTGACGGCGTCGCACAACCCACCCGCCGACAACGGCCTCAAACTCTGGACCGCCCGGGGGCGGGCGTTTCCGACCGACCGGCGGCGTGCCGTGGCCCGCCGGGTCGAGGAGGAGTCGTTCGCGTTCGCGGCGTGGGATGCCCACGGCGAGGAACGGACGGCGACCGACGCGGAGCGCCGCCACCTCGACCGCCTGACGGGGGCGGTCGGGTCGCTCGACGGTCTGTCGGCCGTGGTGGACGTGGGCAACGGCGCGGGCGGCGTGACCGCCGACGCACTCCGGGCGGCGGGGTGCGACGTGACGACGCTGAACGCCCGCCCCGACGGACGGTTCCCGTCGCGCCCGAGCGAACCCACCGCCGAGAACTGCGGGCGGCTCGCCGAAACGGTGGCGGCCACCGACGCAGACTTCGGGGTGGCCCACGACGGCGACGCCGACCGGATGATGGCGGTGGACGAGACGGGCGCGTTCGTCGGCGACGATGCCCTCCTCGCGGCGTTCGCGCGCGACGGCGTCTCGGCGGGCGGGCGCGTCGTCGTCCCCGTCAACGCCAGTCTCGCCGTGGACGACGAGGTCCGGGCGGCGGGCGGAGAGGTCCTCCGGACGCCGGTGGGCGACGTTCACGTCGCGGAACGCGCCGCCGAGGAGGGAGCCGCTTTCGGCGGTGAACCCAGCGGCGCGTGGATTTGGCCGGAAGAGACCCTCTGCCCCGACGGACCGCTGGCGGCGTGTCGCCTCGCCGAACTCGTGGCCGAGAGGGGGCCGCTCTCGGAACTGGTCGCCGGCGTCGAGAGCTACCCCATCCGCCGCCGCGCCGTCGAGGCGGACGACCCCGACCGCGCCATGCAGGCGGTCGAGGGGCGTGTGCGCGAGTCGTTCGCGGACGTGAACACCGTCGACGGCGTACGAGTCGAACTGGACGACGGCTGGTTCCTCGTGCGCGCCAGCGGCACTCAACCACTCGTGCGCGTCACCGCCGAGGCCCGCACCGAGCGTCGGGCCGACGCGGTTCTCGAACGCGCGTTGACCGTCGCGCGAGAGGCGGTCAAGTCGACTGCGTGACCGGCGGTCCGTCCGAACCGGTGTACGCAACGCGGCGTTTAATCGGTCGCGTCGAAGTCAATCGGCGCTAACCGGCGTTAGACGTCATTACGAGCCGATACCGTCGAAATTTACGGTCCTAGACGATTGTCAGAACTTTCGTCAGTATCGGGTATCGAATCCGACATTGAGTGAGGAAAGACCACGTTACGGTCTCCTATTACAGAGTTAGGTTCGTAACGAGCGCGGCCGGGCAACGTTTCACGTTGTCCGGCCATCGGCGTGTGTCGGTGAGCGTACCGCGGGTCCGGATGTCTTCGCGTACCGTGACCTCCCCGAACCGCCGCTCGGAGAGTTCATAAATGACTCGGCGGTTTACGGCCCCGATAATGGACGTCGAGGCGAGTCCCTTCGGAAGAACGACGTGCGCGGCGAAGGAGTCCACACCGGCGTCGGTGTGAGGGCACGGACGGTTTATTTGCGTCTGACTGATGTAGTATCGGCGTTTCGCGCCTCGGTCGGTCCGCGCTTCGAGGATTCGGCGGAGACGGGGTCGACGTCAAGCGTTGGTCGTGATTGGACAAGTAATCACGACCAAGTTCAAGTACTCCCGGTTCGTCGGCGACGTACGATGTCAGATAAGCGTTCGGTCGTGCGGTCGGCGGAGACGCGGCGGACGGGGGGCGGTGCACTCGATGGCTGAGCGGGCCTCGACGGGACTCGACGTGACGTTCGAGCGGTACCTACAGGACAAGGGGAAGGGCCGCGGCGGCGAGGGAGGAAACTACCGTCGGAACGCGGAGCGCGAACTCGCACGCTTCGCCGAGTGGGCGGCGGGCGAACGCGGCGGCGACGGGTGGACCGGCGTGGTTCCCGACGGCGACGACCGGGGACCGGCGTTCGGCGACCTCGACGAGCGCGTGTTCCGGGAGTACGCCCGCCACCTCGCCGGCGACCGCGGCCTCAAGCAGAACACGGTCAAGACGTACTACGCCTACGTCTCGGCGTGGTGCGGGTGGTGCGTCAACGAGGGGTACCTCGACGCCCACTACGCCCAACGGGCCAGCGCTACGGCGCCGCTCCCCGAGGACGACGGCCGGAAACCGGGCGACCAGCAGGCGTGGACCTCCGAACAGCGCCACGCCATCACCCGACACGTCGACCGCGAGGCGCGCGAGGCCATCGAACGGTTCACCGAACTGCCCGCGGACGCCGACCCCTTCGAACGTGAGCGCGCCCGGTACGCGGCGCTCAAGGCGGCGCGGGACCGCGCGCTCGTGTTCGTCCTAGCGTACACCGCCGTCCGGGTGGGCGAACTCCTCCGCGACCCCGACGACCCTCGCCGGCGCGGCGTCCGGTGGGGCGAGGTCGACCTCGAAGACGGGAGCATGGACGTCTACCGGAAGAAACAGCGGTGGGACGCCGCGAGCCTCCCGGACCCGGTGGTCTCTCCCCTGCGGAACTACCGGCGACTCGTCGACCCGCCGGACGACCGGTGGCCGGTGTTCCCCACGTTCGACCAGCGGACGCTGGCCGACCGCGTCGAGACCGAACTGGCCGACCGGGGGGTGCGCCCCGAGGCGATAACGGAACGACGTGACGCGCACGCGCGCGACCTGTTGCTGGCGCTCGAAGCCGACGTCCGCCCGCCCTCGCTCACGACCGACGGGGCGCGGTCGATACTCAAACGGCTGAGCCGCGACGCCGACGTCGCCATCGACCACCCCAAACACGACTACCTCGCGCCCCACGGCGGCCGGCGCGGCATGGGCGAGGTGCTGGTACGGGCGTTCGGCTACACGGTGGCCGCCCGCTATCTCGACAACTCCGAGGAGATGATACGCGAGCGCTACTCCCACATCGAGGCCGGTGAACTCGGCGACGTGGCGACCGAAGCCCTCGCCGAGTTCGACGGCGACGCCTGAGTCCGACCGAGCCTCCCGTACCGCAACGTTGGCTCACATCGTACACACGACAACGGCTAAGTGGGTTGGCTCACATCGTACACACGATGAGCTCCGACAAGAAGCGCGTCCAGTTCCGCGCCCCCCACCGCCTCATCGACCGGACGGACGCCCTCGCCGCGGTGCTCGGGGAGGACCGTACGGACGTACTCGTGACCGCGCTTCGGGAGTACCTCCGTGAGGCCACCCACGACGACGACCTCACGCAGGAGATAGCGGCCGCCTACTACGACGACGAGATAACCTTCGAACAGCTCAAGGCGCTCGTCGGGGCCGAGGAGGCCGCCAGCTTCCGCGCGCTGAAACAGCAGTTGGACGAGGGCTACGTCGAGGACCTCGCGGAGCTGTGACGTCGACGCTCCCCACGCGGACGCGGGAGACGATGCACCTCGCGCGGAGCCGTAGATGACGACGCTCGTCGCGGACACGTCCGGCCTCGTGAGCCTCGGCGTCGTCGCGGACCGGGACCCCAACCCCCTGTCGCTCTGTCTTACGGTCTACGAGGTGGCGGTTCCCGAGGCGGTGGTCGAGGAACTACGGGACGTCGCCTCCTACGACGACGAACACGGACGGGCCGCCCGGGCCGTCCTCGACCGCACCGACGAGATGAGCGTCGCCTCGGTGACCCTCGACGCCGAATTCCCGCTGGACGACGGCGAGAACGCGGCGGTGACGCTCGCCAACGACCGGGACGCGGCGCTCCTCCTCTGCGACGAGTTCAACAGCCTCGGGTTGGTCCACGCCTCGCTGGCGAACACGCGCCTCGTGACGACGCCGACGGTGCTCTCGGTGCTCGTCCGGACCGGGAGGCTGAGCGGCGACGAGGCCGCCTCGCTGCTCGACGCCGTGAGTCGGGCGAGAGACTGGGAGTCGAACAGTTACGTCCGGCGGGCGCGGGCGCTCCTCGACGAGGAATGAGGGCGCTCGGCGGTGCGGCGATGCGGCGACGCCGACGTCGGTGGTTACGACGCCTCCGCCGAGCGGTCCGCGAGCGCGTTGCCGAGCACGAACAGGACGACGCCGACGACGGCGGTGGCCACGCCGGCGACGACGAAGCGGAGCGTCACGATGCGGGGTGAGAAGAACACGAGGCCGAAGGGGACGCGACCGACGCCGATGAGGCCGTATCCGGTGAGCATCGTCAGTACCGCGGGCACGGACGCGCCGCTCTCCCGAACGCTGACGATGACCGGGTAGGTCGCGTAGGGACCGCCCGGGAGCAGACCGGCGACCAGACCGGCGGCGACGACGTCGCGGAGACGCGCGGACGACCCGAGCGCGTCGTCGAGGCGGTCCTCCGGCAGGAGCGTCCCGACGGCGCTCGCGAGAAACAGCGCCGCCACGACGAGCGTGAGGAGTCCGGTCAGCATGGAGATACCGCGCTCTCTCTCGCCGCTTCGGGGCGACGAACGGCCAGATAGCCGTAGAGGGCGACCGTCCCCAGAATCACGAGTCGCTGTCCCGGTCCGGAACCGAACAACACATCCACGATGGGTACGCGCACGGGTACACCCCGCCGCAGTTAGTATCTGTTCGATTTCGAACGGGTCTCCTCTCCGCCGGAAGGAAGTCCGTTCTCCGGACCGGATGGGAAAGCCACGGTCCGGGGTGAACCAGCAGTGCCGTCGCGTTCGTCCAACGCGTCGACGATTGCTATTAATGACCGATTTAGGCTACACATCGATAGAGGGGTGTCTCCGATGCCGCGGGGAAAGCCGTCGAACACTTCGATAGCGGCGTGTCCGGAGAGTGGGTTGAGGCCCGGGAACATATCGATAGAGGGGTGTGTCCGGTTCCGAAGGCCCCGGCTAGAACACATCGATAGAGGAGTGTCCGTCTAGACTGTCTCGGTAACGAGACGTTGAACGTCTGGAACAGCGGCTGAAGCGAATCACAGGCGGTTCGAAAGGGAGCGTCGGTGAAGGGCGGGCGAGGCGGGAGCGGGTGAGGTAGAGAGCAGGCGAGGCGAAGAGTGGACGAGACGGAAAGCGGACGGGACAGAAGCGGACGGGGCGGAAAGTGGGCGAGGCGAGAGGACACCGCCAGCGTTCACATCGATAGAGGTGGGTGGGTCCCGACTACCGACGTGGGACGAGCGGTCACGTCTCGTTTCGCACCTGCGCTTTGACGACGGCCCGGACCTCGTCCCGAGAGACCACGTCGATTCTGGAGTCTTCGCGGAGCGTCTCGAGTATCGTCTCGGGCTGCTCGCCGAACTGGAACTCGAGGAACATGCCGGAACTGGGACCGTGGCTACGTCGTTCGAAGTCGACGAGCGAGTACGTCGTCATCTCCTTCATCTTGTTGACGTACGTCTCTTGGTGGTACTGGTCGGCGTCGATGGCGTCGGTGAGGAACTGGTAGACCCGGTAGCCGGTCGTACTTCGCGCTGACCCCTCGTCCGTCTCGGCGGCCACCGCCGCCGTCGCGTAGAGACAGAGCTTCTTCTGCGTGCTGATACCGCGCACGACTTCGAGGACGCGGTTCTTCTCGACTTTGTCCTGCGCCTCGCGGACGTGACGCTCGCGGACGCACTCGTCGCCCTCGCGTTCGGCGAGTTCGCCCGCGACGCGCATCAGATCGATCGCCTTCCGGGCGTCGCCGTGCGTCTGCGCCGCGAACGCCGCCGCCAACGGGATGACGTCCTCGTCGAGTACACCCTCGTGGAAGGCGTCCTGTCGGCGGCGGAGGATGGCCTGCAACTGGTTCGCGTCGTAGTCGTCGAAGTGGACGTCCTCCGGCGTGAACGAACTGAGGGCGCGACTCCCGACGGACTCCATCATCTTCGTGTCGTTGGAGATGGCGACGACCGACACGTGAGCGGTGAGTTCGTCGTTCGCCCCCGCCCGGGAGAGTTGGTAGAGGAGGCGTGAGAACGCCGGGTCCTGCTTGTCCCGCCGGCCGACGAGCATGTCGAGTTCGTCGAGGACGAACACGGCCGAGTCGAAGTTCTCGTTGACGATGCGGTAGAGTTCGTCCCACTTCTCTTTCGTGGCGACGCCGTGTTTCGGCACCTCGACGTCGACGCCGGCCTCGTCGGCGGCGCGACTCGCCAACTCGTAGACGGCCACGCCGAGGGTGTCGAGGTCTTGGCAGTTGACTTCGATAGTGCCGAACCGGATGTCGCGCGTCTCGCACACGCGACTGATGTTCTTGCAGACGGCTTTCGTGATGAGCGACTTGCCGGTCCCCGACGGCCCGTAGAGGAAGAGGTTCGGCGGACGGTTGTCCCCGAGGGCGACTCGGAGCATCTTCGTGACTTCCTGTAGTTGGTCGTCGCGGCCGACGATCCGATCTTCGGAGACGACGTGGTTCGGGTCGAGGAGCGACCGGTCGCGGATGAGTCCCTCCTGTTCGTCGAACTCCAACAGCATCTCCTCGATAGACTGCGACCCGTCGTCACCGTCGGCGGACTCCCCGTCGGACTCGGACGGTGACGACTCCGCCTCGGAGTGGGACGGTGACGACTTCGTCTCGGGGTGGGACGGCGGCGACTCTGCCTCGGACGGATAGAGACCCGTCTCGGACTCAGACTCGGACTCGGACGACCGCACCTCCGAGTCAGACGGGCCCGTCGGCAGGTCGGTCTGCGTCGTGGGGTCGTGCCCCGAGGACTCCGCGTCGTCCGGAGAACCCTCCGAGTCGTCTGCGTCCATACCGTGGTGCATACAGGCGGGGATTAAAAGGCTTCCCCACCCTTATCGATATGTGATTCCGCGGTCGGATGGATTATTCGGACGTTTTCTCGCCCTTCATCCAGTGTATGCTCTAAAATCGGGCGACGCCCGACGAAGTGTAGACGCTCCGACGTCGACGGTGACGACGGGTACGACCGTCGAGTGATACAGAACAGGGAGAAGACGGTAGAGGTGACGTGGCGAAGCCTTCGACGCGGTGTGATAGGTGTGAGTCGGTGGAGAGAACGAAGCGAGAAGACGAGGTGTGGGAGAGAAGATGGGGGAGGGGACACCCACACCCCTCTATCGATGTGTTCCACTCTGAGCGAGGTGCCGGGTGAGAGGGGTAGTTAGATTGTCGTCGGTCAGTTGTTCGGAGGAAAACGTCCGAATAGAGGGGCTAGAGCAGTTTTATCGGCGTTTTGATCGGGCGATATTCGCCTCAAATCGTGTCGTGTGTAGAGCGACACGTCACGACGGCGGCGGAACACATCGAACACATCGATAGAGGGGTGTGTGTGTTGTTGTTCTAGAAAGCTAGAAGAAGAAGACGGGAACGGCCTTCTCGGGAGACGACTCTAACGTGTTCTGTACCGTGAAGACTGTGTTTGACGCTGAACGAGGCTGTCTCCGGCCGAACGACGAGTGAGGTATCGTCTGAATCCCCGCGTTCACCCCCTCCCCTTCGCGGCGTCGAACACATCGATAGAGGGGTGTGGGTGTTTCGGTCCTGTCTCGAGTACGAGAGGGGTACACATCGATAGAGGTGTGCGACCGAGAGACGGATCGCGGAATGTGACCACAGATGACTCCAGACGAGAAACTGAACTCGTCCGACGCCCTGTATTCCGAACGGCTCCGATAGCCACCTCGTCTTGACGCCGTATCTCCTCGTCGCTCGGGCGGCGTTCGGTCGACGTACGTCCGACGTCCGACCCTCTTCACGATACACCTTCGCTCCAGAACGTCTACACCGATCCTACCGCTACTTCCCTTTCGTCACCTCTCACTCTCCGCCGTTCCCCAGTATTACTCTCCCTCTCTATTTTGCCTGCCACTATGTGCGAATTTTGTCTATTTATTATATTCAAGAAATTTTTTCTATCCGGCCAATTCTTGCTATTCATGCTATTCGTAGTTCCCTAGCCCTCTTTCCCTTATTTCCATCCCCGTCCGTAACTATAAGTCGTATCAGGACGGTATTCCAGAATAGCATAATGGAACCAGATAGCGTAGATTGGACGAATAGCTCGAATAGCCCATACGAGTCGCGGACCGAAGGCGACGGACCGCGGGCCGTCTCGGTATGTATGCTCAAGGGCGGCGTGGGGAAGTCGACCATCGCCGTGAACCTCGCCCGCCAGTTGGCCGCTCACGACCACGACGTGCTCCTCGTCGACCTCGACCCGAACGGACATGCCTCGGTCGGCCTGGGGTTCGACGAGCACTACCACGACACCGACGAGAGCATCGGCGACGTGTTCTTCGACGACGCCGACCCGGCGTCGGTCGTCTACGACACGGGCTACGAGTTCGACCTCCTACCGTCCAGCGAGGACCTAGAGCAGGTCGAACGCGAGATAGTCGTCGGGGACGTGTTCCAACCCTCGGCACTGTTGAAGCGCGAGGTGGTCGACCCGTTGCTCGGCGACACGTACGACTTCATCGTCACTGACTCGCCCGCGTACCGTTCGCGCCTGACCGACAACGCCCTGGTTGCGACTGCCAACCTCGTGCTTCCGCTGGCGCCCGGCAACGAGGCCATGTCCGGACTTGAGCGCACCATCGAGAGACAGATAACGCCGCTGCGAAAGCACATGGACGTCGACGTCCTATCGCTCGTTCCGAACATGCTGAGCGGCCGCATCGACCAGCAGACGCAGGACCGTCAGCTCCTCGAACGACTGAACGCTCACGACAGCCTCCAGGACCGCATTCCGAACTTCGCACGCATCACCGACTGGGACGCCGTCGACGCCGGTGAGATTCACCCGACGCCGGGTATCCGCGACAGGACGAGCATCACGAAGGCTTACGGCGAGCGGAAACCGCTCCGCGACTACGATCCGGAGTGTGACCAGCTACCGCACTTCGACGAGCTCGCGCACATCGTCGAGGCCGGGACGGTGATCCGGCATGAGTGACGACGACCCGTTCGCCGACCTCGGCGAGACGCTGGCGGACGACGACGGTCCGTCCGACGCCGACGAGTCGACCGAACCGCCGGCCGACGGACAGGCCGACGACTCGGGCGACGACGGCGACGAACGTGAGACGGGCGACGAGAACCCGGACCCGACGACCGACGCCGCGTTCTCGTACGGCGACGCCGACCAGCGGCCCTTCTACGCGCGCCCCGAGACGATAGACGAGTTCGACTCGTGGCTGAACTACGAACTCGAACGCGACCTCCACGACCGCGGCTACCAGAACATCGTCGTCCGGGAGATGACCGACGCGCTGTTGCGCACGGTGGTCGAGGAGGACCTCCTCGAGGAAGTCGCCGAACGCTTCGAGCGCGCCCGCAGAGAAGCCGCGTCGGAGTGACCGCGGCGGGTCGGGCCGAATCGACGCGGCGAGCCCCGACCGGACGGCGACGCCCTCCGACCGCGCTCGGATTTTCGCTTCGCCGGGACTGTTCGAATACCAATCTCTCTCCGTCGCGTCCGAACGCGGGCCGAGGGACCGAAGTCGGCGTCGCTCTGTCCACTATCCCCTTCGTCGACTCCCGACTTTTGGCGGCTACTGCCTCTGCGCCGCCGTCGACGCGCCGGACGTTCGCCGACGAGTCGAGACGCCCGACGCGAGAGCACCTTGCGCTCGGCGCTCGTATAAAGTACGTTGAAACTCATACTTTACAAACATAGGCGTGTAAATTACGTTCATCGAGTATTAAATGTCCGATTCGAGCGGGTCGTCCGCGCCGGAGACGGGTCGCCCCGCCCGCCGTGTAGCGGGCACCGCCGGAGAGAAAACGTTTCTATAAGTCGACGACTCGACCGGTGAAACCACAGACTAGCGCCCGAAAACGGACGGTTATGCGGACCCTTCTCGCCGCCGGAGTTCGGCGACTCGATATCACCTCGTCCGCTTCGGTACCGCCGAGCGCCTGTGCGCGTTCGAGGGCACGCGTCGCGGCGTTTACGAACGTCAAACCGCCGTCGCGTGACACGCACCGACCGACGAGTGGAAATCGACGGTTTCGTTCGAAGCTCGGGACGCCCAAACGGTGCGGGCGTGATTTACCGTCCGTCGACGACTCCCACGTATAGATTCCCGGACAGTCCCCCGCTCCGCCGATAGTCTTCGAGGCTGTCTCGTCCCGGGATGTTGTCACAGTGACATTCCCAAGGACTACCCGTTAGGACGGCGCCTGAGCGCGTTTTTCGTCCCGTTCTCGACCATTTACATCCGACTCCGATATTTTCAGGAACCAATGAACGTGTTAAAATTAGGTTTTCGGCGCTTATTCTCGGGTATATATACCCCACATGGACTATCAAGCCGAAGTTTCTTTCCGATAGGGAGAGTGCTATGCATGTCCAAAGGAAACGATTCAACGGAAAGAACGCCGACGGGGGGAAATTTCGGGGGAATCGAACGCGGTGACCGAGGGCGTAGCGGTGCGTGAAACGGTCGACGAACTCATAGATATCATGAACGACACAAACACCGATGACGAACGGTAACGAACACTCCTTCGGGTCCGAGGGGAGCACCGAGGCTCGGACAGAGGCGAGCACGCTTCAATCTCTCATCCGGCCGGAACTGGCAAACGGGATGGACGAGAGCGAGGTCTTTCACATCCTCGGGAACGACCGTCGGCGCGAGATAATCTGTACGCTGGCGGAGGAGGACGGCGGGCTCTCCGTCTCCGACTTGGCGAGACAGATCGCCCAGAAAGAGGAGGACGTGGACTCCTCGAAGAACCTCTACAAGAGTGTGTACGTCTCTCTCCAGCAGACGCACCTCCCGAAGCTAGCCAAGAAAGATATCGTCGTCTACGACAAGGACGCACAACGGGTCGAACCCGGCTCGACGTTCTCGCAGATTCGGCCGTACCTCCGTGAGACGAACGGGCAGGCGGCGACGTTACGGCTCGTCGTACCCCTCCTGTTGAGCGCGCTCGGCCTGTTCGTCGCACTCGGTCTCACCATAGGGGTCCCGATAATCGAGAGCATCGGGACCGTCGTGGTCGGTGCCATCTTCCTGCTTCTCATCGTCGTCCTCGTCGCCTCTCAGGGCTACCAGTGACGACGCGGCGCCCTGGCGCCGTTTTCGCTCCGCAGACGAGAAGCGTCTCCGTCGTCGGCGCCGCTCGACGCGTCGCACCCCCGTCGCGGCGCGGTTCGCTCAGACGAGTTCGGCGAGACCCTCTTCGAGCGTAACGGTCGGTTCGTACCCGAGTTGCGACGCCGCCTTGGAGATGTCCGCCTCGCTCCGATCGATGTCGCCCGGGCGGCCCTCGGTGGTCACGACGGACGACTCCGACCCCGCGAGCGACCGGACGAGTTCGGCGAGCTCCGCGATAGAGATGCTCTCACCGGTACCGACGTTGTAGGCCTCGCCGACGGCGTCCGTGGTCGCGGCGCGGAGGTTGGCCTGCACGACGTCAGAGACGTGGACGAAGTCCCGGGTCTGCTCTCCGTCGCCGTGGACGGTGATGGGGTCGCCGCGTCGAGCCTGTTTCGCGAACGTCGGGATGACGCTCGCGTAGTCGCCGCCCGTCTGTCGCGGCCCGTAGGCGTTGAAGTAACGGAGGGCGACCGTCTCTAACCCGTACAGGTCGTGGTACAGGCGCGCGTAGCGGTCGGCGGCGAGTTTCTGCACGCCGTACGGTGACCGTGGCGTCTTGCGGTCCGACTCCCGGACGGGAACCGACTCCGGCGGACCGTACACCGCGGCGCTGGACGACACTACGACCCGCGCGTCCGCGTGCCGGGCGCACTCCAGTAATTGGAGCGTCGCGGAGTGGTTTACCTCGTGGGTCCCGACCGGGTCCTCGACCGATCCCGCGACGTCGACTTTCGCCGCCGTGTGGAACACCACGTCGACGTCCGACACCGCGCGCTGGAGGACGTCCGGTCGGCGGATGTCGCCCTCGACGAACTCGACGTCGTCGCGGACGTTGTCGCGTCGCCCCGACGAGAGGTCGTCTACGACCCGCACCTCGTTCTCCGGGGCCAGCGCATCGACGAGGTGACTCCCGAGGAACCCGGCCCCGCCGGTGACGAGTACGGCCCGTCCGCGGACTTCTGACTCCATTCTCGACCGGAGGTACCCGAGGCGCACCCTTTGGTATGTGCAACTTTACGTCCCGTCCGACCGCCGTCGCGGAAACGCCGCCCCCCGTCAACGCCGACCCTCGATCGTCGCGGACGCCCACGGGTCGCTACTACGGCGCCTCGGTCGACGCCGCGCCCGTCGTCGGTGCCGGTGCACTGTTCGGTACGGCGCACGCCGGCCCCCTCTCGCCGTCCGCGCACGCACCTGTAACGAGCGGTTTCTCCGAGACCTGTGCCGTTTGTGTCGGCGTACCGGCCGACTGTACCATCCGCTCGTCCCGCCGTAGCGCTCGACGTGTCGACGCTCCTTCGGACTCCGTGCTCTAGGTCGAATCATGGCATTACGTTCACAAACCGGCAGTTGAATCCTCAACCCACGCGAGTATGACGCAAGTATTGAAATAGCGTCTCCCAGAAGACGAGCGTACCCAGCAGGGACGAGGCAGGGCGTTCGGCGCCGCACGCCGGGCGATTCCCGGTTCGCAGACCGCTCCGAGGAGCGACGCCGCGCGTCGACCGGGTTCGCCGTCGGTCCGCCCGCGTTCGGCACCGAACGACCTTCTCCGTCCCGTTCCCACTCACCATGTCACGAAACACACCCCAGTCCGACCCCGAAGACGCCGCCGTCGACGGACGAGACGTGCTCGCAGTGCTCGGCGACGAGTGCGCTCAGCAGATACTCGTCGCAGTACAGGACACGCCGCTGTCGACGAAGGAGATAACCGAGCGCTGCGACGTCTCGTCGGCCACCGTGTACCGCCGCATCAACCGCCTGCTCAACCACGGCCTGCTCCGAGATAGGGTGGCGTTCAACCCGGACTCGAACCAGCAGAAGGTGTACGAGCCGACGTTCGAGCAGATGGACGTCGTGCTCAACCCCGACGGGTTCGACGTGAAGACCTACGCCCAGAGCAACGAGGCGGTGTTGCTCCTCCGCCTCCTGACCGAACTCCCGTTCGACAACGTCCGGGCCGAGTTCTCCGACAAGGAAGTCACGCTTCAGTTAGAGCTCACGGACGAGCTTTTAGGGCAGTTCAAAACACTTTGGTCCGAGGAATCATTATAATTTACTGTGGTTCAATATGCCGTGTACATTCAGTGCGCAAAATACGCTCGCGTGTACGCTCCGGATAACAAATAGGTCCATGCGAGAGCGTAGAGGCTAGGGAGATGATGGAAGATCTGACGGGGTTTCAACGCGACCTGCTATACGTCATCATGGGTTCGGACGACCTGTCCGGGCAGGCTATCAAAGAGGAACTCCAAAAGTCGTACAGCCACCCGATCAATCACGGACGACTCTACCCGAATCTCGACACACTGGTCAACAAGTCGCTCGTCGAGAAGGGGGAACTCGACCGTCGAACGAACTCATACGAGATAACGGACAAGGGAAGTCAACTCCTCGAAGAGCGGCGCGAGTGGGAGAACCAGTACGTCTCGTTCAGCTGACGCCCCGGCGGACGGGTGCGACGGCGACCGTGCGACGCCGGCCACCCCCCGTTCGCGTCCCACCGTCAGCCGTGCGTAACCGTAGACGTCGCTCCGCCCGGCCCCGCCCCGTTACGTCCCCTCCCTCGTATCGCGCGTCCGACGCCTGCAGCCGAGGGCCGACCCCGTCGGCCGACGCTCGGTGACCGGCCCGGTCCGCGACGCGTTCTCTCTCCGTCGGTCGGTACGACGCGCCGCTTCGCTCGAAAGTCGACTCGACGTTCTTCCGCCCCTACTTGTAACCCTTGGCCATCGAGACGAAATTCACATCTCCGAACGGACACATCAGTCGAGTACCTGCCCTGGTCGAGTCCTACGGTCCATCGGCAGGTGCCGCGGGACGGGACGCGGCGTCCCTCCGCGAACGTCCTTCATGAGCACTTCGAGGGCGGGGTTCTCCCGCCCTCCACTACCCAACTCAACAGAACTGTGTCCGTAGCCTGTGGACGCCGTCCGGTTACAGTCGCTCCATCCGGTCGAACCGTCGGCGCTCGTCGAGGTGGTGGACGACGGACGTGACGAGCATGGTCGACACGACGACGGCGGCTGCCGCCAGTGGCGACAGGAGCGAGAAGGGGTAGACGTCGCCCGCCACGAGCGCCACGAGCGCGATACTGGCCGCCGCGAGGAGGAGGTACAACCGGTGCCACTGGCGGCGCGAGTACGGTGACATCACGCGCGGCGGGGGTCAACCCCCCTCCCTCGCCCCGTCGCGGGCGAGTCCGACGCTCCCGCGGCCGCCGGTCCCGCGTCGACTTCCGCCGGCCGCGCCGCTCCGACTGCGCCTCGTCCGCCGCTCGCCGTCCCGTTCGTCTGCTCCGTCATTGCCTTGTGGTCCGGTCGTCCGCCGATGTCGCGCGTCGACGGCAGACGATAGTACGATACACAGCGTCCGCACGGCACTTTAGTCGATTCCCGCTACTCCCGGGAAACGCGACGCTACGGTCCCCCCGGACCGACGCCCGTCGGCGTCCCGCCCCCGGCGGCGGGTAAACATCCGGGTACGGCGCCGCAAGGTCGACATAACAAAGCGCCGGGGCCCACCCTTCCCGGCTAGATGCCGTATCCGAAACCGAGTCCGGCGTTCGACGTATCCGGGCCGCGTGCGACCGGCCGGCACGTCCGTGGGGTCGCGGACCGCTCGCCCGCCCCGTCGGTCGCCTCCGAGACGAACACCCTCAACGACGGGCGTCCTCCCGTCGCCCGCCCGTGCGGGGATTCGCGGGGTGAGGCGGCGTGACCGTCCGGACGGGCGTCGTGGGCGTCGGTTCGATGGGCGAGAACCACGCCCGCGTCTACGCCGAACTCCCGGGAGTGGAACTGGTTGGCGTCGCCGACGCCGACGCCGACCGCGCGGCGGCCGTGGCCGCGGAGTACGGGACCGAAGCCGTCCCCGAGGACGAACTCCGGCGGCGGGCCGACGCCGTGTCGGTGGCCGTCCCGACGGCCTACCACGCGCCCGTGGTCCGCCGATGTATCGACGCCGGCGTGGACGTTCTGGTCGAGAAACCGTTCGTGGACGACGCTGAGACGGGGCGCGAACTCGCCCGCCGAGCTCGCGAGGCCGGCGTCACGCTCCAAGTCGGCCACGTCGAGCGGTTCAACCCCGCGGTCACCGCGCTCTCGGACATCCTGCCCGGCCTGGACGTCATCGCGGTGAGCGCGCGCCGCCTCGGCCCGCCCGTGGCCCGCGACATCTCCGACGGCGTGGTGTCGGACCTCATGATACACGACCTCGACGTGGTGCGCTCGCTCGTCGACAGCGAGGTGACCGACGTGTCGGCCGTCGCGCCCGACGCCGACCACGCCACCGCGACGCTCTCGTTCGCCGACGGCACCGTCGCGGACCTCACGGCGAGTCGCGTCACTCAGCGCAAGGTGCGCCGCCTCGACGTGGTGGCTGCCGAGTGTCTGGTCACCGTCGACTACCTCGACCAGTCGGTCGAGATTCACCGCAGCTCCGTCCCGGAGTACGTCCGCGAAGACGGCGACCTACGTTACCGCCACGAGGGCGTGGTCGAGCGACCGCTGATAGACAGCCGCGAACCGCTCAAGTGCGAACTCGAATCGTTCGTCGCAGTCGCGAGCGGCGACGAGTCGCCCCGCGTACCCCCGGAGGACGCCCTCGCGGTGCTCGAACTCGTGTGGGACATCGAGGCCGAACTCGGTGCGGGGGACGAGGCCGTGGCGGCCGAGCGGTAATCGGTCGCACGTCCCCTCTCCTCTTCTCTCCTTCGTGGCCGTTCTCCCCGAGAGTCGACGCTCAGCGGTCCGCGTAGAGGTCGTCGACCGCCGCCGCGACCGTCACGAGGTCGTACACGCCACGCGTCTCGACCGACCCCTCGCGGAGCATCCGGTCGATGGCCGGCACGTCGAACATCGCCTCGACGGCCTCCGAGGTCTCGATCTGGCTCCGGAGGCGTCGGGCGGCCTCCCCGTCTGGCGCGGCCCTGTTCCGCCCCGTCACCAGATTGAGCAGCGACTGCTTGAGCCGCGGGTAGCCCGCGAACGCGTCGTAGGCGAACCGCTTCAGCGCGTACTCCGTGGACGTGACCGGCGCGCCGAAGTCGGCGTACTCCACGTCGAGCACCTCGGGTGCGAGTTCGGCGATGAACCGGCGGTAGAGCCGACTCCGCGACTTCTGGTCGGCCGGACAGCCCATCGCGTCGGTGAAGAAGGGGAGGGCGTAGAACGGGGAGACGCTCCAGCAGTAGTGGCGGTTGCGGTCCTCGCCGAGGTTGAGCCAGTTGACCCCCCGCTCTCGCACGTAGAAGTGGACGTATCGGTCGGCGAGCGTCGACTCGGGATAGGAGTCGAGTCGCTCGCGGACCGACGCCACGAGGCGGTCCTCGTCGACGCGCGCGATGGCGGCCGCGTCGCTCGTCGAGAAGACGCTCTCGGCCTCCAAGACGTACCGGAGCAGGTCGTCGAGCGACCCGAACGACCGACCGGGATCGAGGTTGGGGAACGCCTTGTCGCCCCCGTCGCCGGTCACCAGCACCGGCGCGTCGTGGTCGGCGGCCACGCCCGAGAGGAACTCCACTATGTGCCCCATCGACACCGAGTTGGTGCCCTGCATCGTATCGAGGAGTTCGCGCATGTCCGCCTCGTCGCGGTCCACGTGGTAGGCGGTCCACGGCGCGTCGAGGACGCTCGCCACCTCGCGCGCCGCCCGGACGTCGGCGGCGGTGTCGCCGCCGGCGCGGTCGAACGTGGCCGTCGCAAACGGGACGCCGGCGGCGCAGTAGCCCGCCGCCGCGGCGCGGGAGTCGAGACCGCCGGACAGCGACACGACGGACGTCGTCCCCGCGTCGCTCCGGTTACGACACGCGGACGCGAACTTCTCGGCCAACCGCGCCGCGTTCTCCTCGACCGACTTCGACGCGTGAGGCGTCCGGCCGAAGTCGTGGACGTACACCGACGCGGGCGCGCCGCCCTCGCCGAGTCTCGCCCGAGTGGCGGGCGGCAGGCGGTCGACGCCCTCGAACAGCGTGCGCGACCCGAGGCGATAGCCGAACAGGAGCGTCTGGGCGACGCCGAGGCGGTCGACCATCGGTCGGTCGCCGGTGCGCCGCGCGAGTTCTGTCACCAGTTTGGGCTCCCGCGTCACCACGTCCGCGCCGCCGACGCCCGCCCGGAACGTCGGGAGGCGACCCAGCGCGTCGTTCACCACCACGGCGTCGCCGCCGTTTTTCGGCAGGGCGAGTATCACGAAGTCGCCGTCGCGCGCGGAGAGCCACTCCGAGAGTGCTTCGTCGTCGCCGTCGACGGCCCACTGCCCGATCCGTTCGAGCGTCGCCGGCACGTCCTCGTCGGCCACGTCGTAGAGGCGGCCGTCGAGGACGGCCACCCAGTCGTCCGTCTCGACCCGGCGGACGGGGTAGGAGGGATACGCCGTGGCGACGACGACGTACTCGCCGTCCGCGTACAGCGTCTCCCGCTCGTAGTCGTCACGAAACAGGAGCGAGTCGAGGGCGGCGTCGAGCGTCGCGTCGTCGAACGCGTCCCGACCCCGGACGACGCTGAGTCCCGGCACCGCGGGTCACCCCCCCGCCGGCGCCGAACCGCGATGCGGCGACTCGGCCGACGCGGGGGCTGTTGTCCGTGCTGTCCCACCGGGAGACGAGTTCGCTCGCATACCCGACGAAACGGTTCGTGCGGCCATTGTTATGTGGCGGATACCCGGCTATACGACGGCTCTATGTCGGGTTTTCGCGTATCGAAAGCGCTCCAACTCTCGGTGTGGCGGCGGCGAGACGCCGCTGTCCGGGGGCGACCGACGAACCCCGTTTCGCCCGTCCGGTGGGACGCTCGTCACGGCCGACAGATTTCGTGCCTCGTGACACTCTCTGTCGATTGGATAAGTGTGGTAGTCCGGTGATAACAAAGGGAGTGAAGGACGTGGTATCCGCCGATGCCCGACGCAGGTATGACGCTCCGCCGCCTCTACTGGCGGGCGACTCGACTGTTCCGGAACAAGCGCATCGTCTCGTACGACGGGCGGTCCAAGACGAGTTACACGTACGGGACCTACCGTGACCGGGTCGCGTCGCTCGCCGCCGCCCTCTCCGACCTCGGCGTGGGGCGTGGCGACCGGGTCGGCACCATCGCGTGGAACCACCACCGCCACTACGAGGCGTTCTTCGCCGTCCCGATGATGGGCGCGCAACTGCACACCATCAACGCCAACACGGGCGCGGAGAAGATACGCTACGTCATCGAGGACGCCGCCGACGACGTCCTCCTCGTCGAACCGGGCGAACCGTTCGAGACGGTCGAGGACCTGTGGCCCGACCTCGATAGCGTCCGGGCGGTGGTGGTGCTCGACGACGAGGTGCCCGACACGGACCTCGAACCCGCCTACGCCTACGACGCCCTCCTCGACGACGCGCCCGACGAGTTCGACTGGCCCGAAGTCTCCGACGACCAGCCGGCGGGGATGTGCTACACCTCCGGGTCGACGGGCCGCCCGAAGGGTGCGGAGTACAGCCAGAAGATGCTCTACGCCCAGTCGCTGATGCTCATGGGCTCCGCGGGCGCGGACGTCTCCGAGTCGGACGTGGTGATGCCAGTCGTGCCGATGTTCCACGTCAACTCGTGGATGCTCCCCTACGCGGCCACCGCCGCGGGCGCGACGCAGGTGTACCCCGGGTCGAAGCCGACCCCTGCTGACCTCGCCCACGTCATCGAGACGGAGGGCGTCACGGTCACCCACGGGGTGCCGACGGTGTGGATCGACTTCGCCGACTACCTCGACGACCACGACGTGGACGTGTCGAGTCTCGAGCGCATCGTGACCGGCGGGTCGGCCCTCCCGAAGGACCTGATGCGTCGGTACGAGGAGTACGGCGTCACCGTCGAGCACACGTGGGGGATGACCGAGACGATGAGCCTCGCCTGCGCCTCGCGCCCGAAGTCGACGATGGACGACTGGGACGACGAGGCCGTCGCGGACAAGCGGGCCAAGCAAGGGCTGATGTGCCCGGGATACGAGTTTAAGGTCGTCGACGACGACGGGAACGAGGTCGAGTGGGACGGCGAGTCCACCGGCGAACTCTGGATTCGCGGCCCGAGCGTCGTCGGCGAGTACTACGACCGACCGGACGCCACCGCCGAGGACTTCGAGGGAGAGTGGCTCAAGACCGGCGACGTGGTCACCGTCGACGAGGAGGGGTACATGCACATCGTCGACCGCAAGAAGAACCTGATAAAGAGCGGCGGCGAGTGGATATCGAGCATCGAACTCGAACACGAGCTCATGGCCCACGAGGACGTGGTGGAGGCCGCCGTGGTCTCGGTGTCGCACGACCGCTGGCAGGAGCGGCCGCTGGCGTGCGTGAAACGCCGCCCCGGGTCGGACGTGACCGCCGAGGAACTCCGCGACCACCTCGCCGACGAACACCCGCGGTGGTGGCTCCCCGACGACATCGTGTTCGTGAATCAGGTCCCCAAGAACTCCACGGGCAAGTTCGACAAGCAGTACCTCGCCAGCGAGTACGACGGCGTCGAACTCCGGTGGACGCCCACCCGGTGACGCGCCCCGAGTGACGAACGGGACGGAACGGGTCGGGTCTGACGCCCGCCACTCCCTGTCTCTCGAAGGCGCAGTCCCTCATCGTCGTGCGGATGCCCGACCGCCGAGCGGCACGAGGTATATTTATGCTCCATTCGCCCCCGAAATAACCATGAGCGACAGTCAGACCGACGACGTGGCGGGAACGCTCGTCGTCGGGACGTTCCTCACTCTCGACGGCGTGATGCAGGCGCCGGGCGGCCCCGACGAGGACCGCGATGGCGGATTCGAACACGGCGGGTGGTCGGTGAACTACTGGGACGAGCGGATGGGCGAGGTCATGAACGGCCAGTTCGAAACGGCCGACGCGCTACTGCTCGGCAGGAAGACCTACGAGATATTCGCCTCCCACTGGCCCAACGTCGACGACGACCCCGTGGCGACGAAACTGAACAGCATGCCCAAGTACGTCGCGTCGCGGACCCTCGACGCGGTGGAGTGGCACAACTCGTCGCTCCTCTCGGGCGACGTCGCGGCGGCCGTCGCGGACCTCAAAGCGGAGCGCAGGGACGTCCTCATGGTGCAGGGAAGCCACAACCTGATACAGACGCTACTCGCGCACGACCTCGTCGACGAGTTCTGGCTCTGGATATTCCCGCTCGTCCTCGGGGACGGGAAACGACTGTTCGGGGACGGTACGATTCCCGCGGCGCTCGAACTGACGAACGCCGAGACGTCGAGCACCGGGGTCCAGATGCTCCGGTTCGAGCGTGCGGGCGAGATAGACTACGGCTCGTTCGCGCTGGACGCGACGTCTGAGTGACGGCGGTTCGACCCGACTTCTCGTCCCGGAATCAGGTGGTGTCTCGCTCGGCGAACGTGACCGTCCAGTCGTCCTTCCCGTCCAGCGCCGCCCCGCCGAGTCGCCACGCCTCGGCCGCGTCCGGGTCCTCGACGAGGGGATAGGCCACCAGCGTGGTCTCTCCGGTGACCCGCGAGAGGGGGAAGCGGTCGTCGCGGTGGAACCCCAGCGCCCGCATCGCGCCGTCCGGAAACGCAGACCCCGTCGCCGCCAACACGTCTGCGTCACGGTTGTCCGAGGCGACGACCGAAAGGAGAGCCGCCACCGACCCCGACCGGCCGCCCGTCTCGGTCATGGGGAGCACCTCCGCTATCTTGACTCGCTCGACGCCGTCGAGGGCGTCGGCGTACGTGACCACCGCGGCCACGGGCGTGCGCCCGCGCCGCGCGACGTAGGTCGTGGGCGGGTGCTCCGGATCGGCGTACCGCCACCGGTAGAACGCCGCGTCGCGGTCGGCGTGAATCGCATCGGGCGCGCCGCGTTCGTACAGCGACTCCAGTAGCCCCGCCGGGACGGACGAGTAGCGCCGGACGGTCACATCGCGGTCGACCGACGCCGTCCGGTCCCGGAGGCCGAGGTATCCCGACGCCGCCGCTCCGCCGCCGACTTCTACGGCCCGTCTCTGCCACTCGTCCAGACTCTCCGTCGCGCCGTCGAGCAGCGCCGACGGGTTCTGGATGCGGTAGTACGTCGGCACCGTACCCGCCACGCGATAGCCGAACTTGAGGTTGCCCTTCAGGGCCGCCTCGTTCGGGAAGTTGAAGTAGAAGGCCGGTTCGCTCTCGGTGTAGTACTCAGTGCAGGCCGACGACATCCGGGTGAACAGCCCCTGTCCACGGTAGTCCGGGTGGACCATTGTGTCCGAGGGGTGGAGGGCGAGCACCGTCCCGTCGGGCGTGCGCATCCGGAACGCCGCGAGGGGCCGAGCCCCGACTATCTCGCCGTCGGCGGATTCGGCCACGAACACCGGCACGTGGTCGACGTAGGGGTTCTCTTCGTATCGCCACGTGAACCACTCGGGGGTGCGCGCTTCCCCCCAGACAGTCTCGTAGAGGGAGAGGAACCCCTCCCGGTCGCCGCTCCCGGATTCGAAGCGCCGGACGGTGTACCCGTCGGCCGACGAATCGTACCGTGTGTTCTCTGCCATCCGTGGATGGGTTCCGTTCCCCGTCGCTTTGTTATGCGCACCTTGTCACTGGAAGGCACGATACGGAGTCGCGCGCGACGCCTCCGTCGACTCTCCGACTCCGGCGCGACGGCGCCCCCGTTCGGACCGTCCGCGAGTCGCTCCTCCGTCGCTGCCGCCTCCTGGACGGACGAGCATCCGCGGGCTGTTCGACCCCTGACGCGACGACGGCCGTTCGCACCCCCAGTCGCCCAGCACCTTCGGCTTCCGCCCGCGCCCTCCGCTACAATCCTCCCGAAGACGGAGTATCACACATTCCTAAATATATCAGGAAGGTAAAATTTAAATCGTAAACACGGGATTTACCGCCCACATGGAACGCGAACGGACGGTGCCTCCCACGACCGACGAAACGCGCGACGACGGCGTGTCACCCGTCGACAGACGCTCGTACCTCCGTTTCGCCGGCGCGGCCGTCGCCGCGGCCGGCGGCGTGGCGAGCGTCGGTGCGGCCTCGGCAACCCGACGCGTCGACGTCACGGAAGCAGGTGCCGACGAAAGCGGACGCACTCCGGTAAACGACGCTTTGCGACGGGCGCACGGCGACGGCGTCGAACTGTACTTCCCGCCGGGCGAGTACCGCCTCGACCCGTTGTCGTTGGAGGGCGACGACTGGTCGCTGGTGGGCGAGGACGCGACGCTCGTCGTTCCGGGCGGGGCCGACGGCGACTGCCTCTCGCTCGGCGGGTCGAACTGGACCGTCGAGGGGTTCACCGTCGACCCCTCGGGCGACGGGGCCGCGCCGACGGTCGAACTGCGGGGCGACGACTGGACGTTCCGTGACGTGGAGTTCGCGGGCCGAGCGGCCACCGCCGTCGACGAGTTGCCGCTCGTCTCCGCGACCGTCGAGTCCGCCGACGCCGCCGGCCGCGTCGCGGGCGTGTCTACCGCGGACCACGGCGCGTCCGCCGCCCCGCCGGGCCCCGACCTGCTCCGAGTCACCTCGGACAGCGAGGGAACGCTACGCTGTCGCGGGTGCGCGTTCGTCGGCCCGGCGGCGAACGGACTCGACGCCGCCGACGCCGCGGGGTCGGTGGTCGCCGAGGACTGCCTGTTCGCGGACGCCGGCGTCCGCCTCGGCGGCGGCGCGGTGGTCCGCAACTGCGCGTGGCGCGCGACGGCGGGCGCTCCGGAGGACGCGTCCGCCGGGGGGCTGACCGTCCACGGCGGTCCGGACGCCGACGGCGAGACGCGCGTCGAGGCGTGCGAGTTCGAGGTGCGCGGCGCCGACGCGCCGGCCGTCGACGCGCGCGGCCGACTCGACCGGTTCGCGGTCCGCGACACCCGAATCGAACAGCGAGGCGGGCGGCCGGCGCTTCGCCTCGCCGCGGACGGGTCGACCGCCGTCGAACGGACGAGCGTCACGGGCGACGGCGACGCGCCCGCGGTGTCCGTCTCGGGCCGCGGCGAGGCGGTGTTCCGCCGCGTCTGCCTCCGACACTCCGGCGACGGGGTCCGCGTCGCGGGCGCGGCCGACTGCCGCGTCGTCGACTCCACGGTCGACGTCGGCGGCGACGCGTTCGCCCCCGACGCCGACGTGACCGCGCGGAACGTCTCGTTCGACGGCGCCTGTCCCGCGCCGCGCCTCTCGAACCGCGATACGACCGACTCGAACTACACCACTTCCATGATGCAGCAAGCGACTCTCCCGAAGACGATAGCGATAGAAGGAACCGGCTCCCCGGCCACCTACGAGTTCACGGTGGGCGGCGAACTCGAACGCGTCTCGCCGACCAGCCACCCCGACGCGTGGGACGGCGTCTCGGGCACCACCGCCACCGGGTGGGTCTCCACGCCGTCCCGCACCGACACCTTCCGGTTCTCGGGGAGCGTGACCGACTTCGCGTTCCTCGAGGGCGACGCGACGGTGTACGTCGACGGCGAGGAGGTTGACCCGTCGTCCCTCGTCGCGGAGACGTCCCTGCCGCGGACCGTCACCGTCACCGGGACGAGCGCGCCCGCCGCCTACGAGTTCTCGGTCGACGGCGAACTCGAGGCGGACCCCGAACGGGGCGACCCGGAACAGTGGGGCAACGTCTCGGGCGCCACCGCTAGCGGCTGGGTCGCGTCCGAGCGACACGTCGACAGCTATCAGTTCTCGGGCGACCTGACGGCGTTCGAGGTCCGCGAGGGGACGCTCTCGGTCGCCGTCGACGGCGAGGAGGTCGACCCCCCGCGGCTGTGAGGCTACTCGACGGTGACGCTCTTGGCCAGGTTTCGCGGCTTGTCGATGGGCCGGTTGAGTTGCGCTGCGGCGTGGTACGAGAGGAGTTGGAACTGCACGTTCGCGGGGACGCCGCAGACGTCCGGGTGCGTGTCGGGGACGGACACCACGTGGTCGGCCACCCGTTCGGCCGCCGCGGGCGCGTCGGTCACGGCCACGACGGGCGCGCCGCGGGCGCGCACCTCCTCTAAGTTGTGCCGGAGTTTCTCGTCGGCCTCGCCGGTGAACACGCCGAACACGGGCGTGTTCTCGGTCACGAGCGCCAGCGGGCCGTGCTTGAGTTCGCCCGCCGCGAACCCCTCGGCGTGCTCGTAGGTTATCTCCTTGAACTTGAGCGCCGCCTCCATCGCCACAGCGTACCCCGTCCCGCGCCCGATGAAGAAGTACGACTCTGCGTCGGCGTAGAGGTTGGCCACCTCCGCCACCGACGAGGCGTCGAGGACGGACTGGACGGCGTCGGGGAGCGCCCGGATTCCGGAGAGGAACGCCTCCCCGACCGGTTCGCCGCCCGGCACGTCGTCGGCGACGCGTTCGAGTAGCAGGCCGAGCGTCGCTATCTGCGACGAGAACGTCTTGGTGGCGGCGACGCCTATCTCGGGACCCGCGTGGATGAACACCGCGTCGTCGCACTCGCGGGCGGCGGTCGACCCCACCACGTTCGTCAGCGCGAGCGTGCGCGTCCCGTTCGCGCGGGCCGTGCGGAGCGCCTCCAGCGTGTCCGCCGTCTCGCCGCTCTGGGTCACCCCGACCACCAGCGTCCCGTCGGGCGCGGGCGGCGACGACGACGCGTACTCGCTGGCGAGGAACGCCTGCGCGGGCAGGCTACGGCGCGAACACAGTTCGACCGCGTACCGCGCGGCGTGGTACGAGGTGCCACAGCCGACGAGGTGGACGTTGGTCACGTCCGCGAACTCGCCCGGGGGGAAGTCGTCGAGTTCGACCCGGTCGCCGCCCTCGTCGTCGGCGCGGCCGCGGATGGACTGCCGGAGCGACCGAGGCTGTTCGTCTATCTCCTTTCGCATGTAGTGGTCGTAGGTGCCCTTCCCGACCTCGGTGGCGTCCCACTCCACGGTGCGGACGGGCATGCTCACTTCCTCGCCCGACTCGTCGGCGATACGGTAGCCCTCGGGGGTCATCGTGACCATTTGCCCGTCCTCGACGTAGACCACGTCGTCGGTGTACTCCAAGAACGCCGGGATGTCGCTCGCGAGGTAGTGACAGTCGTCGCCGACGCCGAGGACCAGCGGCGACCCCCGCCGGGTTGCGTACACCGCGTCCGAGTCGTCGGTGACCATCGCCACGGCGTAGCTACCTTCGAGGCGGTCGACCGCCTTCCGGAACGCGGCCTGAGTCGACAGGCCGCGCCCCCGGTAGTCCTCCACAAGGTGGGGCACGACCTCTGTGTCGGTGTCGCTCTCGAACGTGTGCCCGCGCTCTCGGAGCTCGTCCCGGATGGCCCCGTGGTTCTCGATTATGCCGTTGTGGACGACGGCGACGCCGCCGGTGCAGTCGGTGTGGGGGTGGGCGTTGGCGTCGCTCGGCGGGCCGTGCGTGCTCCACCGGGTGTGGCCGACGCCAACGGCGCCGTCTAGCGCGCCGCTGATGCGCTCTTCGAGGCGGTCGATGCGCCCCGCGCACTTCACGACCGACGGACGGGCGTCGGCCGCGGGCTTGACCGCGACGCCGGCGGAGTCGTACCCGCGGTACTCGAGGTTCGCGAGACCGGCGAGGAGTTGATCGATACCTTCGTCAGCCCCGACGCGCGCGATGATTCCGCACATCTACGCTCCCCCGTCGCGTCGCGATTCGGGTCGTCGGGTCCGACCGGTTTCGGTCGAGATGGGCACTGTCGCCTGCGTCATCTTGAAGCCGTATTCCCCCTTCGGCCCTATTGTTATGCGTCAACTGTTCGAGAGACAATATCGGCCTAGGCGACGGGGCACGTCGCTCCCGAACCGCGCCGATCTGACGGGACGGTCGGGTCAGGGCGGAGCCGTCGCTGTCGCCGACTCGCCGCGGCCGTCGGGCGGTTTCGGCGGTCAGTCGGCGTTCGAGAGCCGCTTCTCGTAGGTGTGCGCGAGCGAGGTTATCAGGAAGGTGGTGACGACGACGAGGGCGAGGCCGAGTTCCGCGGGACCGCTCACGCTGCTGACCCCCGCGGCTGCGACGAGGACGACGCCCGCGGCGCTCAGGGCGACGTACCGCCGGTTCCACGTGTCGTCGCCGTCGGCCCGGTCCAAGTAGGCTTCGAGTACCGCGGCGTTCTCGGAGAGGGTTATCTTGCCGCGGTCTTGGTCGTAGTCGACGATACCAGCCTTGTCCATCTTGGGGAGGTGCGTCTGGTAGAGGGCGACGTACACGCGCTTGCGTTGACTAGAGTCCAGTGCCTCGACGTCGATGTCGTTCTCCCACGCGGCGATGTGTTCGGCGAGTTCCGACAGCGTGGCCGTGCGGTCGACCGACATCAGGTACTCCAGCACGTCCCGCCGCCGCCGGTTCTTCAGCAACTCGAATATCTGGTCTTTGGTGAGCGGTTCGTCGCGGTCGGCGGCGTGCAGCGAGACGTCGTGTCGCCCGTTGATGTTCGTCATTCCCATGCTCGGTACTCCGTGGGGTGGATGCGGCTTCGTAGGTTCGCGTACACGCGGACTACTCCCGGCGTAGCCTGCCGCTGAAACGGGCCAGACGTATGGGCTTCGATGAGATTCATCAGTATCGTACAGTTCACCTTTCCGACGCTCTCCAACATAAGTACCTGCTCCATTCACACCTCGTGCAATCGCCGCCGATATTCTATTCAAAGATTGAAAATATTATTGGGGAGAATGTGGGCTCTAAAGCACCGTAGAACCGACCAAACTCCTCGTTCGACCGCTCCGCCGACGCTCTCGAACCACGTCATGCCCGCGGACCGTCTCGGCCGCCCGTCGTGACCGGCAGTTCGACCGTCGTCGCGGGTCTGGGCGGGTTCTCGCCACCTCATCGGCTAGAGCGCGCCGGACGCGCGTTCACCCCGTCGTAATCCGCCGTTTCCTCCGGTCGGCGACACAGTACACGAACGTTACATGTGTATAGATGTAACGGTGAACCGCCGACCGACGGCCTCAGTCCCGAGAATTCGGCAGTCTAGCCAACCGGTGGCGTACGTCGCCGTGCGCCGACGAAGGTTGGGACGGAAGGGGACGACTACCTCTCTAACCTCGACCGAAATCCGACGCTCACCGCGTCTCATCGCCCCGCGACCGCCGGTCGCGGCGCGCCGGGACGCGCTTGACGCGGGTCGCCCACCGAACCGTACGGCCGACACAGAGCGTCGAACGACCCGTTTCGAGCGGGAGTGACGCGGGGGCGCGCCGGTAACCGATTCATAACAAAGCCCGGACGTGGCCACCCTCCGGACACGTGTATGTCCCTGCCCGTTGCGAGGCACTCTGAGGCGAACCGACACTCGAAGCCGCGCCGCCGGGAGCGACGCCATCGATGAGCCACGGGCTCTCGGACCTGTCGCTCTCTCGCATCTCGGGCGTCCTCTTCCCGGTCGACCTCGCGGCCGTCGCGGGGTCGACGCTGGCCATCTACGCGGCGACGCGCGTCGCCTTCGCTCCGGGTAGTCCGAGTCAGATACTCGTCGGTCTCCCCCTCCTGTTTTTCCTCCCGGGGTACGCGCTCGTGTCGGCGCTGTTTCCCGCCCGCCCCTCCCGAACCGACACCTCCCACGTCGAGGACGAGCGAATCGGCGACGCGGCCGTCGCCGGCCGTCTCGGCCGCCTCCACCAGCGAGGGATCGACGGCGTCGAACGCCTCGTGTTGTCGGTGGGGCTGAGCGCCGTCGTCCTCCCCTTCGTCGGCCTCGCCCTCAGCGTGGTGCCGGACGGACTCTCCACCCAGATGGTACTGAGTTCGCTCACGGGGTTCGTGCTCGCCGCGGCGGTACTGGCCGCCGTCCGCCGCGCCCGACTCCCCGAGGACCAGCGCTTCTCGGTTTCGCTCCGGACGGCGGTCGGAACGGCCGGCGCCACCGCCGTCGGCACCACGCGCACGGAGACGGCCGCGAACGTCGTCCTCGCGGCGAGCGTGGTTGCCGCCGCGGCCGCACTCGGGTTCGCCGTCGCCGCGCCCCAGTCCGGCGGGGGGTTCACCGACCTCCACCTCACGACCGAGTCGGCGAACGGCGACCTCGTGGCCAAGAACTACCCCGACACGCTCGGTCCGAACGCTAAGCCGTTGGTCCTCACCGTCGAGAATCAGGAGGGGGCGACCCGGCAGTACACGGTGGTCGTCCAGTTACAGCAGGTCGCCGACGACGGCTCGGTCACCGAGCGCACACGACTCCGGACGTTCACCCCCACGGTCGCACCGGGCGAGGAGTGGACTACCCGCCACCGGCCGAACCCGCAGATGTCCGGGAACGACCTCCGACTGACCTACCTCCTCTACCAGGGCGACCCTCCGGCGAACCCGACTCGGAAGAACGCCTACCGTGAGATCTACATCTGGGTGAACGCGTAACCCTCCCATGTGGCCGTGGGAACATCTCGCGTTCGGGTACGTGCTCTGGTCGGTGTACGTCCACCTCCGCCGGCGACGGGACGTGCGCCCCGCCGAGGCGCTGGCGGTGGCCGTCGGGACGCAGCTCCCCGACCTGATAGACAAGCCGCTGGCGTGGTCGTTCGACGTGCTCCCCAGCGGCATCTCGCTCGCCCACTCGCTGACGCTCGCGCTTCCTGCATCGGTGGCGGCGCTGGTCGTCGGACGGCGACTCGACCGGCGGAGCGCGGGCGCGGCGTTCGTCGTCGCGTACGCCTCGCACCTCCTCGGCGACGCGCTCTACCCGTTTGTCTGGGGTCACGGCTTCTCGCTCGCGTTCCTGTTCTGGCCGCTGGTGCCCACGGGGTCACCGACGACGGAGGGGCTTCTCAGCAACTTCCTCTACTACCTCAACAGCTTCCTCGCCTCGCTCGCCACCCCCACGGGCGCGCTCTACGTCGGCCTCGAAGTGACGCTCCTCGGGACGGCGCTCGCGCTCTGGGTGTCGGACGGGGCGCCCGGTCTCCGGACCGTGCTCTCGTTCGCCCGCGGTAGCCGAGGGGGCGACGCTCCCCCGGACGACGCCCACTGAGGCGCTGAGGGCGGGCGACGGACCGGGACGTGCCGCGTCCCGCCGACTACCGTATCACACCGACGACGAGGGGGCCGAGATGTAACCGCGTGGAGAGTCGTGAGACCGCGGTATCGCCCTCTCGTCCCCCGGAATCGGGTAAATTGGCTGATACGAGCCCGTAAGGGAGCCATAACAAAGCCTCCGGGAGCGCCTGTCGTATCCAGAGGCCGACTCACGAGCGAGTTCGGCGTTCGACGCACCTATGACGAGAGAGCATCCGGACGACGCGAACAGCGGTCCGCAGGCGACCGACCCGCCCGCGGCACGAACAGGACGCGACTGTCACGTCGACGAGCGGGCGGTCGTCGGCCATCGGTACGACGGTTGGACCGACCCCGCCGTCCTCGGCGACCGGGCGACCGTCCGGGCGGACGCGGTCGTCTACGCGGACGTGGTTATCGGCGACGACTTCGCCACCGGCCACGGGGCGCTGGTGCGCGAGGACGCCGTCCTCGGCGACGAAGTGCTGGTCGGCACCAACGCCGTCGTCGACGGCGCAGCGACGCTCGGGTCGCGCGTCAAACTCCAGACCGGCGCGTACGTCCCGCGCGAGACCACCGTCGGCGACCGGGTGTTCCTCGGCCCGCACGCGACGCTCACCAACGACCCCTACCCGCTCCGGACCGACGCGGACCTCGTCGGCCCGACGCTCGAAGACGACGTGACTGTCGGTGCGAACGCCACCGTCCTCCCGGCCGTGACGGTGGGCGAGGGCTCGTTCGTCGCCGCGGGGGCCGTGGTCACGGACGACGTACCGCCCGGAACGCTGGCCGTCGGGTCGCCGTCCAGACACCGCGAACTCCCCGACCGACTCGCCGGAGGGAACGAGCACGCGTGATTCCCATCGCAGACCCCGACGTCGGCCCGGCGGAGCGAGACGCGGTGCTGGACGTACTCGACGACGGCCGCCTCGCGGACGGTCCCGAGGTCCGGGCGTTCGAGTCGGAGTTCGCCGACCACGCCGGCGTCGCCCACGGCGTCGCCACCACCAACGGCACCACCGCGCTCCACACCGCCCTCCGCGCTCTCGGCGTCGGGGCCGGCGACGCAGTGGTCACCACGCCGTTCTCGTTCGTGGCGTCGGCCAACGCCGTCCGCCTCTGCGGCGCGACGCCCGTCTTCGCGGACGTCGACCCCGAGACGTACAACCTCGACCCTGCGGCGGTCGAACGCGTCCTCGAAGAGCGCGACGACGTGGCCGCGATACTGGCGGTCCACCTCTACGGTCTCCCGGCCGACGTGGACGCGCTGACCGCCCTCGCCGACGAGTACGACGCGGCGCTCGTCGAGGACGCCGCGCAGGCCCACGGCGCGACGTACGACGGTCGGCCCGTCGGGTCGTTCGGGGACGCCGCCGCGTTCTCGTTCTACCCGACGAAGAACATGACCACCGGCGAGGGCGGGATGGTGCTGACCGACCGCGACGACGTGGCGGCGGCGGCCACTCGGTTCGTGAACCACGGCCGCGCCGAGAGCGACGGCCGCGGCTACGAACACGCCGAGGTAGGTCACAACTTCCGGCTGACGAGCCTCGCGGCCGCCATCGGGCGCGTCCAACTCGACCGTCTCCCCGACTTCGTGGCCGCGCGCCGCGAGAACGCGCGCGAACTCTCCGACCGCCTCGCGGACGCCCCCCTCGCGACCCCGACCGAACCCGCCGACCGGACTCACGCCTACCACCAGTACACCGTCCGGGTGGCCGACCGCGACTGGTTCCGGGCGATGCTCGAAGAGCGCGGGGTCGACACGGGCGTCTACTACCCCCGGCCCATCCACGAGCAACCGGCGTACGACGACGTGGACCACGACGCCCCCGTCGCGGAGGCGGCCGCCGCCGAGGTGGTGTCGCTCCCGGTCCACCCCGGCCTCTCCTCGGACGACGTGCGGCGGGTCGCGGAGGCGGCGACCGAGGCGGCCGAGGCGGGGGAGACCGCGCCCGGACGCTCGGGGGGTGAGGTCGCGTGAACGTGACACGGACGCCACCCGGCAGAGCCGAGACGACGACCGACGCGGACGAGACACCCACGACTCCGTTCGTGGGGGTGACACGATGACTGTAACGAACAAGATGTCTCTCTACGGAAACGAGTCGCCCAGTCGCCAACAGCGAATCGCGTTCACCTCGGGGGCGGTCCCCGTCGCCGTGTACGGCCTCGGAAAGATGGGGCTTCCCCTCGCCGGGGTGTTCGCCGACGTCACCGGCGCGGTGACCGGCGTCGACGTCGACCAGTCGGTGGTCGACACGGTCAACCGCGGCGACTGTCACGTGGTGAACGAACCCGGCCTCGACGAACTCGTGGCCGAGACGGTCTCGAACGGGTCGCTCCGGGCCACCACCGACGGTGCGAAGGCGGCGTCTGAGGCCACGGCCCACGTGATAATCGTCCCAACGCCCATCACCGAGGACCGCGAACCCGACCTGTCGCTGCTCGAAGCCGCGACGAAGGATATCGCCGCCGGCCTCTCACCCGGCGACGTGGTGTTCGTCGAGTGTACGGTGCCGCCGGGGACGTGCCGGGACGTGGTGCGACCCACCCTCGCCGACGAGAGCGGCCTCGACCCCGACGAGTTCGGCGTGGCGTTCTGCCCCGAACGCACCAAGAGCGGGCGGGCGCTCCAGGACATCACCGGCGAGTACCCCAAGGTCGTCGGCGGCGTCGACGACGAGAGCACGCGCGTGGCCGAACTCGTCTACGACCACGTCACCGACAACGAGGTGCTGCCGGTCGCCGACGCCACGACGGCCGAGGCGGTCAAACTGTTCGGCGGCCTCTACCGCGACGTCAACATCGCGCTGGCCAACGAACTCGCGCGCATCCGCGACGACCTCGGGGTCGACGTGCGCGAGGCCATCGAGACGGCCAACACAACGCCCATCTACGACATCCACGACCCCGGGGCGGGTGTGGGCGGCCACTGCATCCCCTACTACCCCTACTTCGTGATGTCGGCGGTCGACACCGACACGCCCCTCCTGCGCACCGCGCGCCGCATCAACGACGAGATGCCCGACTTCGCGGCCGAGAAGGTGCGCGAGGGTCTCCATGCCGCCGGCACGGACCTCGCGGACGCCCGGGTCGCGGTCCTCGGCATCACCTACCGCCCGGGCGTCGAGGAGACGCGGGCCACGCCCGCCGAACCAATCATCGCCCACCTCAACGGGCACGGCGCGGACGTGCTGGCGGCCGACCCCTTGCTGGACGACGACGAGATACGCTCGTTCGGCGCGCGCCCGACGGACGCCGCGTCGCTCCCCGACGAGGGCTTGGACGCCGCGGTGCTCGTGACCGGCCACGAGGAGTTCGACGACATCGCGTGGAACGCGATGGACCCGCTGGTTGTCGTGGACGGCAGGGACGCCCTGTCGCTCGACGACACGCGCCACCGGGTCTACACGCTCGGGAGCGGATAGACCGATGTACCGGGGCAAGACCGTCGGCGTCGTCGTGCCCGCCTACAACGAACAGGGACTCGTGGGCGAGGTCATCGAGACCATGCCCGCGTTCGTCGACCGGGTGTACGCCGTCGACGACCGCTCGACCGACGGGACGTGGGAGGAGATTCTCGCCCACGCGGACCGCGCCAACCGGGAGTGGCGCGCCGGGGAACCGCTCGCCGACGGCGGAGTCGCGTTCGAACGCCGGGTCGTCCCCATCCGCCACGACGAGAACAGCGGCGTGGGTGCCGCGATAAAGACGGGCTACTCCCGCGCGGCCGAGGACGGTCTCGACGTGGTGGCCGTGATGAACGGCGACGCCCAGATGGACCCCGACTACCTCGACACGGTCATCGACCCGGTAGTGAACGGCGTCACCGGCTACGCCAAGGCCAACCGTCTCGTCTTCCGCGACTACCGCGACGGCATGTCGGCGTTCCGCTTCTTCGGGAACTCCGTGCTCTCCCTGCTCACGAAGGTGGCCAGCGGCTACTGGAAGATAACCGACCCGCAGAACGGCTACACCGCCGTCTCGGGCGACGTGTTGTCCGACCTGGACCTCGACGAACTCTACGACGACTACGGCTTCCTCAACAGTATGCTGGTCCACCTCAACGCCCGCGGGGTCCGCGTCGCCGACGTCGCCGTCCCCGCCGTCTACGGCGAGGAGTCGAGCACCATCCGCTACACCCAGTTCGTCCCCCGCCTCTCCGCGCTCTTACTGCGATGTTTCTGCTGGCGACTCAAGACCAAGTACGTCGTGTTCGACTTCCACCCGCTAGTGCTGTTTTACCTCCTCGGCGTGGTCGGACTACTCGGCGGCCTCGGGGGCACCGCCGCCGTCGGCGTCGGCGCGGCCGCCGAGGCGGGCGGGGGCGGCGTGGTCGCCCTCCTGCTCTCGTTCCTCTCGTCGCTCGTCGGCGGAACGGCGCTCGCGACCGGGATGCTGCTCGACATGCACGAGAGCAACGGCCTCGAACTGCTCCGGTACGATCGGCCGACGGAGACCGACTCGCTCACTCCCATGGCGGGCGTGGCGAGCACCGACCGGCGCGACCCCTTCGAGTGACGGAGTCGGTTCGACCCGGACCGAAACTATCCGGTCGCCGTCGGCGGGTTCGTCCGGCGGTACTCTCCTCCTAACAAAGCCCCGGTCGGGCGTACGTCACGCCGTGAACTTGAACCAGTTGCGCTACCGGACGACCGGGCGACGGGAGGTGCGGCCGTGGCCGGCGTCGTCACGCTGAGCGTCGAGGTCGAACTCGGCTGGGGGATGCACGACATGGACGAGTACGGCCACCTGAGTCCGCGCGGCGAGGCCGAACGCGCTTACCTCTCGCACCTCCTCGACGCCTGCGAGACGTTCGACGTGCCCGTCTCCTTCGACGTGGTCGGGCACCTCATGATGGAGTCGTGTTCGGGCGACCACGAGGGTCCGTACCCGACCGGGTGGTTCTCCGCGGACCCGGGCACCGACGTGGAGAGCGACCCGCTGTTCTACGCGCCCGACGCGGTCGACGACATCCGCCGCCGGTCGACCGACCACGAACTCTGCACGCACACGTTCTCGCACGTGGTGTGCAGTCAGGTCTCCCCCGCCGTCGTCGACCGCGACCTCGAACTCGCGCAGGCGTGTCACCGCGAACACCTCGGGTCGCCCGCCCGGTCGCTCGTGCCGCCACGGCACGCTCCGCCGCCGCGCGACGTCTACGACCGGTTCGGCATCGACGTGGTTCGCCTCGCGCGTCCGGTGGCGAGTCCGACGCCCGTCCACCGATTCAAACACCTCGTCGCCGGACCTCACCCCGAGCTCTCGCCGCGGGTGGTCGACGGCACCGTCGAGACGTACGGCACCGTCTACATGTCGCTCACGGCGTCGTCGCTCCCTCTCGGACAGAAGTCGACGCACCCCGCCTTCCGGTCGCTCCCCGTCTCGCTCCGCCAGCGACTCCACGAGCGCTACCTGATTCGGACGGCCGAACGCGCCGCCGAGACCGACGGCCACGTCCACCTCTGGTGCCACCTCTGGGACCTCTCGAACGAGTACCAGTGGAAGCCGGTCCGGGCGTTCGTCGAGCGACTCGGCGAACTGCGCGACGCGGGCGAGGTCGAGATACTGCCGATGGTGAAACTCGGACGCCGCGTCCGCCGTGAAGCGCCGACGACGGCGTGACCCGCTGACCGTTTCTCTCTCCCGCCGTCAGTCTCTGAACAGCGAGAGGTACGCCTCGACGCGTCCGTGGGCCCAGTCGGCCCGTTCGTCCAGCACGTCCGTCATCAGGCGGTGCGTCTCGTACCATAGCCCGGGGTGGACCAGCAGTTGGAACGTCTCCGGGACGCCGTCGGGGAACGGCGGTTCGTCGCACCACTTCTGGCTGGAGTCGGAGACGTAGCCCACCTCGCCGAAGAAGCGCGGCGCGTAGGCGTTGCGAAACTCGCCGTAGGACTCGTTCAGCACCCAGTCGGGCGGGACGTGAAACGACACTGTCTCGACCGGCGCGTCCGCCAGTCGTTCGAGCGCCGCCACCTCGCTTCTCACGCGGTCGACCAGCGTCTCCCGGTCGGGTCGGCCGTCGAAGTGGTGGTGAGTGTCGAAGTGAAGCGCCACGTCGTGGCCCAGTTTGCGGAGTTCGTCGAGCGTCGCCTGCCCGGCGGGCGTCCCGAGGTCGTACAGCGGCGTCGTCAGGAGAAAGCAGTACGTCGAGCGCACGTTCAGTTCCGCCTCGCACCGGGCCATCGCCCGCGCGCGTTCGAGCGAGAGGTCCACGTCGTGGCGCAACACGACGGACCCGGGCGCGGCGTCGCGGAACGCGTCGAACCCGACGAACTCCCTGCCCGCCGCGCGAATCTCGCGCAGCAGCGACTCGTAGTGGTCCATCGTGTACTCCACCGCGGGGGCGTCGTCGGCTGTCATCGGTCCGAATCGGTCCGGACGGGCGATTGTTATGGGGTCAGTTACCCGCCGTCTCCCCCCGGGTGTCACCTCGCCGCGGAGTCGCGTCCGACTCGCCAGCCGGCGTCAGTCGTCGCCGGGGAACGACGCGCGGGAGCGGTCGGCCGTGCTGGGCCGGGGTGTCGTCTCTCGTTCGTCCCGGTCCGAGTACAGGTCGTCGACCAGCGTCACGACGGTTCGAAGCTCCTCCGCCCCGTGGGCGGTCATCGCGCGCGACCCGGTGGTCCGGTGTATTGCGGGCGCGGACAGCAGGCTCGAGACGGAGTCTGACGCCGTCGTCAGCGCGCTGACCTCGCGTTCGACGTCGGTGGCGTCGCGGCCGGTCAGGCGCTCGACGACCGGGCGCTTGAGCCGCGGATGGCGGTGGAGGAACTCGTACCCCCACCGCTTGAGGCGGTACTCCGCGGACGTGACGGGCGCGCCGAAGTCGGCGTACGGCAGGTCCACGAGTTCCGGCGACAGTTCCCCGAGGAACCGGCGGTAGAGCTCCATCCCCGACTTCTGGTCGGGTGGGCAGTTCGCGGCGTCTCTGAACAGCGGCAGGGCGTAGAACGGCGAGGTGCTCCAGCAGTAGTAGCGGTTGCGGTCCTCGCCGAGGTTGAGCCAGTTGATACCCCGCTCGTACCGGTAGAAGCGGAGGTAACGGTCGGCGATCGACGACTCGGGGTAGAGCGAGAACGTGGTGCGGACGGACTCGCGCAGGTCCGCGGGCGCGACTCCCGCGACGGTCGCCGCCGCCTCGACCGAGTTGACCGCCTTCACGTCCAGCACGTAGTCGACCAGGTCGTCCACGTCCGCGAACGACCGGTCGGGGCGGACGCGCGGGAACACCTTGTCGCCGCCGTCGCCCGTGAACAGCGTCGGCGCGTCGTAGTCGTCGCGGACCCCACGCAGAAAGTCGAGGACGAACGACATCACGAGCGAGTTCGAACCCTGCATGGTGTCGAGGAGGAGCCGCGTGTGTTCCTCGCGGTCGGCGACGCGGTACGTCGTCCACGGCACGCCGAGTGTCGACGCGACGCGGCGCGCGCCGTCCGCGTCGGCGTCCGCGCTCCCGTCCGTCTGCACGAACGTAGCCGCCTCGACCGGCGCGTCCGCCGCGGCGAGGCCCGCGACGACCGACCGCGAGTCGAACCCGCCGCTGAGAGACACCACTGGCGTCCCCGACCGGTCGGCGCGCCGCCGGCACGCCGTCACGAACCGGCGTGACAGTCGCCGCGCGTTCTCCTCGACCGACTTCGACCGGTTGGTGCGCGCGCTGAAGTCGTGACGGTAGAGCCGGTCGCTCTCGGGCGACGACCCGAGTCGGAGCCGCGTCGCGGGGGGGAGCCGCGAGACGCCGTCGAACAGCGTGCGCTCGCGCATCCGGTAGCCGAACAGGATCGTCTGGGCCGCGCCGAGGCGGTCGAGTTCGAGCGGCGACCCC
>CP175572.1:0-89492 GCA_046097085.1 Haloferacaceae archaeon 50 | reverse complement strand
GTCCTAACTCCGTTCGTACCCGTCCGCCGGACGGTGGCCGTCGGGTCATCGTCGGCGCGGGCCATCCGTCGGCGCGCTAGATGGCGCGCTGGCGCACGCCGTTCGCGATGCTCCGGAACAGCCCCGGCCACTGGTGGAAGGCCGGCCGCTTCGCGGAGAGGAGGTACCGGACGCCGTTGTGGAAGTCGCCCTCCTTGAGGTAGTGCTTCGCGATGAGGTAGTGGTGTGCCCCGATGATGTCGTAGCCCTCGGCCTCCAGCCGTTGGACCGTCTCCGAGAACGCTTCGAGGTAGTACTCGTCGGCGGCCGCGAGCGTGTCCGCCGGCGGGTTGTCCGACGCGTAGCGTTTCACCAGCGGCGCGTCGACGTAGCCGAGTTTGCCCTGCTCCAACACCCGGATGAGGAACTCGGGGTCCTGAAACCAGTCGAACGTCTCGTCGAACCCGCCGATGGCCTCGGCCACGTCCCGGTCGACGAGGAGCGTCGACCCCGCGCTGGTGTGGAGGCGGTCGGACAGCACCTCCCCGATGAGCTCTTTCCCGCCCTCGGTCCCGCCCATCTCGCGGCCCCTCGCGACGAACTGGACCAGCCACTGCCTGAGGGGGTTGGGCTGCTCCTCGTCCTCGAACGTGATGTCGACCCCGCAGTACGCCGCGACCCACTCGTCCGAGCGCGAATCGAGGAGTTCGACCTGCCGCTCCAGTTTCTCGGGGGCGAACTCGTCGTCGGAGTCGAGCAGCGCGATGTAGTCGCCCTCGGCGTGCTCGATGCCGGTGTTTCGAGCGGCGCTCGCGCCCCGATTGACCTCATGCGGGATGTACTTCACGCGCGGGTCGTCGTACCCGGTGACGACCGCCTCCGTGTTGTCGGTCGAGCCGTCGTCCACGACGAGGAGTTCGAACTCCTCGAACGTCTGATCGAGCACGCTCTCGATGGAACGTGGAAGCTTGTCGGCCCGGTTGTAGGTCGGTATGATGACGCTGACTCGGGGCATGCGGTCTCTCTCGACGTCTCGTATCATAGGCTCTTTATTACACGCAGAATAAGGATTCGTTGTTCGTCTTTCTGTACATATTTTACGTTCGTTTACTCTATTTCAGCGGGGTAAATGCGCCGGTCGCGCCGGACGGGTCGGTCGCACCGTCCGCGCCGACGAGAACGCCACCATCCGTCGCGTTACACGGCGTATAATCAAGCCGCGCCCCCACTTCAGCGTCCGCATGGAACGACCGGACGCCACGCGGCAGTGCCGACGGGTTCTCGACAGTGTCTCCGAAGCGGTAATCTCCGACCGCGAGACGCTCAGACAAGTGCTCTCGGCGCTCTTGGCTCGCGGGCACGTCCTCCTCGAAGACGTCCCGGGCACGGGTAAGACGCTCACCGCGCGCAGTTTCGCCACCGCGCTCGGACTCTCGTTCAACCGTATCCAGTTCACCTCCGACCTCCTCCCCGCAGACATCACGGGCACGTACGTCTACGACGAACGCGCCGGCACGTTCGAGTTCACCGAGGGGCCGGTGTTCGCCAACGTCGTCCTCGCCGACGAGATAAACCGAGCGTCGCCCAAGACGCAGGCCGCCCTCCTCGAAGCCATGGAGGAGCGACAGGTCACCGTCGAGGGCGAAACCCACCCCCTCCCCGACCCCTTCTTCGTCATCGCCACGCAGAACCCCGTGGACGAGGGGCAGGGCACCTTCCCCCTCCCCGAGGCCCAGAAGGACCGCTTCCTCGTGAAGACAAGCCTCGGCTACCCCGACGAGGACGGCGAGCGAGAACTCATCGACCGGCGGGCCGCGCGCCACGACCGGCACCCCTCGACCGAGCGGTTGCTCTCGGGGAACGACGTGGCCCGGGTGCAGGAGACGGTCGAGGAGGTCGACGTGGTGAGCGAGGTGCGCGACTACATCGTGGACGTGGCGCGTCGGACCCGCGAGGACGAACGCGTGCAGGTGGGCGTCTCCCCGCGGGGTACCCAGCGCCTGTTCGAGAACGCCCGCGCCCGGGCGGTGCTCGCGGACCGGTCGTACGTCACCCCGGAGGACGTGAAGAGCGCGGTCCACCCCGTCTGCGACCACCGCCTCGTGCTCACGCCCGACGCCCGCGTCGACGGCGTGACCGGCGCGGACGTGACGGACGACCTGTTGCGCGACGTGCCGGTCCCCACCGTCGAACGGACCGACGCCCCGACCGCGCGGCGCTGACGGCCGCGCTTCTCCGCCGCTCTCCGCCCGCTTCTCGGCCGCTCATCCGTGGAGCGCGAGGCTGAGCGCCACCACCGACGCGAGCAGTAGCACCAGCGCCGGCAGCGACAGTCCGGACGGTCCCACGCCGGTCACGGCCCGGCCGGCGAACACCGCGACGCCCCCGGCGAGGAGGCTCCCGACGCCGTGGGCGACCTCCGCCGGCAGGGTGCCGGCGTCCCGCCCCAACTGCTCGCCCACGCCGACGGCGTACTCGCCGAAGTCCCACGCCAACACCGCCGCGGCCGTCGCCGCCAGCGCCGGGCCGACGCCGAGGTGGGCGACGACGCTCGCCGCGAGGACGCCGAGGAAGGCGGCGACGGCCCCCGCCTTGCAGAGGCGGCGCGACCCCGCGCCGCGGAGGGGTGCCACCCCCGCGCCCACGAGGGCGACGCCGACGAGGCCGGGCAGGAGGCGGAGGCGGGCGGGCGTCCCCGACGTGCGGACGAACCCGACGGCCACCCCGGCCGCGAGACAGGCGACGCCCGCCGCGAGGGCGACGCTCCCGAGCGCCGGCCGGTCGCGCTCGCGGAGGACCGTCCCGCCCGCCAGCGCCGCCACCCCGGCGGCCTCGACGAGCAGGGGGACATCCGCGGCGCCGTCCGGGGCCACCTGCCACGCCGCGACGGCGGCCGCGACCACCGCCAGCATCCCGCTGAGGGCCGCCGGGCGGTGGGTCGCTCCCGCGTTCGCACGGGTACGGGCGCTCACGCCGTCCCACCCCGGGACTTCGCAAGCGCCGCGCCGAGCGGCGAGTCCGGCCGCCAGTCGACGGCCGGGACGCCCGCCTGCCGGAGGCGGCGCAGGCGGTTCTCGCGTTCGACGCTCGCGAGTCGCTCGCCCGCCGTGGCGTCGCTGGTCACGTCGGGCGACACCACCGCCACCGGGTGGTCGTGGGCCTCCAACCGCTTCGCCGCCCGCACCACGTCGTCGTCGGTCAGCGGCGACAACAGCACCACCTGCGACTCGTCGGGGAGGCGGGCGCGCAGCGACGCCACCTGCTCGTCCAAGTCGACGGCGTCGCGCGGCGGCGCCATCCGGAACGCGGGGTGCGTCGAGAACAGGCGGTGGGCGTCGTCGGCGTGGTCGCGGCCCACGCCGGGGGCGTGCCAGCAGAGCTCACGCCCGAACGCCGCCACGCCCACCCGGTTCCGGCGCGACAGGAGGGCGTCGAGGAGTTGGCGCGCGGCCGAGACACAGTGGACCACGGCGTGGGGTCGGTCGCCCGGCGCGCGGTAGGCTGGTTCGCGCGCGTCAACCGCCACCACCACCGAGGACGCCCGCTCCTCGCGGAACTCGACGGTCGTGAGGTCGCCCGACCGGGCGTAGCGCTTCCAGTCGATGCGGTTGGTGGGGTCGCCGTGGCGGTACTCGCGGGTGCGGTGGAACTCGGTTCCGGCCCCGCCCCGGTCCGAGAGCACGCGCCCCACCTGTTCGAGCGTGAGGTCGCGTTGGGGCTTGCCCGCGGCCGACGCCGTGCAGTCCACCGTGGTGTCGGCCGCGGCGGTGGTCTCCACCTCCCGCGCCCCGCTCAGGTCGCGCGCCACGACCGTGGCGGGTTCGAAACTGTGGGTCCCCGTCTCCGCCTCCACGGTGTAGGTGTAGCTACTCGCCGACCCGGGGCGGAGCGCGAGACCCCGCCGGGGGGAGCCCTCGACCACCGACAGCGCCGGGGGGACGCCGTCCACGACGCGCAGGTCGAACAGCGTCGAGTCCCCGGCGTTGCGGAGCGTGACCGTCACGTCCACCTCGTCGCCGGGCGCGGGCGAGCGCTCGCTCACCGCGCGTTCGAGTTCGAGCGTCGGGTCGGGCGTGCCGGTGAGCTTCGGGTACGCCGCGAACACGACGCCGACGGCCGCGACCAACAGGAGGGCGGGTCGGTCGGCCGCGAGACCCACTGCGCTGGCGGCCAGCGCCACCGCGATTACGCCCCGCCACCGGCCGGTGTCGCGGCTCACCGCTCTCCCTCCCGCTCCCGTTCGACCACGGCCTCGGCGGCTCGGCCCGCCGGGTAACCCACGGGCGGGCGACCCCCGAGCACCGACCGCAGGCGCGCGCGGAGGGGGACGCGCCGCCCCTCGGCGAGGAACGCCGCCGCCACGTCGTCGTCGGTCCACTCGCCGGCGTCGACCCGCGCCTCGGCCGTCGCTCGGTCGCAGTTGTCGGCGTGCCGGACCGTCTCCACCGCCGCGGTCCGCAGGCGCTCGCGGAGGCGCCGTCGCCGGTCCGCGCCGTACATCGGGACCACGAGCGCCCAGCGCCCCCGGTCGGTGTCGAACCCGGACCCGGCGGCCGGGGCCGACGTGGGGCGTTCGGGCGCGGGCATCTCTGCCCCGCCGACGTTCGAGGCCCGCCCCGAGGCGTACGCCGCCAGCCCCGCCGCGAGCGCTACCGCGCCCACCGCGACCACGAGGAAGTAGTCGTTGCCGAGCGCTGACACCGCGGCGTCGACGGGGAGGAGGGCCGCGGCGTCGAGCGTCAGGGCGCCCAGAAGCGCCGCCACGCCGACGCCCGCGAGGAGCGCGCGCGCCGTCCGGTTCACCGCCCGTCACCCCCTTCGGTCCGGAGCTTCCGGGCCTGTGCGCGAATCTCTTGGACCCGCTCGCGCGCCCGCCGCCGGCGCTCGTCGGTCACGGGGGCGTCACCGTAGCGCACCTCCTCGAACAGGCGCGTGAGCGCCGACGCCGCCTCGGGGTCCACTCCCTTCTCGGCCGCCCGCGCGGCGTGTTCGTCGGGCGTGAGGTCGTACCGGTCGGCGAGGCCGACGCGTTCTACCATCTCGTACCACGCCCGAGACACGTCGTTTCGGGGCGCGGGGTCGCCGAGCGCCGGGCCGCCGTCCGCCGTCCGCCCGCCGCCGTCGCCGCCGAGGAGGCCGGCGAGGCGGTCCCGGAGCAGGTACGCCGCACCGCCGAGGACGAGGAGTCCGACGGCGACGGGGAGGTACGCGAGGAGCGCCCGCAGGAGGTCGAGCAGGCGTTCGAGCAGGCTCTCGCTCGCCTCTTGCGACCCGCCTCCACCGCTCTGTCGCTGCCGGCGTTCCGACCCCGACACCTGCTTGGAGTCGCCGCTGTCGGCGGCTTTCGCCTCCGACTCGGGGCGACGCTCGCGGTGGCCCCCGTCGCCGTTCGACTTGCGGTCGGACACGCCGCCCGACGCGGCCGAGGGGTCGTCCGTGCTCACCTGTCGCCGGAGCTGTCCGACGCCGTCCTGCGCGCCGACGGGGAGCTTCGAGTAGTCGAACTGCACGGCCTCCTCGGGTTCGGTCGATACGGAGGAGTCCATCGTCGTGGCCGCGGTGCCGACGGCGACCAGACAGCAGACGGCGACGGCGGCGGTGAGCAGTCGGTTCCAGTTCATGCGAGGCGGTTCGGCTCCGCGCTTCGACCCGGGTTCGCTCGGCGGACCATCGACTCGCGCGTCACTTTCGGGGTGGGCGAGATAATTATACGGCGGATAACGTGCGGGACGGGGCGAACGGGGCGGCGTAAGGGTCTACAACCGAGCTTACCCGCTGAATAATAATGCGCCGAACCCCCGTCGGTGCGCGCATGGAACTTCCCGCGGACCTCGATATCGAGAACGTCGCCATCTTGGTGGGCGACGCCGTCCGCTACGACTACGCGGTGGACCGCCTCTCGGACCGCGGTCTGACGTACAAGACCGTAGCGGCGTCGCTGCACACGCCGACGTCGTTCGCCTCGATGCTCTCGGGGCAGTACCCCACCCAGCACGGCGTCTACGGTTTCCACCAGCAGATGCCCACCGACGACCACCTGTTCTCGCTCGACGACGCGGGCTACACCACCGGGTTCAACGACGGCGAGACCAACGCCAGCGAGTGGCTGGCCCAGCGACAGGAGGTGTTCGGCTGGCAGGAGCGTTACACCCTCGATGAGGTGGAGACGCCGTTCGTGTGGGTCGACCGCGACTTCGGCGGACACGCGCCGTACAACGTGTTCGGCAAGGAGGGCCGCCGGGACGAACTCACCACGCAGGGCGAGTACTTCAAGGAGTACGCCGGGGACAACGACCACCTCCGCCGGGAGTACGGCGACAGCGTCGAGTCGTGGCTCGCGCGCGTCGACGACATGCTGGCCGCCCTCGAAGAACGGGGCATCCGCGACGAGACGCTCGTCGTGCTGATGTCCGACCACGGCGAGATACTGGGCGAACACGGCCACCTCGGCCACGACTACCCCGCCACGCCCGAACTCGTCTACGTCCCCACCACGTTCGTCCACCCCGACATCGAACCCGGCGTCGTGGAGGAGGGCGTGGCGCGCCACATCGACCTCGTGCCGACGGTGCTCGACTACCTCGACGAGGACCTCGGCGTGGACCTCCCCGGCAACGCCCTCCAGAACGAGGGCACCGTCACCCGCGCCATCAGCTACTACAACCGCGCCATGAACGACTACCTCACCCGCTTCGACGGGTTCAAAGGGCTCGACGTCACCGTCTCGGAGGCGCTCCCGGAGACGCGGTTCGAGATAGAGTCGGTGTGGGACCGCGACGGCGGCTACGCGTTCAACCGCTCGGCCAAACACGAGAAGATGCTGCTCTACCTGTTCCGGACGTTCGTGCTTCCCCACGGCCGGAGCATCATCCGCCAGCGCGAGTTCAAGCGCGCCTACGACACGCTCGCCGGCGACGTGACCGAGTACGGCATGCCCGGGTTCACCGAGGCGGAGGCCGAGTCCATCCTCGAAGAGCGCCTCGTCTCGAAGGTGGAGACCACCTACGAGTTCGACTTCGACGAGGAGTCCGAACAGCAACTCGAAGACCTCGGCTACCTCTGACGCGCCGTCTCCGACTGTCCCGCACGCTCGCCCGCGACGACGCCGCTCGTTCTGCCGCCCGCTCCGACCTCACGACCAGCGTCGCGTCACGCCGCGCGGAGCCGCCGGCGGCGACACGCGGCGGGGGAACCGACCGCCGCCCGGCGATACGCGGCCGCGAACGCGGTGCTCGCTGGCTTAGATGGCTGATAATAATGGGGTGACGGGAGAACCGTTCACCCGATGGGAGAGGTCGGATTCACCTACGACTGGTACCGGGCGTTCCTCGCGGACCTCAAAGAGCGGGGGCGCCGGTTCCGGTCGTACGACGACACGCTCGCGGCGGGCGACGTACTGTTGCGCCACGACGTCGACCTGTCGCCCCGGAAGGCGCTCCGGACGGCGCAGTTCGAGGCGGCACTCGGCGTGAGCGCGACGTACTTCTTCCTGTGCTCGTCGCCCCTGTACAATCTCCACGAGGACCGGATGCGCTCGACGATACGACGCATCGAGGACCTCGGCCACGACGTCGGCCTCCACTTCAGTACCCACCAGTACTGGGCCGTCGACGACCGCCCGTCCGACGAGGCGGTCGCCCGGCGCGTCGCCGGCGAACAGGCGACGCTGGAGGCGGTGGCGTCCGACCCCATCGAGACGGTGTCGTTTCACATCCCGCCCGAGTGGGTGCTCCGGCGTACGTTCGACGGCGTCGACAGCACCTACGAGCCGCGCTTCTTCACGGACATCGACTACAGCGCGGACTCCAACCAGCGGTGGCGCGACGACCCGCCGTCTCCCGAGTCGTTCGGCGAGAAGGTCCAGATACTCACGCACCCGGGCCTGTGGGGCGAGGAGGACGCGACGTTCGACGAACGCGTCCGACAGGCGGAGACGACCGAGACGGAGTGGCTCCGGAGCTACACCGAGAGCCGCTACCTCGAACACCGGGTCAGCAGCGGATAGCTGCGAGCCGTGACGCGACACGAACCGCCCGCTGAACGGAACTGAACGAACACACCACACACGATGTACAAGGACAAGACGGTCGGGGTAGTCGTCCCGGCCTACAACGAGGAAGGTTACGTCGGCGAGGTGATCGACACGATGCCGCGGTTCGTCGACAGGGCGTACGTCGTCGAAGACGGCTCCACGGACGACACGTGGGGAGAGATCACCCGCCACGCCGAACAGTACAACGAACAGTACGCGCCAGAGGCGCCGGAGTACGACGAGGTCATCGTCCCCATCCAACACGACGAGAACCGGGGCGTCGGCGGCGCGCTCAAGACGGGCTACCTCGCGGCGCTCGACGACGAGGTGGACGTCACCGCCGTCCTCGGCGGCGACGGGCAGATGAACCCCAACGTGCTCACCAAGTATCTCGACCCCGTGGTCGAGGGTGACGCCGACTACGCCAAGGGCAACCGGTTCATGCGTACCGAGGACCTCCAAGCCATGCCGCGGTTCCGCCTCGTCGGCAACACGGTGCTCTCGTACCTCACCAAGATAGCTAGCGGGTACTGGAAGACGATGGACCCGCAGAACGGCTACACCGCCATCTCTCACGAGGCGCTCAAGCAGGCCGACATCGAGAACATGTACGAGTACTACGGCTACTGTAACGACCTGCTGGTCAAACTCAACGCCGAGAACCTGCGGGTGGCCGACGTGGCTCGTTCCTCGACGTTCGCCTACGACGAGAACTGGAAGAGCCACATCGACTACACCGAGTACGTGCCCCGGGTGTCGGGTATGCTGTTGCGCAACCTCATCTGGCGGCTCAACAACAAGTACCTCCTCCGGGACACACACCCGCTGGCGGCGTGCTACTACTTCGGCGCGGGCATCTCCGCCACGGGACTGGTGGGCGCCCTCGCGTCGCTCCGGCGTAACAAAGACGACATCGGCGGCGGCACGGGCGCGTGGCTGCTGGCGTTCGTGTTCGGCCTCGGCTTCCTGCTGGCGGGCATGGTGCTCGACATGAAGGACAACGAGGACCTCGAACTCCAAGTGACGGCCGACGACTACGACCGCCCCGAGGAGTTCGAGCCGGAGATTCCCGGCTCCGAGACGGACGCCGACGCGGGAACCGACGCCGCCCCGGCCGACGACTGACGACCACCACTGCAGGACTACGACATGACACGCGACATCACCGTACTCATGACGGGCGCGGGCGCGCCGGGCGCCTCGGGGATAATCAAGAGCCTCCGGAGCGTCGACGAGCGGGACATCCGCATCGTCGGCGTCGACATGGACGAGACGGCCTACGGGTTCACGCTCGTCGACGAGCACTACACCGTCCCCTCGGGCACCGACGACGAGTACGTCCCCCGGATGCGCGAACTCGCGCGCCGGACGGACGCCGACGTCATCCTCCCGCTGACCACGCGCGAACTCAACGCGCTGGCGGCGTACAAAGAGGAGTTCGAGCGCATGGACGTGACCGTGATGGTCTCGGACGAACCGGCGCTCGAACCCGCGAACGACAAGGGACGGCTCTACGAGTTCCTCGAGTCACACGACCTCGGGTCCGCCCCCGAGTACCGCCGGGTCACCACCAAGGACGAGTTCGTCGAGGCGGTCCGGGACCTCGGCTACCCCGACAACCCCGTGGTGTTCAAACAGCCGGTCGCCAGCGGGATGCGGGGCTTCCGCGTGCTCGACGACTCCGTGGACCGCCTCGACATGCTGATGAACCAGAAACCCGACTCCACCGTCACCACCCTCGACGAGGTGCTCCCGGTGCTCACGAGCGCCGAGGAGTTCCCCGACCTCGCGGTGATGGAGTACCTCCCCGGCGAGGAGTACAGCGTGGACGTGGTGGCCATGGGCGACGAGGTGGGGCCGGTCGTGCCCCGCGAGCGCTCGCGGACCCGCGCGGGCATCTCCTTCGAGGGCCACGTCGAGAACAACGAGGCGCTGGCCGAGGAGGCGGCCGCCATCTGCCGCGAACTCGGACTGGAGTACAACGTCAACATCCAGTTCAAGTTCGACGCCGCGGGCGACCCCAAGGTGCTCGAGATAAACCCCCGCGTGGCGGGCACCATCGTGATGTGCGTCGGCGCGGGCGCGAACATGCCCTACTACGGGGTGAAGTACGCGCTCGGCGAGGAGGTGCCCGACCCCGAGATACAGTGGGGCACCCACATGACCCGCTACTGGCAGGAGGTGTTCTGGGGCCCCGACGGCGAGATGTACCGCCTCCCCACCGCCCACGAGTCGGAGGACGAGCGCCTGACGCCGCCTCCGGGGCGCTGACGCACCCGTGACCGACGAGACTCCCGGGGCCGCGGACGCGCACCCGACGTCGGACGCCGACCGCGATTCCGCCGACGTGGGTGCTGATACCCCGTTCGGCCCCGTCGACGCCGTCTGCTTCGACCTCGACGACACGCTGTTCGACTACACCCAGTACATCGAGGCGGGCCTCCGCGAGGCCGCGGCGGTCATCGAGTCCCACACCGGCGAGGACTACGCCGACGAACTCGTGGACCTCTACTTCGAGGAGGACGTGCGCGACGGCACGTTCGACCGCCTCCTCGAACGCGAGGGTCTCGCCGACGCCGAGGACCTGCCCGACGACCTCGTCGGCCAACTCGTGGAGGCGTACCACGACCACGACGCGGAGCTGACGCCGTACGACGAGGCCGACGACGTGCTGTCGGCGCTCGACGCCGCCTTCCGTCTCGGCCTCGTGACCGACGGCCCCAACGGCCGCTGGAAGCTGGCGGAACTCGGCTTCGACGACTACTTCGACACCGTGGTGGTCGCGCCGGAGCACGACCTCACCAAGCGTGAGGCCGAACCGTTCCACCGGGCGCTCGACGACATGGGCGTCGACCCCGAGCGCACGACGTACGTGGGTGACAACCCCCGCACCGACTTCCTCCACCCCAACCGACTCGGGATGACCACCGTCCGCCTCGCTCGCGGCCGGTACGTCGACCGCGACCCGGAGTCGGGCGAGGAACCCGACGTGGTCGTGGAGTCGCTGGAGCGACTCCCGGCCCTGCTGAACGTCGCCGCCGACGCGACGCAGTAACGGCCCCTTTCTGGCGGTAGTCGGCTACGACCGCCGCCGCGCGACCAGATACGCCACGAGCAGCGCGACGGTCAGCGCCGCGCTCGGGGCGGCGACGAAGAACGGAGCGAGGGCCGCGCCCGTGGGGTCTCCGACGAACAGCGCCCCCGCGACGGAAAGCGCGACGACGCACACGGGGACGGAGAGGAGGTTACGTGCCGCCCGAACCACGTTTGCCATGGACGGCGTCGCTCGCTGAACGTATTAACTACTCTTAATATCGGATGCAGGACTTCGGCGGCGCGACGGCGCGCCGACTACTGCTGTCGTCCGTCGCCCCGGACGACGAGGCGGTAGAGCGTGCCGACGCCCGGGAGGCCGTCGAACGCCCACACGGCGGCCACGAACACGAAAAGCGAGAGGTAGACCAACACGAGGCCGACGTGTTCGGGCCGGGTCATGAGGAAGAGGAACTCGCCGAAGTAGTGGAGCGCGCGCTCGACGATGCCGTAGTCGTGCGAGTAGCTCTCGAAGTCCGACAGGGGCCAGAACAGGCGCTCGAACTCCGGCGGACGGCCGTTCCTGAGCGGGTTGATGGCATCGGCGAGCATGTGGGAGGCGTGGCCGACGACGTAGCCTGCGCCGAGACGCGGCCGCCCGTAGTGGACCGCGACGGCGAGGACGCCCAGCAGAATCGGCCCCGCCACCAGCACGGAGTGGGTCGCGCCGTAGCCCGTGGCGTACACCTCGAACCCCCACCCGAGCGGCTTGTCCACGAGGTCCGGCACCTGCGTGCCGAGAGCGAGGAGGAGTGTGGGGCCGCCGCGGGGACGTTCACCCCACACGAGGTGGACGAACGCGGTGTAGAGCAGGTAGCCGAAGGCGAGGTGCTCCCACGGCCACATCGTCACCCACTCACCGTGATCCAGAGGCGCATGCTCCGGTAGGCGTTCTTCTGCGTGGGGTCCTCCGGCGGGTCACCCTTGTACAGGAGGTAGACCACCCGGAGGTTCGACCCGGTGGCCTGCGGCTGGATGTCGTGTCGGACGTGTACCGTCTCGTCTTCGGCCACCTGCCGCGAGAACGTGGTCATCCGCCGCTCGCTGGTCACCTGCCCGTTCTGGACGTTCTGAAGCTTCGCCACCACCGTGTAGCGCACGTCCTCGCCCTCGTCGTTCGAGATAGTGACGTAGACGGGCTTGGACTCTCCCGCCGAGAACTGGTGGGGCAGGTCGGTCATCACGTAGTCGCCGCTCTCGTTCTGGGTCGTGAGGTAGAACTCCGTGAAGTCGGTGGTCTGGGGCGCGGGAACGCCGGCCATCGGCAGAGCGGCGGCGAACGCCGCGCTACCGAACAGCGCGACCACGCTCACCACCAGCAAGACGCCCATCGGGCGCGTCAGCGCCGACGACGAGGACCCGCCGCCACCACCGAGGTTCGGTTGGCCGCCCGGGCGGGCCGATTCGCGCCCGAACAGGACGCTCGGGTGCGGCGTGAACCGCTCCTCGGCCGGGAGACGCCGCCGGGCGGCGAGCGCCAGCACCGCGAACGCCACCGTCTCGGCCGACACCGCCACGAGGATGGGCGTGAGGTAGACGCCGGTCACGAAGTTCAACACGAGCACCGTCACCGGGACGATGACGATGCTGAGGCCGACCGAGAGCGTGAACCGACCGAGCGGCGACAGCCCCTGCTGGTCGGTCGCCCACTCGCGGAGCGGGTTGCGTTCGGTCTCGAGCGACGCGCTCCGCGTCCCGTAACGCTCGGGGAACGTGAGCGCGACCAGCGCGTAGCCCGGGGCGAACAGCGCCAGCGGGACGACGACCACCGCGCGCACGATGGACTCGGGTAGTCCGACGCCTACCGCGACGTTGACCCCCGCGACGTAGAGGAGCAGCGCCACGAGGTCGACGGCCCACCACGCGGACTTGCGTGTCATCGGTACACCGTACGCGAATCGGGGGTAAAAACGCTCATGACTGTTTAGCGTGATTGTGGTCGGTTGGTCGGGGATAGCGTCCGTATAACGTCGTGCCGGATGCAGCGAGCGCCCGCATCCGGCGGCGCGGCGTGTGTCGTTACCGCGCGCCTAAGCCGCGCCGCGGGGCGTCCGCGGCGTTCTCGGAACGGCGCGGGTGCGAGTGCGTCGCGGTCCCGTCGTCACTGCGAACCGGACTCGGGTTTGACTTCCGAGAGGAACTGCTTCTCGACCTGCGAGAGTGTGACTACGTTGACCTTCTTCTTATTGTTCACGTAGTCGATGAAGCCCCGGAACTCCTTGGGCGACACCGCGAGCGAGTTGTTGGAGTTATTGATGCCGTGGAACGCGAATATCTCGAGGTCGTTGTACAGCGTGGCCACGTCGACCATCCGCTTGGCCCGCTCGACGTTGCTGCCGTCGCCGCGCGAGGCGGTGCTGGCTTCGGTTATCATCCCGCTGCCGGCGCTCCCGGTGCCGATGTACCGGAAGGCCATGTTGTGGTGCTTGGCGACGAAGTTCTTGAGCGACTTGTCGTACGAGCCGAAGGGGTAGACGAAGTACTTCGCGCCCTTCTCGAAGCCCTTGTCCTGCAGCCACTGCTTGGCCTGCACGATTTCGCGCTCGACCTCCAGCCGCGAGGCGTTCACGAGGCTCGGCGACGTCCGCGAGTGGGAGGCGAACTCCCAGCCAGCCTTCTTCATCTCGTTCATCTGCTTGAGGTTGAGGTACCCCTTGTCCCCGACCTTGCCCGTGATGGTCGACACCGTCGCGGGCATGTCCTTCTGCTTCATGTACTGGAACGCCTCGGTGTAGTGCGATACCAGCGAGTCGTCGAGCGTGATGGCGACCGTGGGTTCGCTGGGCGACGGCGTCGTGATGAGGTCGTCGATCCATATCTTCGCGCCCTGGTTGCCGCCGCGCACGCGGATGGAGATGTTCTTGACGTTGGCGAGGTCGGGGAGTCCCTTGACGTTGGTCACGCCGGGGTCGATGCGGAGCCAACTGTGACCCGGCGGGATGCGGACGCCCTCGGTCATGATGAGCCGGTTCTTCGCGTCCGGCGCGTCGACGAGCACGTCGAACACGACGGCCTGCGAGGCGTCGGTCTGGACCGCCAGCGAGAGGTTCTTGTCCGACAGGTCGAGGTCGACCGGCCGGGTCACCAGCGGTTCGCCGTTCCGCCGGGTGAGGCGCATCGCCTGCGACCCGGCGTAGGCGTTCTTCGCGGTGCCCATCTTGCCCTGCTTGGCCTTCCACTTCGAGAGATCCTCGAAGTCGTCGATGGTCTGCGTCTGTATCTTGTTGGACGAGGACGGCGACGTCTCCCCGGCCGGCGTCCCGGTTCCGGACGCGGTCCCCTCCCCGGAGGCGGTTTCGCCCCCGCCCGTGGACGCGGTGGTTTGCTCTTCGTTACTACCTGTAATCGATGTACATCCGGCGAGACCCACGAACAGGGATGCACCCGCCGCACTCAGCACCCTGCGTCGTGACCGTTCAGACGGCATGGGTGTTCGAACCGGAGCCACGGGTAATACTATACAGCGGATAAACGTCCGTATAGACTTCCGCTAAGGTGGGTCGCCCGCCGCGACCCGGGGCTGTATAAGAAAAACTATACGTGCGTGTCGACGGGAAGGTGCGCTTCTAGCCACAGTTCGACCGGTTTCGCCTGTCGGCTGAGAAAAATATGAGACGTGTCGTCGCACCGAGTCGCCGACTCAGAGTCGGTCTCGGAGCCACCCCAGTACGACTTCGGTGTCGCGCCGGGCCGGGATGGTGTCGCCGCGGAACGAGATGCGCGGCACGAGCGTGATGCCGAGTTCGTTCGCCCGTTTCGTCGTCCGCTTCACGGCCGAGTGGTACCGGCCGTCCTCGACGCGGGCGTGGACCCCGTCGCGGTTCTGGACGCCCGCCTCGCGCATGAACGCGTCCATCGCGTCCGCCGTCACCCACCGGCCGTCCGGTTGATTCTGGAACACGTGGTCGTAGAACGTCCAGTAGCGGTCGGGGTCTACCTCCCACACGCCGAGGCCGTACTCCGCGGCGAGGACGCCGCCCTTCGCGTCTTCGATGCCCGGGAACTCGGGATCGTCGAAGTCGTACGGGAGCGTCCGGTGCCGGAGGCGCAGGTCGCCCGACCGGACGAGTTCGTCCACGATGGCCCGGAAGTTGTTCGACACGAACTTCGCGGAGTAGGGACAGCGGAAACTCCCCCACACCGTCGCGGTGGGGGCGTCGTCCGTCGTCGCCATGGTGGCGTACGTCGAGTCGCCGGGCGAGGTGACGGGGTACGCCGCCCGCTTCGAACCGGCGTCGGACTCCGTTTGGGTCGGCGTCTCCGTCTGGACCGGAGCCGACGTTTCCGCGGGCGTCTGGGTCGTCGTCTGCGTCTCGGTCGCCGTCTGCGTTGGCGTCTCAGTCTGGGTCGATGTTGCCGTCTCCGTCTGTGTCGTCTCGGATTCGGTTGTCGTCGTCTGAGTCGTCGTTTCGGTCTGAGTCTGCGTCGCCGTCTCCGTTTGGGTCGGGGTCTGCGTCTCCGTCTGCGTCGTCTCGGTCGTCTCCGCCTTCGTCTCGGTGGTCGTCCCGCCGTCTGACTCGGGTCTTGATCTTGATCCGCCGTCGCCGCCGAGGCTAATCTCGATGTTGGCGGGGTTGGCGTCGTCGGCCAGGTTCGCCACGTGGACTCCGCCGTCGTCGACGACCTGCTGGCCGGTGACTTCGATGGCGCAGTTCCGGACGGTGTTGTTGGCGCTGCCCGACGCGACGTGGATGCCGTCACGGTCGTTGCCGTCCTGGTGTATCTGAGCCCCCTCGACGGTGTTGTTGTCGCGGTTGAACTCGATGGCGGGGTAGTCGTTGCCGCCGCCGGTCACCGAGAGGTTCTGTATCGTGCGCTCGCCGGGGTCGCCGATGCCGGACGCGTCGTCGACGTACACGGCGTGACCGGTGGTCTGGTCGGCTCCGACGATGGTGTAGTCGGGGCTCACGTGGATGCGCGAGTTGCGCAGGTCGAACGACCCGCCGTCGAACGCGGCCACGACGCCGCCGGTGCCCTGCCCGGATTCGAGCCGAATATCCACGTCCTCGATGGTGACCGGTCCGGGGCCGTCCGAGATGCGGATGCCGCGGTAGTTGCCGTCGTCGAACCGGGGGTCCGACACCACGACGTCTGCGCTCTTGACGTAACTGCCGGGGCTACCGAGGCGGATGCTGGTGACGTTGTTGTTGCGGTACAGGCCGCCTTCGACCTGCACCGGCCCGTCCGAACCGGAGCCGTACAGACCGTTGTTACCGAACCCTTCGATGTGGCAGTCGCGCACGGTCAGGGTCCCGTCCGTGTTGGTGTAGATGCCGACCGAGTTACCGTCCGTGTCGCCGTCGGGTATGCGAAGGTTCTCCACGAGGCCGACGCCGTTGGGGTCGACGATGCGGAAACTGAACGCGGTGCTACCGTCGTTCTGCGGCCCTCGCTTCAGTACGTCGCGGACGATGAGTCCGCCGTAACTCGAAATCGTGACGGTGGGCGAGACGCCGTCGGACGTGGTGTCGATGGTGAACCCCTCGATGAGGAGGTTCTCCGTCTCCGCGCCGCCGATCCACGTGTCGGTGTCGTAGTTCGCCCCCGGTACCAGCGTCGCGTCGCCGACCGCTCGCATACCGAAGTTCGAGAGCGAGTAGAGGCTCAGGTGGTTGACGAGGTACTCCCCTTCGGGGAACTTCACCAGCGTCCCGTCCTGAGCGACCCGCTGAAACACGTCGTCGATAGGTTGGCTCCCAGTGGGGTCGGCCCCCGCCTCGACGATGTTGACCGTTCGTTCGTATTCTATGGCTGCTGCTCCTGTCGATGCAAGCACGCACGAACCGAGTACTGCGCCTGCGGATTTGAGATAGGTCCTACGGTCCATCTTACGATGTCCCCCCGGGGGTACGAATGAAGATTCACTTTTTATAGTTTGTTCAATTCGAAAAGAAAACGTTCCGGCGGAGTTTTCGACTTTTAAATAGTATCGCAAGCATTTCATAAATTCTCCCGTGAGTCGAGTTAACGCCGTGCTACCCGACGACGGCATAACGGGCGTTTATCCGACGGATAATTAACACCGGAGAGGCTGAACGGTCTCCAATGGTCGGTGATAGCCTGATAGGGAGCGACGCCGGGGGGTTGTTCGGCGGGCGGTACGACCGTATCGCCGCCGTCCTCGCTCTCGTGTTGGCGGTGGCGATGTTCCCCCTCCGGTTCGTCCTCTCGCACATCTACGCGTCGACGTTCCCCATCGTGCTGGCATTCGCCGCGGTGCTCTACCTCCTCGCCACCCGCGGGGACCGCTCGTCGGGGTACGCCCTCCCGACGCTCCCCGAGTGGGGCGCCCTGTTGGTGCCGAGTCTCACCTTCTTCACGACGGCGGCGATGGTCATCGTGGCCGCGCTGGCGAGTCACCGCTCGCTGACGTTCTTCGCCCTCGCGGCCGCGGCGGGCGCGATGGTGCTCGTCCAGGTGTTCTTCACCGCGGCCGAGGACCTCCGCCCCGGCGTCGTGCTGCTGGAGGTACTGGCGCTCGCGCTGGTCGTTCGGTTCGCGGCGCTGTACACCACTCCCGGCGTCATCGGCATCGACACGTGGTCGCACACGACGTTCGTACAGGGCATCATCGAGCAACACTCGCTGTCGGCCATCGGCACGAAGTACTACGCCTCGCCGCTGTTCCACCTGTTCGCGGCGTTCACCGCGATGCTCGCGGACACCTCGGCCCGCAACGGCATCTACCTCTCGTTCGGGCTGGCCTACCCGTTCCTGATACTGGCGGTCTACCCCATCACCCGCCTGTTCGCTCCCGCGCGGTGGGCGCTCTTGGCCACCGCGCTGTTCGCCATCAACGACCAAGCGGTCCGCTGGGGGCTGACGCTCATCCCCACCAGCATGGCGTTCGGGATGTACCTCGCCGCGCTCTACCTCCTGATGCGCGTACTCGTCAAGGACCACAACACCCGCGACACCGCGCTGTTGGCCCTGCTCATCGTGGGCATCACGCTGACCCATCAGGTGTCGTCGTTCGTGATGCTCGTGACCCTCGGCGGGGTGTTCGCGGCGGGAGTTCTCCTGCGCTCCGACGTGCTGTTCCCGCGACAGACCGCCTCCCACGTCTTCGGCCTCCTCGTGTTCAACCTCGGGAGCATCATCCTCGCGTGGAGCGTCACGCCGTACCTCGGGAGTACGTTCACCAGCGTGATGGTCAACCGCCTGCGGGGCACGCTCAAGACGGCGGCGTTCGGCAAGCTGAGCAACTCCGCGTCGAACGCCGCGGCCTCTGCGGGCGGCGCCGCCGGGGAGGATGCGCTCATGCTCAAACTCTACGCCTACATCGACACGCTCCCGTTCCTGCTGATGCTCACCGTCGCCGTCGTGGGGGCGCTGTACGTCCTCCGGAGCGACCGGGTGAGCCACGCCACGCTCGGCCTCGTCCTCACCGTCTGCGGGATGGCGGTGTTCTCGCTCGCGCTCCCAGTGGCCGGCGTCGCGTTGTTCGTCCCCGGGCGGTGGTTCGTGTTCATGTCGCTCGTGTTCGCGGTGCTCGGCGCCCTCGGTCTCGGCTACCTCACCGACAACCTCGAACCCAAGGTGCTGTTCGCGTGTGTGGCGATATTCCTCCTGATGTACCCGAGCGTCGCCGTGATAGCCGGCGGAGCCACGCCCGACAACCCGGTGTTCCCCGAGTACCGCATCCGGACGGGCTACACGGCCACGGAGGTGGAGGCCGCAGAGACCATCACCTCGACGACGCCGCCGGGCGCGCCGTTCCGGTACACCGACGACCCGTACCGCAACGTCCTCATCAGAGGATACGAACAGGACACGGGGAAGATGGTGGTGCCGCCGGACCAGCCGGTGCCACACGACGTGACCATCTACCGCGAGTATCAGTCACAGGGCGCGCCGCTGGTGTTCAACTCCACCGCGCGCAACGAAACGAAGATGGAACAGCTCCGGCAGTCCAAAATCTGCCCCGGAAGCCGGAGCAAGGTGTACACGAACGGCGACGTGCTGATGTGCACGAACGCTGACGGGTAAGGGTTCGTTTCCGCCGGAGGACACGTTCGGCCGGTGGAAATCCGCGCGTGTGACGGCCGGCGGGCGGTCCGACGGCGCGCCGCCGACCGACCCCGCTGACGCCGGCCGCGTCCGCCTGCACGCACCGCTCGTTTTCTCCGCGCCCGCAGGACTCGCATCTCGTATCGGCGCCGCTCGAAACGGCTCACGGGGCGGCTCCGGCCGTTCGACCGACCGATGACGACGAGAGAGCTGTCCACCGACCGAGGGTGTTCACGGCGTATCTGATAGACGAAAAAATATTCTGTTGAGTAGACGCGTCGGCGCGGGGCGCGCGGGACGGTGACAGGCAACGGAGCGGGTGTCGGCCTCCCCGGGCGTCCGGCCGGAATCCGCCGACAGCGGCCGTGTGTTAACGGACGTATAATAAAACGCGTAAGGTGCACAGAGGCAATCAACAGTGAGCCGTTTGGTCACCGGCGGTCGGAGGGGGAGTGTCGCATGAACGAACGCCCGCAGTCGGTCACGCCGACTGGACGAACCGTCGCGGCGACGCGCGCGCCGGAGGTGGACGCGTGAGCGACGAGATATCCATCGCCGACCCGGAGATCGGCGACGCCGAGATAGACGGCGTGGTGGACGTTCTGGAGTCCGGACGCCTCACGGACGGACCCGTGGTCCGGTCGTTCGAGGAGGAGTTCGCGGACTTCTGCGACGCCGACTACGGCGTCGCCACCGCCAACGGCACTACGGCCCTCCACGCGGCACTGGAGGCCGTCGGCGTCGACGACGGCGACCGGGTGCTCACCACGCCCTTCTCCTTCGTCGCCACCGGCAACGCGATACGGTTCGCCGGGGCGACGCCCGTGTTCGGCGACGTGGACCCGGAGACGTACAACCTCACGCCGGCGTCGGTCGAGGCCCGCCTGCGCGAGGGCGACGTCGACGCGATTCTGGTGGTCCACCTGTTCGGCCTGCCCGCCGATATGGAGGCGCTCTCGGACCTCGCCGACGAGTACGACGTACCGCTAGTCGAGGACGCGGCGCAGGCCCACGGCGCGGCGGTCGACGGCCGCCGCGTCGGGTCGTTCGGCGACGCCGCCGCCTTCTCGTTCTACCCGACCAAGAACATGACCACCGCCGAGGGCGGCATGGTGACGACGACGCGCGAGGACGTGGCCGACGCCGCCGCCCGGTTCGTGAACCACGGCCGGGCCGACACCGGCCACGGCTACCAGCACGTCGAACTCGGACACAACTACCGGATGACCGACCTCGCGGCCGCCATCGGCCGTGCCCAACTCGACCGCCTCCCCGACTACAACGAGCGACGCCGGGCCAACGCCGCGCGGTACGACGACCGCCTCGCGGACTCGGCGCTCGTGACCCCGGCGGTGCCGGAGGGCCGACGGCACACCTACCACCAGTACACGGTTCGGTGCGCCAACCGCGACGAGGTGAAGGAGGCGCTCGCGGACCGCGGTATCGGGAGCGCTGTGTACTACCCCACGCCTATCCACCGGCAACCCGCCTTCGACCACGTGTCGGCTGACGCGCCGGTGGCCGAGACGGTGGCCGACCAAGTGCTCTCGCTCCCGGTCCACCCGGGCGTCGACGACGCGGACGTGGACAGGGTGGCGCGGGCGCTCACGGAGGAGATAGAGGTAGAGCATGTCTAAACGAGAGATACGAGCGGGCGTCGTGGGCGTCGGTTCGATGGGCCAGAACCACGCCCGCGTCTACCGCGAACTCCCCGACACCACGCTCGTCGGCGTCTACGACGTGGACGCGGACCGGGCGGAGCGAGTCGCCGACGAGTACCACGCCGACGCCTACTCGCTCGACGGCCTCGTGGAGGAGGTCGACGTCGTCTCGGTCGCGGTGCCGACCCAGTTCCACTACGACATGGCCCGCCGGACCATCGGCGCGGGCGTCCACACGCTCATCGAGAAGCCGTTCGTGGCCGACCCGTCGAACGGCCGCGAACTCATCGAACTCGCCGACGAGGAGGACGTGGCCCTGCAGGTGGGCCACATCGAGCGGTTCAACCCGGCGGTTGTGGCGCTCCGCGAGATAGCGCAGGACCTCGACATCGTGGCGCTCGACGCCCAGCGCCTCGGCCCGCCGCTGGAGCGCGACATCGAGGACACGGTGGTGATGGACCTCATGATACACGACGTGGACATCGTGTTGGATCTCGTGGACTCGGAGGTGACCTCCATCGACGCCGTCGGGACGGCGAACGGGAGCTACGCCGACGCCACCTTCGAGTTCGCCTCGGGCGTGGTGGGAAGCCTCACCGCGAGCCGCGCCACCCAAGAGAAGGTTCGGGGCATCACCATCTCGGCGCGCGACTGCCGGGTCAAGGTGGACTACACCGACCAGACGATGGAGATACACCGCAAGTCCAACCCGACCTACATCCGGGAGGACGGCAACGTCCACTTCCACCACGAGAACGTGGTCGAGCAGTTGACCGTCGAGCGCAACGAACCGCTCAAGAACGAACTCCAGTCGTTCGCCGACGCCGTCCGCGACGGGCGCGACCCCGAAGTGACCGGCCGCGACGGCCTGCGCGCCCTCGAACTCACGCGCCGGGTCGACCGACTCGCCTTCTCCGAGTAGCGCGGACCCCGCCGCCCGCCGACGCGTTCGTCCGTCGGTCCGCCACCCCTCCCCGCGACCGCCGCGGGTTGTGTTCACACCGCGTAGAACGCTCGAAAAACCGCCGAGCCGCCGCCGTCTCGCGCCGCCGTGCTTATGGCCGCGCTAGCCGGGTGCTTATCCGTCCTATAATAAAGCACGTCGGGGGAGGAACGTTGAGCAAACCCGGAGACGGTACGCGCCGTCACAGGGTCAGGGACAGAACTATGGACTTCTCACCGACGCTGCCGGCGCTCGCCGACTTCGGCGCACTGCCTCCCGTCGCGCGCGGAGTCGCGGGCGCTCTCGACGACTCCGACACAGTATGAACGGGTACACCACCGGGACCGGCTGCGAGATAGACGAGGGCGCGACCGTGGGGTACGCCCACGACGAGGACGCCCAGAAGACGATCCTCGGCGACGACGCCACGGTCCGCGCGGGGTCGATAATCTACCGCGACGTGGCCATCGGCGACGGCTTCTCCACCGGCCACAACGTCCTCGTGCGCGAACAGACGGTCATCGGCGATGACGTCCTCGTCGGGACCGACACCGTCATCGACGGACGGACGGAGGTCGGCTCGCACGTCAGCTTCCAGACCGGCGTGTACGTCCCGCCGACCACCCACATCGGGGACGAGGTGTTCCTCGGTCCCCGTGCCGTCCTGACCGACGACCCCTACCCAGTCCGCGTCGAGGGCGACGACCACCGCGGCGGTCCGACCATCGAACGGGGCGCGTCCGTCGGCGCGAACGCCACCGTCCTCCCCGGCGTGACCGTGGGGGAGAACGCGTTCGTGGCCGCCGGGTCGGTGGTCACCGAGGATGTCCCTGCGGACACCCTCGCCATCGGAACACCCGCGAGACACCAACCGCTTCCGGAGACGCTCGAAGGAGGCAACTCCCTCAAATGACCGAGACAGACGTGAAATCCGACGCCACATCAGACTCCGACACAGACAGCATCGACCAGTTGTACGGCTGCGACGCCCCCACGGCCGACCAGCGCGAGGCGCTGACCCACGGCGACGTGACCGTGGGCGTCTACGGCCTCGGGAAGATGGGCCTGCCGCTCGCCGCCGTCTACGCCGACGTGACTGGCGCGGTCAAGGGGGCAGACATCGACCCCGAGGTGGTCCGGCAGGTGAACGCCGGCCGCAACCCCATCGAGGGCGAGCCCGGCCTCGACGACCTCGTGGCCGACCTCGTGGGCGAGGGCTCGCTGGAGGCGTTCGAGGAGCCGTGGGCCGTCGCGAGCGAGGCCTCCGTGCACGTGGTCATCGTCCCCACGCTCGTCGACGACGAGAATCAGGTCGACCTCTCGGCCGTCGAGGCGGTCACACGCGACGTGGGCGACGAACTCGACACGGGCGACGTGGTCATCTACGAGTCCACCCTCCCGCCGCGCAGCACCGTGGACGAACTCCTCCCGATTCTGGAGGAGAACAGCGGCCTCTCGCTCGGCGAGTTCGGCGTCGCGTTCTGCCCGGAGCGCACCAAGAGCGGGCGGGCCATCGAGGACATCCGCGGCGCGCACCCCAAGATAGTGGGCGGCGCGGACGAGGAGAGCACGCGCGTGTCGGAACTGGTCTACGGCGAGATATCGAGCAACGAGGTGATCCCCGTCTCCGATACGACCACCGCGGAGGCGGTCAAGGTGTTCGAGGGCGTCTACCGCGACGTCAACATCGCGCTGGCGAACGAACTCGGCCGTCACGCCGACGACTTCGGCATCGACGTGACCGAGGCCATCGACGCCGCCAACACCCAACCCGTCTGCGACATCCACACGCCCGGCGCGGGCGTGGGCGGCCACTGCATCCCCTACTACCCGCACTTCATCATCCAGCAGTTCGACACCGACACCCGGGTGATGGAGACGGCCCGCGAGGTCAACGAGTACATGCCCGTCTACACGGCCGAACAGGCGCTCGACGCCCTCGACGCCGAGGGGGTCGCCCCCGAGGACGCGTCGGTGCTCGTCCTCGGCCTCACCTACCGGCCGGGCGTACAGGAGATACGCGCGACGCCGGCGCTCCCGGTGATAGAGCGACTCGACGAGGCGGGGGCGGACGTGCGCGCCGTCGACCCCGTCCTCGACGAGTACGAGGCGTTCGAGGACGCGGGCGCGTCCGTCCTCTCGCTGGACGAGGTGGGCGACGACCCCGTGGACGCGGCGGTGCTCGTGACGCCGCAGGCGGCGTTCGACGACGTCGACGTGACGTCGCTGGGACCGGCCGACGGCGACCGGAACCTCGTGGTGGTGGACGGCCGGCAGGAGCTGACGGAGTTGCGCGACGCCGGCGCGGTGCGCTACAGGGGGGTCGGGCTTGACGACTAGAGACCACGACCGGGGCAACGACACCGTCTGTATCGTGGGACTGGGTTACGTGGGCCTCCCCCTCGCCGTCGAGTTCGACCGCGCGGGCCTCCACGTCATCGGCTACGACGTGGACACCGAGAAGGTGAACGGCCTCACCGACAACTACGACCCCACGAACGAAGTGGGCGACGAGGTCATCGCGGAGGGGAGCGTCCAGTTCACCTCCCACCCGGGCACCATCTCGGACGCCGACTACGTCATCCTGACCGTGCCCACGCCCGTCGACGACATGGGCAACCCCAACCTCGACTTCATCGAGTCGGCGGGGAAGACGGTGGGCGAGAACATGAGTCCGGGCACCACGGTGGTGCTCGAGTCGACGGTATTCCCCGGCGCGACGGAGACGGTGCTGGTGCCGGCGCTGGAGCAGGCCTCCGGCCTCTCGGTGGGCGAGGACTTCGAGATGGGCTACTCGCCCGAACGCGCCTCGCCCGGCGACGCCGGCCGGAGCGTGACCGACGTGGTCAAGATAGTCAGCGGCCGGACCGACGAGGTGACCGCGGACCTGTCCGAACTCTACGGCACCGTCGTGGACGCCGGCACCTACGAGGCGCCCAACATCCAGACCGCGGAGGCCGCCAAGGCCATCGAGAACGTCCAGCGGGACATCAACATCGCGCTGGTGAACGAACTCGCCATCGCCTGCGACTACATGGACCTCAACACCCACGACGTGTTGGAGGCCGCGGGCACCAAGTGGAACTTCCACGACGACTACCGGCCGGGCCTCGTGGGCGGCCACTGCATCCCGGTCGACCCCCTGTTCCTGGCCCACCGCTCCGAGCGCGAGGGGTTCTCGCCCAAACTCATCCTGCAGGGCCGGGAGATAAACGAGTACATGCCCACCCACACCGCCAACCTCACCGTGCGGGCGCTGAATCAGGGCGGGAAGGTGCTGAAAGACTCCAAACTGCTGGTGATGGGGCTGGCGTACAAGCCGAACGTGCCCGACATCCGCACCTCGGAGGTCAACGGCGTCATCGCCGAACTCCAGACCTACGACGTGGAACTCATCGGCCACGACCCCTACGCGGACGACGACGCCATGCGCGAGGAGTTCGGCATCGAGATACAGGAGGAACTCGACTTCGAGGGATTCGACGGCCTCATCCTCGCCACCGCCCACGACGAGTACCTCGACATCGACTACGAGGCAGTGTACGAGCAACTGGCCGACGACCCCGTGTTCATCGACGTCTCCGGCGAGGTGCGCGAGACGGCCACCGAGAACGGGTACATCTACCGACAGTTATGACGACGGCCGGGGAGTCAGCGTCGACGTCGACGTCAACGTCGGCCACGGGCGAACGACGGCGCGGACTGGGGACCGCCGCCCCGTCCGCCGACGAGCACCTCGACATCGTGCTCACCGTCCAGCACCCCGCCCACGTCCACTTCTTCAAGAACGCCTACCACGAACTCACGCGCCGGGGCCACGAGGTGCACGTGTTCCTCCGGGAGAAGTCGGTGGCGCGGGAACTGCTCGACACCTTCGACATCGACTACGAGGTGCTGGCGGGCGAGTCGGAGGGCATCGCGTCGCTCGCCACCTCCCAACTCAGCTACGAGTGGCGACTCCTGCAGGCCGCCCGGCGCATCCAACCGGACGTGATGGCCGCCATCGGCGGGATGGCCGTCGCGCACGTGGCGTCGCTGGTGGGCGCACAGAGCGTGGTGTTCACCGACACTGAGCACGCCACACTGTCGAACCGTCTCACGTTCCCGTTCGCGGACGTGGTGTGTACGCCGGAGTGCTTCCAGGACGACGTGGGCGAGAAGCACCACGAGTACGCCGGCTACCACGAACTCGCCTACCTCCACCCAGACCGGTTCACCGCCGACGCGTCGGTGCTCGACGAGGTAGGTCTCTCCCGCGACGACGACTACGTCGTCCTCCGCCTCATCGCGTGGGGGGCGTCCCACGACGTGGGAGAGGGCGGGTTCGGCGACGTGACCGAAGTGGTCGAACGCCTCGAAGCGACGGGCCGGAAGGTGCTCATCACCGCGGAGGGGGACCTGCCCGACGAGGTGGCCGACCGGCAGGCCACCATCGACCCCCACCGCCTCCACGACCTGCTCTACTACGCCGACCTGTTCGTGGGCGAGGGCGCGACCACCGCCGTCGAGAGCGCGGTGCTCGGCACGCCCGCGGTGTACGTCAACACGCTCTCGATGGGCTACACCGACGAACTCAACGAACGCTACGACCTGCTCTACGGCTTCCACGGCGAGGACCGCCACCGGCGGGCGCTCGACGCCGCGGTAGAGGTGCTGGAGGAGGACGCCGACTGGGGCGAGCGCCGGGTCGACCTCCTGACCGAGAAGCGCGACGTGACCAGCGTCATCGTCTCGGAACTCCTCGCCGCGACGGACGGCGGGTGAGCGGGATGGTTCGCGTCCTCCAACTCGCCACGTCGCCGCGCTCTTTCTTCGAACAGCAGGTGGAGACGCTCGAAGCGCAGGGCGTCGAGTGCACGACGCTGACGGTGCCCCGGGCCGCCGACGGGTCGCGCTCCCCGAAGGAGTACCTCCGGTACGAGGCGCGGGTGCTCGAAGCCGTCGCCACCGAGGAGTTCGACCTCGTACACGCGAACTACGGCCTGACCGCGCCGTTCGCGTTCGCCCAACCGGTCCGGCCAGTGGTGCTCACCCTCTGGGGGTCGGACGTGATGGGCGAGGCGGGGTGGCTCAAGGCGATAAGCCGGGCGGCGGCGACCCGGAGCGACGCCGTCATCGCGCCGTCCGAACCGGTCGCCCGCGGGGTCGACGTGCCGACGAACCGTATCCCGTTCGGCGTCGACACCGACCGGTTCCGGCCGGTCGACCGGGACGCGGCCCGGGCGGAACTCGGCTGGGAGACCGACGGGCCGGTGGTACTCTTCCCCTACCCGCCCTCGCGGGAGGTGAAGAACTACCCGCTGGCGGAGTCGGTGGTCGAGTCGCTCCCCGTCGCGGCCGACCTCCGGACCATGTCGGGCGTGCCCCACGAGCGAGTGCCGCTGTACATGAACGCCAGCGACGCGGTGCTGGTCACCTCGAAGCGCGAGAGCGGCCCGATGGTTGTTAAGGAGGCGGCGGCGTGCAACGTGCCCGTGGTGGCCTCCGACGTGGGGTTCGTCCGGGAGGTGCTCTCGGACGTGTCTCGGTCGCACGTCTGCGAGACGGAGGCGGAGTTCGTCGACGCCCTCGCGTCGGTGCTCCGGGACGGGCGGCGGGCCGACGGCCGCGACCGAATAGACGGCCTCGGACTGGAGCGGATGGGAGAGCGCATCCGCGAGGTGTACGCGGCGGTTCTGGACCGGAACTGCCCGCCCGACGCGCGGGTCGACCGTGCGTCGGAGCCCCGGGGTTGAAACCGCCCGTCTGCCGGTCGGAACTCGGCGTCCGGTGACTGCGCGTTCCGTCTTTTAGCGACCCGTTACCGGCTCTGGAACGTGTCGGCCCCGAACCGTCACGTTCGCTGAATTCGACTTAACGCAGAGGTAACTGTGTGTTTACCCTGTTTATATTAACGGGCGTATCCGTCGAGTTTTTTGTCAACGCCCGGGGCTCTGGTCGAGGTGTCCCCGGAAGATTACCTACCATGACGCGACATAGAACCCCAGACGCGGCCCTCACCGACACGCCGGATGGCACCGCCGCGGCCACCGTACCGGTCGTCGGCGCGCGAGCGTCGTTCGAACCACACGCCCACGGCGCCGCGCCGCCGAGGACGCCGCGAGAGACAGCCGGTTCCGGGGGTGTGTACTGATGTGCGGCATCATCGCCCGGGTGGGCCGCGGCGACGCCGTCGACACCCTCATCACGGGCCTCGAGAACCTCGAGTACCGCGGCTACGACTCGGCGGGCATCGCGGTCAAGAACGGGAAGGGCCTCGCCGTCCACAAGCGGTCCGGGCAGGTCTCCGAACTCAAGTCGGTCGTGAGCGAGAAGCCTCCGAGCGGTAACGTTGGCATCGGCCACACCCGGTGGAGCACCCACGGACCGCCGACCGACGCCAACGCCCACCCGCACACCAACATGTCCACCGACGTGGCCGTGGTGCACAACGGCGTCATCGAGAACTACGGCGACCTCCGGGAGTGGCTCCAGCAGAAGGGTCACGAGTTCACCAGCGACACCGACACCGAGGTGGTCCCCCACCTGTTCGACCACTACCTCGACCAAGGCCTCGACCCCGAGTCGGCGTTCCGCCACACGGTGCGCGACCTCGACGGGAGCTACGCGCTCGCGGCGGTCGTCGACGGCGAGGAGGCAGTCTTCGCCGCGCGCGAAGGGTCGCCGCTCGTCCTCGGCATCGACGACGGCGAGTACTACCTCGCCAGCGACGTGCCCGCCTTTCTGGAGGAGACCGACGAAGTGGTCTACTTCGAGGACGGCGACATGGCCATCCTGCGGCCCGACGGCGTCCGGATGACCACCGTGACCGGCGAACCCGTCGAGCGCGACATCACCACGGTGGAGTGGGACCCCGAGGAGACCGGCAAGGGCGAGTACGAACACTACATGCGAAAGGAGATAGACGAACAGCCCTCCGCGCTCTCGAACACCGTCCGCGGACGCATCGACGAGGAGACCAACACCCCGTCGCTCGACGTGGACCCGGCCCTGTTCGACGGCGTCGAGCAGGTCCAGTTCGTCGCCTGCGGTACCTCCTACCACGCCGCGCTCTACGCCGAGACGCTCCTGAAGGAGGCGGGCGTCCGGACGGAGTCGTTCCGCGCGAGCGAGTACCTCCACACCACCGTCCCCGTCGACGACGAGACGCTGGTGGTGGCGGTGACCCAGAGCGGCGAGACGGCCGACACGCTGGGTGCGCTCCGGAAGGCGCAGGACCAGGGCGCTCGCGCCCTCACCGTCACGAACGTGATGGGCTCGACGGCCGCGCGCGAGTCCGACGACGCGGTGTACATCCGCGCCGGCCCCGAAATCGGCGTGGCCGCCACCAAGACGTTCTCCTCGCAGGTGGCGACGCTCACGATGCTGGCCGAGACGGTGGCCGAGGCGCTCCCGGGCGCGGGGTCCATCCCCGGCCGCGACCGCCTGTTCTCGGACCTCCGGGACCTGCCGGACCACCTCGACGCGATGCTCGACGACACGAACGCGGGCGACGTCGCCCACGACTACCTCGGGAGCGACGCGTTCTTCTTCATCGGACGCGGTCTGGGCTACCCCGTCGCGCAGGAGGGGGCGCTCAAGTTCAAGGAGATAACGTACGAGCACGCCGAGGGGTTCGCCTCGGGCGAACTCAAGCACGGCCCGCTGGCGCTCGTGACGGGCGACACGCCGCTCTTCACGGTGTTCGTCGACGAGGACCCCAAGACGCTCACCAACGCCAAGGAGGCGCAGGCCCGCGGGGCTGACGTGGTCGCCATCGCGCCCGAGGGCCACGCCGCCCTCGACATCGCGGACGCCCACCTCGAGATACCCGACGTCCACCCGGTGTGTGCCGGCCTGCTGGCGAACGTCCAGCTCCAACTCATCTCCTACCACACGGCCGACGAACTCGGCCGCGAGATAGACAAGCCGCGCAACCTCGCCAAGAGCGTCACCGTGGAGTGAGCGAGACCCGACCCGCGATGAACAAGGAGCTGTTCGGCGTGTTCGGCGACGAGGAGACGTTTCGGTCGCTTCGCTCGCCCATGGAGTTCGATCGAGTGGTGTCCGGCCCGAACGTCACCGTCGGCGTCCGGGACGTCGGCCTCGGCATCCCGGGGCGCACCGACTGGGTCGACGACGACGACGGCGCGGCGGTGGTGTGGGGCGAGGCGTACCTCCCCTCGAAGGCCGCCACGCCGGCGCGGTGGCTGCGCGAGGCCGTCCCGGAGCGGGGAGCGACGGCGCTCGACTCGCTCAACGGATCGTACGTCGCCGTCTGCGACGCGGGCGGCGACCCGTTCGTAGCCACCGACCCCGCGCGGACGTGGGAGTGTTACTACACCGACGCCCCGGGCGTACGGGTGTTCGGCACCGACCCCGCGGCGGTGGCCGACACCGTCCCGGACCCGACGCTGGACCGCGACGCCGTGATGGAGTTCCTCCACCTCACAGTGGTGCTTGGCGAGCGCACCCCGTTCGAGGAACTCCGGCGCGTGCCGTTCGACGGCCTGTTGACGCCGCGCGAGGCGACCGAGCTATCGCGGTTCGTCTACGACCCACAGGAGTTCGACTACGTCGGCGAACTCGCCGACAGGCTCGAACGCGCCCTGCGGCGGCGGCGGACCCACCCCGGCCGGAAGGGGCTGTTGCTCTCGGCTGGGTTCGACTCCCGGGTGTTCCTCTCGTGCATCCCGGACATCGACGTGGCCTACACCATCGGGTCGCCCGAGAGCGACGAGGCGGCGGCCGCGCGACGCGTCGCCCAGCAGTACGGCACTACCCACCGCACACTGGAGGCCGACCGGCGCTACCTCAACACCGCGTTCGACGACGTGCAGTACGGCCTCGGCATCAAGGAGTCGCTCCACGTCCACCAGGCGGGCTACGAGCCCCAGATGAACGTGGACACGATGTACCACGGGCTGCTGTTCGACACGTTCCTCCGGGGGCACTTCCTCCCGCGCGACGGGGTGGACGTGTTCGGCGTGACGCTCCCCCGGAACCGCCTCGAACCCGACCCCGACCCGGCGGCGGTGATGCTGTCGAAGTACGGCTTCATGGGTGCGAGTCAGGAGTTCTTCACGGCGTGCGACGACCTGCCCGACACTGCCGCCGAGTTCGGCCGCGAGGCCATCGAGCGCCGGTTCCCCGAGGCGGGCGGCCGGGCCGACTCTGTCTACAACCGCCTCGCCCTGTTCGGCGTCCGGAACCAGCCGTCGACCCCGTTCCGGTACCACCTCGCCGACCACTTCCTCGAGTCGTTCGTCGCGGCGGACGCCGAACTCCTCGACTGGCACCTCACCACCCCGCCGGAGTACCGCAACACGGAGACGTTCAAGCGGGCGTTACGGCGCGTTGACCCGGACCTCCTCCGACACCGCCCGCCCGACAGGCCGCGTGACTCCCACACGCTCAACCAGATAGAGGGGTTCGTGCGCCGGAAAGTGCCCGGCCTCCACTCCTTCGAGCACTCGTGGCCCGACCGGCGGGAACTGTACGAGGCGGCCGACCTCGACGCGACGCTGTTCCCCGCCTCGCCCGAACTCCACCGCCTCCCCCCGCGGCTCAAACTTCGGATTAACGACCTCACCACGTGGACCGAACACGCCGCCGGAGACGACGACCTCGGCCCCGGGGACTTCGTCTGTCCCGGCGACGGGGACGAGTTCGACCTCCCCGAACCCCCGGCCTGAGCGCGACCGCTCGGCCAGTTTTCCGTCCCGCCCACCTTCCGTCTCGACCGGGACGCAGAGACCAATTCCCGAGCGGTGCAACCGCCGGTCCGCCGCTCTCTCCGACGCCGTCGGTGCGCCCTCCGTTCCGTCTCCCACCTGACGAACGACGCGTCGGGGAACGCGGCGCGGCGACGGGCGAGTCGGTACACACGGAGAGCCGGAAGGGAAGCGGGAGAAGAGGGCGGGCGCGACTCGACGCCGTCACGACCAGAAGGACGGGGCGAGAGGGGAACCGGGAGAAGAGGGCGGGCGCGACTCGACGCCGTCACGACCAGAAGGACGGGGCGAGAGGGGAACCGGGAGCGCCGACGGGGGTTCTCCGCCTCAGAACTGCGACTCGGTCTCGGTCTGGCTAGACGCCGTGGTCGTCGTCGTGCTGGTCGTGGTCGTGTCGTCTCCGAACGGCGAGTCGGTCGTGGTCGTCGTGCTGGTCGTGCTGGTCGTATCGTCTCCGAACGGCGAGTCGGTCGTGGTCGTCGTGCTGGTCGTCGTCGTCGTGTCGGCCCCGAACGGCGAGTCGGTCGTGGTCGTCGTGCTGGTGGTGTTCGTCGCCGTCGTAGTCGTGGTCGGCGTGGCGTTACCGGACCCGGGCGGCGTGCTGGCGGCGGTCGTGGTCGTGGGCGACGCGGACGGCGCGGGCGTCGGTGTGGCCGTCGGCGTCGGTGTCGACGTGTCCGTGGCCGTCGCGGTCGCCGTCGGGGTGGGCGTCGGCGAGGGCGTCGTCGTGGTCTCGTTGGTCGGCGACCCGCCGGGAGCGATGTTCCCGCCGACGCCCGGCAGCATGGTGAACGCGCCGCCGACGACGAGGAACGTCACGCCAAGCGCCATGAGGATACCCTGTACCGTTCGCGTCTCCCGGCGGAGCGTCGAGCCAGCGACGGCGCCCGCGCGCACCGTCACGCCCCGTCACCTCCGCGGTCGAACCGCCTCGACGCGGGGTCCCGGCACGAGGCGAGAACGAGTCTCGTCATTATCGAGTAGTCGTAGTCCCCCGGCGGCCATTATTATCGAGTGTCTAGCCGGGGAGAACCGGCGATGTTCGCGGGGCCGGGGCGGCCGCGTCACGCCGCGACGGTCTCGGACGCCGCGGTCTCCCGCGGCGGGGTCGTTGTGGTCGGCGTCGGCGTTGTCGCGGTCGTCGTCGGGGTCGCCGTCGTGGGCGCCGTCGCGGACGTGGTGGCCGTCGCGGACGTAGTGGCCGTCGGGGTCGACGCGTCGGTGGTCGTCGTGTCGGCCGGTGTCGCCGTGGGCGTCGGCGTGTCGCCCGCCGCCCCTCCGCCGGCCGCTCCCGCGCCGTCTCCGTCTCCGCCTCCGTCGTCGGCGGGCGTCGGCGTGGCCGTCGTCGCCCCGTCGTCCCCGGACGTCGCGGTGTGGTCGTGAGGCGTCGTCGTGTGGGTGGGCGCGTCCGTGGCGCCGCCGCCCGCGGGCGACGCGCCGGCGCCGCCGCCGAGCAGGTCGCCCACGTCGGCGACGGCGGGAACGACCGACGCGAGGAGGCCGGAGACGAGAACTATCAGTCCGAGGAGGAGGAGACCGGCGATGAGAGCCGCCCCGACGCGCCGAGGGGTGGCGGCGGAGGTGAGCGAGCCGTCGGGCGTCGAACTCCACTCGCCGGGCGAGAGCGGGTCGGCGCCGCCCACCTCGGCGTCCACCTCCGCGCCGATGCCGGCGCTGAGGTCGACACTCCGGATGCGTTCGCGCGCGGTGGCCGCCTTCGACCCGATGGGGCCGGGCGCGGAGGTGAGGATGTCGAACACTTCGTCGACGCCGACGACGCCGGTGGCGAAGGTGAGTGCCGAGTACGTCACGAAGCCGACGACCGGGACCACCGCGAGGGCGAGGAGGTGGCTGTCGAGGAAGCGCGAGACGAACAGGATGGGCACCGCCGACACCACGGCGGTGAGCCCGATGCGGCCGAGGCGGAGGTCGTCGAACGGGTTGTAGCCGAGGTAGTGCGCGCCGAAGAACTGGAGCACCGCGAGCGAGGCGTAGCCGGTGGTGGTGGCCATGGCCGCGCCGAGGATGCCGTAGCGCGGGATGAACAGCACGTTCAGCCCGAAGTTGATGACCGCCGCGGCGGCGGTGGTGACGATGAGCGTCCGGAGCTGTCCCTTGGCCTGACTGATAGAGAGGATGGGCCGGGCGATGGCGAACCCGACGGTCCCGGGGAGGAGGATGAGCAGCGGCGCGACCGAAGGGAGCATGGTCTCGCCGAGGTAGAACCGCACGAAGTCGGGGGCGAGCGACGCCATGCCGATGGCGAGCAGGACCGTGAGCGCGAGCACGTAGCGCGTGATGCGCGACGCCATCTGCGTTATCTCCTCGGTGCGTCCCTGCGCCCACATGTTGGAGGTGGACTGGACCATCACGGACTGCATCGACCGGGGGACGAACCAGAGGAACTGCGTGATGACCATGGCCGCCTTGTAGTAGCCCACCTGCTCGGACCCCGTGAACGACTCCAGCATCAGGATGTCCACGTGGAACAGGGACATCAGGAGGAACGTGTACGCGATGGAGTTGTAGTTGAACGTGAACAGTTCGCGCCGGGGGAACTCGCGCGAGGGGATGGTGAAGGCGCTCCGGACGGAGATACGGGGTATCACGAACCACAGCGAGACGCCCACCGAGAGAAGCGAGGCGACTATCTGGCTCATCAGCAGGCCCACGATGCCGTAGTTCAGGTAGGTGGCCACGATGGCGAGGCCGATGAACGACACCTTGTAGAACACGCGGACGGGTTCGGCGATGTGTTCGAGTTTCAGCCCCATCAGAGTGCGCTGGAAGTACCCCTTGAACTGGGTGGCGATGGCGAGGGGCGCGAGGAGGTAGAAGTAGGGGACGTACTTCTCGCCCCAGAGGAGGGTCACGAGGCCGAACCGGGCCGCGAGCACGAAGCCGATGGCGGTCAGCACCGCCATCACCACCGCGATGCGGAAGTAGAAGCCGAACACCTCGTCCTGCCAGTTCTCGCGCTCTCGCTCCTCGGGGATGTACTTGCGGACGCCGCTGCTGACGCCCTCGCTCATCAGGATGGTCGCCATGGCGAACGCCGAGAGGAGCGTGCCGAACTCGCCGTAGGTCCGGGTCCCGGCGAAGGCGATTATCACCGGGGTGAGCAGCATCGACGAGAGGAGCCGGATGAGACGGCCGCCCACGGTCGAGATGAGCGCGGTGACGAAGCTTCGTGCCATCAGTGACTCCGAGTCGGGGACCTACGGGGGCGGGGCGTCACCGGTCGTCGTGGACCGTCTCACCCGGGAGGGTGGTCGCGCCAGCGGACAGTTTGATACCCGGATTGAGGTCGGTGTTGATGCCGGTCTTCGCGCCGTCGCCGCAGACCACGCCGAACTTGCGTCGACCGGTCGAGACGTCGTCGCCCTTCACGGTCAGTTCCACGTCCTCGCCGTCGTGACGGAGGTTGGCCACGTTGGTGCCCGCGCCGAAGTTGACGTCGCGTCCGAGCACACTGTCGCCCACGTACGAGAGGTGCCCCACCGTCGCGCCCGACCGGAGCACGCTGTTTTTCACCTCGACGGCGTGGCCGACCTTGGCGTCCTCGCCTATCAGCGTCGCGCCCCGGACGTAGGCGTTGGGTCCGACCGTCGCGCCCGACCGGACGAGCGCCGGCCCCTCGACGACGACGCCGGGTTTCACCGTCGCGCCCTCCTCGACGACCACGGGACCGTCGAGGTGTGCGTCCTCGCTCACGTCGCCGCGCACGTCGCGTTCGAGGTCCGCCAGCACCCGCTCGTTCGCCTCTAGTAGCTCCCACGGCCGCCCCACGTCCAGCCACTGGTCGAACTCCACGGGCGTGACGTCGAACTCCTCGATGACCGTGGCGAGCACGTCGGTTATCTCCCGCTCGCCGCGCTCGGACTTCGAGACGCTGAGCCACTCCCGGGCCTCCTCGGGGAACGCGTACGCCCCGACGTTCACGAGGTTCGACGGCGGGTCGTCGGGTTTCTCCACGATGCCCGTCACCGAGTCGCCGTCGCCGTCGGTGTCGAACACGCCGTAGTTGGTGGGGTCGTCGGCGCGGGTCGCGCCCACGGCCGGCCCCGCCTCGAACAGGCGCTTCACGTCCTCGGGGCGGTAGAGGTTGTCCCCGTTGAGTACCGCGAACGGACCGTCGAGTCGGTCCCGCGCCACGTCGACGGCGTCCGCCGTGCCGTCCTGGTCCTCCTGTACGGCGTAGCTCACCGGGACGCCGGCGTACTCCTCGCCGAAGAAGTCGGTCACGGCGTCGCGCTCGTACCCCACGACGAACACGAGTTCGTCGGCCCCGGCGTCGGCCGCGGCGCTGGCCGCGTGGGCCACGAGCGGACGGTCGGCGACGGGTAACATCGGCTTGGGCGTCGACTCCGACAGGGGCCGGATTCGAGTCCCCTGCCCGGCGGCGAGAATCACGGCTTTCATCGCTCGGAACTTGAGAAGACGGGCGGTTTATTATATGTGCAGTAACGAGCGGGTTACTCGCGCCTTATCGCCGTTCGACCAGCCGCGTCGCGGAGTCGCCCCGCCCTCGGCGCTCCGACGCGACGCGGACCTGCGTGCGAGCGGAACGACCGAGAGCCGAGCACCGACGTCGGCCGCGCGACGACGAACGAGGGTATCCATAAGTCGTTTCGACGTCGAAACTTTTCACGCAGTTGTGTAGATTCAAATTTATAATAGACTGTCACTGAAGATAGTAGGTATTCGTAGAGTAGCTGAGGTGTTAAATTCGTCCCATGAGTTTACGGAATAGAACGCCCTGTACCGGGCGTAAAACGCACAAAATTCAGTTTACCGGGTGCGTAATAATCTCTCAGGACGTAGACAGTCAAGTCGGGTTTAGCCACTGTTGCGACCGTTTTAACCGTATTCAACTGTTTGCAACAGTTTGCAAAGGGCGGGACAGGGTTCTCGGTTTATTACCGGTTCACGAAAAGAGGTGTCCAAGATGACAGTCGCGCAGACCACCAACGATAGTACGGCCACCCTAGACGAACGCGACGGCGACGAAGTCGAGGCGCTCCCCAAAGACGAGATCTTTCACCTCCTCCAGAACCAGCGGCGCCGGTACGTCCTCCAGTACCTCCAAGAGGTAGACGGCACCGTAGAGATGCGAGACATGGCCGAACAGGTGGCCGCGTGGGAACACGACACCACGCTGCAGGCGCTCACGTCCGACGAGCGCCAGCGCGTGTACATCGCACTGTATCAGGCTCACCTGCCCAAACTCGACGAGAAGGGAGTGATTAACTACAATCAGAGCCGGGGCATCGTCGAACCCACCCCGCGCGTCGAACAACTCACTCAGTACCTCCAGACCCCGGAAACCGACGACGACGCCGAGGAGTCGACCGACGAGCGGGAGTCGATATCGTGGGGGTCGTACTACCTCAGCGCGTCGATATTCGGCGGAATCCTCCTGTTCATGACGGCGTTCAACGTGGTGCCGTTCGCGTCTATCTCCAACATCGCGGCCGGCGCCATCATCCTGACTGTCTTCGTCCTCCTCACCGTGGGACAGGTCGGCGAAGAGGCCCTGCGCGGCTGAGCGTTCGAACGTCTGTCACTTCCTCTCCCCGGACCCGCGCGTTCGACCGTCAGACGCACGTCTTCCGCAACCTCGTTCCGAGTGATAACAATGTAGAAAAGTACAGAAAGACTAAAACGTGCGAGGGAAGTCACGTAATACAAGAACGCTGAGGATAGATGAAACCGCCTCGCCCCCTCCTCGTGGTGCTCGTTCTGTGTCTGATAGCGGCGACGACGCTCCCCGCCGCCGCGGCACCGGGCGGCGTTTCTATCGAGAACGTTACGTTCAGGGGCGGCGGCGTCATCGACGGCGCGGACGGACGAGTGTGGCAGCAGGGTGACGTTACTATGCGCGTCCGCGTACACAACGTGAACGCCTCCGGCCAGTACACCGTCTGCGTAGAGTCGAGTGGCAACAAGATATGTTCACAGACGTACATCGATTCCGGCGCGCCCCAGACGGTCGACGTGGACGTCAGCCCGCTACAGAACGCGACCGGGACGCGTAACCTCACGGTCACAGTAGACGAAGGCATCACCGCCGACGGCACGCCGTTGGTGTCGACCGAGACCACGATGAGCGTCTACAACCGAACGGCGGACACCGACGGCGACGGGTTGCAGAACGACGCGGAGGTGAAGGCGGGGACCAACCTCAGGAAAAGCGACACCGACGAGGACGGTCTCAACGACGGGGCAGAGGTGAACGACTACAAGAGCAAGCCGCTCAGTCCCGACTCCGACAACGACGGCCTTCGCGATAACGAGGAGGTGAGTAAGGGAACGAACGTGACCAATCCCGACTCCGACGGCGACGGCCTCAGCGACGGCGAAGAGGCGAACAACGAGTCGAACCCGCTCAAGGCCGACACCGACGACGACGGCCTCAGCGACGGCCGCGAGGTCAAACTCGGGAGCGACCCGACCAACACCGACTCCGACGACGACGGCCTCACAGACTACGAGGAGGTGGAGAAACACAACACTCTCCCGACCAAGGCGGACTCGGACAACGACGGCCTCACCGACGCCGACGAGGTGGTAGCCGACACCGACGCGACCGCATCGGACACGGACGGCGACGGCCTCGACGACGGCCGGGAGTCCGAACTCGGAACGAATCCCAACTCCGAGGATACAGATAGCGACGGTCTCGACGACGGACTGGAGGTCAGAGTCGGGACCAACCCCCAGAGCGCGGTGTCCGCGCTGTTCGTCGGGGTGCTGGTGCTCCTCGCGCTGATGGGACTGGCGCACCTACTGGTTCGCCGCGGAATCGGTCGCATCGAGGACCACGAGGCGGTCCCCGAACGCCTCCGGCCAGCGGTCCGCCGCGGGCGGCGCGGGGTCGAACGCGCGAGCAACTGGGTCGTCGAGCGGACGTTCCCCGAGTCCGACGAGCCCCAGCCGTCGGACGACGGCCACGCGAGCGGACGGACCATCGAGGCGCCGCCGAGCGTGGAGGTGCCGGCCGACGACCCGCCGGTGCTCTCGGACGAGGAGAAGACCATCCAACTCCTGCGCGAACACGGCGGGCGACTCCCCCAGCGCGAGATAACCGAGCAGTCGGAGTGGTCGAAGTCGAAAGTGAGTCGCCTGCTCTCGAAGATGGAAGACCAGGGGCTGATTACCAAGATAAACCTCGGGCGCGAGAACCTCATCGCGCTCAATGACGACGTGCCTGACAGCGTGAAGTCGCCGCTGGACGAGTAGCGTCGGCGGACGTTCAGGCGGGGTCCTCGGGCGCCGCCGACTCCACGAGTTCTCTGGCCCGTTCGAACAGTTCGTCAGCGCGGTCCTCCGTGCGAGCCTCGGCGGTGACGCGCACGAGAGGTTGGGTGCCGCTGGCGCGCACGAGGAACCAGCCGCCGTCCACCTCGACCCGCACGCCGTCCATGGTGTCGACCGAGTCGTACCGGTCGAGTACCCGGTCGCGGACCGCCGCCATGTGACGCTCCTTGTCGTCGGTCCGGACGCTCGTGCGCCGGATGGGGTACTCCTCGACGTCCGCGAGTCGGTCGCCGAGGGGACCTTCGTCGGCCACGAGTTCGGCGAGGCGACACGCCGCCAGCGGCCCGTCGGGACAGAGCGTCTCCGCCGGCCAGATCCACGCGCCGCTGGGTTCGCCACCGAACGCCACGTCGTCCTCCTCGGCGCGTTCCGCCACGTACACGTCGCCGACGCGGGTGCGGACCAGCGACGCGCCGACCTCGGCGAGAGCGTCGTCGACGGCGAGGCTGGTGTTGAGGGGCGCTGCGACCCGGTCGCCCTCGCCCGCAGCGCGGCGGGCGAAAAGCGCGAGGAGGAGGTCGCCGCCGACGAACGCGCCCGTCTCGTCCACCGCCATCATCCGGTCGGCGTCGCCGTCGTGGGCCACCCCGAAGTCGGCGTCGGTGCCGGCCACCACCGCCGAGAGGCGGGAACAGTTCTCGGCGGTAGGTTCGCTCGGGCGCGACGGAAACTCGCCGTCGGGGATGGCGTCGAGCGTGGTCACGTCGCACCCGAGGCGGCGGAGGGCGCGCGCGGACACCTGTCCGGTGCCGTTGCCCACGTCGACCACCACGTCGAGGTCGGCGGCGACGGAGACGGCGGCTTCGAGCGCGGCGACGTGGCGGTCGGCCGCGTCCGACGACTCGGTGGCGCGGCCGACGCGAGAGGAGGGCTGGAGGTCGAACGCCTCGGTCCGGACCGCCTCGGCGATGGCTTCGCGCTGTGACTCGTCGAACGCTCGCCCGGAGGGCGTCCAGAGTTTGAGACCGTTGTCGGGCGCGGGGTTGTGGGAGGCGGTGACCGAGACGCCGGCGTCGGCGTCGTGCCACCCGACGGCGCGGGCGACGGTGGGAGTCGCGGCCCGGCCGAGGACCACCACGTCCGCCCCGCACTCCCGGAGCCCGGCGGTCAACGCGTCCGTCAGCATCAGTCCGCTCTCGCGCGCGTCCCGGCCTACGACCACACGGTCGTACCCCGTCGACGCGAGCGCTCTACCCACCGACAGGGCGAGGTCGGCCGTCACTTCCGACCCGACTTCACCCCGAACGCCGCTCGTTCCGAACATACGCTACCCCCGTCGGGGGCGGGGGTTACTATACACCCGATAACGGTCGGGACGCTGGACGCGGGCCGGCGGCGACGGCGCTCGGAGAGGCGTCGTACGCCGGAAGGGAGCGCCGGGCGGCGAGGTACGGGAGGACCACCCGCCCGCGCGGACCGAGAGTAACACGTACCATCGCGGCGAAGAGGAGGGGCGAAGGGGCAGGGACGCGATGGTACGGTTCGCGGACTGTGTCCGTTCCAAGGTTATTATTCACCCAGTAAGCGAACAGTCCGAAACGCCCGGGAGTCGCCGTTCGCGGCGTAGACGTCGTTGTTGCGGGCTTATCACTTCCTTACAGGTTGAAACGGTCCTGTATATATTTATTCCACACAGTGCAAGAGTGGAGACAGTATGGACGTGTACGAACTGACCGGATTCCAGCGCGACCTGCTCTTCGTCGTCGGAGGGCTCGCGGCCGCGAGCGGCAAGGAGATCAAGATCGAACTCGAGGAGTCACAGGACCGAAAGCTCCTCGCCGGCCGAGTCTACTCTAACCTCGATACGCTCGTCGAGGAAGGCTTGGTCGAGAAAGGCGAGATAGACGGGCGAACCAACCAGTACACCATCACCGACAAGGGGCGCGAGAAGATCCACGACCGGTACGAGTGGCAGACCCAGCACGTGCGACCGTCGAAGGCCATCGCGGAGTGACCGCGGCCGGCCGCCCCGGCGGCGCGATACCGATACAGTTCGGTTCATCGCGCGGGTCCGTGTCGGAACCGACGCGGCCGCGAACGATACGCGCCGCGTAATCGGCCCTCCGACGGAGCGTGTCCGCCTTCGGGGCCACCTCGCCCCGTCGAGCGCGGTTCCGACGGGCGCCGAACCCGATGCCAATCTCTTTTGGTACAGTACTAATCCGAACAGAGGTACACGTAGGAGTATGGCTCAGAGTCAACGGACATCCGGGGGCAACGGGGGAACCGGCGGGGGATTCGACCCGGTCGGACTAATTCGGTCGACGCTCAGCGACGCTCTGTCGACGCTCGGCGCGGGAACCAGCGAGGCGGACGTGCAGTCGGCGGACGCCGACGCCGACGGTGCGGCGACCGACGGGGGTCGGACCGCCGCGGAGGCGGGAGCCGACGAACCTGCGGCGCCGATAGACTTCACCGGGATGGAACCGGAGGAGGCGCTGTACGCCCTCCTGTGCCGCGAGGGCGGGAAGATGAAGCAGTCCGCGATGGTGACCGAGACGGGGTGGTCCAAGTCGAAGGTGAGCCGTCGCCTCAGCAACCTCGAAGAGACAGAGCGCATCGGCCGCGTCCGACAGGGCCGCGAGAAGGTCGTGTTCGTCAAGCCGGGGTCCCGGCAGACGAAGTCCGTCGCGTAGTTCGGCGCACCGCCGTCTCTCTTCTCTCGGCGGCGACCCACTCGTGAGTCGGCGGTGAGACTGTTCCGGCGACCTGCGGGGACCAGAATTCGAACGAGAGGACCGACTAGCGGCGTCGGGACCGCGCTTCGCGTACTTCGCCGCCGTCACGAAGTTTGTTCTCGCAGCGAGGACAGACCCGGGGCTCCTCGACGCCGTCGGGTGTGAACACACGCGCGTACCGATTCGTCACGAACGAACCACAGTTCTGGCAGTTGGGCATTGAGTTCCTCCTTCGGGGGCGTGGCTCTCGACGGAGCCTACCTTGAGATACGATTCGACCCCGATAAGGGGAATACCTACACTCTTTGGTCCGGACGGCGTCACTCCTCGACCGAATCGCGGAGCGCCGACAGGCGGTCGCGGACCGCCTCGGCGTCGAGGCCGTCGAGTTCGTCGAGGCCGTACTCGACCAACAGCGGGTAGAAGTGGCGGTTCTTCTCGAACTCCTCCTCGTACCGGTACTCGTACTCGGTACTCAAGAGGCCGTACACGCGCTCTATCTCGCGTTTCTGCCACTGCGGCAGGTACATGTAGGTGCCGACCTGCTCGTCTTTCACCGACCCCAGGTCGGACGAGTCGTCGCCGGCCTCGCCGTCGCCCGCGACGTCTCCGTCGTCGTCCCCGTCGGCCCCGTCCGCGTTCGCGCGTGCCGAGGACTGCTGGCGGCGGCGGCGCAGGCGCGCCGCCCGGTCGTCGTCGTCGCTCACGGGCGCACCTCCGCGTCGGCGTCGGCGGCGACCTCGGGCAGGCCGAACTGGCGGTCGAGGCTGTCGGCCACCGCGAGGAACACCTCGTTCATGTCGCAGTCGGGGTCGTGTTCGAAGAGGGAGACGCCGTCGGCCAGCGCGCGCTGGATGGCCGCGCGCTCTCTGATCTCCCAGACCGGCGCGTCGTCGAACGCCTCGCGTATCCACTCCACCATCTCGTTGGCCTGCGTCTTGCGCACGTCGATGCGGTTTATCACCACGCCGCGCTCCCGGATGTCTATCTCGTAGTCGTACTCGAGCGCCTCAACGTGGTCGAACAGGAGTTCGAACGCGCGCTTGCTGGTCGACTCCGCCAACGCCGGGATGAGCAGGTTGCGCGTGGCGTACAGCGCGTTGTCCATCAGGTTGCCGAGGTTGGGCGGGCAGTCGACCACCACATAGTCGTAGTCGTCTTCGAGTTCGCGCAGGAGGAGCGAGAGCTGTTCGCCGCTCCGGCGCGACAGCGTGAGTTCGGGTTCGGCCGCGGTCATGTCGATGTTGGAGGGGACCACGTCCATCTCCTCGTGTTCCAGCACGATGTCGTGAACCGCGCTCCGCCGTTCCGGGTCGGTCAGACACTCGAAGAGGCTCGGCGGCGCGGCGTCGTAGGCGTCCATGAACCCGAGATTCTCCGTCGCGTTCCCCTGCGGGTCGAGGTCCACGAACAGTACGTCGCGCCCCCGACGGTTGAGCGCGCCGGCGACGTTTATCGCCACGGTGGTCTTGCCGACGCCGCCCTTCTGGTTCGAGACGCAGAGTTTGGCCGGTTCACCCATACAAACTCCACTCACTCACCGGCGGGATAAATCTTCGTCAGACGCCACACAGTGGCGCCGAGACGGCAGTCGACGATTGGGGTTTTGACGGCAAAACCGCTTCGTACGTGCGAGCTTCCTCGGTCGGCAGGGAGGACGGTCAGCGACGGGGGCAGGGGCCGGACAAAGGGTCGCGGGCGGTACGCGTCGGGCGGTCACGTTCACATGATGGACCGCTCCTCGGGCATCTCGACGTCGTCGTTGATGATGGCCACGAGGCTGGTGTAGGGGACGAACGCCAGCATCTCGCCGTCCGCGTCGAACAGTTCGACGCCGCGTTCGCCCTCCTCGTATCGCTCGCAGTCTATCTCGGTGTCCGGGAGGATGGCTCGGAACATACGTAGGAGTACGGTCCACAGAGATTTCAAACCCGCGCCGACCCGACAATATATCATCTCGGAGGTTCCAACTCGACGTAACCGGGCACGGCCGGGCGAGGTGACACGGTGACCAAGTTAGACGACGTCAACGCCGACGCACTACGGAACGCTCTCGACGAAGTGGACAGCGCCAAGGCCGCCAAGCGACTCATGGTGGCGCTGGCTTACAAGGACGGCGTCTCGGTCACCGAACTCGCCCGGCGGTACGGCGTACCCCGCTCTACCCTCTACTACTGGCTCGACCGGTTCGAGGAGTTCCCCATCCCGGAGGCCATCGAGGACGAACCCCGCCCCGGGCGGCCCCGGAAACTCGACGCCGAGGACCGGCGGGCGCTGGCGGCCGACATCGCGGACGACCCGGCGGAACACGGCTACGACGCCGACGAGTGGACACCCGAACTGGTCCAGAAGCACATCGAGGCGGTGTTCGACACCACGTACTCCGTCGGCCACGTGCGCCGCCTCCTGCGCGAGGAGTTCGAGTGACGGCCGGCGGCTTCGAACGCGGTGACGGTGCCGACGGGAGTCCACGGGGACGTCCCCGCCGACGCGGGCCACGGCGGGGGACCGGGCGGTAGCGGTAGGCGGGGCTTCCGGACGGCAAACGACCGGTTTCTCCGATTTGTGACCCGTTCGAACAGCTGATTTTCCGCCGTGAACGGACGTCTGTCCGGCGTTCGCCCGCGACGACGGTCACCGCGGGGAGACGGAGTCGGAAGGCGGCCCCTATCCCGACGTGCCGGAACGTATGCGGTGCGTGTGACTCACGCCAAAGAGTGATTGTCGCCTATCGGTGACCTATCAGCCCGACTATAACAATGGGGCAAGGGAACCCGGGGGAAAACGGGGTTACCCATGAACCGAACACGGAAATCAGTACTCGCGGTGATGGTCGCAGTGACCGTCGTCCTCAGCATGAGCGGCGGCGCGTTCGCGACCACGCCCGCGGGCTGTTCTACCTCTGACAACCAAGCCCTCGATCGGTCCCAGAATCAAGACCAGATGGGCGAGGACAACCTCCAGGGTCAGGGGCAGACAGCCGGCCAAGTAGCACAGAACACGCAAGCGTGTAACGACAACGAACAGAACCAGAGCCAAGATCTGGACCAGTTCCAGACCCAGCTTCAGGACGCTATCGACAGCTTCCAGTGGCAGGCCCAGACGGGCGGGCAGACGCAGGCCCAAGACCAGTCCGGCCACGACAACGAGCAGGGTCAGGAAGAGACGCTCGCGCAGAGCCAGGAGCAGACCCAGAAGGGTCTCAACAACGAGCAGCGCGAGAGTCAGTCCGGCGCGCAGGCGGCCGAACAGAGTCAGGCCGGCGCGTTCAACGACCAGATCGAGATTCAGCTCCTGACGCAGGTTCAGGAGCAGCTCCAGTGGGCCGAGAACAGCTTCCAGGCGGCCGACCAGACGGCCGAGCAGGTCGGTACGCAGAGCCAGACCGGCAAGTACAACGACCAGAGCCTGGAGCAGGTGCTCGTCCAGACGCAGCGTCAGGCGCAGTTCGCCGAGAACAGCAGCCAGCGCGCGGCCCAGGAGGGCGCCCAGAAGTCGAGCCAGACGCAGGCGGGTAAGCACAACGCCCAGTCCCAGGAGCAGATAGCGGGTCAGACGAACACCCAGCTCCAGACGGGCGTGTACAACGCGCAGGCGCACACGCAGTGGTTCGACCAGCACCAGATTCAGGAACAGTCGGGCAAGCACAACGCGCAGGCCCAGACTCAGGTCTCCGACCAGACCGAGTCCCAGTTCCAGTCGGGTGAGAGCAACTGGCAGGACCAGGACCAGAACGCCACGCAGAGCCAGATCCTCGAACAGCGCGGCGTGAACAACACGCAGGCCCAGACGCAGTCCTCCACCGAGGACCAGACGCAGTTCCAGTCGGGCAAGAACAACGACCAGACTCAGGACCAGGTGAACGACCAGGACCAGGACGCTGGTCAGTACGCTGACGACAGCGCGCAGAACCAGGTCCAGAGCTCCGACGAGACGCAGACGCAGACCCAGAGCGGTAACGAGAGCACGCAGTCGCAGGCGCAGTACGGCGACCAGCACCAGGACGCCGAGCAGCACGCTGACGACAGCACGCAGAGCCAGACCCAGGACTCGACCGCGAACCAGGGTCAGACTCAGAACGCCGACGACAGCACGCAGGACCAGACGCAGGACACCTCGCAGGACCAGTCCGAGGTCCAGAAGGGCGAGAACAACGAGCAGTCGCAGAGCCAGACTGCCGCCAAGACGCAGGCCCAGGAGCAGACGGGCGACGACAGCACCCAGTCGCAGGACCAGACCAGCGACCAGGACCAGACTCAGCAGCAGAACGCTGAGGACAGCACCCAGTCGCAGGACCAGTCCGCGACCCAGGGACAGGCTCAGACCCAGTCCGGCGACAGCAGCTCGCAGGACCAGGACCAGTCCGTCGACCAGGACCAGAACCAGCAGCAGACCGGCGAGGACAACTCGCAGACGCAGAGCCAGTCCGCGAGTCAGGGACAGGCTCAGGACCAGTCCGGCGACAACAGCTCGCAGGACCAGGACCAGTCCGTCGACCAGGACCAGAGTCAGTCCCAGTCCGGTGACGGTAACACGCAGATCCAGAGCCAGAGCGTCTCGCAGCAACAGGCGTAGGTTCCCCTAACCGCATAGCCGGGCCGACGGTCGGCCCGTGACCCTCCACCTTTCGTTCACGTAGAATGTCAACAGCACAGAGAAGAGTCGAGAAACCGCTACTGGCGGTCGTGATGGCGGCCGTCGTCGTCCTCGCCACCACCGGGATGGCGATACCCATCCTGGGCGCGGACGGCCTGACCCTGCTCGCCCCCGGGCAGGACACCGCCGCCGCCGGTAGCGACAACGTGTACAGCACGTTGGCGGACGCCGCTCTCGGCGCCGCGCTCCCCGGTCTGTTCGGTTCAGACGGGGCGAGCGCGAACGCCGACGCGTCCGACGCCGCGGCCGCCTCCGACGGCGGCGGCGGGTCGTCGAGCGACCGCGGGGCCGCCGCGGGCGCGGACGACACGAACAGCACCCACGAACACGAGGAGAACGTCAACGACCAGCACTCGCACGCCGACGGCGGCGACGGTAACGACAACCGCGCCGACGACGGTAACGACGGCTCGTCGGACGACGACAGCGACAACCGCGCCGACGACGGTAACGACGACTCCTCGAACGACGACAGCGACAACCGCGACGGCGACGAGTCGAACGGCGACGAGCGCCAGCACGCCGAGGACAGCCAGCAGACCCGCGACCAGAGCGCGGACACCCACCAGAGCCAGAGTCAGTCCGGCGAGGACAACGCGCAGGGTCAGGGTCAGAGCGTCTCGCAGGAGGCGTCCCAGGACCAGACCGGCGACGAGAACGACCAGTCGCAGTCGCAGGACGCCGACGCGTCGCAGTCCCAGCAGCAGCGGGGCGCGAACAACACGCAGACGCAGGGTCAGACCAGCGACCAGAACGAGACTCAGACCCAGTCCGGCGAGGACAACGACCAGGACCAGTCCCAGGACAGCGACCAGTCGCAGGGACAGTCCCAGTCCGGCGAGGACAACACGCAGGACCAGACCCAGACCGGCGACCAGTCGCAGGACCAGAGCCAGTCGGGTGAGAGCAACGACCAGTCGCAGGGTCAGGACAGCGACCAGACCCAATCGCAGGGTCAGACCGGCGACGACAGCGACCAGTCGCAGAACCAGACGGCCGAACAGGACGGCTCTCAGGAGCAGTCCGGCGAGAACAACGAGCAGTCGCAGGGTCAGGACAGCGACCAGACCCAACAGCAGAGCCAGACCGGCGACGACAGCGACCAGTCGCAGGACCAGTCCGTCGACCAGGACCAGGGTCAGGAGCAGTCCGGCGAGGACAACGACCAGACCCAGGACCAGTCGGCAGACCAGGACCAGAGTCAGACCCAGACGGGCGACGACAGCGACCAGGACCAGAGTCAGTCGGTCGACCAGGACCAGAACCAGGAGCAGTCCGGCGAGGACAGCACCCAGTCGCAGGACCAGACCAGCGACCAGAACCAGGCGCAGGGTCAGGCCGGCGACGGTAACTCGCAGGACCAGAGCCAGTCGGTCGACCAGGACCAGAACCAGGAGCAGTCCGGCGACGACAACGACCAGCAACAGAGCCAGTCGGCCACCCAGGACCAACAGCAGAGCCAGTCAAGCGGCGACGAGCTCTCCGGTCAGGGGCAGGGCCAGACCAGCGGGACGACCACCACGACGCAGGGCCAGACCCAGGTCACGGTGAACGTCCAGGTGCAGGTCACCGTCGGCGACGACACGCACCAGAGCCAGAGTCAGGTCTCGGTTCAGACCCAGACGCAGGTGAGTTCGAGCGACGGCGACAGCGGTAGCCAGTCGCAGGGCCAGACCGTGGTCCAGAACCAGGTTCAGGTGCAGGTCGGCGACAACAACCAGCAGAGTCAGAGCCAGTCGGTCGACCAGGACCAGACCCAGTCGAGCGACGACTCGTCCGGCGACGGCGACAGCGGTAGCCAGTCGCAGGACCAGACGACGACCCAGAACCAGGTTCAGGTGCAGGTCGGCGACAACAACCAGCAGAGTCAGAGTCAGTCCGTCGACCAGGACCAGACCCAGTCGAGCGACGACTCCGACAGCGGTAGCTCGGACGGCTCCGACGAGAGCCAAGAGCAGGGTCAGACCTCGAGTCAGACCCAGACGCAGAGCGATGGCGGGCAGCAGACTCAGGCCACCGCCTGAGCCGAGCCGCGCCGCGACTCGCAACACCGACTTTTATTCGGCGGCTGACGAGTACCGACTAGTATGCCGACCGGCTCCGACGAACTCGAGACTCGACGTGTCGCGCTGTTTCTCGCGGTTGCGTTCGGCGTCGCGTGGGCGGTGGGGGCGTACATATACGCCACCGGCGGCCTCGCGGGGAGTCAGACGCTCGTCTCGGGCGTCCCGGTCTCGCGCGCGATGGTACTGCTCGCGACGGGGTACATGTGGGCGCCCGCGGTGGCCAATCTCGTCACGCGCGCGGCGACCGGCGAGGGGTGGGACGGTCTGCGACTCCGGCCGCACCTCCGCGCCGGGTGGCCCTACTGGGTCGCCGCGTGGGTGGGGCCGACGGTCCTGACGCTCCTCGGCGCGGCGCTCTACTTCGCCGTCTTCCCCGGCCACTACGACCCGACGCTGTCGACGCTCCGGGGGATGCTCGACGAGGCGGCGGCCGCGGGCGCGCCGCTCCCGTTCGGCCCGTGGGGACTCGCCGCGCTACAGGTCGCGCAGGCGGTGGTGCTCGCCCCGGTGATCAACTCGCTTTTCACCTTCGGCGAGGAGTTCGGGTGGCGGGCGTACCTCCTACCGAAACTACTCCCTCTCGGCCCCCGGCGCGCGATGGTCGCCCTCGGCGTCGTGTGGGGCGTCTGGCACTGGCCGGTCATCGCCATGGGCTACAACTACGGCCTCGGCTACCCCGGCGCGCCGTGGTTGGGGATGGTCGCGATGGTCTGGTTCACGTTCGTCGTGGGCACGTTCCTCGGGTGGGTCACACTCCGAGAGGGGAGCGTCTGGCCCGCCGTCGTCGGGCACGCCGCCGTCAACGGTATCGGCGGCATCGGCCTCCTGTTCGCCCGCGGGTCGCCCAACCCCCTGTTCGGCCCCGCCGCCACCGGGGTAGTCGTCTCGGTGCCGTGGGTCGTCACCGCCCTCGTCCTCCTGTGGCGACTCGACGGCGAGGCGGTCGTCGACGCCGCCCGTTCGACGGAGGCGGGGAGCGACTGACTGTCGGGGCGGACGAGGCGAACGAGAAAGGCAAATCGCACGAAGCGTGCGAGACGGTTTTGACGTGCGAACCGGCAGGCCTGCTTCGAAGCTCTCCGGTGCGGCGGTGTAAGTTCGACGGGGCCAGCCCTCGTTTGTTTACTTCGTATGGTTTGTATGGTTCTTCTAGTTCGTCTGTAATAAGGAATTTGTATAGGGAGGATGGTTCGTACGATTCGTCTAGTTTTGAAGGTTCGTCTCGGTGGGCGGGCTTGTAAAGCGAGACGACGGAATCGGGAGCAGCGAGACGGGGAATCCGCGCTGTCGGATTTTCAGTCGACCGTGTGAGTTCGGACAGTTCGTACGGTTTGTACGCGAGAAGTAGCTGAGACGAGTGGAGCGGTCAGCGGACGGACACGGTCCGGTTCGACGTCTCCGCGCGGTCGACGAGGCGGCGGACCCGTTCGTCCATCGGCGGGTGCGTCGAGAGGAGGCGGCCGAGGAGCGAGTCGTCGTCGGTGACGACGTAGAACGGCGCGAAGGGGCCCCAGTTCGGTTCGGCGGCGCGTTGGATCTTCCGCAGGGCGCGGGCGAGTGCGAGCGGGTCGCCCGTGACCGCCACTGCACGGTCGTCGGCGGCGTACTCGCGACGACGGGAGTGGACCCGCAGGAGGAGCGTGAGGCCGACCAGCACCGCGGTCGCGCCGCGTTCCATCCAGCGGCGAATCCAGAGGAGGGGGCTGGCGTCCCACTCCTCCGGGCGGCCGCGAATCCACGCGAGGCCGCGGGCGACGCCGGTGACCATGAGCGTGACCGGGAGCACGCCGAGAAACAGCGTCCCCACCGCGGTCCAACCGGCGGTGTACGCCATCGTCTGCACGAGGCTGTCGTGACCCTCGAGGTGGGCGAGTTCGTGAGCCACGATGGTCTCGAACTCGTCGGCGTCGAGTAGCCAGAACAGCGTGCGGTCGAAGACGAGGACGCCGCCCCTCACGCCGCCGAGGGCGAACGCGTTCGGGAACGTCAGGTCCGCCACGAGCAAGCGCGGCGGGGCGACGTCCATCCGGTCGCACAGGCGTTCGACCCGGGCGTAGAGGCCGGGTGCACGCGCCCGCGACAACTCCGTCGCGTCGAGGCCCGCGACCACCGAGAGCGTCCCGAACCGGTAGTTGAGAAAGCCCACGACGAGCGTCGTCCCCGCCACGACGGCGAAAAGCACCGTCGGGTCGGGCGGGTTTCGCACCAGCGTCGCCACGAACCGCGACAGGAGGTAGGCCGTGCCGCCGTAGGAGACGAGGAGGGCGAGCCCCACGGCGACCATGGCGAGTCGCCGACCTGCGCGTCGCATGGACGACTTACACGCGGGACGGGCAAAACGGTTGGTTTCCGAACCGCCCGCCGCCGGGCACTTTTGTACGTTAGCCTCAACCGGGATAAAAAAAGAAGGGCGTAGTACGGGACAAGTTCATGAGCCTCAAACAGACGCTGCAGAGCGTCCTGTCGAACCCGACGTATCTGATGGCGTGGGCGGCGCTGGTCGTCGTGAGCGAGGCGATACTGATCTGGGACCTGTGGCGGAACAACAGCGAGATGAAGAGCCTCATGAAACTAGTGTGGGGGCTCACCGTGCTGTACTCGGGGCCGCTCGGACTCGGCATCTACTTCTACGCCGGGCGACGGCAGATCGACCACGACTCCTTCTGGCGGAAGGGGTTCCGGTCGGTCGCCCACTGCTACTCCGGCTGTGGCGCGGGCGAGGTGACCGGCGTGGTCATCGCAGTCGGCGTCCTCGCGCTGGCGAACCTCTACGTCGTCGCCGTCACGTTCGCGCTGGCGTACACCTTCGGGTACGCGCTGACCATGGGGCCGCTGATACAGGAGGGCGAGTCGTTCGGACAGGCCGTCAGAGACGCGCTCTACTCCGAGACGGCCTCCATCACGGTGATGGAGATAGTCGCCATCGGCCTCGACATCTGGCTCGCTGGCGAGGCCCACTTCACCGACGTGCTGTTCTGGTCGTCGCTGGTCTTCTCGCTCACGATGGGCCTGCTCGCCGCCTACCCGGTCAACCTCGCGCTCATCTACTTCGACGTGAAGGAGGGCATGATGAACCCCCGGAAGATGGGGGCGGAGATGGGCGCCTGACCGACGGGACCGGGGACACATTTCGAACGCGGGAGCCTGCGGCGCGTCCGCCGTCCCGGTGTGTTCCCCGTCGGTGTGTACAATTTCTTCTGTTTACTACGATATCAGGTTCGTGACGGCTGGGCGTTCACCTTCGAACGGCGGTTCCCGTTCGACGTTCGGCTTCGAACGTATAGCGGAATACGATTTCAGGGGCGGATGTGTAACGTCTACGCGTGGCGCGGTGTCGGCTGATGGACGACAGCCTCACGGAGAAACGCGAATTTCGGCGCGTACGGCGGCCGTTAGTGCTATTTTCTCGGTTCGTTCGGGCGATTAGAACGGTCCGGCGAGAATGAAATTATTTCAGAAGTAATTGTATCCGTCGGCGCTTCGGCGACGAAAGTCACGCGGGCGAGGGCGGCCGTCGGAGCGCCGCACGGACGTGGGAGTTATTCGAGGTTCCGCGTCTCCCAGCCCTTCTCGAAGAGGTTGATGGTGTGGACCTGGTCCTCGGCGCCCTCGTAGGCGTGTTCCTCGACCACGTCCATGTCGAGTTCGATGCCGAGGCCCGGGCGCTGGGGAATCTCGACGTAGCCGTCCTCGACTACGATGGGGTCGACCAGCAGGTCGTTCACCCACTCGACGTCGTAGGTCTGGAATATCTCCTGAATCATGAAGTTCGGGATGGCAGCGTCGGTGTGGGCGCAGATGGCGGTCGCCACCGGACCCTGCGGGTTGTGGGGTGCGAAGCTGACGTGTTCGGCCTCGGCCTGCGCGGCGATCTTCTTGGCCTCGGTGATGCCGCCGGTGTTCATGATGTCCGGCTGAATGATGTCGACGTCCGTCTGGTCGAGGAGGTCCCGGAACTCGTACTTGGTCATGAGGCGCTCCCCGGTGGCGATGGGGATGGGCGACTTCTCGGAGACCTTCCGGAGGCTGTTGATGGAGTCCGGAGGGCAGGGCTCCTCGAACCACGTGGGGTCGAACTGTTCGAGGGCGTTGGCCACCTCGACCGCCTGTCCGGCCGTGAACCGGCCGTGGCCCTCGATCATCAGGTCGACGTCCGGTCCGACCGCCTCGCGGACCGCCCCGACTACCTCGACGGCGTGGTTGAACTTCTCGCGGTCCATGCGCTGCCACGAGCTGCCGAACGGGTCGAACTTCATGGCGTCGTAGCCGTCGTCGACGACCCGCCGGGCCGCGTCCTTCCACGTCTCGGGGTCGTCGGTCGTGTCGGTGTACCACCCGTTGGCGTACGTGCGGAGGCGGTCGCCGTGGACGCTCCCGCCGAGCAGTTCGTACACCGGTTTGTCGAGCACCTTGCCCTTGATGTCCCAGCACGCCATGTCGACGGCGGAGATGACGGTGGTGTTGATGACGTTCTTCGAGAACCACTCGTCGCGGTACATCTCCAGCCACAGGCGCTCCGTCTCGAACGGGTCCTGTCCGATGTAGAAGTCGCTCATCTCCTCGACCGCCGCGGCGACCGTCCGGGGCTTGCCGTGCGCCGTGGCCTCGGCGAGACCGGTGACGCCTTGCTCGGTTTCGAGGCGGACGAACACCCACGGCTTCCACGGGTTGGCCACCACGTACGTCTCCACGTCGGCTATCTCGTACTCCGACATGGGGCTAAATTTCGCGAAGGGAGTTATAGTTCTTATCCTGGTGGCGGCGCCGAGACCGGGAGAAGACGGCTCTCACGGCCGGAACTCGTCCGACGTGAGTGAACGGCGTCGGGCGCAGTCCCTACACGACTTCGACGACGTTCGAGAGCGAGCCGATGCCCTCTATCTCGATGCGGACCTCGTCGCCCTCGCGGAGCGTGAAGTCGCCCTCGGGCACGAGCGACGTGCCGGTCAGGAGCACCGAGAGTTCGGGAATCGCGTTGTGCCGGGTGTAGTAGGAGACGAGTTCCTCGCAGGACCGGACCATCTCGCCGGTCGAGGTCTCGTCGTCGTACACGTCCTCGCCGTCGCGCGTGATGGTCATCGACAGCCTGAGGTCGTGCGGGTCGTCGACGTCCGGGGGCGTCACGACGCAGGGCCCGATGGAACAGCACTTGTCGTACACCTTGGCCTGCGGGAGGTAGAGCGGGTTCTGGCCCTCGATGGAGCGACTGCTCATATCGTTGCCGGCGATGTAGCCCACCACGTCGCCGTCGTAGAGCACGACGCCGAGTTCGGGTTCGGGCACGTCCCAGTCCGAGTCCTCGCGGATGCCCACGGCGTCGCCGGGACCGACGGTGCGCCCCGGCGTCGCCTTGAAGAACACTTCCGGTCGCTCGGCGTCGTAGACGTCCATGTACATGTCCGGCGTCTCGCTCTCCTCCTCGCGCGCCTCCTCGCTGATGCTGTAGGTCACGCCCGCCGCCCATATCTCGTCGGCGTCCACCGGCACCCGTAGCGACTCCTCGATGTCGTCGAGTTCGGGGGCGTCGTCGAGGTGGCGCGTCGCCAGTTCGTCCGGTGTCGCGTCGGCGAGGTCGGCCGCGCGCGCGAGGTCGCCGAAGGTTTCGAGACGCGGTTTGACGGCGGTCAGGTCGCGCGTCGCCGTGCCGTCGTCGACCACGAGGCGTCGCGTACCCGAGTCCTCTAGCTGGTAGTAGTGCATCGTACAGTTCGATATCACCGACCGGGAAAAACCTTTCTCCGGGGGTTCAACCCCGCGTTCGCGCCGTCGCGGGCGCGTGCACCATCGTCGGACGCACCGCCTCGCGCGTCGCGCGTAAGCTATAACCACCTGTACCCTGCACACCTCTGCATGCCTTCGACACGGCTACGCGACCGTCTGTTCGACGGCGAGACGCTCGTCGGCACGTTCCAGATAAGCACGTCGCCCATGGTGGCGGAGACGCTCGGGAAGACCGAGATGGACTACGTCATCCTCGACCAAGAACACGGCCCCCTCACGGCGGAGACGTCCGCGTCGCTCGTGATGGGTCTCGACAACGCCGACACGCCGGCGGTGGTGCGCGTCAGGGAGAACGCCAAGCCCGAGATACAGCGAGCGCTCGACATCGGGGCGCAGGGCGTCCAGATTCCGCAGATAGAGACGCGCGAGGACGCGGAGGCCGCCGCCGCCGCGGCGCGGTTCGACCCGGTGGGCGAACGCGGCCTCTCGCAGTACGTGCGCGCGGGCGACTACGTGGGGTCGGAGACGTACACCGAGGACCAGAACGAGCAGACGACTGTCATCGTCCACGTCGAGGGCGAACGCGGCGTCGAGAACATCGACGACATCCTCGACGTCGAGGGCATCGACGTCGTCTTCCTCGGGCCGTACGACCTGTCCCAGTCACTCGGCGTCCCCGGCGAGGTCCGCAGCGACCGCGTCGAGTCGCTGATGACGGAGGTGTGCGACAAGGCGGCCGACGCCGGGCGCATCGTCGGTACGTTCGCCGACGACCCGGAGATGGCCCGCCGCTGGATAGACGCCGGTGTCCAGTACATCACCATGTCGGTCGAACTCCCCCTGCTCCACCGGGCCGCCGACGACGCCCACCGCCGCGTGTTCGAGGAGTGAAAAGCTCCCGTACCCGCCGTTCCGGCATAGCGGAAAGGAACACCGGCGCGCCGGCGACGGCATCCCCACCCTGCGCGGGGGTATTACGACAGTAGCGCTGTTATGGGGGTGTTCCGGCGATGGTGAAAACGGCGACGCGGGATTCGCCCGACGCGACGGGGACGAGACGACCGGCGGAGGCGACGACGCGGACGACGGCCGCGGACCCGGCACCGTCGTCGCGAGGGCTACTCGAACGCGTCCGCCAGTCGCTCGCGCATGTACTCCCGGCGGAGTTTCCGGGCGCGCGCGTCCGAGAGGTAGTTCCGGAGCACCACGTCGGCGCTCGAACTCCCCTGCTCGGCGGCTATCTCGTCGAGGCTCCCCAACACCACGTCGAGCGACGAGGCGTAGGCGTCGTACCAGAACCGGCGGCCCATCTTGGGCGATGGCGCGACCCCGTCTATCTCGTCCGGGAGTCCCGCCCGGTCGGCGAGCGAACCGAACCGGTTCCAGACGGTCCAGCGAGAGACGTGGTCCCGCGAGGCGTGAGGCGACGGGAAGAGGTACCCCGCCCAGTCGTCGGCGTCGGCGACGGACGCGAGGCGGTCCTCCAGTTCGTCCAGTCCGTACAGGAGCGACACCTGTCCGGGCCCATTCTTTCGCTCCCGGAACTCGACGTGCGGCACGTCGCCGTCGGGCGCGTCGAGGACGAACTGGTCGGCGCGGAGGCGCGCCACCTCGCCCGGGCGGAGCCCCCACGCGCACAGCGCCAGCACCAGCAGTCGCTCCTCGGGCGTCTCGGCCGTGCGATAGAGCACGCGGACGTGGTCGCTCGACAGGCACGGCGTACCGGCGTCGTCGTCGGCGTCGGTCGACCAGTCGAACTCGTCGTCGAGGCCGTCGGCCGGGTTCACCGCCGCCCGCTTGCGCCGGACGAGGTGGGCGTACCAGTTCGACACCGCGAGGTGGACGCGGCGCTTGGTGGCCCCGGCGTCGAGGTCGGCGTGGAGACGGTCGAACGCCGCCCAGCACGCGTCGACGGCCTCGTACGCCGGGGTGTCGCCGTCGCGGGCCACCGGCGTCACGAGGTCGCCGGTCCCGTTCTCCTCGCGGTAGGCCCGGACGTAGCGATTCAGCCGGTACCGGAGCGTGTCGATGGACGACGCCGCGAGCTCCTTCCGGTCGCGGCGCGAGGCGAGGAAGGATTCGAGCGCCTCGACGGTCGGCCCGTGGTCGGTCGCCCAGTCATACCCCGCGTCGGCGGTCGAACGCCCGAGGTCCTCGCTCCAGAACGCCCCGAACGTCCGGTCGTGGTGCTCCCGGAGGGCGTATAACATCGGCCGGAGGTCGTTCTCCCGGAGCCACTGGTGGGTCGGCCGGTCGCGTTCGGGGTCGCGGCCGTCGGCCGCCAGCAGGGGGTGGACGACGTCGCGGTAGGCGTCGGCGAGGCCGTCGACGTCGAGGAGCGTCCACGGCACGTCGTCGACGCTCTCCCACTCCCGGTCGTCGGGGGAGGGGTGCTCACTCACGGCGACGGGGTCGCCGATTTCGGTGCGTCCGGACGGGGGACGACGCCGCGGTCGGCGCGCGCCCCGTTGCTGTGCGCGTCATCTGTGGTCGATAGAGCGTTTCTGACGGATTCGATATAGGTTTTGTGGACACACAGACGGGAAGAGTTCGTGAGAACACCGATACTCGCGGCGGTGAGAGCGGCGTTCATTTGTAAACCGTATGCCGCGATACGTATTTCCGCTCGGACGACGAATCGAAGTCGACGGACACGCCGAGAGGGTCGCGGTCTCGAACCGAACGGCCCGCCGACAGTGGCGGGCCGTCACGGACGCCGAACCTCCGGGTCTCGAACGCCAATATGACCGCCCGGGAAGCGCGGACGAACTCGTTCGCGTTACACGAATACGGTTGTAAGGAAATAGGAATCGCCTCGGAGTCTTCGTCCACTCGGACGACGTGAGGGGACGGCCGGGACGAGTGGTAACGAACACCGCACAGTAACTCATCCGATGTTTACCCCATAGTGTTAGACTTCTTATTGTAGAGTCCACGTTAAAGTCGTGCGCCGCTTCGAGTCCTCTATTCGGGGCTTTTCTCGGCTTTCGTGGCGTTACAGTCAGTTCTTGGTATCTCTCAGGTAGTGGTCCGGGCGTTCCAAAGCGCCGCGAGAGATACCTGAGAGAGAGCGGTGTGTCCGGTGACTTCGGACGTTTTCGGATACTACTCGCACATACGTCTTCTCAATTACGTAAGTATAATTTCAATTACTCTCGCTGGTCACTTTCGGACACCTATCGTCGTGAGTGGAGTTCGCCCGGTTCGACGCGTTCGGGGGCGGAGACGGCGCAGTCGCTTCCAGGAGGGCGTTGCGAGGGCGAACCCGGACGGGCACGGCTCGGAGCGGACGGCGACGGGCGAGAGTCCAGACCGACGGGACGAACTACTCGCTCTCGATTTCGACGACGGTGTCGCCCGCCTCTACCTCCGTCTCGTCCTCGACGAGGAACTCGCCGAGGACGCCGTCGGCGTCCGCCTTTATCTCGTGGAAGTTCTTCATGACGCCGATGGTCCCGACTACGTCTCCCGACTCGACTCGGTCGCCCGTCTCGGCGTACGGGTCCTCGTCGGGGTCGGGTCGACGGTAGAACACGCCGGGCATGGGTGCCGTGATGGAAGTCTTACTCGACATGTGACGGTGTAACCGGTAGCGCGGGGGAGCGCCATATAGTTTTCCGATACCTCGAACGAGGTGCCACGAATCTCCGGAACGTCGGCTCGCGTTTAACCGATGTCCGGAAGCGACGGACGGCGTCCGCCGAGAGGGGCGGGCGGCCCGCGACCGCTCAGAGCGAGGACCGTATCGCGTCGAGCGCCCGGTCCTGTTCCTCGCGTGCGTCGAGGGCGTCCTCGACGCTCACGGCCTCGAACGTGACCGGCCGGTGCGTGCGTCGCTGCGCGAGGCGGTTCCGGTCGGGGCTTATCACGGTGCCGACGGTGGCGTACCCGCCGCCGGTGACGGCGTCGCGCATCAGCACGATGGGCTGTCCCGCCATCTGTATCGACCCCACTGGGTAGCCGAGGTCGACCACGTTCGTCGGGTCGGGACCCGCGCCGAACGGCTGTTCGCGCTCCTCGAACATGCCCTCGATGTCGGGGCCGTTCAGGCGCGTCCCCACCCTGTCGGCCTCGTCGCTCACGGTCCACTCGGCGCCGAGGAGTTCCTCGCGGCCCTCGTCGGTCAGGCGGTAGTCACACAGCCCCATCACGACCCGGATGGGCTTCTCTGCGGCGTAGTCGGGGACGTACTCGTCGTCGACGCTCGCGTCGACCCGGTCCGACGCGTCGCCGTCCTCGACGGCGAGCGAGTCCCCCGCCTCCAACGTGCGTCCCTCGTACCCGCCGATTCCGATGAGCGTGTACGTCGAGCGACTCTCCATCACCGGGTCCACGTCGATGCCGCCCGCCACCGCGAGGTAAGCGCGCACGCCCTCCGTGGCCGCCCCGAGCGAGAGGGTATCGCCCGCGTCGACGGCGACGGCGGTCCACGAGGGGATCGGATCGCCGTTCAGCGCCGGCGACATGTCCGCGCCCGTGACCGCCACCACGGCGTCGTCCTCGAACTCAAGGTCCGGGCCGAGGTAGGTCATCTCCAGCGTGGCGCGGTCCTCGTCGTTGCCGACGAGGTAGTTTGCGACGGCGTGGGCGTACTGGTCCATCGCGCCCGCCGGCGGCATGCCGATGTGGTAGTGACCGAAGCGGCCGGTGTCCTGCACCGTGGTCGACAGCCCCGGTTCCACGACGGATATCATTCGAGCACCTCCAGAATCTCCTCGTTGTACGCGTCGGGACGCTCGAAGAACTCCTCCGGGCGGAAGTCGACGTGGCCGATGTTGTACTCGTACTCGTCGGCCTCGACCTCCTCGCGTATCTCGTCGTACTCCTCGCGGTCTATCTGGCGGAAACTGATGATGTCGCCGGGGGTGGGGAGCACCATCGAGTCGGCGAAGTCCGCCAACCGCTGGTCCACGTCGAGCACCTCGACCGGCGTGCGCCCGAACAGTTGGTAGCCGCCCGCGCCCTGCACCGGATAGATGGCGGTGAACGCCCCGCCGTAGCCGACGGCCCGACCCGGCGTGGCGGTCCGCGGTTGGACGTACTTCGGCACCTCTATCTGCCGGTCCTGGGGGACCATCTGGAACGTCCACGGCAGGCCGGGCACGAACCCCACCATCGTCACCATGTGAGGCGCACCCGCGTGAGCGTCGACGAACTCCTCAACCGTCTCGAAGCCGTTGATGCGGGCCGAGTACTCCAGATCGGTCGAGTCGGGGTCCTGGTGTCTGTCGCGGAACTGCATCATGGTCTCGTGGGTCCACGGGTCGTCGTAGAGCACCGGTATCTCGATGACCCGGGCCTCCCACTGGTACTCCGAGAGGTCGATGTCGGCCGCGATGGCCCGCAGTTTCTCGATCAAGTCGTCCGGGTGGAGTTCGCCCGGGTCGAAGTGGAGGAGGTAGGAGGCGTTCGCCGGCGCTATCTCGACGACGCCGGGGATGTCACGGCGCCGAATCTCCTGTGTGATGGCCTGCGCCTCGAAGTTCGCGTCGAAGCTCATCTCCTCCGAGAGTTCGACGAAGACGTAGTCGTCTCCGCCGTACTCGTACCGAGGGGACGAGACGTCCCGACGCTCTATCTGCGGTTCCGCCATGATATCCCTCGGTTCCCGCTTGGTCACCGTATAGATACCGCTTATAGTATTAGATTTGATATTTTTTCTGTCTCTCGTTCAGGTCGTCTCGTTTTTCTGAAACGGAGTCCGAAATCGCGTGGCCTCGCGCGCGGACGCGCCGGCGTCGGCGGGGGTGGACGGCGCCCGAGAACGGCGAAGCGGCCGGGAGACGGCGGGGGAGGAGAGGGAAGGGACGGCGACGGGGGGTTAGGGAGAGGCGGCGACGAGGAGAGGGGTGAAGGATGAGGGGTGCGGGGAGAAGGAAGCGGGGAGAGGAACGAGAGGTGGAGAGAGACGAGAACGGACGGGAACGGCGAACGGCGCGGGCGGTTCGAACGAGCGGGAGTGAGACGGGACGGGACTCCCTCCGACTTCTGACGGATGCCTAAAAGTTATTGTTAGAGAAGCTCGCACGAGTTAAACAGTGTTCGACAAAGTCCTCATCGCCAACCGGGGGGAGATAGCGGTCCGCGTCGTGCAGGCCTGTCGAGAACTGGGCGTCGAGTCCGTCGCGGTGTACAGCGACACGGACGAGAGCGCGAAGCACGTGCGACAGGCTGACGAAGCCTACCGCATCGGTGAGTCGGTGGCGCGGAAGAGCTACCTCGACCGAGGGGCCATCCTCGACGCCGCGCGGGAGGCCGGCGCCGACGCGGTCCACCCGGGGTACGGCTTCCTCGCCGAGAACGCGTCGTTCGCGCGCGACGTGGAGGAGAGCGAGTTCGCGTGGGTCGGCCCGTCGAGCGACCTGATGGAGCAGGTCGGCGAGAAGACCAAGGCCCGGACGGTGATGCAGGAGGCGGACGTTCCCGTCGTCCCCGGGACGGCAGACCCCGTCACCGACCCCGAACGAGTCCGGGCGTTCGCCGACGAGCACGGCTACCCCGTGGCCATCAAGGCAGACGGCGGCGGCGGGGGGCGCGGCCTGAAGGTGGTCGAGAGCGACGCCGAGGTGGAAGAGCAGTTCCGGAGCGCGAAGCAGGAAGGGGAGGCCTACTTCGACAACGACGCCGTCTACGTCGAGAAGTTCCTCGAGAACCCCCGTCACATCGAGGTGCAGGTGCTCGCCGACGAACACGGCAACGTCCGTCACTTCGGGGAGCGCGACTGCTCGCTCCAGCGCCGCCAACAGAAACTCGTCGAGGAGACGCCGAGCCCGGTGCTCGACGACGAGACGCGCGACGACCTCTGCGAAGCCGCGGCGCGGGGGATGCGCGAGGCGGGGTACACCAACGCCGGCACGGTCGAGTTCCTCTACGAGGACGGGGAGTTCTACTTCCTCGAAGTCAACGCCCGGATACAGGTGGAACACACCGTCTCGGAGGTCGTCACGGGGAAGGACCTCGTGAAGTGGCAGCTACGGGTGGCCGCGGGGGAGGAACTCGACTTCCCGCAGGAGGAGGTCTCACCCCGTGGCGCGGCCATCGAGTTCCGAATCAACGCCGAGAACCCGAGCGAGAAGTTCGCGCCCATGCCGGGCGAACTCACCACCTACCGCCCGCCCCGGGGCGTCGGCGTGCGCGTCGACGACGGGGTCGACGAGGGCGACAGCGTCGCGCCGTTCTACGACTCGATGTTCGCCAAGTTCGTGGCCGCGGGCGAGACGCGCGAGGAGGCCATCGCACGCGGAAAGCGGGCGCTCGCGGAGGCCGAGATAGACGGCGTCCCGACGACCATCCCGTTCCACCGGCAGGTGCTGTCGGACGAGACGTTCCTCGACGCCGACCACACCACACGGTACGTCGACGAGGGGATGGACGTGGAGTGACCGTCCGGGCGGGGAGACCGCCGGGCGAAGACACCGTCCCGGACTGGTGACGCGCCGTCACACTATACGTCCCGGACTGGCGACGTGCCGTCACACTGTAGCGACGCGCCGCCTACGCTATCTCGTCCAGCGACGCGAGTTCGATGTCGTCGCGTTCCTCGACGCGGGCGTGGATGGCTTCGAGGAGTTCGACCGCGTTGGGACCGTCGCCGTGGATGCAGATACTCCGCGCGGGGACGTCGATGGTCTCGCCGTTCACCGCCTCGACCTCCCCCTCGGTCGCGATGCTGACGAAGCGGTCGGCCACGAGTTCCGGGTCGCGCGCGTCCTTCTCCTTCTCGACGATGAGACTCCGGTCCGCGTTGTAGTCGAGGTCGACGTAGCCCTCGAACACCGCCCGGAGGTCGTCGAACTCCTCCGCTACCTCGTAGATGTTGCTGTCGGTGGCGAGGTAGACGAGGTCGTCGTCGACATCGAGGATGCCCTCCATCACCGCGCGGGCGTGGTCCGGGCTCTCCGAGAGCATGGAGTACATCGCGCCGTGGGGCTTCACGTGCTGGAACGTCGCGCCGTGTTGGTCGGCGAACGCCCGGAGCGCGCCGAGTTGGGCGACCACGTAGTCGCGGACCTCCTCCGGCGAGGCGTCCATCTTCCGCCGGCCGAACCCCATCTTGTCGGGGAGCCCCGGGTGGACGCCCACGCCCACGTCGTGGTCCGCCGCCAGCGCCACCGTCTCGCGCATCACGTGCGGGTCGCCGGCGTGGTACCCACCCGCGACGTTAGCCGAGGTGATGTACGGCATGACCTCCGCGTCTCGCCCCATCGTCCAGTGACCGAAGCTCTCGCCCATGTCGCAGTTGATGTCGATCCGTACCATGACACAGGGTTTGGTCAGAGCGCCGGATATAGATTTCGCGGGGCGGCCGGGTCCGGCGGAAATTTTTACACTGAGTCCGTCCTTGATTAATTCAGTTAGATTTCTTCCTACATTATCCCCATGTTGTCGGATAGAGGGTAAACTATATGCGGGTCGTGTCCCACGGGGGACGCATGGGAGTCGGACCAGCCATAGACGAACTGCACTTCGCGGACGCGCCGAGCGTCGACAGCGTACCCGGACCGAAGTCGAAGGAGTTACTGGAGCGCCAGCGGCGGACGGACAGCAGCGCCGTCGCGTACCCCGAACGCGTCCCCATCGCCATCGACGAGGCCAAGGGCGCGACGCTGCGGGACGTCGACGGCAACACGTTCCTCGACTTCTTCGCGGGCATCGGCGTGCTGAACGTCGGCCACTCCAACCCGTACGTGCTGGAGGCGGTACAGGCACAGACGGAGAAGGTGGTCCACACAGTCGACTTCCCGACCGAGGCCCGCCTCGACTTCATCGACAAACTCGACGAGATAGCGCCGTCCGGCCTCCGGGGTAACAACCGCGTGGTGTTCGGAGGTCCGAGCGGGAGCGACGCCGTCGAGGCCAGCATCAAACTCGCCAAGCACAACACCGGCGGGAGCGGACTCGTCGCGTTCCGCGGGTCGTACCACGGCGGGACGGCGGGTGCGCTGAGCCTGACCGGCGGCAAGAAGTACAAGCGGGACTACGCCCCACTCCTCTCGGACGTGGTCCACACGCGGTACCCGTACGCGTACCACCAGCAGACGAGCGAAGAGGAGGCAGTCGAGCGGAGCCTCGAAGAGGTGCGCGCGGTTATCGAGGACCCGTACGGCGGTCTCGCCAACCCCGCCGGCATCTGGGTCGAGCCGATTCAGGGCGAGGGCGGCGTCGTCACCCCGCCCGAGGGGTTCCTGCCGGGGCTGAAGGAGATCGCCGAGGAGAACGACGTTCCGCTGGTGGTCGACGAGGTTCAGGCCGGCTTCGGCCGCACCGGCGAGTGGTTCGCCAGCGACCACTACGACGTGACCCCGGACGCGATGACGATGGCCAAGGGCATCGGCGGGTCGGGCATGCCCCTCGGAGCGACCATGTACCACGAGGACCTCGACACGTGGGAGTCCGGCGGCCACGTGGGGACGTTCCGTGGGAACGTCCCCGCGATGGTGGGCGGTATCCGCGCCATCGAGTACATCGAAGGCAACGACCTGCTCGACCACGCCCTGGAGATAGGTGAGTACATCCAGTCGCGCCTCCGCGAACTCGGAGAGACGACGCCGACGCTCGGCGACGTGCGCGGGAAGGGTCTGTTCGTCGGCGCGGAGTTCCGCGACGAAAACCACGACCCGCTGAAGGAGACGGTCGAGGCCATCCAGACGTACTGTTACGAACACGGCGTCCTCGTGTGGACCGCCGGCCGACACGGGAACGTCCTCCGGTTCCTCCCGCCGCTCGTCGTCACCCGCGAACAGGTAGAGACGGGGATGGACGTGGTGGCGGACGCCATCCGGGAACACGCGTAACCCTTCTCGTCTCGTTTCGTCCCCTTCCGTCCCATTTCGGCATCGGCGTTCGCTTCTCTCGATTTTCCTCGCTTCCGTTTCTCGTCTCTCACTTCCCACCTCCTCGAACTGTCCTCTGCGCCGGAAGTGTCAAATCGTCTGACCACCCACACACCCCTCGTCCAGAGTGTATTCGAACGAAGGGGGGGAGGGGGTGAATCGAAGGACGAGTAGCGGAGATGTATCCCCTCAAACCGCGCACGAGGCGCGCGAAATCCGAGAGACGGAAGCGAACGGTAAACCGCCTAAGAGCGGGTTTATTTCGGGTCGAGTCGAGAGAACGGTGTTCTCTCGTCCTTTCTGTAGTTTACTCGGCGGACTGTTTGATCCCGTTCAATAAATAAATAACTATTTTGCGGTGCGGTCGGTAGCGGTCGGCCGACAGTCGGTCGACGGACGAACGGTCGGCGACCGCGAAGCAAACGGTCGGCGGCCGCGGAACACCTACTTCCGACGGCGTTGGAGCCGTTACCTCGTGTTCGTCTACTGCTCCTTCCCTCTCGTGACCTCGACCACCGACCGACAGCGTCTGCCCTCTTCTCTACACCTCCCACCCTCTCTGCAGTTTACACTCTGGACGAGGGGTGTGTGGGTCGGCGAGCGAGGGCACGACGGACCGCTCTCGGTCCCGCCGAGCGACCCGCCGACGAACTACACGGACGACGAATTATCTCGTTGATACACTTTGGTCGAGGGGTGTGCGCGGTCGTGAGACGGGTGACCGGTCGGTCACGCAGCCCGTCGGACCGTAGTCTACGACGGAAGTCGACTCCCTCCGCTCGGTCCGCCAGTCTCACCCCTCCCCCTCCTCTGTGGTTTACACTCTGGACGAGGGGTGTGTGGGTCCACCGGCGGCCTCGTCGTTTCTCACTTCTCTGTTTTCTCTCCTAACCCTGTCCTCCCTCTCCCCCTTTCCGCGCCGGTTACACTCTGGATGAGGGGTGTGTGGGTTCGCGCGGACGCTCGCGGAACCGGCCGACCGGGCTCCCACCCGACGAGAGGATACACTCTGGACACGGGGTGCCCGTGCGACGTCGGCGCGACGAGACTAGGCGGCTCGGACGCTTCTGTTGACCTCCGAACGCAACTGTCGACTCCCGAATGCCGCTGTTGCCCCCCGAACGTCGCCGTCGACTCCTCTCCGCCGCCTCCGTCATTGCCGTCGATACACTCTGTACGTGCCGCCGATACACTCTGTACGAGGGGTGCCCACGTGTACCGTCTCGACTCGTCGCTCCGCCTCCGCAGCGTCTTTCTCTCGACTCGCCGTCTGCGCCTCGCTATCTCCGCTTTCGCGCCTCACGACGGGTTCACTCTATTCGAGGTTTGGGCGGCCAGACGTAGACGCCGGGCTGATGGCGGTGGCGTCGCTCTTTTCGGCAAGATACACTCTGTCTTGGGGTAGATATTTATGTCACGGACCCGGCCGTACGTGCATGGACGACGAACGGACGAAACTCTCCGACTTCGACAATCCGTTCGAGGACCCGACGGACGACCCCCTGTTCACGTGGGAGGACGGCGAGGCCACCCGGACGCACATCTTCGAGCGGAAGGAACTCCTGAAGGTGGGTCACGTTCCGGAGAGCACGCGCATCGTGGGTCGCGACCACGAGATAGAGTCCGTGGCGACCGAACTGCGCCCCGTGGTACAGGCCGAACCGCCGAACAACGTGATGATATACGGGAAGACGGGGACCGGCAAGTCGCTGGTGGCGCGCCACGTCACCGAACGCGCCCGCCGCGCGGCGTCCGCCCGCGGCGTCACCGTCGGCACCGTCTACGTCGACTGCGCCCAACACAACACACAGACCCGCGTCGCCCGCACCATCACGCGGGACCTGAACGACGAGGACGAGACGGGTCTCTCCATCCCCCGCGCCGGTATCGGCAGCGGGGAGTACTACGACTACCTCTGGGAGATTCTCGACGTACTCTACGAGGCGGTCATCATCATCCTCGACGAGGTGGACCGCCTCGACGACGACGACATCCTGATGCAACTCTCGCGCGCGCGCGAGTCGGGGAAGGCCGACTGCCACCTCGGAATCGTCGCCATCTCGAACAAGATAGAGTACCGCGACCGACTCAACGAACGCGTCAAGAGCAGTCTGCGCGAGGAGGAGTTCGTGTTCCAACCCTACGACGCGGAACAGCTCCGAGACATCATGGAACACCGGCGCGACGCGTTCCGTGAGGGTGGCCTCACCGACGACGTCATCCCGTTGACCGCCGCGTTCGCGGCGCAGGAACACGGCGACGCCCGCAAGGCTATCGAGATTCTCCGCCACGCGGGCGAACTCGCGGAGCGACAGGGCGACGAGGTGGTCACCGAGGATCACGTCCGCGACGCACAAGAGTGGGCCGAGATAGACCGGTTCGAGGAACTCCTCCGTGGGTCGACCACGCAGGTGAAGTTCATCCTCTACGCCCTCGCGGCCCTGACCGAGGAGTCCCGCGAGGACGAATTCTCGACCAGTCGCATCTACGAGCGGTACAAACGGGTGGCCTCCGAACTCGACGTGAACATCCTCGGCGAACACCGGGTGTACGAACTCCTGAAGGAACAGGCGTTCCTCGGCGTCGTCGAGTCGACGCGCACCGGCGGTGGACGCGGGCAGGGTAGCTACCTCGAACACCGCCTCGTCAAGGACACGAGCGTCGTGATGAAGTCCGTGATACGGAACAGCCGACTCGACCACCTCGACTGACGGCACGTCTCCGACTCGGCGTCTCTCCGCTCCCTTGGTCGCCTCCGTCGTTCAACGACCTGCAAGTGCAGGCAGATGGCTTTGTGCCGACGGACGATACGTTTTCGAACGCTATGCGGGAACTCCCGACGGCCGACTCTGGTCGACGATCGCATCGTCGGACGCTCGCTGTATCCGCCGAGGTGACCGCCTGATGGCGATACTCGAACTGGCCATCGCGTTCCTGGTGCTGGCGCTCATCGCGGGCGTCCTCGGCGCGTCCGGCGTCGAGGCCGTCTCGATGGACATCGCCAAGTGGCTGGTCATCCTGTTCGTCGTCCTAGCGATCGTCTCGTTCGTGCTGTAGTCCGGACCCCGTCCCGACCGGGGCGGGTCCGGTTCCGTGTTCTTCGACGCCGCGAATCCCGACCTCACAGCCCCGACGCCGCCCCCGGCCGCCCCCGGCCGCCGCGGTGTCCGGTTAGGGAGACGGCGGTCGGTTAGAGACTCCTTACTCCCGTTCGCGTAGGCTCTCGGGCACGTCGGCCGCCGACAGTGGTTCGTTCGCCGGTCCGCCGATGACCGTCCCGTCGGGTTCGAACCGGGAGCCGTGACACGGGCAGTCCCACGACGTCTCGGCCTCGTTCCACTCCACGATGCAGTCGGTGTGCGTGCAGACGGCCGAGACGGCGCGCAGGCGGCCGTCCTCGCCCCGGTAGACGCCCGTGGGTCTGCCCCCGTCGCGGACCACCGTTCCCTCGCCCGGCGCGAGGCCCTGCACGTCGGCTCCGGCGAGTTGCTCCGCCCACCCGCTCACGAACTCCTTCCCCGCGTGGGCGTTCTCCTTGACGATGTCCGACAGCGAGGAGAGCGACACGCGCGACGGACTGAACACGTCGCCCCACTCGTGGCTCCCCGTGCGTATCTGCTCCGCGAGGATGGTGCCGGCGGCGGTGCCGTTGGTCATCCCCCAGCCCCCGAACCCGGTGGCGACGTAGACGTTCTTCGACGCCGGCCCGAGTTTCCCGATGAACGGGACGCTGTCGACGGACACGTAGTCCTGCGTCGACCAGCGGTACTCGATGGACTCGACGTCGAACTGCTCCCGGACGTGGGATTCGAGGTTCCGGTAGCGCTCGTTGGCGTCGCCCTCGTGGCCGGTCTTGTGGTCCTGCCCTCCGAAGAGGACGAGGCGGTCGCCCCCGTCTCTCCCCTCTCCGCTCTCGTCCCCGCCGTCACCGTCGGTCGCGCGCCGGGCGTCGCCGTCGAGTCGGTGGGTCCGCACCGAGAAGTACGGGTCCTCGGGTTCGTAGAACGTCCCCTCGGGCGGGTCGCCGCGGATGCGGGCCGCGAGGACGTACGACCGCTTCGGGCGCATCCGGGCGAAGTAGAGGCCGTGGTCCACGATGGGGAAGTGGGTCGCCACGACCACGGCGTCGGCGGTCACCGTCCCGCGGTTCGTCTCGACGCGGGGCCGGTCACCTCCCTCGACGTCGGTCGCCTTCGTGTTCTCGAAGACGTGGCCCCCGTCGCCGTCGATGTCCTCGACCAGCGAGAGGAGGTACTTCCGGGGGTGGAACTGGGCCTGCCGGTCGAACTTCACCGCGGCCTCGACGTCGAACGGCAGGGGCGTCTCCTCCACGAGCGACGCCGGCAGGCCGAGGTGGCGGGCGGCCTCCACCTCGCGTTCGACCCGGTCGCGCTTCTCCGGCGATCGGACGTAGGTGTATGCCGCCGTGCGCTCGAACGCGCAGTCGACGTCGGCCTCGTCGACCCGGTCCGCGATGTGCTCGACGGCGGCTTGGTTCGCGCGGGCGTACTGACGTGCGCGCTCGACGTCGAACTGGTCCACGAGGTCGGCGTAGACGAGACTGTGCTGGGAGGTCACCTTCGCGGTCGTCCGGCCGGTGACGCCCTCGACCACGCGGTTCGACTCGACGACGGCCACGGAGGCCCCCGCGTCCTGCAGGCGGTCGGCGGCCGAGAGGCCGGCGATGCCGCCGCCCACCACCGCCACGTCGACGGAGAGGTCGCCCGCGAGCGGCGAGAACGACGTCCGCGGCGTGGTGTCCATCCAGAGCGATTCCGTCTCGTCGGGGAGCGTATCGTCGGTCATGAGATGTCTCCGTCCGCCGGTGCGGTATTGTTTTCAATTACTACTTAGAATAATTAAAAACCGTGGCCGGCCGTCGCGCCGTCGCTACCCGGCGGCGACCGCCGGGGACCCCGTCCCGACGGCTCCGGCCGGCGGCCGCAGGGCGGACTGTCGGTTCGCACTCGACGTCCGGTAGTCGACGAAGCGCACCTTGACGGTCACGTCCCTGCCGACCGCATCCGATATCCGTCTGTCGAGTCGGTCGGCCACGCGGGGGAACTCCTCCCCGGAGGTGCGACTCAGCACGACGGTGATGGTCCCGCCGTCGCTGAGCGGAGAGACGTACGGGACCTGCTGGTTCACCACCGTGAGGTCGTCGTACACGGGTTTTTCGAGCACTTTACTCGTCGCCTCGTTCACCTGTCGCTGGTACTGCAGTTGCTCGAAGGTGGCGTAGCCGACTGCCAGCACCACGGCCACCGTGAGAATCACCGTCACTACCGTCCGGGCGAGTTGCCACCCGCTCGGCTCGGTGAACTCCCACTCCGGCCCGGTGCTGCCGCGGCGGTAGCCGATGTACCAGAGCGTCGTCGCCCCGGCGAGGTTGATGGCGATGAGGTTGACCAGCAGGAGGACAGCGGACCCGACGGCGACCAGCGGTCGCGCCCACGCCACCGCGATACCCGTCGCCCCGGCGGACGGCACCAGCGCCGCGGCTATCATCACGCCGGTGATGGAGACGGTCTGCTTGGTGGCGAGGCCGTAGGCCGCCGCGCTCCCCGCCGCCAGCCCCACGGTGACCGCGAGGATGCTCGGCCCGAGGCGGAGGCTCACGAACTCGAGGTTCATGACCCCGAGCGTCTGAGGCACGAAGTAGAACCACTTCACCACCGCGGCGAACGCGATGGCGCCCACGATGGACACCGCGAGACCGACGGCCTGCGCCCTGACGCCGTCGAGAAATAGCTTTCGGTCGCGTGTGGCCATGCCGAGACTCGACGCCAGCGCGGGACTCACGATGGGGGCGATGACCATCGACCCCACGATGATGGCCGGCGACCCCGCCAGCAGTCCGGCCGTGGCGATGACGGTGCTCAGGAGCATCAACAGGAGGTACGTCCGCGTGTTGTGGCGCATGTCGCGGACCTTCGACCGGATGGCCCGCCACCCGAGTCGGTTGGGAGTCTGTTCGTACTTCTCGAGCAGGTTGTCGAAGCCGGCCCCGATGGAGTACGAACCCTCCGAGACGACGGTGAACGCCTCCTCGTCGAGTCCTGCCTCCCGCAGGTCCTCGAGGACGTGTTCGACCGCGTCCGTGGGCAACGCGAACGCGACGACCGAGTAGGGTTCTTCGTCGTCACCCTCGAGGCTGACGTAGTCGACCTCCTTGTCCGTCAGCGTCTCGGTCACCGCCTCGCGCTCCTCGGGCGATACCTTGACGTGGACGAGGTTCACGCCGGACGTATCGGCCGCAGTCCCAAAAGACTGCTCGCCCGACGCGCCCCGACAAAAGGGGCCGACCAATGCAGGCAGAGCGACGAGGGATGCTTCCGCCCTTCGTCAGGGTTGCATGACGACGAACCACCGCTTCAGCGAGGACGACGAGGGCAAGTCAGTCGTCGACTCCCACGGGCACACCGTGGGCATCGTCGAGGACGTCCAGAACGGCACGGCGTACGTCGACCCCGACCCGGGCGTCGCGGAGAAGATCAAGTCCCGGCTCGGGTGGTCCAGCGAGGACGCGACGGACGCCGACACGTTCGCCCTGCCCGACGAGTACGTTGACGCGGTCACCGAGGACGAAGTCCGACTCGAGACGTAACGTCTGTCCGCGTTCGCCGGCTCCCCCTGTCGGCCGACTCCCCCGCGGGCGGTCACGACGTCTCGTTTCCGGCCCGTCGGACCACTCCCGACTCCCACTCCCACTTCCGTCGGCGGACTCCGCCGCACGACCCCCCGTCGCGGCGGGCTTCCACTCCTCGGCGGTGCGGACGCCCCCTTTCCGCACCGGGTCGTCATGCCATCTTCCCGACTCGCGTCGCCGGCCGGTAGCGGCCGCGAGCGCCGTCGGCGCGGTCTTTTCTACAAATCAACTTGAACGGAAAAGTACGATTTACGCGATTGTATCCCGGGAATTCGACGGTTTGGCCGACGGTGGGGCTTGCAGTAGCAGGCGGTCGGTTAACGGCCGGCGGTGACCAACGGTGGAACGCGACCGAGGCGGTCCAGAGGCGCGCAGACTTCGTTAGCCGGCGCACTCGGACCCGTCGGACACACGAGGGATATCATGAGTCAGATTGCAGTCATCCACATGGACCTGATGTCGAAGGGTGGGGGAGAGGCGGTCTGTATGAATGTTCTGGAGGCGCTGGAGGACGACCACGACGTCACGCTCCTCACGCTGACGGAACCGGACTTGGCCGAACTCAACGACTACTTCGACACGTCGGTGGAGTCGGTCACGGTCCGTCGCGCCGGCCGCCTCGCGCCCACGCTCAACGAGCGCTACGGGCTCAAGTACTACGTCCTGCAGAACGCCCTGCTCGGACGCTACGCCCGGAAGCACGCCGACGAGTTCGACCTCCTCGTGAGCACCATCAACGAACTCGGCCTCGAGTCGGACTCCGTCCAGTACATCCACTTCCCGTTCGACTGGACGGTGAGTCTCGACAACCGTGAGCACATCTTCCACCCCACCGTGGAGGAGGACTCGCTCTACGAGCGACTCGCCACGCGCGTCGCGGGCGTCGACCGCGACGACATCCGGCAGAACACGCTGCTCGCCAACTCCGGGTGGACCGCGGACGTGGTCGAGGACGCCTACGGCACGCGCCCGGAGGTGATGTACCCGCCCGTCGACACCGCTGAGTTCGAACCCCGCGACTGGGAGGACTGCGAGGAGGGCTTCGTGACGGTCGGCCGCATCGAGCGCTCGAAGCGCATCAAGGAGATGATTCGGGTCGTGGACGGCGTACGCGAACGCGGCCACGACGTACACTTCCACGTCATCGGCCCCACGGTGGACGAGGAGTACTACCGCGAGGTGGATGCGATGGCGATGACGCGCGACTACGTCGAACTCGAAGGGGAGGTGCCCCGCGACGAACTCGTCGAGCGCATCTGCGAGCACCGCTACGGCATCCACGGCAAGGAGTACGAGCACTTCGGGATGGCCGTGGCCGAACTCGCGGCGGGCGGGACCGTGCCGTTCGTCCCCTCGAACGGCGGCCAGCACGCCATCGTGAACGACGAGGAGCGCCTCATGTACGACTCCGTCGACGACGCGGTGGAGAAGGTGGCCGCCGTGCTCGACGACCCCGCCGCCCAACGGGAACTCCGGGGGTCGCCCGCGGAGATACGCCGCCGGTTCGGCCGCGAGCGGTTCAAACGCGAGTTCCGGGCCGTGGTCCGGGACGCGCTGGCGTCGTCCGAGGGCGACTACACCGACGCCGACGCGGTGTCGTCGTCGGCGTCGGGCGTCTCCTCGTCGGCGTCGACGTCCTCCTCGGGGACGGCCGGCGGCACCGCCACGGCCAACGCAAGTACAGTCTCCGACGGGTCCGACGACTGACGCCGCCGTCCGTCACAGATGCGCGTCCTCATCGTTCCCGAGGCGTACCGGCCCGACGACCTCACGGCCAACGGCACCGTCGGCGACGCCGCGACGTGGGTCTGCGAGTGGCTGGACCGCGACCCGTCGCTCCACGTCTACTGGCTCCTGCCGCCGCGCGACGACGCCGGCTACGACCGCTCGCTCGTCCACGCCGACCGGGACCGGGTCACGCTGATAGAGGCTCGGGGGTTCATGCGCGGCGACGACCGCGGCGGAATGTTCACCGAGGGCGGCTACTCCCGCGACCAACTCGACGCCCTCCGGGAGTCGATATTCGACGCCGGTGGGTACGTCGACGTGGCGATAGACCAGAAGCGCACGGGGCGGTTCACCCTCTACAAGTGGCTCCTCGCCGGCGTGGACCAGTGGGCCGCGGACGTCTCCCCCGTGGACGTGGTGGCGAACGTCCACGACCTGCAGGCCCCCTTCAAGTACCGCTACTGCGACTACCGCAATGCGTTCCAGTGGCGGATGGAGGCCGCCGCCGCGGTGTTCGCGGACGGCATCTGGTTCAAGGCGGGCGTCGACGCCGAGGAACTGCGGGCGCGCGCGGCCGACTTCCTCGACGCCGACGCCGTCGAGTCGGCACTCGACGACGCCGTCGAGACGGGGAGCCCCATCGACCTCTCGGGGTTCGAGGAGTCGTACGCCGACGAACCGGAGTGGCTCCACGTCGCGGGGTCGCTCTGGGAGAAGAAGTGCGCCGACCGCGTGCTGGCGGTGGCGGAGGCCCTGTTCGACCGGTACGGAATCCGGACGCTCCTCACGAGCATGGAGTCGATTCCGGCCGACTACCGCCGCCGCGAGTTCGTGGACGCCCGCCCGGAGGCCGACCGGGAGACGTACGAGCGAGCGCTGGAACGGGGCGACCTCGCGGTCTGCGCCAGCGAGTACGAGACCATGGCCCGCACGCCGTTCGAACAGGCCGCAAGCGGGCAGGTGCTCCTCCTCCGGGAGGAGCCGTGGATATACGACTGCGTCCCCGACGATTACCCCCTGACGGCCGATGCCGACGGCCTCGCGGACCTCGCGGCGCGGGCGGTGGTGAACTGGGACGAGGCGGTCGCGGCCAACCGCCGCCTCGTCGACCACGTCGCGCGCGTCCGGGACCCCGAACGCGCCGGCCGCGTCACCCACCGGGACCTCCGCCGGCGCGTCGCGGCGAAAGTCGAGCGCTACACCGTCGACGACGCCGACGCCCCGGTGGTGGCCGCCCTCGACGAGTTCGAGGGAGCCGTCCCGCTCTCCGACCTCGACGCGGCGGCGGCCGCGCACACCGACGACGGCCGCCCCGCGACGGCGCGCGACGACTACGCCCGGACCGACCTGATATACACGCTCCGGTCGCTCGGTTACGCCGACACCGGCGCGCCCGGCGCGCCGCGGTTCGTCCGCCGCGAGGGGGGCGGCGACGCCGAGACGGACGCCCCGTAACCACTCTCGACGCACAGTACACCGACCGACCCGCGGCGCGATTCGCGCCGCCCAGACGACGCACGAACAGATGAGAGCCCTACTCGTTCCGGAACTCTACCGCCCGGACGCGGCCACGGCGAACGGCACGCTGAACGACCTCGTCACCCTCGCGGAGGAGTGGCTGGACCGCGACCCGACGCTCCACCTCTACTGGCTCTTACCGCCGCGCGACGCCGCGAACTACGACGCGTCGTACGTGCTGGCCGACCGGGACCGGGTCACGCTGATAGAGGCCGCCCCGTTCATGCACGGCGACGAACTGGCGGACGCGTTCTCGGAGACGGGCCACTCCGAGGCCGAGTTCCGGGCGCTCCGGCGCGAGATTCACGACGTCGGGGGGTACGTCGACGTGGTCGTGGACCAACTCGTGACGGGCCGGTACGACCTCTATAAGTGGCTGCTCGAACTCGGCGGACACCGCGCCGCCGACGTGCGACCCGTCCACCTCGTGGGCAACGTCCACGACCTGCGCCTGCCGTTCAAGCGCCACGGGGCCGAGTACCCCGACGAGACGCCGCCGAAGCGCGAACTCCTCTCGGCGTTCGTCGCCGACGGCCTCTGGTTCAAGGCGGGCGTCGACGCCGACCGCATGCGGTCGTACGGTGACGGCCTGCTCGCGGAGTCGGCGCTCTCCGACCTGCTCTCGGACGCCGTCGAGACGGGGAGCCCCATCGACTTCGACGCCTACGACGAGACGTACGCCGACGAACCGGAGTGGTTCCACGTCGCCGGCTCCGGGTGGGGGAAGAAGAACGTGGACGACGTGCTTGACGTGGGCGAGACGCTGTACGAGGAGTACGGCGTCCGGACGCTGATGACCAACATGGACCCCATCCTCGACGCGTTCGCCGACCGGGAGTTCGTGGACGCGTACTCCGAGGCAGACCGGGAGACGTACGAGCGAGCGCTGGAGAAGGGCGACATCACCGTCTGCGCCTCGGACCACGAGACGATGGCGCGGACGTGGTTCGAGCAGGCCGCCAGCGGGCAGGTGCTGGTCGCGCGCGACCGGCCGTGGATACACGACTGCGTCCCCGACGACTACCGCCTCCTCGGCGACCTGTCGGACCTCGAATCGCTCGCCGCGTGGGCCGTCGAGAACTGGGACGAGGCGGTCGCGGCCAACCGCCGCCTCGTCGACCACGTCGCGCGCGTCCGGAGTCCGGAGCGGTGCGGCGAGCGGACGCACGCGGACCTCCGGTCGCGCGTGGACTCGCGCGTCGACGCGTACGACCTCGGTCCGGCAGACGACCCGGTGCGGGCCGCCCTTGACGAGTTCGAGGGGCCCGTCCCCCTCTCCGAACTCGACGCGGCGGCCGCGGCCCACACCGACGGCGGCCGGCCGGCGACCGACCGCGACGGCTACACCCGGACCGACCTGATATACGCGCTCCGGTCGCTCGGCTACGCCGACACCGGCGCGCCCGGCGTTCCGACGTTCGAGCCGCGGGACCGTGCGTCCGCGCCACGCTCGGGGGAGCCCGGGGAGTGACCGGACCCCTCTCCGCGGCGGCCGAGGGGGCCGCGGCGTCCGACCCTGCGCTCCTCGCGCCGGTGCTGGGACTGGGGCTGGCGGCCGTCCACCTGTTCGCCGGCCGCCTCTGGTTCTTGGACGGCGTCCCCCGGAGTCGGGCGCTGTCGTTCGCGGGCGGCGTCTCGGTGGCGTACGTGTTCGTCCACCTCTTCCCCGAAGTGCAGGAGGCGGGCGCGACCATCCACGAGAGCGAGTTCGGCCCGCTGGCGCTGTTCGCGGAGCACCACGTCTACCTCGTTTCGCTCGCGGGGTTCGTGCTGTTCTACGGCCTCGAACGCTTCGCCCAGCGCTCCGGCCGCGGCGCGGAGGACCCCGACGTGTTCTGGCTCCACGCCGGGTCGTTCGGGGCGTACAACGCGCTGGTCGGCTACCTCCTGCTCCACCGCGAGGAGGCGGGTGTCGTCAGCCTCCTGCTCTTCTTCGTGGCGATGGCGCTCCACTTCGTGGTGAACGACCACGGCCTCAGGGAGCACCACGGCACGCTCTACCGCCGCCGCGGTCGGTGGCTGCTGGCCGCCGCTGTCCTCGTCGGCGTCGCCGTCGGCCTGACGGTGGCCGTGCCGAAGGGCGTGCTCGCGGTGCTGTTCGCCTTCCTCGCAGGCGGCGTCGTGCTCAACGTGATAAAGGAGGAGCTACCGGAGGAGCGCGAGAGCCGGTTCCCGGCGTTCGCGGTCGGGACGGCGGGCTACGCCGCCCTGCTCCTACTCGTGTGACCGCGCCGCGGACGGGGAACGACTACGCCCCCGAAATCACGCACTCCCGGACGCTCACGCGCCCGGCACGCCGAGTGCGTCGATGGAGAACCCGAGGAACGTCAGCAGGTAGAGCGCCACGAACGACGTGAGCCACGCGACGAGGGCGATGCCGGCCGCCGCGCCCCAGCCGCCGGGGTAGCGCCAGTTGATGACGGCGAGATACGCCACGAACACGAGTATCGGCCCGAGGAGCGGAATCCAGCCGAACAGGAACGCCGTCACCGCCCAGATGACGGCTCCGATGAGCGCCGTCACGAGGGCGTGTTCGTAGCTCGTCTCCCCGGAGATGACGCTGGCCCCGACGTAGATGCCGAGCCCACCGACGAGCAGACTCACCACGAACACCAGAATGCCTTCTATCAGCGTGAGTGCCATACCAGAAGATAGCCGGCCGAAGGGGTGTTCGTTGTGACTGCATACGCAGGCCCGTCACGCCGTCTCCGCGCTCACGGGGACGGCGGGCCACCTACGCGGCGCGTCAGACCTCCACGCCGGCGCTCTCGACCCGGTCGCGGTCGAGCACCTGGAAGTCGGCGGCCGCGTCGTCGCCGAGGTCCTCCGGGTAGACCAGCGCGAGGCGTTCCCGGTCGAACTCCTCGAAGAACTCCTCCCACGACAGTTCCTTCAGGTCCTCGTTCGGGTCCCCGTCGCGGGACTCGACGTCGGGGAAGGCGAGTCGGAGCAGTCCCGAGTCGTTGCCCTCGGTCCGTTCGACGTGCGCCGGATAGCCGTCGTACTCCTCCACGAGATCGCGGACCACCGCGTGGTCCGTCGTCGCCGTGAGGTCGTCGCGGTCCTCTAACGTCATACTTCTATTTACGAACGTATTTCACGTAAGAATAATGGCTCGCGGGGCCGTCTCCGACTCGCGCGGCCGGAGCGAGGGTCGGAGGCGGGCGGTCGCAGTCAGGCCTCGGTCGGCGACTCGCGCCGCCGCGGCGGGTCGGCGCGCCCGGTCAGGTCCGCGTAGTAGGACTCGAGGCGGTCGACGGTCCGCTCCCACGTGAACGAGTCGACGGTCACCTCGCGGTAGGTCTCGCCCGTCGCCTCGCGGGCGTCTCCGGACACGTCGAGCCACGCCGACAGGCGGTGGGCGAAGCCGTCGGGGTCGGCCGCCACCGCGAGCATCGGTTCGGGCGGGTCGGCCCGTCGCTCGTACTCCTCGGCTATCTCGACGGTGCCGCCCACGGGCGTGGCGACCACGGGCGTCCCCGAGGCGAGGGCTTCGAGCGTCGCCAGCCCGAACCCTTCGAGCTCCGTCGTGGGTAGGGCGAACAGGTCGGCGGTGGCGTACGCCGCGGGGAGGTCTTCGTCGGGTACGTAGCCGAGGAACGTCGTCCGGTCGTCGACACCGAGTTCGGCGGCGCGGCGCTCCAACTCCCCGCGCCGGGGGCCGTCGCCCGCGACGAACAGGCTGGCGTCGGGGTGGTCGTCCGCGACGGACGCGAACGCCTCCAGCAACACGTCGTGTCCCATCCGCTCCGAGAGGCGGCGGACCGTGAGCACCGTCGGCCCCTCCACGTCGAGGGGGTCGTAGGTCCCCGCGTCGGGGCGGAACCGGTCGACGTCCACGCCGCCCGGGACGACGGTCCGGTCGAGGTTCAGTCCGTAGACGGCGTCGAGTCGCTCGCCCATGTACTCCGAGAGGGTGACCGCGCTCTCGACGTTCGAGAGGACGCGCCCCTCGACGCGCCGGCGGAACCGGACGTTGAGTTCGCGCCGCGCGCGAGAGAGGCCGCGCGCGCCGCGCGTCTTGATGGCGTACTCCGTCGGCCACGGACTGTGGAACGTGGCGCTCCGCGGGACGCCGTCGTCGACGGCGAGGTCGACGAGCAGCGACGTGACGGGACCCTGTAGGCTCACCACGTCGGGCAGGCCGTCGATGCGGACTTGGTTCACGAACTGGAGGACGCGCCGGGCCGCGCGCGGCAACTGCCGGGCGATGTCGTCGGCGCGTTCGCCGGCGACCGAGAGGTCGTACCGGTAGACGTGGACTCCGTCGACCGTCTCGCGGTAGGGAACGTCTCCCCGCCGGCGCGTTATCACCGACACGTCGTGGCCTCGCTGGGCGAGGCGGCGCGCGGTCTCCGAGACGTACCGACCCGTTCCGCCGGACCCGGGGTCCGGGTAGAAGTCGTGAGCGGCGATGAGAACGTGCATTCGTGTCTCAGATGTGTGCCGGAGTTGGATACCAGAGGCCAAATAGCCACGGGCCGTGCCGGCGTCGGCGACCGACCACCGCGGCGGGACTTCCTTTCGTTCACTTCGGCTACAAGAGTTAATGGCCGTCTCCGCGTATTCCGTGTGTCCATGGTCGAGTACGATTTCGACGGCAAGGTAGCGTTCGTGACCGGCGCGGCACGCGGACAGGGCGAGTCGCACGCGGTCGAGTACGCCCGCCACGGCGCGGACGTGGTCGTGACGGACATCTGTGAGACGCCCGACGAGTCCGGGTACGAACTCTCCGGCCGCGAGCAGATGGCGGAGACGGTTGCCATGTGCGAAGAGCAGGGCGCAGACGCCATCGGGATTCAACTCGACGTGAGCGACGAAACCGCGGTGCGCGAGGCGGTCGACCGTGCGGTCGACGAGTTCGGCCGCATCGACGTGCTCGCGAACAACGCCGGAATCGCCCCTCCCTCGGCGCTGATGGACCTCGACGAGGGGACGTGGGATGCCACGCTCGACGTGAACCTCAAAGGGATGTGGCTGTGTGCGAAACACGTCGGCCGCCAGATGATAGAGCAGGGCGACGGCGGCCGGATCGTCAACACCTCGTCGGACGCCGGGCTAGGCTCCTCGCCCGGCCTCGGCCACTACACCGCGGCGAAACACGGCGTGATAGGGCTGACCCAGACGCTCGCGTGGGAACTCGCCCCCCACGACATCACGGTCAACGCGGTGTGTCCCGCGGCTGTCGACACGCCGATGACCGGCGGAATCGTCGAGGGGATCGGCGAGGAGATGGGCGACATCGCCGAGCGGTCGAGCCCCGACCCCGAACTCACCGACATCATCCAACCCGAGGACGTGAGCGCCGCGTTCATGTGGCTCTCCAGCGAGGACGCGCGCTTCGTGACGGGCGTCGCCCTCCCCGTCGCCGCGGGAGCGACGGCGGTCTGACGTCGTCCTCGCCCCGCGCTACCATCCCGCCGTTTTTCGCCGTTAGCCCCCTCCTAAGACGTTCCGTTACGCACGTAACTCCGTAATAGCTAGGCGACTTCGTGTAATCGAGAGAGAAAGATCCGGCGGTGAGTGACGTGGCGTCCGGAGTCGGAAGCAGAGACGCCGCGCAGGGCGTCTCACACCCGTACCGAGGCGTCGAGTCCGAAGCCGACACCCGCGGCGAACGTGTCGAATCGCGGACGAACCGTGGCAAACTGGCCCGCCGCCGGTTTTTATCAGGTGATTAAACGATGCAATCGAGTGGCTCAGGGCTCCTCTATCAGCAGCGTGTCCTTGATGAGTGTGTCGTGACCCCGGCGGAGGAGTTCCGAGAGCGCTTGGTGGGTGATGTCGAGTTCGTCCGCGAGTTCCTCCAGTTTGACGCCTCGGGGTACCTCGTAGTAGCCCATCTCCGCCGCTGTCACGAGCGTCTGGTACTGCTCCTCGGTGAGACCGTACCGGCCGCCCGGCGACTCCCGGAGTTCGAAGATGTTGCGGATGTCGAGCGAGAGGTCGTACCGGTCGCAGAACTCGTGGGTGGCCGACAGGGCGTCGCGCGTCGGGAAGAGGATGCGCAGCAACCACTGCCCGTCGTGACCGTGAGCCTTCAGGATGGTCCCCCGCTGTTCGACCAGAATCTGGACCACCACGCGTATCTGTGACACCCAGTTCATCTGGTAGAGGCGCTCCCCGTCGAGTTCGGTGAGGAGGGTAACGTTCTCGGTGGTGGGGTCCTCCGCGAGCACGTCGTCGAGACGTTCGTACTCGGTGGACTCCCCGCCCGTCCACACGAACGGCATCACTTGGTCCGACTCGCTGGCCACCACCCGCTCGACTTCGAACTCCATCCCCGGGAGTTCGGCCAGCGTCTTCGAGAGCGCGAACTCCTCCGCCGGTATTCTGACTAATGCCACGGTGCTCATAAGTGTGTTTAGCTGAACTCCGCCAAGAATAAATAGACCGATGGCCGCCGGAGACGCCTACTGAGGGCGGCCTGCACGGTGAGAAGCGCGCACACCCGTCTCAGCGCTCCTCGTCGGGAACGCACCCCGTCATATGCAAGCACAACGCACGGGCCGCCACGCCCGCAACCACGTCGTATGTCGGACTCACCGAACGCGGAGTACGACGTCGCGACGCGCGACCACGAACGCATCCGGCGCTGGGTGAGCGAACGCGACGGTTACCCCGCCGAGGCCGACGGCGACGGCGACCGGGCCACCGACCTCCGCATCGTCTTCGAGGACGACGCCGACGCCACCCGCCTCGACTGGGAGGAGTTCTTCGACCGGTTCGACGAGGCCGACCTCGCCATGGCCTACCGCGTGGCCGGCGACGACGACGCGGCGGGCGCGCGGGTCGTCCCCGCCGACGAGGCCGACCTGACCGACGACGGCGACGCGGAGGCCGCCGTGGCGGACGAACGCGAGTCGGCCCGCGAGCGGGCGCGTGAGCGCGACATCTCCGAGAACGTGGACGAACAGTCGGAGATGCGGTCGAGCGAGGCGGCCGACGAGGCCAACCTCGACAACCACCGCGACCAACCGCCACACAGTAGCTGACGCGACGGCGCGGGTCGGACGCCCGCCGTCACTTCGCCGGCGCGGCCGCCGCTGGTCGGCGCGCGAGCGCGGAACCGACTGCGGACGGGACGCGAAAAAACTCTCGGGCCGACTACACCGACTCGTTCTCGTCGGCCTCTTCGAGCTCGGTGTCGTTCGAGACGCCCCGGTCCGAGTAGCCCTCGCGGCCGACGGCGTCGCTACCGACCATGTTCATCACCGACTGTTCCACCTCGAACGGCTCCTCGTACTCCTGATCGTCGGGGAGGGGGTCGAGCGTCTCCCGGAGGGGCCGCTCGCCGTCCGGAAATCCGAGCGTCTCGTCGCCGTACTGGTCGACCAACTCCCGGTTCGTGATGGGGTAGTCGATCTCGTCGATCTTCTCTTTCAGGTCGCCGAACTCGATACCCTGCTCTCTGCTCTCGTTCTCGGCTTCTTCGTCTGTCATCTGTAGTGAGGCGGACTCGCGAGTGGCTGGCGTACTGTGCTCGCTCTCGGTTACCCGATTCTCGGCGTCGGAATATAAATCTCCGGGCGGGCTCAGAGGTACGACGCGTCGTACTCCTCGTCCGGATCGTGGATGTTTCCGCAGGTTTCGCACTCGATGCGGCCGCTGGCGTCGCCCGTGGTGGCCAGCGACCCGCAGTTGGTGCAGTAGTAGCTGTGCTTCTCCTCGTGACTCTCGTCGGTGTACGTCACGAAGAACGGACCCACCTCGCCCGCCATGGCCTCGTCGGCCGCGACGTAGACGGTGTCGCCGCCGTCGGTGGTGACCGTCTCGGGAACCTCGAAATCGTCCGGCACGTCGGCGGCGGCGTTCTCGTCCGCCTGTTCGGTTCCTGCAGTGTCGGACACGTTCCCCTGTTCGACGCTCTCGTCCGCGCCCTCGCCCTCGTCGCTCGCTTGGTCGGACGGGACGTAGACGTACTCCGCGAACGTCTCGCTGCCCACCTCGCGGTGGCGCTGGCCGTCGCGCACGTAGTCGAACGCCTCGAAGAACGTCCGGCCCTCGGAGTTCTCGGTCAGCGTGAGCGCTCGGATCGCCGCGCCGTCCTCCGTGATGGCGTCGCGCGCCGTCTCGAACAGCTCCGTCCCGATGCCCTGCTCTCGGCTCATGGGGTCGACGTGGAGCCAGTGGATGGTCCCCTCGTCGCCCTCGACGTCCCAGACCACCAGGCCGACTATCCCGCCGTCGTCGCCCACCGCGACGCGGGCCTCCCGGTCGTCCTCGCCGACCGACTCGAACTCCTTCTCCAGCAGCGTCTCTATCTGTCCCGGGCTCAGGGAGTACGACTGCGTGAACGACCGTTCGACGAGGTCGTGGATCACTTCGTCGTCGTCGGATGTCGCCTCGCGAATCTCCATGCTCGGAGGTTCGCGTCAGTCTCAGGTAACGTTTGTGCCCGACACGGGCGGCGCGGCGGTCCCGCCCGCCCAAAGCGCAAAGGCCGCGCAGGTGTAACCTCCCAGTGTGCTGACCATCGACCTCCACGCGCACACCCGCTTCTTCCACGGGCACGACCGGGCGGCGGAGCTGTACGACCCCGTCGGCTTCCGCCTCCTCGCGTGGGCCGCCGCACGGCAGGGGCTCGACGGCTTTGCGACCACCAACCACGACTACTACCGGCCGTACGACCGCGAGGGGCTGATGGTCGTCCCGGGCATCGAGGTGTCCAGCACGGACGGGCACGTGCTGGTGGTCGGCCCAGACCCGCCGTCGCACACGGAGACGGGCGAACTCACGCCCGACGAGGTGGTCGACCTCGCGCACGACCGGGGGTGTGCCGCCATCGTCGCTCACCCCTACCGCAATAGCACAGTCAGAAACTCGAACGCCGACTTCGACGCTATCGAAGTCAACGGCAAACACCCCCGCACCCGAGAGTGGGCGGAGAACCTCGCGGCCGACCTCGACCTGCCCACGGTCGGCGGGAGCGACGCCCACTACCCCGTGGAACTCGGGCGCGCGTACACCCGAGTGGACGCCGACGAGGCCACGCCCGAGAGCGTCGTGGAGGCCATCCGCGACGGCCGGGTCGAACCCTACGTCGACGAGCGACTCGGCCACCGCCTCGTCCGGTCGGGCTACCGCCGCGTCCACGAGTACAAGCGCTGGTATCAGGACCCCGCCGAGGACGCCCCCGGCCTCGGTCCCCCGCCCGGCCCCGACTCGTGACAAGGAGAGACGGCCTGCAATTGCAGGCCAAGGCCTGAGGTTTATTCCCCGCCGTCACGAACATAGACTCAATGATATCGCCACAGGACGAGGGGGAGTCGCCGCCCGGAGACGCGGCTGGCGATTCTGCGGACGCGGGAGCCGGCGGTGACGGAGACGCCGCCACCGCCGGCTCGAGTGCCGACGACGAGAGCGCGGCGTCTATCTTCGCCGACGCGAACGTCGTGATGGTTTCGAACCGACAGCCGTACAGCCACGAGTACGAGTCGGCCGACGGCGCTGACGGGGAGGAGCGGACGATAACGGTCGACCAGCCGGCTGGCGGCCTGACCGCGGGACTCGACCCCGTGATGCGCGAGATAAACGGGACGTGGGTGGCGTGGGGCGACGGCACCGCCGACCGCGAGGTGACCGACGAACACGACCGGGTGCGCGTCCCGCCCGGCGAGGCGGAGTCGACGTACACGCTCCGGCGCGTGTGGCTCTCCGACACGGAGCGCGACGAGTACTACCTCGGCTACAGCAATCAGGTCCTCTGGCCGCTGTGTCACGGGCAGGTGGGCAAGATGTCGTACGAGGACAGCTACTGGAAGTGCTACCAGGCGGTCAACGAGAAGTTCGCCGACGCCATCGTGGAAGAAGGCGGCGACAGCCCGGTAGTGTGGCTCCAGGACTACCACTTCGGCCTCGCCGCGAACATGGTGCGCTCCCGGCTCCCCGACGCGTTCGTCATGCAGTTCTGGCACATCCCGTGGCCCGCGTGGGACTCGTTCCGGTCGTGCCCGCAGGACGAGGAGATACTCCGGGGACTGCTCGGCAACGACCTGCTGGGCTTTCACGTCCCGCGGTACGTCACGAACTTCCTGGAGTGCGTCGAGCAGGCGTTCGACGACGTAGTCATCGACTGGGACGAGGGCGAGGTGTACCACGACGACCGGACCACGGTGGTCGACTCGTTCCCGCTCGGGGTGGCGGCCGACGAGATACGCGACACCGCGGCCGGCGTGCGCGAGGACTTCTGGCCCCGGTTCCGGCAGCAGTACGGCATCTCCGAGGAGACGCAAGTGGCGTTGGGCGTGGACCGTCTCGACTACACCAAGGGCATCGTCGAGCGCCTCGAAGCGCTCGAAAAGGTGTGGGAGAACCGCCCCGAGTGGCGCAAGCGCCTCACGTACGTCCAGAAGGCCAGCGAGAGCCGGTCCGAGATAGACGAGTACCAGCGCCTCCAGCGCCAGGTGCGCGAGACGGTCGACCGAATCAACGACGAGTTCGCCACAGACGACTGGACGCCCGTGGTCTACATCGAGGACTTCGTGCCCAAGGAGGACCTGTACGGACTCTACCGCCACAGCGACGTGGCGCTGGTGAGCCCGCTCCGCGACGGCATGAACCTCGTGGCACAGGAGTTCGTGGCGGCGCAGGTGGGCGACCCCGGCGTGCTCCTCCTCTCGGAGCAGGCGGGTGCCGCCGACGTGTTCGGCGACTGCGCGCTCACCATCGACCCCTACGAGACCGACGCGTTCGCGACGAAGATAGAGGAGGCGCTCGCGATGAACGAGGCCGAGCGCCGGCGCCGTATGGACGAACTCCGCGAGCGCGTGGAGGGGATGAGCCTCGACCACTGGATAACCAACGTGAGCAGGCGCGCCCAGGACCTCCGGTAGGATGACCGACTCCCACTCCGCCCCGTCGTCGGACGGTGACGACCGGCCGCCCCGCCTCGCCGACGAGGTGCGGGCGCTCGCGGCCGAACTCTCGGACGCCGCCGGTCTGCTCCTGTGTACGGACTTCGACGGCACCCTCGCGGACATCACCGACCGGCCGGAAGACCCGGAGATACGGCCGCGGAACCGGGAGTCGCTCCGGACGCTCCGGGACTCCCCCAACGTCTCGGTGGCCGTCGTCAGCGGCCGAGAGGTCGAGGACCTCCGGACGCGCGTGGGCGTCGAGGGCGTGGCCTACGCCGGCAACCACGGCCTCGAACTCCACCGCGGCGGCGAGACGGTGGTCCACCCCATCGCCGCCAAGCGTCGCTCGACGGTGGCGGCCATCTGCGACGAACTCGACGCCCGCCTCGGCGAGATAGACGGCTGTCTGGTCGAGAACAAGGGCATCACCGCCACGGTCCACCACCGCCTCGCGCCCGACGCGGAGACCGAGCGGATACGCGAGACGGTCCGCGAAGTGGTCGAGGAAATAGGGGGACCGCGCTTTCGCGTCTCACTCGGCAAGAGCGTGGTGGAGTTCAGCCCCGCCATCCCGTGGCACAAGGGGCGCGCGGTCGAACTCCTCGCGGCGGAATGCCCGAACGACTGGCTCCCGGTCTACCTCGGCGACGACACCACCGACGAGTTCGCGTTCGCGGTCGTGGGCGACCACGGCCTCGGAGTCCACGTCGGCGAGGGCCACGACACGGTGGCGACCCACCGCGTCACCGACCCCGACGCCATCGAGGCGCTGCTGGCGTGGCTGGCGGAGACGGGCGCGAACCTCGTCGGGAACGAGCGGCCGGTGCCGGACGAGGTCAGCGTCTTCGCCTGACACCCCCGACCGCCCGCGTCTCGCCTACAGCCGGTGCCCGCCGGGGTCGGCGACGTCGCCGGCCCCGCCGCGCACACACCGAATGCAGAACCCGCGTTTCCGGTCGTAGTGCGTCGCACAGACGGCCGCGCCGCACCGCTCGCACCCGTAGGCGGCCGCGGCGCGTTCGCACACCTGACACAGGCCGGAGAGGCTCATACCATACGTTAGCGAGTGACACACTTGAGTCCGGCGGTGCGCTCTCTCGGGTCGGAGCGGCCGCTGCGTCCGGTTACGAACGGGTCGGAGTCGACGCGGGTCGGCGACGGCTACCCTTCGGCACCCAGTCTCTCGACCCACGACCGGGCGTAGGCCACCTCGTCGACGGGGCCGCCGCTGTTGTCCGCCGTCGGGACGGGGTCGTGTAGCGACACGCCGGCGGCGAGCGTCGAGAGGGCGGCCAGTCGGCAGCCCTCACGGTCCTCGGCCGCGTCGTCCGAGACCCGGCGCATGCACGACAGGACGGCGTCCACCGCGGCGTCGCGCGTGGTCACCGCACCCACCGTCCGCCGCTCCGTCGCCTCGCCGGCGTGACGCTCGTACCACACCCGCCACGCGCACGACGCGCCCGCCGCCTCGGCGTCCGCGTCCCCCGGCCGGCGGTCCGCGCCCACGGCCAGACCCGTCGCCGGGTGTTCGAACTCGAAGTCGGCCCCCGACGACACCCATCCCTCCGGGAGTTCTCCCGTCGGTATCGCACCCGCGTCTGTCATGGCTTCCCGTTTCACCCGCTCACGGGGTATTCGTACGGGTTGCATTCGCAAGGGCGGTCGCCCGACGGCCGCCCGGTCGGCCGGTCGGTCCCGGACCGCGGGGGAAAGACCTGTTTTCCACTAGCACGTACCCGAAAACATGGGCGACGAGTTCACCGAGGCGTTCGCGGACGCCCTCGACGCGGTGCCGGACGACCAGTTCGACGAGTCGCAGTTCGTCCCGGGGGCCGGCCCCCTCGACGCCGACGTGGTGTTGGTGGGCGAGGCCCCCGGGGCACAGGAGGTGGAGGAGGGCGTCCCGTTCGTGGGCAACGCCGGCCGCCGTCTCGACAGCATCCTCGCCGACATCGGGGTCGACCGCGACGACCTGTACGTCACCAACCTCGTGAAGGTCCGCCCGCCCGAGAACCGCGACCCGTACGTGGCCGAGGTGGAGGCGTGGCGGCCGGTCCTCGACGCGGAACTCGACCGCATCGACCCGGACGTGGTGATAACGCTGGGGAGTTTCGCCTCGCGCGAACTCCTCGACGTGGACGACCCCGTCTCCGATCTCCGGGGGAACGCCTACGAACGCGACGGCTACGTCGTCCGCCCGACGTTCCACCCGGCGGCCACCTTCTACGACGAGAGCAAGCGGGCCGACATCGAGTCGGACCTCCGGGCGGCGTTCGACGCGGTCTGACGCCGCGGCCGGCCGTGCCGTACGGGCGACTATGCGCGCGAACCCGCTCTCCGTGACTGCGCCCTGCGTTCGAACATGGCAGAACATATAGGCCGACAGTCGAAACAGTCCGCGAACGCCCGGATGAGCGTGGTGGGGTACATCATCGCGGCTGGCGTCGCCCTCCTGCTCCTGCCACTCCTGCCGTTCGTCCTCGTCGTGTACGTGTGGATGGAGCTCTCGTCGTCGGGGGACGTGGCCCCCACCGGCGACGAGGCATCCTCGCCCGTCGAGTGACGCCCCCGCGGTGGGTCGCCCGGCGGCGACGCCGACCCGTTCGACGCGGACTCACCGCGCGTCTCGGTACTCCTGAATGAACTCCTCGGCGTGTTTTATCTTGGTGTAGGTCTGCCCGTCGGTCTTCTCCCGGAGGACGGCGAGGTTCTCGGCGATAGCTTCGAGGTGGGCGTCCTGCGTCGTCTCGTCGTCGGCCCCGTCGCCGGCGTCGATGGCTTCGAGTCGCTCGTCGATGTCCGATACCTGATGCTCGACGTCGCTCGTCGTGTTCTCCGTGGCGCGTTGGAGTTCCGCGCGCGCCTTCTGGAGGGGACCCTCGTCGTCGGCCATGTCACGCGCTACGAAAGAGCCGCAGATAGGTCTGCCGGCTACCGACCCGCCGACCGCGTGTGGTTCACGCCCCGACGCCACGGGCCACCGCGGTGTAGTAGTCCGCGCTCTCCGGGACGAACGTCGACAGTTCGACCGTCTGCTGTCCGCTCGCGTCCATCGCGAACCGGTCGGACGCCGTCGACGCCACCTGCTCGTTGGCCTCGTCGTAGAACTCCGCCTCGACCACCACGTCGCCCGCCTCGCCGTCGTTGACGACGGTGGCGTGGACCGTCACGTCGTCGCCGCGCAGTTCGTCGAGGTGCCGTTCGGCGTCGTCCTCGCCGCCCGTCGAGAGGTAGGCGTCGATGACTGCGACGCCGGCAGTGCTGCCGCCGAGCGAGTCGCGGTACACGTGGATACGGTTGCGCGCGGCCTGAAACCGCTGGGCCGCGCTCTCGTCCGACGACTGCTCTTGGAGGCGCAGGAGGTGGTTGTCGACGTCGTCGAGGAGGCCCTCCCGGTCGCCCCTGTCTCGCTCCGTGTACTCTTCGAGGCGTCCGATGACCGCCTCCACGTCGTCGCCGACGTCTCGGTCGGCCGACTCGCGCGCGGCGCGCAGGTCGTCGCGGATGTCGAGCACCGTGGGTAGTCGCTCCATGGGTCGGGTGAGGCGTTCCTCGGAGATGGGAGTTACGGGCGACCGGACGCCGGCGGCCGTCCGGCCGCTACTTCAGCCCGTCGGACCCGACGAGGAGCGCGTTCTTCACGAGCGTCCGGTGGCCGCGCCGGAGTCGCTCGGACAGCGCCTGATGGGTGATGCCCAGTTCCGCCGACAGGTCGCTCGTGTCTATCTCGCGCGGGATGTCGTAGAACCCCTCCTCGTACCCCCGAACCAGCGTGGTGTGCTGTTCGTCCGACAGGCCGTAGCGCCGGTAGCGCGCCGGCTCTTCGAGTTCGTGGATGCTCTCGACGTGGAGCGTCACGTCGCGGGTCTCGAACCCGTCGTACGCCACCGAGAGCGACTCGCGCGACGGGAACAGCACGTGGAAGTGCCACTCGCCGCGCCGTCCCAACCCCGACATCACGACGGCGTCCTCGGCGACCAGCGCGTCCACGAGCGACCGGGCCGCCTCCCCCCACGTGACCCGGTAGAGCCACCCCGAGTCGAGCGTCGACACCCGCTCGGCCGACTCGACGCTCGGGTCGGCGGCGATGGCGGCGTCCACGTCCGCGTCGTCGCCGCCCGTCACCCACACGAACGGCATCGGCCGGCTACAGCCGTGGGCGGCGACGGGAACCACCTCGAACTCCGCCGCCGGAACCGCCTCCAGCGCCTCGGCGAGCGCGAACTCCGTCGCCGGAATCCGAAGCGATGCGATGGTGCTCACGGCTGGAGCTACCCGGCGTCGAAGAATTAATATGATTTTCCTAAATCCGGAATAAACGCGACATCGACGGGACGAGCCGCCGAACGGGCGTCACTCGTCCTCGGTGAGCGCGAGGCCGGCGAACAGGCCGACGGCGGCGAGGGCGACTAGCGTCGGCGACATCGCCACGAACGCACCCACTTCGAGCACCGTGAGCGCGAACAGGCCGACGGCGACGCCGGTGGCGGCGAGGTAGCGCCACGCGGTCCCGTCACCGCCGTCGTCGGCCGGGACGCGGCCGTCACGCTCTCCGTCGTCGGTCGTACCGGCCTCCACGGCCGCGACGGCGGACGCCCGGTCGCCGGTCGTCACGAGCCCCCGCTCGATGTCGAACGTGAGCCGTCCCTCGCGTTCGAGCGCCGGCAGATCCCGCAGATAGAGCCGTTCGTGGAGCGACGACCGCGTCTCGGGCGTCGCCGACACCTCCGGGTCGCGTTCGATGACCCGTTCGGTCAGCGTGTCGAGCGTCAGCGGCAGGTCGTCCTCCTCGACTATCTCCGCGACTCGCTCGCGGCGCCGCTCGCCGGCGTCGGGGGCGGTTCGCTCGGACGCGAGATGCTTACTCATAGCGTCTCCTGGTGCCGTCGGGGTGCGACGGTCGGGTTCGGATGCGGGTTCGCCCATCGATGCCAACTCCTCTCACGGAAGAGAGGCACACGGAGCTTATAATACCGCCACATAATTTCGAAGATATAAGCGGCGCATAATCGGCGGTCCGGCGACTGTGCGTG
>CP175571.1:0-121186 GCA_046097085.1 Haloferacaceae archaeon 50 | reverse complement strand
AGCCGAAGTGGACGTGCTGGAACAAGAAGAAGCAGGACAAATGGGTCCGCGAACTACCAACCCACGACTACGTCATATCTGAGGACAACCATGAGTTCGACTTCTTCGAGAAAGGGATGGAGTTCGAGGAGTTCATCGACCTGTTCGCAGAATGGTTCAACCAAGAGAAAGGCGGTGTGACCGGGGCCGGTATCGCGATCAGAAGTAACGAATCACTGAACCGGTTCCGAACACTCGTCAACGAAGACAAGAACAGGTACAAAGGCCGGAGCTGGACGACGCAGGTCAAGCTCGGAGACCGGCCGATACCCGTCTACAACACGTATCCTATCTACGATTGGACCGTCGAGGACATTTGGGGGTACGTCTCCCGTTTCGACAAGCCGTATAATCAGGTGTACGAGCAGATGTACAAGAACGGCGTCCCCCTCAGCGACCAGAGGATCTGCCAGCCGTACGGCGACGACCAACGTAACGGCCTCGACCAGTTCCGGGCCTTGGAACCGGAGACGTGGGAGAAAGTACTCAACAGGGTTAGCGGCGTCAACTTCGGGAACATCTACGCCCGGACCAGTCTGCTCGGTAACATCGAATCTGAGAAACCGGACCACTTGACGTGGCAGGAATACGCCGTCTTCCTCCTGGAAAGCGTCGGCCTGTACTGCCCGGAACTTCGCGATCACTACGTCGACAAGATACAGACCTTCCTGGAATGGTATGAGGACTCGGAGTACGAGGAAACCGGCTGGACTCAAGATATGGGCCTTGAGGATATCCCGGACAGTCATCCAGAGGACAAGGCGAAGAACAAATACCCGTCGTGGGAACGGATCGCGTGGGCGATCGAGAGAAACGATTTCTGGATGAAACGCCTCGGCTTCAGCCAGACCAAAGGCGGCCGAGAAAAGCTCCGAGAACTGCGGAGTCAGTACGGCGATTCACTGGTCCAAAAATCAGAGACTGACGATAAGCATCTGAAGGAGTGGGCCGAGGATGAATGAGGATGAACTGATCGAGGAACTGGAGGCCCATTTCGATTCGCTCGACGATTTCGATGACAAGGTCGCGTTCCTGAACAGGATACGGCGGAAAGTCCATAGCATCTCGCCGTTCGAGGAACCGATCGACTGCGTTCAATGGGTCAAACAGCAGAACGTCGAGGGCAACGACTACAATCCGAACGAGGTCGCCTCGCCGGAGATGGAGTTGCTGCACAAGTCGATCAAGGAGGACGGTTACACGCAGCCGATAGTGACGTACCGTACCGGCGAACAGGATTTCGAGGTCGTCGACGGCTTCCACCGTACATTGGTCGGGAAGGAGAAGCACGATATCAGGAACCGTTTGAACGGGTTCATCCCGGTCACCGTCATCGACAAGCCGCGTGAGGAACGTATGAGTAGCACCATCCGGCATAACAGAGCCCGAGGCACACACCAGATACGGGATATGAGCAACTTGGTGGTGGAACTGGCCGAGAAGGGATGGAGCGATGACCGTATCTCAGAGGAGCTCGGTATGGAGCTTGACGAAGTGATCCGTTTGAAGCAGGTCAGCGGCCTCAAGAAAGCGTTTGACGGCCACGAGTTCAGCAAGAGCTGGACGGCGTTCGAGCAGAAGTACTACGGAGAGGATAGCGAAGACTGAAGAAGAGACTTTCATCCTCCTTTCTTTTCTTGACAAATGATGTAAAGGTATATAAAAGATAGTTGACAATTGTTGGATAGAAGGTGAACAGAATGACAACACAAAACTGGACGCAAAACATCGACCGCAAACCATCAAACCCCAACAACCTCGGCATCATCCAATCCTGGAGCCACAATAACAGTGAAACAACTGTAGAGATCATAAAAGCCAAAGAAAACCCCCGCCGAAACTCCAACTACTTCATCGAAACAGAAAAAGGAGACGACATAGACAACGCAGAAACCATCGAAGAAGCCGAAGAAAAAGCAACCCAGTGGATGAAGAACTACGAAGAAAAGAAAGGTGGGCAGGAATGACCACCGACTGCCCGCTAACATGCTACATCTGCGGCGAAACACCTGAAGGAGCGATGACCGTGGACATGGTCGGCTGTCTCAAGGATCAGGAAGCGGCCGGAGAACGTTTCGAGGAAAAGCACGGCGAACAGCATGAGGGATACCTGTTTATCTGCAATGACTGCAGAGACGAGAACCCGGCCTACGCCCGCAACGTCGAGAACAAGTACGGAATATACCAATCACCTATATAAACCACTTTTTCTCTTTTTTGTAGTAATGCGGCGGCGTCGGGGAAAAGCTACCAAACCGGAGAAGGCGTTGGCCCGGTTCGTCTCAACCCTTTTGCTGCTCAGTCTTCAGGCCCTGTACGCCGTCTTCCAGTTCGTGTTCGCACTGCTCTCAGCTCCGGTTGGATGACAACCCGTACACTGAGATACACCCACGCCGGCTTCTCCTCATACACGAACTCCTTCTCCTCGTTGTACTCAGTCATCAGCTCCTCGACGTCACTCCAAGAATCGGCCACCGGCGAGATCACATCACTTCGGCCGGGTTGTAGTAGCCGCGGGCCTGCTCCCGGGCATCCTCCAGCTTTTCAAACGCCTCATCCAGGTCCACTTCGTCGGTTTGCTCGGCTACGTCGACGGCGTGGTAGGCCTCGTGCAGATCGTCGAGGATAGCCTCGTACTTCTCTGGCGGGCCGAACAGGTACTGCTCGTCCTCCCCGACTTCTTGGTACTTCTCATCCTTTCTAAGAACGATCGACAGTCACCAGTCTGTGAGGCCGGCCTGCTCCGTCATCAGGTCCGTCCCCTCCATGATTTTCTCGCCGTTCGTATCGTACATCGTCAGCTTCGAGAGTTCGTCGTCAGTGTACTCCGGTTCAAGTTCTTCTTCGAAGTAGTTCTCCGCAAGCTCCTCGGTCGGATGGAAGATATCGACTTCCTCCGGCCCATCCTCGTCGACGTACTGTTGCGGTACTTGGCCGTCCCGGCCTTCCCAGAAATACCGTGTCGGTCTACTCATCTCTGTATCACCTCTCTATGCTGTGAGGCCGTGGAGTTCGGCCAGTTCACGTACGTCCTCGTCTTCGCCTTCCCAGTACCGGTCCGTACCTGAGCTCCGGGTCAGCTGGTCAAGGCGTTTCTCAACGGTTTTCTCTCCGAGCTGCTCCGCATCCGGCAACTCATTGTACCCTGTCTCCAACAGCTTCGAGGCCTCATCAAACGCCCGGTCGAGCTTGTGGTCGTTGATGTCGCCACGGCTGTGATGCGTCAGGGCCCGTGTCGCCGCCTGATAAGCATCATACAATGAGACCTCGTCATCCGGTGTTTCGTCTTCGATACTGAGCGGGATATCGGCTACCGGCGTATCGAGGTACTGGTCGATTCCGAGATCGTGCATCAACAACCGGACTTCCTGTTTGCCGCCGACCAGTTTCTCCTCCTTCGCCTTCTGCAACCGGTCTTCTAAATGGTCGCTGCCTTCCACTACGGCGTCGACGCCGTGCTGCACCAGTTCTGGCTGATACGGTTCACTGTGCGTCTGCTCGTAGGTCTGGTCGGCTACCCAGCCCTTCATTCCGTTGCTGCAGATCTCTCTAAGAGCGGACGGCTCGACCTTGAGGCCGTGGAAACCTGAATGGCCGCTCCGAACCAACAACCCGGTCTTGATACGGTCGTCGTCACCAACCGTGATGTCGGTGTCGCCGCCGAGAATCGTCTCAGCCCGCATCTTGTGGTAGTTATCCGAGATATCTACCTCCCCCTGTTCGATTTCAAGGTCGTAATCCTTCTGCTTCCGTCGAATGGCCTGAGCGGTATCGTTCAGGATATCGTCGTACTGAATGACGTTGTAGAAGTCCTGGCTACGGGATACGTCACCGGCCATACGGCCGTCCTCAGTGAACAAGGCCTGTCTAAACGGCCAACGGTTCCATTCATCGTTTTCTTCGTCGTAGCCATGTATCTGGCCTCGGTGGACTTTTTGAACGTCGTCTTCTGCGATTTTCTCTAACTCATAGGTTGAATCAAATCTGTATGTTTCCGTGTCGGAAATCGGTGAGTCACCAGTAAAGACGGCCGGAAATAACTCTTAAAAGGAATATCTGTGGTCTTCTGTAGCTACTTCTCGCTACCAGATTTCTTGATACTGCTTGAGGTCGCTCCACTGCCAGCTTCCGAAACTTTCGTCGATGTATCCTTTGTCGATTAGCTCAGACGCATCACCGATGTAATCTCCCTGCACCGGGTCAGCCACAATCCAGTACTTATCCGAATTATCAGAGTCCTGTTCGTAGTAAATCTCACCGATGTCCTGGCCGTACTCGTACTGGTATGCGGCTGCAATCTCATCAAGAGCATAGGACAACGAATCTGTGTGCTCAATATGACCGATTTCGAACAACACGTGCCCGGCACTTTCACGGGACACTGACACTGACCGGCCGACGTACTCCAGCGAATTCCAGATCGTGGCCAGCATCAAGGTCTGGTCCTGACAGTCACCCTTTCCAAGTTCGTATTGTTCCACCGGATTCCGGGGTAGCGGCCCTGTCTTTTCGTAATTGATCTCTCTACGAATATGCTCGTAGGCTTTGACCGCTTCCGAGGCCCATGGGTACTCGTAGCTCTCCGACCAGATTTTGTCTTCGACGTCGGACAGGCTATGTTCCCGTGCCCGGGCCTGGTAGTCTTTCATGTACTCGACTTTGTCTTGGAGCTCATCGACCTGCTTCTGGATTTCGTCCAGCTTTTGTTGTCGTTTGCTCATTTTGGTCTGTATCCGGCGGTCTTGTTATGCGACCGTTCGATCTCTGCCTTCTCCACGACGTCTTTCTCCACCAGAATTTCCAGCCGGTCTTTCGCGGTGGCGACGCTGGCAGGGCCGTCACGGTGCGTGTTCGACGCAGTGACGTAGTCGTATTCGTCGTGCTGGGCGAGGTACTGGCCTATCCAGTCCAGTATCTCCTGCTCCTCTGATTCCAAGTCGGTTTGTTTGGCGGCAGCCTCCGATTCTTCGTTAGTGTTCGAACCACCTAGGTTTTCCGGTGACTCCGGTTCTTGTTCTTCTTCGACTTTGTCGTCCTCCCGGTTCTCGTCCGGGAGATCAATGTTGCCGACCGGCCGGTAGACGGTCGCCGGGTTCCCGTTCACCTTGCCCTCGGCTTCCTTCACTGCTCCAAGTTCCACTAACTCGTTCAGAACTCGTTTCACGCGGCCGGACCCGAACTCACTGTTTTTAATCGTCTTCGTGTAGGATGGCGGAGCATCACTTTCACGAATGTACTCAGAGACCGTATCAAGGATGTGCTGCTGTTCCTGCGACAACTGCGTTGTATCCACTACCTCTCCGTTCGAATCCGCTGAGACCGAAGCTGCCCCGTTCTCAGAGCCCTCGGTAGTCGTGGCCGAGGCAGAACTGAATGACGGCCTCTGCTTCTGGCTCTGGTGAACAACTTTGTCGATATGCGTGTTGTCGTCCGGTATCTCCACACGGGTCAACGGCTCCCGGACATCCACAATCGCTTCTTCGTAGTTCCAGTCAAAGAACAAGGCCTCTCCCCGGTTCAACGCCTTCACCCGTTTCGCACCTTTCGACAGGTAGTTGTCCGCGTAGGCGTGGTACCGGCCTTCGAGAAAGACGTGGCTGAGCTGCTCCCGGACTTTCGCACCGTCGTACGCGAAGTCAGTCGGGGACTGCGTTACGAGGACAAGGTTGATCCCGAACTTCCGGCCTTTCCGACTGATCTTCTCGATAGCTTCCAGTGCCTGTCCCTCCCCGAACTCGTGGGCCTCCTCGAGGAATACGAACAGCGGGGTGGATAGTTTCCCAAGTTCGTCGAGCTCGGAGAAAATCCGGTCAACGATATCTCGCTTCTCGTCCAGCGGGAGACCGGACAGAGTCAATGCGTTAACACCAGTGAATAACTCGGTGAGGTCGTCTGGAACGTCTGGTAAATCGTCGTGGTCCGGGTAGTACTGGTCCGCGGCGATTCCGCGGCCATCCTCGTTTCCGGGCCGTGGCAGGTTCAATCCGATAGTCTGCGTGTCGCCGTCGTCCGGACTGATCGACAACACGTTGTACTGCAGCGACACCACGTTCTCCAAGATAACACGTTTCAGGTAGGTCTTCCCGGAGCCACTGCCTCCGACGATATACAGATGCTCCATGCCATGGCTGTCGTTATCAGCGGGATCGAACCCGACCACGTTCTGCGTCCCGGTCACGGTCCCGATCCACGGCCCAGTGTTCGGAACATTCGTCGACGTCTCAGGTATCGTCTCCAAGTTACTCAGCAACGCGTTCGTGGCCTGTGCCGGCGTCGATTCCTGCACCTGCTCCACACCGTTCCACGTTTCGACGTCCCGCAGTGCGTAGCTCTGGTACTGGTTGACCGTTTCCTGCTTCAACCCGTGCAGTACCTCTTCCAAGTCTGGGTGCCGGTCGGTGAGGTCCTCGAACGCATCTGGGTTCAACAGGGCCGAGTGTTCCAATCGGTGAAACACTCGTGGCTCTTCCAGTTCCTCGACGTACAGACGGAAGTTGCCCCGGACCAGCGTGTTCTCGACTTCGTGATGGTGCAGCGACAACGCTTCATCTATCTGGTTCTGGATGACCTCCTCAGCCTCACCCAGACTGCAGATCAACGGGTCGGCGGAGAACGAGAACGTGAACGCCATCGACACACCGTTCTGCCGCCACTGATTCCGTGCCTGCAAACGCTCCTCTATGAACTCGTTGACCTGTTCTAACTGTTCCTCGTTGGCCTCGACTTCTTCCTGCTTCCCGGCCAACTGGGATTCGATGTGGTCCTGGAACTGCTCCAACCCGTGCCGGGCCTGCGTCTTCAGCGTCTGGATGCTTTCACGGAGCTCCGAGTTCCGCTGCTTGAGTTCGTCACCTGTCTCCACCGCCTCCCGTAACTCGTCGGTGACGCCGGTAGGTTCGACTGCGGCCGTATCCGTGTAGTCCAACGTGATCTGGAACTGGTTGAACTTGTCCGCGAGGTAGTCGTTCAACTGGTGCAGCTTCTGTGTCTCCGTCCGGCCTTTCTCCGACTGCTTCAGTAACCGGTAGTGCTTCGTCGCGGTCACCAACAGGGCGTGTTCGCTGAGCGTTGTGAGTTCGACGGTGGCGTTGCTGTCCGGATGCCAGAAAAAGTAGGTCCGGGGATCGACCTGTGTCGCTCCGACAGGATGCACCTCCATGCTATTCTATCTCTATCGGAATCTTCCTCTTAGGCCTTCTCCGTCTCTCCCAGCCTCGGTCGCGGCCTCGCTTCGGCTTCCGTCTCCGAGGCTTCCGGCGACGTCGACCACCTCCCTGCTTCCGTTTGAACCCTTTTTCCTTCAGACGTTTCCGCATCATCTTCAGCTTCAAGGCCTGCTTCTGATCTTTCCGTTTTTCCTGCCGCTTCTGGATCTCGTGCTTGTTGTCGAGTTTCTTGTGCTCCCGCTCGTCCTTGTTCTCTATCTTCGATGTTTCCCGGCTGTGCTTCTGCTCGGCCTTGATGCGGTCGGTCTTGTTGCTGTACGTCTCCCGTTCATGCTTCTGGTCGAGTTCCTTGTGTTTCCGGTCGTCCTCCCGCCGAACCTTCTCTCGGTCGGTCCGGTTGCTGAACATCTTCTCCTGGTGCTCGTTGTCTATCTTCTTGTCCTTCCGCTCATGCTCGTACTCAGTCTTCAACCGGTCTGTCTCATTGCTGTACGTCTTCCGCTCGTGCTTCTGATTGGCCTTCAATCGTTCCGTCTCGTTGCTGAAGGTTTCCCGTTCGTGCTTCTTCTGGATCTTCTCCCGTTCGATATCCTGCTCCTCTAGCTTCCGCTCATGCTCCAAGTCGAGGCCTTTCTCCTTCACCCGCTGCTCCTCGTACTTGAAGTCGAACTCCCGCTGACTTTCGCGTTCCTGCTGCTCCAGCTCCCGGTCGAACTGGTACTTCTCCATCATGGCCTCACGCCACGACTGTATCTCCTCAGCCTCGAGCTCCGACTGATGCTTGTAGTACTCCAGAACCTCTTGCATCCGGGCCAGTTCATCTCCCCGCCGGATCTGCTCCATCACCTCCCGGTGATCCATCTGCAATTCAAGCTCGTCCAGAGCAACGTTATAGGCCTGCAACTGGCGTTGCCACGCTTTCTCCCGGAGAACATGCTGTAAGCAGCCGGGGCAGAACGGCCCGCCCTCGATACCGTGCCCGAGGCTGTGATGATTGCACATCATCTTGCCGCAGGCCACGCATTCGTTGAGGCAGATCGGGCAGGTGTTGATTCCGCAGGCGAAGCACTGCCCCATCAAGTGGTCGGGCAAGTCTCCGACACCCATCAACGTCTCACAGCTGGGGCAGACAGGCCTTACACGGATCTCAAAGTCGAACTGCTTGTTACCCTTGACCCATGTCTCGCGGAGATCACGCGGCTGCTGCACACCGTCAGAATGGCTGCACGGCCGGAACTCCGTCAGTTTCTGAGTGTAGAGATCGGCTCCGTCGACACCGCCGCCGGGTTCTTCATGGAACTCAAGCTGGGTGGTGCTCTGTTCATCCATCGGCCCGACCACGCCTTGCTCGTCGATTTCCTGCCGAAGGTCCTCGAAATGGTTCTCTGCACTCATTCCGAACTACCCCCGCTACCGTTACCGAGGCCGGGGGAGCTTGCGAGGCCGTCACCACTGGATGCGGCCAACCCGGACCCTGATTCACCTCCGCCGCTGCTCCCACTACTGCTTCCGCTACCCGAGCTACTGGATTTTCCGCCAGGACTGACCACGTCGATATCGGTTTCCCCGGCATCCGTATCGATCGAGCCTTTCCCCGCACCGTTCAACGGCTCACCGGACCTCCGGCCGATCAAATCCTCCATCCCCCAGTCATTAGCCGGCTCCGTATTCGGAACACCGCCGTCCCCAGACTGGCTACGGCCCTGTTCTTGGCCTTTACCATCGCCACGCTTCTTGCCCTTGCCTTTCTTCCCGCTTTTGCCGTCGCCGCCCTCGTCTTTACCGGACTTGTCCGAAAGCTTGTCCGTCAGTTCATCGCCGTGCTGATTGTACCCCCAGCGGGCCATCCACTCGTTCCCCAGAATCTTCGCGACCTGAGCCTCACTGATCTTCGAGTTAGAGTCGATCTCTGCCTGTATGTCTTCGCCGCGGGCCAGCTTCAGTTTGAGCTTGGCCTCCCACTCACTGTTCGCACCGATCAGCTGCGGGTTCTGTAACACGTCCTGCCGGGCCTTATCGTACTTGTTCGCTCGACGGGCCGTCTCCTCGTTAGTCAACCCTTTCAACGTGGATTCACGGCCCTGCTTCATCATCTCCCCGTTCAGCCGTGGTTGGCCCTGCGGTTTCCGCTTACGTTTGTTCTGCCGCTGCCGGTCCTTTTTCCGGTCAAAGTTCTTCGGCCTGTTCTTCTTCGATCGACGTCCTTTGCTATGCCGACCGCTGCGTCTCCAGCCGTTTTCTCGTTTGTCGTCTACCTGCTGCCGGCCGTTATCCGTCCGGTGCTTCTTCGGAACTTGGTCCGGCGTCACCAAGTCGACGGTCTTGTTTTTGACTTTGAGGTACTGGTTCTTCGCGGCGACTTTGACGTAGTTAACCGGTTTCTGGAACAGGATTTTCTTCAGGAAGCCGAGGACCTTGTCACTCAGCTTCTTCCCCGTCTTCTTCGCTTTCCGGCCTGCTTTCCGGCCCGTCTGTTTCCCGAGTTGCTTCCCCTTGGCCGTGAAATTTTTACTGGGTCGATTGCCCATACTTAGGCCTACCGTTCCATAATTGAGACGCCGTGAAAAATGCTTCGCATATCAATACTCTATCATAACCGTGAAAAAAGCTCTACACCCATCTACAGTAATTGAGGAGATCGACTTATGGAATCAAACAGCGAAGAGAAGCAGCGGAAACTCCTAGTAGTTCTCGAACTGTCTCCGCTGCAAATTAAGCAGCTGAAACTCGCTCTCGACAACCACATCGACGACCTCTACAAGGACATGCGGCAGGCCGACACCGAAGAAAAACAGGACTCGTTCCGCCGTACCGGGAAAGAAGTGCTCGAACTCCTCGAAGAACTCGACCGACGGTTCTAAGCTTGGACCACGACCTCGGCCTCATAGAGGATATAATCAGCATCTTCGTATCCTGGCCGGACTACTTCTACTATCGTGCCTTCGGCCTGACCGTCATCCGTTTCCTTCACTGCTTTATGCCGGTACGGGTCGAACTCGTCGCCGGGCTCAGGACTGATCTCTTCGACGCCGTAATCCTCGAGCATCGAATCCAGTTCCTTCAGCGTTTGATCAAGGCCGGCCGCCACCTCGCTGCTGCTATGCTTTTTCGCCCTCAGCAGATTATCTCTGGCATCGATGATCTGCTCTACCCGGTCATCGTCATCTGTCTCTTCTCCGTCCAAGTTTTCCTCTTCCGCTGATTCCTCCGGCCTGCTCTCTCGACTGTCTTCTTGCTGAGGGCCGGCTTCCTCGTCGATGATACTCATCCGTTCCTCGAAATCCTCATCGTCCGGAACGTGGCCACTACTCTGGTCCTCACCTATCTGCACCGAGTCAGAGCCAGCTGGGTTACTTGGTTTGTCGGCAGACCCAGAACGGGACTGCTGTGTCGAGGCCTTGTTGTGCGACGGGTCGAACCCGCCGGAACTGAAAAACTGGTCGCCTATCATCTCCTCGATCTGTCGACGGCTTTCCTGCTCGGCCTTCCCCGGGTCAAGCTTGTGGTCGACTTCCGGCGGCTTCTCCGGTAAGTCAACACCAACTTCTGGCTCACTCCAGTAACTGAAGTTCGGGAAGCTGTACTTCAGGTCTGGTCCATCTTCGTCGTCGTTGTTGAACTCGAGGTCGGTCATAGTATGTACTGGTGTTCCTCAACCTGGTAAAGACCGTCAACCGTGATGCATCTCTGATCACTCGTATCCGGCTGATTTATCGACGGCGGGTTTTCACCGATTGCTGCTGTCTCTGGATCAGCCAGTATCCAGTTCGCATCGACTCCCGAATGGAGATCAGAGTCGTGACCGCAGATAGGCCTCATATCTTCATTTTCATAGCCAAACTGTTCAGTGTAGTACTCGTGGATTTTTTCGATAACTATCTCTTCCGGGATCTCCGGGGTTTTGATGAAGAGAACTGGCCGCCAGTCGTGGTCAAGATTCTCACCATGACTGATAACGACTTTAGCCGGGATGCCGACCGCCTTGTAGAGAGAAGCCAGTAGCGTGACTTGGCTGCCAATATCTCCGGCCCTGTATTCGACCATCTTTCTCGGATCTTGAACTTTATCCGGGTCCGGTTTGTCCGGCCGGGTCTCTATTTCAGCGGCAACGTATCGATGAAGCTCGACCGCGTATTTCACCCAGTCCGGGTAGCCGGCCCGTTCTTCGATCTCCCGGGCCAGTGGCTCGAATTCGTCGAGCAAGATACTGGAATCGATTTCCAGATAGTACGCCGGTTTGATCCGGGTCGTTTCAGGTAGGTCGTCCGGATAGCCGAGGGCGTATGGTTCCTTGACTTCGAGCTCGACACCAAGCTCTGCTTCCGGTTCTTGCCGTGCGTATATCACTTCGTCTGGTTTGCATATCGTTATCCTTCCGAACGATGAGGAAGGGGAGATATTAGCCGTGAAACCGTTAACCCTGATGTCAAAAGCTACCTCCGAGTTTTTGTTGAACATGTAGCCACGGACCGTTTTGATCTGGTCGTATAATCGGCTGAGTTGTTTCCCGGTCAAGTGCTTCATCTCCAAGCGTTCCATGCAGGCCGCTATAACATCCCATCTGTTGTCGTAGTGGGTTTCCTCGATTTTGGGTTCTGGGTCAGGCGTGTATGTGAGGCCCTGATCTGGTTCCGGCCCTGTATCTGACGGTGGTTCAGTGGTCACGTCTTCTTCCTCGTCTTCGTCGTCTTCCTTGATATCAGGCTCAGTGTCGCCTTCTGGTATGAAGGGGAATGTGCAGACGAGTCCGAACCCTATCCAGACTGCGAAAATCCCCATCATCCCGACCAGCTTCGAGATCGCTGAGGCTCCGTAGAACAAGGTATGCGGTAGAGGGTCGAACGTGACGGAGTAGCTTATCGAGAGGCCGACGATGACGTAGGTGCCGACGATGAATTTGACTAACCTTACTATCCATACTGCGGCCTTTTCTTCGAGGGTTTGGCCTGACATGCAGAGCGGGTTATCTCAGAGCAGGTTTTTTTTCCGGTCAGTTGAACAGGCAAAAGCCCGGTTTCGTTCCTTGCCCTGCGTTAACGTAAGCGGACGCGACTGTATAGGGGTTCCGTCGATTGATTTCAGTTCTATATACATTTGAAGAACGATAGTATGGGCGGTTGAGAGTACTTAACAGGGTCCAATTTACTCGGCCAGAAGTAAACAGATGGGTCCGCCCTCAAACTGAGAGGATTAACTTTCAGAGTTCTTTTCTTCGAGAATATGCACGTAGTTATAGAAACTGTGTTTCCGGGCCGGATTCTAAAGGCTTTGAGCAGGATTGACCCGCATAGGTTCTTGTTACCGTGTGACGTACCTACCTGATTTTCCGGTTACAGTTTCTACTGGGGCCTTGGTACTGGTGGATCTCGGGAGAATAGTCTGGGTCAGTTGGGACAGGGTCAATGAGAGTTTCTGGGCCTTGCTCGATCAGGTCGGAAGATAGAGCCAAAGTAGTAGTTGTCCAGCTGGGCTGAGGACGAGTTGAGAGGCGGGTGTTTTGGCGGTAGACGGCCCCCGGTAGACGGGGTGTTTTGCATCGGTAGAGGAGGGTGTACTGCCCGGGGTGTACTGTTGACTGGTTTTCGGGTGTAGAACACGGTGAGCACGGTGTGTACAGGTGTTTCGGGGGTCGGTAGACGTGGGGTGGTTGACCGGGGGTTGGCCGGGTATTGGAAAGGGTCGGGGGTTGAGAGAAACACCGGTCCGGATTTTCTCCGCTGGTCTTGGTTGCGTGCGAGTTGATATCAGAGCGGTCAGCGGGGTCGTGAGTTCGCGGGGTAGGAAACCCAGATTGTCAGGGGCTAGGTGTCAGACTGAGAACTCAGGAAGTAAGAAGTGGTCGAGGGCTAGCAGCTGGATCACCTATTTTTTTCTCAGTTCTTTTACTGTTGGTTGACCGCGGTTTTCTTCGGCATCAGTCCGGGCGAGCGGCCGGTTGTTGACTCTGGGTTAGATTCGCTGGTGGTGGCTGCTATACGTTTCTTTAGGTCTCTGATAGGAATTGTTCTTTCTTCGTGAGTGTTGAGAGTATGAGATTAACGTTACAGTAATAGCGGTGTAACGGAATTAGTTGGATGGTTGAGTATATAATGGTCGAGTTCTCCGTGAGAAGGCAGATTCTATTTCGTAAGTCGGTTAGCAGAATTAAGAAGAAAAAGGGTGGTCGAGGTCTGAAGAAGCACCCGGACGCTATGATCCATGTATCTCTTCTCCGATCTTTGCGTAAAGGGTTGGGCCTTCTCTTTGTCCGAAGTTGCGGCCGCTCTGCACCAGCCATTGCATGTCTTCGGATAGTTCGCTTATCTTTGTTCCGTACTTGATTTTGTCGCAGGCCTTGCTGTATTTCTCCCAGAGTTCCTTGAGTCGGTGGTCAGCCAGTAAATCGTTGAGGTACAGGCTGTAGTCATCTCTGATGCAGTCCATCTCCTCCTCCATGTACTCCAAGACTTTCCTCTTGGCGTTACCACGGTTTATCAGGATTTCTGCGTTGTCTTCTGGAAGTGTGGCGGTGTCGCCTTCATTGAATGGGCCGTAGGTTTCCATGTCTGTCCCGATGAACTCCGGTACTTAACTTGTGAATTTGACTTCGAGCCATTCTAATTCGATTACTCGATGTTCGCCTCTAAGCGTTCCAAGTACTTCTTCGGTTAGATACATAGGCGGAGTATCCAGTGATTCGATTCGGTCTATGTCTCTGTCTTCGAGTTGTTCGGCCGCATCCTTCTGCACGATACAACCCATCCGGATCAGGGCCTTGACGGCGGATTCATTCACTGGTTATCGGCCAAGGATTTCGTGGATTGCCGGGTTTTCAGGATGGCCGAACCACTGGGTTTCTGATACAGGGATGGCGAGATAGTGCATTCCTTCCATACCATTAGTCTGCTCTACTTTTTCAGGGTTTATTTCCCGGTCATCGCGTCGTAGGATGTGCATTTTTATTGCTTCTTTCTGGCTTTTAGCGAGTATAGGATTGCCGTGCATTCTGATCTTTAGGCCGTCTTCGTCGGATGATTCAGTCTCGAAAATTTGGTAGCGTTCTGTCATTGCATACACCTCTAAAAATGACCTTCCGGGTTGAGCTTCATCATCCGGGCCACGTCTTTATTACTCATATTTTTGTCTTCCAGTTGAGCAGGTAGCATCCCGAATTTAAGGGCATGGGTTTCATTGTCGTCCATCTGCTCGATAATTTGTTTTAGCTCTTGATCTGCTTTGTTTCGTCCATAAGGTAGTTGTTCGGTTGTCATAGGGAAATAGCCAGAGGCAGGGAGTTACCCGAGGCCCGGACAGAGGAGAGGAGGTTTTTAGAACCGCCAGAGCAGGGCGGCCAGTACTCCGACGGTTGTAGCACCGCCGACAGCCGTGAAGAACCCGAGCGGTATCTGACCTATTATCTCGGCGGTGAATCCAGTTATGTTTGCTTGGAGGTTTTGGGCGGCGAATACTATTCTTGCGGCTGTTCCGAGGCCTGCAAGTAGGCCTTTTGTTACTTTGTTTGTTGATTGTCCGATTCTCATCATGTTTCCACCTTCTACTACTACATTTATAGACAACTCTTTTATAACTAGTCCTGTCTATAACTTTGCTAGACCTTTAAAAGAGTCTAGTGCTAGACTTGTCCTGAAAGGTAGAAAGACCAATGGAAAAACACCCACACCTACAGAACATCGGAACAAATCCAAACCAGTACAAACCCGACACAACAGAAATAGAAGAACTCAAAAAACAGATTCTAAGAGAAGAACCAGAGTTCTCAGACAGACAGGCCGAACGACACGCCCACACAATCCTCAGAGAAAGACAAAACGAGGTGGCCAATTAGTGAAGGCCGCCAAACAAATACTGTCAGCACACGGCATCGAAACAGTAGAAGATATGGACATGGGAGAAGTCTACGAAGCCGAGGCCTCCATAGGAATGGACTTAGTTATCGAGAAGATAGGAGAAAACAGGGTCAGCGTCGGCCACTACTACAAGCAACGTGGCGACCTCATAAGCGACCCAGAAATAGTCTTCAACGTATCTAACGGAGAATGGACACCCGTTAGATACACACAACACCCCGGCATCCACAAACACGACGAGGACGGTCTTGAAGGAGTAGCCAACTTTGTCGAAACATGGAGCAAGAACATTCAGAAACAGGGATACACGGCAAAAGAAAACGAGGAGGCGGAGGCATAATGTCGGCCTCCTCCTCTTCTGATTCCTCCAAGGAATGGACGGCAACCGGGAACTGCGTGGCCGCAATACGAGACGTGGAGAACATCAAGGATACAAAACGCATGGCCAAGCAGTTGAACAAATTCGGAGACAACACCGTCACACTCGACCCGGCTAACCTCTACAACGATGACCGAGTTCAGCACGTCAGTCTGTCGCTCTCCGAACTCAAGCGATTAGTCGAACTCGCCAAAGGCTCAAAGGCCAAATCTCTCGACCTACACATTCAAACAGATAAACCAGCCTTGGCCGACCTATACCCTTCAGAAGAAGACGACCGAGAAACCTGTGGCAAGGTAGTCATTGCACCACGAATCGACGAGAACGGAAACAAGTTCGACCGAGGCCGATTCCAAAAAGAAGACAGCGGCGAGACCGAAGAAGAACCCGAACCAGAGAGTATGGCCGACCCAAACCCAGAAGAAGAGGAGAACGAGGTGCTATACGGATGACCTCCTCTTCTTCTCCTCTACCGGTCGAGGAACTGCCTAACTTCCTCAACATCACGGAAACCGGTGACGCGGAACAGGTACTCCTCCAACTCGCCGATCTATACGGCGGTGACAAAAACATCGCCCTCATGCGGTTGATGGGTTTCAGCCACGACGAGATCGATGAGGCCTTCGACGAGGTGACTTTCTGAATGGCCATCCACTGGTACATGAAGAATAAAGCCGAGAACATCGAAAACAATGACCAGTATAGAGATGATCACAAGTGGAGAATCCCATACCTGTTCTACAACGGTACGAAGTGGAAACAGGACGATGCATACCTCAATCAGGCCGAGTACGGAAACATAGAAAAAGCCGGAGAAAAGTTCGGCAACCAAGTGTGGAGGTCATAAGCAATGACCGACCACGAACTTACCGTGCTGGAATCCGGCAGCAGAAAGAAAACCGTCGGCCCTGACGGCACAACCAAAGAAACCAGCCAGTTCAAACAAGAGCAATTCATCGAGGCAGGTTGTAGCTGCGTCGAGGGGTTTGTTAGCAAGGATCGAGCGTACGAGCATCTGGACGAGGCGGATACGGAGTGACTGAGGAGAAGTACAACGTAGAGCAACAGAACGGTCATGGCCGGATCGAATACACGGACGACCATGGCCGTGCCCTCATCTGCTTCACACGGACAGAGACAGAGCAAGGCTTCGGAATCAATTTCTGGTGGGGCGGCCACTACCAAGCAACCCTCAAACCGGAAGAGTCGATCCTGATGTACGGCAATGAAGGTGTAGACCTCCGCATCGAAATCCCTGAAGAGTTGACCGAGAGGATTCAGGAACTGGTGGCGGCCTATGAGTGAGTTAACCGGCGGCTTGGAGGACAACCCGTACGAGCAGGCCTTTCCAGACGAGTACGAAAAACTCCGGGAAGATATCGATGATACACTTAGTTCGGGTCTTTCCCGTCCTGAGAAGGCCCGGGAAATACTCGGTCATGCTCAAATCTTCTACGACTACGCCAAGAACACGGAGCAGGTGGCCGAGGAGTGAAGGTTTACGAGTTCCACCACGAAAATCAAGTCAAGGCCGGATGCTGTAACTACAGAACCTCCACGACCTACTGGATGGCCGAAACACGGGAGCAGGCCGAGAAAGAGATAGCGGAACACACACCGGATCGCCGTGAAGACCACGGTAACTGCCCTACCTGTTTCGCCCGGCTACTGGCCGAGAACAGCTACGAGGTGAGCAGCCCGTGATCGAAGTAGTCGTTCACCGAGTCTGGAGGTACAGCCATCAACTCGTCGAGGAGGCGATGCGGTACGAGGATGGCCAGCTACGGCCCGGCCGGATCAGGGAGACGTGGCCCAAGCCCTCAGTAGGAGACGGTGTAGAATTCGAGTGCGAGTGCGGCCAAGAATTCGATATCGAGGATGAGGCTCTGAAGCACTTGGCCGAGTACCGAGAGTAAACTCCTCCGGCCTATCTCCCTTTTCTTCTTTTTGTCGCTCCTAACAAAGATTATATAAAAGACCAGTGCCATATCTTTGATAGAGGATAACAAACAATGTTGCCATTACTCACAAACACACCGCAACACAAAGAATTCAGAATACAACCCAACAAAATCCACCCACAAACAAAAAGAGAGTGCCGAGTCTGCGGCCTCGAGGACAAACGAGAAAACTTCGAGGACAACCACCACTGCTCAATCAACTGCAAACACCGAGCAGAATCCGCACGACGAGCAAGATACGGAGGTGCGGCCCGATAGTGAGCAACGACGAGAAGATCGAATACGAAGGCGAACGCTACCGCAACCTCGTACACCTCGTCGACGTAGAACTCGACGCACTCGTAGACAAAATCAACGAAGAGGCCGAACACGAAGCAGACATAGAATCCGTCCAACAACTCTTCAACACCTACCGAGACGAGGTAAGCCAGTAGTGACTAACTGGAAAAAATCAGCCTTCAAGGCCTGCTTCGACTGCGGCCTCTACACCGAAACAGCCTCCATCAGCAACCACTGCGAAAATCCAGAAGAGCATAAAATATACAGTTACAACGACGAGGCCGACATCCCCGATCACCTCACCAAAGCAGAATCAGAAACCAGCAGCAACGAAAAAGAAACCGACGGCGTCATCACCCAGTGTGAAGGCCCCTGCGACAGCTTTTGCGAAGGAAAATACTGCAGCGACGAATGCCGACAACACAACAGGGAGGCCCGACTATGATGTGGGTATGCACCACCCACGGCCCTCCCATCTTTCCAATAGACATCTACTACGGAGCAAATGATAGACAATGACTAACGAACTAACACCTGCGGCCCAAGTCATCCTGAACGACGACGGCACACCGAACTGCGACATCCTTGTCGACTACTACACCAAACCAGAACGACCAGAACTCGAAGAAGGAGACCATCTCTACTCGGCCAAGGACCTACAACCCGTCTGGCGGTCCACGTGCTGCAACACCAATTTCATGGCCAAACCAGTACACGCCATGTTCTGCCCCGGATGCGGAGCAGCACTCTACGACGAAACCGGCCCCGAAGCAGAACTCGTCGACGCAATGGGCCGCGAGGTGATCGACCAGTGACTCTGACGGATGAACAGTTCAACTCTATCGTAGAGGACGTAATGACCGATCTTCCGTTCGTCGAATGGGATCGAGGTATCGAATGGAAGATAGACGGTGGCCGAACACTTCTCAGAATCTATGGCTGGATCGAACGACAAAAGGACGACTACAAAGATTTCGTACTGATCGAGATAGTTGAGAAGGAAGACGTCGAAGAAGCAGGTATAGCTGTACTCGCTACAAGCAGTGCCGAACATTCTGAGGAAATCAGCCATATCATTCACGGCGACGATGAACATCAGGACTGCTTCCGGTTAGAAAACCAGTTCGAAGCCCCGAACATCATCAAGCATGGATCCAATGGAGGTGACAACCAGCAGTGACCCAAGAAACAGAACAAGAGGCCCAGTCCCTCCACGAACTCTGCGAACGGTACAACATGGAACCCGGCATGGCAGAAGACTTCATCTACTACCGGCTGATGAGCAGGCCTGACAAACAAAGCGGTCGCCACAGCAACGAGTTCTCCATGTACCGCAGCAAATACATGCAGATGACGCCCGGTGAACGAGGCCTCTGGATCGCCTCCACAGCCCCGGGCCTCATACTGAAACACGTTGACCGGCAGCTCCATTCCCTCGACGAACTCTGCCGCTACTACGAAATGACAGAGGAAACCGCCAAGAAATTCGTGTACTACCGGCTCATGAGCAACCCCGACAAACACAGCGGCCTCAGCACCTCCACGTTCTCCAGCTACCGCCGGAAATACATGGAGATGCCGCCCGGCCACCGAGTCTCGTTGATCGCCGGAGTGGCCCAGGAACTCTTGCTGGACCCACCGCAGACCCAAGACTGAGTTTGCCAATTGTTACCACTTATTTTTGTCTATTTCCCCACCACGAAATAAAATTTCTTTCATCTCTTGTTGGAAAGCAAGAATTAGAGCTATGCCCTTTCCTGAAATAAGATAATTCCGTATGCGTACAGTTACTATACTGATAACACTGATGGTTGTCACAAGTATCGGGTTTGCAGCCCAGCCAGCCACCGCCTCAGACGACAAATGGCCGGAAATGTGCAGATACGCAGAGATACAGAGTCCTTCGGGAGAATACGTCGGCTCTATTGACTCACCTGAGGATCAAGACCTTGTGAAATTCCGGCTAGACAAAGGAGAGTTCCTCACTATCTCATTAGCTCTCCCAAAGGAAGAAGGAGACATGCATATAGTTGGTAGAGGTGCAGATAACACGTACAGATACGAAAGTGGAGAGTCATCAGGGTCTATCGAACCATCTGAAGGCCCCTCTACGACCTCATTCAAACTCTACGCTGAACAAGATGGAACTCACTGCATAGAGATCCAAGATCTTGGAGAAACTGCTGAACTCCCTTACCAGTGGAAACTGAAAATCAAGAAAAACGATCAGAAACCAGCCACCTTCGAGGGAACCGGCTCCAGCGAGAACATAAGCAAACTCAAATCTAAACTCGAACGGAAGAACAAGCAAATCAAGCAACTCCAATCCACGATAAAGGATCTCAAGGCCTCTACTAACAATTCCAGTACGGGGGACGTAACTATCCAGGTAACGGTGAATCCGGCTAACAACCAGCAAAACTTCGTTCGAGGCGGAAAGGCCGTGGTACAAGTGAAGAGCGAGAACGCGGATGTGAGCAAGGTGGCGGTTAAGTACGGAGACGGGACATACCAGCTAGGTTCGTCGGGTCAGGTAGAGATACCTCTTGTAGATACCGGGACTCAAAAGATGGCACTGGTCTACGGTGATACCTTAAAACAGCTATCGATCCAAGTTCAAGAACCTCAGAGCCAGTCAGATCAGAAGTCTCAGCAACAGAACGATCGAGATCCGCAAAACGAGATACAGCAAAATACTGGTAGCGGAGACAGTGGCTTAGGCAGTATCGGGTTCTGGGGATCAATAGGAGTCGGCACCGTCCTCCTATGCGGAGCTTTGCTACGGATGGTTAGCTGACTTCCCCCTCTCCTTTAACTCAATCATTTCTCTCAATAGAACTACTTTTCAGGAGACCCGTCGAACAGAAGCATTAGATGGACGAAGAAACTATCTACGAATTCCGGCCCTCGTGGGCTGCATGGTTCTGGACCCTCGCACTCACCCTCGGACTGGCCCTGCCCTACGTCTGGTGGCGTCGCCGCGGCATCCGATACGAAATCACCGAAACCCGCCTCATCAAGCACACCGGCCGGATCTCCTCGACCACGGAAGAGTTCCAGCTGGCCCAAGTTACCCGTGTCAAGACGAATCAGAGTCTTGGAGAGAAGTTCTTCAACGTTGGCACCATCACGCTCGACACCGGCGTCGACGAGATAACCATCAGTTCCGTTCCGAACTATCAGGAAGTGGCCGACGTCATCCGCCGGTCACAGGGCTAAAACCCGATTCCCAACAAAAAAGACTGGGCTCTCCGTTCCTTCAGCTCTGATCCTCCGAGAGATGAACAGCCAAGTCGTCAGCACACTCCAGTCACTGAAATCTTCTTGTCGTAACAATCACGGAAACAGCGACAAGAACGCTTGCCATGAAAGGCCCGAAAAGAAGCAACCAGTTCGGCTCTGGTCGAACCAATATAAACTGGTTCAACAAAACTACAGTATGCGGGACCAGATCGGCCAATCAAGCTACCCGTCCGCCTTCACCTGCGACGGCCAACGAGTAGTCGAATTCAAAGACTGCCTCGGCTTCAAACTGACAGATGACTACTTCCGAAAAGCCGGAGAGTTCCACTGGCCCCAAGAACTCCAAAACAACCAGCTATCCCGGCCCGGCATCAGCATCAACAAACGCATCTACAAAACCGTGTGGCGGCACCACGCCCGCGACGACCTCGACACCAAGCCCTTGCTCATCTACAACGAGGCCCGTGACGAATTCTACCGACTCACCGACTACGAACTACTGCAAGACTACATGGCCATCTGGAAACAAAACAGCAAACAACTCCTGGTGACACCGCTCGACGCATACGAACTAATCGAGGCCGACGAACTACCCGCCAAAGTCCGGAAACTGGCCTACCGCTGACTTCTTTCCGGAAACACTAATGTCCGTACTTGAGACTAATAGTACAAGATGAACGCCGCTCTCGACCACAACTTCAAAACGGAAATATTCGAGATTAAAGACGGAGAAAAATCAGAGACAGACATGGTCAACACTGACATCAGTATAGACCCAGTCAATCTCGAATTCAATGTAAACTACGTAGGACCGGACGAAGACGGAGGTGACAAATGGATAGCGTCGAAGATGGACCGTAAACGGTACAGTGAATTCTTACACGAACACGACTTTTCGGTCGTTTTAGATCTCCCTATTATCTATCCAACATCCCAGAACCTGCTTGTAGACACTGTTAAGGAAACTCCTCCTTTTAATTTCCAGTCCTTCCAGGAATCAGAGATGCTGAAAAAGATAGTGACACCGATCGCGACCACATGGTGCTCCGACGAAAAAGCCTGCAAGCTATACCGCTCATCCGAGATCAGCAAGCTTGCATATGAGGTCGAGCAGATACTAGAATCAGATCCAGAGAAAGGTATTGCCAAGTATATGAATGAGAACGAAGACGTCGAGGAACTGATCGAAAATTATGGAGAGCACGTACCTAATACGGACAATTACAAGTCCCTCTCCCTAATGATGGAGATAGCAGACTGGAACCGTGACCTCTCACCTATACTAAAAAAGAATCGACGTGAGAACCTCTCTTCAATCGATTACGGCGAGCGAGCAATTCGCCACATCCGAGAGGCCGACTACTGCTTCGAGCTCGACCTGTTCCTGCCGGCCCTGGCCTCATACATCCACGGGATCGAATGGACCATCATCGCCTACCTCCAGAAAGAAGTAGGCCGGGACGTCATTGACGAGGAGAAGAAAGGCGGCCACTACAACGAATACCTCGACCTGGTGAACGAGCTGGAGGACAAGGCCGATCTCGACCAGATGACCATGGCCCGGCTCGAAGCACTCAACGAGATGCGGAGATGGATGGCCCATCACAAGTCTGGAGAGATCAACGAAATCGACCTACGGAACGTACGGGCCCGACTCAACGAGATACTCGAATACCTGTTCGACTGAAGGCTCACTCCAACCCCCCTGCCATATACCTTCATCATCATATATCGGCATCATATCTGGTGAAAGCTTATAAACGAGCTCTAGAAATCATGTGATACGCAAAAAGACAAGAAAAGCAAGGGAGGCCCTAACTCCCCTGCCACTGCTGGCATAGTGGTAATTAGGTCTTCCTCGCTTTTATAACCTTTTGCGAGGCACAACACCAATGACTACATCACAACATCGGAAACAAGTTACATTAGATGGCGAAACCGAAGAACTCGCTGAAATCTACATTCAAAATCTCTCAGGATGGATTCGAGATAAAATCCGAGAAGAATTCCGGAGCATAGAGAACATGGAAGCGAAGATAGACGAATTAGAAGCTAAGAAACGTCAGAAGCGGAAACAGATTCACGAGCTGGAATCCGAAATCGACGATATCGATTCCCAGATACGGAGCTTAGAAAGAGCAGTCACCAAGAACGAGGCCATACAGCAGATCAAGCAACGGCCTGAATGGAAGCAAGCATTTGAATCATCAGTCGCTGATATCCGCGAAGTGAAGAACAAGGACAAGATCCCAGCTGCGAAAGACCACAACACCGGAAAGGTCATCGAGTGGGAGCCAGCTCCTGACGTTGAAGTAGTTGTCCAAGAGAAAGTAAGGTACTTGAGGAAAAAGAAAGGCGTACCAGCCGAGACGGAAGAACTCAAGAAGAGCCTAAAGGTGGCTGCTGGCGTCGATCAAACAGACTTCTAAATATATCTCCTATCTCTTTCTTTTTCTATTTCTAACCCTCATTTCATGTGGAAATATAGAAACTATACCCTCCCCCGGCTATACACAATACACATAGCTATACACATTGTGTATAACCCCCTTTGTGTATACACACTATCAATTCCAATGGAAAGTAAGGGGGGTCGATATACTGCTGTAACTCTACTATTACAGTCATAGCAGGGTTGAACCTTGGTTTCCACTGAAATATTATAAACGGGTTTGCGGCATTCTATTGCATGTCCTCGACCACAAACCTATCCAACGAACTACTTACGTCGAGGCCGGTAATCTGGTGACGGATCTGTCGGGACGAATCGACGGGACCCACCAGCTTGGTTTTATCGAAGCATACGTCATCAAATCTGTCGCAGTCCGGCGGTCGGCCGAGCAGATCAGCAAACATTTCTCGGAATATACGGAGGAGGAGTATTCGGCTAGAACGATTCAACGGATGATGAAAGGCCTTAGCGGCGAAACTAAGAATGTGCCGGGGAAGTACCAGTACGAGGAATCCTATCTAAAATCGTTACCACGTCACCCGGATAACGCGGTGAACTACCGGGTGAATGACCGGGGCCGCGAGGTGATCCGTGCTTATGACGTACCGTCAAATTTGTCGCTTTGGTCGGAGAGGGACGGCGGTTTCGACGTCTCGAGTGTAGGCCCGTCGATGGTTCGGCCGCATAAGTGTTGGTGGCGTGAGGAGGTGATGCGGCAGGCCTCTGGTGATGGTACGTTTGGGTGGGATGACCGGAGAGCGGTTCTAGTGGAGCGGGATATCGGGTTTGATGAGGTTGAAAAAGAACTCCCGAATCGGGAGCAGAGTGTTCGCGGTGAGAGGATTCACGTTAAGGGCCATCGTGTACTGTTGTTTGATTCGACTGTTTTGATTAAGTGTGGTCTGTCGGTGAGGGAGGATGGTGTTTTTGATGTGTTGGATGAGTGGTGGCGGGCCCGTGATGAGATCGTGGATTGGTTGGAGGCGAATTTTCCGATCCGTATTCGTGGTAGTCCGTTGGATGTGTCGATGCCGATCAGTACGCAGGAGTGGGGTGATGTCCGGAATGAGTTTGCGGAGTGGATTGAGGAGAATCCTGAGTTCCAGGATGATACGCAGAACTGCTTGTTCGAGGTAAAGAATGATGACGGTGAGCGGATCTTCCATGTGGATACGTCTCCGACTGATGGCCTTGGTAATGATTTGGCGGAGGCGGAGTTTCCGCATAGTCAGTTCGGGGCCGAGCACATAGTAAATCTGAAGCAGGCGGTGAAGTGGATGGCTACGCTCGGTGTCCGGCCAGAGGATTTCCGGGCGGCGATCTGGATACGGGATAACCGTGATGAGCTGGAGAAGTTAGTGGAGCTGGATCGTGAGGAACTGGATAGGGATTTGATGGAGTTGTCTGAGGCCGTCGAGGTCAACAAAAGCGATATTGAAGAGAATAGGGCCCGGTTGCAGGATTTGGTGGGTCGTGTGGATAGTGTTGGGCGGCGTCAACGTGAGATGGGTGAGGCCTTTGAGGAGGGTGCTGAGGAGATTCTTGAGGAAGTCCGCGATTCTAGAAGTCAGCAGACGGCAGTTTTGAATACGTTGTTGGAGATGGAGCGTGAGCAGCAGAAATTGGTGGATAGGGTTGAGGATTTGGTGGAGGGTCAGAGTGAGATGCTTGATAGTCAGTCGGAGTTGTTGAGTCGTCGTGAGAAGTCGTTTGAGGTTGAGAGGGCGTTGCTTCGTGAGGTTAGTGAGATTCGTCGTATGCAGTATCGTAGGAGTTGGCGTGGTCGTTGGCGTCGTTTGAGGCGTGGTGTGGGCCGGGCGGTTGAGAAGGCCCGGGGTTTTGTTCGACGAGGGTCGAACCTTTATAAACGGGTTTCGGGTTATAACATAGTATGAGCTCGGGCACAAACGACCGACCGCAACAGTCAGTCGAGGAGCCTGAGCTGCCCAACGGAGTGTTGCAGAAGTATCTGCCGACCCAGCAGCTCGCCCAGTACATGAACTGGAAAGAGGCCGTCACCCTATTCGGAGGGATAGGGATCGGCTTCTCATTTTTCTCTAAAACACGTGAACTCGGAGCTACGTTGTTAGCGGCCTCAGTGATATCCTATTTCGCCATCGACCGCCTTTACCCGGAGATGCATAGAACACGTAGACTGCCGTTCATATACAGCGACAACGACGACAAGGAGGTCCGATAAGCAGTGGAGAAAACCTACGCCGACGGAGTCCACCATTTCGAGTACGACCTGACCGACGAAGATGACGTCGAGAAGTTCTTTGAACGACTGGGCAGCTTCCACGAACTGAAGCAGATGGACCGCTGCGAACGGGAGATACTGGACTTCGACAACCAGATCATGGGCGTCCAGATCGGGAAACTGTTCCTGCTCTACCGAGTTCACTTCAACACAGAGGAGCAGCGAGCGGTTATCCGGCAGACTTCGAGCACCGACGGCGACGTCGAACTCTAAAAAAACGGTGTAATACTATCTATGGAAAACAACGAACCTTACTTCGAACTGGATACTGAACCACTTAAAATCGCAAGCGAAATCGACGAGGAAGAGGATCTAGACTTGATCGCTGACGCCCTAGAACGAGTCGGACAGAAGTACTTCGATACCTCGTTCAAGGCCTCTATGTGCGAGGAAAAGGAAGGCCGCAGTGAGGCCGTCGAGGAGATACGGCAACGACTGGACGAGTTTGAGGAAGAGGAGCAAGATCTCGACAGCAAGGTGGCCGGCCTACGTGAGAAGATGTCGGAGGAACTCGGCAAGCTACGTGAGTCCGTGAAGCAGATCGAGGAACGACTTGACCAAGAGGACTCCGAGGAGGCCGAGGAATCGGTTGAGGACGAGTTCGACTTGGATAAGAGCCAGCGGCCGGACATGGATACGGACGCTGATAGCAGCAGTTCTGGGAATGCTGAGGAAGACGAAACCGGTTCTTCCGAAAGAATGAATTTGGAACGGTTCCGTGAATACTCGACGGATGAACGGTCGGACAAAATTTTCGAGGTGGTCAAGCAGTATCAGCCGGTGACTCGTAATAGGGTCGGAAATGAACTGTTCGAGAAAGAGGTCGACTACAGTGATCCTGAGTACAAGGAGATCTCGAATCACTGGCCGTCGGACCGTGTTGAGGTCGCGGAGAAGGATGGCCGGACGAAGTACTATGAAGTAAAAAAACAGGCCGCCGATGACGTAGAGACTGAGGACAAGGTTTCTGAGGCGGAAACAGCTGAGCTTCTCGATGAGGAAGAGGATGAGGTAGTTGAGCCGGAGTTACCGGAGCTTGAACTGACCGGGTATTCGGCTGAGGAGTTCAGTGATTTGAACCGGACGAAGCAGAGTGAGGTAGTCATCCAGAACTTGATGGAGGCCGGTTCAAGCACTGTCGACGAGCTCTGCGAGATGATTACGGATGAAGTCGAGGAGATCCGGGTAGCGGTGCATCTGATCCTTGAGGATTACTGGAAGAAGATCGTGTTCAGTCAGGAGACTGAGGACGGCGATGTTGAGTACTTTGTCGCTGAAGGTGTCGAACTTGATGATGAGGCCTATCCGTTGGGTGTGCTTCAGGAGGGGAAGAAGAACAAGAATCTGTACTACTGTATGGATTCAGAGACGCCGTTTGAACGTAGTAAGGAGGCGAAGGAGCACAGGAAGGAGAATGGGTACTTGAACTGGTGTCTGAAGGTTGCTCCGGGATTGATGAAGAACTGGTATGAGAGGAACAGGGAGGTGAGGGCCTCCCATTGACCTTCGATTTCTTGTTTACGGATGAGCAACGGGCCGATGTCCGCAGCGAGTACGGGGAAAACGTGGTTGAGGCGTTGGTAGAGAGGATGGAGAAGAAGAAACAGCAGTTGGAGCATGTGGACGATATTTCTCAGCTACGTCCCCGGTTTCATCGTATGATTGGTCGGCGGTTTCCTGAGATGCGGTTTCATGCTAGGAATCGTCAGTGGCGGGCCGTGTTTATCGCAGTCGAGACCGATATCATTCAGAAGCTGGTTTTCAACTGTGTTATCCGGAAGAATTCGAGTTGGGAGAGTCAGCGACAAGGCCATTTACTGAGACATTTGCAGGATGATCCGGGCCGAGCTGTGGAGCGGGCGAAGGATTTGATTTTGGAACAAGATGCGTTTTAGCGTCGGGAGTTGCCGACGAGTAGTATGGCTCCGATCAATTTGAAGAATGCGAGTGTAGAGAACATTCCTGATAGCCAGAGGGCGGATGTCTGTAACAGGCTGGGTTCTTCGACGAGTACGAATAGGTAGAAGTTGGTGAATAGGCCGACGACTAATAGTATGAGGCCGGTCCAGCCGAACTGTTTCATGACTTTTCGCAGGTTGTCATCGCTGGTGGTGTAGACAGGTATCCAGGCGAGTAGTACGACTGCGTAGAAGAAGACGGAGACCGGGTTCTGTGCTATGGTGTGGTTGGCCCAGTGGAAGCCGTTGAGTAGTGCGAAGCCAGTATAGGTCAGTAGATATGTCACTAGTACGGTTAGTATAATTCCGATGTGTAGTTTGTGGCTTCGGCTGAGCAACCGGTTTTCGCTCATAGGTATTGTTTGTGAACCGACCTTTTTTAAACAGGGTTACGGAAGATATTCTTAGGCGGATAGATACGTGGCTGGTTCGGAAGATGACTACATGAAGAAGTTGAGTAACAAGATCGACGGCGACTTGAAAACACGTTTAGACAGAGCTGTCGCCGGAAGCGACGTGAACCAGCGGACCGCGTTATCGGCGATGATCGACGCAGGTCTCTCCCAGACAGGTGAAGGCCTGATCGTTCTTGACGACGAAAATCTGGAGCTCGAGAAGTGGAGTGAGAACTATGGATAATAGAGTGTTGTTCGCGGCAGCTTTCCTGCTCGCTTTTACCGGGTCAGCAGCTGCGGACGTCCCTGAAGTAACTGTTTCTCCGAACCTGTTAACGAAGAACTGGTCGGCCGGCCACGAGCATCGGGCGGAGTTCACGTTCGAGAACAACGATACCGGTGACCGAGTCTTGAACATGACCGTGCCGGATACCAAGTACTGGAATATCACGCCGAACAAATTCGATATCAATGCGTCCTCTACCTACACTGTTGAAGCCGTTTTCTACGGTGAGTCCCAGAACAAGATCGGTCAGGAACTCAATTCTACATACTATTACGGTGGTTCGGACAACGATTTCTCCGGCCCAGCTCTACAGACTACGGTCGACCTGTTTTACAGATCTACCTCAGTAACGGTGCAGCCATTCCGCCGGACGTTCCAAGATATGGAACTCGGTGAATCGGCCTCGAGCGTGTTCCGAGTAGAGAACACCGGGAATGAGACCGCGTACAACGTCGAGGTGAACGGTTCCGAAAACGTTGAACTGGGTAAGACCGGGCAGTTCAACCTGACCTCGGGCGAGGCCGTCATCGTACGGTACAACGTCACGATCCCGACTCCAGAGACGAACAAGACCGCGGCCACGAATCAGACCTATACTTTCGACGTCGAGGCCTCCGCCGCTAACTCTGAAATCTCGAGTTTCAGTGCTGAGGCGTTCGTCCCGTTCAAGCAGTACGATTCGATCAAGAAGCAGAAGGATGTGATCGAGCAGTTGCAGAAGATACAGCAGTTCTGCCAGCAGGACGAGAACGAGGACTTAGCGATCTGCGGAAGCGACGTGGTGAAGTACCGGAACCGGACGAAGATAATCAACAATACACCGCAGGCCAACGTGACGCTGACCGAGGACGAGCTCCGGAGCTTGAAGACGATAGCGAATAAGACCGATCTTGGTATCGAGAACTTGGTTCATCGGATGAAGTTGCAGCAGAACACGATCCGTCATGAGCAGAATCAGACCCGGCAGGTCCTGAAGGATATCGCCTCGGAGCTCAAAGAGAGGAATCGGCAGCAGGCCTCGAAGATACGTGACCTGAACCAGTCTCTGACCCGTGTGTATCATGAGGAGCAGCAGGAGGACAAACGCCGAGGTTTCTGGGGAACGGTTCAGGCCGCTGTACTCGGCTTCCTGATTATTTCGAGCGGGATCTACGTCGGTGTTCAAAAACTGAATGAGAGAAGCGGAGATACGAGGATATAGGATAGAATGGATTTCAAGACGAAACTTCAGATAACGGCCTCGGTAATCCTCTATAACTTGGCGATGATTGCCGTGATGATTGTCTCAGTAGCGTTTGACTGGGTCAGTATAGGTATGATAATCCATCCGATCATCGGGCCCGGTATCGGTATACTGTTCGGTGGTCCGTGGTTGGTGGTGGCTGTGGTCTGGGTGTTGGATTCGGAAAGTGAGGAGTCTTGGTGGACTAGGAAGACGGACGACCAATTGTCTTCGTATGAGGCCCAGCAGCTCTTGGACTACTACTTGTTCTACGAGGAGAACATGAATACGGAGGGGGGCATGGTTGAGAAGGGGCCGGACAACGTGAATTCGGAGTTTGAGGATGAACCGATCCGGCTGTATAAGATGGTGTTTGAGCGGAAGAACTACTCGGAAAAGGTCGGCGTCTTGATCGACTTGGAGCAGCCACTTTCAGTTGATCCGGAGAACCCGGAGTCGTTGCGGAGGACGGCGAAGAAGATTGATGACCTGAAGATCATCCGTGGGTCGAAGGTCAGTGATTTCGACTCTGCGATGCGGGAGGCCCGGAAGGAGATCGGGCGGTCGAAGATTGATAGGCCGACGAAGACGGTTCGGAGTTATGATGACGATGGTAACTTGGCTGCGGAGCGTGAGGAGCCGATTGAGGTGTATAATCCGGGGAAGTTGCCGGAAAAGCGAGGTGAATAATCTATACTATGTTAGAGAGTAACAAGAAGGATGATCCATTGGTATTGAACTTGTCTCAGAACGTGCATCAGAGGCACGATAACTTCCTGGTCGGGAAGCTGGAGAATCCGCCGAAGACGGTGGACGCTAACGGCGAGGTGCGGAAAATCTTCGAATGGTATGCACATGACGCAGTATCGAAGTCGGAGAACGATCGTTTGCAGCGGACCAGTGTGAAGGCCCGGAACGCAGTTACGATCGGTCAGGGAACTATTTCTCCGAGGAAGATCCACGTCCTGCTACCTGACAAGTGGACTGAGATACCTGATGACTTGACGCAGGGAGAGGAGGTCAAGAAGAAGATGGGTCGTTTCTTCGCTCAGTTCTACAATCAGATGGCTCAGCAGAAGGCCTTGGAGCTGGTTGCGGATGAGGTTGAGAAGGAGACGTTTGAGAAGGTCGAGGCCAGTCTCCAGAATACGGAGCTTGACGATGCTTTGCGGAGCAAGGTCGTACGGATTATCGAGGAGCACAAGGAAATCGCGGATGACAATAAAAAGAAGAGCAGCTCGTAGATGAGCGGAGGTGATTAGATTATGAATGAAGAGAGCAAGTACTGGGTGTACGGCCTCATTCTGGTGTTTGCAGCGTATATCGTAGGAGGTCATACTGCTCATCAGGTAGGACTGGCTCCTGGACCTCAGTCGTCGACCGGTGAACTGAATGTGTCTGGTTATCCGGTTAGTGAGGTCTCGGAGCTGTACTATGTGCAGCCGCAGGACAGTCGTTTGGAGCGGCATATCGGCCTGTATGTGCCGAGTGCGGATGAGTCGGTTCTGTGTACGGTGGATTGGCGTGATGGTGTGAAGATCAGTGAACAGGCCTTCAAGTATGTGAATTCGACGCGGTGCTCGGTTCTGGACGGTGACTTGTCCGGGTTTGATAATGAGAGTGTTGAGAATGAGGTGCCGTACGAGAGGTTGATGAATCAGACAGGGTAAGGGGCTTTTCTCTTTTCCATCCCTTTCATTTTTAAACAGGGTTTTCTCAGTTTTTTCTATGGATGTACTGGGTTATCTGATCGGGCCGATGTGGATTGCGAACTTTGTAGCACTTTTCTTGGCTTTCCTGACTGTCGGCTTCATCGGTTACGGCCGCGGATACGGCAACTACGCTTCGTTCTACTTGGAGGAGAAGAAGTCATGGATTCAGTTTGCAGTAGTGTTTGTGTTCTTCTCGTTGCTGTTTAATGCGGTTGGTGTAGGTATATCGATGGCCTTGGCTAGTGCGTAGTTTCTTGTTTTTATCTCACTCTTTCCTTGTTCGACTCTGACCGAACATTTATAAATAAGTTCTAGTAATTACTGGATAGAATCATGAAACGACTACTCAACAAACTTGGAATCACATCAAACGAAGAAGAACGGGCAACCGTACGACCACACAAAATCGTCGAAACCAAAGAGCTCGAGCCAGACACGAAGGACTTCAGCAAGAAGAAAAAGGCCGAACGCAAGCAGAAAAAAGGCCTCGTAAAGGAGCAGATCGCACGACAGGAGAAGAGACAAAGACAGCAGGAAATCGACGAAGAAGAAATGGCGATCGTTGTGAATTAGAGGATGTCGCCTGAAGACGTAGAAGCAAGAACTCGTATAGTGGAACCTCAGTCGATCGAAGTACAGAAACGGAGCGGTGTCGACATCCTCGTAGTAACCGATCATCTCGGCCAAGAGTTCACTACGCCGAAACCTCGGGCCGGCCCTGTACCTGAGAACAGGGAGAAGTATATCGGTGAGCGATGGAAGATGAAGTACACTGTATCACCGGCCGGCTATCTGAATTTCAAGGAGTTCGTTGAGAAGACGGATGAGCCGAAGGCCGCTACGAAGGTCGATGAGTTAGGTAGTGATGAGAGACGGATGATGCGGCAGAACAGTCAGCAGCACGCCAGTCGTATGGTGGCTGGCTTGTTCGATCTTGACCTTGAGTTCCTGAAGAATTCTGAAGAAGTGAAGCAGACAGTACGTAATGACCTTGAGGAAGAAGTCGAGTACTGGATGAAGAAGTTCCAGAAGCATGCTCAGACAGGTGAGTTCTGAATGGAGACAAAGCACGAACCGATTGACTACACTAATTTCGACGGTTTACCGATCCGCCGTTTCCATGAGATAGGCGGTATGATGTCGATGCGGCAGATTCACCGCATGGTAGAAGATGGGGAAGCTACGGTAGAGGACTTGGAGAAGCAACAGGCTAAGCATAGGAAAGCGATGATGGGACACGCCGAGGCCCACGACGAGATCGAGGAACTGAAAGAAGAACTCCGGTCCTAAGCCATTTAAACGACTGTGGGGAAGTAGGTATTATTCCCCGGTCCCCCCGAGGATGAGCCTTTGCCTGGGATAGTTGATCCCGGCAAGGCCGTTTAACAGAGATAGCGGAGGAATCCCACTGGTCATAGGAAACCAGTGTATTCGAGGTTTTATAGAGGCCTCTACTACTGTCGAGAACCGACGGATACGACACTTGCTGGTCTAACAGGCCGCAAGGTGGGCGGACACATCGAACCTCCCTACTAGTAAGATTTCCTCCGCTCTATCTCTGGAATTCTTCTGCCACCCCTGAACTTGACTGTATTTCTCCCAGTCTTTCGTCCGTGTCTAAGAGGGGTTCAAGCTGAGCTACGATACTCACAGAGTAAGTCGGATAGATAGGTTGCTTGTATTTGTCAGTGGATCAGTAGGAGTATAGGTGATGGTACTCCGAAGCGGGATTACAACGGTATCGCTGTAATAGCTTGGGAGTTTCCCAGTAACGGAGCGTGAGGACCGCTCTATGGCGTGGCTCGTTTGTGTAGGACAAAATTTGTGCTATCAGAATGAATCACTGTTATAGCTACACATTCATTTTCCAAAATCGAGTAGAATAGGACTAAATAGCTAAGAGTACCTTGATGATCGTTTAATTGCTGTCTTCGGCCGCTTGTAAACACACTGGAGGAATACTGGACTGCATTGGATCAGACCTCAGAACTACTGTCCTCCGGGGAGGCAGCTGAGGTCAGGAAAGTCTCCGGTAGTATACTGTGGAAGCCCGCTCTCCCAGCATACTCTATTTGCTAAGAGAAAGGGTTGCTCGTGATTTGCTGAGGTAGACCGATTGATCCTCAAGAATAGAGAGACTGCTCTTCCTTGCAACTTTGGTGGTCGCAACGGCTATACTCAACATTCTATCATGCAAAATACTTTTTTGGGAGAGGTACAAACGGGTACGGTATGCCACAACAACACAAGAATATAAAAACAGCTGAGAACGTTTTTACTATTATTGAAAAGATAGAGCAGCTGGACCAGCCAACCTGTTCTGAGCTTGCAGACCACGTTGATCTCTCCGTTAGTAGTATCTATAATTATCTCAAGACATTGGAAGCGAGAGGGTATATCATCGGGAACAATGGACGGTATCGGCTCAGCCTCAAGTTCCTGCAAAAAGGACGTGCTGTCCGGAATTCGTACTCAATTATGCCAGCCGCTGTCGAGCCTATCGATATACTTGCCAAAGCCATTGACGAATACATTTCTGTCTTCGTGAAGGAAGGGAACCACGCGATAATGATCCATGAAGCAAACAGCCATCACGCTGTTCACGTACCACCACCGTTTCTTGGTAATCCATTCCACTTAGCGAAGACCGGACAGGGAAAGGTGATTCTGGCGAGTATGTCTGAAACCCGGCGGGACGAAGTGATCTCCGACCTCGGCCTAGATATTGAGACTGCTGAGCAACTCCGATCAGAGCTTGAAATCATCAGAGAAAATGGCTTCGCAGTCGATAACGAGCAGAGTCACGATAACATATGGGCGATCTCTGCACCGGTGAAGGTTGGCGACGAAGTATACGGGTCAATCCTCATCAGCACGGTTTCTCATAGGCTGGATGAGCAGCGGGCGAATACGGAACTCCCGAATCTGCTAGTTCAGACAGTCAAGGAGATTCAGCACCGTCTTTCTAAGTACGATTTCGATGATCTCTACTCCTCCTGGTGAGCATTTGCCCGGTCTTCTTGACCGCCCGCGTGTAGAACCCTTAACTTTATTATGGGAGACGATAACATATCTCTCTGATGGCGACAGAACAATCGAAGGCCGACGCTGCAGAGGAATTACATCCTGAGATCGCTGGTTTACTCGAGCAAATGGGGGCTGCACCAGCACCGTCATTCTCGTCGTTATCGCCAGAAGGCGGCCGGGAACTGATGAAAGAGATGTTCCCACTTGCGGATAATCCCGAACCAGTTGGGGACACTATGGACCTGAAAATCACCAACGAGGGGATTCCGGTCCGAGTATACGTCCCAGAAGGAGAAGGCCCTCATCCAACCATCGTGTATATCCACGGCGGTGGATGGGTTCTCGGTGATATCGACACTCACGACGAAACTTGTCGTGTACTCACCAGCAAGACCGATTCGATGGTGGTCTCGGTTGATTACCGGCTCTCACCCGAATACAAGTTCCCGACTCCATTGGAGGACTCTTACGCAGCCCTTGAATGGGTGTTCGATGATGCACAGCCGATGCAGGTAGATACTGACAATGTAGTCGTAGCAGGGGACTCTGCTGGTGGGAACATCGCTGCCGCAATGGCACTGATGGCCCGGGATCGGGATGGTCCTTCTATTAGTTATCAGGTGCTTCTCTACCCAGTCACCGATCATTCATTCGATACAGTATCCTACGAGGAAAACAAAGAAGGGTACATGCTTACAAAGGGAGACATGGAGTGGTTCTGGGACCACTACCTTGAGTCAGACATCAACGGTAAGAATCCGTACGCATCACCCCTTCAAGCTGAGAACCTTGAGGACCTTCCACCAGCCACGATTACTACTTGCGGGTTTGATCCCTTACGAGATGAGGGAGTAGCCTACGCAAGTCGCTTGGAGGATGCCGGAGTGTCTGTCAACCATGTCAACTACGACGATGCAATCCATGGTATCGCCCAGATGCTTGTCGAACCAATGGATCTGACCCGCTCTCGAGAGATGATGGATGAGGTTGCGGCTGACCTTCAGAAGACATTCGAGTAGCTCCGACCACTCCTCTCCCTCTGATTACCGGTTTTTAGGCCCGGTAACTGGTACTCAAGGGCAATATCTGTCTCACCGGTAATTTTATACCGTAATAACCTCATGATTGAATAGGTAGTACTATGTCAGAGACAGACACACACAGCAGTACCGAGACTGCAGAAAACACGGACTACGACGCTGTCATCGTCGGTGCAGGGTTCTCAGGCCTGTACGAGCTTCACCGACTTCGTGATGAGCTAGGCCTTTCGGTCAAGGTTATCGAAAAAGCTGATGACGTAGGTGGGACGTGGTACTGGAACCGATATCCCGGTGCTCGTTGTGACAGTGAGAGCCACATCTACTGCTACTCATTTAACGAAGGAATTCTGGAGCAGTGGGAGTGGAGCGAACGATACCCCGAACAACCAGAGGTCCTCGAATATCTTCGGTTCGTCGCGGATGAATTGGATCTACGACGGAATATCGAGTTCGAGACCAAGGTCACATCGGCGGCGTTCGATGAAAGTTCCGGACAGTGGGAAGTCAGTACGGGTGACGGAGAAACAGTCACGTCACAGTTCTTCATTACTGCGGTTGGCTGCCTCTCCAAACCATACATACCGGATTTCGACGGTATTGAATCGTTTGAGGGTTTCTGGACTCATACAGGTCGATGGCCTCACGAGCCTGTTGACTTCGAGGATAAGGATGTTGCAGTGATCGGCACGGGTGCAACGGGGATACAGATCGTCCCTGAAATCGCGAAGTCAGATCCTGAACATCTGACGGTGTTCCAGCGGACGCCAAACTTTGCTGTTCCTGCTCGGAACCGGACGCTGGAGGATGACGACTGGGATCTAATACAGTCGAACTACCGCGAGATACTCGACCAGGCACACGACTCTGGGTTCGGTATGCCGTTCAGTCCGAACCGTGAAACTGCTGAGGACTTGACGATGGAGGAGGTGGAAGAGATCCTGGAACCACGCTGGCAAGAGGGAGGCTTCCGGTTCCTGGTCGCTTTCGAGGACCTGTTACAAAACAGGGAGACTAACGAAAAGGTCTCTGAGTTCCTCCGCGGTAAAATCCGTGAGTCGATTGAGGACCCGGAATTAGCCGAGAAGCTCGTCCCAGACGGTCACTATTACGCAACAAAGCGTCCGCCGCTGCACACCGACTACTACGAAACCTACAACCGGGATAACGTAAGTCTCGTGGATGTCACGGAAAATCCGATCGAACGGATTACCCCCGACGGAATCCAGACCGCCGATGGCCACCATGATTTTGATATGATCATCTACGCCACCGGCTTTGACGCTATGACGGGGACACTCCTGCAGATGGATATCCGTGGGCGGGACGGGTTAACGCTCGATAAAAAGTGGGAGCATGGGCCTCAGACGTACCTAGGTCTGACTCTTCATGGCTTCCCGAACATGTTCACGATCACGGGGCCTCAGAGCCCGTCGGTGCTCAGTAATATGCCGGTGTCGATAGAGCACCACGTTGAATGGGTCTCGGATGCCATCGAATATCTCGTCGACAACGATATCCAGCTCATAGAGCCAACAAAGACAGCGGAGGAGGCCTGGACTACTCACAACCGTCAAGTGGCAGAATCGACGCTCTATACGACGGTTGACTCGTGGTACATGAACGAGAATATCCCGGATAAACCGACAGTCTTCACCCCGTACCCGGGGGGGGTGGATCTCTACCACGACATCATCCTTGAGGCCGCCGAGAAAGACTACGAAGGATTTGATCTGACTGCGTCTGTGGAGGATCTGGGCCGGAAGGGTGACCAACCGCAGCTTAGTGTAATGGAGGGTGATTAAGGATAAACGGTGATCTGACGGGCCTTTAGAGATCCCTATAAGGGGATCTCGGACAAAGGTGTGGTAGATCTCGCTCATAGAAGCTGCTATGAATTCACCGCTAATCCGGTGAATCAAACGATTATAGGCATATATTTTTAGTTACTACAATACTATTGGCAAGATTTATGGTAACGTACTACAATGTGAGTGTATGGTACAGACCTGCCATGTCTGCGATGGCGAAGTTGTAAAAGACAATACGCCGGTTCAGCAGAGTGAAGATGGGTTCCGATGTGCTGATTGCGGTGAGGTAACGTGTATGGGATGTAAGTCGATCGGTATCGCGAGAAGCACTGACCATTGTCGACGGTGCCGAGGCTAAGAAGATCTTCAGAAGAGGTTGTTGCCGGTTGAGAGCAGAATAAGCCGTGGTACACGGTGAGATAGAACGGCAGACTAATCGTGAACAGCCGACCGATCTACTGATTTTCCATCCATCGTTGGGCCTCTGATTCGGCTTCGTCGAGCGTGTCGTAGGTTTCCCAGACTTGGTAGAGCCTGAGTTGGTACTGATCACCGGTTTGCTCGATGTTGATGGCTCGGCCGAGTGGTTTCCGGGGTTGCCAGCGTCGGACTGTCGTGTTGTGTTCGAGGGCCTTAGTGCGTATCCAGTCCATATTCTGTATTGGTTCTGGAGTTCCTAGGCTTTTTCGACCGGAGAAGTCAGAAACGGCGAGGGAAGAGTGGTCGAGTCCTACGGCACATCTACGGAGGAAGGCCCGTCAGGAAAATGGTGTCGGCCGGTTCTTCGGTCGTCTGAGTTTGCGGTGGCCGCAGCTGGGGTAGACAGGGTTATCTTGACCTCAGCTAGATAGGGGTTCAACACAGGATCTCAGGGCCGGCGTACGAGAGTTTTGAAGTCATCCTCGGTCGTGATGTTTTTGAATTCGGTGTGGTCAGGGTAGGTGCTGAGTTTGAAGGCGTTGTAGATGTCTCCGATTGATCCCACGTTGTTTACGATGAAGAGTAGCTTCAGGATGTAGAGTTGCGGTAGAAGGTATGAGAGGATGAGGAGCGTTGAGCTGAGTACGATTAGTGGGGCCAGTAGGAAGACGAGGTTGTCTTGTTTCCGGACGTACTGGTTGTAGATGGTGATGTTCGGGATGATGTCTGGTGGGAAGGAGTCAAGCTCGAGTCGGATGCCGAAGTCGGGGTTGTAGCCGTAGAGCCGTGAGACGGTATAGTGGACGAGTTCGTGTATTGCGATCAGGCCGGCGGCGATCAGCAGGTACGGGATGACTTCGATTATGGAGTGGGCGAATATCGCGGTTAATGCGGTCAGGAAGGCCTGAAGTGATTGGAAGTGGCTGGGAGCGACGATGACCCATGAGAGGAGTAGGATCAGTGCAGCATGTCTGAGTAAGGGTCGTGGATGGTCGTAGAGTTCAGTGGATTCGTCTTCCATTAGCCGCGATTAGACAGTATAGAAGTAAGTAACTAACTGATTTTTGATAGAATAGTGTGCTTGAACTAATTCGACAGGTTAGTCGACTACTTTCGAGAGGGCCTTCCACCGATTCTGCTGAGTAACTTCGACCAGATATCGTTCACCAGGTTCTCCTCGGTCTAACAGGTAATGGGTATCTCCGACTTCTACAATAGGATTTCCTGCATTGCTGATACGGTCTACCTCGACAATCTGCATATCAATATTCTGTTTGTTCCTGATTCTTCGGATTGGCTCTAATTCTATGCCGTTATATTCTGTCATGGTGGTGAAATCTGGATTCGTGTCTACGGGTTTAATAGATAGAATCCATTTTAGATCCTCTTCTAAATCTTTTTTATCGTATGAGTTGCTCTCTGCTGGGGCAAACCCGACTATTGCTTCATCTTCAATAACCCCGGTTGCATTTCCATTTTCATCTGGGATCTGAATCACGTAATCTGTATCATGGAAACCCATACCTTTCCTTGGGGGTAATTGGTCGGTTAACCTGTACGTATTTTCTTTTTCTGGGTGAGTTAATGTATAACGTAGCTCGCCATCATCGGTTACCTCTGTCTGCTCGAAATCGACATAAGGATGCGTCATAAAGTTTTGAAATGATTTCAGGAGATAGAGATCATCTGTATTTTGCCTAGCTTGTCGAAACTGGCGTATACCATTAGTTATAGTGAATAAGCAGGACACAGCTTCTTCTGTCGTTTTTGGTATGTCTGATTGGTTAACCGAGTTCTTAGCGTCTGCTCCCGATTCGGCCGCGTTCGTCAGATCATTTTTCAGGTGTTTCAGGGCCTGTATCTGCGGGCCGCTGTATTCGTCGATGTAGTTGATGACCTCGTTGAGTTCTCGGCGTGAGAGCCGGTTGCCGAGGTCAAGGTTTCGGAGTACAGCTCCGGTGGAGACGTCCTGTGGGTTGGAGGTGTCGAGTGATTTCTTAGTGTAGAGGAGGTCTAGGTCGTACATGGCCCAGACGAGTTTGGTGGGGATGGATTTGTTGGGCTTGTAGCCGGTTTTACGTAGTATTTTCCCGGCGATCGGTGTGACTTGGAGGGTGATAGGGTGTGAGCCGCCGACGTTGGCCTGTATGTAGTAGCCGTTTTTCTTGGATGAAGGCTTGTATTTTCGCAGGGTCGGCATGTCAGTAGTTAGCTAACACTACATACTACAATATCATTCTTTTCGTAATTGTATTCTTTTTGTTAGTTAATGAGCCTGATTCTAATCGGTTGGTATGACTGGGAGGGATTTACGTTAGTTGAGTTTGCGGTGGCCGCAGCTGGGGCAGACCGGGTTTCCGTTGATGCAGGTGTGGCAGATGAGTTGTTGGCAGTGGCCGCAGGAACGGCTGCATCGTGTGCAGACCGGGTTTTTGCAGTTGTCGCAGCGGCCTTCAATCTCTGGTACTTTCATGCCTTGTTTCTGGTATTGCTCTGTGTCGAATTGGCTTGTGTAGCCGCAATTCGGACAGGACTCATCCATGATACCTTGTATCGTGCGGGACAGGGTTAAGTCCAAGCCAAGGACGGTGGAAGTGGTTGTGTCCTATTTGGTCCTGAAACTCTTAGAGCGTTCCCGTTGGAAGAGGATAGCCGTAAAAAGCTGAAGATGCAATTTAGGTCTGAGGTATGAGTTCGCTCCGAAGCGTAGATGAGACCGGCCGATTGTTCGTCGGCAGCAATACGGCATACGACGGCCTTGAGGACGGCGAAGTCGAGTTCATACTGAACCTGAGTTATGACTGCAACGCCAGTTTTGGTATGAAGCGGTCGTACGCCCATCTACCTTTCCCAGACGGAAATTCGGAGTACTTGGAGTTCCGTCAGCGGGCCGAACTGCTCTGGAACCGTTACCGGCGGACCAAGGAAGATATCTTAGTGCACTGTGCGGCCGGTATCAGTCGTAGTGTTTCCGTGGCGGCCTCGACGGTGGCGTTGGCGGAGGATCTAAGTTTCGGTGATGCTCTGTACGTGGTGCAGCAGCGTCGTGGCGTCGAGCAGGACCCGTTACCGGAGTTGCAGGAGTACGGTCGCCGGTTCGTCGAAGAAGAGAGATAGTTAGTCGGCTTGGAGCAGGCCGTCGAAGTTCTGACTGTACACGTATCTTCTTTCGAGCGTTTCGTTCAGCAAGGCGTGGATGTTCATCTCCGTATCCCGGCAGACCTGTTTTAAATCGTCGTAGGTGAGGCGGGCGGAGACTAGCTGGATGTCTTTATGTAGGATCTGCTCTTCGGCGGCCTCGTACGGGCTGAAGTGGTAGTATAGTTGGTCGGGGATGTCTTGGTAGCCGAAGTTGATGTGGCGGCCGACTGCTCCTTGACGCAACAACTGTTCAAGCACGACCTCGGTTTCTTGGAGGCTGACGTCGTAGCCGGCCTCTTGAAACCGCCACTGGTAGGCTTCCGGTATCTTTCCGGAGCCGTGCTCCTCGATCACGTCGTAGAGTTTCTGCAGGTTCTGGTTTTCCGGCCTTGGATTGAATTCTGTGAGTTGGTGTCGGGCTTCTTGCGGGTGGAGGCTGTGGTCTTTGGCGTAGTCGTGGAGCAAGGGTTGGTCGTGTTCGAGAAGCATGTGTGTGACTGTTCTTGGTATGTAGTGTGTGCTGTGGGGCCTAGAAAGTTTCTCAGGATTAACTATATAAGCAGTATTCGAACAATTGTATAACAGAGGTAAGAAAATGACTAACACTTGGCGTACAGGTGGTCCGGGATCGAATCGATAACCGTGAAGATACCAGATGTATTGGGCCAGCAAATCGACGAGGTAATCGAGAGGAAAGGCTACCAAAATAAATCTGAATTTGTCCGAGAGGCATTGCGGGTGAAGATAGAGCGTGATATCGTATACCTTCGGAGAACTGATGAGGATTCCGAGTACTGGGATCTGAACGAGGCCTTGAAGGAATTTATAGAGAAGGACAACAAAACTACAGACGAGAGTGGTAATCAGTGAGGCCCTCTCTTGAAGAAGTAAAGAGAAAGGAACTGCCGCCTTGTCCTCGATGCGGAAAACGTGGATCTCACCAATGCTACGAGGTGGAGAACTGATGCCAGAGTGCGGGAGATGTGAGGCCGAGTTCAAAGAATCAGAGCTGATTCAGCGGACTCCGATGCGTCACGGTATGCAGTCAGGGCCGACAAAGAACTTCTGCGGCCTATGTTTCCTCGCTTCCGAAGTATTGCGGAACAGCCGTGGGCCGATACAGGAACGGGATGATGTCGGTGTGCATCCGGTACGGGTGTATTCGCGGGCCTTGGCGAAGATCGTGCAGAAACGGAACGGGAAGGAGCACGAACTGAAGGGAGCGTACGACCGGTTACTGACCGATACTCTGGAAGAGCACGCACCAGACTACATGAAGGAACACTTGAGAGAGGTCGAGAAGGCCGTCAAAGGCGAGCTAAAACCGTTCGATGAACGTGGTTCGGACGACAGTGATTCGGCCGAACAGCAGACCCTAAACTGATACTATGACCGATTCTATTCAAGACGCGTTACAGAACTTAGACGACAAAAATCGAACTTTCGAAATCGAACAGTTCCTCGGAGTGATGAGAACGGACGATGTGATCCGCCTCCAAATGGATGATGGCGGAGACGATGGGCTGAACATCAAGATGAGTATGGAGGAGGCAGAAAATCTCATGGAACATCTACAGGGTGCTATCGAGTGAGAGTCAAGGGTAACGCACCTACAGACGGTGATAACGGTGAGTGAAGGGATAACACTGGATGACTTGAGAGAATTCAGAAGAGAGTTTCGGCCTCCGATGCAACCTAAGACGCGAGGTTTCTGGATCTACCAGTTTTCAGCAACTCTTGAGGACGGCGAAGAAGAAAACTTCGACTTCAGGTTAATGCAGTTCGATAACAAGAAAGAGGCTGAACTCATCCAAGGGATTAGTATAGAAGACCAAGACATCGATGAGGACGATGAATGGAGTTTGAACCAGTGTGAAGGATACCCGCGTCTACCAGAGATGACTTTTGAATCTGTTTTAGAGGCAGAGAAGAAGATAGTGGAGTTTTTGAACGGTGAAGCAGATGAAGCTATGACTGAGGAGGAGTTCAAGAAGAAACTGGATATAGCAATTGAACAGGAGGCCGGTAAGCAGTGAGTCATACAACGCTTGATACAGTGAACGGGGCGATGGTCGTTCGACGGTTCGAGGACTGGGCCTCGCTCGACCACTGTTTGACAAGGAGGGCTGGTAACCAGTGAGTGAAGATCCGTATACGATGAGTAAGGATGAGAAGGCCCGTGAAATCTGCAGTATTCTTGGTGTACGGACAGACATCAACAATATCGGCCGGCATGGCTCCGGGTTCACAAGTACAGGCCTTAGCAGAGTGTTGAGGAAACTTCGAGACTTGGATAGCTTGACTGAAGGTGATGAGTAGTGGCTAAGGCCATACCGAAGAGACTGGCAAGGCTTCAGAACACTATCAAGCTAGTTCTGAAAGTCCAGCGACCATACTCGATAGAATATCTGAGCTACATGGATGGGAAGTACTACGGCTGTGTTGAGAAAGGTGGAGAAGTCACCGACTGGGGATTTTATAGTGAGAATGCGGCTTGGGGTATAGACAAAGAGATCAGTGATGGCGATTACTCAGGCGAGTTTGTTTACCACATAGATACACCACTTAGCGAATACTGCGAGAAAATCTTCGAAGACTTGGAAAGAAAGACTGGTGATAACCAATCAAGCTGAGATACAGGCCGATCTGCTGGTTGAAAGGCCACGACTACGAAAAAGGAGAGTACCAGTTCTGCTACGGCGGAACCATAACCACACTACCGGGACTGAGGTGTAACCGATGCGGACAAAAGGTATAGCGTACAAGGAAAGAGCGACACTGCCACTGCTTATACTTGATTCAGCAGATGAGGTTCAGGGGATCTCCCGGATGATGAAGTTCACTTTCCTCGCCCAGCAGCGAATCGGCTTGGATACAGGGTATATCTTCAGGCCTTACGATTACGGGCCGTTCTGTAGCGAGGTCTGCGAACACGTGGATACGCTTCAGGAAGCAGGGTTCGTCTCTCAGAGAAGCCGTGAACGGGATGGGAAGAAGCACTACCTCTACGGCCTGACTGAGGAAGGTGAACAGCTGGCCGAACGTATGGTGGATCGGTTCGATTTCACTGATTCAGATGTCGCCACGGTCGAGGAGATCGTGGACGACTGGAATACTCAAAATCTATCTGAACTACTGAGCTTCGTGTACTCGGAATATCCGATATACGCGGAGAAATCTGTAGTCTAGCGGACGGAGACTGATACTTGAGATGGGATGGCACTACGACGAATCACACGGAGAAAACAATACTATGACGGAATATCTCGTACACACGACTGGCACTGTATCGGTAGAAGCTGAAACCAAGGAAGAAGCCGAGGAATACGCACACTCGGTCGAATCCGAACGCGACCACATGATAGAATCGGCAGAGGCCGAACCGATGCAGAACTCGGAAAATTACTTCAAAATCTGGTTGAACCAAGTCGGAAGCAGCAAAAGATGTGCTGGCTACGGCCTCTGGAAAGCGAAATCAGCGATGAAACTGGCCTACGACACGGTCAACGTGATCGCGAAGCAGATGGTAGGAGAAAATAATGCGGCCGGCTTCAAGTACGACTTAGCGATTGTACTGCTGTCCAGCCTGGAAGGAGACAGCTTGCAGAAGGACAAGATCTGGGAGGCAGTTCAGCAACAGAAGGAGGACGTTCACGAACGCGGCAGCGAGGCTCTTGAAGAGATGTTCGCGATCGTCGACGAAGAAGAACAGGGTGAGGCCTGAATGAAGGATGGTATAGAGAAGTACGGATTGAAAGCCTTCAGGCACTACAAAAGGTGCGAAGAGGTGGCCTCGCGAGATGACTGACGATCTGGAGCCAGCGGCCTGGGAGAATTTGACGTATGATTCTGGCGACGGAATAACTCATGGCGGCGGAGTTGTGAAACGGAAAGAAAGCGTTGACTGGCCTGACCAGCATCAGCGGCCTTTGTTTGCGGCCGACGACATCGCTGATAGGTTAGAGGAGATGCAGTCTGCCAGCGGCTACGTTCTCGACAAAGAGGAGTTGGAAAATCTGATTGAAGACTTGAGGTCGAACCCTGAATGACTGAACATGATTTCATCACCAAAGAGGACATAGAACGTGCAAGAGAATATAGAAAATCTGGTACACTTCCTGAGGAGGCCGAGGTCTGAATGATAAGTACAGGTCCGCGAGATCCCGAAGACAGAGATGTCGAACTCAATGAGAAGGAGTGGGAAACGGTTAAACGAGCTTTGATGCGGCAGGGCAACCTACACAACGAGTTCGGAAATAAGGATAGCCAAGAACGTATCCGCCGCATCACCCAAAAAATCCGGGATCAACTGTTGGAAGAACGAACATCAGACAAGAACGAGACCTCTGGATCTGAGAGGCCTGATAACCAGTGACCGATATAGAAGTAGAGTATAGTCTGCCTGACGGCGTCGAGATAGCGGACTACGACTTCGACAAAGGATTCTACAAATGTCCGTCGTGCGGCGAGTACGCGGCTTCAAGGCATTCTGGTAAGAAGATCGGGGACTGCAACAGCTGCGGTCAAAACCTCGTTTTCCACAAACGCACCACTACATTCGTCAAAGAGGACTGAACAGCTATGACTAAGAACATACGACGGAACGGACATCAACCACGCAAAACCCCTGACCTGACTTCTCCGCCACGCGGAGGATCAGGCGTGAAAAGGAGGTCTGATAGGGAGTGATAGAGCCGGAGGATGTGGCCCCGATCGTCGAACTGGTAGCTGAACTTGAGGACGGGAGTGGAGGTCACGAAAGCCGGTACGGAACGGTCAGCGATATCACATGGAGTTTCAACGACTCTTCGCTGTACGACTACGTCAAGGTTCATATCCAACTTGAGAACTGGCGGTTCTGGAACGGCGAGCAGCTGGATAACCTACGGCAGAGGATAGACGAGTTCGAGGAGAACCACGAACGGTTCCAGAAAGACACGTTCTTCCTCGAACAGGGAAAACCGGTGAAATTCGGTATCAAGATATTCGACGAGGAGGCCCGAGAGGATGTGTGATTGTGCTGAGTGCGGCAAAGAATTCGACTGCGGTAAGGAAGGCCCGGGAACGGATTGTGTGACCTTCATGGCCTGCAGCCTGCACGAAAACATGGGTAAAGACTAGGTTCCTGCGGAGGTAAACACTATACTATGACTGACGAGAAGATTATCCAGATAACGGAACAGGACATCGACTTTCCAGTCGTTGAAGTCCTAACCGGCAGACTATTCCTGACCGGTAAAAGCGACTCAGGAAAATCTAACACCATCTCCGTCGTATTCGAGGAACTACTGGAGCAAGGCTACCCGTTCCTCGTCGTCGACACTGAAGGCGAATACTACGGCCTCAAAGAAGACTACGAGGTGCTGCATGTCGGAGCCGACGAAGAATGTGACTTACAGGTCGGCCCCGAACACGCCGAGAAGATAGCGGAACTCTGCCTCGAGCAGAACGTACCGGTCATCCTCGATATCTCCGGGTACATCGAGAAAGACGTAGCTGAGGAAATCGTTACCGAGACCTTGGAAAAGCTGTACCACAAGGAGAAGAAGCAGAAGATGCCGTTCCTCTGTTTCATAGAGGAAGGCCACGAGTTCGTCCCGGAAAGCGGCTACCAGAAGAAGGCGAACTACCCGGGTTGTTCCGGCATCATCACACGTATCGCGAGCCGGGGCCGGAAACGTGGACTGGGTATCGGCCTTGCATCTCAGCGACCGGCGAAGATAGACAAGGACTACATCACGCAGTGTAACTGGCGTGGCTGGCACAAACTGGACTGGTCGAACGACCGCGGTGTAGCGAACGACGTTCTCGGAGATTACGTGGTCCGGGAGGACGAGGTCAAGGAGTTACGTGAGAAGCTCGAGGACCCCGGTTTGGAGACCGGTGATACGGTGAAGTACGGAGAGTTGATCTCTACTTTACAGCCGGGCGAGGCCGTGCTTGAGGCCGATTTCCTGGAGACGGAGAAGCAACGTGTGAAGTTCCGGCGGAAGAAAACGTTCGATGCCGGAGCCACTCCCGACCTCGATGATTTCGAGCGGCCTGAACTCAAATCTGTTTCCGGCGAGTTGGTGGACGAGCTTCAGGAGATCACGGAGCAGAAGAAACGTGAGAAGAACCGTATCGCCCAGCTGGAGCAAACGGTCGAGGAGAAGAACGAGGAGATCGAGGAGCTTCAGGACGAGGTGGAAGCGGCCGAGCAGAACAACAAGACCGTGAATCGGTTAGCGGACCAGTTAGCAGATATCGCGTCCGAGGGTTCTGGTGAGGGCCGTGAGGCTTTGCAGGAGATACGTGAGGAGAAAGACAGCCGTATCCGGGAACTCGAAAACCGGAAGCAGGAGCTTGAGGACGAGGTACAGGAAGTGCGTGAGAGCCGTCAGCAGCTTCAGCAACGGGTTGAGGAATTGGAAGAGTACGAGCAGGCCGTCGAACACATGGACGAGCTTAGAGAAGGTGTGAAGCGGATGTCGGAAGCTCTCGGCCTTGATATCGGAGAAGGTGATGAGCGTTTGAGGCAGAAGCTGCAGAAGAAGGAGGAACAGATCGACGAGTTACAGACCCAGGTCTCTGAGTTGAAGAAGCAGGGCTACAGTCTGGATGAGGAGTTCGAGGAAAAGATGGATTTCCTGAAGCATGAGGCCGTATGCACTGAGATAGAGAAAGCGGCCGACAAGACGTCTGTCAAGTCAGATCATGTCTGGGATGTTCTGTCGGTGCTCGTTGATCAGGAAGAGTTGACTAACGACGATATCGTGCCTTATGTAGAGATCTCGAAGAGCAGTATCAAGAACGTGCTACCAAGGTTAGTGGAGCACAACGTAGTCAAGCAGTCGAAGGACGGTAAGAAGCACATCTACAGTCTGAATGCCGAGGGTATGAAAGAGATCGTCCAGATGCAGAAGAAAAGGTCTGAGATGGCCGAGTTGAAGAACGAGGTGAAATCCTGAATGAGCGAGGACTTTGATCCGATGGAGAGTGACCGGCCGCCTCGAGAGTATGGTTACATGAAGGAGACGCAGGAGATATGCAACCGGATTCATAATAGGGGCGACCAACGTATCGGCCAGTACCTGTTGAACGCGGTCAGGTACTCGATAGATGACGAGGTCGAGATGTGGAAGGGTCATGAGAAGATAAGTCAGCAAGAGAAGGAGCAGCAGGTTCTCTGGAACATCGAGGCTCCGGAACTCTTGGAGGCACTACGGAAGTTCGACGATGAGGTGAGGACGTCTGAGTAAGGCTCTGTATCCGGAGTGCTCGGAGTGCGGCCAGACAGACGGTATCTATTCGGCTAAGGTAAGGCCTGTACTCGAGAAAGATCGGTACGAGGTCGTGGAGTACGAGTTGGAGTGCGGCCACACACTGACCGATCCTGAGGCCTTCATGGATGAGGGAGTTGTGGAGCTGTTCCAATGGACAGATCCGGGCCTGATCGAGGTGGTCGAGTAATGTGGGTTGATTGTCCGGGATGTGACGGTACAGGCCGCAGTATCGAAGGCAGCTGCTTGTCGTGTGGCGGCCGTGGAGTAGTATTTAAGAAGTGCTGCGGTTGCCGAGACTGCCGAGAGCAAGTCAGGGAAAGCGAGGATGGCGAGAAAACCTGTGAAGTGTATAATTGTCCGAAGGACCACGACGTGTTGCCGCCGGGCGACCGACATCCAATGGAGGCCGGATAACCAGTGTACAAAGTCGAACTCTACTTTGAGGACGCGGAGGATGCGGCCAAGTTTAAAGGCGATTTAGATATCTGGGAGTACGGCTGCACCCATGTGTCCGGTATCAAGTCCGACGACGGTGATTCAGGATCGAAGTGATCGACGGGCCTTACGACGTCCGGTGCAAGGTCTGCACACGGCACGAGATGGATGTTGTGAACGATGGAGAAGGCTTCAAGCTCCAATGCCAGAAGTGCGGTCACGTCGACCCAGTAGCCCGATTACTGAACAAGCTTGACGACGGCCATAAACTGGACGATCTAAGGGCAGGTGACGGCGATGCCGACTGAGGGCTCTTGTAACGAATGTAGTTGGGGGCCGGAAACCGACCCGGAGCAACCCTTTGATTCGAACACGGAGGCCCGGTCCGCTGCACAGGACCACGTCCACTCGGAAGTAGTGATAGAGGATATATGGGTAGAAAACCAGCCAGCCGACTTAAAGAGGCGACAGCAGTTCAACCTCTAATGTTGATGATGAACTTTTGGCTATACCCAGTAGATATTTCCGGTGCGAGACGGAGAGTGACTTGGTACTTCTGTGTTTCTCCAGGATCAGGGCGGTCTATATGGCTGAAATTGATCGGCTCTCTCAGTGAATACGTTCCCGGGGGAGGATCAGCATCATTGTCAACATAATTGCTCATATACTCATATTTTCTAATCGTTTCTTCAGTTCCTTCTTTAATATTCCCGGATCCGTCCATACGTTGAGTTGCAATCTGAAGATTAGAGTAACCCCCTTGTCCAGATTTGATGCTAAATGTAGCTCCAACACTCTGACCATATTGGATAGTCAGTTCATCAGCCCCTTGAAGTAAGCCTGAGGACCCTTTAGGACTGATAGTATTCTCACCATCGTACATTTTCGCATGAAGCTCTGTCGGAGGGCCTACGGATTCAGCTGAAAAGAGAAGGCTCAAAGATAATCCTGCAAATTTACTGAGTAGTGCTATACCTTTTGAAGAGACCGAGAACGAGAGTTTAGAGGCAAGTTTCTGCGTTGCCATTTTAGTACCGGTCTCAGCTAATTGTGAAAGTGATTCTTCAGCGATCGCTTTCTCAACTATCTTCAGAGATTTACCTTCTCGTCGTTCTGGCCCTGAGTTTGTTACTATAAAGTCTCTCCAGACACTATATTCAGGTATGACGATAAGAGTTCCTTTTTTCGTTCCTACTATACCATCCTTAGTTTCCAAGATGACTTTATACCGAAGTTGTCCAATTCTTTGTTGGCTATGGAGATCTGCTACGAGATCTTGTGATTCAAAGCCCGTCTCATGCTTATACCCATTCTCTCCGTCTTTTTTCTCATATTTTACTTTTCCAGATTTTATGTTATGTGGTTCTATGTTAGTAGTCACACCAATCTTCACATCATCTATTGTCACCTTTTTTGTAGGTACTTGTATCGCTATATTTCTACCTACTGAGTAAGGCTTTGTCCAGTTCGTATGATCTGTTCTTACCCACTTATCGTTCAGGTAGGTTTCTACATAGATTCTTACCCTCTTAGTCCCAGTCGAAGAGGGAGAATATTGGTAACCATACCACTGAGTCCCGTCTCTTGGAACCACCGTACTACTACGTCCACCTCTTTTCTTCCTTATATTAGGAGAGCTATCGGAATTAGTGTCAACCTGTATTTTTACGCGTACCGGTCTTTTCGGGCCGTTATTCTCTATCTTTGGCGATATCGTTACAGCTTTTCCGACCTTGAACGGCGAGTCTCCCCCATCTTCACCTTCGATTTTTATAGCAGCTACTTTTGGAGACTTCCTCCTGAAATTTGTCTTTGACCCTCCAGAATTCACAGTAGTGTCTACTTCTGCTCCTAAAAAATCTCCTTCGGAGCCGTATACTTCAAATTTATATGATCCGGTAGAGATCTTTGACCATGATACTTTTCCAGATGAATCAGTTCTTTTTGATCCAACAACTGACCAATCGCTCCTGTAAAGAACTACCTTAGCATTTATGAGAGGATTGTTTCCATCGTCTCTGGCTACGATAGTGAGAGTACTCGTTTGACCAGAGGCACCCCCCTTTATCTGGGCTTTACTGGTTAATGGTTTGAGAAGGGACACCCCACTGGCTGCGACTCCTATGAATTGGCGGCGACGGCTGACAGGGCCGATACTGGAATTGGTCTCCGGACTGGCTAAAGGTTGTAAGCCTTCACTGTCTGTACTCCGATCTTTAGAACCACGCTCCTCGTTATCGCGACTCATTGCGTGTATCATTGACAGGACGAATGGTTGTTAATCTAAGGATTTGAACTAAGACAAGATTTTCATCAACTGGGTTAGATCCCTGACCTTAGACTATCTATTCCTGATATAGATCCGTGAATGGTCCAAAAACATAATTACAGTGATGTAACCGTTATCGAGAATTAATCAGAACTCAGCCATATATCGGAGCACACATACAGTTGATAAAGGTAAGGATGGAAACTACGTGATTGCAGGCTTGGAAGGTGCCTAACAGGTACTAAAGATGAGGGTTATGAGCATGGTTATCCCCACTCAAGCGAAGGAAGTGATAATCGATAGATAATCAGTACAAAGATACTCTGTTATTGGTTGACAGTATCGGTCATCCAGAAGCAGCCTACCTCCTCACCAAGTACGACTACCCCGGGCAGGCCTATGAGCGGATACGGTCGTATCCCGGCAGTTTCGAGGATGACGACGATTTCCCGTTCGACGATACAACCGAGCTGATTCAATCCATGCAGGAGGCCGGTATCGATCGTTTGACCGGCCGTGAACGCTACGAGGAGGAGCACGTTGAGGATGCGGAGGTGCCGGAGAAGTATATGGAGCGGGAGCCGGACGGCACTACACGAGACTACAAATTACTGGGTCAGGACGCGGAGTTCGGCCACTTGCATTTCTACCGGACGACGCCGGAGCACGCTGAGTTCCTGGTATTCGACTTCGACGAGGATAGTGGTGATCTGCATGAGAAGGATCGGATGCGTGTGTGGCGAGGCCCGCCGACACGGCAGGTTGAGCAGTACCGGTATCAGCAACGGCCGTGGAGTGATCAGCGGGAGATCGAGACACCGGATTACGACCTGCTTCCTGACCCGGAGCACTTGCCGGACCTGAACGAGGTCTTGGGCGGCACACTGGATCTGGACGGCTACCGATTCCCGTTCCGGGCCCCGTTCGATACTGTCGCGAAGATACTGAAGGCCGGGACTGAGGGCTCGGATGATGTGTTCGTGGATTACAGGAACAGCAACGAGACCAGCGGCCAGTTCCTCGATATAGCTCCGGACATGGCGGTGTCCAAACACCGGTTAGAACCCGTCGTCCGTGGAAACAGCGAGGTAACCGGTACGGAGATCGTCGACAAGGTTCACGTGCTCGATAAGGGTAGTGAGCGAGGTGAGGCCACGTACCAGGTGGATGAGCTCGCAGAGAATCACTTCGTACAGGAACTGGCCGAGGTAGAAGATGTCGACGAACCACTGGCCGAACTCTTGATCGAGGAATACGGGAACCCGCGGACCGTATCGTGGGCCACAACCAGCGATATATCCTTCTTGGAGAATACGTTCGACGTCGACCCACATGCGTTCCGCCAGCGTTTGGAGGAGGCCGATGTTTACCGGTCTGAGAATAGTCCGGATAGTGGCCGGTTGCATTTCCCGGAGCGTCGGGCCTACGAACTCAGTGAGGAACGGCAGGAGAAGTATTTCGATGAAGTGGTCGAGCTACAGGCCGACGAGCACGAGCAGGAATTGGGAAGTCAGACCGGGTTCGATGATTTCTGAGGCGTGTTCTATTCCGCCTCGAGAGCGGCAGAGACGTAGGCCATCGTCATGATTGTTAAAATGGTGAATGTGAGAAGAGCCCAGATCGCCATAGAGAAGGATGCTTTGGCCGGTATGAATACGACTGATGCGTTCGGGTACTGTGTAGATGCGAGGAAATTGAGTGAGCCGATGAAGGAGATGATGACGCAGATACCCATTATGAGTATTTGCCATCGGAATCCTCGTCTCTGTCGGAGACGGTCAATACCCGGTATCTGTTGGAGGCCGATTGAGAATGCGGCTACGACGATTGATGATGCAGTGAGTAGTGCGGATGCAGCTTCGACTGAAGCCATAGCTGTATGATGGAGGGCGACTTAATAAGCACGCGTCAAACAGTGTTTCGGCCTGAGTCGAACTTATATAAACCAGTTTAGGGAAGACAGTTGTATGGAAACAGATGACGATACTTGGGTAGATACAGAAGGGGAGTACGGTCCGAAAGGTAAGGAATACGTCTTCCATCCTGAGAGCCAGCCGGATATCGATCTCGACGAAAATGAGGATGTGTTCTTCGACGAGCCGGAGGAGGATGAAGAGAGCTCAGTTGAGAGTCAGGCCGACCTCGAGGATGAGGGTTCGACTGAGACCGAACAAGAGAAAGAGGAGAGTGAAGAAGATGGGAGTGAGGATGTCTTGTTCGAGAACGGTAGCGTGGTCAGCTGAAAACGAGTTCTTACCTAACACCCTTCTTTTCTATTTTCTCTTTTGTTTGGTAAGGGTCCCGTCCTGGCCAAGTCTTCGGCTGTTTGCCCATGCCCATGGACAGGTGTTGAGACCTCCCGATTATCGGCCTTTCCTGAGAATGCCTTCTCCTTTCTTCAGAGGTCCGAGTTTCTCGATGAGGTTCGGCCAGACTGCTTGGAACAACCCGACTTTGCCGTAGGTGGCGAAGTCTTTCGCTTTCTGTTTCGAGATGTAGTCCGGATCAAGTTCGGACAGTTCGTCGAATGCGATTTCGGGTTCGTCAGTGTGGAAGTAGTTGGTGTCATTCTGTCGGTGATCCATTTCGAGTGCGAGGCCTTCACTGGTGATGAAGACAAGTCGGTAGTCAGTATAGAATTCGAACCGGCAGTCTTGGAATACCGGGATCTCGGTGATGTGCCACGGCAGTTCGTTGAATAGGGATGCGTGGACTTGGTCCAGAATGTCAGCTACGGATTGGATATCTTCGGGTTTGAGGTCTGGTATCTGTTTCTCGGCCTGCACAAGCTCTTCCATTACAAGTCGCCTTCTTACAATGGGAATGAGCGAACCCTAAATATAAAGCCCGGTGTTGAGACAGGATCACGTCTTCGACTGCAGTGAGGATGGTACAGGCGATGCGTTTACGTGACTGTCTACCATATCTCAGTATTGTATAATGGAGTTCAGCGAGTTCGTATCTGATCTCGATCCGCTACCGATTTTTTACCCTTCGATGAGCTCACCGGCATTTGGAATTGAGAGAGGCGGCGTCGTACTTTACGAGCCATGGTATGACTTAGTGTACCCTTGTTTTGAGTTCTTTGAGAGGGTTCTGAAGAAGGCGGGTTATGTACCGGCAGTTGATGGAGTCTCTCCGGGGGATCTTCTGGGCGAGATTGTCGTCAAGCTGAGTGAGATAGGTATCAGTATAAGTTGGCCAGTATTGGTAGTAGTGACCCTCTTTGTGTTCAAGCTCAAGGGTTGGTTGATTCGAGGGGTTATGAGAACGGTGACGGATCGTGTTGCAGTAGGTAGTCCTGGTCGAATAGTGGAGCGAGACGTCGATGGAGAAGAGTAGATAGACCGGGTTTTTACAATAGGTCTGTTCAGACCCCCTCTGAAAATTCAGGTTCGAAAAAATACCCCTGTCCTGCGAAATCGAGTTTTGGTTCAGGCCGGATGTTTCTCCAGGTGCTGTATGAGTCACTTGTTGGGGGACGGCTTAGGTTGGATGCTCATCGTTTCCCCGTGTTCAAGACCGAAGAAGTGCCGGGAAAACACGGTTTGCTGAGAACTACCGGTGTTTCACGGCTAGCGTCCTGCTCTATCTCGGTGGTCGGCCTACCTCGGGAAGTTTGAAAAGCAGGGTTTGGCCATACTCTGATAGGATGTCGGAAGTCGAACTGAGAAAACCTCGAGAACCATTCATGGTGCTGTTCTTCGTCTTTGTCGTGGCCGCAGAGTCGATTGTGATCGGATCGTTGGCCTATGCGACGGTGAAGTATTTCGAGCTGGATCTAGCGAACCAGTTACTGCTTCTACTTCTTGGAGCGATGCAGATAATGTTTCTATGGTTCGGGAAATTCGCTATCGAACAGAGCTGGTGATATTGTGAAGGCGATAGATCGAATCCTGTTCCTGACGTACGGCAACCACTCCGCTATCGGAGAGAAACGCGAGGAAGCCCGAATAGTTCTTAACTACTTGAATAGCTCCGAACTCGTTTCTCAAGAGCATCTGATGGAGGAACTCGGCTACAATCCTGATAGCGATAACGAGCAGAAGCAGTTCTTCCGCCTCGTTGCTCCGTTGAAGGGTAGCAAGTCGGGGAATCCGTTGAGCGTCGGAGTAGTGGCTTCTGAGCGTACCGCAGGCCGTACTGATTATCGTTTATCGAAGGATATGTTTGATGGTTCGATGGGAGTGGTTCGGAGCGATGTTCTGGACTTGATGGAACGGGAGATGCCGTATGAACGCGGAGAAGGTCGTATTATAGACAAGATCAATTGGCTGGCCTTTGCGAACCACGGTCAGACCGGGAAGCATCGTGAGGACGCACGAACACTTATCACGTATCTCTTGAAGCATGGCGAGGAGAAGAAGCAGGAGTTGATGCGGATGATAGGCCTGTCTCCGAACCGGGAGAGCCATGATACGCGGTGGAAGCGGAAGATGCAGTGGTTGACCGGGAACTGGGAGAAGGAACCGAAGAGCCCGCTGCATATCGACAACCACGGCTTCCTGTTGAGGCGTCGGATGGACGGTCAGACGGCCTATTACAGCTTATCACCGGACGAGTTCCGGCGGTCGTCGAATACGTGGATGAAGAATATCCGTGACTTCCTACGTTGAAGTTGCTACAAGATATCCGATAAGGAATCCGTAGACGTAAACCGGGATGATCAGCGTAAATAGGGCGAATGCGAAGATTTTCTCGTATGAGAGCAGAGGGATCTCTTTCCCTTCATTTGAGTAGAATTCTACGAAGTAGAGGTAGACACACGAAGTTAAGAATGAGACGCCGATAGCAAGTCCGAGAAGTCCGAGTACCCATGTAGGAACGAGTTCTATGAGGCCGTTGTATATTTTATCCTGTTGCAGTGCGATCGAGGAGGCAGCTATGATGATTGATTCAGCTGTAAGAAGTGCTGAGGCCGCTTGTATGGATGGCACGCCAGACCTGTAATAGTTCAGACACCATGTTCTTGTCGGAGATTGAAGTATTCTTGGAACATCCAGTAGTCGCTGCTGCGGCCGTATTCGAGTGCGTTGCTCTTGTCTTTCCATTCGTTGCCTGTGACGAGGCCGTCGCGGAGCTCGACGATGAAGTACCAGCGGAAGCCTTTGTTGCCGCCGCGTGGATGTGAGACTGCGTAGCGGCCGTCTGGTAGGTTGCCGAATTCGTCTTGGAAGTAGTCGAAGAAGTCCTGTTTGTTGTAGAGGTCTTTGATGCTCCAGCCTTTGACAGGGTCCCTTGGGAGGTGTACGTGGCGTGGCGGCCTGTAGTTCGGTGTAATCCAGAGGTTGGGGTTGGAAGGATTTTTCTTGACTTCTTTCAGCCGGTACTTCTTGTCCGGCCTGAAGTTGTATTTCCGTTGTAGGTGTCTGAGGATGTCGTTTAGGTCGATTTCAGTGTTCACCTTGTAGGGTGTTGACGGTGTTTGAACTCTTTGTGAGGGGTTTCTATGTGCGAACCCCCCCTTAGAGGGTAGGGTGTTCTGAGCCGGGTTTTGCACCCGTCTTATCGCGTATATTATATTTACTATGGGCCAGCGTATATAATGGGTTGCCATGCAGAGGTTCGTTTTCCGGGGCCTCATTCCACCCCTTCTATAATTTTTCTTCTTACTTTAACTCCCACAGCTGTTGTTCGACTGAGGCCGAACCTATAAAAACAGGTTTCCGCAATTCCACTATTATGTCAATAATGAATAAGACAAGTGGAGCCATGTTCGTGAAGACGTTAGAGATCGGGCCCAAAGTCGAGTGCCCGTTCTGTGACGAATTAGTTCCAGTTGATAAGGTCGGGACGCACTGCGGTTGCAGTAACGGCCATGATGGCGTCGACACATTGTTCTGGAATGACGAACGGTATGTATGTCCGTTCGAGGATTGCATCAGGAAAACACAGGGAAGAGGGCGTTTCCAGAATCATCTTAGAAACCGGCACAATGCTTCGATGTCCTCGGCCTATGCGATGCTGAAAGCCGAAGGCAGGTTCGACGCTTTTCAGGCCTCACTACAAGGTGGTAGTCAGTGAGCGGTAGCAAGGAAGACCTATTTTGGTTAGCTTTTGCAGTGCTCGTATTCGGATTCCTTGCTCTCTCATTCATCTTCACATCTCTCGGCTTCGGGTCGGCCCGAGGCCAGTCCACGTACACTGGATATGTTGTGGATGCCGAGATTGACAAGGGCCTCTTGTTCAGGACCAGTACGGTTCACCTTAAGACGCATCCGCGAGCAAGTGCGGTTGAGGAGTTCTGCTTGCCGACCGATGAATTTGAGAAGCAGGCCTCTACGTATCTTCAGGATCAGCAGCGTGTGAAGGTGACGTATAGCAGGCCGTACTGGGTTCATCCGATGACTTGCAGTGGCGGCCTTTCCTTGGTCCGATCGTTCGAGGAAGTGGAGCCGGTCGAAGGTGATTCTGTATCGGAGTAGCGAAGTTCGTCGGAACTCTGGCAGTACTGGCATTGATGACCGGTATTGTTGTATTCGCTGGATTCACATATTGGGCGACTTCAAGTAGTAGTCCGGTACAGGATTGGGAATGCACCGTCGTCCAGAATCCGAATGCATCTTCTGGAGGCGGTAAAGTCTACAAGGACGGTAACTGTGCCGTATTACTTGCAGGCTGCCGTCAACAGGCCCAATGCAGCTATACGGCAAAATCTGAGGACAGATACGAGCTGGCTGGATTGAATCTGAGTGATCCGGCCGTCCAGGAACGGCTTCGATGAAGACGGTGGTAGCTGATTTTTGAGGCTAAAGATGAGTGGACGGAGATCACGGACCAGTATGATTTAGAGAATCCAGATCAGATACCGGTTTACCGTATCCCGTGGACAAGTTTATCGCCAGCCAACATGGCTCATTATCTGCATCGGTCTCTTTTCTTGGAGCAACCGTTTGCGGCCGATATCCGTATGAAGTCAGACGGGGGTGCAGATCGAATCGCCGTAACGGAGGGCCTTGATAAGAAGGCCGAGAGACCGACTATTGCTCACGAACTGGGTCATGCAGCAGACAACGAGTTAGAGAGAGCGATGGAATTTTTGAGCTATGCTTTGTTGTCGCTTCATATTCCGTTAAACGCTGCTTTGTTGACTTCGGACGTATCTCTGGCTCTTTATTCTCTGGCAGGAATCGGAGTTATAGGAGTGATCTTCTCAGTCTATTCTCAAATCGGTTTCGAGAAGACAGCGAATCAGAATGAGGAGCAGGAGACAGGAGAGATGTTTGAGGTAGAAGTTGACTCCTATCTTGAGTATGTGCTTTTCGCAGGCGGTGAGAGACTGATAAGCTTTGTAGGCTACATAGGTTCGATCTATTGGGCTTTCCTCAGTCTCTATTGGCTGGTTCCAAAGGCCATATGGGAAACGGTTGAAGATGAGATCAAGTTGAGAGGTGAGAATCAGTAGTGGATGAGGCCTACGACGATTTGGAAACGGTCAGGAATTACCTCAACCGAGACGAGCCGGAGGCCCGGTTCCCGGTGATCGGTGCGAAGGATCGGCTAACCAAGGCCCTGTACGACAGTTTTGATGAGGAGACGGCCGATCACTACGTCCAGCTGCTCGAGGATGAGAAACTGGATGAGTTCGAGTATGTGGTTTACGGCGGTGAGGAGGTGAGGAGCGGTTCCACCGATTGAGGTGATACAGTGGCAGCTGAATAATATCGTAGGCGTGTTCTTCCATCCTCATGCTTTCCATCGTTTCAAGCAGCGTATCCGGGGGAAGTGGGATAACGATGTTTTCGAGCAGAAGATCATTGATCTCGAGGGCCGGTATTACAGAGACGGGAAGCACGACAATTTCCAGGTTGTGCTTGAGGACGTGGCCTTCGCGTTCAATATGAATCTGCATGATTCGCGTCCCGGATTACTGGCCTATGTCGAGACCGCCGTACCATCGGATAACTATTCTTATGAGGATAACGACCGTTTTCGGCGTCTACGGCTGTCGGAAAATGAGAAAAAGAGGGTAGAGGTACAGGGATAGAATGGTGCTTGATCTGTTGATACACGAGGCCATCAAGAGACGGAGAAGGGATCGGAGGGAAACGGAGTATATCGTTGTGTATGATCCGAGCTCCCGGATAGAAACAAGGCTCAGGAATCATCCACGGATTCTCAAACGCCTCTTGAGACTTCGTAGCGTGGTATACCGTCTCACCTCCGTTACAGACATAGCCTTGTCTCGCCTCTCTTCTTCTTTTAAATAGGGTTTCCTAATTTCTTCTACATGAGTAAGAAGCGTTGGCTGACCGCAGCACTCGTACTATTCGCGGTATCCGCCGCAGCACAAACCACATCACAGGAACTTGAGCCTCGGCCCGGACTGATGAAGGCCGGCTCCCCGATATACGGATTTGACTTAGCGTGGGATGATGTCCGTATGATGTTCGGCGGCCCAGATGTGACCGGAAGCGTCGCATACGAACGAGCTTCAGAGATCCGAATCGCTCAGAAACGGAATCACTCTAAGGCAGTAGAAAAAGCAGCTACCGGTCTGGGAAAGGTAGCGTCGGAGGCCGATAACCGTTCTACGAACGGGCTTCAGAACGCGGAGAAGATGCTGCAACAGGCTTTACAGCAGAATCCGGGGAACGCATCGAAAGGTTTGCAGACTGCTCTGGAACACGTGAAAGCTGCTCAGGAACGGAAGCCGGAGAAGCCGGGCAGCATGTTCGGAGGTAAGATTCCGGGGCAGAAAAATGTGATAACAGAGCTCGACAACCAGACCGGCCGCGAAGACACTGATAGAGGACGCGGCGGAGGACAGGGTAGGCCGTGAACCGGCTGTTCAAATTCCTGTTCAGCTGGCGGCTGATTTTCTCATTCCTGTTCATCCTGATACCGGACATGGTCGGGTACTTCGTACTGCTCACATCCTACGGAGTACATCCAGTAGTAGCAGTACCTGCGTCGATCGGCCTCGAGTTCGGCGGAGCACCGTTGACCCTCTACAACTCCATCATGGCGTTGCCGAAGGCCGGCGGTGTAGAAGCGATCTGGATTCTTATCGCGATGGTTCCAGCGTTTCTGTCGATGGCCGCGTTCTTCATCGTCTGGGTGAAACTGAACAATGCAGTGGAAGGCCGGAATATTTCCCCGCTCTGGACATGGACTCTCGGCTTTCTCGTATTCGGATTGCTGTTCGTGATCGCACTACTGACCGAACTCTATATCTTGCCGATGGATGCTCCACGGGTAGGAGGACTGGCCTACGCCTTCAGTAACTTGGAGATGGCCTTGGAGCCGATAGTGGACCTTGTACAGACGAACGTCATCGAGCAAGGCGGAGCTGGAAACACTACTCAGCCTTTAAATACAACATCAGGTAATTCAACAGTAGGGCGATAACGTGGCTGATGACTACTTGGAAGTGCAGGAACAGACCCGCGAGCAGAACACGTTCCGTATCTCGGAGGGCTGGACGAAGAAGGATGAGAGACAGAAACGTAAGGCCTTGAACAAGGTCTTCACTGAAAACGAGGAGGTCCTGAAAGAAGCCCGGCGACGGATGTACGAGTTCAACAGTCCACGCGGCCGAGCAAGTCACCAAGTTGGCTGGCTGTTCAACTTCGCGTTCCGGAACCTGAATAGTGCTGCTAACACGGCCAAGACCAACAACATAGCAGATCAGGAAACGTTGGACGAGATCGTGGACGAGTTCTGGAGTGTGGTCGAACCGTACGATATGACTCCGCACGACCTTGAACGACTTAGTGAGAAAGCGAACGAGTTGGGCCGTGAACCGGCGAAGCTTCGTAGAGTGATGAGGGAACGCGGCAGCAAGATTGAGCAGCTGATCAGTTACGCATACAGTGGTACCGAGGTCACGACTGAGGGCTCAAGCGATGACGAGGAAGACGAGGGCCGGTCGCTCTCAGACTAATACGATACTATGAGGTGAACCTGTTATAGCATACGACGCACCGTTCAGCTGGATTCCTATCGCAGAGGATATTCTAACCGAGTATACTCCCGGTCAGAAGATCAACAGCAGTCAGAACAACGTCGTAGCGGTCGGTACGCAGGGAACCGGGAAGAACTACTCCACGTTCTGGATGAAGGAGCTCGGCCTACGTATGGAGACTATCAAACTTGTCGAGGCCCACGCATCCGAACCCGGTCACCTGGCGGAGATACTGGAGTTGATGTTCCCGAACGGGTTCAAGAAGCGTCAGCAGGCAGCTGAGACGTTGGAAACTGCGATAACTGAGTTCAAGAAAGGGAACTACGGGTCAAGTCCTCACAGCCAAGGTGACGTCGAGGAACTGCTGGAGAAGGTCAAGAAGGAGAATCCGGCGAAGGTTATCGACGAGGCCGAGAAATACGCAGAAGAGGAGACCAACCGGAATCTGCGGCCTCGGTTCGAGGAAGTGGCCGAACTGATGGAGCCGGTGAAGGATGACTTGGCGGAGATCGAGCAGTGGCTGGCGAAGAACAAGGCGATGCCGAAGAAGTTCCGGGAACCGTTCCAGGGCGAGACCAACAATTACAGCTACACGGTACAGGTATTGACACCGATCAGCCGGGATATGCCGACCGGCCCCGTTCCGTCGTTCTTCGAGCCGTTCGCGATACCGATTGACGACTTCAAGAAGTACGACTTGGAGGAATCTTTGAAGATAATCCACAGCGGGAATCCGGAGGGCTATCAGAAGATGTACGAGCGTATCGTCAAAGTCGGAGACACCTCGTGGGCCGATATCAAGAACATCGACGACTTGAACGACTACGACTTCATCAACACGATGCAGTTCAGCCACGGTAAAGCAGTGGAGGTCACGAAGCCGGAGGATGAATCTTCATCTCTGAAAGCGTTGAAACGGCGGTGGAGCGACATGTTCGGCGGGGACGGCGTCGTATGCAGCTCCGGGTTCGAGCATGAGCTACGGCCGAAACTGAAGAAGGCCTTACTCAGCGACAAGCCCGAAGTCATCGTGCTCTACACCGGGTTCCTGAACGGCAGTACGTTGAAGAAGTTCGTGATAACCTATTTCTTGGAGACGTACCGGGATATCATCGAGAACTTGACCGGCCGTGATCTTGAGAGACTGGACCGGAAGTTCGTTGTCTCGTTGATCGAGTCGCAGGACATCATCAAGGATAGCAGCGGCGACATCAAACTCGGGAACGCGGATATCCAGTTCAAGAAGTTCCTCCGTGATTCGATGAACAAGGCCCGGCACTTCAACACGGATTTCTGGTTCGATTTTAAGCCGGACGAGGCCAACTCGATGATTCTCGCGAAATCAGATATTCATATTATTACGCGGATGAAGCCGGGAGAGGCCCAATCCTTGCTGAGCGATTACCCGAAAACGGTGCGGGATAAGATCAAGGAGGATGCGTTCAACAACCGGCTGTACCAGGAGAACTACGGGTTCGTGATGCTGAAGGAGGCAAGTGTGCCGGAGTGGAAGCGGAACGGTGTGAAGACGTACGGCCATCGTTTGCCGTGTCCACGGATGACGATGGAGGATGCACCTGATGACCTGTCCCGGAACGACTTCAGCTACTTCACCGAGGCCCTCGGCTATGAGGAGGCTGGTGCGGTGATCGAGTTCTCGGAGTACATGGATGATTTGTTGGAGGATTACAGGGAGTCCGAGAAGCCGTATGCGGATAAGAAGAAGCAGGACAAGGCCGAGGAGGAGAAGAAGGAGCAAGAGCAGGAGAAGAAGATGTCCGATATGCGGAAGGCCACGGCCTGCTCGTTGCTGAAGAGTTACGTGGCGGAGAACAAGATCCCGACCGAGGAGAAGGGTAACTCCTGGACCAAGGTGCTGGAGAATGAGGTGAAGCCGCAGATGGTGGCGGATGATATGATACCGGAGGAGTTCTCGACGAAGCAGCTGATGAAGTACACCGAGGATGTCCGGGAAGATCTTGAGGAAAAGGCGGAGCAAGAGAAACTGGAAGGCCTCGATGTTCCCGGTATCGCGGACGAGCTGAAGCAGATGGAGGAATTCGCGTATGGGTCGTCGAAGGATGGGAAGAAGGTGACTGCGAAGTACTACATCATGGAGGAGTACGGTGTACCAGAGGAAAGGGCCGAGGATGCGGCGGATGAAGCCACTGAACTGGCTATCGCGAAGCTCGGAGATATCCTGAACCAGTCTTTGGTACCGGATATGGACCGGGAGGAGTTCCGCGAATTGATGGGTCTGAATGTCGAGGAGGATTCTGAGGCCGAGGAACAGCCGTCAAGCGATTCCAATAATGAGACGGTAGAAGATACGTCGGAGGATGAAGAAGCCGAGGACAGTGAAGATGAGACGTCCGACGACATCAGTTACGTTGAGGTCCGGATCACGTCGGAGGTTCCGGAGTTTAAGGGAACGGATCTAGAGGTGTACGGGCCTTTCGAGGAAGGCGAAGTCGTGGAAGTTCCGGAGGACAACGCCGATATTCTCTGTGACCGCGGTAATGCGACTCGTGACTTAGAGGCCGATACAGAAGAAGTGGATGTGGAGCCGCCGGGAGAAGAATGGTTGTGTGAGTGCGGCCGACTGAACGAAGAGGACAGGACTGTATGCGGTAATCCGAGCTGTACGAAGCGATACGACGAAGTCGAAGACAGTAGCTAAGGTGTTTTCTGGTCTTCCAGTGCGTAGGCCAGTATCGGGTTCACTTTCTTGAGGCCTTCGAGGTCAACGAGGTCCTGTTCGAGGTAGAAGACGGTCTCGAAGACGTCCTTGTTCTCTTGGTAGAACTCGGTCTGTTTGAAGACCTTGAGAAGCCGCTGCCTGTCTACTTCCCACTGTGGCGTAGGTTTGCTGACCCCTTTCTTCTCCCCGACTTTGACGAGGGCCTCTTCGTCGATCAGTTTTTCGAGGAATTCGTGGGCGTGGCTGTTGGTTTTTGTGCCGTTGATTTCTTCGGCCAGTTCGGATTTGGATTGGCCTTCTATTTTCCCGGTTACTTTGTTGAAGGCTTTCTTGAGTTTTCCAGTCTCATCTTTTTGCTGGAGAAGTGTATTAATGTATTCTACTTCTTTTGGAGTCCCACCCTTGATCTCCATATAATTGAATCGGTTCTGCTTGTTTTTAAGAGTGAAACTGGCCTTATTTCACTCGCGTTTAAACTGAGTTTATAAATAGAGTTAGGTAGTTTTTGAACATGGTTATAAAACCGGAAATCAATTCACAAAGTCAAACGGAGGTGAGAATATATGAATAAAAAGCTAGTCTATGTTCTGTCGATCCTCGGCATGATCGGAGGTGTGGCGTTTCTCTTATTCCTAGGAATGAACTTCACACAGGGATCAATCACAGGCCCACAGGCACCCGGAGACGGAAGCCAGAACGATCAGACAACGGGAGACGAGAACATGAGCTTCGACGGTAGATGGAAAGGCCGAGCAGTGAAGAAAGACATCAAGCTCAAGGACCTCACAAGTTCCGCGATCAAGAGCGGTACAATCCACGTCTTCAAGCAGAAACCAACTGACAGCAGCGGAAACGTTGTTTGGGACGCTCCAAGACAGATCGAGGCCTACTTCGGCACATCGCAGGAGTACGACCAAGTATCTGTATCCAGCGGAACCACAACAGTCCAGTATGAACCTGGTCAGTACTACGCTGTTCTCGAAAGCAGTGGTCGGTACTACGAGTTCGTCTCGTTCACTATCCCAGACGGTTCAGAACTGCCTGACTCAACAACTCTGAGCGACTACAATCAGGCCCCTGAGATGGTTACGTTCGAGATGGCGAACAAGTCCAGTCCATCGTTCTCGGCTATCGACCTCGGTGTATCCAGCAATACTTCTTCAATCGAGGAGTACATGGCTGATACTACGGTCAACCCGGACGACTCTGAGGAGTACCGTGTCTGGAAGGCTGTTGCCTACACAGGCAGCGTCGATCCAACAACTGACAGCAACGACAACGGAGACTATGACGAAGGTATCCAGAAGATCCGGTTCTCAGCATCAGGAGCTTGCTCAGCAAACAAGGTGCTGTTCGAGCCAAGTGCAGGAATCGACGATCTTGGAGACAGCGACGGCAAGGCCACAGTCCAGCTTGACTGTACGGCGACATCCGAAGATCCTCTGACAGTCGAGGCACACGTCGTAACCTTCGCTACCGACGACACCACGAATGTCGACGGTGACGAGGAGCTCGGTAACGGTGAGAACCCAGTCGATCTTCAGCTGTTCAGAAGCGACGGAAGCGGACAGGGCAAGTTCGACGTAACCGCGTAAAAACCGGTTCGTCGGCCTTTCCTCTCCCCACACATCTACCCTTCTTTTTCTTCCTATTTCGTATCGCGTATCAGCTTATTGGCGTTTGGCAGTGGTTTCTTGAATGGACTTTCTCCGTTCCCTCGGCGTGGTTCAGGTGTATCTTGTGGTCTCACCTTTTTCCGCCGTAATGGAGTGAGTTTGTAGATACTACCCTTCACTTCAAAATCGACCTCGACTTGCCACCGCTGGCCTGGTTTAGGTTTATGCGTTGCTGTTTCTTGGACATGAAGACTGGAAGAATGGCGGGTGATGAGGTTGCCGCTGCTGCTTCTTCGATCTATGAAGACAGTAAATCGGTCTCCAATCTGAGGGTTATCTTTGGTCATAGTATCAGAGTTCCAACGAAGATAAACACACTGCGAATCGAAATAGTTTTTCTATTATATCATTCTACCAGAGCCACAATTTTCTCTTGCCTCCGATTTTATAAACAGGGTTTCAAAATCCTGATACATGGTGAGGACGCGGGACGCCTTAGAACTTCTTGCAGGCATATTCTTCTACGGCTGGCTAACAGTCACAACACCCGCGTTCATCCTGTACGGCCTTGGAGCCGCCGAAAACAACGTTAACTTGGTCAAGTTCTTCCTTTTCGCCATCCTGCCGCTCTGGGTGTTGATAGCTCGTATAGGAATAATCTATCTTCAGAACCGGGGCTGGTTCGAGCAGAACCCGGAGTACGGCGGCCTGCAATACTTCTCGTTCCACAACCCAGAGTACACGTTCATCGGGAAACACCTGCCAGCGATTCAAAAGCCGTTAGCGATGATATCGGTCTTCCTCGTGTTCGGAGCCTTCCTTGGCTACGTCATGGGGGTCAGCGGATCATTCGCGACAGGTGTACCGATACTGGTTGAGGGCTCAATCTCGGATGGGGCCTCTCTTGCGTTAGCGGTTGAGCCAGCGGTTTCCAGTGAAACCATGTTTTTCAACGTCGGCCTGTTCTGGGTGTTCTTCGCATTGATTTACTACGTGCTTGCGAAGCGGGGAGCTGATCCGAAGCTGTCCGTAATCTTCGCGAAGTTGGTGGCGGTCGTGGCCAATACGATCGCGTTCTGGATCTACCATTTCTTCCGGTACGGGAATCAGGAGACCAGTCAGATCGGTGTGTTGCTGCTCGGCTTCATCACGAATGTGTCGACAGCGGCCACGAACAGTGTTATTCCGGCCTATCTGATCCACGGCTCAGGTAACTTGTTCAACAAAGCTATCGGGGAAGGTATCTGGGGTCAGGGCGAGGCCACGATTGCAGCTGCGTCGATGGCTATCATCGGTGTGATCGGTATCCTGTTGTTCCTGGTCCGGCCGATGATGAAAGGCGAGGTGGAAGCAGCGTGAAGAAGTTGGCCACCGTAGTACTGATTCTGTTCGGTGTGTCCGCCGGTTTTGCTGTGGCGACGACCAGTGCAGCATTCGCTTTTCTTGAGGAGGAAAGTACTAAGACGGAGACGTCGAAGAGTCTGGAGCAGATAGAGTTCTCAGCGAAGCAGGCCCGTGAACTTGACACAGTGTATTATCGTCGGGATATCGAGTGGGCCTGGTGCTTCGATCTCAACGGGAGCCGGGTGAACCGGTTGATGAACCCGGAGTACATCAATACGAGCCGTACTCATGTCGAGTTCCGTTGTACGAGCAATGCGGCGGATGGTTCGATCCATACGCATCCGAAGAGCTGGTCGAACGGCCAGTTGAGTGAGGCGGATAAGAGGTCAGAATTGGCCTATTCTTGTCTGGTGCATGATCGTGTGCCGGCCCGGTTCTTTGAGAATCCGCGTGGCTTGGATTGCTACTACCACCTTGGGGAAGGGAGGGTAGAGGAGGTTGACGTCGTGGTGAGTCCGCGTTGATGGAGTTCTCGAAGCGGCAGGTGTTTGCGTGGATTTCCTTCTGGAAGATCGGCGATGCGGCCTCCACGATCTACTTGGCGAATCGGTTCGGTTGGGGTGGTGAGAAAAATCCGTTACCTCATCTACTCAGCCAGTGGATGACGTACGAGCAGACGATGCTGGTGCAGATCGGGGTAGGTATCGGACTGGCCTACATACTGTATGACCGTCATCCGTACTTAGCAGAGGCTTTTATGTTCGTCTTTCCCGGCCTCGTAATAGGGAACTTTGCGAACTTGATCGGTGCTCCGTACGTACATTTTGTCTGGGTCGGCCTTCTTGTCGTGTTCTGGGGGTACAGGACGTACATGGATTGGAAGGGTAAACTGGATTTCTCGGAGCCTCTTTGGATCAGTTCTTAACTGAGTCACTCGGCAGTGTTTTTTAAACAGATTTGCAGAACTACTGTATATGAAGAAGCTTTTCCTGATTCTGTCCCTATTTCTATACATAGGTGCGGCCTCAGCATCTGTAACCTATCAATCGCCGTCTGCCGGAGCAAAATTCCATTACAACGATCAGATCACGTTTGAGTTCGAAGTACAGGGATCAGGAGGAACTGTTGAACTATACAGAGACGGAGTCTTAGTCCAATCCTGGAACCACTGTGATGGAGGTTGTAGCTATGTTTATTCAAATAGCTATACGCCAGGAAGCGGGGCCGTAGGAGACCATACGTGGAGCGTAGAGTACATCGGAAGTACGGACGGCAGTGATGCGAGCCCGGCTGCGAGGGACTACACAGTGGCAAACGACGCACAGCTAACTACGATAACTCATAACGGGCCGAGCGATGGAGCGACTTTCTCATCGACTAATACGGTTACCTACGATTTCAATGTGGAGGAAAATTCTGATAGCTCGGGTTCGGTCGAGATCGTCGCCGATACATGCAGTAATACAGGGCAGACGATTTATTCGGATACGACGAGTCCTCAGGCCTCAACACGGTTTACCTACGATAAGACGTTCGACTGCTACGGCACTTTCAGCTGGTATGTTTTCTATACTGGTAACGATGGCAGTACGACGTACACGTCGAGCGATTCTTTCACTATTGAAAGCGATGCCAGCCAGCTATCCGAGTTCAATATCGATTCTCCGAGTGACGGCACGACTTTCAACGGCGATGTGAATCAGGAGGCCGACGTTACACTGGATGTGAATATCGGAGGCGGGAATAACGGTCAGGTCGAGTTCTATATCGACGGTAGCAAGGTAGCTACGAAGACGCCTTCTTGCAGTTCTTGTTCGACCAGTGTTTCGACCACACAGACGCTCAATGATGGTGTCTATGATTGGCATGCGAAGTTCGTAGGAGAGGACGGCAGCACTGCCACGACATCGACGTACAGTTTCGAGATTGATGACTATGAGGACAGGGCCAGCGTTTCGGTTACGAGTCCTAACGATGGGGCGACGGTTACGAGTGAGTCGGTGACTTTCGATTACAGTGGTAGTGGGCCTGACGGAGTTGTAGAGTTGTACGTTGATGGTAGCAAGGTTGATTCGTTCAGCGTCAGCTCTTCCAGCGGTTCAAGCTCTCACACGATGACTCTAAGCAACGGCGACCATAATTTCTACGCCAAGTACGTCGGGGATGACGGCAGTTCGACTACGACTGCGACGAAGACGGTGACAGTGGATGCTCCGACGGAGGCCGAGGAAACCAGTTTAACTCATCAGAGCCCGAACGACGGTGCGACGATTACCAGTCAACCGGTCAGCTTCGAGGTTCAGAAAAGCGGTATGGATGGAAGCCTTGAGCTCTACATCGATAACAGTTTGAACCATACATGGACATTGTCCTGCTCAAGCTGCACAGAAACACTGACGCACACTGTTTCAGGCCTTACTGACGGAGGTCACAACTGGTACGTGAAGTACATCGGTACAGATGGTTCGACGAAGGAGACTCTGAGCGATTCGTTTACGATGGACGTGCCGACAGACGCCGAACAGACTACGTTGCGACTGGATAATCCGGTTGACTCGGCCTCTTTCAACGGCGAGACAACGGTAGAGTTCCAGTACACGGTTTCAGGTGAGCCGGGGACGGTCGAACTCTACTCCGATACCTGCACTGGGAGCAATCAGAAGATTGCAAGTGAGAACTACGACGGTACCACCAGCTTCGGATTCTACAACACTCACACATTCGACTGCTCCGGTACGTTCGACTGGTACATCAAGTACATCGGAGACGACGGCTCCACGAACACATCCTCGACCCGGAGCTTCGCCGTGGATATCGACGCGGACTCGTTCGGCGTCGAGTATCTGAACCCGACTGATGGCTCAACCACGAAAAACAAGGATGTGAATTTCAAGTTCAACGCCTCCGGTGATCCCGGTACTGTCGAACTGTTCGTCGACGGGGCCTCGCGAAGATCGTGGTCGGCCGCAGCCGGCGAGCAAAAGTACACGTACCTCGTCTCAGGCCTATCTACCGGCACCCATAACTGGTACGTCAAGTACACCGGTCAAGATAATTCAACAGCTACCGGGGCCACGAAGTCGTTCGACATCATCGAGTCTACCGGCCCGGCGATATCTTTCCAGAGTTCGACGGCGACCGGCACACAGATAGAGAACTGGGTGCTGGTGAACGTCTCCGTCACAGACTCGAACGGTGTCAAAGAAGTAATAGAGCAGTTCAACGGAGTGAACTCCAGCTTTACCACCAACAAAGGGAACTACTACTGGACGAACCATACCGGCCTATCCACCGGTACTTACTCGTTCAAAGTGTACGCGAACGACACGAACGGGAATACGGCCTCGAGTGGTACACGGACGGTGACGGTTGAGTATAATCAGGCCGTTTCTATCACTATCAGCGACCCAGACAACCTGACTTACGCCAAGTCAGATATACCAGTCGATATTTCGACGAGCGATCCGAACAGTCATGATTACACCTGCGACGTAAGGAGTAATGCTTCCAGTATCGGGTCACTGAGTGAAGCAAGTGAGAGCTTCAAATCTACTTTGTCGAGGCCGAACGGTTTCTACAATGTCTCCGTGACGTGCAGCGATGAGTACAGCCTTTCCTCGAATCAGTCTGTGTACTTCTCGGTGAACCAGACAGAGGATTCTGACGGAGGATCTGACGGCAGTGGCTCAGGTGGCTCCGGTGGAGGCAGTAGTCCAACCACCATCATCAGGAACGTCACCAGTGAGAACTACAAGTGGAGTTTGTCGGCCGCTACGTCGAAGGACCAGTCCAGTTTCACGATCATCAGTCGGCCCGGCGGTAGCTTCAGGAAGAAGATCGAGGTCGCGAACGAAGGTGAGAACCCGGTGCATCTCTCGCTGAACTGTGTTTCGAGCGGTGACGAGTGCAGCTGGGTGAGTTTGTCGAATACGTCGGTGAACCTGTCGAAAGGAGAGGCCCAAGTGGTGACGGTGAAGGGTAGTATCCCGTCGACGGTTGAGTCCGGGCAGGTGCCGAAGTTCTCCGTCCAGGTTACGGACCCGGATGGAGGTAGGGCCTCAGTAGATTTCTACATCACTATCAACTCTTGGCTTGGCGGGTTCATATCCTACCTACAACGCCTCACAGTTCCGTCGAAGGTTGTACCCGCCCTGTTACTGGCCTTGTTTTCAGCTGTCCTATTGACAGGAGGTCAGCGGTTATTCGAGGTCGGTGAGAAACCGACAGTAAATGCGGCTACGGCCTTCGCCATGTTCTGGATTCTGCTCGGAATTGTCTAACAGAGGAGGCCTTGTTTTTTAAACAGGGTTAGATGATTTTATACTGATGAGTACGCCTGTTTCTGAACTCCGTCGAGCAGCAACTTCTCCCGAAAGTTCTCCGAGTGATTCGGGTTCAGAGAAGTCTGTCAAATCTACAGCTCAAATCTCCAAACCTGTCTTTGGCGGAGGCCTTCGGTAGTCTATGCTCGACAGACTTTCGAGGGAGAAAGCTGAGGAAATCCTGCAGTACAGAGGCCGAATGAGGCTTCTTAACTCTATCTGGAATTTTCTAAGCCGGAGCTATTTCCGTAGCCGGAAGGAGAACAGAATCTACTACCGTGTAAAGAGGTGTGACTTCTGATGAGTATACTGGTAGTAGCATTTGATGGCCTTGACCATGAACTCATCGAAGAATTTGAACTCAGTCACATACCGCAACAGGAAACCGGCAGGCTTGATAATGATACCGGGATCTATAAGCGGAAGACCTCGGAATTGTTCACGTCGTTCATCACTGGCCAAACCTATGAAATCCATGGAATAACGGATATGGGGCGGTGGACGGATGACCGGATACAGAAAGCAGAGGAGACCATCCAGAAACTGCCGCTAACAAACAAATTCAAAGGAATCAGGGTAGCTGCCTACAACTCAATCTGGAACAGCCAGAAACGCTACCACAACAAGAACGACTACCGGACATCGACACTGTTCGACAAAGTGGAGAACAGCAGAGCACTCAACGTACCCGGATATAATCCCGGCGTATTCTGGAGCAAGCTCAATATCGGCCTCCAGCTTCGAGACCACGATACAAAGCATAGATCACCTGGATACTACTGGGATGTCTACGAACACCGCAGAAGACGGAAACAACTCTTCTCGCAAGTCTCAGGCTACGAAGATCTGGTCATGGCCCATTTCCACAGGCCGGACATCCACCAACATCTCTACGGAGACCACGACATCCACTTCGACATCGAACGCTTGGAGAAACTATACCGGGAAACCGACCAGCTAGCAGCCGACATAAAAGAATACTACAGCGACCAGTTCAGCCACATCATCTTCCTCAGCGACCACGGCCTACCTACCAAAGACCAGCATAACCAGAATGCATTCTACTCGTCCAATAAACCGCTTTTCCCGGAAAAAACACCTCACATCACTGACTTCTACCGCAAAACCCTGGAAACCCTAGAACCCCGGGTTGCGGCATGAAGCCAAAAACACTTATATTTGCCGCAGCAGTTCTAACACTGGCAACTAATACAGTCGCAACTTCCTACTACAATGGTAGCAACGGTCTGACCGCATACCTTGGTAACAGTACCGGGCCTTCTATCGACTTCTTCGGAAACACTGACGGCACATGGAACGGAAACGTCAACCGGAACAACAACGGGGTGTGGAAGCCGCAAGGATTGTGGGATCAGAATCAATCCCTCAGTTTTGACGGTAGTGGAGATTACGTAGCTACAAAAGATTATGATACATATGGAGACGGATTTGCAGTCTCTACATGGGCGAAGTTCACAGATTTAAGCTCAAACAATGGACTCGCTGTGGACGCACAGGAGATGCATTTCTGGCATCACACTTCACAAAACGCAATCCGTCTTGAGTTCCGTGACTCTGGGGATGGTGCTTGGAAATGTGATGCTCGGATACCTGAATCTGCAATCAATACGAATGAATGGGACATGTTCACAGCCACATTCAACGGAACTCACTGCCAAGTCTACATGAATAAGACACTGATGGATACTGTCGCCGTGAATATCAATACCTTCAAAGAGAACACCAATCCACTTCTCTGGGGTGAAAGATCAGACTGTTGTAGTGCGGGCTTCACCGGAGATATGGACGGGTTCAGAATATACGATAATACCCTATCAAAGGACCAAATCACCAACCGATACATATCAAACAGCATAGACAACTCCACAATAGGCAAAGGATTCAACACCAGCCTCAGCTGCACCGGTATAAACACACAACTCGCCAACCTCTCCTGTAGCTGGAACGGCCTAAAAAACAACACATACACAGAACTATACGTCGAAGGTAACTTAGTAAAGAACACCTCCGGGAACACAGCAGATATAGGCCGGCTATGGCCTAACCACTCCTACACTGTAGAAGCTCGTTTTCACAACTCGACGAATTCAACATCGGAAACCATAGGCTCATCAACTGAGGGCTGGACTTTCGATGATAAGCCGGATTTGAATATGTCGGAGGCAGGGCCGAACGTAGGAGCGGTAAAGGACTCAGTTATTTTGACGGATGGGCAGGAGAACGTAGAGATTGTGGACGGCTCTGGCTGGATCGCCACCACGATCAATCAGTCCGGGGACTGGCATACCGGTATCTGGAAGAGCCAGACGGACGCATTGGAGAACTGGATTTTTGTAGAGCTTGTACCGGGAACGGGAGGCCCTATCGGTAGCGGAGGTTACAACGCTCCGGAGTTCGTGTACAACGAGAATGATGGGAAGTATTATTTAGTCACTCAGGATCAGGACGGGTATGATGCATGGATAGAGGCAGCAGATCATCCGGAAAACTTTGACTACAGCCAGCGGACGATGCTGTTCGATAAGTCCGAGGAATCCAGTATCGGGAAAGCGATTGACTTCGATCTATACTGGAATGGCACGAACTGGTTGATGGCCTATGGAAGCGACTGTGGTATAGATGAGTACGGATGGGCTGTAGCTGGTTCAATCAATGGCTCATATACGGAGAAGAATGTGATCAATCCAACTCCGACCAGTTTCTGTGAGGGAAGTCAGTTGATCAGCGGTTTCTCTTTCTCCGACGGCTTCTTTAATTACCATGTTAGTCAGGGTAATCCGAATGACCGGATAGGGATTTTCTCGTACACGAATACTTCTAGTTTGAATAATCCGTCAAGCTTTGTAACGGATTATCTCGGTACAGCAGATTCCGGATGGGATAGCGAAGGAAGAGGACACGGAGATATTGCATGGTACAAGAACTCGATGGTGCTATCGTATCAAGGATTTGATTCCGGTGATACATGGAATTACGGAGCGCACTCGACAGTGCTTACATCCAAAGATTTAGAGGCCACAGACAATGCTGCACCCAGCATCACTGTCCATAACCCCTCAAATACTACGTACAACTCGCCGGATGTGGATTTGAAGGTCACGGCGAACGAATCCAGCAGTTGGAAGTACAGTTTGGATGGAGCGGCCAACCAGAGTTTCACACCGAACACTACCTTGTCCGGTCTCTCGGCAGGTCAGCATGACGTAGTGGTCTGGGCCACAGATGATTCAGGTAACGCGAATAGTGAGCAAGTGTATTTTTCTATAGAAGAGGGGCCTTTGGCGTCGTGTGGGCTTGGGCCTGAGAACTGTTCGGGGGATCTGGACGTATTGTATTCAGATACAAATGATAATCTGAAGTGGAGAGATAGTTCCGGGAATACTTGGGATACGGGTGTTCAGGCCTTCAGGGTTGGAGGTGTCGCTGACTTTGACGATGATGAGGATTTGGATGTTCTTTACCGAAATAACAGTGATGATCTGAAATGGGTTGACGCTGCAGGGAATGTCCAAGATACAGGTGCTCAAGTTAATAATGTCGGCGGTGTCGCTGACTTTGACAATGATCGAGACTTAGACGTATTTTATACGGACAGCAATAACAATCTGAAGTGGAGGGATAGTTCCGGGAATGTTCAGGACACAGGTGCTCAGTCGCTTAGCGTCGGTGGTATAGCTGACTTCGATAATGACGGAGATCTGGACGTGCTTTATGCGGACAGCAATAACAATCTGAAGTGGAGGGATAGTTCTGGGAACGTCCAGGATACAGGTGTTCAGGCCTTCAGGGTTGGAGGTGTGGCTGACTTCGACAATAATGGAGATGCAGACGTACTGTATTTAGATGTCAGTTATTCGGTAGGAGGATATAATCTGAAATGGGTGAACTCTACTGGCGATGTTCAGGATACAGGTGCTCAATCTGTTAGTGTCGGCGGTGTCGCTGACTTCGATAATGATACTGATATAGATGTCCTCTATCGGGACTCTAACTATGATTTGAAATGGCAGGATGCAGCAGGGAACATCCAAGATACTGGTGCTCAGTCGCTTAGCGTCGGTGGTATAGCTGACTTCGACAATGATACTAACAGTAACTCCGGTCAAAATATAGATATTTCAGTACACAGCCCGGCGAACACGACATACAGTAGTCCGGATATACCGCTCAAGGTTACAGCAAACACATCTGCATCTTGGCAGTATAGCTTGGACGGAGCCAGCAACATCAGTTTCACACCGAACACCACCTTATCCGGTCTCTCGACAGGGCAGCACAATGTAGTGGTGTGGGCTAAGGGTTCCTCGGGTGATGTAGACAGCGAGCAAGTGTATTTCTCGGTGGAGGATACGACCGCTCCAAGCATCTCGTTCCATGCAGATGCTACCTCGGCCGGTACGTACAGCCAGAGCTGGATCTACGGTAAATACAGTGCGTCGGATGACTTCAGTTTGAATCAGGTGTTGTCCGAGTTATCCACGAACCAGACCGCATCAGATCTCGGCGGCGGCACGTATGAGTACAACCATACGGGTCTCTCGGACGGAACCTATAGTCTGCGTGGCTGGGCGGAGGACGGAAGCGGTAACTGGGTCGGAACCAATACCCGTTCGATCACTGTCGATACCACGCCACCAAGTTCGTCGGATAACTGGACGGTGACGGGCTATCAGTCGCAGGATTCGGCGTTGATCGAGATCACGGCCTCCGACACCACTACGAGTGTTTCCGAGCTCAGTTACCGTGTTGACGGCGGGCCGTGGAATACGGTCGCGGGTTCATCAACGACTGTCACAGTCAGTGGCGACGGCAACCATACTGTCGAGTACAACGCTACGGACTCGGCCGGGAACACGGAATCCGTACAGACAGAATACGTAGCTCTTGATACGGCCCCGCCATCAACGACGGATGACTACACGAGCAGCGGGTGGCAGAACACGTCGATCACTGTCGGCCTATCCTGCACTGACTCAGATTCCGGCTGCAGCACGACAAACTACCGGGTGAATAACGGGGTCTGGAACACAGGTAAGGTGTTCAGCGTCAGCACCCAAGGGAACAACACTATCGAGTACAATTCGACTGACTCGGCTGGCAACATGGAGTCAATGAATACGGACCATGTGGCTGTCGACACGGTGGCTCCTAGTATCACGGTTCATAATCCGGGGAATACGACGTATGGTAGTTCCTCGGTTGATCTCAAGGTTACAGGTGAGGATACGACCAGCGGGATCGCGACATGGAAATACAGTTTGGACAGCGGTTCATGGACCACGTTTACTCCGAACACCACTTTGTCCGGGTTGAGTGACGGCCAACACGATGTACAGGTGAAAGCGGTTGATAACGCTGGGAACGTCAAAACCAGTTCTTCGATGCAGTTCACGGTCGATACTACCGCTCCGACCACCACTGATAACGCTTCAAGCGGATGGCATACATCTTCAGTAACAGTCGGCCTCTCATGCAGTGATTCGACGTCTTCCTGCTCGGAGACCAGTTATCGTGTGGATGGCGGAGCTTGGTTGACCGGGACGAAGTTCACTGTCAGCTCTGACGGCAACCATACTGTAGAGTATAATTCGACTGATTCGGCCGGGAACACGGAATCGGTGCAGACTACTTTTGTCGCGGTCGACACCACGAATCCTTCTTCCTCGGATAACTATACGAGCAGTGGGTGGCAGGCTAAGTCGCAGACTGCGGTCAAGGTAACAGTTAGTGACGGTGACAGCGGGGTTTCCCAGCTGAGCTACCGTGTTGATGGCGGTTCGTGGACCACAGTAAGTGGTTCATCGGCTGAGTTCAACGTCTCCGGTGATGGGAATCATACTGTTGAGTACAATGCGACCGATACCGCGGGGAACACGGAACCGGTGCAGACCGAGTACGTCGCATTAGATGATGCGAACCCGTCGGTTTCAGTGGTTGACCCGGCGAACACGACGTACAGCAAGTCAACTCTTGATCTAAAGGTGACCGGGTCAGACAGCGTTTCCAGTGTTCAGACGTATGAATACTCGAAGGACGGCGGAACTTGGACTACCTTTACTCCGAACACGACGTTGACGTGGACCAATGGTTTCCATGATATCCGTGTCCGTGTCACTGATTCGGCTGGGAACACGGCGACGGATCAAAATTATTTCACTGTCGATACCACGCCGCCGACTACCTCGGATAATGCATCAACCGGCTGGCATACATCTCCGGTAACAGTCGGCCTGACGTGCAGCGATTCCACGACAGGATGCAGCAAGACAAGTTACAACGTGAACAGTGGAGGCTGGTTGACGGGTACAGAGTTCCAGGTCAGTACTGAAGGTAACAACACGGTCGAGTACAACTCGACGGACACGGCCGGGAATATGGAGAGCACGAACACGATACATGTTGCCGTCGATACGGTTGACCCGGCCTCCTCGGATAATTATACAGCTACGGGATGGCAGAGCAAGGCCCAGACGACGGTTAGTGTCTCGGTCAGCGACAGTAGCAGCGGAGTCTCCAAACTTAGTTACCGTGTAGACGGCGGGCCGTGGACGACTGTGAACGGTGCGTCGGCCGAGTTCAACGTCTCCGGTGACGGAAACCATACTGTCGAATACAATGCGACGGACGACGCCGGGAACAGTGAACCGGTTCAGACGGAATACGTAGCACTGGACAACACTGGGCCGTCGATCAGCTACAACAGCAACGCCACGGCGTCCAGCAGTGACTACGGGAAGACGTGGATTCTGAACAGTATCATTGCCTCGGACGCCACCAGCGGCCTACAGATCGTTGAGGAGAGCTTTGAGCAGACGAACAGCTCATTCACTACAGCCTCCGGAAGTCTGTACGAGGAGAACCACACCGGGCTCTCAGAGGATATCACGTACGAGTTCTACGGCTACGCGAAGGATCAGGCCGGGAACACGGTGATGTTGTCGGAGCGGAGTGTGACGGTGAATACGTCGGCTGATGATACAGCGTTTGCAGGTCTCACAATCCGCAGTCCGACGAACAGCAGTTACAGTTCGACGACGCTTGATTTGAATGTGACTGCGTTGGAGACTGTAGATACGTGGAAGTACAGTATAAATGGGACGGCGAATCAGACTTTTACGCCGAATACCTCGATCACGGTATTAGGTGACGGCCAGCACAATGTGACGGTGTGGGCAAACGATACGAGTGGGAACTACGGCAGTAGCTCGGTTTCATTCAATGTCGATACTACACCTCCAACAGCGTCATTGGTTGCACCAGCGAACACGACATACGATTCGTCGGATGTTCCGTTGAATGTGACAGGTACGGATGTCTCGACGTGGACGTACAGCCTCGATGGTCAGGTCAACCAGTCCTTTACGCCGAATACAACTCTTACAGGTTTGAATGACAGCCAGCATAATGTGACAGTATGGGCGGAGGATGAGGCCGGTAACACGGTCCGGGCTGGTCAGGAATACTTCTACGTGAATGCATCAAGCGGGTCGAACTCTGGGCCGTCAGCCAGTTTCTCAACGTCGACAAGTGATTTGACAGTCTCCGTTGATGCCAGTGGAAGTAGCGATAGTGACGGTAATGTGACGAAATATGAGTGGGACTGGACCAGCGACGGTACGTACGACGCGACCGGGAAAACGGCCTCTCACTCGTTCGGCAGCGGTGGAGACTACACGGTCACGCTCCGGGTCACGGATAACAGCGGGGCGACAAACACTACTACGAAGACGGTGTCGGTCTCCGAGAGCTCGGACGGCGGCGGTTCCAGTGGCGGTTCAAGCGGAGGTGGCGGTTCGACCGGTGGAACAGATTCAACCGACGATTCGAATGACACCAGTAACACTACCGGGACAGGTTACAGTTGGAAGGCCTCCGCGAAAGGGAAACAGCTGAAGGTGTACTCGGCGGGTGAAGAGTTCCAGTACGAATTCAAGCTTGTGAATGATGGAGGAGAAACGGTTGAACTCAAGACCACGTGTAAATCAGAGAACAACGTCTGTAACTGGGTGCAGAGCTTACCTGTCCAGGTCACGCTTCAGAGCGGCGATAGCAAAGTGGTGATTTTACGGGGACGTATCCCGGAGAATATGACGGTGCCGGTGACGCAGAGCTTCCAGGGTGAGACGTATCCGTTCGAGGTCGTGGCGACCGAGGTGGATAATGTGTCGTCGAGTAAGTCGGTGGGTTATGCGGTCCGGTTGAACCCGGCGATGGATCAGTTCAGCCAGATCACCGGGGCTACCCGAGTGAATCTAACGGGTCAGGGCCAGGACTTGCCGATCCCGAATATCTTGATCGCGTTGATGGTAGCGGTCTTCACAGGCCTGATATTCTTTATCGGGGAGTACGCGGCCGGTCAGAAGTATCCAAAGGCCAGGTACGGCCTCTCGTTTGTCGTCTTCTTTTTCGTTCTCTTGTTGATCTGAGGCGGTTGAGAAGTTGGGAAGATAGCTCTGCCGACCTTATATAAACAGGGTTGAGTGATTTTCTTGTATGGGAACAGGTCTCAAAATTATTCTCGGCCTCTTGGTTGTGATGATTGTCGGAGTACCGATCTTGGCTTTAGGAATGCTTGGAGGTATTCAAGGCACATTTGCTCCCGGCTCATCTTTGAACTGCGAGTTCAGCCCTGTAACGGTTGATAACCAGACCTTCAGCAGTGTATCCGAGTTCAAGCAAGGTGTCGAGCAACGCGGAGGCGACTTCTCCCAGATCCAGTCAAGAGTCGACTTCCGGGTTCAGAGCGGTGTGCTCGAGTACAAGCTGCAGGACTCGGAGTGCGAAGACATGCAGGAGGTGAACCAGTAGATGATTAACAGGAAACTGGCGGCCTCGATCCTTGCAGTCGTGCTGTTCACCGGTACGGCGATGGCAGCAGTAACCTCGGCAGACAAGGTTCAGTACGACTCGAACAGCGATTTCTTCGACGGCGAAACCATCCTTGTCGGGTTCATCTCTGACTTCACAACAGAGAAGATCGACGTCCATCTCTCGAAGGACCAGTTATCGAGCCAGACCGGGAAAACAGTGAAAGACGATGTGCAGCTGGACGTCACCTCGCAGAACTCGTATCTGCAGTACGGCACGAAGGATATCGGCCTACGGAAACTCTACGCTTTCGAGGGAATCACCAGTACGAAAGGATCTCTGAGTAAGGCCGTTGACTGGGCCGAAAACAACTGTTATGATTTAGACGGCTCATCGAATACGAAGCCTTGGTATATTACAGATAAGTTGACGTGGACCGGTATCAAGTACAAGACGTACTGCGTCAGGACAAATGGATACTACGGGAAAGTGGCCTCGCTGAAAACCCCGAACACGATCTTCAAGACAAACTGGAGACTTCAGAGCGGCGGGAAAACCGTTCAGGAGACCACGATAACGAACTCGGATAGCGGGAAGTCCCGGTACAAACTCGGAGACAATGCTATTATATCGACTTCCGGCCTGCTCAGTTCTGGGGCGAACAAGCCGTCGATATCGAACGTGTACGCGATCCATTCCCGGTCTATCGACAAGGGATGGAGATTGATCTACAGGAATAGATACCAGACATGGAACAACTTCGTCCGGAACGACTACCTATTATATATTGAGAAGTGGGGGCAGGGCAAGCTCGAGAACGGAGAATCTCAGTTAGAAGCGTTCGCGAACGATAAAGCGGCGAAGGCCTACAAACCAGCGTACAACACCGAGATCTACAATGGAGCGACTATCAAAGACACGTCGTGGAGTGACGGCCTGTTCAATTACGATGTCGGTGAGGAGATCGCGTTCCCGCGGTTCAACATCTATATCGAGGCCGGTCCGGATGGTTACGTAACTATCGAGAAGCCGGTCGGTAAGCCGAAGATTGTGGATACGCGTGAGGCCGAGTTCGGAGAGTTCGATTCTGGCCGTATCTCTGCCACCGTTCAGAATGTTGGAAGTGGCGAGGGCAGTTTCAGGGCTAGCGTCCGGTCGTGTAGTCCGGAGTTCAGTTATGATGGTGTGACTCAGCGGGCCACGGTTGCTCCGGGTAGTACGACAGAGTTTGAGTTCCTGGTTTCCTTCAGTTCGGACAGTAGCCGGGAGCAGATCGACGGCAGCTGTACTGTCGAGGTCACTGATTCGGAAGGTGATACGGTTTCGACGCAGATCGGTGTTACCGGGAATCAGATGGAGGAGTGCCGTGAGGGGAATGAGATTGTGAAGGTGGTTGACGGCGATGAGACGATTATGGAGTGTACTGACGGCTTCAACTTGGAAGAGGTCGATGTGTGTGCTTCAGATGAGGATGCTCGGCTGGTATCCAGTGAGAACGGCCTCAGTGACTACGAGTGTAAGGCCTCCGGCGGTAGCGGTGGAGGCGGCGGTTCCGGTGGCGGCAGTGATGATTGTGTTGTGGCCTCGATGCCGGGCTTCCAGTTGAAGAATCCTTTCTGCGGTAAGTCCTTATTCGGGAAGATTGCGACGACTCTGCATCTCGGTTTCGCGGTCGCGATAGCAGTAGTGACAGGAGCGTTCGGGTTCTACTCGGTGAAATGGATCGACGGCGAACGCAGTATCCGCGGTAGTTTCTCGTTGAAGAGCCGGAAGGTGTCCCGGTTCAAGAAGGGCCGTGTCAGCATCGCGTTCCTCGCAGGGTTCGCGGCGTTTGTCTTGGGCCTCGGTCTGGGTTTGTTGATCCCGGTAGGTGTGCAGCTGGTGGCGTTCATCGTGTTGCTGGTGGTGGCGTTCATCTTGTTCCGGTTGCCTTTGTTGTGAACGGGTAGCGTTGTTCGACCATGACCGAACCTATTTAAATGGTTTTCTTTCATTTTCCTAATATGATGACAGACACAGAAGACGCCGTAACCTTGCCAAAGGCCTACATCCAGGAAAACAGCCAGCCTACCGACTGGAAGATACTGACAACACTTCGAGAAACACACGAACAAGGCGGTTCGACTCAGGCCGAACTCGTCGACGTAGTCGGGAAAAGCAAATCAACCATAAGCGAACGACTCAGCGAGCTCGAAGACTACGGCCTCGTAGAGACCCATCGACAAGGCGGCCCGGCGAAGAAGTACGTGTTGTCGAATCCCAGTATGTTCGACTAGGGCCGAACACATGTTTCCAAGGGAGGTAATGCAGTACAACCGCATTTTTTAGTTCTAAACCTTCTGAACCAGTTACAGAGCTTCTGTGACTGACTACACGCACTACCTTGAGGGCTACAGCACTTCATCTGCGGACTCGATGGATGTAGTTGATAGTATCCTTGAGGATGCGGAGGAAAATCGTTGGCAGGAGATCGAGACCTTGGACGAGCATATCAACCGGTTTCTGGATGAGGCCGACGACCTCGAACAAGGGTTCGACGGTATCTTGGAGGAGATAGAAAACGAGATCAGCCGTTTAGAGGAGAAGAAGGAGAAGCTAGAGAAGGAGGGCTACATGACGGAACATGAGAAGGCCGAGGTGAAACGTATCGAAGAACGGTTGAACACGTTACGTGACCGGAAGTGGCGGAACAAGGCCGACAAGGTTTCTGAGCCGAAAAAGTTCATTCGAGAGGCCTTGAAGCATGAACTGGAGAAGACCCGTTTGGAGAAAGACGACAACTTAGACGAATTGGTCTGAAGAACGGTTATCCGGCGGTTCTGTTTAAAGAGTTAGGTATAAACTTATTTGACACAGGAAAAGGATAACTATGTCAGAAGAAGACTTAGAATCTATGCTTTTCAACGAAGTACCGCTTAAAATCATTCTAAACCTTGAAAAGACCGGTGAAGGATACGCCTCAAATCTTTCCACAGAGCTCGACGTCACGTACTCTCATGTTATCAAGGTCCTGAACCGGTTCAATGAGTACGGCGTAACTGAAACACGGAAGACCGGACGTAGAAAATACCACGAGATCACCGATTACGGCCTTGAACTCGCAGAAGCTATCCGCGAAGTTGACGCAGTACTCGGAGGTGAAGAGGACGAGCAAAGCAAGAATAGCCTGCGGGAACTCGATCTCTCGGCCTGACTAAAGGCTAAGAGGACACACCACTTTTCACGAGTCCATGGTACTACCTGCCGTGTCGAGTAGCAGCCCTACACCCACACACCACTTTTCACGAGCTCTCACTTGAGAAGACAGGGGCCGATCCACCACGCCCATCTCCATCTACCGCCCTCTTTCTCCGCGAAAGGCTGTACTACGGACTAGCTCAAAGCATTACAAGATAAAACTTTCCCTCTATTCAAAGTTTACGTCAAAGAGTACCGACCAGCGACAAGACCTGTTTCTCGCCGCCCTACCAATGTGCAGACTGCCGTCCCGGCCTCGGAACAATAGTTCTCGTGAAAACCGGAGAGGGTGTGTATACTTAAAGAACAGCTGCTCGTGAAGCTCATGAAGCTCGTGAACCCGTGGTTTTAACTACTGGGGATGCGTCGGCGGGGAACAACCACGAGGGAGCCACGAGAATGGGGTTGGACCACTTTACGAGAGACGATCCGATCTTCGTCGACGAGGCCGTTCTACGCGACAACTACCGGCCGGACGAGCTCGTTGAACGCGACAAAGAACTCAGCGAGTATCAGGAAGCCTTGCGGCCAGTGATTAACGCAGCACCGCCGAAGAATATCTTTCTCTACGGCCAGACCGGTGTCGGCAAGACCTTGGCCACACGACTCGTGCTCAACCGGCTGCTCGAGGATCAGGAAAACTACGACGACCTCGATATCGAAGTCGTGAACCTGAACTGTAAATCCGCCTCTTCCAGTTATCAGGTCTCCGTCGATCTCGTGAACAAGTTCCGGCCGACGTCGGAGACCATTCCGTCAACCGGGTATGCGTCCAGCCAGGTCTACCAGATGCTGTGGGAGCAAATCAACAGTCTTGACTCCACTCATCTACTGGTCGTCCTCGACGAGATAGACTCTATCGGCAGCGATGACGACATCCTCTACGAACTACCGCGGTCTAATGACAACGAGAACGTCCACGACACACTGGTCGGTGTCATCGGGATATCGAACGATTTCACGTTCCGCGATAATCTGAGTGCTCGCGTCAAGGACAGTCTCTGCGATGAAGAAATCCACTTCCCACCGTACGATGCCGGCGGCCTCCGCAATATCTTGGAGCAACGGGCCGAGAACGCGTTCCGCGATGACGTGTTGAACGGCGACGTCATCCCGTTGTGCTCCGCGTTCGCAGCCCAGGAATCAGGGAGTGCGAGACAGGCCTTGAAGCTACTTTACAAAGCAGGTGACTTGGCCCGGACGGAGAACGATACGGAGATCACCGAGGAGGATGTGCGGCAGGCCCGTGACTTGATTGAGAGGGGGAAGGTGAAGGATGAACTGGAGAGTTTGCCGACGCAAAGCCAGTTGGCTCTGTGTTCACTTCTTCAATTGGAGGCCGAGGGTTTGACACCTTGCAAACGTTCGGATATCTATGAACGGTACGAGTTGATAGCGGATATGGTGGATTCTGACGTGGTCTCCGACCGTACCATACACGACCGTATCAGCCAGCTCCGGTTAAAGGGGTTCATCCAGCACGATGAACGGAATGATGGTATCCACGGCGGCAGCTACTACCTGTACGGCTTAGATATCCGGCAAGAGGTTGTGGAGAACGCCTTACGGCAAAGCAATTCCCGCGTTTCCGCGTTATTCGATGATCCGAAGGAGTCTGCCGAATGACTGAGCATTTGGAAAGGGCCGGCGTCGACCTCGTACTCCCGCTGGGAGAGACGAATGCTCCACGGAACTGCAGCATGTGCGACCGTGACGCCACACACTATGTATTCACGGACAACGTGTACTCCGCGTACGTGTGCGACGAGCACGTGGATGACGCGGTGGAGCAAGCTCAGGCCTGATTACTCGAAGACCGGTCAGTCTTCTTCGAAGATATCGAGTTCGTTCAACGCAGTTTTGAATTCGTCTCCGCTCATCTCCTCGATCTCCTGTAAACCGTACTCGAGTAGGACCGGGGCGAAGTGCCGGCCCTGTTTGATGTTGATGTCACGGAGCGGATGAACTGCGAGTAGTACTAGGTTCGTGATCTATACTGACTACTTGAGGTTTAAGCGGAATTCCTTCCCACTTATAATGGCACTCTTGGCAAAGAGTAATGAGATTATCAAGCTTATTCGCCTTTTTATGATCATTAAACTCTCTAAATGGTTTTATGTGGTGCACATGTAATCCTCTATCGAATTTCTTTCTTTGTTCCTCTTCAGATAGGCCGCAAGCTTTGCATTTATATCCATCTCTCTCTAGAGCTTTCCTTCTTTGATGTACCCAACTAGGACCGTAGTATCCTTCATATCCCCCCTCCCATTTTGGATTATCTTCTCCAGTCCAGTTTTCCTGTCGCCATTTCGTCCGGCATTCTATGTTACAGAAGAAGTAGTCAAAGTTCTCCAAGTAGTAAGGAGTACGATGAAGCATTTCACCGCATTGGTCGCAAGGAATTTCGCTATCTATCCAGTTAGGGTGATTCTCTGCTGCTTGGTTTTCTTTTTTCCACTTGATTTCACATTCCTTAGAGCAAAAATGACGATCTACCTTTCTATTCCACGCCGGATAAACTTCTTTAGTTTCACTACAGACGGAACATTCGACCTCTATCTTGCCACCCTGATACTTAGGGTGATCTTCCCCGACAAAATTCTCGGAACGCCATTTTCCGTTACATTCCCGATCGCAGAAGTGGTGGTCTAATTCTCTTGCCTGCGTGGCGTTAACGCGTTTTGTTTCACCGCACCAGTCGCAAGCAACACGTCGACCGCCTATACTCCTATCGTGAGCTTTGACGCAATGTCGTTTCATACTTTCGGGCGATTCGAACTTTTCATCACATTCAGGGCAGACTTCAGAATGATAGGGGTCATCTACTAGCAAAGAGGATCACATTAAAAAACCTAGAGCAGGATTTTTATATTATTAATCCTGTTCTTGTTCTATTCTAACTCCTATATCTTTTAGGGCTTCTTTGAAATCTTCTCCATCCATCTTCTCTATATTCTTTAGTCCATACTCGATTAGGACGGGGACAAAATGTCTTGCTTGCTTTACGTTCAGATTTCGGCATTCATATTGCAAGCGATCAAATTCATGGTCCATTCGCTCTGTGACCTCAGAAGAAAAATAATAGGTCCGGGCCGACCATCTATCCTTGATCCTCTCGATATCGGCCGAATCCCAGGGCTCACGCCTTTCCTGCTGTTCGCCGTTGCCACGGCCATCATGACTATCCTGCTTGTTGCGTGTGTCCTTCTTTTCTCGACTTTCGTTCTTGCTGTTCTTGTCGTTCTTGTCGCCATTGCCACCTTTGTCACTATTGCCGCTGTTGTCGTTCTTGTCGTCGTTGCCGCGTTTTTCGTTTCCGAATCGTTGCGAAAGCTTGTTCCGGGTTTCTTCGGCCGCATCATCGTCGGTCATGCTGTGGCCTCCGGACGCAGTTCTTCAAGATCACGGGCGAGCGACTCGAACACCGTGTTCTGATCTGTTTCCTCGGCGTCTGGATGGAATATCGTCATCGCGTTCCCCAGGTTGCGTTTGATCGAGGCCCGGTGCCGGACTTCGTATACCGGGCACCAGTCGAAGGCGTCGTGGAAGTAGTCGATCCACTTCTTCTGGTCGTTGTCCAAGGGGTAGTTCACGTTCGAGACGATGACTGCTGCAATATCGATATCTACGTCGTACCGTTCTTCGAGTGTCCCGACCTGATCCGTGAGGATGTCGAGGGCGTGCATTGAGGATTCCATGGCCTCGACCGGGATGATCAGGTTTCGGCAGGCCAGCAGCACGTTGTCGTTGATGACGTCGAGCGACGGCGGTGAGTCCACGACCACGAAGTCGTACTCACCATCTTCCAGTTGATCTAGGACCATGGAAAGCCGTTCACGTACTTTCCAGCCGGCCGCAGTCAGTTCCTGGGCCACTCCGAACATCTCGATATTCGACGGCAGGATATCGAACTCCTCGTGCTCGACCACCAGGTCCTGGACCGTATGCTCTGTCGGCTCGTTGAACGCATCCGCCAAGTTGGGGCTGGCCCGGTTGTAGTGTTCGCGGAATCCGAGTGTCCGTGTCAGGAATCCTTGCGGGTCGGTGTCGACGAGCAGTACGTCGTGGCCGGCAGCTGATAATGCTCCGCCGATCAGGATTGCGTCAGTGCTTTTCGCTACTCCGCCTTTCTGGTTGGAGACCGCGATTCTGGTCGCGTCGGCCATACGTGCTTTCTCTGATTGTCGCTACTTGAAGGTTTGTCAGACATTTCGCCGTTGACGTGATTGTCGTGGTTGGTGTGCTTGCTACGACAAGAACGACTTACGTGGAGAGAACGAATTCGGCTAGGCGTGCCAGTCTTACGTAACGAGCGAACGACTAAGTAGGGCCGGGTGTTGGGTAAGAGCATGAGTGACGGGCCTGCACCGCCGGATTCGCTGCCGAAGTATCTGAGTGAGGGCCTCCCGAAGCAAAACAGTGAGACGCTTCGCGAGGTGCAGAACTGGATCGACGAATTACTGGAGTACCATGATCGGCCTCTGGAAGAGGATGAGGTGGTGGACCACGGTGAGCAGGTCGAGGACGTAGAGCAATCGTCGAGAGGGACGAAGGTCGTGAAGAAGGTTCCGTGCGGCAAAGATAACTGCTCTACCTGTCCCCACGGCCCGTATATCTACTACTACCGTCGAGAAGGCGATAAAGTCGTGTCTGAGTACGCCGGTAAGGCTGAGTGACGGCTTAAAGGTCCAAATAACTTATACCGGTTCAGACTCCTAGGTGTAAGTATGAGTGAGGAGTCCGCTCGGTTCCATGCCGAGGCCGAAGAAACCAGTTTCTCCTCTGAACAGATTTGGGAGCAGATACGGCTTCTGAATATGCAGGCGGACTGGGATGTTGAGCGGATGCTTCCCGAGGTCTTTTCTGATGAAGAGAACGAGTCAGTCTCTCAAGAGCGACCTGAGAGACAGTAAACCCTCTTTTCTATCTCTAAAACCTTCTAAATGTGGCCCTTCAGTTCACTGGATACAGCTGTCTTCGACAGCAACATCTGGATTCTCGGCATCACTCAGAAAAATGAAACTGCTGAATTCTTAGTACAGCTTGTTCTGAAGAAACAACTCAAAGTCTATGTTTCGGCCTATATCTACGATGAAGTCTTTGAGGCGTTCAACCGGTCTTTGAACGGTAGTGACGTGGATCGGATGAAGACGAAGTTCGCTAATCTCGTGGCAACCGCTGAGTATGTGGACGGGCCGACGCAGAGCGATATCGAGAGGATGGACTTGGAACGAGAAAGGAACCGGCATTCTGTACAGATGATGGGCCGAGTGCTGGATATTCAGCCGAAGGATGTTCCGATCGTGTATTTAGCGTGGCGGTTCAGAGAGAGTGAGCCTCATATTTTGACGGCGGATGAACCCTTTTCTCAGTTTGATCCGCAGGAGCACCGTCTTGAGGAGATCGGGATGAAGTATATCCCGGTCGAGACATGACGAGCCTTGGAACGGCCCCTCCTCGATTTTGTGTATAGCAGTATATGGTGTATCCGACGTGTTTGGAACGGGCCTACCTCGCGGATGTAAGCAGGATATCTAATAAATAGGTTAGAGAAAACTTAGAGGCCGGAGTTTGAGCGGGAATCTGGTCGTGATTAGTTCATTAATCACGTCCACTACCGCAACGGACCACATATTTGAAACTCCGGTTCTAGTCCAGCTTACCCGCTTGAGGGTGATGAACCGGTCGAAATCAACGATGCACAGCAACTTCTGTATGTGGCCAGCACAGGCCGTTACCCGTTTATCGTAGAGGCGTTCGAGGCTGGCTATCTTCCCGGCAACCGTGAGGATAGCAGCTACCAGCTGTCTGAGGAGCATCGGAACGTGGATCTCGTGCAGGGCTTCATGGATAATGACTACGAGGACCCGGATCTCGACGAGTTCCTCGAAACTTTCTACGAACGTGAGCCGTCGGTCGCGGTCGTCGGAGATGCGTACACCCGGGAAGAGGCCGAACGGTATCAGGATACGATCTACAGTCTGAAAGAGGAGTACCCGAACCGTCGTTTTATCGTCGCTCCGAAGTGCGAGGAGGCCTTCGACGTGCTTGACCCGAGTACTACGACGCTGGGATACGCGAACGGGAAGAGTGAGATACAGGCCGAAGATTTGGGCTCGGCCCGTTTCCGCGGCTGGGACGTCCATATCCTCGGTTCAAACCCGGTTGAAGCGTATGAGGATATACAGGATTTGACGCAGCCCACGCTCGACAATCGAGAGCCGGCGAACGTGGTCGGATACGATACGAATCTGCCGTTGCGGATGGCGTACTGGGAGTACTGGACGCCGGAAGGCTGGCAAAGCAACGGCCATTTGAGTCCTCGTGAGTCGGCCCGTCGCTCCTACCAGGAGATCAAGTCGTATCTGCAGGACAAAGGGGTGTGGCCTGAGACGGAGCCAGTCGAGCTCTACGGCCCTCCAGTAATGAATCCGGACGATGACCTGTTCCTGAACTCCGGCCGGCCTATACGTAGCCGAGAAGAGTTAGAGAAGGCTGTAGTCGAGGAGTACGACGACCGCACGTACGCGTTCGAATCGGATGCAGCCCGGAAGTTTCTGGAATACCGGGAAGGTCTGATCGGTTGAGAGTACTGTTAAGGAGTAATCCTCTGACTATTGGTAGGACTCAAATTCGTACTATCGGCTTTATAAGGAATTTTCTTAGAGAGATCGCGTTGAGCCGGTAGACTACAGGTGTAACGACTGCTAGAGGTCGAACTCTTCTACTATCCAGCGACGTGGTGGCGTGGTGTTGCAACTAGCCCTGACATCAACAACGAGAAGATCCCGATCGACCTGGTTCTAGTACTGAGTTACTCAGATCTCATCGAGGCTGTACTGTCTTTCTCGTCCCGTGGTATCTATTGTTCTGATGGTGAGGCCCGAGGTGCCGAAGTCTTCTAACAGATCTCGGCAGGAGTTACAGATCTCCACATGACGTGTGTCGCTGTAGACTGCTACGTCTGAGACTTCACTGGCTCCTTCTGAGAGGGCTTTGTAGATCGCTACTCGGAGTGCGTGTACCGTGTTTTGTTCGCTAGGGATTTCTAATTCAGCTCCGGAGTAGATCGTGTTGCCGTCAGTGTAGACCGCTGCTCCATTGCTTTCACCGCTGGTTGAGTTCTTCGCAGCTTCTTTCGCGGTTTCCCGAAGCTCTTCTCGCAGTTCTTCTGGTGTCCGGCCTGTTCCCTGTGTTGACGGTGGTTGAATATCGAGGTCGCTCGGCTCAACCTGCCGGACCTTGTACGGTGTCAGGATGGTGTCCTTGTCGTCTAGTCGGGCTTGATAATCGGTCATAGTTCTATGAAGTCGCTTGATTCGATGTCTGTGTTGCCGGTGCTGTAGAGTTTGGTGAAGTCAGGATCGTCGCGGTCGTAGACGAGCTCTTCACAGAAGGCTTTAACTAGTGTGTCTGCGGATGGATCCTCTACGTCGAACCCGTAGTCTCGGAAGAGGAACGCTGCTAGTGGTTCGACAGGAACCTGTTCGCCGCTGCAAAGGTGTTCTCTGGCGAGCTCAGGATGGTTATCGAAGAGTTTCCAGTGGCTTTTACGTCCGTCTTTTTTGAACTCTCCGACTTTCAGAAGTGGTGTAGTTGTCCGGAGTGAGGAGGGTGCGTATGTTCCGGCCACGTTTTTGTTGAACCAAAGCTCGGTTTCCTCGAAGTCGTCGACGGTGAAGGGTACGAGGTATGGCTTTTTCCCGGACCTCATTTTAAAGTACTTGTCGAAGAAGTCGTTGTAGTTGAAGTCCAGATCGTCAAGCCGGTTTTCCATACCTGCTTCTTGTCGGAGACAGAGGTATCCGGGAAACAAGCGGTGGATCGGCAAGTCAACTAAGTCCCAGAATGATTCACGGACGATGTCGACATCAAGGATGTATTCAGGCATTTGTTTCTCTCTGTGTTATTATTCTGCTTCGTGAAGTGATTTAAGCTCGCTTGTGAGCTCGTTCAGTGCCTCGTCGGGACCAAACACCTTGCCGTGAAGCCTCTCGATTCCGCTGTTGGCGTATTCTTGGGCGATGGTGTAGACGAGTTTCTCGTCTCTGAGGACATCGGGGTCTCGTGTTTCTTTGACGGCGACAGATTGGATTATCCATTCTTGTTCATCTGAGAGTGTATCTCGACCAAACAGATAGTGGAGATCTCCGTCGAGTTCGACTCGCCCTGCTTTTTCTCGTCCGTAGCCCATGGAGAATAGGAAGAGTTCCCGTAGTTCTACTTCGTAGAACGGTGAGGATTCGGTTGTCCTGAGTTCTTCGTAGAGTTCGCGTTTGGAGCGTTCAATGGCAACGTCACGAGGGGCTTCTGTTTCCTCGTACTCTGTTTGGCTTGTGTCAGTCATCGGTCGTTCACCTGTGTGACGTCCTTTTCGTAGTTGAGACGGTATTCGTGGGCGATACTGGGTTTTAGCATAGCTTGGACTTCCTGACTGTACTCTTCGTCGGTCATGAGGAACGTGATTTGAGTGTCTTTGAGGTAATCAGGAAGGTTTTGGGCGATCCTGCGTTTGGGACGGCTTGAGATCCTGCCCAGTGGTGTGTCGATTACGAGTGGGGCACTGAACCCACTGATCTTGGAGAGAGCGGACATGAAGGAGAGTGCGAGGACTTGTCGTTCGCCGGCGGAGAGTGAGCCAAGCTTCTTTTCTCCGCTGGGTCCGAAGACTTTCACCTGGTACTCGTCGGTTAGTTCAACGTCGTACTTTTCGTCCTTCCAAATGAGGTCATTGAAGTACTGGTTCAGGTACTGCTCAGTTTCGTTTCTAACCTCTTTGAGGATCTCTGCCCTGATTTCCTCCATCTCTTCTTCGCTGTCGTCGATGAAGGCGATCTTCCTGGCGAGGACGTTGTACTTCTCTTCCTTCTCCAGCTCTTCCTGCCAGGCCTGCCTGTGATCCTGGACTTTCTGCTTTTGCTGCTCGATCTTGCCTCGAAGCTGGCCGAGTTCTTCCCGCATCTGCCGGATGCGTTCCTCAATTTCGCTTCTCTGCTGCTCTAATTGAGCAACGTCGACGTCTTCCGGGATTTCTTTGCCTTCCAGTTCCTTAGAGATGTCTCGGAGTTGGCGTTCAATTCCCTCGATATCGTCTTCTATGCCGGTGATATCTCCGACGCCTTGCAGGAGTGCGTTGAGTGAGTCATCGGCCTGTGTGAGCAGATGAGGTATCTCGATTTTACCCTCGATGTTCCCCTCGGTGATTACGGCGACCTCCTTCCGCAATTCCTCTAGATGCTTCCGTTTTTCCTCGTCATCTTCGAGTTCAGCTCCACAGATACACTCTCCGCGTTCCAGTAGTTGATCGAGAAACCAGTCTTGGATCTTTGGCGGGAGCTGTCCCTTGTTTTCCATCTCCTCCAGTTGTTCCAGAGTGAACTGCAGGGCATCTTCGTTGAAAATCAGTGCACCTGCTTCAACGAAGTTCTTAGCTACTTCGGCCCGTTTTTCCACGAGATCATCGCGTTTTTCATCCAGTCGGTCGTTGAGGTTTTCACGTCGTTCGAGTTTTCGTTGGACTTCGGGGTCGCTGCTGCCTGCAAGCCTCTCGTCGATTTCGTCAAGCCGGTCGTTGGCGTCCCTGATGTCACGCTCGTACTGTTCTTCCCGTGATTCGAGGCCGTCTAGTTTGTCCTCGGCTTCTTCGTATTTATCTCGTTTCCGTTTAGCCTCGCCTTCGTATTCTGTCGAAGTCCGCTCTAATTCTGTTTTGACGGTGTCGATGTGGTTGAGTGACCGGTTCAGGAGTTCGATATGAGATACATCTAGGATGGCGGATTCGACTCGGTCTGTGTATCTTTTGTCAAAGAAGTCGTCCAGTTGCTCTCCGTCGAAGAGAAAGTACTCGTGGACTCGTGTCGGCAGGATCTCCGAAAGCCGAGTGTGTGGGTGGGGTACGTCTCGCCAGTCCTGCTGGAATTTCTGGCGTAGACGGAGGTCTCCGGTGGCATCACTGAATTCACCGTTCTCTCTTTTGACGGTGCGGAACTCTCGGGTGAAGATATACTTAGGTTCGTCTTTCCCGAGTGTGATTTCGACGTATCCGGAGGCACTGTCTCCTTCGTTGATTTCTTCCAGGCGTCGTTTGTTCACCAGTGGCTCTGATTCAAGGCCTTGTTCTTCCTGTGTTTCGAGGTGGGTTTCCTCGTCGTAGAAGCAGAGTGTGAGGGCGTTGAGGAGGTTGGATTTTCCTGCTCCGTTCTGGCCTTCGATAATGTTGATGTGTTGGTCGCCGTCGATCTTGAGGTCGATTCGAACTGTACCCCTATACTGGCGGTAGTCCTTCAGCTCGATGTCGAAGATCTGCAGGTTGTTCATTCGTCACCTTGCTCCTGTCTTTCCTCGGCCTTGATGTGCTCCTCGATCAGCTTCCTGTATTCGTCTGAATACTGGTAGTTTTCCCGGTCAAGTTTGGAGCGTTCAAATCGGAGGATTTCGTTGATAAAGTTGCGGAGATCATCTCGCTCGATCTTATCTGTCTTCTCGAGTATGAGGGAGTGGACATCAGTTTCTTTCATATGTGGTGTCGTTTACTAGTTCAACTCAGTTGGTCAGGATACTTTAAATTTCGTAGACTGTTCTCAGTCGTTCGATTCCATTCCGTGCTTGGTGTTCGTTTCGTGCGTTATCTGCGAACTCTTCAAACCGGTCGAGTTCTTTCCTCAACAGGTTCTTTTCAGACTCTTGAACGTCGTCTGGCGGGTGGAGTGAAGGTACGACGATCATGTCGTAGATTACTGCTTTGTCTTTACCGGGGTATTGGCGTAGCAGCCTTCCACGACGCTGGACGAACTGCATCGGATTTCCGCTGTTGGACATGAGGACTGCTTGCCTAGTCGATGGTACGTCGACACCTTCATCAAGGCATCTCATAGCGACCAGAGCGTCGTAGTCTCCTTTGTCGAAGAGTTTGAGAAGTCGCTGCCGTTCCTCGTCGTCTTCCTCGTAGGTGAATTTGTGCTGGATGATACCGTGTTCGTCCAGTACGTCCTGCACCTTGTCAATTTGCTGGGGATTGGTATAGGCTAAGAAGTGGTCGATGTCCCCGCTCTGGTCCAAGATATCGTGTAGGGCCTTGTACTTGTTTTCTGCACTTTTCACCAGTTTGGAGCGTTTCATCGCTAACCGTTCCACGACTTCGTCGGGGGCGTCTTCACTGGCGGAGGCCGCAGCTACCTTTTTCGTCAGCTGCTGGTACTCTTCTAATTCTTCCTGAGTCATCTCGACGATGACAGGGTGGTAGTCGTATGGCGTCAGGTAGTCTGGAATCGCATCTACCAGTGTATATTTGAAAACGATGCCGTTGAAGTATTCCAGTAGATACGTCGTCCCTTCTTCGTCGTAGTGGCGTTCCGGGGTTGCTGAGAGACCGATGCGGGCATCGTAGCTGGCTAGCAGTCCTTTTCGTTGGTTATCTGATCCGAGGCGGTGAACTTCGTCCCCAATCAGCAGGGTTTTGCAGGTGGCGGAGCCGATTTTTTCCCGGAAATACGAGTTACTGAGGGTTTTGTGGGTGGTGATTACGAAGGCCTGATCTCTGACACCGAGGTTGACGTTAGAGACTAATTTGGACAGATCTGATTTCCAGTCCGGATTCATCGACCCGAAGACCATCCGGGGGTTGTCGAAGTCAAACAGCTCCATGTTTTCTGCCCATTGTGGAGCTAAGTGGGTAACAGGGACAGCAATAACAGCGATTACAGATTCGTCCTGTTCTTCGAGATATTGTTCGAGGGCGGATAGTGCTGTAATCGTTTTCCCGGTTCCAGTTGCCATCTCAAAGAGTCCGTTGCAAGCGTTCTGGAACCATGATTTAACGGCTTTGTCCTGGTAGCCTCGAAGGGTTATCCCAGAGTCTTCCTCTTCATCGAAGTCATAGGGAGGGCTGTCGTATTCACGGAGATCGGCCAGTTCTTCTTTGATGCTTTCTGGGATGGTGTAGACCGCTACGTTGTCGTCTTGATTCTCCCAGAGTGCGTCGAAGCGTTTTTCGTGGTAGTCGACTCCTTCCCGGTCGCGTTTGCTGAGCCAGTCGCAGTCTATGGTGTATGCTTCGTAGTTCCGGAGGGCTTGCTCACTGTCGTTTTTCGATCCGTGGAAGGCAACTCGGTTTCTGTCCTGGTCGTAGAATACGCCGAATTTGTCGTGGAAGTCTCCGGAAAGGGAGTTCTGAGGGATAGCAAGTCGGATTTCTAGTAGACCGTCAGCTATCATCCACGCTATGGCCTCTCGAGTATCTTCTTCGAGGTCGTTGCGTAGGTCATCGATGGAGCGTTCCAGAGTTTGCCGCAGCCGTTCGTCCTGTTTAGCTTGTTCTCCTTCGACGATTGCTTTCCAATCCTCTTCGCTGAGATGGGGGCTGGTCAGCCATTTTGCAGTCCCACCGTTCTTTGCGAGTTGTGTAAGTCCTCGTGCTGCGGATTGTACCCAGTTTGAGGTGAAGTATCCAACTCCGCGTTTGTATTCGACTGAGCGGGAGAGTAGAGGGATGTAGAAGTCGTTAATGAAGTCTGTACTTGAGGTGTCAATGACCCTAGGCAGGTCGAGAGCGGGGAATCCTGGAGAATCGCCAGCCGTCATTTATGCTCTACAATGATGAGAAGGTCCGATAAGTGTATGGTTAGGTTCTATGGATTAGATGGAATGAGCTGAGTTCAAATCGTGTCTCTAACTTCCAGCCCTCAGTCACACACTTTCGGTAACCCGCCTACTACTTTCCCGTGGCATTGGGGGCGAGTTCCCGGAGTCGGAGCTTTCTATCCTGACCCGGACGAGCATCTGTAGCTGTTCTGTGACTACTTTCGCCGGGGTTCCGGTGCGTTCAAGTATTCGGTACTCAGTCTTTCTTGTAATGGCTGAGAACGAGTCTGAGGGTTCCGCCGTTCCATATCCGGATCCAGATCTTTCTATTAAGAGACCGACGATTCATGAAAGTGATGCGAGAGATATTCCGCAGGAGGATGGCTCTGTTGACGTTATTTTTACTTCGCCTCCGTACTGGCAGAAGCGTGACTACGGCTTTGAGGACCAAATTGGGCAAGAGGAGACGCCGGAGGAGTTCATTGATACGCTGATTGATTGTATGGATGAGTGGAACCGTGTCTTGAAAGAAAATGGTTCTCTATTCCTGAATATCGGAGATACTTACGATAAGAGAAGTCTAGTTGGTATTCCGGAGATGTTGATGCAGGCTGCTCGAGAGAACGGGTGGCTTGTCCGGAATAAGATTCTATGGGCGAAGCCGAGTGGGATGCCGGAGCCCGCTCCGAACCGGCTGGCAAATCGCCATGAGTATATTTTCCATTTCACCCGTAACAACGATTACTACTACGATCTACACGCTTACTCGAAGGAGTACGGTAACGGGTCGAATCCTGGAGATATCTGGAATGTAGGCTTTGACCGGAATACTGGTGACCACTTGGCTCCTTTCCCGTCTGAGCTTCCGGAGCGTGCGTTGACGATGACAGGTCCTCGTGCTGTATGCAGTGAGTGTGGTCAGCCGTTGGTGCGGAAGATGATTCGGACAACGAAACTGGATGAGAGCAGAGCTCAGGCTCGTCGTGCGATGGAAATCTACGAGGAGTCAGATCTAACTGAAGAGCATATCCGGGCTGTGCAGGCTGTTGGTATCTCTGATGCTGGTAAGGCGATGGAGATTCAGGATGGTACGGGCCGGAACGCTGACGACGTCCAGGAGTTAGCTGATGAGGCGAAGGAGGTTCTCGGCGGGTATTTCCGCGAATTTACTTTCCCAAAGAAGGAGACAGGGGGCTGGGAGAGCTGTGATTGTGATGCTCCTACGGAACCTGGTGTTGCTATGGACCCATTCATGGGTTCAGGTACGACCCTTCAGGCAGCGTTGAAGATGGGTTTGAACGCTGTCGGCGTAGACCTTGATCCTGTAGAGGATTTCCAGATGCCAATCCAAGCGAAGACAGAGATGGAGGGTGACGCTACGTGACAAGGTACGTGTTAAAGCCGTCGACGATTAGGAAGGCTATCGAAGACTTGGAGGAGCGACGTATCCACCCTCATTTTCCGACATACCTGGGTTTAGTCCGGTATTCGGAGCAGCAAGGTAGTTGCAGTGACCTGGATTATCCATATGCCAAATTTCTGGACGAGAATTTCAGGGTGGAGGCGTCTCCAGGCCGTAATATGGTTGTGGATGGCACGGAGAAGCCTTACCTGAATCCTTTTCATCTGAAATATCAAGATGATTCAAAGTGGACTGGAGATAATTGGGATCAGCAGGTTTCTCCAAGAACTGCTAGCAGATCAAATGCTGATCAGGGATTGCACAAGGTAGCGGATATAGACGAGGATGAGAGGAGGTACAGTCTACATAGTGACCACGTCGAGGAAGCGTTCGAGTATCTCGCTATGGAGGATGAGATTCCGGCCATCGCTGTAGCTGTTTACCTATATCGGAATGATGGGTTTGAGATCGATGATGGTGAGGATGTGCCGGAGCTTTCGGATGTGGAGGAGATTTTCCGTGAGGAGTACGGTTTTCAGGACAATGAGGACTTCAATACCTTGTTCATTAAGGACTATGACCTCGGTGTAAGCAACCCGTTTAAGGTGTACGATGACTAACGTGGACAAGGTCGATTTACCCGGCTACGAGCTGGATGCTACGAATCTTAAGTACCAGGAGGCGATTGGTGCGAACCTAGATCTGGATCAGATTGACGTGGATGGTCTAAGTGACGACACCAATTTTGACGAGGAGGATATCGAGGACTGGTTGATTGGTTTGAAGCGGAAGAGGCAGGCGATTTTTTATGGGCCTCCAGGTACGGGTAAGACGTTTACTGCGAAGAAGATTGCTGATGAGTTGGTGGAGGATACGGATGGATTTCGTGACATCGTTCAGTTCCATCAGAACTACGAGTACGAGGATTTCATTCAGGGTATCCGTCCGGCAACGAATGGCGGCGATCTTTCGTATAGTTTAGAGAGCGGCACGTTCCTTGATTTCTGTGTAGAGGCGGACAAGCGGAACAGTCCATGTGTCCTGATTATTGATGAGATCAACCGGGCCGACCTATCCTCCGTATTTGGCGAACTGATGTATTTGCTGGAGTATAGAAAGGATGATGTTCAATTGGCGCAGAGCCAGGTTGATGAGGATGATTCTTATACTGATAGGGATGATTTCGAGATTCCGGACAACGTCTACATCATCGGTACGATGAACACGGCAGATCGTTCCATCGCCTTGGTGGACTTTGCGTTACGCCGGCGTTTCGCGTTCCTCAAGCTTCCTCCGAACTGGAGTGTATTGAGAGAGAAGTTCTCTGCTTCCGGAGTCGACGTTGACGACCTAGTCAATGTAATGGAGTCTGTGAATGATGATATCGATGATCAAAACTACGAGCTAGGTCACACGTACTTCTTAGAGGCCAGTGATCGGGACGAAGTTCAGAATATATGGAACCTAGAAATTGTGCCGTATCTCGAGGAGTTCTTCGTCGACCAACAGGAGAAAGTAGATAACAACTATAGGTGGGACGAAATCACGTCTTCCAGCAGCTTCGACCTCTAATAGATGTGTGCGGATTGGACTATCGAAGAGTACGATGATAAACACATCCCTCAGTCGGAACTATCTGATACGGATATCCAGTACTTGGATGAAGAGCTTGACTCTGAACTGGAGTTAGAGGGGCCGTCCAGTTTGAATAACTGGAACTGGGTTATACGGAACGAGGGTTATGTCGGCCATATCCAGCTGCCGGAGAACGGTTCCATCGAGTTGAAGCCCGGTATCGACCTAGATAACGTGTTCGGGATGCTGGAGTATGCGTATGATCTAAGCAAATTCAATCTGGCGGAGGAGGATGTGTATGACTCAGAGACGGTGCAGGACTTCTACGACAAGATTGCCAGTATCTTTGCCAAGAACGTGAATAAGAGGCGGAAGCAGGGATTGTTTCGGTCGTATCAGGACCGGGAGGAAGAGTCACAGCGGATCCGTGGACGGATTGATTTCAGGAAGACGGTTCAAAAGCCGTGGGATCCGAAGGCTCATGTGAAGTACCGGGAGATGACTTCTGACAACGAGGAAAACCAGATCCTGTTGTACACATTGAACCGTATCTCTCGTTCTGATGTTCCCCGTGAGGATACGTTACAGAAGGTTAGAAAGGGTATTAGGTCGCTTCGAGGAACTATCAGTTATCGCGAGTTTGAGTCGAATGACTGTGTGGATCGTCGGTATAACCGTTTAAACCAGGATTATCAGCGTATGCACGCTTTGGCCCGGTTGATTTTGGATACAAGCGGGCCTTCACACGAGGAGGGGGATGCGGAGATGATCCCGTACACTGTGTATATGCCAGATTTGTACGAGTTGTTCGTTGCGAGGTGGTTGAATGAGAACTTACCGACCGGGTATAGTGTTGATACTCAGAAGCACGTGGATCTCGGTGATACAGGGCTGTTTTACAGGATTGACGTGGTCTTGAATGATGATGCGACCGGTGAGACGGTGGCGGTTTTAGATACGAAGTACAGGGAGCCAGATAACGAGAATCCAGATACCAGTGAGGTGAATCAGGTACTGGGTTATGCGAAGAAGATGGAGACTGACCGGGCGGTCCTAGTGTATCCTGTCAAGTTAGACAATAGATTTCCGTTACAGATTGATGATGTGACGATTGACTGTCTTCAGTTCGATTTAAAGGACGATTTGGAGAACAACGGTAGTAAATTCTTGGACAGCCTCGCTGCTACTTTAGGACGGAGTGATTTACGGATTTAAAGAGGTTCGAGGTCTTGATAGCGGAAGTCTACTTCTTCAAGCTCTTCGTCGTAGAAGTCGACGGTGTATAGGAAACCGTCCTTTGAGTCGCCTGTTATACCGCTAAGGTCGTCTTCAAATATTTCTGTGATTTGACCTTCTTCTTTGTGGTAAATATGGTCCGGGTCTTCTTTGTTGGGTATGTTGATTTGTACTTCGTCGCCTATGTCGTATTTGATCGGTGTATCACCTTATACAGTGGTTGTGAAGCTAGTTTTTTATGTGTGATCGTCAGCCCCTGCCTGATTTGATTTTGAAGTAGCTTCTGAGAGTATGACTTCAATCCGAATGTGAAGACGTAGCTGAATTTGGAGGGTTCTCGGCCGATTCCAGTTGTCGGCGGGTCAGACTGGTAGCGTATCCAGAACCTCCATCTCTTGTCTGAATCCGGTCTATATCTCTCCGTTTGCCGTGTATTTCGAGTCAGGTTCAACCCTCTCTAACAACCGGATATTTTAGAGCGTACAGGGGCGGTGGAGGAGCGTTTGAGAGCTATTGTAAGCGGTGAGCAAGGCCATCTTCACGGCACCCATCTCAACATCCAGAAGTAACAGAGGTTAACTGGCCTGTTGTCGGAACCAGTCGAGGCCGTGCCGGGCGAGGTTGTAGACGGTGTAGACGGCGTAGAGTATCAGGGCTATCCCGGCCCCGGTCGCAGCGATTTCCCATGCCGTGTTGATCCCTGCCGTCATTACTAGCACGTACGCACCAGTGACCTGTAAAATTACCTCTGTCATCGTTGAGGCCCTATCTCGAAGCTCTCCAAGACAACTCCGTTCGGCCCGTTCATCGCTTTGTCATCGTGGTCCTCCGGTCCGAAGTCAGCGGCGGCCTCTCCCATACCAGTGATCGAAACTCGTGCATTGATTTCGGCGTACATCCGGTACGCATGGGCAGGGGAAAGACGGGTACTGAACCCGGCTTCGTACGTATTTTTGGTCCGGTCGTATCCGACTCGGCCGTAACCCGCCGAAAACAATTCGCGGCGATTCACCTCACCGGTCTCGACATCCCGGAGCACGATGTACGCGGAGGCCTTGGAGGAGCCGGACAGGAAAGCAGTCAGCAGACCGTTGTACTGGCCTCGAGCCTCGACCGCGACGTCGACCGGGCCCCTACCCGTTACCTGGAACTCTGTGCCGACTGCGGCTCGTGCTGACCAGCTTCCCCATCCGACGTCCGCAGCTGCCGCAGCCGTAGCCCGTTCCACCCGGCCGCTCCCATTGTCGAGTTGGTAGCCTGCTCCGTGTACTACCTTGTTCAGGACACCGCTGCTGGTTTCGTTGCTCCGTCCCCAGTTCATCTGGATGAACCGGTACGTCCGTCCACGACCGACGCGGTCGAGATCTACCGTGTGATTGTTCAAGACGGTGTCCGGCGAGGCCGAGGCGAGGCCTGTTACTGGGAACAGGCTGATTCCGGCCTTCAGTGCTTGGCGTCGAGTCCGGGCCACGGCAGTAAGATATACGTGATTACGTTGATGTAAAGGTTTTCTAGTATATTAGAGAAGATGTTAACTTAGAGGTTATATTTGGAGGTATTCTTAAGGAAGAGTATCTTGAATTTGCTCTATATGGATTCGAATTCGTACTATCGTCTTCGGAAGGAATTCTCTCAAGAGGATTCTGTTGAGCAGGTGGACTACGGCCGTGTGGATAAGATTCCAGACGTGATGCACGTCTTCTGGGAGTACGACGTGGATGGCCGGCAGACTATTTCTTCGTATAATACAGGTCAGAAGGCCTTGCTCGTGGTTTTCGACAACGTAGAGGATACTTACGCCTACTGGGCATCACCGGGTCAGGCTATCATGTTCGGTATGAAGTTGGATGACGCCGATGTCGAGCCGGTAGTTAGTGCGACTGACGGATCGTAGTCTTCTATCTCTTGTCTGTAATTGGGAGACCTCTCGGGTAAGTAGTTTTAAAAGTAGAGTTGAGAATATTCTTTCATGGCTTCAGGGCTTGGAGTATTTCTACTACTGGCAGCACTGATTTTAACCGTAGTAATCTCAGGAGTTGTTGCCTTCGGACTTCAGCAGGTACCGCAGATAGAGGAATACCCGCATAGCTTTGCGATATCGTTCATCATAATCGTCCTGTTTCTGACTGTTGCTCAACTGACGGTAGGAGTTGTAACGCCGATCCTCAACATACTTCTATTCTGATCTCGTTCCTCTTTAGAAGTGCTTCTACTCTCTATCTCTTATCTTCAGCTACCAACTTAGGCCGGTTTTGGTAGCAATCAGTAGGTAAGATTCTGAAACCTACTAGTTTGATACTTAGAGATCGCTATTCAGTAGATCGTTTTTGCTCCCACGGATATCGCCATCTTTCGTGCTACGCTGCTTTTTCTCTTTGATCTTTTTCGTCTTCTTTTTCCTTCCTTTTTTCTTAGATCTGCTTTTGGTGTATGCGTCTGGTGCTTTTGCGGAGTATGAACCGCCGTTGAATCCTACTATCTGAACGGTGATGGTTTCTCCCGCCGTTACGTTGCCGTGTACATTGACTCGGCGATTGTTGTGCGTTCCCCATCCATCGTAGTTTGCCATTTCAGATGCTTCACGTTCTATGTAGAGGTCAAGTGAGGTACCATCTTCCATCATTGTGGACTGTGTTAGTTAGGATACTATAATAGTGTATGTAGGGTCTGGTAACTGTAGATGCTCAGTATGAGGTGTTTCTGTTGTCAGTTAAGTCTCCGCTGCCGCATACAGGACAGTCTCCTTCACTGCGGTCGTAGTATCTTCTGCACCGGCCACAGTACTCCTTCCCATGAGGCATATCTTCTAACCTCTGAACCCCTAACTCCGCCTGACGAGTGTCTGAGTCTTGCTTATCAGGGTCATTACTCTCCATTTCGTGCCATCGACTTCGGAGATCTCGTGAATTCTGCGTTCTCCTCTTCGTCTGGATAAACGCCCAATGAACTCTCTCGAATAAGTCGGCCCATTCATGGTCCTCGTCTCTATCCCCCAATCGTGTGATGTTCACCGGTTCGTCCGGTCTCCCGTCTTCGTCGACTTCGGCGGGGATTCTGAAGTCCCGATCTTCTGGAGGAAGATCAAACCATTCGCCTCGGAGCCTGTAACTGCTGAGTGCTTTATGAAGGTACCTTTCTACCCTGAGTGGATGTTCTACGTTCTTCGCTTTTCTTACTTCTATTTTGAAAGGAGTACCTACTTGGATTTCTTTCCGTCTTTGCTCTGGATCTTTTGTTACTCCTATTTTTATTGGCCCGAGTTCGTGCTGTATGACGTAGACCTTCCTAGATTCTCTGTAGGCCGCCATTCGTTGCTTGATGTATCTATTCTGGTTACAAGTAGTTATTCGATAGGCTCAGACTTGGCTTTGAATAATATTTATAAATAAGAGTAATAAGTTATCAATATGGAAGTGAACAAAGTACGTGATAGAGGTGACGGTGTCAAACAAGTCACCATCCCCAAAGACTCCGATATCGACGTCGGAGACTACGTCAAAATCACCAAAGTCGAAGGCGACCCTCAGAAGGACGATAACCAGTGAAGCAGGTAATGGCCTTCTCTACAGAGGAAGAGTTCTTCGAGTACCTTGAGGAGCAGCACGGCGACGACCAGCTGTACAAGGCCCTCAACGAGTTCCACGGCTGGCTACGGGATGAGACGGAGATCGCGAAAGGAGTCGGCCTACAGTACGTCAAGCGGCTTCTGAAGGACTTGAATAGCGACGGCAGTATCCCGGAGGACGTCGAGTATTCGAGTGCTCTACGGAAGTACCGTGAGTTCCAGGAGCAGAGAGGTGAGAGCCAGTCGTGAGTGAGGAGTTAGGGTGTCCGACTTGTGGCGTAGAGATGGAGGTCGAGGAACTGATTGAGCATCGGATGGAGGACCACGGTACTCCGTTCAGCGAGCAGTTCAAACAGGCCTTAGAGAAATCTGAAGACTCCAACCAGAACTCTACAGGTGATATGGAATGAGTGCTTCACTGATCAAGGCCGTTCATACTACTGCCTCAACCCTGCTTAGGCAGATCGTCCGGAACATGGCTATCAAGAGCGGGGCCTCTGAAAACGTAGACGGTTACCCGAGCAAGCAATGGGGATCGGTAGAGACTGAGGAAGAAGGAACACTGTACTACCGATTCGAGGTTCAACGTGAACCGTTCGAGGACAAAACGGAGATAGAGATCGAATGTGCTGAAGACAGCACTCAGACATCTTCAGAAGAAGGTGATGGCCAGTGAAAGAGGACGGCTGGAAATATGAAAACCCCCCAGAGTGGATCATATGTGAGATAAATCAGACCCCACCGAATGAGTGGGAAGAAATGCTTGCATCTCATCAAGATATCGGAGAATATCAACCTATCTTCACAGCTGAGACTATACAGCAAGGTATGCAGATCATCTTTAACGAGATGCTTGAGAATGCTCAGTGGACCGAAGAACAGGACGATGCTGTAGCAGAGTTCAAAAACAGGCTTGAAGAAGAAATTCGAGGTATCGTTCAGAAGACTGAATCCGAGGGTGAGAATAATGGATAGGTGCGAATGCCAGTCCAAGGAGGACGTCGAGAAAGACGGAAAACTCGTCTGTATGAATTGTGGTGGAGTAATCTCAGAGAACCTCAACGCTTCTTCAGCTGAGGGTGGTAGCTCTGAGTAACGCGAATTGGATGCCGCTTGAGGCCATGTGGAAGGAGGAGAAACAGAAACATCTCGACAGAGTCCACGATAAACACGGCAACATCCCTGACGACGAGGCCGAGGAACTTGCGAGAGACTTCTTCATGGATATGATCGATGACCTCGTCGAACACGGTGTACTGAACAGGAAAGAGGAGAACGAGACAGAGTACATCCAGCTACACGGCAAGGCCGCCGCCCTAATAACGAACGGCCTCACGTTCCCACGGATTCTGGAGGACCCGGAGTTCTGGATGAGCGATGCCGACACGAAACTCGATGAAGTGATCGAGATCAAGGAGCAGGCCGACAAGGAAGACCGGGAACTGACCGAGGAGGAACGGACGAAGATCCGAGCGATTTTCCGAGACCCGGATGTCGATGAAACCGCGAAAAGCTACTTCGGCGGTGATTACGATCTCCAGGTCTGAAAACTTCCTTAACAAGACTTCAGCGGGTGATGCAGAATGAGTAGCGAGACGTGGATTGACGAGCGAACAAAGAAGGAAGTAATGCTGGTCCATGACCTAATCGAACGACGAGAGAAAAGCGAAGTCACGACCTTTACCGAAGAAGCAGCCAGCAAGCTACTCGATTTCTACGATGACGATCTCGTGGTAGTCACCTCAGAGTACGAGAGAGGCAAGGGATTCGAGGTTCAGGACGTAGTCCTCGTGGAAGAAGCGATCAAAGGTATCCAAAACAAGACTTCAGAAGGTGATTCACAATCAGAATAGAAGATACGAAAGCAAGATGGAACTGCCCAGAATGCGGCAGAGAGTATGTTCAAAACGGAGCATCCGACCTTTACTGCGTCTGCGGTGACGGCAAAGTAGCCCGGACCAGCGACCAGTGGGAAGAGATCGAACCGGTGAGAATGGAGGACGTCCGTGAACGCGATAAACTGATCACGAACTACTTAGGCCATATCCGCAGTCTTTGCGGCGGCGAACGCTTCTCCATCCACGCTATCGGAGGGATGCTGCACAAACTTCTCATCGACATCATGGACGACGAACTACGGTATCCTGAAGAGATGCACGAGCGGCTTACCCACGGTTCAGACGATGACGAGTACCGTAACGTCATCGAGGAACTGGCCGACTTGGAGCACCGTCAGTGGATGCACTGGAGTAAGTACTTAGCCGAGAACCACGACATCCCGGAAGGCCTTGAGGAGAAGTGGGAGGAGAACTGGAGGCCTTACGAGGAACTCAGCGACGAGTTGAAGGAGAAGGACAGGAAGTGGGCCCGGAAGGCCCTGAAAATCGCAGGCCTCCATCACAAGTCAGCAGAAGGTGATATCGGTGAGTGAGGCCCCATTTACTGAGGACGTGAAACAGGCACTTGACGAGTACCGTGCGGAGATGGAGTTTTTTGATGTCGATATTGAATCTTCGTACCACATAGAGGAGAAAGGCTGGATGGGCGTCAAGCTCCGCACTTACCATGACGGGGTTCACGTCCTTCTCAAGGTACTCAGAAACCACGGCTTCCTCCCGACCCAGATCAATCGCCCGGACGAAGGCGACGGGTTAGAGATCTTCATCGACCAAACTGAAAACGTCCATCACACACCTACAGGTGAGGAAAATGAATAGAGAGATTAGGATTCAGGCTTTCAGAATGTCGATTAGAGATCTTCACAACACCTCTAAATTTGCACTTCCGTTTATCGCTATTTTTGCATTCCATACCTATTCCAATATCGCTATGGGTACAGAGAATACAGCTGCTATGCTTCTTAGGTTCGCAGCAAGCCAGCAAATGGTTTTGTTCTATTGGATTCCTATGACGGCCTTGTTCGGTGTTTTGTGGTACTTCTTCTATTACCGTGCTGCTGTATACTATCTCAAGAATTCTGAAAACTTGGAGCACAATGCTACAACGGAGGATGAATAGATACTATGGAAGAACTATCTGAAGACGAAGCTTGGATCATAACTGAAAACCTGATGGAATCAGAGCTCGGCCTAAGAGAAATGGGGGAAGAAGAAACAGCCGACGAAGTGGCCGATCTTCTCGACAAGATTTCTCCGAACTGGCGTGAGGCCGATTCGTGTGCCGACGTCGAAACCCGTGATCTGCATGTCGACGCAGGTGATAAGCAATCAAGCTAAAACTAACAGGTGTTGTCGGACTCCTCGGCTCGTTTTTCTGTATCGGAGCCGGAGCATTTCATGTGTTCATCACTCGGGAGCCAGCTACTGCTATCGCTTGGTTAGTTGCATCTGCTTGGGCCGAGGCATTCACATTCTACTCCCAATTCAGAGGCAAGGAAATCGATCTGACCATGAGCATTACTGAAGAGAAGGAGCAGAAACCTTAGACAAGAAGATAATCTTATTGCCGAGCAAGTTGCCGTACTGTCTATGACTCAGGAAAACCACTATACTAGGGGTCAGACCTTCGTAATTGCTTCACTGAGGCCATTATTTGATGGGGAAGAATTAACAGAATCTGAGCGAAAACGAGCTGAGAGAGTTATTGGAACTCAACAACCTCGAATTGATTCACCAGATGATTTCCTTGCTATTTCGAAATTCTATCGTGATGAAGATAGCCTCCGACGTGCTCTTGAAAAGCTCTACTATTCCTTCAAATCTTTGCGTGAGGCCGGGGGTGAACTCGATAACTGGTACTTCTTATACATGGCCGAAATCTGTGAGGTGAATAGATTATTCGGTGATGAAGAGGAGCCAGAATCTGCATTAATACGGGGTACCTCGTTTCTCGAGCACGACTTGGAAGAACGAGTGACCATCTCAAACCATCGTACGAACTATGATCCAGAGCAGGACTACGTCTCCTTTGGGAATTTAGTCAACTGGGCAGCTGATGACGGTGTTATTACAGATTCTCAGCGGAAACTCTATCACTTTGTAAGGGAGGTCCGGAATATGTTTGCTCACCACACCTGGTTGGATCGAAAGGAGGATTACTCACTTCTTATCCTTGCGGGTCGGGTGACGATCTACTTGATTGATTCCCATGTTCAAGAACGGATGAAGACGTTGGAAATGGCTGAGCTGATCGGATTCATCGATGACATTGAACCAGAGGAATATTTAACCACTATTCGAGATAAACACGGCTGGAAGTATCAAGAAGATGGAAACTGCTGGGATAACTAATCCTCGCCAGTATAATATCTCTGGAGTAGATCCCAATGATAGGCCCGACTGGAAGACAGCAACCAGACATCTGAAGGTGAGAAACTTGGTTAACCCTCCGTATTCCCATCAGTAAACCTTCCGTCAAATCGGTAGGTATCCGAATTCCAAGTGTGGTTAGAAACCGTGTACCTGATTTTCTCAATCTCCTCCGGCGGATACGTATATGCTTCCCTGCTTGAATTCTGCTCACTGTAACGCAATTCTTTGATGCACTGCACCCATCCGTCCTTCAAGATATAGATTGAATCATACTCATCGCCAGACGTCTCCGTCTCCATAGCTTGGTAATACTCCTCATCGGTCTCATAATCTTCCTCATTCAGGTCAGACACGGTTTTCGTACGGTCATCAGATCTCCGGTACACTGTTCCTTTCCCGATCTCGAACTCGACGTCAGAAACTCTAACCGTTCCTAGCTTAACCGTCTCATCCTCTTCTTCACCTTCCCCGGTGTTGATCTCGTCTAACTCGGCATTCAGTATATCATACTCATCTAGTGTCTTCTTTTTGAACTCGTCCAGCTCCGAATTCAAATGGTTATACGCCGTTTTCAAATCTTCTGCTGCCTGATCCAAGTTGTTTAGTACATCTGCAATCTGCTCACTATCTTCCTTATAATTTTTTAGAACTTTCCGGTAAACAGGTTCGAAACGGTCCTCAATCCGTCCACCACTAACCAATACATTAGCTATTTCTTCATTGTTCTCATTTATATAGCTCCAGACTTCTTTCTCGGTAAGTGACTCTCTTTGGCTGTTTTCACGGGGTATGTGGTCAGTCTTCAGTGTACTAGTACGAGGGCTGGTGTCCTCCCAGTCTGTCTCTTCTATCTTATTCTTGACTTTATTTGACAATAAAAGGTTAGATTCGATTTCCCTTTCAGCTTCGTCTCTTTTTCGAATATATAATGAGTATTTGTCTTCGTATTTCGACAGAGTACTTATTGCATTTGTTTTGTCGATTTGTCTTTCAATTCTTCCCAAGTCGTGTTTGGGGAAGAAGCTGAGGTCGAGATCCCAGTCATCTATTTCAGGATAGACCGTACCACTGATAGACACATTACCGAAATTATCTTCATGAAGTTTGTTTATCCGACGGCTATGGTTATTCAGTTCTTCTTTTAGTGGCTCAATGTTAGTAAGCAGCTTTTTCACGGTTTCTCTTTTCCGGTCCTTTCGTGTTTCCTCCACTACGTTCTGGTTAGATTCGACCATATCCTCGTTCGCTTCCATCATTTTCCGGCTTGTTCTAACGCTGGAAACGGTTAGAGCCACTATTGCAACCGAGGTAAAGGCCTGTATACCGACGAACAGGGCTTGGGCGACACGAGGATTGCTTAGTAGTGCGGAGACTACGGCGTTGTAAATGGAGTTAGCACTTTGTAGGATATATATTAAAATGCCTTCAATCGTGTTCTGTACGGTACCTGGTCCGATAACCCATACTGCTGTAGCCAGTAAGGCGACAGATTTGATCCACTTGAGCAAGCGGTTGGCCCAGTAACGTCGTCTGTGTCCCTTCATAGACGTGGAGCAGTATGTTTTCTCTGAACCTTCTCCCTATTAAACATTCACTCAACTAAAACTATAGGCAGGAAAGAAAGACAAAAACTGGGCTATTGCTGCAACGCTGTGATCTCATCCATGTTCGCGACTTCGACGACGGTGGAGAACACAACGTGTTCCTCGTCAAGGCCTTCTTCTTCGGCCTTTCGACGCACGTATCCTTTCACCTCAGGGTTCTGGCCTGCGACTACGATCTTGCCGTATCCGCGTTCGATTGCATCCTCGATGTGCTCGACTTCTCGCTGATTCTTCCCCATCGCCACCTCAACAGCAACATCCGAATTCTTCAGGCCGTACACGTCCCGGTCCTGATGTTCGAGCTGGGATGCGTAACCGAGTTCTTCGAGTCTTTCTCTGATTCGTTCCTGCCAGTACAGATGTGCGATACCGCCACGGCTCGTTAACTCGATCTCGATACCTTGGTCTTCGAGATAGGTGTGGCCTCGGTCGGTGAAGTCGAGAAGTTTTCCGCGGCCCTGTTTCGTTGAGACTTCCACTTCTTCTACCAAGTCATTCGATAGCAGTTCTTTCTTCGCTTTGTTCCCCATATAGTTACTTGAGAAATCATTGTACCGCTCGGTCAGGAACGTTGTCGGATTCTCTGCTATACTACGTACCAACTGCTGGCCTGCATCGGATAATTCGACATCTACTTCTACGGGGCTTTCGGCAGGTTCTTCGGACGTTTTCGGCTTATCGGAGGCCTCTTCGACTGATACGGAGGAGCCGAAAGAAGGGTCTTCTTTGTCGTGGAGGAAGCGTCGCCAGTCATCTCGGCACAGCTCCACAACCATTTCATCAGTTACGTTTTCGTCCACGTTACGAATCGGCATGGAGGCCAGTTTGTACGGCGGCCGTCCGGGTAACTGAATAACGGCTTCCCCGACTTCGAGGTTCCAGGCCTCTCGTCGCTGGTGCCGGTCCTGCGTGATTCCGAGGCTTTCAGCTACGACTTGGAACTGGGTGTGGTCGGTGTAGGGTCCGAGCAGGAGTACGTTGAGGTTGCCGAGGAAGGCCTCGGTTATCCTCCGCGGTAGTTGGTCGGCTCCCCATGAGCTCATTCCTTGGTTCCGGCTGCGGGCGAACCGTTCCGTGATGACAGGTTCTCCGGAGTCGATTTGTTGCTCTTTGTACTTGGAGTGGATGTTCTTGAGTTCGTCCTGAAACCAGATATGCCGTACCCGGCTGTCGTCGTGGTTGGCCGCGACTCGGTATTCCTGTTCCCATGCGAATAGGAGTTCGACCCAGAACGGTGCGACGTTCGATTTCAAAACATCGAGCTCGAAAACCACGTTCCGGTCCAACAGTTCCTCCAATTGGTGGCCGTGAACGCAGTCGACGGTGTGGAAACTGTTCCGGACGATGTTACCCACCCTGTTTTCCACTGTTGAGCTGTAACGGCCTTCTTTAGAGCCGTTCGAGAAGTTCTTCCCGTTGATAGCTCTTTGTAGGTCTGTTAGGGTAGGGTAGTCCGCCTTTTGAGGCCCGGAACCACGTACTTTGTTTTCGGGGTAGAGCTCTTTCAGTGCATCATCGGTGATTTCTTTGTATGCGTCGTAGAGTTCGTGGACTTCGGCATCGGTGAAGTTCTCGGATGCATCCAGAAGTGCCTGCGAATCAGCGAAGATCTCGGCAAAGGCCTGACGCCACCGATCGAAACTCACGCCGGGCGGTGGCTTCAACGGATTCAACCTTAGTTTGTCGAACGGGAACACGGTCACGTCGACATCGGCCCTGTTCGCGAGATGGCGGTAGTCCTGATTGAAATCGATACTCCACCACGTTACGTCCGAGTCCAGTTGGTCGATCTGTATCATCTTGTCCCGGAAGAACGTGGTCTTACCTCCCCGGGATTTTGCGAAGTATCCGAGGTGCACGATATCGTCGACAGGCCAGTACAGTTCCTGGCCCTGCTCCGTTTCCCCGAGATACAGTAGTTCTTTCCAGTAGTTCGGCGGCTTCGACGGCTCCTCAAAAGGCCGTTTAGATTTCTGCACAGCCCGGTTATTCACGGCCTGCTTGATCTGCCGCATCTTCCGCTTCGCCGTCCTACTTTCCCGGCCGTCAAGCACCGACGCGGCCTCCAGCAGTTTCTGGACTTGATCGTCGTGCTCGATACGGTTCTTCCGTGCGATCCGCTGTATCTCCTGGAACTTCGTCACCGGTAGAACTCGATTTGATAAACGACCGTTTTCAAATTCATCCTGTATGACGGAGTCGATAGGTAGTATACTGAATAAGGTTCTAAAGCGGTTCATCTGTCCTGAATGCCGAGAGGCCTTCAAATCAGACAAGGAATACGTACGGCACTACCGCGAAGAACACTGAACAAAAAGAGAGTGGATTAAGTATCTTACCTCAGATGTTCGCCGCATGGCTGATCGACCTCTCGAATCTGAACTGATGATGACGGCCTACTCTCAACTCGGCCAGGATCTCTCGGACCACATCAGTCACTTGGACGCATTCGTTCCTTCAGGCATCGAGGAGAACGACCTCGGGTTTGACATCCAGATACCATACCTCAAAGGACTGGTATTCCAGTTCAAACGACCGAAGCCTGACGACCCACGCCGCTTCACACTTCGCTACTCCGAGCAACGTCCCCCGCGGCAGCTGGACAACATGAGGAACTGGGAGACCAAGTACGGGCCCTCTGCTGCGTTCTACGCCCTGCCACTGGTAGTTGATCACGACGACCTTGGAAAAACGCTTCAAAAAACTGCGTTCGTACCGGCTTCAGAATTCGATTCCTGGGCAAGTGTGGCCCGGGTTCCGGCTGACTATATCGAGCAAGGTGAGCGGGTCCAAGATGAACCAGTTGATATCTATTGTAGCGATCCTTACGATACATCTGACAGCTATACTGACTCGATAGATCACTCGAAAGTTATGGGCTGGAAAGACCTGAAAGAGGGGATCAAAGATTGTCCTGTGGGTTTCCGAATGAGGTGGCAGGATGATCCGTATACCAACCAATACCACGATGACCACGTATGGTATCCGGATAGTGAACGGGACTGGGACTATGAGGATATGGAGTTCGATAACTTGTTCATCGGTCGGCAAGGCCCGACCTTGACACGTATCGGAGCTGAGGAAGAGTTCAACTGGTAACCGGGAACTAGCCCTTAGCTGAAGAAAAAGAAGGAAAAGAGGGGTGTTACGGCTTCAGCCGTAGTTTGCGAGTCTTTGCAGGAAGTCAATCAGCTTCTCGAGGAACGACCTCTGATCCACAGGCCCACCATCATCGTTGTCGGGCGGCGAAGTGCTGCCGTTGCTCGAATCGTTTTGACCGGGATCAGGTTCAGGTCTTGGCTCAGGTTCTGGCTGCTGTTTCTCTGCGAGGCCGAACTGGACTGACACCGAACTCGTGGAACCGGTTTCGTCTCCGACTACGGCTTCGCGGCCCTCCCATCTCTGGAACTGGCCGTCAAGCTCCATCCCTTTGTCAAGGATTTCGCTCATGTTGAACCGGCAGATCATGTAGTTCCGGTGGATCTCTATATCTCCGCTTTCGACGGTGACCGGGCCATCCATGATGTACCGTGTGTGGCGTTGACCGGGTTCGTCAGGTTCGTCGTTGTAGACCTGACTGGTCTCCGATGTCGTGATCTCGACTTCGCCGTGACTGGCCACGTCGGCCGACAATGAACACGTCGTTCCTTCTTCGAGACGGTTGATGACCTGTTCTGACCGGTTGACATCGTTGGGGCCGACGTCGTCAAGCCGGTTTTCGTCTTGTGCTCGGTAGCCTTGATGCCAGAGGTAGAGCACGTACGGGGCTTGACTTTCTCCGTACGGTTCTACGTCCGATATCTTGACGCGGAATTCGGAGTTCGAGCGGCTGAACTGGTCTCCGAGGTCGGAGACGGTTTCTCGGCTCCATCCGCACTGGTTGATCTGTTGGCCGTTACTGGTGATTGGGCAGTCGTCGTACCGCGGTGTTACGTCCTGCGGCGAGATCGTGCCCTGCGTGTAGGTGAGTGCGAGTAGGCCGACAGCGATGAAGAAAATAGGAACTCCTGCAAGTCCTGCTACGAGTATTCTCCTATTCATTACATAGAGATTTCTCAGCTCTGTTTAAAAATAGAATTCAGGCCTCAATTCTCGCGGTCGTAGTTCACCGTCTCCTCCGGGTCGTCGAGGTCGATCACCAGCATATCGGTGGTATAAGTATCGACAACCTCACCAGTGTTATCGTCGGTTACCTCTGTTTCTTCATCCTCCACGACTTCGGCCCGGTAACGAGCAGTGACCGGTTCACCGTCTTCATCCGTCGCTATCAGATCTTTCTTGTTCAGCCATGCACTCGGCGTTATGGATGCTCCACCGCTTTCGTCGTGCCGTATCTTGTAGCTGTTCTCCACTTCTTCTTCGGACGGTTCTAACCCAACCAGGTTATTATCATCGTCATCGTCGTAGTGCGGGACGATGTATTCTGCGTCTTCGAACAGTGTTTCGACGGCCAGCTGGTTGAGGCCGATACTTCCACTTTGACGGATTGAGACACGGGGATATGCAACGCCCTGCCCTGAACCAGTACCAGTATACCTTTTGAACGTCATCTCAGCTTTGCAATACAGATAGTATTGACTTGAATCCTGCCCAAACTCTCAACGCATGATACAGAAAAGAAATCCTCAGACTTCTTCGCCGTCGTTCCAGTACTTTAGTGAGGCCTCAGTCTCCTTCAAAGCCTCCAACAAGTGCCGGTAGTTCACTGGAATCACGGTGTCCTCATCTACGGAATCGTGCCCGCTTTTCCGGGCGGCCCGGTCCGAGACGGTCGCTAAGTCGGCCGCGGAGTAGCCCTCGGTCCACTCCATGATCTGCTTCCAGTCGATACTATCCCAGTCCACTTCCCGGACACCGTCGTCCAACTGCACTTCCAGTATCTGCTGTCGGGCCCCGGCTTTCGGCGGGCCGATACGCAGCTTCTCGTTGAACCGTTGGCTGCGTTTTATCGCTCCGTCCAGGTCCTCGAGCTTGTTCGTGGCGGCGAACACCGCGACGTCCGAATCCTGCACATCCTGCATCTTCCCCAGCAACTTGTTCACGACCTGCCGCTGACTCTTCGTACCACTCGGGCCCGTGGATCGGTCGGTGGCCAAGGCATCGATTTCGTCGATGAAGATGATGCACGGCTCCAGCTCGTCGGCGTCGGAGAACAGCTGCTCGATGTTTTTCGGGGCCTCACCTACCCATTTCGACTCGATCTGGTCACTATGGACTTCGGCGTACGGCAGGCCGAGTTCTCCGGCGAAGCATTTCACGACGTGGCTCTTCCCGGTGCCGGGAGGCCCGTACAGCAGGACACCGTTTTCGATACCGGTATTCTCCCCGCTCCCGACCTGTTTCCGGAACACCTCGGGATGCTGCAGCGGAGTCTGGATCTTCTCCCTGAGCTTGTCTTTGACATCGTGGAGGCCGCCGACATCGGACAGATCAAGCTGTGGCGGGTCTTGGAAGAATTCGCTGTCCGCCGAACTCGTATCGGGCTCCCGGTTCTCAGGGGTGTCACCATTCTCGCTTCGGGATTCGGGTTTGTCTTCTACCGGATTCGTCTCCAACGGCTCGTCCGTCAACAGGCCTGCTCGTTCTCGGAGCCGCCCACCACGTTTCAAGTGTTCCTGTCTCGTCTTCTTTGTATCGGCTTTCTGAGCTATATTCAAGTGTATCGAAGCGGCCTGTAACAGGTAGCGGGCGGCCAGCTCCGGCTGGCTCTCGATCAACGCCAAGGCCTTCTCTTTGTACTCCTCGGCGTCCTCCTGCATCATCTCAAGTTGGACATCACTCACCATCGATCTGGTTAGCTGGGGTTGGCGTCGGTGTCTCGGTCACGACTCGTTTCTTCGTGCTGCATGATCTCCTCGTCTATCAAGTTCTCCAGGTCGTCGTCGAGGTCGTGATCCATCTCGTAGTCGTCGGCCTCACGGTCTTCCTCGGTGACGGTGTCTGGGTTGGAGAACGCCAACGCATCCGAGATATCCTGCAGTCCGTCGTCCACCGGGTCGGCCTCTATCTGGGAGTCCTCGACCGCCCGAGCTACCTTCCTCGTGTCCATCTCTTTCAGGTCGATTTCGAGGCCGAGTTCCTGCTTCGGGTTCTCCAGTATCTGTTTCTCCCGGGCGTGGGCCACGAGGTTGGTTAACAGGATCTGCTGCTTCATCAGCCGCTCGTGGAACTTCTCGTATACGCGGCGGCGACGCTCATGGATACGAGCCTTCTTCGCGTACCGTTCACGGCGGCGGCCTACCGCATCCTTCTTCTTTTCGAGGCAGCGTTTCTCTTTCCGGTACTCGCTTTCGGCCTTCTGCTCCAGTTTGTCGAGTACCTGTTCCCGGTTGTCGACCTCGTCTTTCAGCTCGGACAGGTTGTACCCGGTTTTCAGGACGCCGTCTTTCTGAAGCAGGTCTTTCAGTTGTTCTCGGAATCTCATCGGTTCAGAGTTCCTCCAGTATGCCGCTGTTGCTGCGTTCGTTCCGGTCTCGTTTCTGAAGCGACGGCTCACCGACCGCCACCATCACCAGTGCTCCGACCACAGCACCGGCAAGTGCGGCCTGCGGATTGTAGACGTACAGCGGCAGGTACGTCGAGGCCTCGAACCAGAGCCATGCCTCACCCCACGCCACGAGGGCAGGGAGGCCGGGCAATGCTACGATGACGGCGGGATACCAAGTCTCCATCACGAGGTACAGGACGGCCACCGAAGCGGCTCCCAGCACTGCGTGGGCAGCGAACACTTCGATACCGGTACGGGTGATCTCGAGGCCGTACGGCCCGGGTATCAGTTCAGAGTTGTGCATGGTTTTAGCGGCGTTCGGGGTTTTCGTGGCGGTGACCGTGACCAACGGCAGCTCCGGAACCTGTTCGTGGACCAGTTTCTCGACGAATCCGACGACGGCGGCTCCGAGTGTTTCGAGGAAGGAGTGGTCCCCGAACACGAGGTACAGCACTGCGGCCAACGGCACGAGATACTTCGCGACGGATTCGAGCAGTCGTAGCACTGCGACTATCGCTACGGATACCAACGCGGCCAGCAACAGTGCGGGGATCAGTTGGTCGGCCGGGGGCATACTCATAGGCCTGTCTTTGCCTCACCTTTCGCTAGGGGACAAGCGGATATTAAGACTTTCGCTGATTTACTCGGTTTCGCAAAGATTGTTGTCGGTGGATTCCCAAGGCATTGAATAGAGATGACTCCCGAGGAATTGACGAATCTGCTAATGGCTATCGAGCACCCCGACGACGTCGCCGCTATTCTTTCGGCCCTCGATACGACGCGTCGCGTCCAGACCTACGACCGCTTGTATAGAGGTGAGTCGCCGCAGGATATCGCGGAAGAACTTGAGGTCACTCGGTCCGGTATACAGCCTTATCTTAACGATTTCAAAGAGGTTGGTCTCGTCGAGATACGGGGCAAGAAGTACGAGTTCACGGAGAAAGGCGAGAAAATACACGAACTCCTTAATCAATTGGATCGGCTGCACGGCGACTTGTCCGAGCTGCAGGAATTCCTTGTGGAGAATCCGGGTGTGATCCCGGACGAGGTACTGGATGAGATCGAGAGACGTCGCCGGGAAGAATAGGCCTTTCTCCGATTAACGTTAAAAACACAGTTCTACAATTCTACAGTATGAAGACGATTCAGATTTCTCAGGAAACTCACTCAGAGCTCTCCGAATTGAAGATAGAGAAAGACCGGGAAACACCTGAAGAACCAACCCCGACCTTCGACGACATCATCAAAGGCCTTCTCCAAAACGAGGATTGATACAGCTGAACGCGGCGAAACTTGTAGCAGAGAATCACGAAACCGACGGCAAAATACTCGAAGACTACAACGATGAAAACGGTGAGTGCTGCTTCTGCGGCCGCAACGGACCCGGAGTAAGTTCTCAGGAAGCGATTAGCCACAAGTACTTCACGAACTACGACTTGATCCAGAAAGATACGGGCCATGTCTGCCGGTACTGCTCCTATTGCATGGATACACGCAGCCTGAAGACCGGTCACTGGTATGCCTCTAAAGATACGTACAGCTCGTTCTCGACAGGCGACCTCTTCGAAATACTGGAGAAGGCCGCAAACGGCGAACTCGGCTCACCATTGGTAATACACGTATCTCCGAACCCGATCAAGGCCATGCACGCCTACCTCTGGGCCCCGGTTATCGACTCAGCTGACCCATTGACCGTGAGTTACGGCGAGCAAAAGGTACAGTTCGACTGGGATACGTTCCAGCAACTGGTTGAGGACATCGAGACTCTACGTGGTAACGGTTTCCGGGTGAAGGATGTCCGGAGTGGTGAACCACGGGTCAAGGATCTGGAAAAGGTTGGGATGGAGGAGTACCGTGAGATCGAAGACCGGCTGGAAAAGCATCGTGGCAGCCCGTTGTTTGAACTGGCATTGACGGCCTCAACATCTTAAAATGAATACTATAGGTGATATCACCGATTACCGAATCTAAAACAGACGAACTGGAAATGGTTGACGACGCCGCCTGCATCGCACACTCGGTGTGGCGGAAAACTGACTTCGACAAAATCGACGCACACCGCAGCCTCGACGACGAATTCTCGTCTCGGATAGCAACGGCCGCACTCACAGACTCAACGGCCTCATTCCTCGACAGGCTCCGGAAAAAATGGGGTGTCCGCTCCGTAGACAAAGAAGAAGTGCTGGAACTGGTCAAGGAATACGACTCGGACCCGGTGAAGGCCCGGAAATTCCTGCGGACGGTACGTAACAACCCCGCTCTAATCGTACTCGAAATGAAGACTACATACACAGGAGATGACTCAGAATGACTGACGACATCAAGACTCTCAAAGGCACATGGACAGCAAAATCAAGTGTAGCACATGGAAGTGACGAAGACTTCGGGATGGAACAACGATTCCGGACGCAGAAAGTCGCGGTCTGGGAAGACGACGACTTCTACATGGAGGACGTCCCGTTCGTCTCAGGTAACAGCCTGAAAGGGATACTCCGCGATCTACTGGCCAAAGACCTGCTTGACCGGTTCGACATCGAGGTCAGCGACAAACTACTGTACGCACTGTACGCCGGTGGAAGCCTCGAAAAAGGAAGTGGCGGCAGGAAGATACAGCGGAAGTATATCGAGAACATCCGTGAGAACCTGCCGATGATCTCCCTTCTCGGAACCGCAGCCAGCAGTGAGATGATTGAAAGCAAGATGAACATGGGTATGCTGGTCCCGGTCGCGAAAGAGACAAACGGGTTAACCGGTCGAGACGCGGAACACTCAATATTCCAGTTCCTCGATGAAACCTTCTACACTCGTATAGACGACATCGAGGGCGGAACCGACCGTGATGACGGTGAGCAGGCCCAGCAGATGAAGTACAATGTTCAGGTACTCGTTCCGGGCACCAAGTTCCATCACCGGATGACTCTTCAGCACTGCAACGAAGTCGAAGAGGCCGCCTTGTACCATGCCTTCGAACTGTTCAAGCAGAACCCGCATATCGGCGGTATGCAGTCGAAAGGCCATGGCAGGGTCGAATTCGAGTATGAAGGAGACGGCCTCGGAGATAACACGCCTTACCTCGAGTTCATCGAGGAGAACAAGGAGCAGATCAGGGACTTCCTCGAAACACTGGATGAGAAGCTCGACGGGTGAGCGAGGATCACTGTCTACAAACTCTCGGTGTCGTTGGCCGGCCCTGTGGCGGCCTCCGACCCGTTCATCCATCTCGATTCTTTCTTGGCGTACGCGGCCGGTGTCGAAGCGATCGGTTTCGACGAGTTACAGCAGTTGAGCGGTAGCCCGGAGTACTTCGAGGACGAGATGCCTCTGGAAAAGACCGAGGTCGGAGATGACTGGGTGTGGAGCTGTTCAGCGGCCCACGCCGGCTACATGGATGAACCGGGTATGGGAGAATGGTTCGTGGCTCGTTGGCGGAAACGGTTCGACAACGATCCGGAGCACGCGAAGAAGAATACACAGGTCAACATCACGACCGGCGAGTTCAAGAGCTACAACGCGGCGTTGCCGTACAGCCCGGCCACAGAACTCGTGTTCTACTTTGAAGGCGATGCCGAGGCCGTACAGAACTTGATCGATAGGCATGTGGCTGGTATCGGGAAGAAGAACACGCAAGGATACGGATTGATCCGCGACATAGAAATAACAGAGACGGGCCGAAGCTCAGCTGTTTACCATGACGGCCACGTACTGCGTAGTGTTCCGGCCCGGTTCCTGAACGGTGCTGAAACCGGGGTCACTATCGAGCGGCGTACTACCCGGCCTCCGTACTGGCATGCCGACAACCAGTGTATGGCGGTGGCTCCGTTTGAGGAAATTCCTGAAGACAAACTCGCGGATGCGGTTGTCGATGGATGATTTGGAGCGGCGGAAGTTCCAGTTGCACTCCCAACAGGCCGATTATCAGGATAGGGTTGAGCAGGCCCGGAACTGGGTTCACGAAATCTTCGACCGGTACGACAGACCGTGTCTGAACTATTCTGGCGGGAAGGACAGCCTTGTACTTCTTCACTTGATCGCTGAGGCGGGTTACACGCCGGACATCTACCATTTTGATAACGGCCTGCTCGAGGTTCCGGGCAGCACCGACTTTGTTGAGGAAAGCGTCGAACGAGTAGCACCGGGTTCTGAACTGCTTGTACGGACTTCTGAGGCCGCGAATAGTGAGAAGATGGTGCTGGAGGAGGGTCATGGCTACAACGGTTTCTGGGGCTGGTACTCTCGTTTGCACGATGAGCGTGGCTGGGATATCCGGCTCTTGGGTATCCGGGCCGAGGAATCCGGAAGACGGGAGCAAAGGTTCGATTCGTCGAGTAAGAGGCCGCCGATCAACAGAGGCGAGCAGTACACGGTGGCCGCCCCGATTCATCATCTGACGACGCGGGACGTCTGGAGCTATATTATCAGTCAGGGCTTGAAGTACCACGAGATCTACGACCGGCAGGCCGAGTTGTACGGTAGTATGGAGGCCCGTGGTAATCGGTTGGCGTTGCTGTATGATTCTGAGTTTGATTCGTTGGGGGCTCGGACGGTTTCTCAGTTTGTGTTCCCGGGCCGTACGAATGAGTTGAAGGAGGTTGAACAAAAGACCGAGAAACATGACGAATAAGGTAAAGGTATATAAAAGGTAGGTGACAATACAGTGATAGAAGGTGAACAGAATGAGCACCAAAACACAAACTGAACAGGCTGGCGACCGCACCGCCGTACTCAAAGCATTTGACAAAAACTCTGAAAACTTCCAAGGATACGAAAACAGCCGTAAATACACGGCTTTTCACTCTGATGTATGTGTGGAACTATACGGAACCCCGTACCCACACGCAGCACAGCAAGACAAGGCAGAGGACAAGATCAAGGCCGTTGTAGAAGAAGGCGAACTGGAAGTATTCAGAACACATCCATCCGGAACAAAAGCCATCCGGAGAACAGAAGAGGAAGGTGAATAATGTGGATAAGTCACGTTACGCAGGCAGAGACTGGAAGGTAGCCGATATCCGGCAAAACCTCTCAGGCCAAGCACTCGAAGACATCAACGAAGCGGCCTCAGTCAAGGCATGGGACGAATTCGCAGAGGAATACCCGGCAAAAGCCGAACTCTTCAACGAACTCGACAACAGTGAACTTGACTGGAGCCCGGCTGACTGCTACTGGGAATGGAGTGAAATACAGGCCGGATATACAGCCGCTATCATCACCGGTCTCTCCGACGCATCAGTAAAAGAAGCAGAAGAAAAAGACATAGACAACGATCTTTCAGAGTGGATCGAGCATCCTCCAGAACACATGAATGAGCTGTACGAGTATCGAGATGCAATCTACGAGTACGTCTCGATATGGGTCAAGAAGGTCCGGGAATACAGCCCGTTAGCACTTTCTGAAGAAACACGTCTCAGCGAACGCGAGGCCCAGCTCTACGTCTACACACGGAAACTGGGATACACCCTGAAAGGAGCTGCAACAGAGATGGAGATCAGCGAGGGCACGGCCTACAAGATGAACAACCGGATCAAAAACAAAGTAGAGGAAGCCGAGAAAACCTCGGCCCTCTAAATTCCTATTCTCTTGTGATTCTGGTGAGTCAGTCTAAGCTCTACCGAGAAGAAAACGTATACGAGGCCGCACAAGACCGTCTACGGTTCGCGTTCAACGAGTTCGACAACATCTACCTCAGCATCTCCGGTGGCAAGGATAGCTCCGTGATGATGCAGTTGGCGGCCGACATCGCAGAGCAGGAAGACGCCGAGTTCAGCATATTATTCGTCGACCTCGAAGCACAGTACCAGGCCACCATCGACCAGATGGAGACATTAATCGAAGACAGCCGTCACGTACTCAACGACATATACTGGATCTGCCTCCCACTATCTTTGAGGAACGCGGTTTCCCAGATAC
>CP175570.1:0-278017 GCA_046097085.1 Haloferacaceae archaeon 50 | reverse complement strand
ACGTGCCGCCCATGTCGAACGTCACGAGTCCGCGGAGTCCCCGCTCGTCGGGGACCGCCTCGGCGGCGGCGTTCGCGCCGACGACGCCCGCCGCGGGGCCGGACATCGCGGTCGTCACGGCGTGCTCGCGGACGGTGTCGACGTCGGCGATACCTCCGTTCGACTGCATGACGAGCGGCTCGGGCAGGCCGGCGTCGACGGCCTCGCGCGTGAGTCGTTCGAGGTAGCTGTCTATCTTCGGCGTCACGTACGCGTCGACCACCGTGGTCGACGTGCGCTCGTACTCCCGGAACTCGGTGAGTACCTCGTGGGAGGCCGAGACGGGGACGTCGAGTTCGTCGTCGAGGAGTCCGGCCACCTTCCGCTCGTTCTGCGGGTCGGCGTAGGCGTGGAGCAGCGAGACCGCGACGCTCTCGGCGTCTGTGTCGCGTATCCGCGCCGCGACGTCGCGAACTGCGGCCTCGTCCACTGCGTCCGCCACGCCGTCCGGGGTGGTCCGCTCCGGGAGTTCGAACCGGCGGCGGCGCGGGACCAGCGGGTCCGCTCGCGTCGCCGAGAGGTCGTAGAGGTCGGGCCGGTCCTGCCGGCCGAGTTCGAGGACGTCCCGGAACCCCTCGGTCGTGACGAGCGCCGTCTTCGCCCCCGTCTTCTCCAGGAGCGCGTTGACCGAGACGGTCATCGCGTGCGTGAACTCGTCCACGTCGGCCGGGTCGACCCCGGCCTCGGCGCACGCCTTCTCGATGCCGTTCATCACGCCGACGCTCTGGTCTTCCGTGCTCGGCACCTTCGCGGCGGTCAGGCCGTCACCCGTGGCGAGCACCACGTCGGTGAACGTGCCGCCGACGTCGGCACCGACTCTGATTCGTTCGGTCATGGGTGTGGTCACAGGAGTTGGATACCGGCGATGGAGAGTAGCGTTCGGATTCCGAGCCAGACGACGACGAGCGTCACCAGTCCGCCGAGGACGTTCGACAGCGTGCCGTTCGTGTACTCGCCGAGCGTCTCGCGGTCGTTCATCACGTAGATGAGGAAGATGGCGACGATTGGCAGGAGGAGGCCGTTGGCCACCTGCGCGAACACGATGACCCGCACGGGGCTGTAGTCCAGCGCCGAGAACAGGATGCCGACGCCGAGGATGGTCCCCCACACGGCGCGGAACCGCGTCGACGTGAGGTCCTCCTCCCACCCGAGCGCGCCGGCCGTGGCGTAGGCCCCCGCCAGCGGGGCCGTCGTCGCCGAGGTGAACCCCGCGGCGAAGATGCCGATGCTGAACAGCCACTTCGCGTAGGGGCCGGCGAGCGGTTCGAGTTGCTGGGCCATCCGGCCGACGTTGTTTATCTCGGTCCCGACCGGGAACGCGGCCGCGGCGGTCACGATGATGGCTATCGTGATGAGGCCGCCGACGGCGATGGAGACGACCGTGTCGGTCCGCGACTCCGGGAGGTCGCCCGGACCGCTCCAGCGGTCGTTCACGCTCGACGCGTGGAGAAACAGGTTGTACCCGACGACGGTCGTCCCGATGAGCCCCGTCACGAGATAGAGCGACCCCTCCGGGATGCCGGGCACGAACCCGGCCGCGAGCGCACTCCAGTCGGGCCCGACGAGTATCGCGTCGACCACGAAGGAGACGGCCATGACCGCGACGAGGCCCACGAGCGCCCGTTCGATGTACTCGTAGTTCCCCGTCCAGAGGAGGGCGCCGGCGACGATTCCCATCACCGGCCCCCACACGTTCGAACTCACGCCGGTGATGACCTCGAGGCCGGCCGCGCCGCCGAGGATGTTCCCGGCCTCGTAGGCGGCGGTCCCGACCCCGATGGCCGACACCACCAGCGCGATGCTTATCCACCGCGGGGCTCCGCTTTCGAACTGCCGGGGGAGCGCCTCGCCGAGTCCCTCGCCCGTGACGAGGCCGAGTCGAGCGCTCATCTCCTGCAGGACGATGGTCGCCACGATGGAGAACACCAGCGTCCACACGAGCGCGTACCCGAACGACGCCCCGGTGACGCTCGCGGTGGTCACGGTCCCCGGACCGATGAAGGCCGCCGCCACCATCGCCCCGGGACCGATCGATCGCAACCGTTCCACGATGCCGCCTTCCATGCTATCACCTACCGCATCACATCCGATCTCGGTCCAAAAGGGTTGTTAACACGCCTGCACAACGTCTCACAACCCTTCATACCGACCGCAGCGGTCAGTCGCACCGTCTGACGAGGACCTTCGAGACGCTCTCCTCTATCTCCACGTCGAACGGCACCTCGGTCGTGCTCTTCCGGATGAACCGGGTCATGAACCACCGCGTCGCCTCCGACGGGAAGACCACGTGGTAGACGCCGTCGTCCGAACTCCGGACCGAGAGGAACCCGCACAGCGAGAGCCAGTTCAGGAGTTCGCCGACGTCGTCGAACCGCTCCGCGTACTCGTGTGCGTGGTACTCCGAGACGCGGTCGACCGTCTCGATGAACTCCTCGTCCGGGTCGTCCAAGTCGACGTCGTTCAGGAAGGCGTGGAAGAAGTCGACGTCCAGCAGGACGTGTTCGCCGCCCGAGAGCATACTGTGGTAGTCCGCGAGGTTCTCGCCGCTCTCCGTCGACGTCGCCACCTCGAAGTTGGCCGCGTAGAACGTCAGCGCCCGCCGCACGACGGCGCTCTGACCCTCACCCGTCCGCTCGACGAGGTCGTCAAGCGCCGCCTTCGCGTCGTCGTCCAGCGAGACGGTGACTCTGTCCTGAGGCATACCCGACGTACACGGTCCCTCCGCGTATACCTCACGACTCTCGGACCGGGCGGCGCCGGGGCCCCTCGGCCGTCCCCGACGGCGTCTCAGAACCGGACCGTACGCTCGATTGCCGACGCGATGCGGTCCGCGTCGGGGAGGTACGCCTCCTCTCGGGCGAAAAACGGCACCGGGACGTCGTACCCCGTCACCCGCTTCACCGGGGCTTCGAGGTAGAGGAGCGCCTCGTCGTTGATGCGCGCGACTATCTCGGCGGCCATACCGGCGGTCCGCGGCGCCTCGTGGACGACCACGCACCGCCCCGTCTTCTCGACGGACGCCACCACTGCGGCGGTGTCCATCGGAGATATCGTCCGGAGGTCGATGTGGTCGGCGCTCACGCCGGCGTCGTCGATTGCGTCCTCCGCCTCCGGGACCATGCTCCCCCAACTGACCACCGTGACGTCCTCTCCGGTGCGGACGAAGCGGGCCTCGCCGAGGGGGGTGACGTGTTCCCCCTCCGGGACCGACTCCCGAGACGCGCGGTAGAGCCGCGTCGGTTCCATGAACACGACGGGGTCCGGGTCACGAATCGCCGCCGTCAGGAGACCCTTCGCGTCCGACGGGGTCGACGGGACGGCCACCTTCAGCCCGGGGACGTGGGCGAACCCGGCCTCGTAGCTCTCCGAGTGGTGTTCGAGCGCGCGGATGCCGCCGCCGTACGGCGTCCGGATAGTCATCGGACACGAGAGCGTCCCCCGAGTCCGGCTCCGGAGCCGACTGGCGTGCTGCTGGAGCTGGTGGAACCCCTGATAGAGGAACGACTGGAACTGTATCTCGGGGACGGGTCTGAAACCTATCGCCGTGAGGCCGACCCCCAGGCCGACGATGCCCGCCTCGGCCAGCGGCGAGTCGTGGACCTGTCCGGGGTACTCCTCCATCAGCCCCTGCGTCGCGCGGAACACGCCGCCGTCGATGCCGACGTCCTCACCGTAGACGAGCACGTCGTCGTCGCGTTCCATCTCCTCGCCGAGCGCCTGTCGCACCGCCTCCACGAGCCGGAGTTCGTTACTCATCGCGCGTCACCTCGAACTCCGCGAGCTGCCGTTCGAGAGCCGGCGGTAGCTCCGCGTACGCGTGTCGGAACATGTCGGCCGGGTCGACGGTCGCCACCTCCTTCGCCCGGGCGACGGCGTCGGCGAGTTCCGCCTCTATCTCCTCGCCTATCTCGTCGACGCGGGCGTCGTTGAGGACGCCCTCCGAGCGGAGGTACGCCTCGAACCGCGCGATGGGGTCCAGACCCTCCCACTCGGTCTCCTCCTCGGCCGTCCGGTAGACCGAGGGGTCGTCCGACGTGGTGTGCATCGACCGGCGGTAGGTCTCGGCCTCGACGAGCACCGGGTTTCCCTCGCGGGCGCTCTCTACGGCCTCCGCCGTCGCGGCGTAGACGCCCAGCACGTCGTTGCCGTCGACCTGTATCCCGTCGATGCCGGCCGCCACCGCCTTCTGGGCGAGCGTCTCGGCCCGGGTCTGGGCCCGCCGCGGCGTCGAGATGGCGTACTGGTTGTTCTGACACAGGAACACCGTCTGGGCGTCGTACGCGCCGGCGAAGTTGAGCGCCTCGTACACGTCGCCCTCGCTGGTCGCACCGTCGCCGAAGTACGTCAGCGCCACGTCGGGCGCGCCCCGGAGCGCCTTCCCCCAGCCGATGCCGACCGCGTGGAGCGCTTGCGACCCGACCGGAACCGACGGCGGCGTGATGTTCGCGCCCGCGGGCATCTCTGCGCCCTCCTCCATCCCCATCGCGTACCAGAGTATCTTGTGGGCCGGCGCTCCCCGCATCAGGTAGAGGGCCTGCTCGCGGAACGCGGGGACGATCCAGTCGTCGTCGCCGAGAGCGGCCGCGCTTCCGACCTGCGCCGCCTCCTGCCCGACGGCCGGCGCGTACGTCCCGAGTTCCCCCCGCCGCTGGAGCGCTATCGCACGCTCGTCGAGGCGCCGCGACCGCCGCATCTGTCGGTAGAGGTCGACCAGCGTCTCCTCCGAGAGCGACGGCGCGAGTTCCGCGTCGACGGACCCGTCTTCGCCGAGAACCTGTACGCGTTCGACCGAGAACTCCGCGGTGGTGGACCGAGGCATGGGTACTTCGTGGGATGGGGGCCAGCGACGTAATTCGAACGGGCACTCCGTCGCTCGGCGGTTCGGCCCGAGTTCGACTCGCCTCGGTCGGCGCCGACACGCGAACGAGTCGCTCCCGTCGCGTCCCCGCGTCGACGCCGACCACCGACCGTCCGGACGAGGCCGTGACGGCTCTCTAGCGCAGCAGTGTGTACAATTACTTTTGATAACAGCGTTCGAGGTTGCCGTCGATCCGAATCGCACGAACGAGTCGAACATCGGTGAAATTTGCCGAATTAAATGGCACGAGAGATACCGTCCGGACATATCGGGCGCTCATCGGCGACCGAAGTACGATAAGTAGCCGGCGGAAAGTTATCGGTGACTGAATCGGCGGTACGGTCGGGTCTATACCCGAGAAACGGATAGAGAACACTCTGTGACGCTTACGCGAATATCATCTTCGAGCGTATGATGTACGTGACGTAGAAATATAATTAATTGTACTCAAGTAACCGAACGCTGCCGGCTCGGTTCGGGACTCTCCGCGGCGACTGCAGGTAGGACGTCCAGTCGTTCGCGTACGGTCACGCGACTCGAAGAGAGCGACTCCGTCGCCCGAACCGTCGGTTCTGGCGCGTGGGCCGTCGGCGTCGGCGCGAGCGACGGGAATCGGTGTCGTCGTCGGTCGTCGCGGAAGGGGAGGGACACGACGGAACTGGAGGCGGTGACGCCGGCCCGACGGCGGGTTCGAGTCGATCACCGTCCCCGTGGCGGGTGTGCCGCCACCCGCCGTCTACTGGAGGCCGCCCGCGCGGCCTCAGAACGGGTACTCGCGCGGTTCGCGCTGGATCGAGATCCACTTCGTCTCGGTTATCTCGTGGAGGAAGGCGTCGCTGTTGTACGTGCCGACGCCGGAGGCTCCGATACCGCTGAACGGGACGTGCGCCTCGTCGTTTATCGGCTGGTCGTTGATGTGGACGTTCCCCGTCTCCATCCGCCCGGCTATCTCCTTGGCCACCTCGATATCGCCGGCGTGGACCGACCCCGAGAGGCCGTACTCGGTGGCGTTCGCCATCTCGACGGCCTCGTCGACGTCCGAGAACGGGATGACCGGCGCGATGGGGCCGAAGTGTTCGTTGCACGCCGCCGACATGTCGTTGGTGGCGTCCGAGAGGACGGTGGGTTCGACCACCAGCGAGTCCTCGACGCCGTCGAGTTCGACCGTGTCGCCGCCGGTCTCCAGCGTCGCGCCCGCCTCGACGGTGGACTCGACGAAGTCGAGCATCTGGTCGCGCTGGGACTCGTCGATGATGGGTCCGACGATGGTGTTCGGGTCGTGTGCGCTCCCGACCGGGAGCGACTCCGCGCGGTCGACCAAGCGCTCGACGTACTCGTCGTAGACGTCCTCGTGGACGATGTGGCGGTTGATGGAGATGCACACCTGTCCCTGATGGACGAACGACCCGAAGACGGCGCCGTCGATCGCACGGTCGAGGTCGGCGTCGGCGGTCACGATGTGGGCGTTGTTGCCGCCGAGTTCCATCGCGGGCACCGCGAGGTTCTTGCCGGCGATTCCGGAGACGTGCTGTCCGACCTCGGTCGACCCGGTGAACGCCACCACGTCGCTCTCGGGGTGGCCCGCGATGTGGTCGCCGATCTCCGACCCCCGCCCGGTCACGACGTTCAGCACGCCGGCCGGGAGGTCGGTCTCCTCGAACAGTTTGCCGAACAGCAGCCCGCCGGTTATCGGGGAGTTGGTCGAGGGTTTGAGTACGACCGAGTTCCCCGCCGCGATGGCGGGCGCGACCGCCCGCATCGAGAGGTTGAGCGGGAAGTTCCACGGCGAGATGACCGTCACCACGCCCTTGGGTTCGCGCTGGACCACGTTCTCCTTCCCTGGGATGTTGGAGGCGACGTGCTCTCCCTTCATGCGCCGCGGGAGGGTGGCGGCCTCGCTCCCGTGGTCGGCCGCGATGTGGATCGACGTCTCGCCCATTATCCGGGAGCCGCCGACCTCGTACTCGAGGAGTTCGACTATCTCGTCGCTGTGTTCCTCCATCGCGTGCAGGAGCTGTTGAACCACCTCTTGGCGGCGCGCGGGGGGTTGCTCACCCCACTCGCTCTGGGCGGCGGCCGCGGCCTCGTAGGCGGCGTCGACGTCCGCTTCGGTGCCGGAGGGGACCTCGGCGACGGTCTCGCGCGTCGACGGGTCCTCCACGGAGAGGGTCTCTGTCGCCTCGCCGCCGGTCCACTCGCCGTCGATGTACAGTGCGTTCCAGTTCGCGTCGATGGATAAGTCGTCGGACATCCCTGTTCGACCATATGAATCAATACTATATAAGGAATGAGGGTTATGAACAGTACTCGGACACGAAGTCGGCTGTCACGTGGCCCCCGCGCTACGGGAGTCGTGGCCGTCCTCGACGGAGGGCGTCCGAAGCGTCGGTGCGTCGAACGTCCGGTCACCGAGACGTAACGTCGGCCCACTCCACGTTATTACTTGCACAGTACGTTCTGTTGTTCGAGAAGGCGGCGGGAGACGACGATTCTCGAACTTGCCACTGAACGCTAACTATCACTGACTCGCTTTCGCTCTTCAAAAGGGTGCAGAGAAGAATGGTCGCTAGAGGCGCTACCGATGGGAGACGACGGAGGACGAAGGAGATGAGATATCGCGTCGGCTGGTCGAAACCGCTATCGACTCGCGTCGATGTCGCCCTCACGTCTCTCGAAGTATCTATCCCTTCTCAGACGATATACGATTGATTATGTCGTCGGGTTTCGACGCGACCGCGTCGAACGAAACGCGTCGCGGCCGTCTGTGTTCCCCACAGAGCGCGTTCGCCGCCCGACGACGCCAGTCGAATCCCTCTCGGCGACTCTTTCGTCGTTAGCATCCCGAAACGGAGCAGGGGCGACTCCGCTCGGGTCTTCCCCGAACCGACGTGAGAGCGTTCGCTCGGGGCCGGGTGTACTCGTGCCGTCGTCGGGCGTCGTCCGCTCGTACGGTCGGTTATATGTCGACGTACTGCTTGAACATCCGGTGGTCCGGGACGTCGAGGTCGAACAGGCGCGCGGCGTTGCCCCCCAGTATCAGGTTGAGGTCGTCCTGCGGAAGGTCGCGCTCCATCGCGTACTTCGAGAGTTGGCGGAGGGAGGCGCCCCAGTAGTCGACCTGGTGCGCCGGTAGCCCGCGGTCGACCACCTGGTCCCAGTACATCTGCGGCTCCTCACCGGGCTGGTGGACCTGCGGCATCGACGCTCCCCAGTCGGTCCCCCACAGCAGTTGGTCGAGACCGATGTTCGGGTCGTTCATCGGCTTCTTCAGGAGGTCCTTCCAGTAGAGTCCGATCTCGAGGTACACGTCGTCGTACGTCGCCGCCACCTGACAGCACTGGTCCACGTGGTGTTCGCGCCACGTCGCCTGCATCCCGCCGTGGTCGAACACTATCGGCACGTCCGGGTACTCCGCTTTCAACTGCGTGGCCAGCGTCGGGTCGCTCCAGTCGGGGAAGTTCTGGAACAAGTTGAGTCCGCTCCCGTAGCCCGAGACGTAGCCCGTGTGCCAGCGGACGGGGACGTCGTGGTCGGCGGCCACGTCGAACACTCGGCGCACCTCCTCTTTCCGCTCCACCCACTCCATCGGCTCCTCTATCGTCGGATCGTACGGGATACCCTCGCCGATCATGCGGAACCCGTCTTTCGACAGCCACTCGTCCAGTTCCGCGCAGGCGGCGTCGATGGTCCAGTCCTCCTCGCCGCGCTGTGCCGCCTTCATCGTCTGGACGGGCCACGCCGCCGCGACGAACTTGCCGGGGTTCTCCTCCATTATCCCCTGGTTTATCTCGTTGGTGAAGCCGAACACCCCCGGCAGGAGGACGCACATGTCGACGTCGTACGTCTCCATGTCCCTGAGAACGCGCTCCGAGTTGTCGTAGACGATGACGTCGTCGTCGTCGTCCGCCTCCTCGGGCGGTACCGCGGTCACCATCTTCTGCGCCAAGTCGCCGTAGTCGACGTCCTCCTCGTCCTGTATCTTGGCCGCGTGGCGCTGCGCGTGACAGTGCGTCTCGACGATGAACCGTCCCAACTTCATACCGTCCCGATACCGAGCAACGGACCATAAGAATTGTGCACGTCTGACGGGGCGCGAACGGACGCGCCGCCCTATCGCCGGTCCTCGGTGTAGGGCACCGGTGCCACCGTCGCCCGAATCTCGGCCTCCTCGTGGCGTTCGACCGCGGGGTTCGACGTCCCCTCAGGCTCCCCCCAGCGGACGGTCACCTCCGTCCCCGGGTCGCTCAACTCCGCGTCCACGACGGCCAACGAGAGCATCGCCCGCTCGTTGTACGTGTAGGCGGCCCACATCGACACGCCGACCGTCCGCCCGTCTCTCGACACGGCGTCGTGGTGGGACGCGGACCGCCACGGTATCGGGAGCTCCACGAACTTCCCCGTCGCGCCGTCCCCGAAGAGCGTCGCGAAGTTGCAGACGACGTCCTCCGGGTCCCACTCCAGCGTGACCAGCGTCCGCTCCGGACTCTCGACTTCCGCTTCGAGCGCCTCCCGCCCCACGAAGTCGTGGTCGAACGAGACGAGGCGCTCGTATCCCAACTCCACCGGCGTGACGTAGTAGTCGGTGATGTCGTCCGAGTCCAAACTCCCCGCGATGGAGTAGTGGGCCTCGATGCCGTTCGGATCCAACCACTCGCGGTACTCCCGCATCTCCTCGCTCTCGTACACCGCCGGGAGCGGCATTCCGACCCACCCCGAGACGACGGCCGAACTCCCGTAGCTCTTCGCTCCCAACCGACGGATTCCGTACGGTTCGCCCGCGTCGAGCACCGCGTTCCGTACCGCGTCGGCGTCCTCCCACGGGCCCCAGAACTCGAACCCCGGCTCCCCCGCCATGCCGTGACGCAGGATTCCGGCCTCGCGCCCGGCGATTTCGACGTCCGTGAACCCGAAGAACGGCATCTCGGGTAACTCGTCCGTCACTTCCTCCATGACGCTGACCGCCTCGGGACCCTGCACTTGGTATCGGTAGTTCTCGGGCGTCCCGTCTCTCACGCCGGAGGTTTCCTCGCGCTCCGTCGTCACCTCGTACTCGCCCGTCTCGACGTGGTACTGGATCCAGTTCGGGGCGAGCGGGGGGCCGACTAGCTGGAACTCCTCCTCGTCGAGGTAGAAGAGGATGCCGTCCCCGATGAAGTAGCCGTTCGGGTTCGCAACGACCAACTGTTTCGCTTCGCCCGGTTCGAACCCCTCGAAGCTGTTGACGGCGAGGTCTGAGAAGAGCTCTATCGCGTCGGGTCCGCTGACCCAGTAGTCCACCATGTGGTGAGACTGGTCCGCGAACGAACAGCCCTCCCGCCACGACCGCTGTTCCTCTATCCAGTTGGTGTGCTCGTCGGGGACGTTCGGGAACCCGAACGACCCTCCGCCCGTCCCGCGCAGCATCTCGACGGGGGACTCGGCCGACCGCAGTATCTGCTCTAGGTTCTCTGGGGACATCTCTCCGACCGAACCGTCGCGACAAATCGTGGTAAACGTTGTGGACGGCCAGACACCCGCCGTCGGCGAAGGGTGCCGTACCGTGTAGAGGTCGGGCGTCCCCGCAGAACGGGGCTCGCTAGAGCTTACATTTGGCCGGCCCTATCACGTCTTTGTACTCCTCGAGGACCGAGAACTCTGGCACCTTCGACCCCGTGTCCTTCCGCACCGCTCCGGCGAAGTCCAGTTTGCACTGGTGGTCAGACTTGCGGTACTTGATGGGGCCGAACACCGAGTCCCACTCCATCCCTGCGAGCGAGTCGATGATGGCCTGGGGTTCGGTCGAGTTGGCGTCCTTCACGGCGAGCGTCAGCGACCGGAGGTTCTCGAAGCCGGCCCCCGCGACGGAGTTGGGGAGGAGGTCGCTGTCCGTGTTCTTGTACAGCTTCTTGAACTGGTTGTTCGGTCCGATGTCCTTGTTGGGGTTGTAGTGGTGGGTGCCGTACCATCCGGACACGGCGTCGGGCATGGTCGCGGCGGCGTACTGGCCGACCGGCTTCCCCGAGTTGAACATCATGACCTTCGAGTCGGTCAGTCCGAACGAGTTGGCCTGCGGGACCAGTTTCGAGACCGCACCCCACGTCAGCACGCCCGTCACCACGTCCGCCTCGCTGCTGGATATCTCCGAGATGTACGACGACCAGTCGTTCTCGCCTATCGGGACGAGCGTGCTTCCGGTGACCTCGCCGCCCACCTTCTTCATCTCCTCCTTGAGCAGTTTGAGGTTGTTCTGACCCAGCGCGTAGTCCAGCGACACGAAGTGCACCTTGCTCGTGTCGATGTCCCTGTCGATGTGGTTCGGCAGGGCCTGGATGAACTTCACGCCGGTCGGGACGAGGTGTCGGTTGCTCGGCCAGATGAAGAAGGAGTACTTGTTACAGTTCTTCGAGTTCTCGCGCGCCTCGACGGATGACACGGTGGTCGGGAGGAGCGGGACCTTCCCCTGATTCTTGATGTACTCCATCACCGCTATCCCGTTCGAACTGGCCGCGGGGCCGATGATGGCGTCGACGTTCTCGTCGTTGACGAGTTCGCGCGCCCCCTGTACGGCCGCCGCGGGTTTCGACTCCGTGTCCTTCCACACCAACTCGACCGTCCGGTCGTCCGCCTGCCCGCTCAGGAACTCGTTGGCTATCTCTATCCCCCGTCTGTTCTCCTGCCCGGTCAGGGAGAACGGACCGCTCAGCGGGAGGAGTCCCCCGACTTTGAGGGTGTCGTCGCCCCCGCCGCCCCCGCCCGGGATGCTGTTCCCGAGGCAACCAGTGGTCGAAACGATGGCGGCTGTTCCGGCCGCTTTCAGAAACTTCCGTCTATGAGCCATTCTCTCGTCTTCCATAGTGAGCTAATAGTTAATAAAAATTCGGCAGGATAGTCCCGTCACTCGTCGATCTGCCGGAGACGATTCTCCAGCGTGGACCGGACGGAGGCGAGGTCGCCGCCGACGCGGAGTATCTGGTACCCGTCGTCGACGGCCGCCTCGATGTCGCTCGGGTCGGTCTCGATACCGCCCATCGGCACGCCGGCCGACCGACAGGCGCTCTCTATCTCCGCTATCTGCTCTCTGACCTCGGGGTGGTCTTTCTCCGTCGGGTGGCCCATCTGGACGGACAGGTCCGAGGGGCCGATGAAGACGAACCCGAGCTCCGGGACGGACAGTATCTCCTCCAGTTCGTCGACCGCCGTCGTCTTCTCGATCATCGCGCCGACGCAGACCTGCTCGTCTTCGGTCGCCACGTAGTCGTCCGCGAACCCCCACGCGCTGGACCGTCCGCTCGCCATGCCCCGTTCGCCGGGTTCGCCGTCGTACACGAACTTGGCGGCCTCCACCGCTTCCCGGACCTCCTCGGCGGAGTCGACGCGGGGGATGAGGAGGTTTCGGACGCCCGCGTCGAGCACCTTCCGCACCAGCGGCGGGTCGCCCGACGGGAGTCGGACGAACAGTTCGATGTCCCCGGCCTCCGCGGCGCGCGTGAGGTCCTCGAACATCGTGCTGTCGTACGGGCTCGGACCCATGTGTTCGAAGTCGAGCCAGACGAAGTCGAGCCCCAACTCGCCGTAGATCTCGACGACCGTCGGCGAGAACGTCGACGAACGCGCGCCGTACACTACCCCGCCGTCCTCTATCTGCTCCCTAAAGCTATTGCTCTGATCCATCGCACCCGGTTCTGTATCCGCTACCGCATTATAGATTGCGATGGTCGCCGTCTCGTCGCCCGGTTACCGGCAAGCAATCCGCGACGGGTCGACTGACGCCTCCGGGTGCTGTCGGACCCGCCGGGGAGGACGGCGGTCGAAACGGCTGCGACGAAACTCGGCGATCCCGCGTCTACTCGTCGTCGACGACCTGAAACCGTCGGCCGTCGGGGTCGCGGAAGTTCGTGATCCGCCGACCGGTGGCCTCCACGTCGTAGGGGCCGATTATCGAATCTACGTCCTCCTCCTCTAGCTGTTCGGTCACCTCGTCGATGTCGTCGACTGCGAAGGCGATGTGGTTGATTCCGGGCACCTCCTCGCCGTCCACGGTGTGTATCTCGAAGATGGGGCCGTCCGAATCGCTCGGCTGGAGTTCGTAGGACTCGCCGTGGTGTTCCGTCGTCCGTAGTTCCTCGTAGCCGAGTTTCTTCAGAAATTCCGCCATCTCGGTCGCGTCGCTAGCCTCGATTTCGATGTGGTCGATTTCTCCAAGCACGCTCTCAACGACTTCCGCATATTTGGTAAATATTTTGGTACCGGCGATGTAACGCGCCTTCGTTCGGTGGTCGCTCCGGCATTCAGTTATCGTCCTCCGTGAGGCGGCCCATTATCCCCTCGGGGAGCAGGAAGACGAAGGCCACGAAGAGGATTCCGAGGATGATGGGGTAGCCCTCGACCCAGATGCTGCCGAGGCTGTCTTTCAGCAGCGTCAGGAATATCGCCGCCACGAACGGCCCGACGAACGTCCCGGCGCCGCCCACGACGACCCAGATGATAACCTCGCCGGTCAGTTCGAACGACATGAGCGAGGGGGAGGCGATACCGACCATCCCGACGAAGGCGGCGCCCGCGATGGCCGAGGTGACGCCCGACAGCACCCACGCGATGAGTTTCTCGCGGTCGGTGTCGTACCCGAGGTACCGCATGCGGAGTTCGTTCTGGCGCGTCGCGTGGAGGACGTCGCCGTAGTCCGAGCGCAGGAGTAGGTAGAGAGCGCCCGCGACGACGGCGACGACGAGGAGCGTGAAGTAGTAGTACGCCGCCGTCTCGCCCAACGCCACGCCGAAGACGCTCGGCGGCGAGAAGAACCCGAGACCGTTCGTCCCGCCGGTGAGGTCGGTGGTCACGTACGTGAAGTCGTACAGCACGACCCCGAACGCGAGCGTGAAGAGCGCGAAGTAGACCTCGCCGATCCGTCGCCGTATCGGCACGTAGCCGATGACGAACGCGACCACGGCCGCGACGACTATCGCCACGGGGAACCCCCACCAGAACGACCCCCCGTAGCTCACGACGATCTTCGCGAGCGAGTACGCGCCCAGTCCGAAGAACGCCGCGGGCGCGAGAGTGAGGAGGCCGGTGTACCCCAGCGCGATGTCGACGGAGATGGCGAACAGGCCGTACAGCAGCGCTCGCGTCACGATGTTGAGGTTGCCGGGACTGACGACCGGCAGGAGCAGGAAGCCGATGGCGACGAGCGGTAGCGCCAGCCGCCGGGGCTTCCCGTCGAAGTACCGCCTGAGCCGCTCCATGGTTACGCTCATTCGAACACCTCCGGCTTACCGAAGAACCCGCGCGGTTTGTACACGATAAACGCCATCGCGCCGATGAACACGAGTATCTGGACGTACGTCGGGTTCACGAACAACCACCCGAACGAGATTATCTGCCCGACGATGAGACTCACGACGAACGACCCCTTGAAACTCCCCATGCCGCCGACGATGATGACGAGGAAGGCCATTATCATGTACGTCATCCCGATGCCCGGCGAGACGGAGGTTATCGGCGTCGTGAGTCCGCCGGCTATCGCGGCCAGCGCGGTCCCGAGGACGAACGTTATCGTGTACACCCTCGTGGAGTCGACACCGAGTATCTCCGCGGTGGACGAGTCGTTCGCGGTCGCGTGTATCTCGAGTCCGAGTCGCGTACGCGTGAGCACCACCCCGATGAGGAGGGCGGCGACGCCCCCGAGCAGAATCACGAACAGCCGGTACATCGGGTAGTCGACGCCCAACAGGCTCACCGCCCCGGGGAACGGCGAGCCGATGTTGTACGACTGGTCGCCGAAGTAGAACGCGAGCAGTTCCCGGACGACGAGACCGATTCCGAACGTGCCGAGGAACCCGAGCAACGGCTCGTCGTAGACCCGGTGGAGAATCGTTCGCTCCAAGAGGAGTCCCAACGCCGAGACGAGTAGCACGGCGACCACGAGACCCGCCCAGAAGTTCCCGGTCGCTCGGAGCACGACCATCGTCGTGTACCCGCCCAGCGCGAGCATCGCCCCGTGTGCGAAGTTGATCAGCCCTATCAGACCGAAGATGAGCGAGAGACCGCTGGCGACGAGGAAGAGGATCATCCCCCGACTCAGTCCGTTCAGGAAGTAGGTCACGAACTGATCCGACGTGATCAGTGCGGGCGACACCATGCTTACTCTCCTATCGTCGCACGTCGGCGTGCAGTCGGGGGACGCTCCGTCACCGGTTCGCGCTCACTGCCGACCGTCGGTTCGCGCTCGTAGTCCATCGTACGCTACCTACCTCGGACTATCTCCTATTATATTTTCTCATGGATTTCCGACATGGGCGAGAGCGACGCTCGACCACGGCGCGGCCGTTAGACGGTCAGATACTCGTCGTGAAGCCGTTCGTCGCTTAGTCGCTCCGTGTCCCCCTCGACAACTATCTCCCCCTTCTCGATGATGTACCCGCGCTCTATGAGCGGCAGCACCTCCTTGATGTTCTGCTCGACGAGCAACACGGCCCGGTCTTGGCTGGTGAGGTCCTGGAGGACCTCGACGACGTCGTCGACGATGATGGGCGCCAGCCCCTCCGTGGGTTCGTCGAGCAACAGGAGGTCCGGTTCGGTGACGAGGGCGCGGCCGATGGCGAGCATCTGCTGTTCGCCGCCGCTGAGCGTCCCGCTCCGCTGTGTGGCCCGCTCTTCGAGGCGGTCGAACCGGTCGAACACCGAGCCGATTCGCTCCTCTCTCTCCTCGTCCGACAGCTCCTGCGGCGTAGCGAGTTCGAGGTTCTCGCGGACCGAGAGCGCCGGGTACACCTCCCGGTCCTCCGGCACGTACGCGACGTGCTCGCGGATGATGTCGTGGGTCGCCCAGTCCGTGATGTCCGTCCCTCGGTACTCGACCGTCCCGGTCTTCCCGTCGATACGGTTGACGATGCTGTCGAGGAGCGTCGTCTTCCCCATCCCGTTCCGGCCGAAGATGCCGACCACGCCCGTCTCGTCGACGTCGATGGAGACGTCGAACAGCACTTGGCTCTCGCCGTAGTAGGCAGACAGGTTCCGTACGGTCAGCAGGTCACTCACCGAGATACACCTCCTTCACCTGCGTGTTGGCCACGATTTCGTCCGGCGTTCCGGTCGCCAGAACCGACCCGTCGTGGAGGACGGTGATGCGGTCTGCGAGGCTGCGAACGAGTTCGACGTCGTGTTCGACCATCAGAATCGTGAACTCTCCCCGGAGTTCGTCGATTATCCCCCTCAGTTCCTCGGACTCCGAGGTGTTGAGCCCGGCCGCCGGTTCGTCGAACAGGATCACGTCCGTTTCGAGGCCGAGGACGATTCCGATGTCGAGAAACCGCTTCTCCCCGTGCGAGAGGTTCTTCGCCTCGATGTCGAGGTAGTCCCGGAGGTGGACGCGCTCCGCTATCTCCTCGATGCGCTCTGTGTGGTCGACGTCCTTGCCGACGATGCTGGTTATCGTCCGCGTCGGGTCCCGAACCGCCAGGTGGAGGTGCTTCCGCACGGTCATCTCCGGGAAGTACTGGACGACCTGAAAGGAGCGACCGAGCCCCCGCCTCGCGATGGCGGAGGGCGACTCCCCGGCGATGTCCTCTCCCCTGAACTGAATCTCCCCCTCCGTCGGCCGTAGCCGGCCCGTGATGAGGTTGATGAGAGTCGTCTTCCCCGCCCCGTTCGGGCCGATGAGCCCGTGAATCTCGCCGGTTTCGAGGGCGAGGTCGACGTCGTCGACGGCCACGAGCGACCCGAACGTCTTGGTGAGGCCGTCGGTCTCCAGTATCCCGCTCTCACCGTCGGGGTCCGCCCGCGAACCGGTGCCGAGGGTGGACGAAGCGGTGATGCCCGCGTGTTCGGTCATGAGCTTTCGTGACACAAATCCCCCCGGTGGGTTAATGTTTTCGGGGAGCGCCCGGTCGTCCGCCGCCGAGACGAATCCGCCCCCCGCAGGCGGACGCTACGGCACCGTTCGGGGCAGTTCGACGGCGACGTCCTCTTGGATGCTCGCCGCCTTCACGGTGTTGTAGAGGAGCATCGTGATGGTCATCGGGCCGACGCCGCCCGGGACGGGCGTTATCGTGCCCGCCTTCTCCTTCGCGGAGTCGTACTCCACGTCGCCGACGAGTTCGTAGCCCTTCTCGTTGTCCGCGTCCACCCGGTTGACGCCGACGTCTATCACCGTCGCGCCCTCCGAGAGCATCGACCCGTCGACGAGTTCGGGCACGCCGGCCGCCGCTATCACGACGTCCGCCTCGCGCGTCTTCGCCGCGAGGTCGTTGGTCCGGGAGTGACAGGCCGTGACCGTGGCGTTACCGCCCGGCGCCTTCTGTATCAGGAGGTTCACCAGCGGTTTGCCGACGATGTTCGAACGGCCGACGACGACGACGTCCTTCCCCTCGGGGTCCACGTCGGCCGCCGCGAGCAACTTCTGGACGCCGTGGGGCGTGCAGGGCTTGAACCGGGGGTCGCCCGCCACGAGGCGGCCCACGTTCTCGGGGTGGAAGCCGTCCACGTCTTTCAACGGGTCGATGCGCCGCAGGACGGCCTGCTCGTCGACGTGGTCGGGGAGGGGCATCTGTACGAGAATTCCGTGGACCTCGGGGTCGGCGTTCAGGTCGTCGATCCGGTCGAGGAGCTCCGACTCCGGCGCATCGGAGTCGATTTCGACGTGGATGCCGTCGATACCCAGTTCCTCGCAGGCCCGCTGTTTCATCGAGACGTACGTCTCGCTGCTCCCGTCGTCGCTCATGAGGACGGTGGCCAGACCCGGAGTCACGCCGGCGTCGGCGAGCGAATCGACGTTCTCCGCGAGTTCGTCTCTGATACGGTCGCCGATGTCATTGCCGTCTATTATCTGCGTCATGTGGTGGATGCACCTGTGTTTCCCGAACGAGTTCCGCGACGTGCAGTTGGGACTAATGGGTCGACGGGCGGGTCATCCGTCCGTCGACCGCCGCGGTCGCTGCGTCGTCCGGTCGCCGCTACGCGTTGCGTTACCATCGAGTAAGAAAACGATTTCGGTGACGCAACTCGGTTCGGGTCCGGCGGGGCGCGGTCGGCCGCGTCCGCGAACGCATCGAAGTCGGTCACGACGGTCGGTGCGGTCATCCGGTGTCTCTCCCCGCCCGTCCTTCGTCGACCGTCGACGTCGCGACTCGCACGGCCGCCGCGTTCTCGGCCACGTCGTGGACCCGGACGACGTCGGCCCCCCGTTCGGCGGCGAGCGCAGTCGTCGCCACGGTCGGCGCGAGGCGGTCGTCCGACCCGCACCCCACCGACTCGAACAGGGACTTGTGCGAGTGGCCGACCAGAATCGGACAGCCGAGGCTCCGCAACTCGTCAAGCCGTCGGACGAGTTCGAAACTCTCCGCGGCGGTCTTGCCGAAGCCGATTCCGGGGTCGACGAGTATCCGGTCGCGGTCGATTCCGGCCCGCTCCGCGAGCAGGATTCGCTCCGTCAGGTCCTCGATGACGTCTTCGACGACGTCGTCGTACGCCACCGTTCGGTCGGGGCTCACCGGCGCGTCGACGCTGTGCGTGACCACGACTGGGGCGTCGTGTTCCGCGACGACGCGCCGCATCTCGGGGTCTTGGAGTCCGGACACGTCGTTGACGATGTCCGCGCCGGCTCCGAGGGCGGCCTCCGCGACCGCGGCCTTCCGGGTGTCCACCGAGACGGGCGTCGGTCGGTCCGCGAGTCGCTCGACGACCGGGACGACCCGCTCTATCTCCCGCTCGACGGACACCGGCTCCGCGCCCGGTCGCGTGCTCTCGCCGCCGACGTCCAGAACGTCGGCCCCCTCCGCGATCATGCGCTCGGCTCTCGCGACGGCGTCCGCCGGCCGGTCGCACTCGCCCCCGTCGTGGAAGCTGTCGGGGGTGACGTTCAGAATCCCCATGACCGACGGACTCGCGCCCCACGGGCGCTCGACGGTTTCGTCGCGGCCGTCTGACCGCAGTATCGAACGGAGTTGTGCGGCGACGTGGGAGAGCTCTCCGCCCTCGGCGTCTAACGCCCCGTGGAGTCGGTCGAACTGCGTGCGCGTGCCGGTGAGGACGACGTCGACGTGCTGGTGGACGCCCTCGACGGCCGAGACGGCGGCCGTTCCGCCCAGCGAGAGCATGAGCTCTTGGAGTCGCTCGGCCCGACGCGGCCGACAGTACGTCTTGACCGTCAGGCTGTCGACGTCGTCGCTGACCTCCGCGGCCCGCCCGGCGGGAACTTGGCTGTTCGAGAGGACGCCCCGCGCGTCCGTCTCGAACGGTCCGTGTTTCGGAATCACGGGTCTCGTCCACCGGTCACGCGCCTCGGAGACGGTGTACAGCGACCCCGTCACGAGTACGAAGTCGTCCGGGGCGGCCCGTCGAACCGCGCGCTCGACGGCGTCGAGCACGGACGGAACCGTCTCGACGTCGACTGACGCGTCGCACCGCCGGTCGACGATGCGTTCGAGCGTCTCCGGACTCTCGGCTCGGCCGGTGTCGGGTCGACAGAGGGTGACGGTGGAAGGCGAGGGGAGGTTCTCGACCATCTCCGCGTGGTCCTTCTCCCGCAGGGCGCCGAAGACGAGGTGGAGCGAGTCGTACTCGTAGCGGTCCGCGAGAGCGGCGAGCTTCGAACAGGCGTCCGGATTGTGCGCCCCGTCGAGGACGACGTACGGCTCCGTCTCCACGATTTCGAACCGCCCCGGCCACCGCGTCCGGCGGAGCCCCCGTTTCAGCGTCCGCTCGTCCACGTCGGCGACCTGTCCCGCGAGCGTCGCCGCGATGCCGGCGTTCGTCGCCTGATGGGCGCCGAGGAGCGGGAGTCGTGTGCTGAACTGCCAGTCCGGGCCGTCGACAGACACGGCCTCCTCCGTCGGAGAGGCCAACCCGTCGCTCGTGACGACGACGTCCGCGCCGCGCGAGCCAACGGTCACGACGTCGGCCTCCTCCCGGATCGCCGACAGGGCCGCGCCGGTGGCACCGGTCACCAGCGGTACGTCGTCGGGTGCGACCTGTGCCTTGTCGCGGGCGATCTCCTCGACTGTCTCCCCGAGGAGGTCCGTGTGCTCCAAGCTGACCGACGTCACGGCGCTCGCGACGGGGTCGACGACGCTCGTCGCGTCGTACCGGCCGCCGATGCCGACCTCCAGCACCGCGATGTCGACGTCCCGCCGGCCGAAGTAATCGAGCGCCAAGACGGTCAACACCTCGAAACGGGTCGGCGCGTCCCCGGCGGCGGCGCGTTCGGCGACGTGGTCTCGTATCCGCTCGACGAACGAGACGACGTACTCCTTCGGAATCTTCCGTCCGTTGAGCCTGATTCGCTCTCGGGTGTCGTTCAGATCCGGCGACGTGTACAGGCCGACGTCGAGACCTGCTTCTCGCAGAACTCGCTCGACCATCACAGCCGTACTTCCCTTCCCGTTCGACCCGGCGATCTGGACGTAGTCGGCGGTAGCGTGAGGGTTCCCCAAGTACTCGAGCATCTCAGCGGTGGTCTCCGTCCCGAGTTTCGGCCGGGTGGAACGGAGGCTCGTAAGATAGTTTACCGCCTCGTAGTACTCCATGCCCGTGGTAGACTTGGTAAAAAGTATTAATCTATCGCTCCTCGACTTTATTTACGAACGTCCGAGAAGCGTAACCACCGGGCGGTGCGGTAACGGACCGCCTCGGCGGCGCTACTGTCGATTTCCGGATAAATCGGAAGCTACAATAGTCTCGGGTAATATCAACAACCATGACACAGGATACCTCCTCGCTCACGACCGTTCACCGGGCCATGGAGATACTCGATCTCCTGTGGGAACTCGACGGCGCGGGCCCGACGGAACTGGCCGAGAAGATGGAACTCCCGGACAGTACGGTGTACGACTACCTCCGGTCGTTGAGCGAGACCAAGTACGTCACCCGAGAGAACGGTCGGTACCGGCTCAGCACCTACTTTCTCACGATAGGGGGGCAGATGCGTTACCGGAACCGCCTCTTTCAGGTCACCAAACCCGAGATGAAGCGGGTCGCCGCCGAGACGAACGAACTCGTGGGGCTCACCATCGAGAGCGACGGGCGGGCCGTGGTGTTCCACCAAGAGGAGGGCAGTCAGTCCCTGAGCCTCGGCACCTATCCCGGCGCCACGACCCCCTTACACACGGTCGCCTCGGGGAAGGCGATACTGGCGCACCTACCCGAGGAGCGAGTGGACGAGATAGTCTCCGAGCGCGGACTGGAACCCCTGACCGAACACACCATCACCGACGCCGACCGCCTCCGGGAGGGACTCGAGACGATTCGGGAGGATGGATACGCGCTCGACTTCGACCAGCAGGTCGTCGGAATGGGGATGGCGGCGGTCCCCCTCGTGATCGACGACCGCGTCCTCGGTTCGCTCAACGTCGTCGTCCCGTCCCAGCGTCTCCGGGACGACTCCTACAAGGGGGCCCTCATACAGGAACTCCGAGAGATGAAAAACACGGTCATGATCAACTATCAGTACGGGGAGTAGCCCGGGCCGGCCCCCGGCGCAGGTCGCGTCGTACCGCCGCCATCGATTCCCTCCGATATACTCGGACGAAATCCACCGCCGCCTCCCCGGAAGACGCACTCACCCGACGACGGCGTCCCTCCGACGTCACGGGCGCAAACTCAGAAAGACACGCTCAAACGGCTTCTGAAATCACGAAAGGAGTCGGCCGACGAAATCTACCATCCCGTTACATACGTACAGCTGTAATCCCGGTGGTCGACGGGTCTCTCGTTACAAAGATACGCCTGTAACGCCGCCGTTTCCGACGGCGTCCACCGACCGTCTCCGAATATATCGGACAAAGGCCAGAGCGAACGACCACCCGTGTGAGTCTGGAGGGACGTGCCGGACTCGTCCGAATCGTGACGGCGGTCGCTCACCAGCGACGCCATCGACGAGTCGAGGTGGTGCGAGTCGTAGTACCGAAGGCGCCCGCGAGGGCGGAAAAACCGCAACCGTCGTCCGCCGTCGAACGCGACTCCTCTCCGGTACGTGGCCGGCGTTCCGACGGCGGGGCGTCCGCTCCGTCCGTTCTCTCGTCCGCGGCGGTCGACTACTCGGTCGCCTCTCGTATGGCCTTCTTGATATCTTCGGGTAGCGGCTGGCTCTCGTTGTCGGCCTTCGAGAAGCTGACGTGCTGTTCGTGTCCGGTGTAGGCGGTGCTGCCGTCCTCGTGCGTCGCCTCGAACTCCAAGCCGAGGCTCGTGTTCCCGATGTCGGGGTCGACGGTTATCTGTAACACGTCGCCGACTGTCACCGGCCGCTCGAACTCCATGTCCATGGCCACGATGGGCAAGTGGACGCCGTACTCCTCGGGAATATCCCAGTAAGCGATACCGAGGCTGTCCATGAACTCCTCGCCCGCTTGGTGCATCGCGTTCACGAGTCTCGGATAGTAGGCGATACCCTGCGGGTCGGCATGACCCCATGCGCACTTCCACTCGTACTGGAACATCAGTCGCAAATCATCCCCCTCTCTTAAGAAGTTTCGCCCGGTCCGAACGCCGGTGCTCCGTCCGACGAACGCGCGCCCTCTCCCGTTCCGCCGTACGGCCGCGCTCCCCGACGAACGAAATGTTTAATAGTTTTCCATCGGCATCCATCATGCAGAACATGAACTGTTTCAGTCGACGGGTGCTTTCGCTCGAAAACCATCACGGCGATTGCGACGGACCGGCGCCGCAGAACAGTACGCGCTCGTCCGGGGCGGCCGTGTAGGCCGAGGACGCTACGTTCAACTCACACATGCACCACACCTCCACGGTAGAAGTACCTAAGATAAAGGATCTCTCCCGTATCGCGGCGAAGAACAACCCAGACAAGACCGCGTTCGGGAACGGCGTCGACGGACGGACGGTCACGTGGCAGGAGTTCGAGAACGAGAGCAGACGCGCGGCGAACGCCTTTCAGGAGCGCCTCGCTCAGGGCGACCGCGTCGCGCTCCTGTGCGAGAACTCCCTCGAACACACGACGCTCTGGAACGGGGCGCTCAAGGCGGGGTGTATCGTCTCGAACCTCCACGTGCGCGCCTCCCCGAACACGCTCAAGTACTGCATCGACTCGTTCAGACCGCGCGCACTCGTCGTCGACGAGGAGACCTCCGAGTTCTTCGAGGAGCGGATACGCGACAAGATAACGACCGACCTCGACATCATCGTGAACACCGGCGAGTCGCAGACGGAGTACGAACGGTCGTTCGAGTCGTTCGTCGACGACCAGCCGACCAGCGAACCTGACGTTCGGGTCCGCGAGGACGACACCGCGGTGGTGATGTGGACGTCGGGCACCACCGGCAAGCCGAAGGGCTGGTGCCACACCAACCGCGGCCTGTACATGCGGGCGACGACGCTCGTCGACGTCATGGAGGTGAACAGAGCGGCGCGGCAGCCGCACGTGTTCACGCCGTCGTTCGCGGCGTGGTACTCGGTAGTCCTCCCGGCGCTGGCCTCGGGTGCGAGTACGTACTTCCTCAGCACCTGGGACCCCGAGACGTACCTCGAGATGATCGACGCGAAGGAGCTGACGACCGCGCTGTTGGTCCCGACCATGTGGCGGGAACTCCTCGACTTGGACTCGTTCGAGGAGTACGACGTGAGTTCCCTCCGTGCCATCACCTCGGCGGGTGAAGTGCTCGACGCGACGACCCTCCGGAGGCTCCGAGACGAGGCCTGCGACGTCGTGAAGAACTCGTACGCGGCGACGGAGGCGTACGCCACGGTGATGACGAACGACGAACTCACCGAGGGCCGCGTCGAGAGTGTCGGAAAGCCCGTCCCCGGGGTCGAGATTCGCATCGTCGACCGGGACGGGTCGTATCGGGACGTCAAACCCACGGGCGAGGTGGGAGAGATAGCCATCAAAGCGCCCGACTGCCCGGTCTGGGCGTGGAACCGGACCGAGAAGACCGAGGAGGTCTTCGAGGACGGCTGGTGGTACTCGGGCGACCTCGGCTACCGAGACGAGGAGGGGTTCCTCTACATCGAGGGGCGCACCGACTTCCAGATAATGTCGAAGGGCATCAAGGTGTACCCGACGCCGGTCGAGGAGCGACTCAACGCCCACCCGGGCGTGCACGAGTCGGCGGTCGTCGGCGTCGAAGACGAGGAGTTCGGCGAGAAGGTGACCGCCTACGTGCACCGCTCGGACCCCGACCTCACGGCCGAGGAACTGGACGAGTGGTGTCTGGAGAGCGACGACCTCGCGCGCATCGAACGGCCGCGCGAGTACCACTTCACCGACGACGAGTTGCCGAGAACGTCGACCGGGAAACTCGACCGGTTGGCGGCGAAGGAAGGCGAGTAACTCCCCCCGCGACTCTCCCGCGTTCGTTTCACTCTCCCCGGACGTTCGCGCCTCGTTCTCGAACTGTCGTCGAGTAACCGCCGGTCTCGGCTCACGGCAGATCGCCGGAGGGACCGGTCACCTACGGAAACTATAAGTACCCGAAGGACGACCCTCTAACCGCGATTTCACAATGAGTAACGAAAGAGCATGGTCCTTTAGCGACAGCATGGAGGAGGCGGTCGAGGCCGCCGGCAGTCCGGTCGAACTGATGCGGGACCTGGGTGTCGGAAAGTTCACGAAGGTTCCCGACGAGATAACCAACTGGATCGAAGAACAGCGGTCGTGGCGGGAGTCGGTCGCCTTCGCCGACCAGTCGTACCACATGACCGACCTGTACGTCGAGGGACCCGACGCTCTCGACTTCTACTCGAACTTCGGGGTCAACAACTTCCAGAACTCCGAACCCGGGAAGGCGAAGCAGCTCGTCGTTTCGAACCCGAACGGCTACTTCATCGGCGACGCCATCTGGTTCCACCTCGACGACGACGAGTTCCTCAGCGTCGGCGGAGCGGCCGCCCACAACTGGCTCAAGTATCAGGCCGAGACCGGCGACTACGACGTCACCGCCGAACTGCAGGGACGCCCCGTGCAGACGGGCGACGACCCGAACAACTTCCGGTTCCAGGTCCAAGGCCCCGAGGCTATCAAGGTCATGGAGGAGGCGGCCGACGAACCGCTCCCGGACATCGGCTTCTTCAACTTCGATACCATCTCTATCGACGGCCGGAGCGTCAACCTCCTGCGCCACGGGATGGCCGGCGAGCCCGGATACGAGTTCTGGGGTCCCTACGAGTACGGCGACGAGATCAAGGACGCCGTCCTCGAGGCGGGCGAGGAGTACGGCATCACGCATCTCGGCGCCGTGAGCTACCAAACTCCCAACATCATACTGGGATGGGTGCCGCTCGTGGTCCCCGCGATATTCGACGAGGAGATGGAGGACTACCGCGAGTGGCTGGACGTCGGTCAGGGTCTCCTCTCCATCGGCGGGAGCTACGAGTCTGACGACATCACGGACTACTACTTCACGCCGGTCGAACTCGGCTACGACCACATCATCAACTTCGACTCCGACTTCGTGGGCAAGGGGCCGCTCGAAGACGAGATCGAGGACCCCGCTCGCGAGAAGGTCACGCTCGTCTGGGACGCCGACGACGTCGTCGACGTGTTCGCGTCCCTGTTCAGCGAGGGCGACACCTACCAGTACATCGATCTCCCCCATCCGCGCTCGGCGGCCTGTCCGTACGACGAGGTCAAGAAGGACGGTCAGCACGTCGGCGTCTCGACCGACAAGAGTTACATCTACAACAAGCGAGAGATGCTCTCGCTGGCCGTCGTCGACACCGAGTACAGCGACCCCGGCACCGAAGTCACGCTCGTCTGGGGAGAGCCGGAGGGGTCGGACAACCCGCAGGTCGAGCGCCACGTCCAGAAGGAGATCAGCGCCACTGTCGCAGAGGCGCCGTACAGCGAAGACAACCGGTAACCGCGACGGAGGCGATCGGACGCGAACCGCAGGCATGTCTCCGAGCCGAAGTCCGCTCGCGTCTCCGCCGTTTCCGACATCTGCGACTCCGTTCTCCGTAGCGTCGCGCGAGAGCCCGTTCGTGTCTCCGTCACCCGTAGGTTCGCGCTCGTCTCCGCGAGAGTCCCGGTTAGGGAAAAGCTTATGACCTCGATACCTGTTAAATAACACCGTGCGCGTACTACGACCGACTCTGGGGTATCTGCGCAATCGCACGTCGACGCGGATACGACACCCGAACCCGCGGAGGGAGGACGACTCATGGTAACTAAGGCACGCTCGGACGCACCGGCCGAGACCGCATCGTCGCTGCTCGCCGACCCACGGTACGAACTCATGCCGTTCGACAGCTTCGGCGAACAGATCGAACACCTACCGGACGGCGCGACGGTCACCATCACCGCCTCCCCCTCGCTCGAACTCGAGGCCACTATCGACTGGGCCGAGAAGGCCGCGGAGCGCGGCTTCGAGGTGGTCCCCCACGTCTCCGCCCGGTACGTCCGAGACGAAGAACACCTCGCCGACATCGCCGAACGCCTCAGGGCCGTGGGTATCACGGACATCTTCGTGCCGGGCGGCGACCGGGAGGAGCCTATCGGCGAGTTCGAGTCGGCCTACGAACTCCTCACGGCTCTCGACGGCCTCGACTACGAGTTCGAGGAGGTCGGCATCACCGGCTACCCCGAGGGACACGACTTCCTCTCGGACGAGACGCTCGCCGAGGCCATGGAGAAGAAGGCGCCGTACGCCACGTACATCACGACGCAGTTGTGCTACGACCCCGACGCCATCGTCGAGTGGATCGAGCGCATCCGCGCGCGCGGCGTCGAACTACCGGTCGAGGTGGGTATCCCCGGCGTGATGAAGTACCAGAAGCTCATCGGCATCTCGCAGAAAGTCGGCGTCGGCGACTCGGTCCGGTTCCTGAAGAAGACGAGCGGGATACTGGGCTTCCTTCGCCAGTTCATCGGTTCCCGCGGGAAGTACGAACCGGACGAACTCGTCGACGGCCTCGAACCGTACGCCGGCGACCCGGAGTACGGCATCCGCGGCCTCCACATATACACGTTCAACCAGGTGCCAGACACCGAGGACTGGCGCACCGGACGACTGTAGCCGGGCGATAGGCTTCGTTCTACTCCTTCGAGCGCCAGCGCCCGTCACCGGCGAGTTCACGCTATACTGCCGTCGTCGTCCACGCGGCCTCTCAGGAGTTCTTCGCGCTACGCTGAGACGGTGACGGCGGACCTCTCGGGAGAAAACGCGACTAAGTCGAACGTCGACAGGGCGACGGGCCGCCCGGCGAGCGTCGGATACGTCGGTCACTCTCGGCACCGACTCCAGGACGGGTCGGTCGGTTCCTCAATCGTCGGCGACTTCGGGCGACTCCTGCGACTGGATCGGCGCCTCGTCGACCGGGCCGGCGGGGTTCAGCCCGTCGATCTCTTCGGGTAGGCCGAGCTGTGCGTCGGCATCGCTGACGTGCGTTCGGCCCCGGCCGACGGTCACTTCGTCGTTCAGGTGTAGCTGGACCGCCTCCACGAGCGCGTCGGCCTCGAGCGGCTGACCGAGCTCTTGTAGGTCCTCCTCGGTCGCCTCGTCCGGCACGTTGAACGCGCGTTGCGTGATGATGGGACCTTGGTCGAGGTCCGGGGTGACGTAGTGCGCCGTCACGCCCGCGATGCGAACGCCCTCCTCGATGGCCTGCATGTACGCCGAAGCGCCCGGGAACGCCGGGAGCAGGCTCGGGTGGACGTTGATGATGCGGTTCTGGTAGCGGAAGACGACCTCCGGACTGAGGATCCGAATGTACCGCGCGAGGGCGACGAGGTCGACGCCGTACTCCTCCAGCAGATCGATGATCTCGTCCTCGTCGGGCGTCCCGTCCTCGTCGCCGACGTCGTGGAACGGGACGCCGTACTCTTCGGCCAGCGGTCGGAGGTCCGGGTGGTTCCCGATAACCACGGCGACGTCGGCGTCGAGTTCGCCCCCCGCGGCCTCTTCGAGCAGTGCCTCGAGGCAGTGGCTCTCTTTCGTGACGAGGACGCCCAGCGACTGCCGCGAGTTGTCGTCCGGGAACCTGATTCGTACGTCGACGCCCAACTCCTCGCAGAGGTCGTCCAACTCGCTCCTGAGTTCGCCCTGCGAACAGTCCATCGCGGACGCGTCTACCTCCATCGTCATCCGAAACAGGCCGTCCCGTACCGCTTGGTCGAGGTCCTCGATGTTGATACCGTGCTCGAACAGGAGGGTCGTGATCCGTGCAAGGAGGCCGGTGTCATCGTCGCCGATGACGGTGATTTCAGTTAGGTCTGGATTCATCTCTAGCACCGCCGCTTGGTAGCGGTCGTCGGTAAAATCAATACGGTGACAGGCTAAAAGTCTAACGCCTCCGGTGGATTCCTCGGGCGTGACGTCCATCACGCTCCAGGTCGAAACGGTGCGCTCTCGTTCCGGTCGCTCTCGACCAAGCAGTATAGTCAAGTAGCTGTGTGGGGTTCTCCCTCCCGTGCCTCGCGTAATAATCGACCAGGACATCACCCCGACGGGCCGCCTCCTCGAACAGTTACCCGACGGCTGGGAGGCGACGGTCGGCATCGAGAAGGACGGAGAGACGCTGCGGACGGCCATCGGCGACTACGACGTCGCGTTCGTGACGTCGCGCGTCCCGGTCTCGGCCGAGGTGCTCGCTCGGGCGTCGCGCCTGCGAATCGTGGGGAAACTCGGCACCGGCATCGACTCCGTCGACGTCGAAGCCGCCGCGGAACACGGCATCACGGTCACTCACACGCCGGGACACAACGCCCTCTCGGTGGCGGAACACACGCTCGGTCTCACCCTGGCGACCGCTCGCCGTCTCACGGCGGCGCGGAACCTCGTCGCCGAGGGCCGGTGGCGAGACGAGTACACGCTCGGGACGCGCCTCTCGGGGTCTACCGTGGGAATCGTGGGCTTCGGAAACGTCGGCAAGCGAGTCGGCACGCTCCTGTCGGGGTTCGACGTGGACATCCTCGCGTACGACCCGTACGTGCACGACATCGACACCGAACTCGTCGGCGGCGAGCGGACGTCCCTCGACACACTGCTCAGCGAGAGCGACGTCGTCGTGCTCACGGCCGAACTGACCGACGAGACGCGGGGGATGATAGGCGAACGCGAACTCTCGCTCATGGACTCCTCCGCGATACTCGTCAACACCGCGCGCGGCCCGATCGTTCGGGAGGAGGCGCTCGTGAGCGCGTTGTCGTCCGGGTCTATCGGCGGTGCCGGCCTCGACGTCTTCGCCAGCGAACCGCTCGGGGCCGACTCCGAACTCCTCGAACTGGAGAACGTCGTCGTCACGCCGCACGTCGCCGCGATGACCGCCGAGTGCCGGGCGGAGAATATCGACCAACTCGTGGAGAACGTGACGCGCCTGATGGCCGGCGAACCGGTCCACGAACGCTACGTCGCAACGACCGACGGATAGCCCCGGCCGCCGTCTCGCTCGACGGTTTCGGGGACCGGCGCGTCGGACCGCCGGTCCGCGGTTCGCGGTCAGTACTCCAGCACCCGCTCGATGCCGGCCGCGATACGCGGCGGGTGCGGGAGGTAGTAGTCCTCCATCGAGAGCAGGGGGACGGGGATGTCGTACCCGGTGACGCGTTCGATGGGCGCTTCGAGGTACATCAGCGCCTCGTCGTTTATCGTCGCCACGAGTTCGCCGCCCCACCCGCCGCTCCGCGGGGCTTCGTGGACCACGACGGCACGTCCGGTCTTCTTGACCGACTCCACCACCGTCTCACGGTCCATCGGGGAGACGGTGCGGAGGTCTATCACCTCGGCGTCGACGCCGAGGTTCTCGACGGCCTCCAGCGTCTGTTGCATCATCGCGCCCCACGAGACGACGGTCACCTCCTCGCCCTCCCGGCGGACGGCGGCCTCGCCGATGGGAATCTCGTAGTCTTCGTCGGGGACCTCCTCGCGGGTCGACCGGTAGATGTGCTTCGGTTCCATGAACAGCACCGGGTCCGGACTCCGTATCGCCGACGTCAGGAGCCCCTTCGTGTCGTAGGGCGTGCTCGGCACCACGACCTGTAATCCGGGGACGTGCGCGTACGCGCCTTCGAGGCTCTCGGAGTGGTGTTCCAACGCCCGGACGCCCGCGCCGTACGGTGTCCGAACGACGAGCGGCGCGCTCCACTCCCCGCGGGTCCGCCAGCGGATTCGACTCGCGTGCGTGACGAGTTGGTCGAACGCCGGCGGGAGGAACCCGGAGAACTGTATCTCGGCGACCGGCCGGAGGCCGTACATCGCGAGGCCGACGGCGCCGCCGACGATGGCTATCTCCGAGAGCGGCGTATCGACGACTCGGTCACCGCCGAACTGCTCCTTCAGGCCGTCGGTCGCCCGGAAGACGCCGCCGTTCTCGGCCACGTCCTCGCCGAAGACGACGACGCGGCCGTCTCGCTCCATCTCCGCGGTCAGCGTCGCGTTTATCGCGTCGATTATGGTAGATGCCACGTTCGAGTCACCCCTTGGGTCGCCGCTCGACGTACTCGTCGATATCGTCCAGACTTTCCTCCAGTTTCCGTAACTGCGACGCGAGCGCCGGCGGCATCTCCTCGTAGAGATGCGCGAACATCTCCTCGACGTCGCGGGGGCCGTACGCGTCGGCCGCCTCCACTGCCGCGTCGAACTCCGCGTCGACCTCCTCGATAACCGCCTCCCTGTCGACGTCGTCCCAGAGTCCCTCGGACTTGAGGAACTGTTCGTACCGCTCGATGGGGTCCCTGTCGATCCACTGCTCCACCTCCTCGCGGTCCCTGTAGCGCGACGGGTCGTCGCTCGTCGAGTGGCCGTCCCGGCGGTACGTGAGCGCCTCGAAGAGCACCGGTCGCCCCCGACGAGCGAGCGCTCTGGCCTCGGACATCGCCGCGTAGACGGCGAGCACGTCGTTGCCGTCGACCCGGACGCCGTGGACGCCGTACCCGACCGCCCGCTGGGCGATAGAGTTCGCGTTGGTCTGCTTCTCGAACGGCGTGGAGATGGCCCACTGGTTGTTCTGACAGTAGAATATCGCCGGCGCGTCGAGGACGCCCGCGAAGTTGACCGCCTCGTGGAACGCGCCGGTGCTCGTCGCACCGTCGCCGAAGTGGGCGGTGACTATCGAGTCGGCGTCGGTGAGGTCCATCCCCCACCCGACGCCGGTGACGAGCGGGAGATACCCTCCCACGGAGATGCCGATCATGCAGTTCTGCTCCGCGAGGAACTTCGACGCGTCCTCGACGCCCCGCCAGAACAGGATCACGTCTCTGAGTGATACCCCGCGGAGCAACATGGCGCTCGTCTCCCGACCCATCCCGAGGAGCCAGTCGCCGTCGTCGAGCGCGTACCCGCTTCCGACGATGCTCGCCTCGTGACCCCGGCTCGAACCGACGGTGCCCATCTGTCCCCGCCGCTGGAGCTTCACCATCCGTTCGGTGTACCGCTTCTCGACCATCATCCAGCGGTAGAGGTCGACGAACTCGTCGTCGTCGAGGTCCGGGACGTCGTCGTCGTCGTACGACCCGTCTTCGTCTACAATCTGATAGGTGGTCACGGACAGGTTGTCCTGAGACACCCACGGAGCGTCGAGATCCGCGACCTCCGGTGATCGGTCTTGTACCATGCAGTAGTGTCGCCTCACTCAGTAACCCGCCGGAATAATAATAAACGTATCGTTGGCCCGTCGTCGAGAGTCTCCACGACGCTCGGAGGCGTACCGCCGAGCGTCGATTCGGGGGCGGACCCGTTCGAGGTGATGAAGCGAGGGGACCTTGACGTATCGTTTCCGTTCGTTCGCGGATCGCGCGGCGTCGCCACCGTCGACGACTCGGTTGTCCGACGCTATCGATATCGGGACATCGGGCCGCGGGCGTGACGAGCGTCCAATCGCGGTGCGCTCGATCGGGAGCGAAAACTCACCGCTCGACGGGGCAGACGCTCCCGCAGAGCGAGGACGCCACGTCCGACTCGCCGATACAAGTTCGGTCCCGGCGTTCGGCGTCTCGGGCGCGTGCTCGGCACGCTGGAGGGACCTTCTTCGGACTGCTCTCGCCGCCGCCTTCGGCGTGCCGATCGGCGTTCTCGTTGCCCGAAACCGGTTCGTTCGGTGGTTCCTCGCTCCCGTCATCGCGATCGGACTCGTCTCACGTGTACGCAGCATTGTTTGCGATCACGCTTCTCGGCCTCGTACTCGATGATGTTTCCGGACGATTCGACAGCCACTACTCAGACGGGAGTGAGTACCCCGCGAGTCGTCCACCTCTCGTCCCCCTTGCCGTCCGCCGGGCCGTCCGAGTGTCGTGTAAGCAAAAGATATCTACGGTGGTACGGCGTATGGTGCGTCGTTGACACTCCATGGAGCGAATTTCGTTATCGAACTCGGCGTTCGAGGGCAGTAACAACGTCTACCTGTTCGCCGACGGGCCCGAGACGACGCTCGTCGACACCGGAGACGAGACGGACGTAACCCGTAAACAGTTACGGGAGCGGCTAGCCACCTACGACGTCGAGTTTACGGACGTCGACAGAATCGTACTCACTCACTGGCACCACGATCACGTCGGACTCGCCGGCGTCATCCAAGCCGAGAGCGGTGCGTCGGTACACGTCCACGCGGCCGATGCTGATCTCGTGGCGGGCGACGAAAGCACGTGGAGCGGGATGCAGTCCCGTATGGAGGAACTCTTCGATGTCTGGGAGATGCCGCCGGCAAAGCGTGCGACGCTACGTGACCGCATCGGCGGACCGGACTTGTTCGACAGCTTCCCCGACGTGACCACCTTCGAGGACGGCGACACCTTTTCGATAAACGATCACGAACTGACGGTAGTTCACGTCTCTGGTCACGCGGCGGGACTGTGTCTCTTCGAGATGGACCACGGTGCCAATCAGGAGATCATCTCCGGTGACGCTCTCTTACCCGTGTACACGCCGAACGTGGGGGGCGCCGACGTGCGCGTCGAACACCCTCTCGGAAAGTACCTCGACGGACTGGCGACGATAGCCGCGGCGGACTACACCTTGGCTTGGCCGGGACACCGACATCCGATCGACGACCCGTCAGCGCGAGCCGTCGAGATCATCGAACACCATGAGGAACGTGCGTGGCGGGTACTTACCGTACTCCAGCGGAACGGCCCGTGTGATACGTGGACCATCAGTAACGAACTGTTCGGCGCACTTGACGGGATCCACATACTTCACGGACCGGGAGAGGTCCACGCCCACCTCGATCACCTCCGAGGAGCGGGAGCCGTCGCTCGCGAGGGTAACCGGTATCGTCTCGCGACGGGGGTCAGCGACCGACTCGATACGATTACCGACGAACGGTGGCCGCTCGACTACTGAATCACGGAGTTAAAGAACGCTACGGCAACTCGCCGCTTTCGGGGTTGACGCAGCGATCCGAGGACAGTAGTGTCGCGCGGTAATCGGCTTCCGATGGTCGAAGCGAGTGTTTAACGACCGGGGATAGCGTCTACGCGGTCGATTCGATTGCGTCAACGGCTCCTGCGTATAGCGGTCTCGTGATACCACTGCTAATGCGTTTACGTTCTCGGCTCGAAGAACCGGTGCTCTGTTCGACGATCGTCTCCCATTCGCCGCGCCGTTTTCGATCTGTTCGGATCGGGTTTCCGTCTCGCTGTACGGGCCTTGAGAACTCCGTCTTCTACGTCCGAAGGACGAGGTTTGACCGCAGAGCCGTCCTGTATCTCCCCGGCACCTCCGCGTCATCCGATAAAATCGGGAGAAGCATCTGTGAGGCTCTCGAATTGCTGTGGGATGACGGTGTGATAGCTGGTGCGGAAAGCCGAGGCGTACCGGACGGAGGATACATCTCACCGTTTTCGCACCGGACGAAGGAGATATCGTAACAACTCCACACCCGAAGTGCCTATTATCGCTCACTTATCGATTTGAAACGATCGAGAGACAAAGCACGACTCCGACGAGAAGTCCCGGCGGTCTCGGACCAGTGATCAGACGTCGACGTAGTTCTGGAACATGCGGTCGTCGGGAACGTCAATGTCGAACAGTCGGACGGCGTTTCCGCCGAGAATGAGATTCAACTCGTCCTGCGGAAGATCCACTTCCATCGCGTACTTCTGCAACTGCCGGAGGCTCGACCCCCAATAGTCGGGTTGGTGAGCGGGGAGTCCCCGGTCGCTGATCTGCTCCCAGTAGAAAGGCGGATTCTCGTTTGGTTGATTGTGCTCTACCATGGACGCGCCCCAATCGTTGCCCCAGAGAATCTGGTCGATTGAGATGTTCGGGTCGTTGAGTGGTTTTTTCATGAGGTCCTTCCAGTAGAGACCGATCTCTAAGTACACGTCGTCGAAAGTGGCGGCGACCTGGCAACAGTCCTCGACGTACTTCTCGCGCCACCCCGCCTGCATACCACCGTGGTCGAAGATGATCGGAACCTCCGGGTACTCCGCCTTGAGCTGACTCGCCAGCGTCGGATCCTCCCAGTCGGGGAAGAGATTGAACAGACCGTGTGCGCCGCCGTACCCGGAGACGTATCCGGTGTGCCAGCGGACGGGCACGCCGTGATCGGCGGCGACGTCGAAGACGTGGCGCATGTCCCGCTTGCGCTGAGGCCACTCGACGGGCTCGGTGCGGGTAGGGTCGCCCCGGATCCCCTCGCCGGTCATACGGAACCCGTCTTCCGAAAGCCACTCGTCTAACTCGGCGGCGGCGGCCTCCCACGACCACTCCTCTTCGCCTCGGAGCGCCTTCTTTTTGGTCTGGACGGGCGCAGCCGCCGCGATGAACTTGCCCGGATTCTCGTCGATGATCTGTTTGTTTATCTCGTTCGTCATCCCGAACCCCGAGAGGAGCACACACATATCGACGTCGTACGTTTCCATGTCCCGGAGGACGCGATCGGAGTTGTCGTAGACGATTACCGCCTCGTCTTCGTCGGCCTCCTCGGCCGGGACCGCCGCTTTCATCTTGTCCGGCAGGGTCTCGTACTCTGACTCGTCGCCGTGGCTCTGAATGCGAACTGCGTGCCGCTGACCGTGACAGTGCGTTTCGACTATGAAACGTCCCAGTTTCATCACGGTCGCTATGACCTTTACTCCCTGATAAGGATTCGGGGTGCTCACACGGAACTCGGATCCTGAGATTTCCTCGGCGAGTTGTGGTAGAAGAGGATGCGCGGGCCGGAAAGGCGTTCCAAATGTGGACGCGCTACGACGGCTATCAGAGACGGCGAGCGGAACAGGGTACATTCGGGGATGTCCGCGTAGAACCGGGTGACGACGCCCTTTCGGCCACTCGGAGGGACGACATTCCTGCGGAGATACTACACACCGCCGGCCCGCCACCGACGTTTCAACTCGGTCGGGCGGACACTCGCTGCCGTTCGCGGAACGGTCTGTAGACCGAGACAGGATGTCGAAGCGCCACGGGGTTCTACAAGAATATATATGTCGGGTGGCAGAAGTACTCAACGATGGTTGGACTCGTTCATCTCGCAGGCGTAGGGTTGGCGCTCGGTGCGGCCATCTCCTCTGCGGTTTCGAACCTATCGGTCCGGAGGGGAACCGAACGAGGTAGCACCTACGATGCCATCCTTATCGTCACCGTCGTCAACGTCGTCATCCTGTTGCCGGTCGTGGGTCTCCTGTACTATCCGAACTACGGTTTGACATGGACATCGTTGCTCTCTTTCGTTACCGCCGGGGTTCTCAGCACGTTTATCGGACGAGGGCTGATGTTCGCGAGTATCAATCGGATCGGTGCCAGTAGAACGGCGCCTGTTATCGCCTCTTGGGCGCTTATCTCTACTGCCCTGAGTGCCATATTCCTCGACGAGACTCTTTCGTTTATTCACGGTGTCGGCGTGGTTCTGGTAGTCTCCGGAATCGGGGCTATCGCTTGGAAGACAAGTAACGACAACCCGGACGACTTATCCCGTCGAGCGCTTCTCACGGGGCTGTTACTTCCGTTCGCGGCGGCGTTCGCGATCGGGGGAGAACCAGTCTTCGCGAACGTCGGCTTCTCCGAGGGAACACCCGCTCTGGTCGGCCTGGCGATCAAATCGATCGCCGCTCTCGTCGGTCTCGGCGCGTACCTCTGGTGGCGAGACGAACTCCCGAGTTCGTCGGCCGTGCGGGAAATCGACGTGCGGTGGTTCGTACTTGCTGGCGTCACGAACACGATGTTTCTCCTCGGGTACTATCTGGCTCTCACGATCGCCCCTGTGAACGTCGTAAGCCCGATCATCGTGACTAACACGCTGTTCGTCGTGGTTCTCTCCGCGCTGTTCCTGCCAAAGCGATTAGAGCGCGTCCCGTGGCAGGTGGTAGCGGCGGCCGTCGTGGTCGTTACGGGCGTACTGGTGATTACCGTCTACGGATAAGCGAGTATAGGTCGTGGCTGGACGACCGTCGATCGGTCCGCCTTCGAGTCCGTTCTACGTGGACTACTTGACGTTCACCCACGGACGCTCGTCCGGAAGAGGTGCGGTAGTCGCCTCACTCTCCCTCTATTTGTTCTTTGATGGTCGCGCGGTCGAGCTTGTCGCTCGCCGTTCGCGGGAGTGTTTCGTCACGAAAGTAGTACTCCCGTGGACGTTCGAAACGCGAGAGTTTGTCGCTTTCGAGACACCACTCGTCGAGGTCCGCCGAAGTGACGTCGGGGTCCGCCACCGTGATGACGGCAGTCACCTTCTCACCGTACTCCTCGTCGTCGACTCCGATGACCGCCGCCTCGGTGACGCTCGGATGGGAGTTGAGCCGTTCTTCGACGGGTGTCGGGAACACCTTGAGTCCCTTCGAGAGGATCATGTTGTCCTCTCGACCACCGATGAAGAGATAGCCGTCCTCGTCTTTGTAGCCGAGATCACCCGAGTACCACCAGCCGTCCTGGAACGCCGCCTCCGTCTTCCCCGATTCTCCCCACACCCGGAGGGCCGCGTCGCTACTCTTGACGATGATCTCACCGATCTCACCTGGTTCGAGGACGTCGTCCGGAGTTCCGCCCCGCTCGACCACACGAATTCGGTTGCCCAGTAACGGTTTACCGATGCTCTCGATGCGGTCGCCTTGCATCTCTTCGTCGTCGATGCTCGTCCCGCTCGTCTCGGTGGCGGCGTACGATTGGGACACCGTCGAGCAGACGTGTTCCCGCAGGTTCTCTAGCGTCGTCGCATCGATCGTCTCGCCGGCCGACTCGATGACCTCTAGGCTACTGAGGTCGTACTCGTCGAGGTTCTCGAGTCGGAGAACCTCGCGCCACATCGTGGGGACGAGAATGGCGGTGGTCAACGAGCGCTCTTGGATGCACTTCACGAACTCCTCCGGGTTCCAGTCCGGGAGGAAGTACGATGCGCCGTTCGCGAGGAGCGTCGGCAGCGTCGTCGAGTACCACGCGGCGAACGACGTGGAGAAGATGTTCGGCACCCTCGTCTGACGCGTCGTTCCTTTTTTATGACCGAGTTTCATCGCTCGGAGGACGAGCCCTCGGTTCGTGTTGCACCACCCCTTGGGCTCCCCGGTCGTTCCCGACGTCCACGTCACCGCCGCGACGTCGTCCGGACCGACATGGACGTCGGGATCGGTCGCCGACGCGTCGGCGGTCAGGGAACTGAGAGACTGCTCGTACTCGGTCTTCGGGTCGCCGGTCGTGACGACCGCCGCGAGATCGGTCGATATCTGGTCGTAGACGTGTTCTTCGACGAATTCGGAGCGGTCTTCGTCGATAACGAGTACCCGCGGCCGAAGCGAGTCGATACAGGACCGGGTCGTCTCCGGGGAGTCTCGAACGTGGAGATTCGAGACGACGCACCCCGCCTTCAACCCGGCGTCCCAGACCGTCATGTGCGCGACGCTCGCCTCGCAGAGGTACGCGATTCGGTCACCTTGTCCGACGTACTCGCGAAAGCCGTTGGCCGCACGTTTGCTCTGAGTGTCGAACTCCGCCCAGGTCACCTGCCGACCGGAGATACCGTTGCCGTAAGCGATCCTGTTCGGATTGTTCTCGGCAGCGATCCTCGATAACTCGCGGACGGTGGGTATCTCACCCGTCGGTGCTACCTGCATTTGGAACTCAGATGTACTCGGGGAACAACCGCTTGTGCGGGGGTTCGATGTCGAGGAGACGGCAGATGTTCCCACCCATGATCAGGTTGAGTTCGTCGGCCGGCAGGTTAGCCTCCCGGGCGTATTTGTCGATCTGCCGCTGAGAGGTGCCCCAGGCGTCCGCCTGATGGGCCTGAAGCCCGCGGCCTTTGATCTGCGTCCACCGCTGCGGGGGGTAGTCGTACCCGTCGCCCGACTGATTTGCCTTGTTGTTGGTGGCGATCCACGAGGCCCCCCAGTCCGTCCCGAAGATGAGTTGGTCCGCCCCGATGTTCGGGTCGTTCATCGGCCGCTTGATCAGGTCCGACCAGTAGTTGCCGATCTCGAGATAGACGTTGTCGTACGTGGCCGCGACGTTGCACGACTCCTCGACGTTCTTCCGCCAGTTGCCCTGCACGCCGCCGTGGTCGATGATTATCGGAACCTCGGGGTACTCAAGGTGGAGGTCAACCGCGTACTTGATGTCGCGGCGGTCGGGCAACAGCGTCCCCGGGTCGCGTTCGTACCCTCCGTTCACCGATCCCGGATGCCACCGAACCGGCACGTCGTGTTTCGCGGCGACGTCGTATATCTTCCGTAGTTGTTCGTGGCGCTCCTCCCACGGGATGCGCTCCGCGCGGTCGACGATGGTCGGGTCGAACGGAAGCATCTCGCCGATCCCGACAAACGCGTCGTGGCTCAGTCGCTCGTCGAGTTCCTCGCAGGCGCGGTCGATGTCCCACTCCTCTTCGCCCGCAACCGCCTTCCGGTTCGTCTCGTACGGGTGCGCGAAGGCGACGAACCGATCCGGGTGTTCCTCGACCATCTTCCGGTGGAGACGGTCGCTGAAACCAAAGCCGGGCTGGAGCGCGACCATGTCGATGTCGTACAGGTCCATGTCGTAGAGCAGTCGCTCCGTGTTGCGGTACGTGACGATCTCGTCGTCCTCGTCGGCCAAGTCGGCGTCTTCCGCGCTCCACATCAACTTACTCAGCGTGGCGTAGTCGGGAGTCTCGTCCCTTTCTTCGAAGTTGACCGCGACGCGCTGTCCGTGGACGTGTGTATCGATAACGAATCGGCCCATTCTCATAGACGGTTCGGGTTTTCATCACGGTCATACATTAGTGTATCGCTTGGAGAAATCCGTGACGCGTTGACTGCTCGTTCGGATGCTACCCGCGATAGCGTGAACCGGAAGGCGTCCGCCGATCGTTCGACCGTCCGACGTATCGAAACCGAGTTCCTCCGCTCCGAGGAATCAGTCGTGATCGTCTTGATTACCGACCGTTGGCCTCACGTTGCGAGTTGGTTGGCGGCATCTCAGCTGTCACGGTCGGATGCCCAGGGTGTTCGAAGCGCTACTCTCTCAGGTGCGATGTAACGGGGTTCGGCATCACCTACCTAACTAATATGTACGTAGCGCAGAAAGGTCGGCTGTCATGGACGGGGACACGTCAGACGCTACGGACGACACACGAGAACAGACTGCAGCCGAAGTGATCCTCAGATCACTACGTGAGTACGGGATCAAGTTCGTGTTCGCGAACTTCGGAACGGACCACACCCCCCTACTGGAAGCCGCGACGAGAATCCGAAACCACGGAGCAGGCGAAATCCCCGAGTTCGTCGTGTGTCCCCACGAATCGAGCGCGCTGAGTGCGGCGCACGGCTACGCCGCCGCGACAGGCGAACCGCAGGCGGTGTTCGTGCACGTCGACGTCGGGACGCAGAATCTCGGCGCGATGGTGCACAACGCTCACCGGGGGGACGCACCGGTACTCATTTTCGCCGGGTTAGCGCCGATCACCACCTCGGACCACCCCGGCGCTCGAAGCAGTCGCGCTCACTTCCTCCAGGACGTGTACGACCAGAGCGAGATAGTCGAGCAGTTCTGCCGGTGGACGGGAGAGTTCCGACCTCCGGCCGATCCTGACGAGTTCGTAGCTCGGGGTCTCGAACTCGCATCGACCCCGCGTCAGGGGCCCACCTACCTTACGGCTACCCGAGAGGCTCTCGAGAGCCCCACGCAGGCTACCCCCGGCTCTCGTTCGGTCGAAGGCGTTCGACCGACGGCCGCAGACGCCGACACCGTCGAACGTCTGGCTTCGATGGTACGAGGCGCCGACTCCCCGCTGGTCATCACCAGCAAACTCGGTGCGGACGATCCGGTGAAATCCGTCGAGGCCCTCGTAGCGTTCGCCGAGACGGCCGGCGCCGGCGTCGTCGAACAAAGTCCTGCGGCGCTGTGTTTCCCTCGAATCCACGACCTGCACGCCGGATTTCGACCGCGGCAGGCGATCGAACGAGCGGATCTCGTCTTGCTCGTCGATACCGACGTTCCGTGGGTCCCGACTCCGGAGACACCGCTCGACCTCGACGTTCCGGTCGTTCAGATCGACGTCGATCCCGAGAAGGAGAACTACCCGCTCTGGGACTTCCAGACGGATCACGCGGTCCGGGCCGACCCCGCATCGACGCTCTCTGCCGTCGCCGACCGGATCGACCAGTCCTCGGGCGAGGCTGGCCGGAAGACGTGGCGGTCCGTGAGCGAGAGCCGTCGCGGGGAACTGACCGACACGGTCGATCGACACTACGCCGACGATCGGTTGACCCCGGCCGTCCTGACCGATTCGATAAACGAGGTCGTCGACGACTCGACGATCGTTCTCAACGAGACCACGACGAACTTGGACACGGTACTCGATTATCTAGACCTTACCCGACCGGGGAGCTACTTTTCATCGCACGGATCCGGACTAGGGTGGGGCCTCGGTGCGGCGATCGGTGTCAAGTTAGGCAAGCCGGAGCGAACGGTTCTCTCTCTCGTCGGTGACGGATCCTACGTCTTCGGGAATCCGACGGCAGCCGCGTGGACTGCAGCCGCGTACGACGCGCCGTCGCTCACCGTGGTGTACAACAACTCCGGGTGGAACGCCGTGCGCCGCTCGACGGTGAAAGCGCATCCCGACGGGGCCAGTGCGGCCGCAGATGTCCCGGAGAGCAAGTTCGACCCTACCTTCGATCTCTCCCACGCCGCGCACGTCGTCGACGCATGGACGGAGGTGGTCGAATCGGTCGACGAACTCGAAAGTACGCTCCGCGCGGGCGTCGAGACCGTCAGAGATGGAACGCCGGCCGTCGTTGACGTGCGAGTCGAACCGATCTAAGGGTGCCAACCCTCTCCTCGCTCTCGCGGTGACGTTCGGTGGTGAGCTAGCGTACGGTTTCGCGGGACGTTCGGCCGCTCTTTCCGAGCGCTGGCGCGACTCCCCCAGACGACCGCCGCGGATGTCTCTACGCCGCTGAGGGGCCAACTACGGCCGAGAACCGATTCAGTACCCGAAAAAACGCCGAGCGGGGATCTTCTTATCCTACTAGTTCTGGGCGTCGTCGACGGTCTTCTGCAGTTCCTTGGCCCGCTGGTCGATGACGTCCCCGGGGTTCTTGCCCGATCGAAGGACGTCCCCCATGAGATTGTAGATCGGATCGGAGTAGTACGTGACGGAGTAAGGGTTCGGGGGCTCCGTATCCATCGACTTGTCCTGCATCTTCGAGAGGGCCTTTCCCTGGTAGTTGTTGAACTGCTCCATGGACCACCCCGACCAAAGGTTGAGCGACTTGATCCCGTTCATATAAGAATCACTGTCCTTTACTTTTGGCCAAGACGGAATGTTGTGGATCGGAGACAGCTGTGTCAGGAGGTCGGCGAGGAATTTCTCGTCCAGTACGTAGTTGATGAACTGCTTTGCCGCGGACGTATTCGCGCCTTTGAAAGAGATGAGACCCTCGCTGCTCCCGTCCACGACGTCCTGTCGCTTCGTGGGCATCCCGGGGACGAGTTTGATGTCCTTGGCGAACGAGCGGCCGTTGCGGATGGCGGCGTTCTTCTGGCGCACGCCGCCGTACCACGAGCTCGCTGCCTTCCCCGTCTGTATGATGTTTTGAATGTCCGCCCACCCCGCGCCCTCGCCCGGGGGTGAGTACTGCTGACGATCCTTTAGGAAGTTCAACAGCTCGATCATCCGACTTCGGTACGGCTCTTCGTCGAAGTCCACGACGATGCGTCCGTCGGAGTTACGTTTGGCAATGGAGCCCTTGTTCGGCCAGAGCCAAGAAACGAGACGGACAGCTCCGGGCACGCTGCCTGAGATAGGGACGTAGGTGCCTCGAACGTCGTTGTCCTGTTCGTCGACGACGCGTGCGTACTCGAGCGCCTTGTCCCACGTGTCCGGAACGATGTCCGTAAGGTCGCTTCGATAACTGTACATGTTGATGTTGTGGAACAGCGGAGCGATCACCGCGTTCCCGTCCTGCTTGGCGACTTTCTGGACAGTTTTGGTGGGAGTGCCGAGTTCGTCGACCGCTTTCTCGTAGACCGAATTGAGCGGCTGCAGAACGCCGCGGTTGTATAGCAAGTACGTGTTCGTCAACCCCAGCTGAGCCACTTCGGGGGGATTGCCGGCTTGGATCAACTGCGTGATCCGACTGATATCGGTAGTCTCGACGAACTCGAGTTTGACGGTCGCACCGGTTTCGGACTCGAAGTCGGACGTGACGCTTTTCCAGAGTTCCTTGATCGACGGCGTCGCCGCGACCGTGATGAAGTGGACCTCTTGCCCGGAGAGCTCTTTCCCTCCACTACCGGTCGTCGTGTTCCCGCTACCCTTACCGTTTGCTCCGGAGCAGCCCGCCACAGCTCCGGTTACCATAACGCCACCGAGCGTTTTGAGGTACTTTCGGCGGTCGCCCGACATGCACCGTGTCTCTCGATTACCATCATCAATCATAGCAGTTGGTAATATCTCCACCTCACATAAAAGCATTTCTGCTAAACGGCACTCTAACTGTACCCGGCCGATACTTTGTATATTCCAACTTTCCAACTCTATCAATAGAGAGGAGCCGCCGGCCGATACGACGAGTCGTTAAACAGACATCGCGACCGTCGGCACAGTGGTTATCCGATGTGATACCATTCCGAATCGGTCCTAAGCCGAAACGATTCACTCAGATCTCGACGAACACCGTCCCGTCTCTCACCACGACGTCGTACGTCTGTAGGGCGACGTCGTCGACACCCAGATGCTGGCCCGACTCCAAGTCGTACTCCCAGCCATGCCACGGACAGGCGATGGATAACTCATCCGAGACGAACTCCGTCGTCTGACCGCTCTCCTTGTCGAACTCGGCCACGAGCTGGCCGTGGACTTGCCCCTTACAGACGGGCCCGCCATCGTGCGCGCACTGATTCTCGATCGCGTAAAACTCGCCGTCGACGTGCAAGACACCGATCACAACCCCGTCGTGCTGGACCAGTCGCCGCTCGCCCACGGGAAACTCCTCGACGGGTGCGACCTCGATCTGGGTCATATTCCGAACACCTCCTTAGCATTACCGGACAGAATCTGCTCCTTCTCCGCGGACGATAGGAAGTCGCGGTCCAGGATTGCGGTCGGCCGGTCGAAGTCCCAGTGAGGGTAGTCCGACGCGTACATCAACCGCTGGGGTCCGCCGAGCATCTCGATTGTCATCTCTAAGAACCGCTGATTCCCGCTACATTCGAACGGTTGCGTTCCGTAATAGAACTCTCTCATGTATTCACTTGGCCGCTTTTCCAAGAGCGGGGCCTCCGACGGCCGTTTTAGATACTCTTCGTCAAGTCGATGCATCATCATCGGTACCCAGAATACACCGGATTCTTGGAAGACGACGTCGAGATCGGGGTACTTCTCCGGAATCCCCTGGATAACGAGGCTCGTGAGCTGGCTCATATTCCCTTCGAGGAAGCCGAGTGTGTGCGTCTCGATGAACTTCTCGTACCCTTGGTTCTTGAAGCTATCCAGTCCGGAACCTCCCGTATGGAAGATCAACGGAAGCTCCTTTCGCTCGGCTGCCTCGTAGATCGGGTTGTATTTCTCGTTGCCGAGCGGCGGATTCGCTCCGGCCGTGACCATGCAGCCGGCCACGATCGCTTTTTCGTCGGCGGCGCGCTCGATGAGGTCGACGGCGTCCTGTGGGGCCGAGTAGGGGATCGGGATGACCGTGTAGATTCCCTCGCTCGGGTCGACGATCCTGTCCAGCATAAAATCCACGTAACCCGAGGCGAACGCGGAGACCCGGTCGTCATCCGCGGTGAGGCGAGATAACGCGAGGACGAGTTGAGAGATCTGTACCGTCGCGTCGATATCTAGAAACTCCATCCCTTTCGTTATGTCCTCAAGGCCCATCGGGCCCTCCTGATACGAGGTGTGTTCACGCTGGATTCGCCCCCACACGAAACGATCACCGGTCGAGTTTCCGAAGAACTTCTTCTGACCGATTTCACCGCCTTCGACGAGCCGTCGCTTCCACGGCTGTGGCATATACTTCGCGACTTCCGCTAGATCTTCCTGAAAGTGAGCGTCCGTATCGACAATCTTGACCCGGTTTGCCATACATCGGACAACGCTGGTCCGTTCTATAATTGTTAGGATCGTTTTGCGGTAACGTTCGGGGGGCGCGATAACCATCTTCAGCTGCCGGGCGTATACCCTCTAGGATCCCGTGGACGATACTTCGACACCAGTAGATCCGGTATCTGACTCGTAGTCAGTGACCTGTGGATGAGTCTGGTCGAAGTTGAGAGGGAATCCGCCTTACGTGCGCCCTCGTGAGGCGGCGATATCATCCAACATACGGCAGCGGTCCTCCGTTGGAGTGATCCCAACGTTTATACGTGTGGTGGAAGCACTACACACGGATGAAGCTTGGACGATTCATAGTCGAAACGCACTGCCACGCCCAGCGTCACGCAGTTAATATCGAGAACCCCGAAGACGACAGTTACAGCAGTTTGGCCGACGAGATGAAGACGGCGGTCCCGGCCGAGGAGGCCGACGAAGACGAGGCGGTAATCGTCTACGACAACTCCGATCGCGTCCTCCGGGACATGGAAACGTACGACGTCGATATGTGTGTGCTCCTCTCGGGGTTCGGGATGACGAACGAGATAAACAAACAGATCATCGACGAGAATCCGGGCAAGTTCATCGCGGCGGCTGCGCCCGTCCAGACCAAAAAGAAGGCGCTCCGAGGCGAAGAGGAGTGGTCGTGGGAGGCCGCCGCCGCCGAGTTAGACGAGTGGCTTTCGGAAGACGGGTTCCGTATGACCGGCGAGGGGATCCGGGGCGACCCTACCCGCACCGAGCCCATCGAGTGGCCTCAGCGCAAGAGGGACATGCGCCACGTCTTCGACGTCGCCGCCGATCACGGCGTGCCCGTCCGCTGGCACACCGGATACGCGTCGGGATATGGCGGGAATCACCTCTTCAACTTGTACCCGGACTGGGAGGATCCGACGCTGGCGAGTCAACTCAAGGCGGAATACCCGGAGGTTCCGATCATCTTCGACCACGGTGGCATGCAAGCGGGGTGGCGCGAGAAGTACGTCGAGGACTGTTGCCAGGTCGCCGCTACTTTCGACGACGTGTACTTAGAGATCGGTCTCTACTGGAAGGACCTCATGAAAAAACCACTCAACGACCCGAACATCTCAATCGACCAGATTCTCTGGGGCAACGATTGGGGCGCGTCCATGGTACAACACAGTCAGCCCAACGAGGAGCCCCCCGTCTACTGGGAGCAGATCAGCGACCGGGGACTCCCCGCTCACCAACCCGACTACTGGGGCGCGGGGCTCCGGCAGTTGCAGAAGTACGCGATGGAAGTGGATCTTCCGCAGGACGAGTTGAATCTCATTCTCGGCGGAAACGCCGTCCGACTGTTCGACATTGACGTTCCCGACGACCGCATGTTCCAGAACTACGTCGACGTCTAACGGGGACGGAGGGCTCGGAGGGGAGTCCTCCGGAGAGATCATTTGCAGATTCGATAAGGGTGCACTATTCAGTAATTACTGGAACGAGGATACCCAGTTGATGCGTAAGCGGGAGAGTTCTGTTTCCTCCTTAATCCGAGATAGTCGGAGTAAACCTGATCACTCACGTTCCTGAATTTGGGGCCAATAGCTCGTCTCTATTTAGAATTCGAGCTCTCATGTCGAAAAATAGAAAAAATTCGTCGGCCGGTCGGTGCTTTCCGTCCGGTATGTTCGGAGGAAAATAGCGATTGATTTTCTGGCTATTTAAAAACTGCTCGATCGGCGGAAATCTATTCACAGGCGCAAAAGTACGGAGGTGAATTTGAGATCAGGCGAATCTACAGTCGTATTGACGCGTTTCATCTTCTGAGCGCGTATATGGGGTAAAACCGGCCAATCAAGGACAAAAAGATCGCTATCGCCAGCTTTCGTTCGTATGAGAGTTACAGCGGCATCTCCGGAGGACTAAATCGGATCCGTTACAACGTTACAGATGTAATCCTTCGGAGTGAAAGTGGAGTTCGACTCACATTGGTTATCACTTTCCGATATTAACGGATGATAACGCGATTCGAATGAGTTAGCAGATCGGGATCTACCGCTGACGAAGAAGGAGGAGACCGTCCCGATCGGAGAACATCCCCTCACCTCGTGCCGTTCACGGCTGCATCGTCCCCGGGCAAGGAAGTTTGGTGCCGGTGGTGTCGCAAAACATCACAGCCGCGAATACGATCTGCGCGCAGAGGCAGTAGATCGTGGCGGTTCCGATACGCGTCTTCGTGACTTACTGAACGTTCCGCGCTCCTGAGGGTGCTTCACAACGTAATAGGGGCGGAGCTACTGCACCTGAGCGGTCGTCCTAAAACGATAAGCCGAGGTACGGCGAACGGAACGTTCGCACGGATCTAACACACTGATACGTATTCGCGTAACCGACGTCAGTAACTCTCGTCGGGCTTGGCGTACACCTTCTCCGTCGTCGTAATGAACTCGAGCAGCGCCGGTACACCTTTCTCGGTCTTCTCGATTCCGCGTTCGATCGCCGGGATAATGTCTTCTGGCATCCTGACACGCTCTCCGTAGCCACCGAGCGCCTCCGCCATATCGGCGTAGTTCCCCGTGATGTCGGTACTGTCGTACTTTTCCGTCGAGACCGGCATCTTATCTATCTCCATCGCCATCGAGTGGTTGTTGAACAGGATCGAGAGAATGGGGATGTCCTCGCGCACCGCGGTCTCGAAGTCCATACCCGTCATTCCGATCGCGGCGTCGCCCCAGACGTTCACACAAAGCTTGTCTGGTTTCGCGACCTTGGCACCCATTGCGAGACCGAGTCCGTAGCCGAGCTGGGTAGATTTCCCCCAGCCGATGTACGTGAGCGGTTCGGTGGTCTCCCAGAACGGCGACAGCTCGTCTCGCGGACTTCCGGCGTCGTGCGTGATGATCGTGTTCGCCACGTCGACCGTGTCCATCAGATCGCTGATCACCCGGTAGGGCGAAAGCGGTGTCTCCTCGGACGTCAGCTGAGATTCCCATTCCTCCAGCCACTCGGCTTCGATCGTCTCTATCTCCGCGGTGACGTCGTTCAGTCGGCCCCGGGACTCACCGTCAATCCGCTTTTTTGTCTCTTCGATCAGCGCTTGCAGCGTGAGTTTGGCGTCGCCGACGAGCGCGTGGTCCGCGGTGACATCCTTGTCGATGTCCGCCGGATCCAGCGTCGCGTGAACGATCACCTTGTCTTCTGGGATATCCACGCCGAACGCCGTATCGGTGAAGCTACAACCGATACCGAAGAGAACGTCAGCCTTGTCTAAGAAGTGCGGGACAGGCTTCGGAGTTGCGAGGCCACCACATCCCAAGGAGAGCGGGTGATCCTCCGGGAACACGCTCTTGCCCTGAAGGCTCGTCGTCACCGGGGTCTCGAGAAGTTCGGCGAACTCTCGGAGCTCGTCCCAAGCCTCGGCGTAGTGGACACCCTGACCGGCGTATATTACGGGATCGTTCGCCTCGACGAGCACGTCGGCAACCGCGGAAACTGAACGCGGATCCGGCGCCGACCGTTCAGTTGACGTCGGTTCGTAGTCGCCAGTCGATTCGAGCTCCTCGTCGAACACGTCGTACGGCACTTCCACGAGCGCTGGCCGCGGCCGACCGTTACGGGCGTGATTGAACGCGCGACGGATCGTGGCCGCCGTGGCCTCCGGGTCCGTGAGTTGCTCGCAGGACTTCGTGATATGCTGATAATTGAGGAAGGCGTTGAAGTTGGGATCCTCACTCGCCCCCTTGCGCCTGTATCCCATCGGGAGGACGACGATCGGCGAGGAATCGGCGTAGGCTTGTGCGACTCCACCGAAGGCGTTCTCCGCGCCCGGTCCGAGTTGCATACAGAAGACGCCGATTTTCTCACCGGAGGTCACGCGACTTACCGCGTCAGCCATATGAATTCCGACACGTTCTTGGCGGACGATGATCGGCCGGATACCGATGTCTGCCGCAGCTTCGATGATCGGGTTGAGCGGATATGCGAACAGGTACTCTACTCCTTCTTCCTTCAGGACACGAGCTATTTCATCAACAACTTTCATGGCACTCCCTCATACGGCGGTGTATCAATCCTTTTCGTGGATCTTAATAAAGATACTCCCGTCCTCGGTCCACCGAGCTCACGCCGGCGCGGTCGGCTGGCTCACCCGACCCGGTGCTACATCAGGCTCGTGAGGGCGCTCACAGTTGCACGTCGAGCGCTTCCCGATCTACGTCGGTGAGATCGTCGTATCCGGCGAGGGCCATGGTTAGATCAAGTTCGCCGATCACGTTCTCGACCGTTTGCCGTACACCTTCCGCTCCGGCTATGCTCAATCCGTACACGTACGGACGACCGATCAGAACGGCGTCTGCGCCGAGTGCGATGGCCTTGAAGACGTCCGCACCGGTCCGGACTCCGCCGTCGAACAGAACGGGGACGTCTCCATCGACGACATCGACGATCTCGGGGAGTGCCTCTAGCGTCCCCCGTTCTCCGTCGACCTGTCGGCCACCGTGATTTGATACGATAACGCCGTCAGCGGTTGTCGCCGCTTTCTCCGCGTCCGCCGGGTGGCGGATCCCCTTCAGGATGATGGGCAGGTCGGTCTGGTCTCGGAGCCATCCGAGATCCTCCCACGTTAAATCCTGGTGATTGAGAATCTCACTCAGCCGGTCACGGACGCCATCCATGTTTTCCTCCGGCGCCTCTTCGAGTGTATCACGGAAGGCGGGATCAGTTACGAAGTTCTCTAGTCGAGTGTTCTCGTCGAATGGAATGTATCCCGACTCGAGGATCCGCGTTCGCCAACCCATCACGGGAGTATCTACCGTCAGCACGATCGCACTGTACCCCGCGTTTTCCGCTCGCTCGATCAAGCTCTCGAGTACGGCCTGATCGTCGATCCAGTACAGCTGAAACCACCGGTCCTGTTTGCCCGCCTCGTCGGCTACGTCTTCTAACGACGTCGTCGAAAGAGCGCTGAGACAGCATGGGATGTCGGCATCGGTGGCTCCCCTCACCGATGCACGCTCTCCCTGCTCGTGCCAGATCGATTGTACGCCGATCGGTGCGAGAACCACGGGTGCAGAGAGAGTCGAACCGTAAAGGTCGACGGAGAGAGACCGATCGCTGACGTCCCGGAGGACGCGAGGGATAATCTTCACGTCTTCGAAGGCTCGTCGGTTCGATTTCATCGTCTCCTCGAGGCCCGAGCCGCTGAAGAGAAATGCTTCCGGTCCTGGATCGAGCGCGTCTCTTGATCGTTCCCGCAACTCCGGATGACGAAGTGGAACGACCGTACCATCACTCAGAATCTCCTCGATTCGCCGTCTCCCTCTCGAATCCGACCCGTTGCCCATACTCTTTCCAGCACGCTCTACTACGAAAAGGTTTGTCCACCGATACGCCTCGGATTGGCGGCCCGAGGCGGTGAAACGCAAGCTATCGGTCGCTGCGTCGATCGTGCGCTGCTATCTCACTCGCGCGGCTTCGTCACCTGCTCCCCGTTATACTGAAACACTTCTCGGTTGACAACGTTCTCGGGTGGACACCCATTGAGGACGCGTTCGAGTTCCTCCCGGGTGATCTCAATCACGCGCTCTTCCCCGTTTCGAGTACTACCCGCACGGTGGGACGAGCAGATGATGCGGTCGTACTGCAGAACCGGCGACTCCTCCGGTGGCTCCTGCTCGAACACGTCGAGGCTGGCCGCACGGATCTGCCCACTCTCGATTGCGGTCGCGAGTGCGTCTTCATCGACGATCGGTCCGCGGGCAGTGTTCGCCAGTACCGCCGACTCCTTCATCCGCTCGAACTCCGCATCGGAGAACATGTGGTGAGTTATCGACGTGAGCGGGGTGTGGATGGTGATACCGTCCGAGAGCTCCAGTAACTCCCCGAAGCTGACGGGTTCTACGTCGAGCATCTCGAAGACGTCGTCGGCGAGATAGGGATCGTAAGCGATTACGTCCATGTCGAGTCCCTCGGCGAACGGAACGACTTGTCTGCCGATCTGCCCGAGACCGACGATTCCGAGTGTACCGCCGTGGAGTGGTTTGACCGGTGTGCGTGACCAGCCCGGCCCGTCACGGATATCCCTGTCTGTACTGACGACATCATGAGCGGCCGCGAGGAGTAACGCGAAGGCGTGGCTCGCGATGTCGCGGGGTGCGTATCCCGGGACGTTCGAGACGGGAATCCCGCGCGCCGTCGCGGCCTGTACGTCGACGGCGTCGTATCCGATCGCGTGTACCATGATGAACTCGAGGTTCTCCGCCACGTCCATCACGCGTTCCGTGACTGGCACGGCGCCCGTGATTATCACGTTCGCATCCCGACACCGTTCGATGGCGTCCGCCTCTGTCTCACAGCCGGCGTAGACGAGTTCGCCGCCCGCTGCAGAGACGATATCTTCGTACTGATTCCGCTCGGGAAATCTGGGACTCGTTACCACAACCCGCATTAACCGAGCTTTCGACTACCACACTATAGTCCTGTTGGTCAGCCGAACACACGCGACAGACCACGTCGGACCGTACTCACAGTTGATACGACTCTCGGCACCGCACACGCGATACTCCGACCGTCCGCGTCCGAATGCCGAGAGACCTGTCGATAGTTAGCTGCTCTGTGCGTCGTCGACGACCTTTTGGAGCTCTTTTGCCCGCTTGTCGATGACGTTCTCCGGGTCCGCGTTCGACCGGAGGACGTCGCCGAGGAGGTTGTAGATGGGTTCGGAACGATAGGTGACTTGATAGGGATTCGGGGGACTCGTGTCCATCGCGTTGTCCTGCATCTTCGAGAACGCCTTCACCTGATAGTTCTCGAACTGCTCCATAGACCAACCGTCCCAGAGGTCGAGAGACTGGATGCCGTTCATATAGGCGTCGCTCTCCTTGATCTCGGGCCACGAAGGGACGTTGTGGATAGGCGAGAGCTGGGTCAGGAGGTTGGTGAGGAACTCCTTGTTGGCCACGTAGTCGATGAAAGCCTTTGCCACTTCACTATCCGCCTGCTTGAACGAGACGAACCCCTCGTTACTCGCGACGGCGATGTCCCGTGATCCCACCGGCATGCCGGGGAGAATCTTGACGTCCTTGGCGAACGAGCGGCCGTTGCGAATGGCGGCGTTCTTCTGGCGCACGCCGCCGTACCACGAACTCGCGGCCCGTTCGGTCTGGATAATGTTCTGAATGTCGGCCCAGCCCGCTCCCTGGCCTGCCGGCGAGTATTGTTGGCGCTTTTTGAGATAGTTCAGCGTGTCGACCATCGCGGTGCGGTATGGCTCGTCGTTGAAGCAGACGTCGATGCGATCGTCCTTCCACTGTGCGTACCTGCCGTTTTCCCTCATGTAGAGCCATGCCCAGAGTCGAATGGCTCCGGGAGGACTTCCAGTGATGGGGACGTAGGTGCCTCGAACGTCGTTGTCCTGTTCGTCGACGACGCGTGCGTACTCGAGCGCCTTGTCCCACGTGTCCGGAACGATGTCCGTAAGGTCGCTCCGGTAGCTGTACGTGTTGATGTTGTGCATAAACGGGACCAGCCACGTTTGGCCTTCGACCGTAACGAGCTTCTTGACCGAATCCGTGGGCTTTCCGAGCCTATTCGATGCCGCCTTGAACTCCTCGTTGAGTGGCCTGAGAACCTCTTCCCCGCTCAGAAGTTGGAAGGCGTCGCCGACGGACAACTGTGCTACTTCCGGCGGATTACCGGCTTGGAGTAACTGTACGATACGGTCAAGGCTGTTAGTCTGGACGAACTCTACGTTCACCGACGCGCCAGTCTTACTCTCGAAATCCGACGCGATAGAGTTCCAGAGTTCTTTGATTCCTCCTGCCTGCGCGACCGTGATGAAGTGGAGGCTACGCCCCGAGAGTTTCTTGCTACCGCTTCCGGTCGTCGCGGAGGTGGTTTCACCGTCGCCGCCGCCGCCGCCACCGCCACTACCGGAACAGCCGGCAACGGCGGTGGCGGCAGCAGCCCCGCCGAACATCTTGAGGTAGCCTCGCCGGCTGTAATTGCTACTCGTCCTCTCCCTTTGGCAGTCATTACCGACCATAGCGTCTACCCGATAATCCTCCCGATAGTTAATTATATCCATTAATTGCGCTCGTGTACATAGATAAAATATTGGGGGTGGTCGAGTTCCTTTTCACGCAGGAAACCGGACAAGGTCTCCAGCTCCTGCGTGAGGACCGCCGGAGAACCGGCGTCCTCGAAGCGTGTCGACCGGGGGCTCCCGACCGAGGCCAGACCGTCGTATCTCCGTTTTATCCACGGGGCATCTGGCCGATTATCCACATCAAAGTCGATCAACACATATCGTACTCGGAAGCCCGGTTTCGAACGGTAGATAGTCGGTGACGTGGAACGCCGAGCACCGCTACTGAAACCGCGTTATCCCGCCTCGGTACGGCCGAACACTTCCGGCGCTCGCTAATACAACTCCCTGCGCTCGTCAGACAGGGCCTCGAATACCATCACACCTGCGCGGAGCGAGTTCTGCTTTGACGCGTTGGTTCGAGGGAAACAACTAAGTCACGATGGTTAGGACATGACAACACATGACAGTGGATGTGCTAGAGACGTATCAGTTCCACGAAAAAGAATGGGAGAGCTACGAGGAACTCTTAGAATCGTTCGAATGGGAGATCCCTGATCAGTTCAACATCGCAGACTACGTGTGTGATCAGTGGGCGGAGAAGCGAAAGAACAGCGTCGCGCTCTACCTTCTGGACGACGAAGGGGGCGAGACCGCCTACACGTTCAAACAGCTACAGAACTTCTCGAACCGGCTCGCGAACTACCTCGAGGGACGTGGCGTCGATAAGGGTGATCGTATCGCGATCCACGGCACCCAGCGCGCGGAGGTAGTTATCGGCCACTTGGCCGCGTTTAAACTCGGAGCCATTTCCGTTCCGCTGAGCGTTCTTCTCGGTCCGGACGCGCTCCAGTATCGTCTCGACCATTCTGACCCGCGTGCGTTTATCATCGACGACGAGGCGATGGACGACTTCAACACCGTCAACGAAAAGCTCGGCTCGGAGCAGATCGCCTTGACGATGGATCGCTCGGATGGCGAAGCGGACGACAACTTTTGGGAGGCACTCGCCGGGGAGTCGCGGCAGTTCGAGAACGAAGCGACGAGCCCTGAAGATGACGCCTGTATCGTCTACACCAGCGGTACGACCGGCCGACCGAAAGGCGCGGTTCACGCCCACCAACATCTGCTCGGACTTCTGCCCGGTTTAATCCGAAATCAGCAGTTCGGCAAGAGCGAAGGCCACGTCACGAGAACCGTCGCCGAGTGGTCGTGGATCGCGACGCTCAACGGCGCTATCCTCCCGTCGTGGTATTACGGCCGGCCGATCGTCGGATACGCCAGCGAGGGGTTCGACCCGGAGATGGAGTTCGAGATCATCGAGAAGTTCGGCGTCACACGCCTCTCGCTCGCGCCCACGGCGGTCCGGATGATGATGCAGGTCGATAATCCGGCTGAGAGGTACGATCTCAGTAGCCTCGAGTGCCTCTCGTTGGGCGGTGAAGCCGTCGGGAACTCTATCGTCGAGTGGGGTGCAGAGGTCTTCGAGAATGCGTCGATCTCCGAAACGTACGGCGGGACGGAGATCGGCGCGCCGATCGGCGATGTCCCGGAGATGGGGTACGAACACAGACCGGGATACATGGGCGTCAGAGCGCCCGGCCACGAGGTCGCCATCCTCGATCCGGAGACGCACGAACCGATCGAAGAGAAGGGAACCGTCGGCGAACTGGCGATTCGGTACGAAGACGATCCGATGTTGTTCCGGCGGTACTGGAACGAGCCGGAGCGCACAGCCGAGAAGATACAAAACGGGTGGGTGTTGTGCGAGGATCTCGCTTCGATGACCGACGACGGGTACGTGCAGTATCACGGGCGGAAAGACGACGTGATTATCAGTTCGGGCTATCGGATCGACCCGAGCGAGGTGGAAGAGTCCCTCATGTCACACGAGGCCGTCGTCAACGCCGGTGTCGTAGGTGTCGAAGACGACATGCGCGGTCAGATGGTGAAGGCGTTCGTCGTTCTCGCTGACGAGTACGCCGAGAACGAAAACATCGAGGAGAAACTTCAGGCACACGTCCGGGGTAACCTCGCGAAATACGAGTATCCGCGCGAGATCGAATTCATCGCTGAACTCCCGACGACCACGACCGGGAAGGTCAACCGGCAGGCACTCCAAGAAGCGAATTAAAACCGCCTTCGCCGTAACTGATAGCGACCTCCGGTGGGGCGTCTCGGACGACGCTGGTAATTGTCGATTGGGTGTGAACGATCGGCCTTTCGTCCGATCGGATCGCAGAGGCGGTAGACGGTTGGCGCGTACGATTCTTACTTCCCTCGGAACTCGGGGTCCCGATCCTCTGCGAACGCCTCACGTCCCTCTTTCGAATCCGCTGTCGAAAGGAGGCTCGTGCTCAGGCGACGGTCGAACGTGATCCCCTCGGACAATCCGGTCTGCATCGCTATGGAGACCGATTCCTTGGTGGCCTGCACGGCGAGAGGAGCTTGTTCCGCGATACTCTCCGCAAGCTCTTGGACGTTCGCATCAAGTTCCTCGGCCGGATATACGTCGTTGACGAGCCCTTCTTCGTCGGCACGGCTCGCGGAGAAGTGCTCCCCCGTCATCACGAGTTCCTTCGCGACGGACGGACCGGCCAGACGAACGAGATACTGGATCCCGCCCGCGCCGGGGATGATACCGAGTCCGGTCTCGGGGAGACCGAACGTGCTATCGTCGCTCGCCAATCGGAAATCACACTCGAAGGCCAGTTCGAGGCCGCCGCCGAGACAGTACCCTTGAATCTTGGCGATGACGGGATAGGGATACTCTCGAATGAACTCTCCTGGCGTCGGCGAGGACGTCTTCTCCCAGGACTTCCCCGAGAATCCCTCGATGTCGGCGCCAGCACAGAACGCTTTCTCTCCCGCTCCTTCGATCACGACAGCGCGTAGTGGCGACCCCTCTGCCCGTTCGTTTTCACGTTCGAGCAACTCCAGCCCTTCGACTATGTCGCTCATGAGCTGGGTGTTTAGCGTGTTCAGCTTCTCTGGCCGATCCAACGTTAAGCGGCCGACGTTAGACCCGTCAGGGAACTCAACAACAGCAGTGTCGAGACGCTCCTCCATATCGACAGATGTCTCTCCGTGTATAAATAAGTACTCTCACCCTCGGCGGACTACCGCGCACACTCGGCTACACGGTTCGAGCTGTAGAAGTTTCTCCGACTCCAGCGTACCAGATCTCGGTAGCGTGGCGGTGGTCGAAGCGGCCGTCGACCGGGGATACAGATCCTAGTGGATCCGGTTCCGTTCAGTCCCATTCCTCCCCGATTCCAGGCCCTTCCAGTGGCCCGACCGGGAGGTTGCGTCCCTCACGCATCGCGAGGTTCACCTGCTCCTTCGTCGCGATTCCCTCGTCCACGACCTTCTCGGCCTCGTCGCGAAGAGCGGCCCAGATTCGGTTGACGACGAAACCGTAGTTCTTCGGGCTATCCTCGATAGTGATTCGCTCTTTGCCGAGGTCGTCCGCCAGATCCTCGGCGAGCGCGACGATGTTCTCGTCTGTCTGCGGCGCTTCGACGATCTCCACGAAGTCCATAACCTGTGCCGGGCTGAAGAAGTGGGTGCCGGCCACTCGCGAAGGGTCCTCTACGACGTTCGCTAGCGCGGTGATCGAGAAGCCGCTCGTGTTGGTAAAGAGCGGGATCTCGTCGGTTACTTCGTCGAGTTCTCGAAACACGTGCGCTTTTGTCTCGAGTTTCTCCGGTACCGCTTCTAAGACGAAATCTGCGTCCGCGGTGGCTTCTTCGAGGTCGAGCGTGAACGCAAGTCGGTCGAGTGCGTCCGATTTTTCGGCCTCCGTGAGGTAGCCCCCTTCGACGGCGCTGTCGAGTCCGAATCTACCGCTCTCGATCCGCTCGCGCGCGTCTTCGAGTACGGTCTCGTCGATATCCCTGATCGTCACTGAGTACCCCTGCTGTAGCATCGCCTGGCCGATGCCACTTCCCATAACACCGCCGCCGACGATAGTAACGTTGTCTACTACTGGCATGCGTCTGCGTTTTCTACGAAGTCGATCATTAGCTTTTCCTCTTTCGAAAATACTGCCGGGAGAGTCAATCGTGCAGGCTCGTAGTGATCGCCGGCGGACCAGCTAGAACTTATCCGAAATTACGATCGGAGGTCAGTATCGCGATTCGTATCGCCGGCAGACGAAATCTTTCAGCTCATATACCGGCGACCGATGCGGGGAACGACTCGCCCGCCCGTATTCTGCCTCTAGTTAGACGCGCCCGATGATGGTGGCGATTCCCTGACCGAAGCCGATGCACATCGTCGAGAGCGCGTACTGCGTACCGGTTCGTTCGAGTTCGTGTGCGAGTTTTCCGACGAGCATCGCCCCGGTCGCACCCGGCGGATGTCCGTGTGCAATCGCCCCGCCGTGGACGTTCGTCTTCTCCCATGGTACGCCCGTCTCCTCCAGCCACGCCCCGACGACCGACGCGAACGCCTCGTTCACCTCGAACAAATCGATGTCCGCAAGCTCCAGTTCCGACTTCGCTATGACCTCCTCCGTTGCGGGGATCGGTCCCGTCAAGTTCAACCGCGGATCTGTACCCACGACCTGCGTCTCGACGATGCGCGCCATCGGCTCCCAGCCTCGCTCCTCCGCTGTCTCCCGGCTCGTCACGAGAACCGCGGCAGCCCCGTCGACGATCCCCGACGAGTTCCCTGCGTGGTGGACGCCGTTGCCTTCCTCTCGGAAGGCGAGCGGAAGATCTGCGAGCGTCTCCACGTCCGTCTCTGGGCGTGGATGCTCGTCCCTCTTGACCACGACCGACTCGCCGTCGAGCTCGGTTTCGACGGGCACGACCTGGTTGTCGTAATAGCCGGCCTCCCAGGCCTCTCCCCACCGGTTCTGGGAGTCCGCGGCGAGCCGGTCCATCTCCTCCCGGCCGAGGTCGTACTTCTCGGCGATGCGTTCGGCGCCCTCGCCTTGGTGGGTAATCTCGTCGAACTCTTCGAGGTACGTCTCGGATATATCCGAGGTGTCGCCGTCCGAGCCCATCGCGACGCGCGTCATGTGTTCGACGCCGCCCGCGACGACGATGTCCTGATGGTCGGACTCGACGTTCGCGGCGGCGAAGTTGATGGCTTGCTGGCCGGAGCCACAGAATCGATGGATCTGAACGCCGGGGATACCGTCGCTCCAACCGGCCACCATCGGTGCGAGGCGCCCGATATTCTTCGACTGTTCGTCGACCGGTGTGATACAACCGTAGATGACGTCGTCGACGATGTCTGGATCGAAGCCGTTACGGTCTTCGAGGGCCTCAAGGGGTTTGGCGGCTAGGTCCTGGGGATGCATCTCGCGGAGCGAGCCGTCGTACTTCCCGAAGGGCGTCCGGACGGCGTCGACGATAACTGCCTCTCTCATATATGGTAGTATTATAAATGATGGTCTCATATGTGTTTCGGTGGTGAGGAACGTTCCGGGCTCTCTCTCGACCAAGAGCAGTAGCTAACCGGGATCGCGGTTCGCTATCGAGATACAGATCCGCTTCCCGAAACGTGAGCTTCTCACGGTGGAACACTAACGGAAAGCGATTTGGGTATGGGTGACGAGTTCAGACGCGATATGGAGTTACTCGACGAGACGATTGTGCCCGCCGACGCCCGGGAAATCAAACGGGAAGCGCACGAGTTCGCCCAGGAGCACATCGCACCGAACGCCGAGGAGTACTTCCGTGAAGCGTCGTATCCGCACGAACTCGTCGACGTTGCCGCCGACGCGGGACTCATCGGACAGGGGATCAGTGAGGAGTATGGCGGACGCGGAACCTCACTGTCGGAGAACGTCGCGATCGTCGAGGAGTTCTTCCGCGCCGACGCGGGGATCGGCATGGCACTACAGGGCCGCGACTTCGGTGCGTCGCTGCTCGAGGCGTTCGGTGACGAGGAGAAGAAAGAACGCTTTCTTCCATCGATTCCGACCGGCGAGATGTTCTCCGGCGGGGCGATCTCGGAGCCACAGACCGGCAGCGACTTGGCCGGGATGGAGACGCACGCGGAGCGAGACGGCGGCGAGTGGGTGTTGAACGGAGAGAAGTACTGGATCGGCAACGGCGTCGATGCCGATTGGGTCATCGTGTACGCTAAAACCGGCGAGGGCGAGAACCCCTATGAGAACTTCTCGCTCGTTCTAGTTCCGACCGACGCTCCGGGGTACGACGCGGAAGAGATCCCCGAGAAGATGGCAATGCGCGCCTCACAGCAAGCCCATATCGTCTTCGACGACTGTCGGGTCCCTGCGGAGTACCTCGTTGGGAAAGAGGGCGAGGGATTTCGGATGCTCACGGAGTTCTTCAACGAAGGACGCATCATAGCGGCGGCCCAGGGGATCGGCCTCGCCGCCGCGGCGATAGAGGAGGCGTGGGCGTTCGTCCATGACCGCGAGGCGTTCGGGAAGACCGTCAACGAATTTCAAGCGGTCCAACACGATCTCGCGGAGATGCGCCTCGAGTTCGAGAGCGCCCGGGCGTTGACGTGGCGAGCCGCTCGCATGGTCGAAGACGTGGACGTGTGGGCGGCAATGGCGAAAGTGAAAGCGACCGAAGTCGCGGCGGAGTGCGCGCAAACCGGCATCAAACTCCACGGTGGTCGCGGTGTTCTCAGCGACCGCCGTATCGCGCGCGTCTATCGAGACGTCCGCCCACCGATGATCTACGAAGGGGTAAACGACATCCAGCGGAACCTGATCTATCGGAATTCGAGCGCCCCTGAGCGATAGCGACGCCGGATCACGCCCGAACGGCCAGTGTGTCGTCGATCCCCTCCGACGTTGTCGGGGGACGAAACGGATCCTAACTACCACTAGTCGACTCAACGCCGGTGCAGACCTGCACCGTGAAGAGCGAAGGACGCCGCGCTGCGTCCGACTGTCGACTAACCGTCCGCCTGAAGCGGTTATCGTTCGCTTCAATAGTCGGCCCGGGACGCCCCCTGACGGACGGTTATCGTCAGCGGAGAACAGCGTCTCGAGCGGCGTCGCTCAGTAGTCTCCCTTAATTTTTTGTATCTCAGTTGCGTTTAGACGGACATGACTATTTTAGCTGCTGTCGACGAAAACAGGTCTTCGAGAGAGATTGTGAAAGTCGCTGGTGATCTCTCAGAAGCATTCGACGAACGACTGGCCGTCCTCCACGTCATCCCGAGCGAGGGGGCTGACGAACACATGCAGGCGTTACGGACTTTCCCCGAGTTTAAAGACATGAGTATCTCGGACGAGATGGGTCGAGCGGCGGAGTTCGCCGAAACGATCGTCGAGGAGGCCTCGCTTTCCATCGACGCGGATCGCATCGAGATTCATGGCGAGGTCGGTGACCCGGGCGAGCAAGTCGTGAAAGTCGCAGACGAGATTGACGCACGCCATCTCGTCATCGGCGGGCGTAAGCGTTCCCCGGTCGGAAAGGCTCTGTTTGGCAGCACGACCCAATCTATCCTGTTGAACGCGAACTGCCCAGTTACGACCGTCATGACCGAGTGAAACGGATGGCGTCCCTACAGAGGGTGTTTGAACACTAGGATAAGTACATCTACCTCTCGGTCGGGACTGACGATCGACACCGTGAGGCCGACCGTGGACACTCTCTCCACTAGGGTAGACTGTTTCTTCGATCTATACCGTTTCAACAATGTAGTGCGGAACCCGAGAAAGGAACAGGGTGAAGGCGACACCCCGACGCACTCCACGGCGCCCAGTTACGTCGTCGTTCGTAACGCCTGAGTGGATGTTGTGCGCTCGGTCACGCTGCCGGCTGGCTCGTCCCCGCCTCGGATTCGTCCTCGGCCGCCTCGTGGTACGAAAGGTTTCCGTGGGCGACTGCCTCGCCCGTCTCGCCATCGAAGACGTGGACGGCGTCGGCGTCGAACGTCACGTACACCGTCGTCCCTTCCTCGATCGTTCGGTTACTCGGGAGCAGCACACGAAGTTCGCCACCGTCCGTCGCGACCGTCGCGAGTCGTCGATCGCCGATCCGCTCCACTAGCTCGAGTTCACCCTTCACGTGGCCACTTTCCGGGTCCGTCGACAGGTCAGTGTGCTCCGGTCGCACACCGACTTCGATCTCGTCACTAGTTGGTTCACCGTCTACCAGTTTGAGTTCGAGTTCATTCCCATGGAACTCGATCGAAATCGTCTCGCTCCCGACGGCGGATACCGACCCGTCGACGAAATTCATCGAAGGATTGCCGATGAAACTCGCCACGAACCGGTTCCCCGGAAGGTGATAGAGCTCGTCCGGCGTTCCGACGCCCATGAGCTCTCCGTCGTTCATCACGGCCACTCGGTCGCTCATCGAGAGCGCTTCGGACTGATCGTGCGTGACGTAGATCGTGGGCTTGTTCACGCGCTCGTGGACGCGTTGGATCTCCTTGCGGATCGCGACCTTGAGCTTCGCGTCGAGGTCGCTCAGCGGCTCGTCCATCAAGAACGCGCGCGGATCGTAGACGATCGTCCGTGCGAGCGCCGTCCGCTGGCGCTGCCCACCGCTCAACTCGCCCGGATACTTGTCGAGGAGCTCACTGATCCGCATGATCTCCGCTGCCTCTCTCGCTCGCTGACGGCGTTTCTTTTTCGGAACCCCGCGTACCTTCAACGGATACGAAACGTTCTCACTCACAGTCATGTGTGGGTAAAGTGCGATATCTTGGAACATCATCGCCAGTTCCCGGTTGTTCGGCGCGGTTTCCGTCATATCCTCGCCGTCGATGAGAACCTGTCCGGACGTCGGCGTCTCGAGTCCCGCGATACATCGTAGTGTCGTGGACTTTCCACAGCCGGACGGCCCGACCAAACTGAGGAACTCGCTCTTGCCGATCTCCAAGTTGATCCCGTTAACTGCGACTTCAACACCGGACGGAACACTGTACTCTTTGGTCAGCGACCGAATTTCGACTGTCATTAATGTTGTTGCACCATTCGTCTCCGACATAATAAAATTAGGGTCTACGATCCGCCGGCGCGCCACGCTTTGCGCTGCTGACGTCATTCGAGAAGAGAGTGCCGCTAAAAAGATCCGCGCCGAACCGGCCGGAATTCAGAACCCGCCCGTCCGGAAGCCGCGCAGGATGTACTTCTGCAGGTAGTACACGAAGAGGAACGTCGGAAGCACCATCAGTGTCGAGGCGGCCATGATCTGCCCCCAGAGCACCGATTCCTGCTGCGTGAAGCTGTACAGGCCGATCGTCAGCACGTATTTGGAACTATCCGACAGGAGGATCGACGGAACGGTGAACGAACCCCACGCGATTGCGAACGCGAAGATAGCGACTGCGATCATCCCGGGCTTCGCGAGAGGCAGCGCCACGTCGTAGAACGCCTGGAAGGACGTCGACCCGCTCATACGTGCCGACTCTTCGAGCGAATACGGCACCGTCTGGAAGAACTGCCACATGAGCCAGATCGCGAATGGCAGCGTCGTCGCACACTGCGCGATGATGACCCCCGACAGACTGTTCAAGAGCCCGACCTGCCGCCACAGGATGTACATAGGAATCGAGAGGAGGATCGGCGGGAACATGTACCCGAACAGGATTAACCTCGCGAACGTCTTCTTGTACGGGATGCTCAGGCGTGCCAGCCCGTAGCCCGCGAGCGTCGCCGCCACGGTCGTGATACTCACCACGCCCGCCGCGAGGATGATCGTGTTCTTGTACCAGATCATTATCTCGGACTGGAACACCTGCCTGTACGTCTCCAGCGTGGGATTCGCTGGGAACAGTGGCGTCGGAATCGTGAATAGATTGTTCGGCTGGAGAATAGAGGTGGCCAGCATCCAGTAGATGGGGAACATCAACAGGAAGAGTCCCCCGGCAAGTAGCAGATTCAACAGCCAATTGTACACTTTCTCCCGCGTCTGATACGGGAGTTCCTGCCAGTACGAGATTGGGGAGTTAGCGCCAGCGTTGCTCATTCGACACGCACCTCCTGGGACGGCTCGAGGAAGTGGAAGTACACGAGCGCAGCCCCCAAGAGGAGTAGGAAGAGGAGGCTGGAAACCGCGGACGCCTGTCCGAGGTTGAACTCGGTGAATGCCGTGCGGTACGCGTAGATCGAGGCGATTTTCGTTGTACCCATTGGTCCGCCGTTCGTGAGGACGTATATGATATCGTACTTGTTGAACATCCAGATACCGCGGAGCAACACGACGATGAAGAGCACTCCCTTGAGATTGGGGAGGGTGATATCCACGAAGCGGCGGTATCGGGACGCGCCCGACATGACCGCGGCTTCGTAGAGTGATTCGGGAATACTCTGTAAGCGAGCAAGGACGATGATCGTCACGAATATCGTGAACTTCCAGCTACTGGTGAGGATGACGGACAGCATCGCGAGGTCGGTGGAGCCGTACCATGCGGTGTAGTTGCTCATGAGGCCGGTCCGGACGAAAATCTGATTGAGGATCCCGTAGCGGGCGTTCCCCATCCAGAGGGCGATGAATGCCAGGACGGCCGACGGGACGATATACGGAACGAGAGCGAGCGCGCGGGCGACTCGCTTAAATCGAAAGTCTCGGTTCAAGAGCATCGCGAGCCCCACTCCTAAGACGACTTGGAGGATAACCGAGCCACCGGCGAAAATGACGGAGCGCCGGAGGCTTGACCAAAACTCACCGTCTGCGAGGACGGTGAGGTAGTTCTCGATACCGACCCAACTCCAGGTCGGATTGAATGCTCCGATACTAAAGAACGAAGCCGTAAACGCCCAGAGCATCGGAAGTAGATTCACGAATCCGAATAGTAACAGTGCCGGGACGACGGTCAATCCGACGAAGATCCACTTCTTCGAGAGGATGCTGTAGACGCGTTGTTGATACGGATGGAGGCGTTCTATCGCCACCAGCTCACCTAATTCACTGACACCCATGAACATACATCTGTACACACCTTACTTAATGTTAACCCAGGGGCGCAGTACACCACCCGGACGGTTACTCGTTGCGAAGGGGCGACATCCGTACTGAACGGCGGAACGGTCTGCTATCTACTAAGCCGAGTCCGTACTGGGCGTTGTTGATGATCTTCGTCGCGTCACGTGCTGTATTCATAACTATTCACTCGTAATCCCCCGACAGTCTCCCTACCCGTAAAACTCGCACCGGTAGTTTCCCCGTCGGACTCCCTCCTCTGGTATCGAGGCGATCTCATCCCGGGGATAGAGTGTACGGTACAGACGCTCGATATCTGCAGAGAGATACACGGTTTCGATAAGTTTGGTGCCAAGCACGCCCGATATACTCGGCCGAACTATCCGTCGTCGTTCTCACAGCATCCTCGTCATTCTCCGCTGAAAGAAAGAAGTCGGCCGGTACAGGAATCGAAGCCGGAGTGGTAGCTGGTATAGGAGGTTGCCTAGAGGGTAGGTCGAACGTTCGCACTACCTCTCCAACGGACGCTTCCGTCCGAGTACGACTACGAGCTACGAGCCCTGAGTTTCCCGGAACGAGACGATCGGAGGACACGGCGCTGCGCCGGGAATGGAGATGCTGGCTAACTGGAAAAACGTCCCTATTTGGACGAAGTATCGTTCCACGGTAGAGAGAAAGATGTTGCGACACCGAAGTCGGTCGACTGCGTTCGTTGCGTCTGGAGTCGACTCCCGACGCGGCCAGTCCGTATACGGTGATTGGACACGGTTAGGGTAGACTCTGAGACGATGGAACGACCGTGTACGCGTTAGTAAGCTACCGTCTCATTCTCCCGCTACCGCAAATGACGGACTCGCTTTAACTGTAATCGAAGATCCGTCTTTAATCACCTACGAGCCTGACGCGCCACTCGGAAAACCGGCCGACTGCTCGGTGGATTCAGAAAGGACGAAACCGTCTCGGTCGTCTCCCCTTCCCGCGCGAACACCGAGCAGAATGGGGGTGTAGCGGCTGTCGTGCACCGCCGGCCAGTCGAGGGATTCGCGTTCCGGATATCCTTACTCACCACATTCTTCACGTAGCGTCCGATAAATTCGGATGTAGTACCACGGCCATCGCTCTATCGTTTTATGAGGTTCACGCTCAGGAGAAATCAGTTCTAACACGTGATCGTACAGATAAATGAACGATAATGGGGGAAAGCCCCCGACTATTTCGGCGATTATCTACTCATTTCCGTGATTGTAGTCTGAACAGCCGATCCACTCCGATCAGTTCTAAATGTTATACTTCACGATCGTGATTGTTTACGGCGGTCGTGAGACGAGGGTAATCGAACGAGCATTACAACAGTACATGTGTAATAAAGAGGCGTCAGGGTCGATGTGGACGTGAGGATAGGTGGCCGTGGAGGCGTTTCTCCATTCGTTAATGAATTTCCGATATAGTCAAGCGGTGGCGTAGTTCGAGCGGAGCCGTATATGGAATCACCGCTAGAGAGGCGGTAGAGACCTCTCCGGTCGAAGTAGGAGATGACTCACCGCCCGTCGTTGAAGGGCGGCACATCGTCGGGACGGGGGCTGGCGCCGATAAGGACACGATCAACACGTACCGTCGGCTGCGCCTTCGACGGTCGCTGTAGCACACGACTTGGTCACCAAGTACGACGAAATCTCGTCGCGTTAACGCCGTGCCGGAGGAGGGGAGTTCCGCGGAGCATCTCTTCGACTCGTTCTTCGGTCGGAGGGACGACGGGCAACCTATCGGTTACCCTTCTCGTACAGCGATCTAGCGACTGCTTGTGACGATGCGTCGCTTCGATGTTGCTTCGACATTGGTAGTTCCGGTCACAGACCTGAATCCTTAGTGATGCGGAGGACGGCCGATCCACGAAACACTTCTGCTATAACGGGGGACTGGCTCGGACTTCGGGCCTCCGCTGGGTTCCGACACGACCGACGGCGAGCCAGCAACGTTTAGGACGGTATCTCACGACGAAGCGGCCGATGGAGCCCTCACGTCCGTCGACCTCGACGAGTACGTCGTCACCGGCGAGCGTGAGTGGACGGCGCTCCGGGACGCCGGCGAACTCCGCGGACCGTAGCCGGACTCGCCGTCTATCGGGAAGTACGAGACGTATCTAGAGACGTGTCGGTCGCTGGCCGACCGGTTCGACTATGACCTCTGGACGCTCTACCGAGCGCTCTGGCGCCGGTGAACGACGATGAGGGTCCGGCCGCGCCGCAAGTGGGACAGGTAGTCTTCGGGTCCGGTGCGGTTCGGGGAACCGTCCACACCGGACGTCACGATACGCCCGAGTCCGCCGTTCAGATACCGAGGATCCGGCGCGCCTCGTCGGGCGTCGCGATGGGACGCTCAAGTTCGTCGGCCAGACGGGCGGTCCGCTCGACGAGTTGTGCGTTGCTGTCTGCGAGTTCGCCCCGGCGATAGTAGACGTTGTCCTCGAACCCGACGCGGACGTGACCGCCAAGGGTCATCGCCACCGTCGTTAGCGGTAACTGGTGGCGTCCGATCGCGAGGCATTGCCACTCGGCGTCTTCCGGTAGGTTGTCCGCGAAGTTCACGAGATTCCGGGGACGGGGAAGCGTGCCGGTCTGCATGCCGAGTATCAGCGTGAACCAGTAGGGTGGATCGACCAACCCCTCCTCGATCAGGTGACGGGACTCGGTGAGGTGACCGGGGTTGAACGCTTCGAGTTCGGGTTTGATCCCGTTCTCGCGCATCCGGCGCGCGAACTCCTCGTTCTTCTCCCGGCTGTTCCCCCCGATGGTGTCGCGGCCGACGCTGACTGGGCCGATGTCTATCGTCGCGAGGTCCGGTTGCGGATCGGTTTCGAGGACGGGCCTGATCAACTCCTCCCGCGGGAACGAACCGCCGGTGGTGAAGTTGACGATGATGTCGCTACAGCGCTCGTCGATCAGGTCGCGCAGTTCCTGGAATCGGGCGACATCCTTCGTCGGTTCCCCGTTCTCGTCGCGCGCGTGGAGGTGCACTATTGATGCGCCCGCGTCCCGGCACGCGCGGATGTCTTCGACCACCTCCTCGGGTTGTTCCGGAAGGTTGGGGTTCGCCTCCTTCCCGTGGAACCCCCCGGTCGTCGCGACGCTTATGATCAACTTCTTGTCACGGTAGCGTTCGTAATCGTCGCGGACCATCTTTAGTGTAAATTTCGGAGTAGCGTATTAAGAGTTCGGTCTAGACGACGCCGAGATCGAACCTCTCCCTCGTTCGCCCGGGTACGACCGAGCGGCCGGCGGTTCAAAGAGCCGACGTGAGCCGAGGATCAGTTCGATCGGAGTGCTCCGGGTTCGACCCGATAGAGCACACGGTCCTCGTACGGGGACCGTCGAATCCTCTGAATTCGATATAGTCGTAAGACGCTCTTTACTTCACGTACTACGGTCATTTCACGCCCGGAGAGCGATATCACACGCAAAATTGGTGTACTTTGGACGAAGACCCGAGGAGACTGGCGCCGCAAGTTCTCGTTCCTCGCCCGGAGTGTTCGAACGCTTCGAACGTCAGAGACGGATGCCGACGAAGGTCGAGTCGCTTCGGCAAAGTAACTCGGCGGTGCAAGACACAGGCGCTACATCTGTACTTGCGTAATTGCTCCAGTACGGAGGGGGAGGTTCGACGGGACCGTGTTGCGAGAGCAGACTCCCAGTCCGTCCGATAGAGTCGGATGAATCCCCTTACGGACGTCAATCTCTCTCGGAAGAACGCTCTCGTGCCGTGGACTACTCCGTTGAGAGACGCTTGAGTCGGAGGATGGTCGCGCCGATCGTACGAAACAACTGAACACTGGCAATAGCGTAAGACTGCGAGAGACGAGTGCTCGGAGGTCGTATCGGCGGCTAGAGCCGTCGTCGCCGTCGGACGCGGCCCTCGGACGGCGGTTCGGGGAAGGTATTATTACCGTCCGTACAGAGGGTAGGGGTGATGACTTCGAAGATTGCCCGACTCGGTCACGTAGCGTTGGAGACGCCGGACCTGGAGGAGTCGCTCTCCTTCTTCGGCGACGCCGTCGGCTTCGAGGAGGTCGAGCGGGAGGGCGGAACCGTGTACCTGCGGGCGGTCGACGAATTCGACCACCACTCTCTGAGTCTCACCGAGGCCGAGACGGCAGGCGTCGACCACATCGGGTGGCAGACGCGCGACCCGGAGTACGTCTCCGAGTTCGCCTCTCAGTTCGAGGAGCAGGGCATCGACGTCACGTGGGTGGACGCCGGCGAGGAGAGCGGTCAAGGGGAGGCCATCCGTCTCACGACTCCGACCGGCCACGAGTTCGAGTTCTACTACGAGATGGAGAAGCCGGACCCCCCCGAGGACCGTCGCTCGAAGCTCAAGAACAAGACGTACTCCCGGACGGCTACGAACCCCATAGCGCCGAGCCGTATCGACCACACGCAGCTCTGGGACCCCGCCGCCGACGAGTTCTCGACGTGGCTCCAAGACGAACTCGACTTCCGGGTGCAGGAGCAGTACGACCGGAAGGACGGGTCGCGCTGGGGCACCTTCCTGAGCGGGAACGGGAACAAAATCGAGGCCGCCGTCATCGACGACGAGGACGAGTCGAACCGGCCGGCGCTCCACCACATCGCCTACAAGGTCGACACCGCCGACGACCTCTTCGACGCGCACGACGCGATGAACGAACGGGGCATCCCGACCGACGGTATCGGCCAGCACTCCATCTCCCGCGGGAAGTTCCTCTACGTCAGGGACCCGGCGAGCGGTCACCGCATCGAGTTCAACGCCGGCGGCTACCTCGTCTTCGACCCGGAGTGGGAGCCCATCGCGTGGCAGGAGGGCGACCTCGAAGACCGCCAGTGGATCGGACAGATCGAGTCGAAGGCCCGCGTCGAGTACTGAGGCGGCGCGGTCACGGAGGGCGTTCCCCTTCGGCACGCCGACCGTCGACCGCGTTTCCGCCGCCGAGTTACTGACCCATCGTCGCGGGAGCGGCGGAACGGCAACCGCGTCTCTTATCACCCGTGGCGGCGAAATCGGTCGACATGACACAGGACGCAGATCGAATCCGGACGACCCACATCGGGAGTCTCCCGCGACCCCCGGAGCTCCTCGAACTCCTCAAGCGGCGGCAGGACGGCGAGGAGGTCGACCAGTCGGCGTGGGACCGGGCGGTCACCGAGGCGACCGAGGCGGTCGTCGCGCGCCAGGACGAGGTGGGTCTCGACATCGCCAACAACGGCGAACAGCCCCGCGTCTCGTTCAACTGGTACGTGGCCGACCGGCTGAGCGGTGTCGAGGGCGAGCGAGAACAGGGAATCTGGGCCGACCTCGAAGAGTACCCGGAGTACGCGGAGGAGACGTTCTCGACGGACGTGATCGACCTCGCGACCCAGCCAGCCGTCACCGGCCCCGTCGAGTACGTCGGACGCGAGGCGGCCGAGGCCGAGATCGACGCGTTCTTCGACGCGCTCGACGCCTCGGACGCCGACTTCGAGGGGACGTTCCTGACCTCCGCGTCGCCGAGCATCGTCGCAACCACGCTCGTCAACGAGTACTACGACTCGCACCCGGAGTTCCTGTTCGCCGCCGCGGACGCGATGCGCGAGGAGTACGAACTCATCGCGGAGACGGACGCCACCCTCCAGATCGACGCGCCGGAACTGCTCACGGCGGGGCACGCCGGGGCCGCCGACCGTGACACCGAGGAGCTGAAAGAGATAACGCGCCTGCACGTGGAGGCGCTCAACGAGGCGCTCTCCGACGTGCCGGCCGAACAGGTCCGCCTCCACACCTGCTGGGGGAGCTACGAGGGTCCCCACCACCTCGACACCGACCTGGTCGACATCCTGCCGGAACTGTACGAGGCGGACATCACGGGGATAAGCATCGAGCAGGCCAACCCCCGCCACCAGCACGAGTACCGGGCGTTCGCGGAGCATCCGGTCCCGGACGGCTGGACGCTCATCCCGGGCGTCGTCGACGTCAAGACGAACGTCATCGACCACCCGAAGACCATCGCCGACCGCATCGAACGCGTCGCGGACGCGGTCGACGACTCGACGCCGCTCGTCGCCGCGCCGGACTGCGGTTTCGGCACGCAGGCCGGCCTCGGGATGGTCGACCCCGAGATCGCGTGGGCCAAACTCGAAGCGCTCGTCGAGGGCGCCGACATCGCCAGCGACCGCCTCTACTGAGGCGCGAACCCGCGGGCGGTCCCTCCCTGTCGCGGCACTCGGTGGGGGCGCGGCCGGACGACGTCGCGACGGCCGCGTCCCGCCTCACTCGCTCTCGTCCAGCGCGTTCCCGTGGGCGTCGATCTCGCCGTTTCGGATGCGCGTACTGCTGATGCGGTCGCCGTCCTCTGCGACCACGAACGGCGACGTGTGGACTTCGAGCGGGCGGAGGCCGTCGTCCACGCGTCGCTGGTTGAGTTCGTAGGCGCGGCGCTGGGCTTTCGCCTCCGGGGAGACGACGAGCGCGTTCACGTCCTCGCGGGTCGCCGCTGGTCCCCACTCGTCCTCCAGTCGAACGATCTCGTAAGAGGCCGTGTACGCCCCCGCCATCCGCTCGAGTTCGGCGTCGAGGTCCGCGTACCGCTTCCGATAGGGTCCGAGGAGTTCGGCGTGGGACGGGTCTTTCCGAGTCTTCTCGGCGAGGTCGGTGGACGTGAGGCCGACGACGATGTGTCCGTCGCCGTCGCCGTGGTGACTCGCTATCTGGAACGCTTTGTGGAGGAGAGCGCGGTGGCCGTTGTGGACCGGAGTGAACGTCCCTCCGAGGATGGCCGTGTGCCGAGTGTCGGTCATGACAGTTCGGTAGACACGCCCCCGGTATGTATGCCGCACGGTCGCGCGGCCGCCGTCGGAGGGAGGACGTGTCGCCCTTCCGCCGCGACGAGGCCGCCGACCCGCTCTTTCTCCCCCGACAGCGGTACACTTATGTAGTTGGGGCCGACAACCGAAACTGGTACTCCCCAGGAAGGGTACCAGACCGCTAGTCTGCGACGGGACGGACGGGTACGCACACTCACCGCCCCTCTGACGAGCGAGACAGTCGTAGTTCGACGAACTGCGTACCCCCCGTTCCGGCCGGGCTTTCTACCCAGACGACACCGACCGACGAGCAGCTTACCGACCCGACAGACCCTATCGACGACTTCGTCACCGCCATTCGATAAAGTCGGACGATACGCGAAGACGACCTCGGGCACCGCCCCACGGTCATCGCGTGCCCGATATAATCGGACGCCGTCGGCTGGTAGATTCGCCCGACTGTCCGAGGGGGTCGAACTCGCCGGAACCCGGTCTCGGCCCACTGATCGGGCGACTCGACGGGGAAGAATTTTATCCTCGGTCGAACGTGTACACCACAGATGTCCACGACGGTTTCTCGAATCGAGTTTCCCATCGACTTTCCGCCCGGTCGCGTCGCCGCCTACCTCTTGGACGGAGACGAGGTGTTCCTGTTCGACACCGGTCCGGCGCCGACGGCGACCGAGGGGGAGGCGTCCCTCGCCGAGCGGTGCGATTACTCGCTGGAGGCTATCGACCACGTGTTTCTCACCCACCCGCACCCGGACCACGTCGGTCGCCTCCGCGAACTGGCCGAGGCGGGCGACGCGGAGGTATACGCCCCCTTCACCGCCCGAGACCGCTTGCGTCGCCCGTCGGAGACCGTCGACGAACGCGTCCGCGCGACGGTCGACGGGACCGGGTTCGAAGCCGAGACGCGAGAGCGACTGTTCGACGCCGAACGGCGGTTACGCCGGCAGATGCGGACGAACCTCCCGTTCGACGCCGTCGACCGTTGGGTCGTGGACGACCAACGCGTCTCGGTCGGCGGACGCACCGTCCGCGCCGTCCGGACTCCGGGTCACTACGTCGACCATCACTGCTACCTGACGGAGGTCGACGGCGAACTGGCGCTCTTCTCGGGGGACATGGCCATCGAACCGTTCCGAGCGGTTCTGCTCAACAACCGACTCGACCGCGAGTACCGCAACGCGGTCGTCGGCTACCGGCGCTCCCTCGACCGCCTCGCGCGTCACGACGTCGACCGAGTGTATCCGGGGCACGGCCCCGTCCACGCCGCGGTAGACGAGACGCTCCGGCGGGACCGGGAGAGCCTCCGGCGCCGCGTCGACGGCGTGTACGACGCGCTCCGGGAGGGGCCGGTCACGGCCGCCGAGGTCGCCGACGCGGTCGTCGGAGAGGGCGACGCCGCGCACCTCTTCCCCGAGATTATGAGCGCGCTCGCACACCTCGTCAACCGCGGGCGAGCGACGCGCGAACGCGACGATGGCGTCGTCCGGTACTCGGCGTGAGTCGGTTCGTACGCATCGGTTCGCCTCCCGAATAGCTGTATCGGTCGAGTAGCATGGAGGCACCGTCGCCGTGGCACGAACTATCGAGGCAGCGGTAGTCGAGAAACCCGACACGGACGGGTTCGCCCCGCCGTCCCGCCGTGGAGACGCCGACGCCCTCCGCGCGCGGTCACTGCTCCCCCGTGTGTCGGTATATCAGGTCCCGCTGGACCGCGTTGATGCCCTCGTAGATGAGAGGGAGACGCGCGTCGCGGCAGAGCCGGGCTATCCGTCGCTCGTCTAAGATACCCCGACCGCCGTGGAGGCGCGCGCCCGTCTCGGCGCACTCGGCGGCGACTTCGGTGGCCTTGGTCTTCGCCATCGCACTCCAGTCGCTCGCGGCGTCCGACTTCTCCACCGTCTCCGCGGCGCGCCACGCCAGCGCCGGCAGGTCGTCCACGGTGCTCGCGCAGACGGTCGTGTTTATCTGGAGTGGGAGGCCGGCGTCGCGCGCGGCGCGGGCGGCCTCGACCGTCTGGTCCAAGCTCCCGTCCTCACCCCGGAAGGCGTCGTGGCTGGCCGCGGACGCGCCGTCGATGCTCACGGCCAGCCGTCACACGCCCGCGTCGGCCAACTCTGCGACGCGTCCAGGCGTGAGCGACGCCGTCCCGCTAGGCGTGAGCGTCATCCGTAGCCCCCGGTCGGTGCCGTACTCCACGAGTTCCGTCAGGTCGGGCCGCTTGAGGGGGTCGCCCCCGGAGAGCACGACGAGTTGGCCGCCGCCGAACTCGCTCGCCTCGTCGAGCAGGCGCTTGCCCTCCTCGGTGGTGAGTTCGTCGGGGTGGCGAAGCTCTCGTGCGTCGGCCCGGCAGTGCTCGCAAGCGAGTTCGCACGCCTGCGTCAGCTCCCAGATGAGGACGAACGGCCGCTCGCTCGTGTCAATCGACGCCGGGTTCACCGGCGCTCACCCCCCGACCCGCTCCCCGCGGCCCGCAGGGCGACGCATCCGCCATTTCGACCGTTAGTGTCCCGTCTCGCACCCTCTCCGGCCGTTCGTCCGCGTTCGTGTGAGTCGGTCATGGTCTAGCCGGAGCTTCGACGCTCCGAACCTAAAGCCACCTCCCGGTCTCGTTGGACGGGAATCGGCCGAACGAGTTCGGGGTGAACTACCTGCCGTTCCGGCGACGACGTGGCGTATGGACTCGAAAGAGATACTCGCGGAGACGGCCGCCCCCGAGGACCGGCGACTATCGCCCGGCATGCCCGCCTACGACACGTCGTGGACGGCGCTTGAGGACGTAGACCTCCCGTCGGGGCTGTTCCTCTGTACCAACTACGCGGCGCGCGCGGGGCTTCCCGGCCGCTTCCGGGACGCAAGGCGCGTCGCCGCGGCCGTCGCGGACGCGACGGGGGGGCGCTGACGACGGTGACTCGGCGGACGAGTCCGCGGCGGAGGCTACGACCACCTCCTGACCCACGCTCGAACGGTCCGGCCGTGTCCCGGTCGTCCGCGAACGCCGCACGGATGTCTCCGGCACAGGGTGTCGCCTCGCGACGGGGACACTCTCGCCTCCCGGTTCCGACGCTCCCGGCGGCGGTACGCGTCCCCTATCGCGCGTCAGCGATATCATAACAAAGTGACTGGTACGACGAATGGACTTTCACGATGTACGACCTAACGGGGTTCCAACGCGACCTCCTCTACGTCGTCGCCGGGCTCGACGAACCGCACGGCCTCGCCATCAAAGAGGAGTTAGAGGAGTACTACGAGAGTAAGATACACCACGGGCGACTGTATCCGAACCTCGACACCCTCGTCGAGAAGGGACTGGTGAAGAAGTCGGAGAAAGACCGGCGGACGAACGAGTACACCGTCACGCGGCGGGGCCGCCAAGAGATCGACGCGCGACAGGCGTGGGAGGACCGGTACACCGGACAGCGCTCCTGACGCGACGGACGTCCGACGCCCGAGGGGGTTGCCCTCGAACGGCGGACGAGCGTGCGTACCTGTCCGCGCCGCGCGGCGACCTAGCTCTCGGTGACGAACTGGAGTACGAACCGGTAGTACCTGCCGTCGTACAGGAGGTACTGGAGCCCTTGTACGCTCACCTCGCCCGCGTCCTTCTGTACGTCGCCGTCGACGTAGGCGCGTTCGCCCAGTCGTTTCAGCACCGACGCGAACGCGTCGGAGTACGGGTGCGACTCGGCGTACCGGTCCCGGGTAGCCTGCCTGAGTACCTCTCGCTCCGCCTCGGAGAGGTCGGCCCGCGCCACCCGCGCGTCGAGGAGCGACGCGCGAAGTATCGCCTCTAGCTCTGCGTCGGTGTCGGCGACCGGGTCGACGTCGGGCCGGTAGACCGCCTCGTGGAACGTCTCGCGGGCGACTCGTACCTCGTAGACGGCGTTCCGGTACGCGACGTGCGACGGCCCCGACTCGGCGAGGAGTTCGCTCGCCGCTATCGCCTCCTCGTCGTGGTAGACGTACCCGCCGTGCTCGACGAGGCCCCACGGAACGCCACCGGGGTTCCCGCGCGCCCGAGCGGCGAAGTAGGCTATGCGTACGGCCCGCCGGTCGGCCTTCGGGAGCGACGACTGGGGTGCGCCGTCCGGCGCGTTCTCCCCCGCCACCTCGTACAGTCGGAGCACCGGGTGCTCGACCGTTCGCTCGCCGACGACGTGCGAGTCGAGGCGGTAGTACGTCCCGTTGCGCCGCGCGTACGTGAGTTCGTCGTCGTTCCGGGCGAAGAAGGGTGGGTGACCCTGCGTCGTGTACTCCTCGCCGGTCAGCGCCGCGTCGAACGCCGCCTCGTCCGACGGGTTCCGCGTCTCTGTCAGGTTCTCCACGTAGCGCTCGCGGAGCGGACCGTCGAGCGGTGAGAGCGTGAGGACGAGCCGTCGGTCGTCGTCCGACCGGTCCGGAAGGACCTGCGAACAACCGCCGAGCGCCGCCGCCGCGACCAGTCCGCCGGCGGTCAGCACCCGCCGCCGGGTCGTCTCGTTGGAGGGCATCGGCTGGGAGTCGTCCCGCGGACGCAAAACAGTTCCTCTCTTCGAACAGTTCGGCCGGGGTCGGCGAGCGCCCGTTCCCGTCCGGTCGTTCCGAAGGCGACCCTCACTCCCGCGCGCGGAGGCGGACAGTCACGCCGTCTCTCGGCTGGGAGGTCATCTGCGGCGCGACTTCCACGTCACCCTCGGGTTCGAGTCGGCACCGCCGGAGCACGGCGGCGAGGACGGCCTTGGCCTCGGCGCGGGCGAAGTGCCTCCCGATGCAGACCCGGGGGCCGGCCCCGAACGGGACGAACGCGTACCCGCGGTCACGTGACGACGCGCCGGCCCACCGGTCGGGGTCGAACGAGAGCGGGTCCTCGTAGAACCGGGAGTCGCGGTGGACGCTCCAGACCGAGACGAGCACCTGCGCGTCCGCCGGCAGGACGTACTCCCCCACGTCCGCACGCCGGGCCGCGACGCGTGGGACGGCGTGAACCGGCGGGTAGAGACGGAGCGCCTCGTCTATCACCCGCCCCAGATACTCAAGTTCCGGCAGGGCGGCCGCGGTCGGCACCCCGTCGACGGCGTCGTCTAACTCCGTGCGGACGCGTTCGGCGACGGCGGGGTGACTCCCTATCTGGTGGAGCGCGTACGTCATGGCGAGGGCCGTGGTCTCGTGGCCGGCGAACAGCATCCCCACCACTTGGTCGAGCACCTCCGACCGGGTGAACGCAGAGTCGGAGTCGTCACAGAGGGCCCGCAGGCTGTCGAGCAGGCTCTCGTCGTCGGGCGACTCGTCGTCCGTGCCGTCGAGGAACGCACGCGCCCGCCGCCGCAGCGTCTCGGACCCGCGGCGGAATTCCCGGCGGGCGGGCGTCGGCACCCAGCGCGGGAGCACCCACGAGGTGGGTTCGAACCAGCGGTTGAGCGCGCCGGCGGCCTCGGCGACGTCGTCCACCTCGCCGTCCGCGAGCGACCCGCCGAGCACGACCTGGAACAGGTTGCGGAGCGCCACCGCACGCATCTCGTCGTCGAGGCGGACGGCGCTTCCCGACGTCCAGCGGTCGACCCGGGCGTCGGCCACGGCCGCCATCGTCCCGGCGTGTTCGCGGACGCGGTCGGCCCCGAAGAACCCCTCCACCGCGCGGCGCTGTCGCCGCCACTGCTCGCCCTCGGCCGCGAGCAGCGAGTCGCCGAACGCCACCTCGAACTCGTCCGGCTTGGCGAACGTCTCCCGGTCGGTCAGCGTCCGCTCGACGTGCTCGGGGTGCGCGAGGACGTAGACGTCACGTCCGAGGAGTCGCATCCGGAAGGCGTCGCCCGTCGTCTCTACGGCCCGCCGGACGAACCCGAGCGGGTCGCGCGCGAACGCCGGCGCGTGCCCCAGCACGGGCGTACTCGGCGGGGTCGGCGGCGGCGTCATCTCTTCTTCCGACCACCGACCGGCGACTGATAAATCCCCCGTCTCACGCCCGTGTTGCCGCGCCGACGCGGTCGACGGCCCGGAACGCCGAAACCGAAAAGTCCATGCAGGAGAGGCGGACTCCCGCACGTATGCTCGATGCGGCAGCCCACGCGTACTCCGAGGCGTTCGCGCCCGAACTCTTCCTCTTCCTGTGTGGCCTGCTGGTCGTCTGGTACGAGTGGCGGCGTCGGCCGGAGCGGTCGCCCGCCGGTTTGGCCGCGCGCGTCGGCGTCCTCGGAGCGGGGTGGGGCGTCGCGTTCGCCGTCTACGAGGGCCTCCCCCGCATCGCGGGTTCGATTCCGGGTGGGACGGACGTCACCGGGAGTGTCGGCCTCGGCGTCGGTCTGCTCGCAATCTGGGGCGTCTGGCGGGTCCGGGAGTGGGGCGACCTCGTCCCCGCGTTCGCCGCGGTGCTCGTCGCGGCGACGGTCCCGCACCTCCTGATAACGCCCGTCTGGAACCTCTCCAGTCACGTCCTGTACGCGGCGACGCCCGTCGGCTTCCTCCTGTGGGTGGACGAGCGGTTCGCACCGCTCGCCGTCGTCCCCGTCGGGATGGTGTTCAGCCGCCCGCTGGCGGGGGCACACACGTGGGCGCAGTCGGTCGCCGGCTTCCTTCTCGCGGCGGCCGTCCTCCTCGCGTTTTACCGCCGGCGCTGAGGCTGCCGCCGTCAATGGGAGGCCACGGCGTGCCCGAACGACGGCCGCCTACGCCGTGCTGAGCGTCACTTCTGCCGTGGCCGTCTCGCCGCTGTCGTTGTTAGTTACGCGGAGCGTGACCGTCCGCTCGCCGCAGTAATCGAGGCGTACGGCGGTTAGCGCCCCCGTCCGCTCGAACGTCCCGTCACCGTCCACGTCCCACTCGTACTCCTCTATCGTGTCGTCCGTCTCCGTCGAGTCGAACGCGTCGAGCACCACGATGTCGTTCCGTGCGAAGTCGATCTCACTCGCGTTCTGCGGGTGGGTGTCGATGCGGGCGGTGACCGTCTCGTTGGCCCCCGAGTCGGCGTCGACCACCCCTGTGGCCGCGCCCGCGAGTGCCGTGATCGTGAGTAGTACGACGATACTCCGTACCGTTCCGCTGTGTCTCTCGTGTTCGAACATGTCCGTCGATGTCGTTTTACCGATCTGATCGGCTGGATGTCGATGCGCTCGCGTCCCCGTCGGACGGGACTGTGTATCTCACATCGGTTCGAGGGTCGCCTCCACGTAGCGCTCGACGGTCTTGTTCGTCTCGGGAAGGTTCGCCGACCCGCGGGAAACCGACCGTTCGAGGATAGCGCCGCCCGACCCCACGGCCACGTCGTATGACTTCCCCCGGGTGACGCCGAGGAGTTTCGTCTTGACCGGGGTCTTAAACCGCTGCCACTGCCCCGCGGACTTTCGCTCGTACACCTTTCCGCCGCTCCCGGCCGCCAAACCCGCCGTGCCGTCGCGATCGACGGCGCGGATGGCCTGCCGCCCGTCGTCGATGACGTGGGGCGTCCACCGGAACCCGTCGTACCGGTAGATGATGCCGTTGCCGCCGCCGACGTTCACGTCCTTCGGCCCGACGCTGGCGGCGTCGAAGAAGGCTCCGCCGGCGAAGTCGATGCCGATGCGGGTCCAGTTCTTCCCGCCGTCCGTCGTCTCCGCCACGAACTGGCTCGTCGAACAGACGTGGCCCTTCTTCCGGGCGTAGAAGTCGATGGCCGGAATCGTGGAGCCACCCCCGGGTTTGAGCACGTCCTTGTACTTGACGCTACCGTCCTTCTGCCGGACGCCGATCAGAAGTTCGCCCGACCCGTTGACGAAGTAGAACCGCTCGTTCTCGCCGGCCTTTCCGACCACGGAACACCCCTCCCACGTGCTCGTCTTCCCGCCCGGTGCGGAGTAGTTGGTGAGCGTCCGTGTGTCGACGCGGTACTCGCCGATGACGCCGCTCCCGCCGACGAACCAGATCGCCTTCCCGTCGCTGGTCACGTCGACGGCGGTCAGCCGTCGACTCCGGGCCATGGGGCCGTACTTAACGACCCGCCGCCACCCGCTCTTGCGCCGGGCGAGGACATCGCCGCCGCTCCCGACTGCGAACGGTCCCTCCGCGGTATCGACGACTCCGTACAGCGTCTTCGACGTCGGCGACTCGGCTTTGGTCCACTCTCCGCCCGACGAGTCAGTCTGCGCCACGCCGACGGTCGAACCGCTCACGGCCGCCACGGTTGCCGCTCCACTCCACTTTACGAACTCGCGCCGCGTCTGCTCTGTCATCTCCCGATCACCTCGTCTCTGTGTTCGGCCGGCCACGCCATGAAATGTAGACTATCTGAAGTTATTTTCTACGTTTAGATCACCGTTTCCCGAGGCGGACTCGGCCGCGCCCGCCGACGGCGGACGCTGGTGCGTTCACTTGCCCGGATAAGTCGCCGCTCCGCTTGCCCGATTCGACGCGTTCGTTGCGTTCCGCAGGGTGCCTCCGACAGCCTACTTCGGTGGTCTCAGTCCACGAACTGGAGGAAGTCGTCCGGCGTCACGCCGTCCGAATCGTCGGGGAAGGCCGCCACGTACAGTTCGTAGACGAGCGTCCGGGCCTCCACGAGGGGGTCGACGTCCTCGCAGTTCGTGGCGCAGTGAGCGTAGACGTCGTCGCCGACGTCGTAGTACTTGAGCCGTCCGTAACAATGCGGACACCGTACCGACGCGTAGCCGTTCATCCACTGGGTTTCGTACCCTCGCACGTCGAGCCAGCGCTTCAACGCCCGCCACAGGTGGATGTCCCACTCCTGCCGGCCGTCGGCCGCGCACTTGAGACGACGCAGTCCGAGCGCCGCCGCCCGGTAGAGCGACGGGTTCTGCTGGTGGTGACGGCGGTGACAGCGTCGGAAGTAGTTGAACAGTCCGGTGCGCGACGAGCGTCTATCACCGTTGGTCAGTTCGCCCTCGGTCGGCGGGTCGGTGACTGTCTCACCGGACGTGACCCGTCTCAGGCTCCGTCCGTCGCTGTCGTAGTACCTCTCGTCCGATAACGGTGCACCTGTCTTCGGGCAGAAGGCGTTTTCACCAATCATAGTCGTGGCCGTCGGACGCACATGCGTCGTCGTTCGGGTCCGGCCGTGACGTCAACCGCCTCGCGCGGGACGTCGTCCGGCGCGTTCCCACAGGTAGATAGCCGCTCGTCGATTAAAATACGTGTACATACAAAAACCAATTAAGTAATTCAGTTCATCCTGACGATACGAGGCAAGAACGCACGACCGCGTTGCGACTCTCCGCCGGACGAACGCGAACGGCTCTGCGTACTGTGTACGAACGTACCGTATATTCCTTTCAATTAGTATGAAATTAAGTCCGTGGCGTCCCTCGTTTCGACCGGAGATGGAGGACTACATACTCCAGGTCGGGGGGATGAGTTGTCGTAGCTGCGAACGACTAGTCGTCGAATCGTTGACGCGACTGGACGGCGTCGGCAGCGCCGACGCCAGCGCCGAAGAGAACCGTGTCGTCGTCGAGGGTGATCCGCGTACGCGGGAACGCGCCCGTCAGGCCGTCCGAGAGGCCGGATACGACGTCGATACGTAGCGAGCGACTCACGGATTCTTTCTTTCCAGATACGAATGTTTCCTGACCAGCGAACGGATTCGAACCGCGAAGTCACGGACGGACGAAACAACACGACGACTGCCGCTCGGAGGTGTCCAGCGTGAGTCTCGCGGCGGTCCTCCTCGACCACGTGGAGGACGCTCCGGTCGAGGTCGACGTCGACCGGACCACCGCGACGGTGACGGGGCTGCTGCTCCTCGACGCGCTCCTGTGGTGGCTCATGTACGACGGCGTCGTTCCGATGCCCGGCACGGCGTGGGTGACGGACCGGGGGATTCCGACGGCGGCCCCCGGCGCGATCGAACTCGGGGTGTTCCACGCCGGGACGGTCGACGCCGTGGCGGGCTACCTCGTGATGTGGGGCGCGATGATGGGCGCGATGATGCTTCCCGCGATGACCCGCTTCGCGCGGGACTACGCCCGCGCGCACACCGGTTCGCACTTGGCCGCTGCCGTCGCAGTGGCCGCGTTTCTGCCGGCGTACCTCCTCGTCTGGGCCGTCTCCGGTGCCATACCGCTCGCGTTTCACGCGGTTCTCCCCGGCGGCATCTACGGATTCACGCGCGACCACACGACGCTCGTCGTCGTCGGCGCTCTCGTCCTCACCGGCGCGTACCAACTAACGGCGTTCAAGCGGGCGCACCTGCGGACGTGCTGTGCGCGGGTCGTCCCCCACGACGCGGGCGTCCGCGAGGGGTTTCGTGAGGGACTCGACCACGGCGTCCGGTGCGTGCTGACCGGCTTCGGTCCCTTCTTCCTGCTCATGCCCTTCTTCGGCGAGATGAACTTCTTCTGGATGGTCGCGCTGACGGGCGTCGTGACCATCGAACGCCTCCCCACGTGGGGACGGGAGTGCGCCGTCGCCACCGGAATCATCGCCCTCACCGCCGGCCTCCTCGTCGCGCTCTTCGGACCGCCGCTGCCGGTCACGTTCGCGGCGTAGTCCGGGCGACGGCAGGTGGGACCGCCGTCGCCCGTCCCCGACAGACGTGCCGCTCGATAACAGAATCTGCGTTACCTATCGACGGGTTTTATTATCGTCAAAGCGGTAATACATCACGGAGCGAACGTCGGTCCGGACGACGCGCCGCCGCCGCACGTCGGCGTGGATGACCTCCTCGACCAACTCGCCAACAGTGGCGAGTGAGTCGTGGGAGCCGGACGGATTCGGGGTCGCTCGTCGGGGACGTCTCACTTCTTGCACTACGCGTCGCCCGAGCGACGCACAGCCCCGCGGGCGCTCCCGCAGTTTGCAGTGCCCGGAGTTATTCATGACATCGACCGAGGGACACGACCGAGACGACAGCGATGTATCGGACGAAGACGCGCGAACGACCCGCTCCGACGGGGTCGCACGAACCGTGCGGATAATCATCACGATACTCCGGAAGTTTCTCTCCGTCGCGCTCAAGGCAGCTTGGGTCGGGGCGAGAGTCGGCTGGTGCGTCCTGACCGACGAGCGCCGCCGAGTTCGCGCGCGGCGGTGGCTGCTGCTCACGGGGAGCCGTTGGGCCATCGTAGGACAACTACTCGCGTTGATTTTCGGCGGCACGCTCCTCCTCGGATTCGTCCCGTCGATCGATCTGACGGAGGGCGGCTTCGTGACGACGGTGTTCGGGGCCGTCACCGGCGGCCTGTTCTCGTTCGTCCCGATCGTGATAGCGGTGAACCAGCTCACCATCTCGCAGTTGGTCACCACGCCGGACAATCTCCGGGAGAAGATCGAGGGCGTTCGGGAGTTTCGCGCGGGAATCGCAGAGCAGACGCCGGAGCAGTCGGTCATGTCCGACGACCCGTCGCGCTTTCTCGAAGACGTCGCGCGCCTCGCCGCCCAACGAGCGTCGCGCTTCCAGCAGGCCGACATGGACCCGGAGCGGAACCCGTCGGCCGATGCGCTCGCCGAGTTCCAGAGGACGGTCCGGAGGCTGGCGGCGGATCTGGAGGAGCGGGCGGCCGAGGACGACCTCCGACTGTTCGACGTGGTCCTTCTCACGATGGGAGACCAGTACTCGAAGCACGTCACCACCGCGCGACGTCTGCTCAGTGACCGCTCCGACGCGCTCTCCCCTCAGACTACCGACGCGCTCGTGGACCTCCGGGAGTTACTGGTCGCGCTGGACGTGTTCCGCCAGTACCTCAAGGCGCTGTACGTTCGCACTGAACTCGCCCGGCTCTCTCAGCTGATCGCGTACACCGGTATCGGCGCGTTCCTCGGCTCGATATTCGTGCTGATCCTCTACACGAGCGGTACGCCGGCCGCCGGGCAGTCGGTGTTGCTCGAACTCGTCGTGTGCGGGGCGCTCACTCTCGCCGCGCTCCCGTTCGCCGTCCTGTTCGCGTTCGTCGTTCGGTTGGCGACCATCGCCCGGCGGACGGTCGCTCCCGGGGCGTTCACCGTCGACCATCCCCCGCTCGTCGACGGGCCGGAGGAACGATGACTCGCGAATCGGCCCGGCGGTGGACTCGCCGCGACTTGCTCGCTGGCGTCGGCGTCGCCGTCACCGTCGGCTCGGCGGGGTGTTCCTCGAACACATCCTCGGGCGACGGCGACTGGAGTGCCGCCGACGCACCCGCGGAGAATACCCTCTACGATGCCGTGATGACAGTCGACGGTCCACTGGCCGTGGGTGAGGGCGGTCGCGTGCTCGTCCGTCGGTCCGGCGGTTGGGAGCGCCTCCTCGACGACGGGCCGGCCGGCGACGGTAACGGATTCGTGGCAGCGGCGTCGGCGGCCGACGGCCGGTGCGCGTGGTTCTGCGGCTCCAGCGGGGCGCTCGGTCGGTACGCCGCGGCGGACGGTCGGACGACCGACCACTCGGCCCCGAGGGACAAGACGAGTTCGTGGGAGTCCGTCGCCGTCGTCGGGCGGACCGGACAGGAGAGCGTGTACGCGCTCAACGGGTCCGGCGAACTGCTCCGGGGGCGGTACGCAGACGGCGCGGTTTCCTGGGGGTCCGTGACGAAGCCGGCGGGCGGACTGAGCGTCGGGGCGATGGCGGCGTCGAACCGCGCGGGACTCGTCTGCGACGCGGACGGCGGCGTCTACCGTACGACCACGTTCGAACGGTGGAAGCGGGTCGGAATCGACGGCGTGAGCGCGACGCTTCACGACGTCGCCATGCTGGACGCAGACACCGCCAACGTAGTGGCCGACGACGGGTCGGTCCTACTGTACAACGGCTTCAACTGGGTCACGGCGACCGCAAGCGAGGACGCCCTCCACGCGGTCGACCGCGTGGGCGACAGGGGGCTGGCCGCCGGCGTCGGCGGAACCGTCCGCATCCTCGGCGATGGCGCGTGGACGTCCGCGGACGTTCCGACGTCCGACACGCTCCACGGGGCCGCGCTCGGCCTGACCGACTACCCCGACGTGGTCGTCGGGAACAACGGCACCGTCCTCGAACGACCCCGCGGGACGACGCGGTAGCGGACGGCGCGGAGACGACACAACCTCGAATGGAGGATTCAAACTCGACATGACGCTACTGGCACCAGTCGTGGAGGCGTTAGAACGCATCGTGGCGATGACGTGGGAGACTTGGTGGGCGCTCGTACTCGGATTCACGCTCTCGGGCATCGTCGAGGTGTTCGTGAGCGAGGAACGGATGACCCGGCTGCTCGGCGACGACGGCTGGCGCGAGGTCGGTCTCGGCATGTTGTTCGGGGCCGCCTCGTCGAGTTGCTCCTACTCCGCCGTCGGCACGAGCAAGTCGCTGTTCAAGAAGGGAGCGTCGGGCGTCGCCAGCCTCGGGGCGTTCCTGTTCGCCTCGACCGACCTCGTCGTCGAACTCGGACTAGTGACGTGGGTGTTGCTCGGGTGGCAGTTCGTCGTGGGGGAGTACCTCGGCGGCGTCGTGGCCACGCTCGTGATCGCGTTCACGTTCAGGCGCGCCGTTCCGGAGCGCTGGTTCGAGGCAGCGCACGAACACCTCCACGACGTCGACGAGACGACCTGCGCGACGTGCGGCGCGGCGGCCGATCCCCGCGACGAGGCGACGGTCAGCCTCGAAACCGTCGGCGGCACCAAGTACTTCTGTTGCGGCGGGTGCATGCGGGCCTACCGGAGCCGAACCGACGCGGAGACCGGCGCCGACGCGGTCGACTGGACCGACAAACTGCTCACCGCCGAGGGCTGGGGGGTGGCGTGCAGGGAGACGATGAAAGAGTGGGAGATGCTCTGGCGGGACATCGCGTTCGGGTTCGTCCTCGCGGGCGTCATCGCGGCGTTCGTACCCGAGGCGTGGTGGACGGCGTTGTTCGGCACCGGCGGGACGTTCCAAGCGGTGCTCGCGGACGTCGCCGTCGGCGCCGCCATCGGCGTGGTGACGTTCATGTGCTCCGTCGGGAACATCCCGTTTGCGCTCGTACTCTGGCGGAACGGCCTCCCGTTCGGCGGCGTCCTCGCGTTCGTCTACGCCGACCTCGTCATCCCGCCGCTCGTCAACGCGTACCGCCGCTACTACGGCCTCCGGATGGCCGCCGTGCTATTCGGGACGATACTCCTCGCGGCCGTCGTCGCCGGCGTCGTCGTCCACTACGTCGTCGGCGGACTCGGACTCGTCCCGCCCCGACACCGGCCCGCGGGGACGCTCTCGGGCGAATACACGGTGACGTTGAACCTGCTGTTCACGCCGGTGTTCCTCGCGCAGGTGTACGTCACCTACGGCCCGCGTCGCATCGCGGACGCGTGTACGTCGCTCCCGACCCGACTCCGGAGGATGGCCGACGACGGCGCGGCGGTCTGCCGCGAGGTTGGCGACGCGCTGTGGGTGTTCTGTCTCGACGTGGCCGCCGCGGTACTGTCCGTCGCCGAGGCGCTCTGGTTCGTCGTCGCGGCGCTCCGAACGCTCGCGCGGGGACTGTGGACGGTCGTGCTGGCGGTCGTCGACCTCCTGCGAAAGCTGGCGGAACTCGCCCGGCGGCTGACGTGACGAGGCAGCGACCCGCCCGACCCGGACACCACTCAAACACCGTGCCCGCGTCCGACGCCGACAGCCCGCGCGAACGACTCGACGACCGGGCCGAGGCCGTCCGCGACCGGACGACCCGCGTCCTGCGGACGGCGCGCGAGCACGCTCGACCGCCGGTCGTCGCCGCGCACGAGCGTCTGCGTGCCGCGGCCTCGCGCGACCCGGGCGGGGTGGTCGAAGACGCCGCTGCGATCGCGTTCGCCGCCCTCCTTCACGTCCTCGTCCGGTACCTCCCTCAGTACCTCCACGCTCTCGGCGCCGGTCCGGCGGCGATCGGACTCGTCGGCAGCGTCGGCATCCTCGCCGGCGCGCTGTGGCCGTACCTGCGTGGAAGTGCGAGTTCGGTCGTCGAACGGACGGGGCGACTCGCGTCGGTCCCGCGACCGACCGCGCGCCGTGCGCTCGCGTCGGTCGGGCCCGCGCTCTGGCTGCTCGCCCCGCAGACGGGGAGCGCACCCTCGGTCGCGTGGACCGTCGGCGCGGTCCTCGCTGGCGTCCTGTGCGTCGGCGCGTGGCCGTCGAAGGGGTTCGAGATGGCGTTTTCCGTCCCGACGTGGGGTTCGCGCTCCCGCTCCGCCCGGCGACCCTCGAACGCCTCGGGTGCGAGACGGTATCTCTCGGCGTCGCTGGTCGCTCTCGTGCTCGCGGCGGCTCTCTCGCCCTTGTTCCCGACGTTTCGGGCGGAGTTCGGCGTGGCGTCGGCGCTGACCGCCGCCGTCGGTCTGACCGCCGCCCTCGTCGTCCGCGATAATCAGCCAACGCCGACCGGCGCGCGCGCCGCCGGGGTTCGGTGGCCCGACATTGCCGACCTCTTGTCGCGCCTCCGGTCGCTGCCGGCGTCGTCACGTCGTCTCCTCACCGCCGACGCGCTGGTGCAGTTCGCCGCGGGGGCGACCTCCGTCTTCGTCGTCCGCGTCGTGGTTGGAGTGCTCGGCGTCGACGCCGTCCTCCTCGGCCGGCGGTTCGGACCCGTCGCGCTGTTCGGCGCGTTCGCCGCCGTCGAACTGGCCGTCGCCCTCGCGGGGTCGCTCGCGGCTCGGCGGCTGACGGACGACGGGACGCGAGCGCCGCTCGCGGCGGTCGACCTGCTCGCCGTCGCGTCCTTCCCGCTCCTGCTGACGAGCGCGCCGGCGGCCCCGTCCGCCGTCGCCGCGCTGTTCGCCCTCTCCGGCCTGCGAGCGCTCGGTCGCCCGGCGCGGCGAGCGCTCGTCGAGGCTGTGCTCCCCGAGTCCGTCGGCGCGCGGGAGTACCGCTCGGCGCGGAACGCGGCCGTGGTTCCGAGCGCGCTCCTCGGCGGCCTGCTCTACGCGGTGAGTCCCCACCTCGCCTTCGGACTGGCCACCGCGGCGGGCGCGGTCGGACTCGCCGAGTTCTGCCACTTCGTCCGTCCGCTAGAACGCGCGACGAGCGACTGACGCGGCGTCCCTCCACCTGCGGCGACCTCACATCCATGACAGCATCAAGCGACGCCCCCGACGGCGAGTCCCGCACCGACAGGACCGACCTGAAGCCCGGCGGTCTCCGTCGGTGGCTTACGACCGTCGACCACGCGGACGTCGGCCGCCTCTACCTCCTCTTCGGGAGCGCGGCGGGCGCGTGGGGCGCGGTGGACGCGATGGCCGTCCGGACTGAACTGCTCTCCCCGGGCACGGCCGTCTGGTCCCCCGCGACGTACAACGCCTTCTTCACCACGCACGGTCTCACCATGCTGTTTTTCTTCGCGACTCCGGTCGCGTTCGGCCTCGGGAACTACGTCGTTCCGCCGCTGATAGGGGCCGACGAGATGGCGTTCCCGCGGCTCAACGCCGTCGCGTTCTGGCTCCTCCCGCCCGCGCTCTTCCTCGTCCGGGCGGGCATCCTCTCGCAGGTCCTCGGCCTCCACGGTATCGACCCGCCCCGGACGGGGTGGACGCTCTACCCGCCGCTGTCGAGGCAAGCCTCGAACGCCGACGTCGACCTCGTCCTACTGGGCCTCCATCTGAGCGGCGTGAGCACGGTCGCGAGTGCCGTCAACTTCGTCGTGACCGTCGTCACGGAACGGGCCCCGTCCGTCGGCTGGGCCGACCTCGACATCTTCTCGTGGACGCTCCTCGTCACCGGCGGACTGGTGATATTCGCGTTTCCGGTGCTCGGAAGCGCCCTCCTCATGCTGCTGTCCGACCGCATCCTCGGAACCACCTACTTCGCCGTCGGCGGCGGTGGCCCGCTTCTGTGGCAGCACCTGTTCTGGTTCTTCGGCCACCCCGAAGTGTACATCCTCGTGCTTCCGCCGATGGGGCTCATCAGCCACATCCTCCCGCGGTTCGTCGGCCGCGAACTGTTCGGCTTCGAGTCGGTGGTCTACTCGACGCTCGCCATCGGCGTGCTCTCGTTCGGCGTGTGGGCCCACCACATGTTCGCGACGGGCATCGACCCGCGCCTCCGCGCGTCGTTCATGGCGGTCACGATAGCCATCGCGGTGCCGAGCGCCGTGAAGACGTTCAACTGGATCGCCACCATCTGGAACGGCGAAGTGCGCCTCGCCGCGCCGATGCTGTTCTGTGTCGGGGCCGTCGCCAACCTCGTCGTCGGCGGCGTCACGGGCGTGTTCCTCGCCTCGGTCCCCGTCGACCTCGTGCTCCACGGCACCTACTACGTCGTCGGCCACTTCCACCTGATTCTGGTCGGGACGGTCGTGTTCGCCCTGTTCGCGGCGTACTACTACTGGTTCCCGCTTCTGACCGGGCGCACGTACCACCGTCGCCTCGCCCGTCTCCACTTCTGGTTGACGATGGGGGGGACGCTCCTCGCGTTTTCGCTCCTCCTCCTCCTCGGGATGGAGGGTCTTCCGCGCCGGACGGCGACGTACCCGGCCCGGTTCGCGTCACTCCAGCGGCTCGCCACCGTCGGCGCGTACGTCCTCGGCGTCGGCCAACTCGTCTGGGCGTACAACGCGGTTTGGTCGCTCTGCTTCGGTCCGAGCGTCGACCCGGACGAGGCCGACGTGTGGGACCTCGAACCGCGCGGGATGCTGACCCGCGAGTGGGAGTGGTTCGAGCGGCGACGCCGGTCCGCGGCGGCGGACGACGAGACGCTCCGGGACGACCCCGACTGACCCGAGCCGCGTCCGACTCACTCTCGGGGCGACCGACGTGCCACGTCCGGTAGGCAGGCCGGCGTGCGGGTTCGAGTCCCGCGCGGGGCTTGGCGGCTCAGCCGCCAGTGACTACCGATGCCTGCAAACGACACCGAACACCGCCGAGCTGACGGCGCGGCCGACGCTCGCCACGACGACTCGCCGTCGCTCGAACAGTTGAGTAGCTTTCAGCGGGACGTACTCGTCGTCCTCGAAGATATCGACGATTCGCGGCTCAGCGGCGTCGAACTCAAGCGCGAACTCGCGTCCTACTACGACGACGAGATAACGCTCGCGTCGCTGTACCAGAACCTGCGTGACCTCGTCGACCGCGGGTTCGTCGAGACGCGCCCTATCGATGGCCGCACGAACGCGTACCGCGTGAGTCGCGCGGGTCACGACTGGTTGGTCGCCTACCGGGACTGGATGTCCCGGTGTCTCGGCGACGAGGACGACCGGTCGGAATCCGACTCCCCGCCGTCGCGTTGACCCGACCTCGCCGCGGTGGAGCGCGATGATCCCCGTCGCTCCGCTCGTTTCGCTCGTCGTCGGCGTCGTAGTCGTGCCGCCAGTGGTCTACTTCGGAGTCCCGCTCGGCTCTACCGCCGGGAGCGTGAGCGCCCGCGAGGCCGTCGCCGTCTCGCTCGCCGGCGTCGTCGCCGCGGGCCTCGCCGACGCCCTGTTCGGTGGGGTGGCGGTCGTCGGCTGGCTCTTCGCTCCCCTGACGTGGGTCGTCGTCGTCGGCTACCGCTGTCCGGTCGAGTGGCCGACGGCGGCGGGCGTCGGCGTCGTCGGCTGGGCGACCCACGCAATCACGCTTCGAGTGCTCCTCATGCTCTTGGCGCTCTGAGACCTCTCCGAACGAGAAGCAAAATTATAAAACGAACAACATCTTCTCCACGGTTTATGTCCGTCCCGCCCTAAGTGTCGATGGCGCGCCGGTCCGGACGACGCGACCGCGACGGTCGCGGATGACATCCCGGCCACGACGGTTAGCCGCGCGAGTCGCTGGCGCGTGCCGGGAAAAGCGTCCGGCGTCGGTGACCGCCGTTCGTACTCTGTCACCTATGAGTGAAGACATAGCTCTCGCACTACTGCAACTGATCGCGCTCGCCGTACCGCCTATCGCCGTGTTGCTCCAGATGCTACGCAAGAGTCAAAACTTGGAGTGGCAGATCCGGAAGTTCAGCTTCGGGCTGGCGATCACCAGCATCGTCTCGTTCCTCGGCGCGGGTGCCGTGACCCTGCTTTACTTCGTCCAACAGCACGAACTCGGGCTACTCCTCCGGTCGGGGTTGATACTCTCGGTCGTCGGATTGGTCCCGTTCGCGCTGTTTACCGGGGTGCTGTACGTCGAGCACAAGCGCCGATTCAAATGAGACGGCGTCGCTCTCGGTGCGACACCGTCTCGACGGTGTTCGGAGAGCCGTGAGGGCTCGACACCCGGCTCCGCTATCCGGAGCCGACCGTCGCTCCGACAAGTGGTCGTGCCGCCCGAACGCTCGAAGATGATCAAAGAGAACATGCGCCTCGTGGAAGTCACCGTCGCGACGGCGGAGGGACGCCGGAAGGTCATCGAGGTGCTGGACGACGAAGGCCTCGACTACACCGTTTCGGCGCACGCGGACGCCTCGGATACCGTCGCGGAGGTGTCGTTTCCGCTCCCCACGCGCACTGTCGAACCGGTCCTCGACCGGCTCCGCGACCGGGGTATCAGTCGCGACATCTACACGACCATAACCGAGCCGTCGGTCGTCACGTCGCGCGAGTTCGACCAGTTGGGCGACTACGACGCGCTTCTCAAGCGAGTCAAGCGCCACCGGGTCTGCCGGAGCGAACTCCACTCGCAGGCGGCCGACCTCCTGCCCGGACTCACCACCTACGTGCTCCTGTCGGTGCTCAGCGCGGTCCTCGTCACGTCCGGCGTGCTGCTCGGGTCGATAACCGTGTTGGTGGGGTCGATGGTCGTGGCTCCCCTGATCTGGCCGCCGATAACCACCAGCGTGGCGACGGTGCTCGACGACCGCGCTCTGTTCGTCCGGAGCGCGAAGCTCGAGGTCGTAGGCCTCGTCACCGCCGTCGGAAGCTCGTTCGGCTTCGCGCTGTTGGTGAAACGCACGCCGCTCGTCCTGTTGAACCGCGACATCGACGCCATCCTGCACATCGGGAGCTACACGGCGCCGCCGTTTCTGCTGGTCGTCGTCGCGCTCAGCGCCGGCATCGCCGGCGCGCTGGGTCTCGGTCAGAAGAACCTCACCAGCCTCGTCGGTATGCTGGCCGCGGTGGCGGTCGTCCTCCCCATCGGCGTGCTGGGCGTCGCCCTCGCTTGGGGACGGCTCACGATAGCCGTCGGAACCGCCACGGTGGTGTTCCTCAACCTCCTCTCGGTCACGGTCAGCGGGACGCTCATCCTCTGGTACATGGGCTACCACCCGGCGACGTGGACCCGACTGCGAAAGACCCGCGGGACGATGCTCAGGCGCCTGCTGGTGTTGGGGCTACTCATCCTCTTGCTCGTGGCGTTTCTCGCGCAGCTCACGAGCGGGGACCTCAACCACCTTCCGGGCATCCGGTACGGCTAGCCGCGACCGCCCGGAGCGATGCAGGGGATGAGACGACCGCGCGACGACGTTCGCGTTCGACCGGACGTGCAACTGCCAGACGTACAACTGCCAGACGTACAACTACCAGACGCTCACCTGATACGTGCAACTACCGTACCTCTCTAACGTTCGATTCGGTATCGAGAACAGACGAACGCGGTCCGGAGCGCCGACCGTCCTGCGGCCCGCGAACCCGGAGGTTGGACGCCCATGAAGCTCCCGCTCGGGAGGTTGACGGACGCCCGCGAGGCGGTCCGCGAGTCGGTCGTCGCCGGGGTCGCGTTCGCCCTCCCGCTTCTGATAACCGCCGCCGTGGTCGGGGTAGCGATAGAGTTCGTCGTCGGCCTCCTCAGACCGGTGGTGGCCGGGATACGGCTGCTCTGGTCCGGCGTCGGCGGCGCCCCCGACGCGACGGTGAGCCTCGCCGCTATGGCGGCGGTCACTGCCGCGGTCGTGGCCGTCGGGTTCCTCGTAAAGACGAAGTCGAGTCGGCGCGCCGCGAACGCGTTCCACGACCTCGTTGGCGCCGTTCCGGGGGTCGGCTCTGTGTACATCCTCGTCCGTCGGACGGTCGAATCGCTGTTCCGGAGCGACTCACCGACCTTCCGGGAGGTGAAACTCGTAGAGTACCCCAGCAAGGGAACCTACTCGTTCGGCTTCGTGACGGGTGCGCCCCCGGACGAGATTCGCGAAGCGACGGGACACGGTGAGGTTCGGACCCTGTTCATGCCGCTCGCGCCGAACCCGATTCTCGGCGGACGCGTGATCTACGTGCCCGCGGAGTACACGTACGACGTCGACCTGACAGTCGAGGAGGCGATCCGCATCCTCGTGACGAGCGGCGTCGTCTCCCGGACGGGCGGCGACTCGTAGGACCGCTGACGCGACGCCCGCGGTCCGTCCCCCGCGGTCGAGCGGGAGACGACCACTCGGAGGCCCGTTCGCCCATACACCGGCGTCCACCTTCGAGCGAACACTGCGTCCGGTAGGCAGGCCGGCCGGAGGGTTCGAGTCCCTCGCGCAGTCTCGGCGGCCGCGTCCGTCGCCGGTCGAACCCGGCGGCCTCGAACGAGGGCGCGCCGCGAGATACTGCAAAGACGCTGCACCACTACCATGACGATTCTCGACGACGTCAGAGCCGGGATGAATCGCGTTCTCGACCACTGCCGCGGGAGTCCCCCGACGTGGGAGTGGGCCCGGCGGACGGGTCCGTCCCACCCCCCGGCGTCCGGCGGCGACGGGACACCCAAGCCGAGGTCAGACGGCGGTACGCCGTCCAACGCCCACGGGTCCGACACCCGCGGGTCCGACACCGGGCGCGAGGACGGCGCGCCGGTCTGGAGCGAGGCGGGGTCCCCGACCGACAAGACGCTCCGCGGGGTCGTCCAGACCGCGAAGGGGCCGTATGCCGTCGGCGCCGACGGGAACGTCCTGACCCGAGCCGGCGACTCTTGGCAGTTCGTCATCGAGACCGGACCGTCGACGAAGCGTAACGAACTCACGGCCGTCGACGCCACCGATGACGGGAAGCGCGTCTGGTTCGCCGGGTCCAGCGGGTCGCTCGGCGTCTACGACCTACGGACGGGGCGGAAGCACGACTACTCCGCACCGATGGGGAAAACGAGTACGTGGGAGGCCGTCGCGGCGACGGGGCCGGCGGGCGACGAGACGCTCCGACTCGCCAACGGCTCCGGCGAGGTTCTCCCCGTGACCGTCGACGACGCCGGGTGTCCGCAGTGGGGCGAGGTGGTCAAACCCGGGAGCGGGTCGTCCGTCACCGCCCTCGACTACGGCCGCGGGCGGTGTTACGTCGTGGACACGAGCGGCAACGCGTTCGCGGAGACCGACGACGGCTGGGAGCGCATCGGCGTCGACGACGCGCAGGTCAACTTCTACGACGTCGCCGTCACGGACGGCGCGGTGCTGATCGCGGGCGGCGACGGACGGGCGTACCGGTACTACCGGCCCTGCGACAACTGGACGCCGGTCGCCGCGGGGACCGGCGCGCTCCGCGGCGTCGACTCCGGTCCGGGGCTTACTCTCACCGTGGCCGCCGGCGGCGGTATCTTCGAGCGGACGCGGGAAACGGGCTGGACACCGGTTGAATCGTCGGTCGAAGCCGACCTCCTCTCGGTTACCCTCGGCGACCCGCCGGTCGCCGTCGGCGCCGACGGAACTATCGTCGAACGGGACCCGACGCGACGGTGACGGACGCGAGCGACACGCAGAAGTCGTCGCGGAACATTCTCGTCCAGCAGATAGAGGAGGGGATGGAACAGCTTCGGCGTCCGCCGGGCGGCCTGTTCCTCTCGGGACTCTCGGCCGGCCTCGACCTCGGCTTCGGGCCGCTGCTGATGGCGACGGTGCTGACGCTCGCCGGCGGCCGGTCGGCGCTCCTCGTAGAGTGCCTCGCCGCCGGCGCGTACACCGTCGGCTTCGTCTTCGTCATCCTCGGGCGGACGGAACTGTTCACCGAGTACACGACGCTCGCCGTGCTCCCGGTGCTCGACGGACAGGCCACGCCCGCGATGCTGGGCCGCCTGTGGACCATGGTGTTTCTGGGGAACGTCGTCGGCGGCCTCGTGTTCGCAGCGTTCGCCGTCGCCGTCGGACCGGCGTTCGACATCTTCGACCCCCGCGTACTCGCCGAGATGGCGCGGCCGTTCGTGGCACACCGGCCCGCCGTCCTCTTCGGCGGGGCGCTACTCGCCGGGTGGCTCATGGGGCTGTTGTCGTGGCTCGTCGCCGCCGCGAGGGACACCCTGAGCCGCGTGTTCTTCGTCTGGCTCGTCACGTTCGCCATCGGCCTGTTCCACCTCCCACACAGCGTCGCGGGCAACATCGAACTGCTGTTCGCCCTGTTCGGCCCGCCGGACGTCACCCTCCTCGACTACGGGCGCTTTCTCTGCGTCACCACCGCGGGGAACGCCGTCGGCGGCACCGTCTTCGTCACCCTGCTCAAGTACGGCCACGTCGTCCACGGCGACGACGGCTGGGGCGGGTGGCGGAGGGGCGGTCCGCCGGAGCACGACTAACGATGCGCCGCGATTTCGCGCGCCGCTCTCGCGGCCTCACGGCCGCGCTGCTTTCTCTCGTCAGAAACGATGAACTCACATACGTCAGTACGAGTCGGAATCGTCGGCCTCGGTCACATCGGGCGAGTCCACGCGGACCGTCTGGTCGACCGAGGCGTGAACCTTGTCGGCGGGGTCGACGTCGACCCGACCGCGCGCAGGCGATTCGCCGAGCGCTACGACGTTCCGGCGTACGAACGCGCCGGGAGCCTGTTCGACGCCGCCGACGCGGTCGTGGTCGCGACGCCGAACCGGTACCACGAGGAGTACGCCACGGCCGCGCTCCGGCACGGCCTCGACGTGCTCGTCGAGAAGCCGCTCGCGCACACGCTGGAGAGCGCAGAGCGAATCGCCGCCGCGGCGTACGCGGCCGAGGGCCGCTGTATGGTCGGCTTCCAGAACCGCTTCGCGACGCCCGTCAGGGCGCTCCAACGCCATCGGCGGGAGGGGCGCCTCGACGACGTGCGCCACGTGGAGGCCAACTACGTGCGCCGCCGCGGCGTCCCGGCCGGGCGGCGGTCGTGGTTCACCGACGAGTCGGTCTCCGGCGGGGGGTCGCTCCTCGACATCGGCGTCCACGCGATCGACTTGGCGCTCTACCTGCTCGACTTCCCCCGCGTCCTCGAAGTCGCTGCGACGACGCGTTCGGCGGTCGCCTCCCCCGACGCGACCGCCGGGTCGGAGGCTGACGGACCCGGCGTGGACGACTCCGCGTCCGCGTTCGTCCGCTGTGCCGACGGGAAGACGGTCAGTCTCGAAGTGGCGTGGGCGACGAACCGCCCAGCCGACTACACGTTCACGGTCGGCGGCACCGACGCCGGCGCGCGCTTCGACCTCGCGGGCACCGGCCTGACACTGTACGAGAACGACGGCTCGGACCGCGCCCGACCCGACGATACGACGGCCGCCGACCGCGGAGCGGTCGACCGGATAGCCGCGGAGCACAAGGCGTTCCTTCGGACGGTCGCCGACGGGGGGTCTCCCGACCGGAACACGGTCGAGGAGGGGCTGGCGGTCCAGCGCGTGGTCGACGCCCTCTATCGGTCGTCGTCCGAGGGACGCGCCGTCCCGCTCGCGAAGTCGCACGCGACGGAACCGCCCGTCGAGATTCGATAGCTGACCATGACTCCGACCGCTCTGCTGCCGTTCGTTCGGGAGGCGCCATGACAGACACAGTCGTCGTCCTCGGGGCCGGATACGCGGGTACGGCCGCGGTCCGACGGCTGGAAGACGAACTCGCCGACGCCGACGCCGAGGTGGTCTGGGTGTCGGACGCCCGCCACCACCTCGTGCGCCACGAGATACACCGGGTCATCCGCGACCCGAACGCCGGCGAGGTGCTCAGGATACCGATAGATCGGATCAAGTCGTCCGAGACGCGGTTCGTCCGGGGAGAGGTCGTCTCGCTCGACGTCGAGAGCCGCGAGGTAGCGCTCGCCGGCGGTTCCACGGTGGCGTACGACTACGCGCTGGTCGCACTGGGGAGTCGAACCGCCTACTTCGGCGTCAACGGACTCGCAGCCCACGCGCTGACGCTCGAAACCGCCGCCGATGCGATTCGGATACGCGACGCCGTGGTCGACGCCGCGCGCGGGGCTCCCGACGCCCACCCGGCGCGGGTCGTCGTCGTCGGCGGGGGACTCACGGGCGTCCAGAGCGCGGGCGAGATAGCCGAACTCTGCGCCGCGCGCGACCTGCCCGCGACGGTCACGCTCGTCGAAACGAGCGACCGACTCGCCGCCGGCCTCGACTCCGAACTCGCCGCACGACTCCGCGAAAAGCTGAACGCCCGGGGCGTGGCGGTCCGCACCGGCGCGCGCGTCGACGCCGTCGACGCTTCGACTATCCGTTTCGACGGCGGCGGCGCGACCGACTACGACGTGCTTCTCTGGGCCGGCGGCGTCGCCGGTCCGGCGGCGCTGACCGACGCCGGCCTCGACCACGTTCGCGGTCGCCTCGTCGCGACCCCGACGTTCGAGACGAGCGACGACCGCGTCTTCGCAGTCGGCGACGCCGCGCGCATCGCCCCCGAGGACGCCGCCGACGTGCCGCCTACCGCGGAGGCGGCCAAGGAGGGGGGGACCATCGCCGGGGCAAACGTCGCCCGAGCGGTTCGCGGCGAATCGCTCCGGTCGTGGTCGTACGCGGACGACGGCCTCCTCGTCTCCGTCGGGAGTACGACTGTCGCCCACGGCGTCGAGCGGTCGCCGGTGTCCACGTTCGGCGGATGGCCCGCGCGGTTGCTCAAGAAACTAGTCGCAGCCCGGTGGATCGGTCGCGTCGCCTCGTGGCGGGCGGCGGCGCGACTCTGGCCCGACGCATGACGTTCGCGTGACCCTCCGTCGCGGGTCGAATCCACTCGTCCGACGACGGGTACCCCCGACGTTCTCTCGGCGGCGACTGTCGGAACCGCCTCGCCGGCGTCGTTCGGTACCGAAACCGGAGTTCGACTCCCGCTACGGCGACGGGTCCAGAGGGTCGCGGTCGATAGAGAACCAGTCCGTTCTGTAGTCGGAGAGCACGAGGTGCCACCGCTGCTGGAGGGTCTCATCCATTACCCGGAGGCTGACGACGACGCTGGAGTACGGCACGAGCGATTCGACGACCGGCGCGCCGGGGTCCACGGGGAGGGTGAAGTGAGCCATACACCGGGTTTCACCCACGATTTCGTCGATCCGATCGAGAAACGTCTGCACCCGTTCTCGGCCGTACTCGGCCAAGAGGGGGAGCAATGAGTCGACGCAGACGCACAACTCGGCCGGTTCGACTCCGGATTGGTCCGCTTCGAGTTCCGCGATCGCCTCCTTCATCGCCGCCTCGAAGGCGTCTACGTCGCCCGGCACGTCGTCCACGTCGAGTCGCGTGGTCTCCGCCGCCGCCGCGCTCGGACGCTTGGATTCATCGCCGAACCTGATCACGCGCGCCGACGCGTCTCCGTCACCCGCCAGACGGAGTCGCTGGGCGACGGAGTCGAGACCCACGTCCGTGAGCCCGAACAACCGAAGACACCCGCTCGACGCCGTCGTGTCGCCGAGTAATCGTGCGCTCACCCGCGCCATCTTATCACGTGGTACCGCCCCGCATATCAGCACCGTACACCCGGACCCTTTGATGTTCTCCAACGTCTCACGAAACGTGGACCCCGTCTCGTCACGTAGAGAATTGTGACAGTCGACAGTCATATTCGAGTGCTGTTTCACGTAAACATAGTCCTTGCTCTCCCATATATGGGCTACGTTAACTTCTTCCAAAATAGAATTAAAGTCGGGACTGTGACAAATGTCGATAATTAACAAAATGATAAAGTATGTTTTCTCAGTCGGTGCGAGGTACGTCACGTCGGACGAGAGACTCCGCCCAGTCGGATTCACTGTGATCTCAAGTATCCTTTAATCCTCTACCGGAGATGGGTCAGGGAGCGTAGGTGTTCGAGAACACCTTCGGAGTGCCGTCCGAGGGTCGAAACGAGCGACGCCCGTCAGATTACTACTACGAGCGGGCGAGCGGTTCGCACCGCTCGATGTCGTCCCTCTGGCCGCGTTCAGCCGCTTGCTGGCGGCATCCACGCGTGGGTACAGTCGGCTCCTTCCCGCGGTGGCTGTCCTCCTTGCCTCCTCCGCACTGAGCGTCGAATCGCAATGCTATCGGGTTTCGAACGAATTATCTTATTTCTTTTATTTTATCTCTATTTACTAGGTACTGACAAAATATCGACCGGCGTCCCGTTCCTACGCTTTCCGTCGAGTAGCGTCTCTCGCCGCTTCGTGTTCGCCGGCAGATTCGTCGCCGCCGGCAGGCGGCTCTCGCGGAAACGCGGTGGTTCGACCGTCAGACGATTCGGTCGCCCTCTTCGTCGAACAGCCACGCCTCGTCCGTCTGGATGTCGACGTGCAACGTCTCTCTGTCCCGCGACACCTCGCCCTGCGGAGTCACCGCGGACAGGGAGACGCCGTCGGCCGACATGTGGACCGCGTCACGGTCGCCGAGCGGTTCGACGACGTCGAGTTCGGCCGCGAAGTGTCCGCCGTCGTCGCGGATGTCGAGGTACTCGGGTCGCACGCCGTAGACGACCGTCGAGTCGCCCCGTTCCCGCACGGCCTCGGCCTGCCCCTCGGTCGCGGGTATCGTACAGAACTCGCTCACGAACGCGACTCCGTCCGCCGTCTCCTCGACGGTGCACTCGAAGAGGTTCGGCGACGGCGACCCGATGAAGTCGGCCACGAAGCGGTTCTCGGGTTCGTTGTAGATATCGTAGGGCGTGCCGATCTGTTGGACGTAGCCGTCTTTCATCACGACAATCTTGTCCCCGAGCGTCATCGCCTCCTCCTGGTCGTGAGTGACGAACACCATCGCCGTGTCGAGTCGGCGCTGGATCTTCTTCACCTCCACGCGCATGTGGTCGCGGAGGTTGGCGTCGAGCGCCGAGAACGGTTCGTCGAGGAGGAACGCGGCGGGTTCCATCACCATCGCTCGCCCGAGCGAGACTCGCTGCTGCTGGCCGCCGGAGAGCGCCGACGGCTTGCGGTCGAGCGTCTCTTCGATGCCGAGCGTCTCCGCCGCCTCCTCCACCCGTTCGTTCTTCTCGGCTTTCGAGAGGTCCGTCTTCATGTCCAGTCCGAACCGGATGTTCTTGCGCACGCTCATGTGCGGGAACAGGGCGATGCTCTGGAAGACGAACGCCAGGTCCCGGTCCTTCGACTTCCGGTCCGTGATGTCCTCCCCGTCGACGACGATTCGGCCCTCGTCGGGGTCCTCCAACCCGGCGATGCACCGCAGCGTCGTCGTCTTCCCGCACCCGGACGGGCCGACGAGGACGACGAACTCGCCGCCCTCGGTCCTGATGTCGACGTCGTCGCAGGCGACTATCTCCCCGTCGTTGAATGTCTTTCGAAGCCCCTCGATGCGGATGTGGTCGCCGGACCCGTCGACTGCCGACGGGTCGGCGCGCGCGCCTCGCTCGGTCGTTCGATTCGTTTCGTCCGAACCGTCCGTGTCTTCTCGTGCGGTCATAGTGTTCTCTGTCATACGGTGAATGCGTTTTCGAGGTAGTTTCGCGCCACGAGGTACAGTATCGTCGGCGGCGTGCCGATGATGAGCGTCTCCGCCATGAGCTTCCCCCAGTAGACCCGTTCGCCCGACCCGCCGCCGATGGTGCCGTACAGCACGGGCACCGCGGGGACGGGTCCGGTCCCGGTGGTCAGGAGGTTGGCGAACAGGAAGTCGTTCCACCCGGTGAGGAACGCGAGGAAGCCGACGGCGACGATTCCCGGCGTCGCGAGCGGGAGGATGACCCGCAGGAACGCCGTGAACTGCGTGCAGCCGTACACCTGCGCGGCCTCCTCGATGTCCGTCGGTAGCTTCGCGAAGAAGTCCCGGAGAATCCAGATGGCGAACGGGGTGACGAACACCTGATAGGCGATTATCATCCCGGGGATGGTGTTGTAGAGGCCGAGGTCGTTCCAGAGGTCCATGATGGGGATGACGAGCAGGATGTACGGGAACATCATCGCGGAGATGATGGCGTAGAAGCCGACGCTCTTCCCGTAGAACTCCTTCCGGGCGAACGCGTACGCGCCCGGGATAGAGATGGCGAGTGCGACCACGGTGGTGCCGAGGCCGATGAGGAAGCTGTTGAGGAGGTTGTCACCCAACTCCTCGAACCCGGACGTCCACGCTTCGAGTGTCGGCTCGTGGGGGATGATGTGCGGCGCGCCGAAGAACTCGGTCGGCGGCATGAACGACACCGAGAGGATGAACGCCAGCACGGTGAGGTTGAACAGGACGAGGAACGAGACGACCCCGTAGGTGGCCGCCTTGAGCGTCACCGCCGTCACGTCGTACTCTTGGGTACTCATCACGCCGCCCCCTCGTTCGTTCGTTCGAACTCGCGGATGAACACGAACACGAAGCCGATGGTCAGGAGGAGCAGGATGACGCCGACGGCGTACGAGACGCCCATCCGACCCTGCCCGTAAGCGAACCGGTACAGCAGCACCGCCAGTATCGACGTCTCGTAGCCGGGACCGCCGTTCGTCAGTTGGAGCACCTGCGATATCTTCGTCATGTTCCAGATGATGCGGATACTCACCGCCACGAGGATGGCGCTCTTGAGTTGCGGGAGCGTCACCCTGAGGAACGTCTGGAAGCGGTTCGCGCCGTACATGCGCGCGCTCTCGTACATCTCCTCGGGGATGCTCTCCAGGCTGGCGGAGATGATGAGGAACATGAACGGCCAGAACGTCCACGTCGTCACGAACACGACCACCGCGAGGGCGGCGTCGCCCTGGCTCCCCCAGTAGACGGTCTCTCCGAGGAGACCCCACTCCGTGAGGTAGCCGAACACGGGACCGAGGTCCGGTTGGAGCAGGTACGCCCATATCGTCCCCGTCACGAGCGGCGGCACCGTGTACGAGAGCAGGAACGCGCCGGTGACCAAACTCTTCCCGCGCCTGAGTTCGCGCACGGCGAGCGCCGCCACGAGGGCGACGGCGAGTTGGAACAGCGTCGTGAGCGAGAACAACAGCGTCGCCTTCAGCGACGTGTAGAACGGCTCCCACCCGAACAGGAACGTGTAGTTGCCCAACCCGACCCACGTGGGTTCGCCGCCGAACGGCCAGTCGTTGAAGCTCATGTACACCCCCTGCACGAACGGGAGCCACATGAGCAGGACCAAGAAGACGAGTACCGGCAGTATCAGTAGGTACGAGAACCAGTTCTCCGAGATGGTCTCGCGGAGGCTGGCGGTCCGCTCTCCGAAACCGAGGAGGCTCTGTGTGGACATATCAGAGGCTTATTTGGTTCCGTATCTGTTTCGCGGCCTTGTTGCAGGCCTCCTCGGGACCTATCTTGCCGCGCACGGCCTGTTGGAACAGCGGTCCGGCGATGTTGTACTGGATGGCGTTCATCTTGGGGTGACTGGCCCACCCGTGTTCCATCCCTTCCACCGTGGTCTGGAGTGTGGAGATGTAGTTGCTCTCCCCCATCGCCGGGTCGTCTTGGAGGCCCTCCCAGACGTCCTTTCGGACCGGGAGCGTCGCCAGCGACCGCGGGACCTGCTTCTGGAAGTCCTTGGAGAGGAGTTTGTTTATCCACTTGATGGCCGCGTCCTCCCGCTTGCTCCAGACGTCCTTCGAGACGCCGTCGGGTTTGCGCATGAGCGCGACGCACTGGGTGAAGAACTCGCCGCGGTTCCCCGCGCCGCCGTTCCACGACGGACCGAAGACGATTTTGCCGTCCTCGAGCATCTTCTGGGCCCGACTCCGGAACAGGCCGAAGTCCTTCGTGCTGCCCTGATACATGCTCACGTTCCCTTGGATGAGCATCTGGGCGACGCCCTCGTTCGACGCCGTCGGGGCCTTGTCCGAGGAGAGGTCGTGTTTCTGGTACAGGTCCACGTACCGTTTGGTGGCGGTCCGCCAGACGTCGGAATCGTAGTTCACGTCCGACCAGTCCTCGTTCAGGTACATCCCGTCGTACCCGCCCTCGGAGGCGGTCCACGTGACGAGCGCTTCGTCGGTCACGTCGCCCTGCGCGCCGTATATCTGGAAGCCGTGGTCGCCGGGTCCGTTCTCCTGTAACTGCGTGGCGACTTCGACCAACTGTTGGTAGTTCTTCGGTGGGAAGTCGTCCTCGATGGACAGTCCGGCCTTCTCGAAGTGGTCGGCGCGCGCGATGAACGGCGACCCCACCTCCATCCCGATGGGTATCTCGTAGAGGTTCTCGTCGAAGCCGCGGTAGCAGCTTCCGGCCATGTCGAGTGCCCACTGAACGTTCTGTAGCGCGTCGTCGTTCAACCGGTCCTTGTACTCGCTCACCGGCTTCACCCAACCGGGCTCGATGAACTGACCGTCGAGCGAGTTGGTGGAGTCGTAGATGACCGGCCGGTTCCCGTTCTGGATGTTGTTCTTCCACTTGCCGCCGTTGATGTCGTCCCAACTCGCCCAGTTCATCTTCATCTGGACGTCGTTGTTCTGTTGGAACTCCTCGACCGAGGACTCCATCAGCTTCTTCGCCACCTCCGACTGCGAGTGGAAGTACTCCCAGTACTCGAGCGTGTTTCCGCTCCCCCCGCCGCCCGAGGAACCGCTCTCGCTTCCACCGGTGACGCTACTCAGACACCCAGCGGACGCCCCCACGCCGCCGAGCGCCGCTGCTTTGAGAAACTGCCGCCTCTGGTGCTCGCGAACCATGACGCTTCTTGCCAATGAGCTACTCCTGTATATAATTTAGGATCATTACTAGATGGGTCGGAGCCCCCCGCCGCTGCGGCAGTGACCGTCTCGTACGGCCGCGACGGTATCGGAAAAAACATCCTGTAAACGGCTCTATATACGTCTCAACCGAAACCTACGACTCAGCCGGGGCGACGCCACCAGCCGCGCTCTCGGTGTAGACGAAGGTATCCCCATGACTGACAACCCAGACGTCGTCGTCTTACGACAAGGAACGCACGGACTCCCCGCCGAAGAGTACGTCCGCGAACTGCGCGTCCGACTGCCGGACCACACGATAGCGCTCGCTCGGACGCCGCGGGAGGAACGCGAGTTCGTCCGGGAGGCGAGGGTCGTATCGAGCGTCGGAATCGAGACGGGACTCCTCGAACGGGCCGAGAACCTCCGCCTGTTCGCCGGAATCGCGGCCGGGTACGGACACCTCCCGCTCGATACGTTCTCCGATATGGACGTCACCGTCACGAACGCCTCGGGCATCCACGCTCCCAACATCGCCGAACAGGTTCTCGGGTACGTTCTCACGTCGACGCGGCGGCTCCGAGAGGGATGGCGGCGCGAACAACGCCGCGAGTGGCGCCACTATCAGGCGGGGGAACTCCAAGGGAGTACGGTGACCGTGGTCGGTCTCGGCGCGATAGGGTCCGCGGTCGTCGAGCGACTCGAGGGGTTCAACGTCGACACCATCGGCGTTCGGTACACGCCGGAGAAGGGCGGACCGACGGACGAGGTGGTCGGCTTCGACGAGGACGAACTCCACGGCGCTCTCGCCCGGACGGACCACCTCGTCGTCGCCTCCCCGTTGACCGAGACGACTCGCGGTCTGATAGGCTCGGCCGAGTTCGAGACGCTCCCGGAACACGCCACGCTCGTCAACGTCGGCCGCGGGCCGATAGTCGACACCGACGCGCTCGTCACGGCGATTCAGAAGAACCAGATCGCCGGCGCGTCGCTCGACGTCACCGACCCCGAACCGCTCCCGCCGGAGCATATCCTCTGGCGGTTCGAGAACGTGACTATCACCCCTCACAACGCCGGTCACAGTCCGGCCCACTGGAGCCGACTCGCCGACATCGTCGCGCGAAACGTCGAGGCTCTCGACGACGGCGACGACGGCGAACTGGAGAACGTGGTGCTGTCGTAGGTCGCACCCTGCGTCGCTCTCCGTCCGTCCAAATTAATTGAACGTAGGTATCGCTCCTCACGTCCGTGAATTTAAGTCACCGTACCGAATAGGTGCTCGTATGGCCGAAAACGCCCGAGATACGGGGTCTGGAAACACTATCAGCTCTATCGAACGCGCGTTCGAGATAGTTGACTACCTCGAGTCGGTGGAGGAGGCGGGGGTGACCGAGACGGCCGACGAACTGGACATCCCGAAGAGCACGGTCCACATCTACTTGAAGACGCTCGCGGGCCTCGGACTCGTAGTTCGGGAGGGGAGCACCTACCGACTGAGCCTTCGGTTTCTGGAGTACGGCGGCGCCGTTCGGAACCGGTCGAGACTGTACCGCGCCGCCAAGTTAGAGGTCGACAAACTCGCGAGAGAGACGGGGGAGGTGGCGAACCTCGGCGTCGAGGAGAACGGCCTTCGCGTCCTCCTCTACAAGTCCGAGGAGGCGGACGCCATCCACGACAACGCCCCTATCGGCGAGTACACCAACATGCACTGGACCGCGCTGGGAAAGGGGATGTTGGCCCACTACCCGCGGGAACGGGTCGACCAGATAATCGACCAGCACGGGCTTCCGCGGGCCAACGAACACACGATAACGACGCGCGAGGAACTGTACGACGAACTCGCGGAGACCCGGGACCGGGGCTACTCGATAGAGGACCAAGACCGGCGACAGGGCGTTCTCACCATCGGCGTCCCCATCACCGACCAGAGCACGAACGAGGTGATAAGCGCAGTCTCGGTGTCCGGCCCCGTGAACCGTGTTCACTCTCCGGACAGACTGACGGAACTGGCGGACGCCGTCAAGAGCGCCGCGAACGTCATCGAACTACGCTACGCTCACTACTGAGCGCAGTACCCCGCCCGCCGACGCCCGCGGGCGCGTGATTTGTTCAACACTGTTGGACGGAGCTTCGGCCGTTGCCACGGACGGTGTTACACACCTAACTCTGTAACGGCATCCGACGACGCACCGACCGTCGCGAGCGGTCGAGCGTCGGTCGGTTCGGAAATGACTGTGGAAGAGCATTCCTCGAAAACCGAGAGGTCGGCGTCTCTCGGCGGTGGCTCGACTCGGTATGAGCACCCGGTGGGGGGAGGGTCGACCGCGCGTCGAAACCGAGAGCGGGTCCCCGGAACGGCGGTACGGGCGTCAGTATCTCGCGGAGAGCGTCCACGGCAGAGACAACCGGGCGGCGGTTCCTGCATCGAAGTTGGCGGCGTTCGCTCGGCGCATTCCCTGCCGAACGTCCGGTGCGAGCACAGACGACCGCCGGTGTGAACGTGTAAACGTAGGTGGTGTAACATCGACGTGACAGAATACCTAGTGTCGCGGTCCCGGTCCTCCCTCCGAGACCATCCCCGCGGACACGGTCCTCACTGTCCGGTCGCGTCCTCCGGGTCTGTGTTGATTGTAGAAGACCGGGCCACCGCGAACGAGTGTTCGTCGACCGGTCCCGCGCGTTACGCACGTACGCGTGTCTCATCGTCGGGAAGACGCTCTCGTCCGACAGTTCTCCGGCGCGTTGCGAGGGTTCCGGCTCACGGATACGGTTCGGTGGCTACGACGGCCGCTCGTAGTCCGGGTCGAACATCTGCGCCGAGAGGGGGTCCGGGTCGCCCTCGGTGAGGTTGTACTCCGAGAAGTCCTCGACGCCCGCCTGCCGGAGCACCTCCTCGTCGTAGACGGCCTCGCCAGTGAACTCGGTCGGGTCGCGCCCGAGGAGTTCGAGCACCGCGTCGGAGACTACCTCGGGCGTGCGCCAGTCGTCCTCGCTCCCGAGGCCGAAGTACCGCGAGGCGCGCGTGTCGATGATGGTGACGGGCCAGAAGGCGTTGGCCGCGACGCCGGCGTTCTTTGCCTCCGCCGCGAGCGACAGCGTGACGAACGTCATCCCCAACTTCGACCACGCGTAGGCGGCCTTGCCGGGCGCGCGGTCCAGCGTCACCGGCGGGGCGTTCGTCAGCACGTGCCCGCCGCCTATCTCTTCGAGGTGCGGGAGGAACGCCCGGGTGGTGAGGTACGTCCCGCGGACGTTGACCTCGGTCAGTAGGTCGAGCCGATTCGCGGGCAGGTCCGCAATAGACGCCAGTTGGATGGCGCTGGCGTTGTTTATCACGATGTCCACCTCGCCGAACGCGTCGATGGCCTCCTCGGCGGCGGCCTCGACCTGAGCGGCGTCGCGGAGGTCCAACCGAATCGCGCGGGCCTCGACTCCGCGCTCCGCGCACGCCTCGGCCGTCTCCCCGATGGTCCCTTCGAGGTCGGTGTCGCTGTCGTCGACGGTCTTGCCCGTCGAGACGACGTTACACCCGGCGTCGGCCAGCGCCAGCGCTATCCGCTTGCCGATGCCTCGTGACGTACCGGTCACGAACGCGGTCCGTCCGGTCAGATCCGGCGGTCGGAGCGTCATGCGGCCGGATGGGCGCGGACCCATCATAGTTCTTCGTGCGCCCCCCGGGGCAACTCTTTAGGCGGAGAGCTCCGATTCGGTACGTATGTCAAACCTTACCACGAACGTTCGCGACGTCGTCGACGACCACCCGGACGAAGTGGCGCTGTTCTACCGAGGACGGGAGACGACCTACGGCGACTTCTGGGACCGGACCGGTCGGTTCGCGGCCGGACTGGCCGACCGGGGGTTAGGCGAGGGCGACAGGGTTGCGATCTACCTGCCGAACGTCCCCCAGTTCGTGACCGCGTTCTACGGCACCCTTCGCGCGGGCGGCGTCGTCGTCCCGATGAACCCCCAGTACAAGTCCCGGGAGATCGGCCACCTCCTGTCCGACAGCGACGCGCGCGCCGTCGTGACGCTGTCCGACCTCGTCCCGTTCGTCGAGGAGGTGCGCGACGAGACGGGCGTCGACCACGTCGTTACCGTCGGCGAGGGCGCCGACGCCGGCACCGACTTCGAGGCGTTCCTCGCCGACGACGCCGGGAAGACGACCGACCGGGCCGACGGTTCCGCGGTCGTCGACCGCGCCGACGACGACGTGGCGGTCCAGCCCTACACCAGCGGCACGACGGGCCGGCCCAAGGGCGTGCAGTTGACACACCAGAACCTGTCGTCCAACGCCACCTCAGCGGCCGGTCTCGCCCCCGGCGGGATACGCACGGACGACGGGCAACTCGGCGTCCTCCCGCTGTTTCACATCTACGGGATGACCGTCGTGATGAACGCCACGCTGTTCAACGGCGGGACCTACTATCCCCTGCCCGAGTGGGACGCACAGGAGGCCGTCTCGCTCGTCGAGGACGAGGGGCTCACGCTGATGCACGGCGTGCCCGCGATGTACAACGACGTGATCAACCAGCCGAACGCCGAGGAGTTCGACCTCTCGTCGCTCCGGTTGGCGGGCGTGGGCGGGTCCGGCATCCCCGTCGAGGTGCTCCGGCGGTTCGAGGAGCTCTACGGCGTGAAGATCTACGAAGGGTACGGCCTGACCGAAACGAGTCCCGTGACCCACTTCAACTCGCCCGACCGGGGACGGCGGGTGGGAAGCATCGGGAGGACCCTGCCGGACGTCGACGCCAAGATAGTCGACGAGGAGTTCGAGGAGGTCCCCCGCGTTCCCGAGGGACCGGTCGACGAGGGAGAGACGGACTTGGACGAGATGACGGGCGAACTCGTCGTCGCCGGGCCGAACGTGATGAAGGGGTACTACGGACTGCCCGAGGCGAACGAGGCGGCGTTCACCGAACGCGACGGGAAACGGTGGTTCCACACCGGCGACGTGGGCTACTGGGACGAGGACGGCTACTTCTACGTCGTCGACCGGATGGAACACACGATAAACACCGCCGGCTACAACGTCTACCCGCGCGAGGTGGAGGAACTCCTCTTCGAACACGAGTCGGTGGCCGACGCGGCCGTCGTGGGTGTCCCGGACGACCGCCGCGGCGAGACGGTCAAGGCGTTCGTGGTTCCGACTCCCGATGCCGACGCGACCGGAGACGAGATACGCCAGTTCTCCCTCGACCGACTCGCGGAGTACAAACACCCGCGCGAGGTTGAGTTCGTCGACGAACTCCCGCGGACCACCACCGGCAAGGTCCAGAAGTTCGAACTCCGGGAACGCGAGACCGAGACGGGCGCGAGCGCGGGGGCCGACGAGTGACGGAGAATGGGTGAGCGTGTCTAGCGACCCGACGCGGTTGTCGGTCGACGCCGACGTGGCCACGGTCACGCTGGACCGGCCGGAGCGACGCAACACGCTCTCGCGCGCGAACTCTCCGAGAGCCTGCGCGACCGACCCGCCAGCGACGGGGGCGCCGTCGGCTTCGGTTTCCGGCAGGTGGGCCAGAGCGTCGACGTCGGCACCTCCCTCCTTCCCCCGCGCGTCGGCGACAAGACCACCACCGTCGCGGGCGTCCCGCGGTATCTGGCGATACTGGAGACGTGGCCGCCGCGGCGGAGAGTCGTCGCCGCTCGGTAATAAACTATATTTCGATATACAAACTCGGCGATTCTCCGAGTCCGCTACCAGTGTTGCCACTCGGAACCGCGGTATTCGTCCGGAGTGAGCATGCCCGAGTCCCGTTCCATCTTCGACAGTGTGAGCGTGTTATCGGCCGTCACCGTCGGTCCGTGTTCGTACTCACCGTCAACTCAACCGACTCCACCGACCCGAGCGGTGGCAACACGCGCATCCGACCCTCTATCTGAGGCTGTATTTGATGAACCGGGTGAAAAACTTCGAAGCTTTTCCTCGTCCAGCACGAATCAGAACCATGGAGTACGAGATCGAGGGCGACGAATTGGTCAGCACGGCCGTGGTACGCGCGGTGAGCGCAGTCGAAGGTCGTAAGCCGTGTTCCCTCCGACCGCTGGCAGACGTCGTTGATCCGACTGCGTTAGATACGTTGTTCGACCCGCAGTACGACGGAAAACCTCGGACGGGGGGACGCCTCTCGTTCGTTTTCGACGATTGTTTCGTAACGATCGACAATGGCGAGTATCTCACTCTCCAGTTGCTGGAGGACCGGTCTCGTGACGGACCCGACCAAGAACCCACAGACAGTTGCGTCCGCTAACGGACCCGCCGATAGCCGTTCCTCGCGAGATTACTGCTTGGGATCACGAGTGGTCAACAACCCCTGGGCCATGAGTCGCCGGGCGATTACGACGAGACCGTTCCCGAACCCTTCGCCGAATATCGCTTGCTCCTCTTTGCTGGTGGGCATGATCGAACTCACGAGGATTGTCGATCGGTCCGTCAGGAGAAGCCGACCGATTGCTGTCTCGTTTTTAGTAGTGTTCCCGCCGTGTAACCACTCTAACCCAGAGATGAACGTGGTGGCGTCCGGTACGGCCGTTTGGATCTGGTCTTGAAGCGACTCCGTCAACGCGCCGATGAGAAGGTCGACTCCGTTACCGACTTCGTTGAGGCTGGCAACGAGATCCTCAGTCAAGAGTGACTCGTCGCCGACGACGAGGACGATCTCCTCTGAGGCTGTCTCGATAAGTTGGTTCGTCCGATTTTCGATCGCGTCCCGTCCAGACATCGCCCACACCTGCTGGACAGGGGTTTCGTCGTCTTCGTCGACGATTTCGACTGTGTCCAGCGCATCGTGGAGTCGCTCGACGCGCGCCTCGTACTGGTCACGCAGGGTCCCAGTCGCCTCTTCGAGCGGGACCGCCCGAAACTGCTGCGGGCTCGAATGCTGGATCTCGACCAGGCCTTGCGCCTCCAGCACTCGGATCGCATCGTACACTCGTGTTCGGGGCACCTCCGTCATCTCGCTCAGTTGCTTTGCTGTTCCCGTATGGAGACGGGACAAGCCGACGAAACATCTCGCCTCGTATTCTTTTAAGCCGAGTTGCTGGAGGACTTCGATCGCTTCCTCCAAACTATCAGTAGTGCTCATGTGTCCCAACCTCACTGGGGTTTCCAGTGATTCGCCGGATAATTTGCTCCCGACACGGATAGGTATTGTTACTCCCATCATGACGGTGAATTCGGACGAGTCGTGATACGGACAGTATAATCGTCTGAGTCCACTGTACAGACGAGCATCGTCGAGGTGTTGTGATGATTATAGTAACAGTAATCGGCTCGGATTATCACGTATAGAAACATCGATAATGGGAATTCACGAAGTTACTCGTTTAATCACAAACGAAATATACTGACTGGAAACGAATCCATCTACGGGTGCGCAGGCTAGTTCTGCGTTCCAACCACCGTACTGTTGCGTGCCGTCCCGGCCACTCTCCCTGACGGGGTTCACAACGACCCACATTCGGCTGATAGATGAGCGGCGATTCAATCGAGACCCACAGACCGCCGCACTCGAGCATCTCGAACGATTCGGGTTGAGCGCTACGCCACACGGACGGACCTGACAGACGTGGTCGTCCCGGCGAACTCGCCAGATCTCCGTGCAGTTCCATTCGTAGCCTTTCGACGGCGCGAATCAATTACTCCAAAGTCGCAGTCAAGCGATACCTCCGAGATTCCATACGTGGTCTTTTTCGATGGTGATCCAGTGTGTCGTGATTTCGTTCTCTGGATCGAAAACCGTTATCTCGGTTGGAGAGTCCTCGTCGTCGAACGCCCAACAAAGCGTAAAGTTGGGAAGCTCTGTGGAACGGGATACTGGGTCGTTAGTAGGCACGGGTTAGTAGATATCGAGTTGTAAACATGAATACGCGCTGTACATCGATCGGACAGATTTCGTATTATTCACCATTCACTCATATCGGGTACGAATACAAACGAACGCTACCTCCATCAAGTAACAGCGTTTTCACCACACGAAGTGTGTTGATTAATCGAGTGAATCCATCCGAATTCAAACGGAGTATGTGTCCATCAACTAGCAGAACTCAGATAGCTTCTCGAGGATAGTCTAAATAGAAAGTACTACCGGCGAATAGTCACGTAGATAGCTGGTTCTAGGGAGTACAATTCCGCTCGGGGAAAATCGTTCACCCAGTTAATCAAGACGGATCCTCATCCGGAAATCCGGCGCTACTATCCCCGTGTCGGCACTATTCAGTATGAATGAGATGAGTGAGTTATCCTCAGGTTCTGAGGCATCAGAACCGAAGTCTAACAGTACAGACATCGACGCAATACTCGAACGGATCGAGGGTTGTGTTGAGGGCATCAGCCGCGGGTTCGAGCGATGGGATGATCCCTACGCTCGTGGACCGGGCCTCTATTTCGTCGTCGAACGCGATTCTATGGCCGAGTTCGCGGCTCCGATGGGGACGAACCGTTGGCCGGTTGAGGACTGCGGGAGTGTCTTTGCCGAGACCGACGTATTTGTTGAAACTGCACAGAAGGTTGCGTTGTCCTGCGATGGCGCAGTCGTCGTTCGCAACGACGGTACGATCGAGGAGGCAATGGTCCGGGTCAAGCAACTCTCTACGGATGAATGTCGGCAGATCGACGATCTTCCCTATGCGGGATGGATGGGTACCCGTCACATGAGTGCGCTGGAAACCTCGGCCCGCAAGGAGGTGATCGCGGCGATCACACTCAGCGAAGAGGACGGCCGGGTAACGGTTTTCACTAACGGCGCGTTCGATGTCTGCCAAGCGACGCCCTTGGTGAGTGATTGACCGAGTCACTCGACCGAGTTCGGAGGATCTCCGCCTCACCGAGGAGAGCAAACGCACCGAGGAGCAATCCGAGGTTCAACAGCGGAATCGAGATGACCTCTGCCGATTGAACCACAGAATAGGTTTCGAGGAGCGGTTTCTGAATAGTTGACCTCAGTGGGTCGGCGAACTTCTCGAACTCCGAATCGACCATCGGTCCTGAATCGGTGTACGGGACCTTCCTCTCGGTCGAGAGACACTTTTGCGATGGTTTACCACTGTTGTTCCTCTACTTCCGGGTATGGTCGAAGCAAACGACTACGAGTCCGAACTGACGGCCAGTCGTGAGGAGATAGCTGCCGTACTGAACAGTGTGGTAGATGGGATTCGTGCTGGCTCAGTTCGGTTGGGTGACGGCGAGGACGCTATCACTGTTGCTCTCCCTGCGGAACTCGCTCTCGAGATCGAATTCGAGGCCGAAGACGACGAGTTGAGTCTCGAACTCGAACTCGAATGGCCCTCCCCGGAAGGGGAGGAATCCGGGGTCTCTCTACACGAAGATCTACCTGAAGAAGAAGGCGACGAACTATCTTCACCAGTGGGTGCCGCCGACGCATCCCAAACGCTGGCCCAGTTCGAAGTCTTCCGTGACCGAGACGAGGAATGGCGGTGGCGCCTCCGTCACCGCAATGGGAATATTATCGCAACCAGTGGCGAGGGTTACACACGCAAACACAACGCACTGAAAGGACTCCAGAGTGTGATGAAAAACGCACCAGAAGCGGAGTTAACGGAGGATCCGACCAACTGATAGAGAACGTCAGGTGCGTCGAGGCCATACGGTAGCACTCGGCCTGAACGTTCTCACTATTACTAATAACGCGGGTTTGAGGGACGTGTCGCTAGGTTCCGGTGTTCTCGGATAGAATCGTTTGTCCAGTTGCAGAGCCGCACTACCTGTTCCAACGGAACGGGCGTTCGAGATTCCCCGGAAGGTGGCCGACACGCTGGCTATTACGCGAATGTCGACGCTGGACGGCCCATCGATGCATCATCTGGCGCGGCCTGGAGACATCTACTACACAGTGATGGGGGCTACGCTCACCACTCATGGCAAGCGCGGCACTAAGGGATATCGGAGGCCCCTGACGAACAAGGTCGAGTAGGAGAACGGCTCTCACCGACTGGCGAAGCGACGAAACTGCCGCTCTCTCCACAATCTACCCGAGGGGTTCACACCGACGAGCGTCCACACAGTTATCCGAATCGGGCACCTATTTCGGAGGATGTCAGACGACAAACGAGGCCGAGACGAGAACCCAGACGACGAACAGCGACAACAGTCAGAGCGAAAGCAGGAGGACGTACGCGACCGCGCCCACGAAGACCGAGCGATGAGCGGTGACCCTGGTGGGAGGCTCGGTGACCTCGACGAGGCACTCGAAGCCCACGACTATCCAACCACGACGGACGAATTGGTCGCGACCTATGGCGACTACGAGATCGAAACGAAGGGCGGGACAGAAACCCTCGAAGGAGTGCTCGCTCCAACCGATAATCAATCGTACGATTCCGCTGACGACGTTAGAAGCCGGTTACTGGGACTGATACATCGATAGTCGTATCGTCTCCGTCCCCACTACTGCCCGGTTCCTCTCCGTTTGCCACACTCGGGTCGCGCGAATCCCGGGAATTGACGCGATGTGGCGTGTTCTGAGAGGCTCGAACTCACGTCTACACTACCGCCCGGGAGCAGATACGTCACCGGTCTCAGTCATCGGCACAGACTGATCCCGCTCGCCAACCGTACCGAGACCCCGCCGTAGTTCGAGTGCGCTCGCGTAGTCGGCCTCCGGGCGAATTCCGACGGTTGCGCCGTCCTCCTCGACGAGGGCGTACGATGTCTCCGTAGTGGCGACCGTCGTGTATGAGGTGTGACAGCGTTCACAGAAGGTGTGAATATTAGTGTATCTTAGCCTTGGCGAAAGTGACAGCCACCGACAACGAGAACGTGGCAGTGAATCGTGCCTCTGACGTTACGGTCAAACTGACCGTTCGCTCTCGCAGATCGTTGAAAACACTTTCTGCTGGGCGATACGGAGATGCTGGTGGAACGTCGAGGGAGAGATGTCGAGCGTCTCGGCTATTTCCTCGCCCGTGCTCTTGCGGGGCCAGTCGAAGTAGCCCGCGAAGAAGGCGGTCGTCAACGCCGTCCGCTGGTGCTCTGTGAGGGCCGCCTCGAATTCGTCACGGGACGATTCTGCGCCGTTCGAGGGCCGGGTCACCGACCGCTGTGCGCCGATCCTCAGGTCGGGGACCTCCGACTGGAGCTCCTGGTATATCTGTCGAACGTCGGTTCTCTGGGGGAGTGCAACCGTTATGCGAAGGTCGGGCACGTCGAAGCAAACGGTTTCGATCCGCCCGCCGTACGATGCGAGCGTCGATGCGGTCGGGAAGTCGGCGTACGTGACTTCGAACCGGTTGCTGTCCCCGGCCCGGCCGAGTTCTCGGATCGCCTCTGTCTCGGTCAATTCGGCCATTGCCTCCCGGAGACTCTTCAAGGACAGTCCGGTGACAGTGAGGTACTGGATGAGTTTGTCATCGTCGGCCAGGATCGTCTCTTCGACGGTGATGGTCTGATCACCGGCCTCCGAGTCACACAACCGATCGAGCGGCCGGACCACGTCAGGAATCTGAATCTCTAACTCGGTGTACCTGTCGTCGATGAGGGCCTGCTTCCGCTCGATGGCGCTGATAGCGTGGCCGACCGTCCGGCCGAGCCCTTCCAAGACCCTCCACTCGTACCCCCCGAACGCGTCCGCTCGGTCCGAAAACAGGGTAAGGACGCCGTATCGGATTCCCTCGAACGTGAGCGGCACTGCGGCCATCCATCGGTATCCCCGGTCGCGCACGAACGCCGGGACCGCCTCCGGATCGTCGCAGTCGGCCCCTACGCGCACTACGCGAGTCTCCCCGTCCGTAGCGGTCGAAGCGATTGTCGTGCCGAGCACGTCGACATCGTCATCGGCATCGAGTGGCACCGCGTCGACTCGCTCCGTGGGGACGCCTGCGACCGCCCTGGAGACGATCTGCGCCGTCGCCAGGTTGACGTCACCGACCCACGCCGCCGCGTACCATCCCGATTCGACCAGGTGCTCACAGACCACCTGATCTATCTCCTCGCGGGTGGACTGCCGGATGACCGCCTGATCGATCTCCCGGTAGAGTTCGGAGAGTCGAACGAGGGCTGCCGTCTGGTCGCGCCGCTCTGCGACCTCTCGCCCCAGTGCCTGCTGGGCCGCCTGTCCAGTGTGCCCATATTGGCGTTCGACGTGTGGTCCGAGCATCTCGTCCGATTCGACCGCCATCAGACGTTCGGATAGACCCCCAGTTAGTCGCTCGGTGTCGGCCGGTAGGCGTCGACCGATCTGAAGAGGAACGTCGAAATCGTAGTTAGACACAGTATACTGTAAGCTCTTCGACGTCATCAAAGGGTGACAATTTCACGTTCTTCTTGATTTTTCATTATGTGAGTCACACGTCGGTCGTGAGAGTTCCTATCGCCGATTTCGCTCGCGTTCTGCGGCGGGGTCGAGAACCACGTCGTTCTCCGAACCACATCGTGGGCAGGTTGCACGAAGTGGGGGCCGTCCTCATCACATTTCTCTATGCGCCACTCTGATCGGGCGCGAGCGACGTTTCCACATTCGGGCACCGTTTTGGGTCGACCGGACGGGAAAATCACGTATCAACGTACACCACCCGTCCGTTCTTCACCCGTCCGCTCTTCACCAGTACAGACCACGAGATCCAGACTCTTTCCCACGTAACGAGTGCGCCAGCCAGCAACGGGTACTCGTCGGTCGGAGATATCGATCCGATTACCCGCCGAGCCACCAGCCATAGAGCTGTGCCCGCTCGTCAGTGTCGGGATGCTTCTTCGAGTCGCCGTAGGTCTTTCCCTTGAGGAGTTGACGTTCGACCGTGTTCGCGGCAAGTCGAAGGGCGTGGGAGGCACCGTAGCCCTCCCCATCGGCCGTGAAGTAGCCACGGTCGGTGACTAGTCGGATCCGTGCCAGTACCAGCGGCACACCTCGGCTCTGTTCCGTGTGCTCCTGCAGTTCGATGCTGGCCTTGATCACGCTTAGCTCGCTGTACTTCGAGGTCACGCTCTCGATCAGCGCGGAGACGTCGTCGTAGTCCATCCCCTCCAGCAGGTCGAGGCCGAACACCTGCACGGCGTTCCGGTCGTCGCGCTCCCAGGTGAGCGCCTCGATGACGTCCGTCTTCGTGACGATACCGACCGGTTCGTCGGTGTCGTCGGCCGTGACGACGAGCGAGGAGATCTCCCGCTCGAACATCGTCTCGACGACTTCATCGAGCGGTGCGCTCCGCTCGACCGTCGCGACTGCGTCGGACATCAGGTTCCGTACCGGCAGATCGAGCATCCGGTCGGCATCGCCCTCGCGCGCGCCGAACCCGCCGCGGTTCTGCCCCCCGCCACCGCGGCCACCGGAACCGCTCGACGAACCGCCCTGGCTCTTACTGCCGCCCCGCGTCGTGAACTCGATGACGTCGTACAGGCTCACCATCCCTACGAGGTCGTCCCCGTCGACGACCGGGAGATGGGCGATCCCGGCTTCTCGAAGCATGTTGAGCGCTTTTCCGATCGTAGTCTCAGGGGTCGCGCTGATCAGCTCCGCCGTGTACGCGTCGTCGACGGTCGCCGCGTCGAGAAACGGACGGACAGCTTCGAGCACGGCATCGCCGGTCACCACACCGACGACACGGTCGTCGTCGAGTACGGGGAGCGTTTTGGCGTCGCTGCCGATCATGAGCCGCGCGACTTCGCGGACGTCCTCGGTGCGGTCGACAGTCGGGACGTGCTGTACCTGCGAGCCGACCTTCGCAGACGGCTGGTTGGACGACGAAGCCAGCTGTCGGCGACTCACGACGCCGCGGTACTCCTCGCCGTCCGTTACGACGACGGCGTCGAGTTCCTGATTCTCGAACGCCCCGGCGACCTTCGAGAGCGGTGTGCCGATGTCGAACTCGGTGAACTTTGTCGAAAGAATCTCTGAGATATCCATGTGTGACTCTCTCCTAGGGGCGCTGGACGGTTATGCTTGTTCCACCCTTGACCTTGGAAGAAAGGTACGCTGAGTACCGACTGGGCTGTAGGGGACGTTTCTGAGACAGACTACCTATGCACCGAGAGCCCCGGCCTCGGCTTCTGGTCGGGCAGGGTGATGCTGGAGCGTGACGAGACCGCTATCGCTCCCCCGCTGAGGCCCGTCCGCACGTCGTACGGGCGTCTCCCTCGAGAGTCCACACGTCGGGGGGCGGGTCGGACGACGTTCCGAGGTCCCGTCCTATCGACGTGGGGAGACGGGACCGCCGGGGGTCACTCCCGTTCCTCGTCGAGCGAGTAGCCCATATCGAGGAGTTCGTCGAGCACGTCGTCCGGGTTCCGGAGCGCTGCGCGGTACACCGCCTCGCGCACGTCGAACTTCGGCACGTCGCGTCCGAGCGCGGATTCGAGTTCGGTGAGGAGGTCACGCTCTCCCTCGACCACGTCGTCGTGGACGAAGAAGGTCAGGCGCTCGTCGCGTTCGAACTGGACCGACTTGTCGCGGATGGCGCGCCGGACGATGTAGGGGTGGGTCTGCGTCTCCGTCTCGGGGGCGCCCCCCGACGCCGCTGTAGTCCGCGCGTCGGAGTCCGCCGCGTCCTCCGTCGTCTCGGGGTCGGCCGCCGAGTTCCCGCCGTCCGCCGCGTCGTCCGCCGCGCTCTCGTCGTCGTCGTCGTCCCACAGGTCGTCACCCGACCCGGACTTGAGTCCCGTCACGCCCGCACCTCCGCGTCGGCGTCGACGGCGTCGAGGCTACCCGCCTCGGGCGGGTTTGGGGCCTCGATGCCGCTCTCGGCTTCGATGTGGCGCGCCAGTCGGTCGAACTGCGCCAGCGTCTCCACCTCGTAGTCGCGGCGTCGGTCGCGGTGTTCGCGCACGTACGTGTACGCGCTGCACTTCTCGCGCCAGCAGCCTTCGAGCATCGAGGTGCGGTCGCCGATGACCACCGGGACGTCGAACCCCTGCTCGCGTATCCCCTCGATGATGTCGCTCTGGTCGCGGGTCCCCTTGACCCGGTTTGGCACCGCCGCGAGGACGCCGATGGATATCTCCAACTGCGATTCGAGGTTCGTCACGAGGTCGTCGAGTCCGCTCACCGACGCCTCACCCTTCCCCGAGGGTTCGAGGGGGAGCACGAGGTTGCGCGTCGCGTCCAGCGCGTTGTAGAGGTGGGGGCCGGAACTCGCCGGCGGGTCGACCACGAGCACGTCGTAGCGCTTGTGGACCCCGGCCTCCCGCAGCACGCGCTGTAGCTGGGTCCACATGGGGAACGACTCGCCGAAGTCGCTCCGGGCCTCCTGTTCCTTCCGGAGGGCTTCGCCGAGGTCCTCGAGGCGGTTGTGCTCGGGAACGATGTCGACCCCGTGCTCGACTGTCCGCACGAGGTCCTCGAACTCGCCCTGTCCGCGGCCCACCATGTGGTGGACCAGCGTGTCCACGTCGCTGTCGGTCCGGTCGTGGTCGACGTCGAACAGGTAGCTCAGGTCGCCGTCCTGCGGGTCGAGCGGCACTGCCAGCACGTCCAACCCCGCTCTGGCGTGAGCCACCGCCAGATTCGCGGTGAGCGTCGTCTTCCCGACGCCCCCCGCCTCGCTGTATATCGCGTACGAGAGCATTACGTGTCGCTATCGACGGCATCCAACATAAGTATTCGTCAGACGTAACAACCCATTCGGTTGTTCGTTGGTTGCAAGTGTTACAAACGTGTGTTGCAACTATTTCCTACAAATTCTACTATTAGCATTAGCCGAAGTGTGCGCACACGTTCGGGATCGCACGTACTTCGCTCGAAGTGCACGTTACAAACAGTTGTTACAAACGATTGCGCCGTTCGCGCCGGAGCATCAAACGCTTTGTCCGGGGCCACCAACCGACTTCGCATGGACTACGAGTATACGGGGGACGCTCACCGAGGCCTCGTAGCGTCGTACGACGAGGACGAAGCGCCGTTCCCGACGGACGCCTCGCGGACCTTCCCGCCGCGGGACCACCTGCGTCGGGAGGTCGGACTCCTGAAGGAACTCCTGTTTCCCCGCTGTTGGAACGCCGGGTCCCTCGTCGGGGACGACGAGCGAACGCGCGACAGACTCGACGAGTTGGGGTCGCTCTACCTGACGGGGATAGCGGCCTACGCCGACGACACCGGCGGAGAGGACGCGGCGGCCGTGGTCGACCGGGCGATAGACCGCCTGCCGGCCGTCCGGCGCGCCCTCAAGAAGGACGTCGAGGCGGCGTACAAAGGCGACCCGGCGGCCAACTCCTACGCCGAGGTGATACGCTCCTACCCCGGGTTCCACGCCGTCCTGATGCAGCGAACCGCCCACGTCCTCTACGATGAGGGCGCCATGGAGTACGCCCGCGAACTCACGGAGTACGCAAAGATGGAGACGGGAATCGACATCCACCCGGGCGCGGACGTCGGCGACCACTTCTTCGTGGACCACGGCACCGGCGTCGTCATCGGCGAGACGACGACAGTCGGTGACTGGGTGCGCATCTATCAGGACGTCACTCTCGGGGCCCTCCACTTCGAGGAGGAGGAGAGCGAGGACCACATGCTCAAGAAGGGGTACAAGCGCCACCCGGACATCGGCGACCACGTCGTCATCGGCGCGGGCAGCAAGGTGCTCGGAGCCATCGAGATCGGCGACCACGTGAGCATCGGCGCGAACTCGTGGGTCACCGAGGACGTCTCGGACCACACCAGCGTGTACGTCGCCGACCACCCCGAGCAGACGCGGAAGCCGAACGATTGAGTGTCCGCGGCGGGCCAGTGACCCGTGCCCGCCGGGCGACGCGCCGTCAGGGTTACTCGGCTCTCGCCACCGCTATCTGCAGGCGGCGGGTCCACGGGACGGCGGCCTGTATCCGCTCCGCCACCGGTCCGAGCACCGGACGGTGCGGCGCGGTCCGGCGGGCGAAGTTGCCGAACTCGTGTCGTTCGACGCGGAACCCCTCCGCCGTCAGCATCTCGCGCAGGTCCGCGGGGGCGTACTCCCGGACGTGTCCCATGTGCCCGAGGCGCTCGAGTTTCGAGAACTCGTAGTGGGCATGGGAGATGGTTCCCTCTCCCCGGACGAACCTCCAGATGGCGGTGAGACAGTACTGGTTCGGCGTCACGAGGTAGAGGGCGCCGCCGGGGCGGAGGACCCTGCGAATCTCGCGCAGCGTGTGGAGCGGGTCTATCCGGAGGTGTTCGAGGAGTTCGGTCGCGAGGACGACGTCGACGGCGTCGTCCGGGAGGGGGAGTTCGTCGCGTTCGACGTCGCACTGGCGGACGTCCAAGTCGTGTTCGTCGACGAACGGAGCCACCCTATTGGGGTCGAGGTCGACGCCCGTGACGTCGCGGCCAGTCCTGTCGAGCAGATAGGTGAACTGGCAGGGTGCCGAACCGATTTCGAGCACGCGGTCGTCCCGCGACGCCACGCCCGTGACGCGGGCGAGCAACTCCTCGAAGTAGGCCGCCTTGTCGTCGAGGTACGCGTGCGCCCACTCCTCGACGTCCGGGTCCTCGGAGTAAGTCGCCCGTCGAAGGGTCGGGAAGGCCACCTCGGTCATCGGGTCTACCGTTCGGCCGGACACGTATCACCGTAACGCATTCCCCGGACGGGAACGGTATCTCTTTGTGGCTCGCACCCATCTATCGGGCGGGATTGAGCTCAGATGAAAGCCGTCGTTCTCGCCGCGGGCACGGGCGAACGCTTCCTGCCGCTGACAGCGACGCGGCCGAAGTCGATGCTACCCGTCGCCAACAAGCCGCTGCTCGAACACGTCGTCGAGTCGCTCGTCGAGGCCGGCGTCGACGAACTCGTCGTGGTCATCGGCGAGGCGGGCAATCGCATCGAGCGGTACTTCGGCGACGGCGCGGATTGGAACATCGACGTCCGGTACGCGGTACAGGAGTCGCCGCTCGGCACGGGAGACGCGCTCTTACAGGCCGAACCGTTCGTCGGCGACGACTTCCTCGTCCTCAACGGCGACCGGATAGTCGACCCCACCCTCCTGAACCAACTCGTCGACCGGCGGGCGCAGACCGGCGAGGCGTGCATGGCGGTCACGCGAGTGAACGACCCGTCGCTCTACGGCGTCGTCTCACTCGACGACGGGCGCGTCACGAACATCGTCGAGAAACCCCCGGAACACGCGGTCACGTCCAACCGCGTCAACGCGGGCGCGTACGCGTTCGGTGCGGACGTCTTCGACGTACTCCGGGAGACGGAGTACTACGGCGAACTCGACCTGCCGAAGGCGCTCCGCGACCACCTCGACGCCCACCCCGTCCGCGCGGTCCACTACGACGGCACGTTCTTCGAACTCACGCGCCCGTGGGACCTCCTCACCGCCAACGAGGCGATGCTCGACCGGGTGGGGTCGTCGCGCGACCCGACGGCCGACGTCCACGCCGACACCTCCGTCGGCGACCCGGTCGCCCTCGGCCCGGACGTCTCGCTGGCCCCCGGCGCGCGCGTCCTCGGCGGGAGCGTACTGGGCGAGAACGTCGACGTCGAGGCCAACGCCGTCGTCGAGAACACGGTCGTCCTCGAGGACACCACCGTGGGCGCGGGGGCGGTGCTCCGGGACTGTATCGTGGGGTCGGACGTCCACCTCGGCCCGAACGTGACGGCGGAGGGCGGGCCCGCCGAGGTACAGGTGCGCGAGACGGTGTTCTCGGGCGTCAAGTTCGGCGGCCTCGTCGGCGACGGCGCGACCGTCGGCGGGTCGGTCGTCATCGAACCCGGGACCATCGTGGGCAACGACGTCACCGTCGACGGCGGCGTCCGCCTCTTCGAGTCGGTCCCGTCGGGGTCGATGGTCAAACACGGCTGACCCGACCGCGACCGACGCGCGTCGACCCGACCCCCTACTCCTCGCTTCCCTCCCACTCCCCGCCGACCCTGTCGTAGCCCATCATCTGCGACCCCTCGTGTTCCGTGAAGACGACCTTCTGGTTCGACCGCGGGACGCCGAACCGGTCGGCCACCGAGTCCACGACCGCCAGCACGAACTCGCGTTTGCGCTCTACGGTCCGACCGCGCCGTATCTCCGCCTTCAGGACCACTGTCTTCCCCTCCTCCGCCCGGCCGAGGAAGATATCGGTGTCCTCGCGGAACGCGACGGCCGCGTACTCCGTCTCCGCGTCCATCACGTCGGCGTACAGTTCCGCGACGTCCTCCTCGAACGCGGCCACGTCCGCCTCAGAGACGGTGAAGTCGGCGTCGAACTGGAGGTAGGCATCGGTCAGGCGACCCCCCGGCAGGTGCGGACCGCGCGAACGTCCTCTCGCGGCCGACCGCCGACCGGAACGTCGACTCGGCTACTCGGTCTGAAACGTCTCAGTACCGTGACCACCGACCGAGTCGGGTTTATATATTCTGAAGCCTGAAAAGGCTCGATATATAGTATCGAGTGCATGGAGTATTGTCATACACTCCGTAGTACGACGTTCTTCGCTAAGTTAGAGAGGTGTTCGTATCTCCGAAGAGAGATTATATAATACGAAGAGAGAGTTCATAGCCGCGGGTACGCCGCCGTCAGTCGTCGGCGCCCACCGCGCCGGCTTCGACGAGTTCATCCCACCGTTCGACACCGGCCTCGGCGACGGTGCGGTCCTGATGCACCTCGCCGCCGGAGGCGCCGAACGCGCCGACTACCTCCCCCTCGGCTTCGAGGGGATAGCCGCCGCCGAAGACGACTAATCGGCCCTCGTCGCAGGACTCGATTCCGTAGAGGGAGTTGCCGGGTTGAGACGACTCCGCCAACTCGTGCGTCGGCGTCTCGAGCGCCGCCGCCGTGTACGCCTTGTTGCGCGAGATACTCACCGAGGCCAACCACGCGCCGTCCATCCGGTGTTGGGCCACGAGGTTCCCCTCGCTGTTGACGACGGTGACGACCATGGGGTTGTCTATCTCCGCCGCCTTCGCCTCGGCGGCCGCTATCAGTTCCTTCGCGGTCTCCAGCGGAACAGAGTCCACCATGCGGACGGATGACACCCGCAGAGCCGATAAACATTTTGTATCGGACTTATTCTAGGATGAGCTTAGAACCAAGACGTACGAACTCTGTTACACTGCTATTTCCGTAAAGGGATTCGGGGAACATAATATTCTGCCACACGCTTCTGTAAGCCCCACGTCGGTGGCCCGGGAGATTACCTGCGTCGAGTGGACCATTCGCGCGTCGAACGCCGGGTCGGTCCGCCGTTCCATTACGAATTATTATGTCGGTAAGTGTCCGACGCCGCCGCGTCGGCGCTCGGGAACTAAACCGCTGTAGAACCTCTCGTACGGTCGCTCCGCCGCCCTGTAGGCGCGGAGTCACAACAGTAAAGGAGGTGTCGGTCGACCGATTGGTATGCACACTCCAAGCACAGCGGACGGGCCGGGTCGCCGGCAGTCCAGCGAGGGACGGCGGGGCACCGGGTCCGCGTCGGCGGCGCCACGCCGCGGCCGGTTCCCACGGCCGGGGGGACACCCGTGAGCCTCGTCGCCGTTGCGGACGTCACCCACGAGGACCTCGCCTTACGCCGACGGTCCGCGCGGGGGCGGCGGAGGAGATACGGGTGGTCCAGCACTCGACCACCGACCCCGAGACGGGGCAGTTCTTCTTCCTCGTGGAGAACGCCACCGAGGGGTTCGAGGAGGCGCTGACGGCCGACCACACCGTCGAGGAGTGGACGCTGGTCGCCGGGTCCGCGGACACCCGCGTCTACCGCATCCGCCACTCGGAGGGGACGAAGCTACTCTCGCCGCGGGTGACCGAACTCGGGGGGCTGATGCTCGAAGTGAAGAGCAACGCCGACTGGGGGTGGACCGTCCGGCTCCAACTCCCCGACCGCGAGGCGCTCTCGAACCTCTGGGAGTTCTGCGAGGGGGAGGGCATCGGCTTCGACCTGAAGCAGATGTTCCCCGGGGACGGGTGGGCGGACGGCCGACCGGGCGGCCTCACGGACGCTCAGCGGGATACGCTGGTGGCCGCCTACGAGCACGGCTACTTCGAGGAGCCGCGTCGCGCCTCGCTGTCCGACCTCGCGGACCTGCTCGACATCTCGCCGACGGCCGTCGGCGGCCGCATCCGCCGGGGGACGGCCGCGCTGGTGGAGACGACGCTCATCGAGGAGTGAGCCACCGGCGCTCACCGGGGAGCGCGGGGGACGCTCAAGTGTGGAGCAGGTGGTCGTCCCGGGGTTCGTAGAGCCGCCCTTCCAGTCGGAGTTCGTGGAGTCGGTCGAGGGTCTCGCCGAGGGTACGGACCGCCGCCTCGACGTCCTCCGGCGGGCCCGCGTCGACGTCGAGGTCCGCGCGCTCCCACTCCAGAGCGTGGCCGGAGACGCTCGCGTGTCGTCGGTGCATCTCGTCCGCCTCGTCGAGGTCGTCCAGTTCTGCGCGGGTGTCGCAGGTCGGGCACGCGACGGCGAGCCGCCGCGTCCGCACCCTCATCCAGACCATCCGTGACAGAGGGTACGAGGTCAGACACGTCAACGCCTGACGGCCGGCGTCTCCGTCGTCCGGCCGAGGCTCCTTTCTCCGCGTCCTACGAGACGCGCTGTCTCGTCCGCGTCCGTCGCCGGTTAAAAAGACCATCCCATGTTAACGTGTGCCTTTATGCAGTATCGGCGGGTGTCTACCTCTGGGTTGTCATACCACAACATACCGCGTCAGTCGGCCGACGACTGGCGCGTTCCGGGCAGTCGGGCGACGCGGGACGCGACGAGGCGCGGACGGACGCGCCCGTCGGACGGCGTGCGGCCGGCGGTGGAAACGCCGGCGGACGCCGCGACGATCCCGACGGACGCCGGCGACCCAGCGAACACCAGAGCTGACAGTACCATGAGTCCGAGCGACCACCGACGGCGGCATCGAACGGAGGTAAAGGCATGACAAACAGCGAGGACGGCGGCGGCGAGGTGACCGACGGTCTGCAGGTGGAACTGTTCCACCCCGAGTCGGACCGCGAACCCGGGGACACGAACGTGGAGAAGTGGGGGTTCGACGTCCACCCGGTCGTGTTCCCCGTCGCGTTGGGGCTCATCGTTCTGTTCGTCGCGGTGACGCTGCTGCTCGGCGAGCAGGCTGCCAGCGCGTACTCGGCGGTGCGGAGCTTCTTCGAGGGTAACTTCGGCTGGTTCTTCCTCCTCTCGGTCAACCTGTTCATGCTGACCATCCTCTATTTCGCGGTCAGCAAGTACGGCAAGATACGCCTCGGCGGCGTCGAGGCGGAGAAGGAGTTCAGCGACTTCTCGTGGATGGCGATGCTGTTCAGCGCGGGCATGGGCATCGGTCTCATGTTCTACAGCGTCTCGGAGCCGCTGTACTACTTCGGCAACGTGCCCGGGTTCTTCGGGGCGGAGGCAGGCACCGGCGCGGCGGGGTCGGCCGCCATCGCCCAGACGTTCTTCCACTGGGGGTTCCACCCGTGGGCCATCTACGGCCTCGTGGGACTCGGCCTCGGGTTCTTCTCGTTCAACCGCGGCCTCCCACTGACGTTCCGCTCCATCTTCTGGCCGCTCCTCGGCGACCGTATCTACGGCTGGCCGGGCCACCTCATCGACCTCGTGACGGTGTTCGCCACGCTGTTCGGCCTCTCTACCTCGCTCGGCCTCGGGGTCAAGCAGATAAACGGGGGCCTCTCGTACGTCCTCGGCGACGTGCTGAACGTGGCGAACGTGCCGGTCGGGTTAGGGATGCAGGTGCTCCTCATCGTTGCGATCACCGCGATCGCCACGGCGTCGGTCGCCGCCGGCCTCGAGAGAGGCGTGAAGCGCCTGAGCACGGTGAACCTCTACCTGATGTTCGCCCTGCTCGGATTCCTGCTCATCGCCGGGCCGACGGTCTACATCTTCGGCACGTGGGTGCAGGGCCTCGGAGTCTACTTCAACAACCTCCCGTCGCTCGCGTTCTTCACGGGGACGCTCGGCGACGGCGCGGCAACCGTCTCCGGGTGGACCGTGTTCTACTGGGCGTGGTGGATCGCGTGGTCGCCGTTCGTCGGGATGTTCATCGCGCGCATCTCGAAGGGCCGGACCGTCCGCGAGTTCGTCCTGGGCGTGCTGGTCCTCCCGTCGCTGTTCTCGACGCTCTGGCTGTCGACGTTCGGCGGGAGCGCACTGTTCAACTCCCTGCACGGCAACGGCGCGGCCCTCGCAATCTACAACGAGGCCGGGCAGACCGTGGCCATGTTCGCCCTGTTGGACCAGTTCCCGCTTGGAGCCGTCTCCGGTCTGCTGGCCACGCTGCTCGTGGTCACGTTCTTCGTCACGTCGTCCGACTCGGGTTCGCTCGTCATCGACCACCTGACCTCCGGCGGCAAGCACGACGTGCCGAAGGCCCAGCGGATATTCTGGGCGAGCACCGAGGGCGCCGTCGCGGCGCTCCTGCTCTACGGCGGCGGCCTCAACGCCCTCCAGACCGCGGCCATCGCCACCGGCTTCCCGTTCGCGGTCCTCCTCGTCGTGATGTGTTACACCGTCTACCGCGGCCTCGACAACGAGTACGAACTCCTCCAGTCGGAGCAGTTCGCCGAACGCATCGAGGACATGACCGCCGACGAGGACGTCGACGTCCAGACCGGACGCGACGACGTCGTGACCGACGTCAAGGGGGCCAGCGCCGAGAGCACGGACTGACCCCGCCCCGTCGCCTCTCTTCTCTCCTCGCCCTTCGCATTTCCAGCCGCTCTCACTCGGCCGTCGCTATCGCCTCTATCTCCACCGCGGCGCCCTCGGGTACGGCTCCGATTTCGACGGCGCTCCGGGCCGGCGGGTCCTCCTCGAAGTACTCAGCGTCCGCCTCGTTCGCATCCTCGAAGTCGTCGACGTCGTCGAGGAACACCGTCACCTCGAACACGTCCGTCGCGTCCAGACCCTCCGCGGCGAGAACCGCGAGGACGTTGTCGAGACACTGCCGAGTCTGTGCCGCGACCGACGCGTCGTCGGTGCTGACGGTTCGATTCGTGCGTCGGACACCTCTCCGCGGAGGGGTCCAAACTCCCGGGCGGTACGCGTCAGTGTTTAAGTGAGCGAGCCAGTACTTCAACGGGTGTGCTATCTGCGAACAAGTTACTTGCAGGAGCTGTCGGTACGACGCGTCATGTCCGACCACCTCGAATCGGTCGACCCGGACGTCGCGGCGGCGATAGCCGACGAACGGGCCAGACAGGAGGAGACGCTCGGGATGATAGCCAGCGAGAACCACGCCTCGGAGGCGGTCATCGAGGCGCAGGGCTCCGTCCTCACCAACAAGTACGCCGAGGGCTACCCCGGCGCGCGCTACTACGGCGGGTGCGAACACGTCGACGAGGTCGAACGCTTGGCCGTCGACAGGGCGAAGGAGCTCTGGGGGGCGGACCACGTCAACGTCCAGCCCCACTCGGGCACACAGGCCAACATGGGCGTCTACCTCGCGACGCTGGAGCCGGGCGACCGGATACTCTCCCTGTCGCTCTCGCACGGCGGCCACCTCAGCCACGGCCACGACGTGAACTTCTCGGGCCAACTCTACGAGGTGGAGCAGTACGAGATAGACCCCGAGACGGGGTACGTCGACTACGACGCGATGGCCGAACGCGCCGAGCGGTTCGACCCGGACCTCGTCGTCAGCGGGTCGTCCGCGTACCCGCGCGCGTTCGACTGGGAGCGGGTCCAGTCGATCGCCGAGAGCGTCGGCGCGTACCACCTCGCCGACATCGCCCACGTCACGGGCCTCGTGGCCGCCGGCTTCCATCCCTCGCCCGTCGGCGTCGCGGACTTCGTGACCGGGAGCACGCACAAGACGGTCCGCGCCGGCCGGGGCGGTATCATCATGTGCGACGAGGAGTACGCGGACGACGTCGACTCGGCCGTGTTCCCCGGGTCGCAGGGCGGGCCGCTGATGCACAACGTCGCCGGCAAGGCGGTGGGCTTCGGCGAGGCACTTCGCCCGACTTTCCGGGAGTACGCCGCCCAGACGATGGCCAACGCGGAGGCGCTGGCGGGCCGACTACAGGAACGCGGCCTCTCACTCGTCTCCGGCGGGACGGACAAGCACCTCGTCCTCGTCGACCTGCGGGACTCCCACCCGGACCTCACCGGGAAGGAGGCCGAGGAGGCCCTCTCGGAAGTAGGTATCGTCGTCAACAAGAACACCGTGCCGGGCGAGACGCGGTCGCCGTTCGTCACCAGCGGAATCCGAATCGGCACGCCGGGCATCACGACCCGCGGGTTCGCCGAGGCCGAGGCCGAACGCGTCGCCGACGTCGTCGCGGACGTGCTCGACGACCCCGAGGACGAGACGGTCCGCTCCCGGGCGAGCGACACGGTCGACCACCTCTGTCAGGAGTATCCGATATACGGGTAGACAGAGCGCGACGCCGCGTGGACGTGTCAGGAGGGAATCTATGAAACCAATCTGACCGTTATGGCGTGAGGGCAGAGAGCCGACGCCGGCGTCAGTGGCGGGCGCGTTCGAACCGGTCCGGCGGCAGGCGGAGTTCGTCGAGTCCGGGGAGGTGTTTGACGTTGTAGATGACCTTCATCTCGTCGGTGGTCGGTTCGCTGTTGCAGGAGAGTCGGATACCGTGTTCGAGCATGTCCGCCGACAGGATGTGGTGGCCGGGGGTCTCCATCTCGCCCTCGACGACGGCGACGGCGCAGTTCGCGCACGCCCCGCCCCGGCAGGCGTAGGGCCACGCGAACCCCCGGTTCTCGGCGGCTTCGAGCAACGTCTCGCCGGGTTCGACCAGTATCTGTCCGTAGTCTACGGGGTCGAGGTCCGCCTCCGACGCCTTCTCGAACAGGTCGTCGTCGCCGAGACCCCATCCGTGGTCGTCGAGCACCTCGTAGTTGAGGTACTCCACGCGCGACCCCTCGAAGGACGCCTCGTCCTCGTCGTCCTCCTCGGCGTCGTCGGGGCTCTGGTCGGTGTCGAGGCTCCGGTACCCCGCCCGTAGCTTCTCGTACGCCGTCCGCACTCGCTGGAACTCGCTCGCCGACCCGCCTTGGTCCGGGTGCGCCTCCTTGACTCGCCGCCTGTAGGCCCGGACGATCTCGGCGTCGTCGGCGTCCGAGTCGATTCCTAGAACGTCGAACGGGGAATCCACACTCGCCTTTGGGAAATCGGAAATATAAATCCTCGCCCCCGGAAGCGACGTCTATCGAAAGCCTCGCCGCTCGCTCCGGTAAAATTCGAAACCAGTGGTCGATGATAGAAGATTATGATTAAGTTCGGACTCGTCTCGCTCCGTCCCGGTTCTCCTCTCGTCGAGTGGGCGTCGTCGGCGCACCGAGGACTCGTCGCACCCGGCGCGTTCTCACCGGTCGAGGACGTTCGTCCCCGTTCCCTCTTTCGTACTCTTCTTGATACAATCGGAGATGGGTCAGCACGAATATAATACGTCCGTGCCGAACGCCGGCACTTCCCGACCCCGTGGCGACTGAACTCGCCGACGAAGACGACGCCGCCACGGCGATTACAGTCATAGTCTTGTAATCCCATCGGGGGTCGTTTCTACCGACGGGGGCGCGTCGCAGGTGTTTCCGACGACGACGGGGGTCACTCCGTCAACGCCACCTCTATCGACTTGGCGGTGCTGATGACCTGTCCGGCGAGGTCCTCCTCCAGATAGCGGCCGTTGAAACGCTCCGCGGGGCCGGCGACGCCGAGAGCCGCGTGCCGCGACCCGTCCGTCGCGCGGACGGGCGCGCCGACGCCGATTATCCCCGCGAACTGTTCTTCTCTGCAGAACGCTACGCCGTCGTCCCGGACCCTCCGGAGGCGGCGCCCGAGTTCGTCGCGGTCCGTCACCGTCCGTTCGGTCGGGGCTTCGAGGGGCGTCTCTGCCAGTATCGACGCCGTCCGGTCCTCGGGGAGCGACGCGAGTATCGCCCGCCCCGGCGCGTTCACGTGCAGGGGCATCCGCTCGCCGACGCAGTACGGCGGCGACCAGCCTTCGGCCCCGCACGAGATACAGACGGGGACGCCCCGGTCCGCCTCCTCGACGAACAGGAGGACCGCCTCGCCAGTCGCCTCGGCGAGGTTGTCGACCTTCTCCCGCCCCACCTCGTACACTCGCATCGCCCGGCGCGTCCGTTCGCCCTGTGACAACGGGCGGAGCGTCGGCTCGTACTTCCGGTCTCGCTTCACCACGTAGCCGAGGTTCCGGAGCGTCGACAGGTGGTTGTGCGCGACGCTCTTTGAGAGCCCGAGGTCGGCCGCCAACCGGGTGACTCCGACGGGCTCTCCCGCCTCCACGAGGCGTTCGAGGAGGCGGAGCGACGTCCCGGTTGCCTCTATCTTGTATGGGGCGTCGTCTGTCATTGTGTCTCTACTGTACGGCCCCGCCGACAAATAGTTTGTTCATCACAGCAGAACACTCCGCACTGCGTCCGGATATATCATGAACTTACGTTATAGTATCCGTCCACTACGGGACTGACGAATCGCCGGTGGCGCGTTGTGAGCCCCGTCGTTCTCTCAGGAAGAACGGACGTCGACGGAGTACGGAGTTTGATATACGCCGTCGCCCGTAGTAGGGCGCATGCGAATAACGAGTTACGAACTGTTCGCCGTTCCGCCCCGGTGGCTCCTCCTGAAACTGGAGACGGCCGGCGGCCTCGTCGGGTGGGGCGAACCGATAGTGCAGGGGCGACTGGAGACGGTCCGCACGGCCGTCGAGGAGTTGGTCGAGGGGTACCTCATCGGCGAGGACCCGCGCCGGCCGGAGTACCACTGGCGGACGCTGTATCAGGGGGGGTACTACCGGGGCGGGCCGATACTCATGAGCGCCATCGCGGGCATCGACCAGGCGCTCTGGGACATCAAGGGCCGACACCACGGCTGTCCGGTGTACGAACTCCTCGGGGGCCACGTCCGCGACCGGCTGATGGTCTACCAGTGGATAGGGGGAGACACGCCGGAGAACATGGCCGACGAGGCAGAGCAGAGCGTCGAGGCGGGCTACCGCGCGCTGAAGGTGAACACTCCGAACCGCTTCAGACCGGTCGAGACGCCCGCGGCGGTCGACCGCGTGGTGGAGGGCGTGGCCCGCGTCAGAGAGCGAGTCGGCGACGACGTGTTCCTCGGCGTGGACTTCCACGGCCGCGTCTCCAGACCCACGGCGTCGCGGCTCATCCGCCGCCTCGACGAGTACGACCTGATGTTCGTCGACCAGCCCATCCTGCCGGAGTACGAGGACCACTACGGCGACCTCGCCGCCGGGATAACGACGCCGTTGTCGACGGGCGAACGGCTCTACTCGCGCTACGACTTCAAGCGGGCGCTGGCCGGCGGCGACGTCTCGGTCGTCCAACCAGACGTCACCCACGCCGGCGGCATCACCGAGATGAAGAAGATACTCACGCTCGCGGAGGCGTTCGACGCCGCCGCCGTGCCCCACTGCCCGCTCAGCCCCGTGGCGTTCGCGGCCAGCCTACAGGTGGACTTCTGCTCGCACGCCGCCGTGATGCAGGAACAGGACCTCTCGCTCCCGGACCCGTCGTCGAGCATCGGTCTGCGCTACCTCGAAGACCCCGACACGTTCACGTTCGAGGACGGCTACGTCGAGCGACCCACCGGCGACGGTCTGGGCATCGAGGTGGACGAGGAGTACGTGCGGGAACAGGCGGGGACGAGCGTCAACTGGAACAACCCCCTGTGGCACCACGAGGACGGCAGCGTGGCGGACTGGTAGTCAGTCGTCGAACGAGATGACGCCTTTCACCACGTCGGGCTCCATCGACCGCCGGAAAGCGTCGTCGACGTCGTCGAGCGACGCCTCGAAGTCGACGATGCCCTCCACGTCCACGACGTCGTCGGCGAGGAGGCTTATCGCCGCGGGGTAGGTGTTCTTGTAGCGGAACGACCCGTGGACGTCTATCTCGTTGTCGATTATCTCGAGCACGTCGAGCGGAACCTCGTCGTCGCTCCCGAGACCCACCAGCACGACGGTCCCGCCGCGGCGGACGCCGTCGAGGGTCGACTCGATGGACGGGGTCGCGCCAGACGCCTCTATCACCACGTCCGCGCCCACGCCGTCAGTGTGCTCGTCGACGGCCGCCGCGAGGTCGGTCTCGCTCACGTCGACGGTCAGGTCCGCGCCCCGCTCTTCGGCCAACGCCAGTTTGCTCTCGACCACGTCGGTGAGAATCACGTCCGTCGCGCCCGAGGCGCGCGCTGCCTCCATCGCCAGCAGGCCGATGGGTCCAGCGCCCGTTATCAGGACGGTGTCGCCGGTGCCCACGTCGCCCCGCCGGCAGGCGTGGATGCCCACCGAGAGCGGTTCGCAGAGCGCCCCCTCGCGCGTCGAGACGCCCTCGGGGAGGCGGTAGGCGAAGTCGGCCGGCCACGCCACGTACTCGGCGAACGCGCCGTCGTGGGGGGGCGTCGCCATGAACGTCACCGACTCGCAGAGGTGGTAGTCGCCGCGCTTGCAGTGGGGACACCGCCGGCAGGGGACGCCCGGTTCGAGCGTCACCCGGTCGCCGACCGCGAGGCCGGTCACGTCGTCGCCCACCTCGACCACCTCGCCGGCGCTCTCGTGGCCGAGCACCAGCGGTTCCTCCACCACGTAGTCGCCGATACGGCCGTGCTCGTAGTAGTGGACGTCCGACCCGCAGATACCGACGTCCCGAACCTTCACCAGCACCTCGTCTGCCCCGGCCGTCGGTCGCTCGCGGTCCCGTAACTCGAACTCCTCCGTGTCGCGTAACACTGCTGTGCGCATCGGTAGGAAGTCACAGGTCCGCCGGCCAAAAGGATAGCGGTCGGTTCTGCAACTGTAGACCGTGTTTCGTCCACCACAGCAAGAACCGGAACTAAGGGCGGAATCCGCCGCCAGGTCGGCCCTCAAGTGGGTCTCCGGCGCTTCGGGAATTCTCACGTCCTGTAGCTCCAAGTAAGAAACTTTTATCAACGTGGGTTGTAACACCATAGTTCGTGGCAATCAATGACGGGAGATAACAGCAAAGAGGCTCTCGACCGTCGGAGCTTCGTTAAGGCGGGGAGCGCGGCCGGCATCGCCGGCGTCACGGGACTGGCCGGCTGTCTCGGCGGCGGTGGCGGCGGGTCGAACGGCACACAGACCCCCGCGACGGACGTCGAACCGGCGAAACAGATAAACTTCATCTCGGAGTCGACGCCCCCGAGCGTGGCGATAAAGCAGATCGTGGGCGAGTTCAAAGAGCAGACGGGCATCAAGGTCAACATGACCCTCGTCCCGTTCAACAACTACTCCGAGAAGGTAGCGAGCGACCTCAACAGTCAGTCGGGGAACTACGACGCGTTCTACGTCGACCCGTACGTCGTCGGCTCGAAGTACTACCCGAAGATACAGCCGCTCGACCCATACATCAACTCGGACGCGTACGACGACGTGCCGAAGGGCGTCAGCGACTTCATCGACAGTCACGTCGACGCCTGCGGCCGGTACGGCGACGGAAAACTCCGGGCGTTCCCGTACGACTGCCCGACGATGATGTGGGTGTACCGCGACGACATCATCCAGAAGTACAAGTCACAGGCCGAAAAGGACCTCGACTTCCCGTTCAAACCCGGGCCGGAGCGCACGTGGCAGGAGTACTACGAGATGGCCAAGTGGATGAACGAGAACGTGAGCGAGGTGGAGTACGGGACGGGCCACCAGGCCAAACAGCACGACTCGCTCCAGTGTGACTTCCACAACGTCTTCTGGGCCCACGGCGGGGAGGACGTCGAGGGCTACAACGGCAAACCCGGCGACAAGGTGGGGGAGAACCCCAAGCCGACGTTCTCGAAGCAGAAGGGCGTGGAAGCGGCGAAGTTCTACAAGAAGCTCATCGACATCGCGCACCCGGGGTCGACGACGTGGACGTGGTCGGGCGTCGGGCAGGCGTTCGCGCAGGGGAAGATCGGCATGACCGCGGAGTGGCACGAGTTCAACTCGATGTTCGCCAACCCCGACGAGAGTCAGGTGGCGGACAGCGTCAGTTGGACGCTCCTCCCGCAGGCGGGCACGCGGAACGTGAACATCTACGGCGGGTCGGGCATCGGCATCAACAAGTTCTCCACCGACGCCCAGAAGAAGGCGGCGTGGAAGTTCCTCACGTGGGCCACCTCGCCCGAGATTCAGCTCCGCGTCCTGAAGAAGACCGGCGGGACACCCACGCGCACCTCCGTGTACAACATGGAGGAGGTCAAGCAGGCGGCGAAGAAACCCACAGAGAAGAGCGAGTTCCCCAACGTGGTTCCGCCGGTGCAGGAGGCGTGGAAGGCGAAGAACATCGGACTCCGCCCCCACATCCCGCAGTGGCCCGAACTCGACAAGATACTGTACACGCAGGTGTCGCGCATGATAAACGACAAGCAGTCACCCGAGGCGACGATGAAGGCCATCGACGACGGGTGGAAGAAGACGCTCAAGTAGCGCATGTCCCTGCAACACGACAAGCCCGACGTCTTCGTCGGCGAAGAACCCGAGACCGAGGGCGGGACGCTGGATTCGCTCCCGGTGTCCTTCGAGACGCTACTGCTCGCGCCGAGCCTCCTCGTGCTCGGCGTCCTGAGCATCGTCCCGCTCGTGGCGCTGCTGTGGATGTCGGTCATGGAGATAAACTTCCTGCCGGGCCACGAGCCGACGTTCGTGGGCCTGCAGAACTACAGCCAGATGTTCACCGCGAACGTGGCCCAGTCGTGGTGGACGACGGTCGTGTACGTGGTCGGGGCGCTCTCGCTCCAGATGGTCCTCGGCACCGTCATCGCCGTCATGCTCGAACGGGTCAGCAGGGGGCAGAACGTCCTCACGAGCGTCGTCATCATGCCGATGATGATAGCGCCGGTCGTGGTCGGACTCCTCTGGCAGTTCCTGCTCAACCCCTCGTTCGGCCTGTACTCGTGGCTGCTCAACCAGGTGGGGCTGTTCACCAACGAACCCGTACTCGGCGACTCCACCGGGGCGATGGTCGCCGTCATCGTCATGGACACGTGGGAGTGGACGCCGCTGGTCGTCCTCATCGTGCTGGCCGGTCTCAAGTCCATCCCCCAGCAGTTGTACGAGGCGGCGCGGGTCGACGGCGCGAGCGCGTTCGAGGAGTTCTGGTACATCACGCTCCCGATGCTGAAGCCCGCGCTCGCCATCGCGCTGTTGCTCCGGTCGATGGACCTGATGCGGTACTTCACCAAGATATTCATCACCACCGGCGGCGGCCCGGCCAACGCGACGAAGATAATCGGCTTCTTCGTCTACGAGCAGTCGCTCCGGTTCTACAACCTCGGCTACGGGTCGGCGCTCGGCATCGGCATGCTCGTCGTGACCATCCTGCTGGGGATGTTCTTCGTCGAGACGGTCATGGGAGGTGCGGGCGATGAGTAACCGGTCGGTGCGTAACCCCGGCGACGGGTTCCGGCCGCGCAGGGCCGCGCGGAAGGCGGTTCCCTACGTCGTGCTCGGCCTGTTCGTGCTCTGGACGGTAGTGCCCATCGCGTGGATGCTGATATCGTCGCTCAAGATCCGGACGAGCATGTTCGAGATGCCGCCGGAGCTCATCTTCGACCCCACGCTGAAGTACTACGCCGAACTGCTGTTCGGGGCGAACCCGCTCACCAAGTACCTGTTCAACAGCGCCGTCGTCTCGGTGTCGAGCGCGCTCGTGGCGGTGTCGCTCGGGACGCTCGGCGGGTACGGCCTCTCCCGCATCGAGATATCGGGGAAGAAACACCTCGCGTTCTGGATAATTAGCACGCGGATGGCCCCCATCGCGGTGGTCATCGTCCCGCTCTTCTTCCTCTACAAGTTCGCGGGCATCCTCAACACCCGCCTCGGCCTCGTCATCGCGTACACGACGTTCAACCTGCCCTTCGCCATCTGGCTGATGCGGTCGTTCTTCGACGAGATTCCCGAGGAACTGGAGGAGTCGGCCCGCATCGACGGCGCGACGCGGTGGCAGGCGTTCTACAAGGTGGCGCTCCCCCTCGTACTGCCGGGGATGGGCGCGACGGCCATCATCTCAATCGTCTTCGCGTGGAACGACTTCCTGTTCGCGCTCATCTTCACGAACAACGCGACCCAGACCATCCCGGTGGCGGCCGCGCAGTTGGTCACGCAGACCGGGACGCTGTGGGGGCAGGTGATGGCCATCGGCGTCGTCATCCTCGCGCCCATGGTCGTGTTCGGGATGATAGTCAAGAACTACCTCGTGAGCGGCCTCACCATGGGGGCGATGAAGCAGTGACCCGAGCCGACGACGGAATCGAGACGCGGGTCCCGAAGCACGGACACGGAGACGGAGACGAACGCGGACCGAACGGCGGACACGAACGTACACACGAACTCGAACACCAATGGGACGGATAGCACTCAACGGCGTACGGAAGACGTTCAACCGCGGAGACGTCGTCGCGGTCGACGACATCAACCTCGACATCGACGACGGGGAGTTCCTCGTCCTCGTCGGGCCCTCGGGCTGTGGCAAGTCGACGACGCTCCGGATGATAGCCGGCCTCGAGACGGTCACGAGCGGCGACATCACCATCGGGGACACCCGCGTGAACAACCTCGACCCGCGCGAGCGGGACATCGCGATGGTGTTCCAGAACTACGCGCTCTACCCCCACATGAGCGTCCGAGAGAACATGGGCTTCGGGCTCCAGCTCTCGTCGGACCTGAACGACGACGAAATAGACCAGCGCGTCGAGGAGACGGCCGCCATGATGGGCATCGAGGCGCTGCTGGACGACACGCCCAAGGAGCTCTCGGGCGGTCAGCAACAGCGGGTAGCGCTGGGGCGCGCCATCGTGCGCGAACCCGAGGCGTTCCTGTTCGACGAGCCCCTCTCGAACCTCGACGCCAAACTCCGCTCGCAGATGCGCACGGAGATAACCCGACTCCAGCAGGAGCTCGACGTCACGTCCATCTACGTCACCCACGACCAGGCGGAGGCGATGACGATGGGCGACCGCATCGCCATCCTCAACGACGGCAAGCTCCAGCAGGTGGGGCCCCCGAACGAGGTGTACGACCACCCGGCCAACCGCTTCGTCGCGGGCTTCATCGGGAGCCCCTCGATGAACTTCCTCGACGTGGAGGTGCGCGAACGCGACGGCGAGCCGTACCTCGTCGCGACGGCGGGCGAGGACGTGCTCTCGTACCCGCTCGGCGACGTGGCCGACCGACTCGACCTCGAACCCGGCCGCCGCCTCGAACTCGGCGTGCGTCCGGAGGACGTGACCCACGTCACCGACGGCCGGGACGGCGACCGCATCCAGACGGCCGACGTGGAGGTCATAGAGCCCATGGGGAGCGACAACTTCCTCTACTTCGAACTGGCCGGCTCCGAGTGGACCGCTCGCGTCGACTCGAACTACGAACCCGAACCGGGCGAGCGCTTCCGGTTCTCGTTCGAACCGCGCGTGTTCCACCTGTTCGACGAGAACGGCGAGACCATCAAGTCACAGGGCGACGGCGACGACGCCATCCACGGCGGCGACGCCGAGAACCGGGTGGCACAACGATGACGACGATGCGCGCAGCAGCACTCACAGACGTCGAAGAGATAGAGGTACAGGAGCGCGAACGGCCGGACCCCGCCGCCGACGAGGTGCTGGTGGAGGTGGGCGCCACCGGCGTCTGCATGACCGACTTCCACATGTACCACGGGTCGTTCGAGGTGCCGACGCCGCTCGTGTTGGGCCACGAGAGCGCCGGTACCGTCGCCGCCGTCGGCGACGATGTGAACGGCTTCGCGGTCGGCGACCGCGTGGCGATGAACCCCGTCGTGCCCTGCAACGCCTGCTCGGCGTGCAAGCGTGGCGCGACCCACCTCTGCGAGAACAACACCTCCATCGGCGGCGCGGGCGAGACCATCGTCGACGGCGCGTTCGCCGAGTACGTGCGCGTCCCCGCCACGAACGTCGAGGACGTGGGCGACCTGCCGTTCCGGCAGGCCGCGCTCGCGGAACCGCTGGCGTGTTGCGTCCATGGGGCCGACCGGAGCGGCGTCGAACAGGGCGACAGCGTGGCCCTCGTCGGCGCGGGCCCCATCGGTCTGCTCCTGTTGCAGACGCTCCGCAACCGCGGCGCGGCCCCCATCGCCGTCTCGGAACTCGACCCCGACCGCCGGAAACTCGCGGTAGAACTCGGCGCGGACGTGGTGATAGACCCCGCCGAGCGCGACCCGGTGGAGGCGGTCAGAGACGAGATAGGCGCGGTCGATGCCGGCATCGAGGTTGTCGGAAAAGTGGCGACCATCCGGCAGGCCCGCGAGATGACCGCGAAGGGCGGCAACACGCTCATCTTCGGCGTGCCGTCGCAGGACGCCACGATGGAGGTGAACCCGTTCGACACCTACTTCGAGGAGGTTGACCTCCGGGGCACCTACGCGCTGAATCAGGAGTCGTTCGAGCGAGCGGTGACGCTCCTCCGGACGGGGCGCATCGACGCCGAATCCCTCGTGACCGAGGAGATAGGTCTCGACGACCTGCCGTCGGCGTTCGACCGGATGGCGAACGCCGAGGGACTGAAGAAGATAGTCCGGCCCGGGCACGATGGCTGAGACGGACGGCGACCCGACGAACGCGGCGGCCGAGACGGTGCTCGACCGCCTGCGACTCGACGGGAAGACGGCCGTCGTGACCGGCGGGAACCGGGGCATCGGCGCGGGCATCGCGCGCGCCCTCGCCGAGGCCGGTGCGGACGTGGTCATCGCCAACCGCGACGCGGACGCGGGGGCGGCGGCGGCCGACGAACTCGCCGCGGCGACGGGCGCGGAGACGCTGGCCGTCCCGGTGGACGTCACCGACGAGGCTGCCGTCGAGGCGATGGTCGAGACGACCGTCGCGGAGTTCGGCGACGTGGATGTCCTCGTCAACAACGCCGGCATCACCGTCAACGTCCCGGCGGAGGAGATGTCGCTCGACGACTGGCACCGGGTGGTCGAGGTCAACCTCACCGGCGCGTTCCTCTGTGCGAAACACGCCGGAAGGCGGATGATAGCCGGGGACGGCGGGTCCATCATCAACGTCTCGTCCATCTCGGCGTTCGTCGCCAACCACCCGCAACCGCAGGTCGGGTACAACGCCTCGAAGGCGGGCGTCGAGGGTCTCAAGTCGCAACTCGCCTCCGAGTGGGCGAGCGAGGACGTCCGCGTGAACAACATCAATCCGGGCTACGTCCGGACGGAGATGGTCGACGAGGTGCTGGAGACCGACCCGGAGATGGCCGCGGCGTGGCGGCGCGAGATGCTGCTGGAGGAGATGGCGACGCCCGAGGACATCGGTCCGCTGGCGGTCTACCTCGCGTCCGACGCGGCGTGGTACGTGACCGGGGAGTCCATCTCCATCGACGGGGGCTACTCCGTCCGATAACCCCCGCCGACGCCGACACCGACGCCGAACAGACCGCACGAGCGAGCGACTGCGAGACAGACACACGCGATACGACGGAGACAGACGACATGACAGAGTACTTCCCCGACGTGCCGAGCATCGAGTACGAAGGTAGCGGGTCGGACGCGGACCTCGCGTTCGAGTACTACGACCCGGACCGGGAGATAGGCGGAGAGACGATGGAGGAACACCTGCGGTTCTCGATGGCGTTCTGGCACACGCTCACCGAGGACGGCTCCGACCCGTTCGGCGCGGGGACGATGCGTCGACCGTGGGACGACATCGACGACCCGACGGAGAAGGCGAAGGCCAGAGTCCGGGCCGGCTTCGAGTTCATGGAGAAGTTGAACCTCCCGTACTTCTGCTTTCACGACCGCGACGTCGCCCCCACGGGGAAGACGCTGCGGGAGACGAACGAGAACTTGGACGAGATAGTCGACCTGATGGCGTCGCTGATGGACGAGACGGGCATCCGACTGCTGTGGGGGACCGCGCAGTTGTTCTACGAGCCCAAGTACGTCCACGGGGCGGCGACGGCTCCGAACGCGGACGTGTTCGCCCGTGCCGGCGCGCAGGTGAAGAAGGCGATGGAGGTGACCGACCGTCTCGGCGGCGAGAACTTCGTGTTCTGGGGCGGCCGCGAGGGGTACGAGACGCTGCTGAACACCGACGTGGGCAGAGAGCAGGACAACATGGCGCGGTTCCTCCGGATGGCCGCCGACTACGCGGACGACATCGGGTTCGACGGGCAACTGCTGCTCGAACCCAAGCCGAAAGAGCCCACCAAACACCAGTACGACTTCGACGTGGCCACCGTCCTCGAGTTCCTGCGCCGGTACGACCTGACCGACGACTTCGCGGTGAACGTCGAGGCGAACCACGCCACCCTCGCGGGCCACACGTTCCAACACGAACTCCGGTACGCCCGCGTCAACGACGCGTTGGGGAGCGTCGACGCGAACCGCGGGGACGACCAACTCGGCTGGGACACCGACCAGTTCCCGACCGACGTGTACGCGACGACGCTGGCGATGTACGAGATACTGCAGAGCGGCGGCCTCGCCCCGGGCGGACTCAACTTCGACGCTAAGGTCCGCCGGGGGTCGTTCGAACCGCGGGACCTGTTCTACGGCCACGTCGCCGGGATGGACGCGTTCGCCCGCGGTCTCGAAGTCGCCCACGCTATGCTCGAAGACGGGGCGCTCGCGGAGTTCGTCGACGACCGCTACGCCAGTTACGACAGCGGCATCGGCGAGCGGATCGAGCGCGGGGACGTCGGACTCGAAGAACTGGAAGCCCACGCCCTCGAAGCCGGGGAGCCGACGGTCTCGTCCGGTCGACAGGAGCGGTTGGAGTCGGTCCTGAATCGGTACATCATCGAAACCTGAGTCGACGGCGGGCGGCCGAGCGACGAAGACGCTGACGGCCCGAACACTCGGAGCGAGCGGGCGTTTACTCGAACCGTCTCTCGTATATCTTTGGCACGAGTGGGAGTTTGAAGCGCTCGTTACAAACGTTTCAATCAATCGTTTCTAGCACGTATTCCTATCACTCTTTGGCTACTACTGTCTAGTCGCCGGATTTTTCCCGGATCAGTAGTACCGTAGCGATTCAAAGGAATGACAGAATCGTTTGAACGGGGTGTTTCAATCGTTCGTTACCACTAATTGTTTGATTTGTTTGTTTGAACCGCCTTTCATACCGGAATCCGCCCCGGGCGGGCCGTGCGTTGCGCAGTTTATTTGGCCCGCGGTCGGGGAGTACGGACGAGATGGAACTCGAATCTTACTTCGACGACTTCACCCGCCGGGACTGGCAGCAGATGGAGGACGGGACCGTCCGGTTGGCCATGGTCGGCCTCGGCTGGTGGACCCGCGAGATGGCCATCCCCGCAGTCGAGGAGTCGGACCTGTGCGAGACGAGCGTGGTCGTGAGCAGGTCGAAGGAGAAAGCCGAGAGCGTCGCGCGTGAGACGGGCACGATAGCCCACGGCCTCACCGACGAGGAGTTCCACGACGGCGCGGCCGCCGACGCCTACGACGCCGTGTACGTGGTCACGCCAAACGCGCTCCACCTCCCGTACGTCGAGACGGCCGCGGACCTCGGCAAGGACGTGCTCTGCGAGAAGCCGATGGAGGCGACTGTGGACCGCGCCGAGGAACTCGTCGCCGCCGCCGACGCGGGCGGCGTGACGCTGATGGTGGGCTACCGCATGCACACCGAACCCGCCGTCAGGCGAATGAAGGAGCTGATAGCCGACGGGTTCGTGGGCGAACCCCGGCAGATGCACGGGCACATGTCCCAGCAGATGCTGGACGAGGTGAACCCGAACCCGGACCAGTGGCGACTCGACCCGGCCCTCGCCGGCTACGGGAGCACGGTGATGGACATCGGCCTCTACCCCATCAACACCGCGCGGTTCGTCCTCGACGACGACCCCGTCGCCGTACAGGCCATGATGGACTCTAGCCACGAAGCGTTCGACCGGGTCCCCGACGAGCGGACCGGCTTCCAGTTGGCCTTCCCCGACGGCGTCTACGCCGCCTGCACCGCGAGTCAGGCCGCCTACCACGCCAGCCACCTGAAGGTCGTGGGCACAGAGGGGGAGATAACGCTCGAACCCGCCTTCTTCGACCGTCGGCCGCGCGGCCTGCGCGTCTCGCGCGCCGGCGTGACGACCGACGTCGAGTTCGAACGCGTCAACCAGATGACCGAGGAGTTCGACTACTTCGCCGACCGCGTGCTCTCCGGAACCGACCCGTATCCGGACGGGGAACACGGTCTCGCGGACATGCGCATTATGGAGGCGATATACTGCGCCGGCGAACGCGACGCGACCGTCGACGTGAACCTCGGTTGACCGCCGATTCCTCCGTCCACACGTGACTACTCGCCGTCGGGCAGAGGTTTCGGTGCGTCGAGCGTCACATCTCTCGAACTATATATTTTGTATATCGTAATACCGTTTATAGTCAGGAGAGGAATCCCGTTTCTGGACGTACAAGGCGTGAGCTGTCCGATTCGAGCAACGTAAATCGCCATGGCGAGTGGACATGATTAGCGTGATAATCACGACCAGTTTGGGGTACCTCCACGCCGTCTGGCGAGCACGAACGATGGAGCCATCTCACGGCACCGTTACCCGGAGGTAGGACCGCGGATTCGGGCCTGGGGACGAGGAGGACCGCTCGACGTCCGAAAGAGTGCTCTCGATTCCCCGCGAGACGGTCGGTACGGGGAGTTCCCTGTCTGAAAGCGGCACGCGAACCAACCGACGAGTAGATTTCGACTCGGCCGTCGGGCGACCGTTGTCGAATACTGCGTAGAGACGGGACGACGGAACGTCAGAGGACCCCGTTCGACCAGAACGGCATCGGACCGACGAGAGACCGGTCCACCGAAGAACGGATGACGGCGGGCCTCAGCCGTCGACCTCGAAGATGCGCACGAGTTCTCGTTCGATCTCGTCGACGAACTCCTCGAGAATCGTTTCGAGTCGCTCCTCGTCTCCGGGGAGGGACCGCAAACGCTCGTCGACATCAGCGGGGAGAGCGACGCTAAACACCCCGTCGCCCTCGTACATCGGTTCACTTTCGCTGAGTATCCGTCTGTCGACGGTACGGAGGAGCTCCGAATCGTACCGTCCGTGTAAACGCTGATACGCGTTCGAATACGCCGTCTCCAGTTCATCGAAGTAGTGGACGTACTTCTCTTCGAACTTCTCCGGGTCGAACTCCGTCATAGTCGAGTTGGGAGACGAGACGGGGTAAAAGATTCTTTTCTATTGGTCTAGGGCAGACATTATCCGTTCTGACGCCGAATCTGAGAGCAACACAGGCATGACCAACGAGAGTGTGAAACACTGTACCGCGCAGAACGTAACCGTCCCAGCGCTCGGAGTCGGAACGTGGCGATTGAGAGGCGAAACCTGCCGAACGGCGGTTCGAAGCGCACTGGAGACGGGGTACCGACACGTCGACACGGCGCAGATGTACGACAACGAAGAGGCGGTCGGACGTGCAATCGCGGACTCCTCAGTGCCGAGAGAGGACGTCTTCCTCGTCACCAAGATTCTCCGGCGAAATCTGTCTCACGATGACGTCTTGACTTCAGTCGAGGCGAGCGTCGACCGTCTGGGGACCGACATCGACCTCCTGTTGATTCACGCCCCCAGTCGGAGCGTTCTGATCGAAGAGTCGATCGGGGCGATGAACGAACTCCAAGAGCGGGGAACCGTCGAGCACATCGGGGTCAGTAACTTCTCCGTCGAACAGATGCGACAGGCGATAGACGCATCGGAGACACCCATTCTGACGAATCAAGTAGAGTATCACCCGTTCGAGGAGCAAAGCGAGATACTCGAGTTCTGCATCGAGAACGAAGTCGTCCTTACTGCCTACAGTCCGCTCGCCAAAGGACGTGTCACCGACAGCGAGGTTCTACGGGAGGTCGGAAGACGATACGGAAAAACGGCGGCACAGGTCGCACTCCGGTGGTTGATTCAGCAAGACGCGGTCGCAGCGATACCCAAGGCATCGAGTCAGAAGCACTTGGAGGAGAACCTCGATATCTTCGATTTCGCGCTCAGCGACGAGGAGATAGAACGGGTCTTCGAACTACAGGGCGGACTGCTCTCTCGCGTCCGGAGTCTCCTCGGTCTCTAGGACGTGTTTCGCATCGGAGCCCGTTTAAGTGGTTCTCGCAACAAAGGTTGATACTGAGAGGATTTCTACAGGGCGTACGTTCACCGGAGACGCAGATGGCGAGACAGACACCCGAAGGGACGTCGATTTTACGGTACTGCGCTCGTCCATCACCGACACCGGTACGGCTCGACCGCTTCGTCGAGCGTGAGACCCTTAGCGACCCTGTCGCACGGACTACTTATAAGGCGGCGAGCCAGTCGAATAGCTGGCGTTGCATCCGCTCTTCGGCCGTGTCCGAGAACCGATGACCTTCGTCGGGGTACACCTGCAACAGCACGTCAGTCTCGAAGGCGGCCACGGCGTCCAGACTGTCGGAGAGTGACACCGACTCGTCGGCCCGGCCGTGGAATAGCGCCACCGGGACCTCCAGCGACTCGGTAACCGTATCGAACGGGTAACGCCCGAAGTCGTCGAAGAAACGGGCGTCGACGGCGTGGCCGGTGTCGTACTCGAAGGAACCGGTCTCCTCGACGACGGCCCGAACGTCGTCGAACGTCCGATTGTCCGTCACCGGCGCCCGGCCGACGATAGCCTCGATGCGGGGGTCGCCGACGGCGGTGTGAAACGCCGTCTTCGCACCGAAACTCGATCCGAACAGGACCACCGAACCGGGGTCGAAACGGTCGAGGACTGACTGCAGATCCGCGATGCGCGAACTCAACGTCTGCTCGACGAACGCTCCCGTCGACTCACCGCAGCCGCGAAAGTCGAAGCGAACCGCGTTGTAACCGTTCTCGACCGCGCGTTCGCAGCGGCGTTCGTAGCTGCCGGTCTTGTCGCTGACGAAGCCGTGACAGCAGACGAACCACTCGTTCGACGGTGCGGGGTGATGAACCGCGACTACTTCTTGGTCTTCCTCGACCGTGATACGACGTCTTTCGGGCATCGGTATCGGGGGTTCGGGACCCGGTTTAAGAAACGGGTCGGAAACCGCCCGCATAGAGTGCGTGGTTTTCCCGCCGAAGAGCGTGGTCCGCCGCTCGCAAGTAGCAGTTGTCGCCGTGCGACTGAGCCGATACGGTCCGACGGCGACTCGTTCAGCGGATACCCTCCGGTCTCAGATTCGGAACCCCCCGAGCCGATGGTTCGCTAGTCTACGGCTTCGCGACGAGTGGGCGAGACGGCTCGAACTACTCCCGAAGAGAACGGGCGAACGGCGTGATAGAGGAGATCGGCGAGCGTGTCTCCCCGAGTAACCTTCACTTCCACTCCGCTTGGATGGCTTATATCGTGGTAGCGCCAGTTCCTTCGGAGAGAGACGCTCAGGGCACCTCGGCCCGCACTCCCCTCACACTATGATCAGACTACTCGTCACCGAGGATCGGTCGGACGAGACCGTCGCGGAACGCCGCCGACGAACCGTCCGACGCACGGGACGGACCGAGAGCCGGGTCGTAAACGGAGCGTCGGGCGGAGAGAACTCTAACTGGATCTACAGACATATGATAGAAGCGCTACGTCGGTTACTGAACGGAACGAGGGATCGAGATCGACTCTACGAGTGCCACCGTTGTGGGACTGTCGTCTCGCCGACGACCGAGGTCTGCCCGGCCTGCGACTCCAGTGAGATCGTGGAGTACGACTTGTCGTAGCGTCGGTCGAAAATCCGGCGCCGACGGAGGCGAACACGGGCATCCACCGTTCGAGACGCCGTCGTCTTCGGGCGGTTCAATCGCCGCTAGAGAGGATGCCGGAGTCGCGGTTCGACTCACGCGCCCAGACGCCGTCGGTGAAGTCGATAGCGTCGTTCCACTTCCCGACGACGGTAGCGACGGCGAGGTCACCGGTCACGTTGTTCATCGTCGCTATACGTCCGAGGATCGGATCGACGCCGGCGACGAACCCGACTATCTCCAGCGGGAGGCCGACCTGCGTGAGGATGACGGTGAGCATGACGAGCCCCGCCCCCGGAACGCCGGCGGTCCCGATACTGATGAGCACGGCGACGATGAGGACGAGTACCTGTTCGGTGAACGCCAGCGGCTGTCCGACGACGTTGGCGGCGAACACGACCGTGATCGCCTGCCGTATCGCCGCGCCGTCCATGTTCGCGGTAGCGCCGACCGGAAGGGCGAACGAGTAGACTCGCTCGTCGATCCGGAGTTCTTCGTCGGCGTCCGTCATCGTCACGGGGAGCGTCCCGCTCGACGAACGAGTAGCGAAGGCAGTCACCATCGCGTCTTTGGCACCGGCGAGAAACGCGATGGGGGACTCGCCGACGACCACGCCCATGAGAAGAATGAGGTAGGTGAATACGATGTGGATGGCGATGGCGATCGCTACGGCGACGACGAGTTCGCCGAGCGACGAGAAGACGCCGATGCCCTCGGTCCCGATACCGGACGCCATCAACGCGAACACGCCGATGACGCCGTATTCGAGCACACCGCGAACGACCACGAACATCGCCTCGGTGCCGACCTCGACCGCCTCGAATATCGAGTCGACGCTGTCGGAGAGGGCTTCCTGCTGGGCGCGCACGTACGTCAGCGCGATACCGAACACGATGACGAAAAAGACCGTCGCCAAGAGGTTTCCCTCGGCCATCGCCGAGACGGGGTTGCTCGGGACGATGCCGAGAAGGACTTCGGTGATGGACGGCGGGGACTGTGACTGCGCTTCGCCGTTGACGAGGTCGAGACCGCGTCCCGGCTGAAGGATGTTCGCGACCGCGAGTCCGATGACGCCGGCGATAGTCGTCGTGACGGCGTAGAGTCCGACGGTGATACCGCCTATCTTTCCCAGCTTGGCCGGTGAGAGTCGCCGCATGCCGGTGAGGAGCGTGAAGACGATTATGGGAACCACCAGCATGTTGAGTAGCCGAAGGAAGAGTTCGCCGAGCGGTTGGAAGACGGCCATCCGCTCGCCGAAGACGATACCCGCTACCGCCCCGACCACGAACGCCGCGGCGATGCGATAGATGAGGGGGATAGACCGGTATCGACGCCAACCGTCCGTCACTGGATGCGTCATAGAGGCCACGAGTCGCTTCGCGTTTAAGAAGTCGGCTGTTTCGCCCGTAACTGCTGGTATCTACGACGGTCGACACGTCGTACGTGTCAGAGAAATTGGATTCTCGGTACTTTTTTAGATTGGTTAACCGATTGAGGACAAGATGGTGGCGGTCGTTCCGTGCCGGAGTTTCGGGAGATGCGGACCGACGACGGGGGAGTTCCGTAAAGTTCGAGTTTCACGATGTCCGGGTTTCCCGAGAGACGCTGGCGAAGGTTCTCCTCGTCGTCTTCCTGTTTAACCTGGTGGTGATGAGCGTCGGCGCGTAGTACTCCTCGCAGCAGGTACCGCCGATTCCGAACGCCGTCGAGGGTCCGTCCGGCGACACCGTAGTCAGCGAACGGCAGGTCGAACGTGGGAAGGCCGTCTTCCAGTCGGAAGGGCTCATGAACCACGCGTTCTACGACAGTTCGCTCGTCCAGACGTCGTTCTGGCTCCGCGTCCCCGGCGACGTCATGATAATCGTCGGCTCCGTGGTGTTCGCGTGGGACGTGGTCGCCAAGATGCGCCACCGCGAGAGCGCCGTCGACGTCGAACGCCAACTTGACCAGCCCATCACTCGTCGCGTTCTCGGCGACGACTACGGGGCCGAAGACGACGACTGACTGCGGGCGCGTCGGCGTCCTCGCACCGCCAATCACCCCTCCCGGACTCGTTCGCCGTGCGCGCCTACTCGTCCGTCGGTCGGCGGACGAGAGCCGGGAGACGGGTCAGTTCCGGTGACTGAAAAGCGGACGGTCAAAAAAGTACTTTGTCGACGGCCGAGAGCCTCGGGAGTGGCCAGTCTCCGACGATTGTTCCACCGTGCTTTGGAAATTCACCGGGCGAGGGGGGTCCGTTCACTTACGGTGACGGCGACCCGGTTCACACGGGAGCGGGCCATGCTGCGGTACGCTTCCCTCGTCTGCGCTCTATTCCCGGTCACTCGGCCCTACCGCGTTAGCGGTGTACTGGTGCCCGAATCCGTTTGGTATCCGCACGTCGAGTACGAGGGCTGGATACCGTTTTATCCACCGTCGGCCAGCCGCGTCTGGGGCGAGGAAGGAGTCGTCAGGTCCCACCGCGCCGTGACCGACCGAGGCGACGACGTCGTGATAGTCGGCGGCGGTTTCGGCGTGAGTGCGGTCCGTGCGGCCCGCGAGTCGGAGACTGGGTGCGTCACCGTGTTCGAGGCGAGCGATTCGCAAGCGGCCTTGGTCCGCGAGACGTTGGCCCTGAACGGCGTGCCGACCGAGTGGTCCGTTCTGGAGCAAGCGGTCGGGTCGAACGTGTTCGAACCGTACGGCGACGCGTCGGTTTCCGCTGTCGAGCAGATTCTACCGTCCGCACTCCCGGAGTGCGATACGCTGGAGTTAGACTGCGAAGGCTCGGAGCTGTCGATTCTGAAGGGTCTCACGGCCCGTCCGAGCGCGCTCGTAGTCGAAATCCACCCCGCCAAAGGCGGGTTCGGCCCGACGGCGGTGCTCGACGAACTGGAGCGGATGGGGTATCGGGTCGCCCGCCGATACGCGCACACGGGCGCCGAACTAACTCACGAACGGCTTCTCGACAAGCTGTACGAGCGAGCGAACTCCCGGGACCCGGGGTTACCGCCGGTCGTCGCCGCCGTACACGAGGAGTGATGCGCGGAAACCGAGGCGACCGAAGACCCCTCAGAGCCACGTCAGTTCGGGGGGTTCCGCTCCTTCGGCCTCCCGCCACGAGTGCTGGGGGCGCCATCCGAGCCGTTCCTCGGCTTTCGCGTTCGAGAAAGCCGCCTGAGTACCTTCGAGGTCGCACACCGCCGGGAGTTCGTGGCCGGCCGCCTCGATCAACTCCGTCGTGGGATAGCCCAAGAAGTTCTCGTCGGCCACGCAGAGGAACGCTTCGTGGCCGTCGTAGTCGGCGGCGAGGGCCGCTTCGACCATTCGAGCGACGTCCCGAACGTCGATGTACGACCAGAAGTTACCGCTCAACTTCCCCTCGGAGAGGTCGTACCCCTCGCGCTGCGGTCGCGTCCGGTACTCGCCGGGTTCGTAGATGGAGACCGGCCGGAGGGTCGTGACGGGCACCTCGTAGCGACGGGCGACCGTCTCGGCGATCTGCTCGCTGCACGCCTTCGAGGCTCCGTAGGGGTCCTCCGGTCGGAACTCGTGTGATTCGTCGACCGGCAGGTAGTCGGGAACCCACGGTTCGCGCGCGAAGAGCGCCCCGTAGGCGGCCTGAGAGGACGTCCAGACTACCTCGGCCCCGACCCGTCCGGCGGCCACGAGCGTGTTGTACGTGGCCATGACGTTGTTCTCGAACACCCGGGTTCCAGGGTCGTCTAACGGCCCCGAGATGGCCGCGAGGTGGACGACGGCGTCCGGGTCCGCCTCGTGGATCGTCTCCCAGATCTCGGCTTGGTCGGTCAGGTCGACGGCGCGGAACTCCGTGTTCGAACGGGTCCCGTTCGGACGGTCGCGGTCGACGCCGACGACGTGGACGTCGTCTGCCAACCGGTCGATCACCCACGAACCGACGCTCCCGGTAGCCCCGGTGACGACCGCTCGTTCGACGTCGTGGTCGAACTCGTTTGCGCCCTTCTGTGTCATGCGTTAATATACAGCACATCTGATTACTAAACTGTAGGGTCTATTCTGGGGTGGACGACGTCACTCTTCGTCCCACTTCGCCCACGTCGCGGGCACGCCGTTCGAGACGGCGGAACGGCCCTGTCGCTCGTGAGCCACGGCGAGCGGAGAAGCGGGTCTGCGCCGCGGTGTCGACACCGCCGAAGAGACGGCCGCTACTTCGGCGACGGGGGCGCCGTCACGACGTCCTCGTCGGTCGGCCCCTGTCCGTCGAACTCGGCCACGAGATCGTCCAGTCGGCTCGGGTCGTCGGCGCCCGGGAGCGTCCGGTCGGCGGTCGAGCAGTCGGCGTCGACGCCCATCGTCTCGCAGACGAGGTCGGCCGTCGCCGCCGCCATCCGGCGGTAGGTGGTCAGTTTGCCGCCGACGATGCTCGCCACGTTGTCGACGCCGTCGGCGGCGTGGTCGAGCAGGAAGAACCCGCGCGAGATGCCCCGACCGTCGCGTTGGCTCTCGTCGGGTGCGTACAGCGGTCGGACCCCCCACCACGTCCGGACTGCGGGGGCGTCCCGGACCGGCGGGAGCATGGCCGCGCACTCGTCGACGGTGGTCTCGACCTCCCAGTCCTCGGTGTCGTAGTCGTCCGGGTCGCGGACCGGGACGCTCGTCGTGCCGAGGACGGCCTCGCTCTCGTGGGGGACGACTATGTCCCCGTCGTCGGGTGCCCGACAGCGGTTGAGCACCGGGCCGAGGCCGTCGTAGTCGACCGAGAGCATCACCCCGCGCGTGGGTTGCATCTCGACGTCGAGACCGGCCATCGCGGCCAACTCGCCCGCCCACGCGCCCGTGGCGTTGACGACGTAGTCGGCCTCGACCTGGTCGTCCACGGCGCCGCCGACGCGGACGCCGGTCGCTCGCCCGTCGTCCACGGTCACGTCCTCGACTGGCGCGTGGGGGTGGATGGCCGCGCCGTGGTCCCGGGCGTCGGCGGCGTTCGCGGCCACCAGACGCGAGGGGTAGACGACCGCGTCGGGCACCTTCAGCGCACGCGCGGTCTCGGGCGCGAGGTCGGGGACCGCCTCGCGGGCTTCGTCGCCGTCGAGCGTCTCCGCGGGGATTCCGATATCTTCGCAGGCGTCCCGCTTGGCCGCGAAGTAGTCGGGGTCGTCTCCGTCGAGTTGGACGAACAGGCCGCCGGTGTCGCGGACGCAGGCGCCGGCGATCTCCCGGAGTATCTCGTTCTCCTCGAGGCACTCCTCGGCGCCGCGCGGGTCGCTCTCCGCGTAGCGGGCGCCGCTGTGAAGCAGCCCGTGAGAGCGGCCGGAGGTGCCGCTGGTCAGCCCGCCGCGTTCGACCAGCGTCACGTCGACTCCGCGGAGCGCGAGGTCACGAGCGACGCCGGAGCCGGTCGCGCCACCACCGACGACGAGGACGTCTGTTTCGAGCGTCACGGCGTCGTTAGGGGCCGCCGTCTGAATAGACTGCTGCTTCTACCGGTTCCGAACGCCGCGGCCGCAGCGACGACCGCCGGCCGTCCCCCGACGGTCCCCGAACGACGTGGCCGGCCTCCCGCGGGACGTCCCGTGCGGGCGGTGACGCGTCGCCTCGTCGCCCCGTCACGCCGAAGTGCGGTCACAGGAACTGACGGAGGTGCCGCAGGGACTCCCGCGCCACCTCGTCGGGCCTGTCGGGGTAGGTGTAGAGTTCGAGGGTGACGAACCCGTCGTAGCCGACGTCGTCGAGAGCGTCGAAGACGGGGCCGAAGTCGATGTCTCCCTCGCCGGGGACGGTGTGGTAGTGCGTCCCGTCCACGCCGCCGGGGATGTCTTCGAGGTGGACGCCGGTGATGTGGCCCGCGCACCGCCGGACGGCGTCGGCGGGGTCCTCGCCCGTGACCGCCGCGTGCCCGAGGTCGAGGTTGACGCCGAACGCCTGATGGCCCACGTCGTCTACGAGCGCCAGCGCGTCGTCGACGGACTCGACGAGGAGTTCGGGTTCGAACTCGACGCCCACCGCCACCCCGTTGGCTCCGGCGTACTCCGCAATCTCCCGGAGCGACGAGAGCAGGCGGTCGTACGCACGCGCCGGCGGGTTGCCGGGGAGCGCCGTCCCCGACGCCACGCACACCGCGGGCGACCCGACGGCCGCCGCGAGGTCTATCGCGTCTTTCGTGTACGCTATCCGCCACTCGCGGTCGGCGTCGTCGGCCGTACAGAGGCTGGGTTCGAAGAAGGCGGAGGGCGGCGCGTCCGAGTAGTACCCCGTCGCCGTGTTGGCGTTCACGTTCGAGACGGCGAGGCCGGTCGTGTCGAGCGTGTCGAGCACCGCCTCCCGGTCGGCGGCCGCGAACTCCGGCAGGTACGCGTGGGGTCGGTCGGCGAGCAGTTCCGCGCCCGCGTAGCCGTGACCGGCCACGCGTTCGAGCGCCGTCGTGAGCGAGTGTCGCGTGTACGCGTTCGTCGAGAAGGCTAGTTCTACCATCGTGTTCTCCGTCGTCTTGCGGTCGTTCGTCGGTGAGGTCGGTTTCGCGTCACGATACGTCGAACCGTCGGGAGAGCGCCGACGCGGCGGGCCGGAACCCGAGGACGACCGCCGCCCAGCCGAGGCCGGCGAGCGCCGCGAACGCGGCGTCCAACACGGTCAGCCCGAGGACGCACGCGCCCACCGCGGGGCCGAGACGCTCGGGCGTCGGAGACCGCCGGGCCGCCCGGAGCGGGCGGTCCGTCGAGGCGAGGAACGCCGCCGCCACGGCCGCGGCGAGTCCGACGTTCGCCGGCGGCGCGTCGAGCGCAACCCCGAGCGCCGGCACCGCGAGCGCGACCAGCCACGTGGCGACCCGGGTGACCAGCGCCCGCCGCCCGTCGCCGCCCGTCGCCTCGTCCGCAGCCATCCACGTGACGGCGGCGACGTAGCCGGCCGCGAGCGCCGGCACCGCGAGCGCGAGCGGCGGAACGCCGACCGCACCGCCTGCCGCGGTCGCCCCGAGAACGACGTTGAGGCCGCGCGCGCCGCCCATCACGAGGAAGCCGCCGGCCGTCCCCTTCAGCGGGAAGTCGTACAGCGCGACGGCGGCCGCGAGCGCCGCGGCGACGCCGGCCGACCGCGCCCCACCCGCCGCGAACGCGACGGCGACGCCCGCGCCGAGCAGACCCACGCCGAGCGAGAGCGCCGCCCGGGGCGACACCGCGCCCGACGGGACCGGGCGTTCGGGACGCTCGACGGCGTCGACCGGCGCGTCGGCGTAGTCGTTGAGCGCCGTCCCCGCGCCGTACAGCAGCATCGACGCCAGCGACAGGCCGGCGACGCGACCCGCGGAGACGCCGGCACCCCCGCCGGCGTTCGCGCCGAGCATCGCCAGCGCCGCCCCGAGGAGCACGTCCGGGGGCGCGGTCAGGAGGTTCGGCGCGCGGACCAGCGCGGCGTACGCCGCCGCTCTGTCGCGCACGCCGTCGACGCGGTGGGCGCCCGCCATCGGTCACGTCCAGCCGTGCTCCCGGAGGTACGCCATCGCCTCGGCGGCCGTCTCGGCGGCCGTCTCCTCGTACGGGTAGAGTTCGACCGTGACCGTCCCGTCGTAGCCGGCGTCCGCGACCGCTTCGAGGAACCCGTCGATGTCCATCCCCCCCTCGCCGAGTTGGGTGTGCTCGTGGGTCCTGTCGGCGGGGATGTCTTCGAGGTGGTAGTGGCGGGTGTGCGCCGCCAACTCGTCGACGAGTTCGGCGGGGTCCTCGCCCACGGCGAAGAAGTGGCCGGCGTCGAAGTTACAGCCCACGCGGGGGGAGTCGACCCGGTCCATCAGGTCGAGGAAGTCGTCGGACGTCTCCACGAGCAGGTCCGGTTCGGGTTCGACGAGGACGTCGACGCCCGCTTCCTCCGCCGTCTCCGCGACCCGCCGGAGCCCGGCGACGAACTCGTCCAGCGCCCGTTCGTCGGACTTCCCCGCCGGCACCGGGCCGCCCGGCGGGATGGATATCGAGGGCGCGCCGAGCGCCGCGGCCGTCCGCAGGGCCGCCTCGGTGTGTTCGACGCGTTTCCGTCGGTCGGCCGCGTCGCATTCGACGAACGAGGGGTGGTGGAACTCCTCGGTGTCCCGGCCGTACTTCGTCTCCCGAATCCGGTCGCTCAGGGGGACGGCGGAGAGCATGAACGCGTTGCAGTTGGCGACCGCGAGGCCGTGTTCGTCGAGCAGTTCCCGGACGCGTTCGACCGTCGCGTCGTCCGCCCCCGCGGGGTAGAGGTGGGGTTCGTCGAGCAGTATCTCGACGGCGTCGTAGCCGGCGTCCGCGAGCACCTCGACGGTCTCGGCGAGGCCGTACTCTCGGAACGCGTTGGTGGAGAAGCCGAACCGCATCTCAGGCCTCGTAGTCGAAGTTCGGCGACTGGTCGAAGAACTCGTAGGGGTTCTCGAACACCACCTTCCGGACCGCCTCGCGGTCCCACCCCCGGTCGAGCATCTCGTCGCGCGCCTTGGGCACCGCCAGCGGGTCCGACGGGTCCCAGTCGGCGGCGCTGTTGAACAGCATCCGGTCCGTGCCGTACTCCTCCAACAGGTCGATGGCCTCCCCCGTCGGTATCTTGCCGGGGTAGAGCGTGAACCCGAGCCAGCAGTCGGTCCGGAGGGAGATGTCGACCGTATCCGCGGTGTTGTGGTCGATGACGATGCGCTCCTCGGTGAGGTCCTCCTCCTCTATTATCTCGACGATGCGCTCTGTGCCCGCGGCCTTGTCCGTGTGAGGGGTGTGTATCATGATGGGGAGTTCGCGCTCCTCGCCCATCCGGAGCTGTCGGCGGAACGCCTCCTCCTCCGCCGGGGTGACTCGGTCGAACCCGATTTCGCCCACGCCGACGACGTTCTCCCGGTCGAGGAACTCCGGGAGGCGTTCGAGCACGGCGTCGGCCACCTCCGGGTAGTTCGCCTCCTTGGGTTCGAGGCCGACGGTGACGTAGTGGTCCATCCCCGCGGTCCGCTCCGCCCGCTCCGTCTCGAAGTCGATGATGTGTTCGAAGTAGTCGAAGAACGAACCGGGGTGGCGCTTGTCGGTGCCGCTCCAGAACGCGGGTTCGATGCAGCACTCGACGCCCGCCCTGCGCGCCCGCCGGTAGTCGTCGGCCGAGCGCGAGACCATGTGCATGTGAGGGTCGATTACTCGCATTCGATTGACAAACTCGTTCCGACGGGCTTAGATATACCACCGCTACCCGCGGGTAGGACGGTCGTAACGCGTCTCTCCGGGTAGTTCGGGGAGTTCTTCCGTCGGCTCGGCGGCGCGCACGCCCTCGAACCGAGGATTCGATGGGCGGCGGCGGCCGGGGCGCGGCGGTTGGCTCTTCATAACGAAGTACTGACGTTCACTATCGCTGAAAGATGGCTGACACCACGGACTCGAACTGTGGCGCCGACCCGGGAAGCAAGACGGACGAGACGGGGGTCTGGCTCGTCGGCGCGCGCGGGAACGTCGCAACGAGCGCCGTCGTGGGCGCGCGCGCCGTCGCCGCGGGCGTCGTCGGCACGACGGGGATGGTGACGGAACGCGACCCGTGCGCGCGACTCGACCTTCCGCCGGTGGGAGGGTTCGTCTTCGGCGGCCACGACGTACGCGAGGATTCGCTGCTCTCGCGCGCCCGGGAGATGGCCCGCAGCGGACCGCCGACGCCCGAGACGGTCGAAGCCGTGGCCGACGACCTGACCGCGATAGACCGCGAAGTCGAGACGGGGACGGCGGTGAACTGCGGCCGCGCCGTCGACGCGCTGGCGGACCGGACGCTCGACGCCGACGCGGCGGGCGTCGTCGAGCAGATTCGGGAGGACCTCCGCGCGTTCCGCGAGCGACACTCGCTCGACCGGGTCGTCGTCGTCAACCTCGCGTCGACGGAACCGGCGCTCGCCGACCCGGAGCGCTACGACACGCTGGACGCGTTCGAGGCGGCGGTCAAGGCCGGCGACCCCGACCTGCCGGCGAGTTCGCTCTACGCGTACGCGGCGCTCTCGGCGGGCCACCCGTACGTCAACTTCACGCCGAGTGCGGGCGCGTCGCTCGGCGGGCTACGCGAACTCGCGGAGCGAGAGGGCGTCCCGCACGCGGGCCGGGACGCGAAGACGGGCGAGACGCTCGTGAAGACCGCGCTCGGCCCCATGTTCGCCGCCCGCAACTTCGACGTGCTCGCGTGGGAGGGTCACAACGTCCTCGGCAACGACGACGGGAAGGTGCTGGAAGACGAGGAGAACAAGGCCGGAAAGCTGGCGAGCAAGGGCGACGTGCTCGACGGCATCCTCGGCGAGGAGTTCCACAACCGCGTCCGCATCGACTACACGCCGTCGCTCGGCGACTGGAAGACCGCGTGGGACTACGTCCACTTTAGGGGCTTCTTCGGCACCGAGATGACGATGCAGTTCACGTGGGAGGGGGCCGACTCGGCGCTGGCCGCGCCCCTCGTCCTCGACCTCGTGCGCCTCGTCGCGCACGCGGACGAACGCGGCGCGGCCGGCGCGCTCCCCCACCTCGCGTCCTTTTTCAAGTCACCCGAGGGCATCGAGGAACACGATCTCTCCCGACAGTTCGACGTGCTACGCGACTACGTGGCCCGCCACGCCGACGGCGAGTCCCGACCCCGATCGCCACCGGCACGCGCGGACGGAGGTGAGCGGTGAGCGACGGGGGCCGCGCGGGGCGGGTGGTCGTCCTCGACGTGGTCGGCCTCCAGCCCCGTCACCTCTCGTCCAAGCGGACGCCGGCGCTGTCGTCGCTCTGCGGGGGCGACGCCGCGCCGCTTCGACCGCCGTTCCCGGCCGTGACCGTCACCTCCCAGACCACGCTCGCCACCGGCCGGTCGCCCGCCGCCCACGGCGACGTGGCCAACGGCGCGTACGACCGCGACGCGGACGCGGCGGAGTTCTGGGGGCGGGACGGCCGGAACCGCGAGCGCATCTGGGAGACGGCGCGCGACGCCGGGGTGACGACCGGCGCCCTCTTCTTCCAGCACCTCGTCGGGACGAGCGCCGACGTGGCGATGACGCCGTCGCCGATAGAGGACGAGAACAACGACCTCGTGGAGATGAACTGCTGGTCGAACCCCGACGGCTTCTACGACGCGATGCGCGAGGAGTACGGCCACTTCCCCCTGCACAACTACTGGGGTCCGGCGGCCGGGCGCGCCGGGAGCGAGTGGATTCTCGCGGCCGCCCGGGAGGCGGTCGACCGGTACGACCCGGACCTGCTCTGGGTGTACGTCCCCCACCTCGACTACGCGGGTCTGAAGCACGGCCCGGGACCGGCGTTCGACGACGAACTCGAAGTCGTCGACTCGCTGGCGGGCGAGTTCGTCGGCGCACTCGAGGCCGACGACCGCTGGGACGAGACGGCCGTCGCCGTCACGAGCGAGTACGGGTTCCACGCGGTCGAACGGCCGGCCTTCCCGAACCGGGCGCTGCGCGAGGCGGGTCTCCTCGAAGTCGAAGACGACGGCGACGTGGACCTGTCCGCGTCGCGGGCGTTCGCGCTCGTCGACCATCAGGCGGCGCACGTCTACGCCGACGCGGACGCCGTCCCCGCGGCCCGGGCGGCCCTCGAACGACTCGACGGCGTCGACGAGGTTCGGACGCCGGACCCGGCCGAGAGCCACCCGAGCGCGGGCGAACTCGTCCTCGTCGCCGACCGCGACGCGTGGTTCCAGTACTACTGGTGGCCGCCCGAGGGCACCGCCCCGCCGTACGCGACGAGCGTCGACATCCACGCCAAGCCGGGGTTCGACCCCTGCGAACTGTTCCTGAGCGAGGACGGGTCCGTGTCGCTCGACCCGACGCGGGTCGGCGGGTCGCACGGCCGCACCGACCCCGAGGTGCGCGGCGTCTTCGGGGTGGGCGGGCCCGCGGCGCCCGCCCTCGACGCCGACGAAGTCGACGCGCGCGCGGTCGCGCCGACGGTCGCCGACCTCCTCGGCGTTCGCGACGACGTCGACGCGGCCTTCGAGTGCGAGTCGGTGCTCTGAGTCGCCGCGCGTCTCCGGAGAGCTTCCACGGCGCGTGACGGACCGGACCTCACCCGCGCCGTTGCTTCCAGAGTCGCCAGAGCGCGGTGTAGAGCGTCCACCCGTCGCAATCGAGGCGATCCGTCAGCGACCGACACGCCTCCAGATACGCCTCGTACTCCCCGGCGGACGGCGGGTCGGGGTAGGGGTCTCCGAGCGCACCCGCCTCCCGAAGCACCGTCCACTCGCGTTCGCCGGTGACCACGTTCCGCTCCGGGTCGGCGAACATGAGGAACGCGGACGCTACGGGCACGTCGACGCCCGACAGTCGCGTCAGGCGCGCCACGCCGTCGGCCGCGTCGGCCGCCTCACGCACAGCGGCGCGAATCGTCTCCGAGTCGTTCCGCTCGAACCGCTCCTCGGCCGCCCGACGGTCGACGTCGGGGTACTCGCCCAGATACCGCCGGTAGTACCACCGGACGACCCACTCCGCGTCGCGCCGGCCGAACTTCCCCGACTCGAACGCGGCGGGCAGCGTCTCCACCTGCTCTCGCTCCACGGCGTAGAGCGGTTCCTCCTCCCGATACGCCGCCGCGGCGTCCGAGACGAGCGACCGCGTGAGTTCCATACTCGCACAGAGGCGGCGGCCGGACGTGAACGTTTTCACTCGACGCCGTCGCGGCGGCACTCATCCGCTCGAACCGGAGCTTTTTGTAGAGTGGCTTCGAACCTCGTTACTAAGGTGAGATATGATGTCAGGTGACGACAGCGAACCGGTGAAGACGATCTGTCCGTACTGCGGCGTAGGCTGCGGTATCCAAGTCAACTCCGGCGAGGAACCGGGCGACATGCAGTTCATGCCGTGGGGCGACGCGCCCGTCAACGAGGGCCGCGTCTGCATCAAGGGCGGCGCCGCCACCGAAGTGGTCGACCACGAGGACCGACTCACGGACCCTCTCATCAAGGAGGACGGCGAGTTCCGCGAGGCAACGTGGGAGGAGGCCTACGACCGCGTCGTCGGCGAGTTAGAGCGCATCCGCGAGGATCACGGCCCCGACGCCATGGGTTTCTTCGGTTCCTCGAAGACCATGAACGAGGAGAACTACCTCCTCCAGAAACTCGCCCGCCGCTACGGCACCAACAACGTCGACAACTGCACCCGCATGTGCCACGCCTCCACGGTGTGGGCGCTCCGCACGTCGCTGGGGGCAGGCGCGATGACCAACAGCATGCAGGACCTGCGCGAATCCGCCGATGTCTTCTGGATTCAAGGGGCGAACCCGGGCGAGCAACACCCCATCGCCAACAGTCAGTACTTCCGGCAAGCCGTGCTGGAGGGCGCGACGGTCATCCAGGTCGACCCCCACGCCAACAAGACCACGCGGTCGTTCCAGATCGACGACACCGACCGCCACATGCACCTCCAGTTGAACCCCGGCACCGACATCCCTCTCCTCAATATCGTCCTCAAGACGGTGCTGGAGAACGACTGGGTCGACGAGGAGTTCGTCCGAGAACGTACCGAGGGGTTCGAACACCTCGAAGAGACGCTCGAAGACTTCGACAAGGAGGAGGCCGCCGAACAGTGCGGCATTCCGCTGGAGGATATCGAGGAGGCCGCAGAGAAGTACGCGACCGCGGACAACGCCGCCATCTTCACCGGAATGGGGATGAGCCAGCACACCTGCGGCGTCGACAACGTCCAAAACGAGATCAACCTCGCGCTCGTCACCGGTAACCTCGGCCGCCCCGGCACGGGCGTCAACCCCCTCCGCGGACAGAACAACGTCCAGGGCACCTGCGACGTGGGTGCGATGCCGAACGTCTTGCCGGGGTACCAACTCGTCGACGACGACGAGGCCCGTCGGAGCGTCGAGGAGGTGTGGGGCTTCGAGGTGCCCGACGAACCCGGACTCACCAACGTCGAGATATCTCACGAGGCCGGCAACTCCGTCCACGGCCTCTACGTCATGGGCGAGAACCCCGTCATGAGCGAACCCGACGGCAACCGGGTCGAAGAGCGTCTGCAGGAACTGGAGTTCATGGTGGCACAGGACATCTTCATGACCGAGACCGCCAAGTACGCCGACGTGGTGCTCCCGGCCACGACGTGGGCCGAACGTGGCGGCACGGTCACCAACACCGACCGCCGCGTCCAGCGCATGCGCCCCGTCGAGAAGGTTCACGAGAACACGAAACATGACCTCGACGTGCTCATGGAGGTCGGGAGCCGCCTGTTCAGCGAGGAGGAGTTCCGGTTCGACGGACCCGAGGCGGTCTTCGAGGAACTCCGGCAGGTGTGCCCTTCCTACCACGGAATGACCTACGACCGCCTCGGCGAGGAGGGCGTCCAGTGGCCGTGTTACGAACCGGGCGACGAGGGCGACCAGTTCCTCTACGAGGAGTCGTTCGACACGGAGAGCGGGTTGGGGCAGATAGAGGGGGTGCGCCACCAACCGCCGAAGGAGACTCCCGACGAGGAGTACCCGCTGATACTCACGACCGCCCGCCTCGAAGAGCACTACAACACGGGCACGATGAGCCGACGCTCGCCCACGCTCGACCGCCGCCACCCCGAGAACTTCGTCGACATCCACCCGAACGACGCCGAACGCTACGGTATCGAAGACGGTGACGAGGTCACACTCCGGTCGCGCCGGGGCGAGATTACGGTGAAGGCGCAGGTGACCGAGGACATCAAGGAGGGCTCGATCTGGACCACGCCGCACTTCGCGGCCGCCTCGGCCAACCGACTCACCAACGACGTACTCGACGAACGCGCCAAGATACCCGAGTACAAGGCCGCCGCCGCCGAGATAGAGGTCAGCGTCGAACCCACCGGCGAGGACCGCACCCCCGCCGACGACTGACCGACTCGGACGTCGTTCTCCGGGGTCTGCCCGGAGGTCGTGTCGACGGGACGGACAGGTTCGGGCGCGGGAGCGCCACGGTCCCAGAGAGGTCGCCTAGCCGTCCTCCTCCGTCGGGAGTTCGTCGCCGACGGTCAGTCCCGTGCCGCGGTGGTTCATCACGATGCCGAACGCGATGTGCGCGAGACCGACGACCGTCCACCACGGGCCCATCGACTCCCCTTCGACGGCCACCTGCGCGGCGCCGAGCGTCACGAACGCGAGGCCGAGGGCCCACAGAGCGCTCCGACTCATACGCGGTAGACGGAGAGGGCGGCAATGAGCCTGTTCTGTACGAGGAGAAGTGCGGAGTTCCGACGTCGAACGGCCGGTTCGTACGCAACGTCTCACTTCGAGTACTCGACGCTTACTGCACGATACAGCTCCGAACGGCCGTAAGAATTCGCGCGTCCCTCTCGAATCTCGAACAGTGACGGGGAACGGAGAGTTCGGTCGTGGCGGTAGCCGTCTCTCGGTCGGTAAGCAGTCGTTACCTCGACCCGACAGCCGGTCAATTCGACCTTGTAACGACAGTAGAACTATTAATCACGGTTGCCAACGAGCACGAACCTGGTCGGTAACGAAGCGCGATGTCAGAGGCACCGACGGACACCCCCCGCGGGGTCGGGAGCAGTCGACCCGCGTAGCGACCGGCCTCCGAGAACGTGACCGCTTCGGTCGTCTGTGGAGGTGATACGACGGCGTCAGTGCGGCGCAGTCGTCGATATCCGCAGGACTCGTGTCACCTCGCGGACTCGGACGACGGCGGCCGGACGCCCGCACCGAACGCGTCAGGTCACGAGCCACGCGCACCCGACGGCGGCGAGCGCTCCCGCGAGGTTCGCGACTGCGTAGACGACGGCTTTGGCCGGCGTGTCGGTCTCCCAGAGCCGGACCGTGTCGAACGAGAACGAGGAGAAGGTAGTGAACGACCCGCACGCCCCCGTCCCCACGAGGAGGCGGACGTCCTCGCCGGCGCCGAGGAAGGTGATGACCGCGAGGACGAAACTGCCGACGACGTTCACGGTGAGCGTGCCGAGCGGGAACGACTCGGACTCGACGGTCTGACCGACGAAGTGGCGAAGCACTGCGCCCACCGCGCCGCCGACGGCCACGAGGTATGCCGGGTTGGCCATCACTCGTCCACCTCCGCTTCTGGCGCCGACCGGTCGACCCACGACGACGCGGTGCGACCGCCGAGGACCACTGCGGCGAACCCCGCCGCGTAGCTCGCGACGACGTTGACGACGGCGAGCCACGGCGGCGCGTGGACGGTCTCGACGGCGAACGTACTGTACGTCGTGAACGACGAGAGGAAACCGGTGCCGAAGAAGACGCGAGTCTCCTCGGCGATGAGGTCGGTGTACACGGCCTCGTAGAGGAGGAACCCGAGGAGGTAACACCCCGCGACGTTCGCGACGAACGTGCCGCCGAGACCCGGGAGGAGCGTCCCGACGAAGTAACGCAGGTTGGCTCCGAGCGCACCACCCATCGCTACGAGGAGCACTACCTCGACCTTGAGTACGGGATGGTCGGTAGCCATGGAACGGTGGTCCACGCGGTGTGACAGTGTCGATAGGTTCGCTGAGCGAGTTAACGCTATCGGCGGCGTGCGACGCGTGAGAACGACGCCCCTGCGGCTCCCAAACACTTACGCCTTGACGCCGCGTCTCTCCGTCTCGATGACGGGCGGCGAGTCGAACGTCGGCGAGGCGGTGGATCGCTTCCACGAGGACGTCCCACACCGGTTCCGCGTTTCGCTCACGATGTCGATGGACACACGCGACACGGTCAGCGAGGTCCGCGACCGACTCAACGACGAGGCGGGGTCGCGGACACTCACGACGGACGACGTGATGCGACTCTCGCTGCTCGCGGCCGCCCGGTACCACGCGCTGTCGACTGGGGACGCGGAGACGGACGCGGTCGACGACGAGCAACTCGTCCCCCTCACGGCGGCGATACGCCGGACGCTCGGCGACGACGACCGAGTGCCGTCGCTGGAGGAGTGAGCCGGTATGCCGGGGGTGTCGTCGAAAAAATCGGCCGCGAGACTCACCCGAGCGGGTCGTCGGTTATCGGCACCTGACCGCGGTCCTCGGACGCACCGAGAGTGTCGGGGCTCACGTCGAACTCGAAGGCGGCCTTCGGGAGCGCGAGGGTCGAACACGCGTTGGGGATGTCCACCACGCCGCTCTGTCGGCCCTCGACGGGGACTGTTCCGAGTATCATGTACGCCTGTTCGCCGGTGTAGCCGAACTTCTTCAGGTACTCTATCGCCTCGAGCGCGGCGCGCCGGTACGCCACGTGCGAGTCGATGTACCGCTGTTCGCCGTCCTCGGTGACGGAGTAGCCCTCGAACACCACGTAGTCGGTGAAGTTCGGACCGCGGTGACCGGGCTCGAACACGGGGTGATCGATGCCGTGTTCCTCCATCCCGTTCTCTATCACGTCGAACTGGACGTCGACGTAGCCGGCCATCTCGATGGCACCGCAGAAGGTGATCTCGCCGTCACCCTGCGAGGCGTGGAGGTCGCCGACGCCGAACTTCGCGCCCTCGACGAACACGGGGAAGTATATCGTCGACCCGAGCGAGAGATCCTTGATGTCGGCGTTGCCACCGTGTTCGCGGGGCGGGACGGTACGCGCACCCTCCTCGGCGATACGGTCCGCCGCGTCGCCCGTCGCCTCGCCGGGGAGCGCACCGTCCTCGGTGGGCGGGTTCGCCACCGGCGGTTCCGACTCGCCGGTGGGGTGGTTCGGGATGGAGTCCGGATCCTCCTCGTGTCTGTCCATCAGTGCCCGCTCGCGCTCGTTCCACTCCTCCAACAGATCCTGCGAGGGGGCAGTGCCGATCAGACCCGGATGAATCTTCCCCTCGTAGTGGACGTCGGGGATGTGGCGAGACGAGACGAACGTGCCGTCGACGTCCCAGATGGCCTTTGCCGCGTCCGGGAAGTGGTCTGTCAGGAAGCCGCCGCCGTTCTGTTGGGAGAAGATGCCGGTGAAACCGTACTCCCACCGTTCGTTGAGCGCGCCGATGTCGAGGAGGGTGACCTTGAGCAGATCGCCGGGTTCGGCGCCCTCAACCTCGACCGGGCCGCTCAGGTAGTGAACCTGATTCAGGTCGACGTCGCGGACCTCGTTGGCGTCGTCGTTGTCCGTTATCTGGCCGCCGGTCCAGTCCAGGCACTCTAGACGCACGCGCTCGCCGGGTTCTGCGGAGACCGCCGGTTCTATCTCCGGGTGCCACCTGTTGAACGGGTTCGCACCCGGCTGTTCGTCGGGGGGTTCGTCGACGTCTACCTCGAAGCGTACTTCGGGCATAGTGTCTCCTCCTGCTGAGCCGCAGGTTAGAAGTTTCAAAGAGCGGGCGTTAAGTCTTACTAAGGGTGAGTAAAATGTCACTAAATGCCGGGTGTCCCGTGCGGCGAATCGGGCGGAAGCGCTCGGAACCGACGCGGACCGTTCGGCGGTCCGCGCCGCACGACGATGAGGTACGGTAACGAATATGTAGCTTCGGACGCGACTCCGACAGTGATGAACGAGGACGACGCGCCCAACCGCTCGGGAGAGTCGCGGCTTCCGCCGAAGGCGCTGACCGAACGCCTCGCCGACGTCGAAGAGGGGGATCGGATACGGATCAACGACCGCGACGCGGCGTACGAGGTAGTCGCCACGGACCGATACTCGGTCACGGTCACCGACCCGGACGGGAACCGCCTCTCCCTCTCGCAGAACCTCCAGTCCGGCGGATGGACCGTCAACGAGGCGGTCCGGCGGGTGGAACGGGTCGGGTCGGACGAGTGACCGCTCTCGCCCGTCGCGGCGTCGCCGGCGGACGCTCACCGCCTCTTGCGCAGGAAGAGTCGGAACTCCAGTGCGTCCTTGTCCTCGCCGACGAGGTCGGTGTGCGTCTTCTCGAAGCGGTCCGTCAGCGTCGTCTCCGCTGCCGTCTCGTCGTCACAGAGTCTGTCGGCGAGTCGCTGAACGCGGTTCGCCGCCTCGCCCGGCGCGCGGAACACGACGCCGGCGGACTCGGCGTCGTCGCCGCGTGCCGCGAGCGTGGCCACGACGGAGTCGAAGTCGGTGTCGCCGTCCACGAACACGCTCCGGAACTCCTCGCCGGCGTGGACCACCGTCGGCGTGCGGTCGCTCGACTCGCCGGCGGACGGCCGTCCGGCCGTCGCACGTCGCCGCGTCCGCCGGTGGAGTTCTCGGGCGCGGGCGGCAGCCTTTCGCTCCCACTCGGCGACGCCCGCGTCGGACACACACCGGACGCGGTAGGCCCCGTCGTCCGTTCGGGTCAGGAGGCCGTACGCCACGAGGAGGTCGAGGCGGCGTCGCCGTTCCCGGTCCCGCGACGAGACGCCGTCGGGTCCGGTCGGGGACAGAGCACGGTCGAGGTCGTCGAGGTCGAACGACGCCGTGTCGAACGCGTCGTCGATGGCGAGATAGAGCTCGATACACCCGTCAATGGCGGGTAGAGAGTCTCCTGCGGGCATTGGCCGTCGGCTAGAGTTCGCCGCGTCGGACCAAAAAGGTGGTCACTGTCGACGGGGTGGGCCGAGGATCGGTGCGAGCGACCGTCGGACGGGACGGTCGTTCGGCCGCCGTCGACGTCACCCCCACGGCCAGAACCCCGCCGCCATCACGTACCCGGCCGCGCCGGTCACGACGCCGACTGCGGTGGTGTACCACGCAATCGGCGTCGTCCACTCCGTACGCTGGAGCCCCAGCAAGGCCCAGAACGCCGTCCAGAGGACGCCCCAGATCCACCAGAGTACCGCCAGTCCTACGTCGCCCGTCTGCAGGACGAGCCATCCGGTGGGGAGCGTGACCGCCGCCACGAAGATACAGTACCACCCGAGGGACCGCTGGTCCTCCTGCCCGTGGTACGCGTTCCATCCGACCCACAGATACGTGAAGGAAAAGAGGAGCGTGCCGGCGGCGTTGAACGGACTTCCCTCGGAGAAGTCGCCGCCGAACGCCCACCAGACGGCGATCAAGAACGTGATCCCCCCGGTGAAGAAGTTGAGTACTGCGACGTCCTTGTCCTCGCCTTTCCCCAGGAGCCAGATACCGTTCACGATGAGAACGGCACCGACGTACAGCAGGCCCATTCCGAGTATCTCGTACAGTGGCATCGTTTTTACCTCCGCGTTCACCCCACTGTACTTGTTTCCCGGTACGGCATAAATACTTCACTATTATTCACTATATTAGTTCGTCGACAGGGATGGTGAGCCCTGGAGCGACACGGGGCGCTATCCCCACGGTCCACTCGTCTCGTCACAGAACGTTGGGCTACCGACACCATTTTTTTCGGATGCGTTTTCTCACTAGTCCACTCTCGCTATGAACGTGATACTTTAGTTTCCTATTCTGCCTAATTAATTATTTACGTCCGTGGGTGGCTAGTTATCCCGGGTCATGCCAGAGACAGTATTCGAGGTGGACACGGACGAACCGCCAGAAGAGCAGTCGAGTCCGATCGTGAATCGGTGGCACCCGGACGTGCCGCCGGCCGCGACGCTCGAACCGGGGGAGAAGTTCCGGGTGGAGTGTCTTGACTGGACGGGTAACCAGGTGGTGAACGACGACAGTGCGAACGACATCCGAGACATGCGGCTCGACCCGAACCACCACCTGAGCGGACCGTTCGCCGTCGAGGGGGCCGAACCCGGCGACGTACTCGTCGTCGACATCCTCGACCTCGGCCCGTTCCCGGACCACGAGTGGGGGTTCACGGGTATCTTCGAATTGGACAACGGCGGCGGCTTCCTGACAGACCACTTCCCCGAGGCCCGCAAGGCCATCTGGGAACTCGACGGCGTGATGACCCACTCGCGGCACGTCGAGGGTGTCAGGTTCCCCGGATGCGCCCACCCCGGCATCGTGGGCACCGCACCGTCGCACGAACTCCTCGAGCAGTGGAACGAGCGCGAGCGTGAACTCATCGAACGGGGGCCCGAAGCGGAGACGGCCGTGAACCACGAGACCGGCGAGGAGCAACCGCCTCTCGCGCTCCCGCCGGAGCCGAACGAGGTGCTCCTCGGCGACATGGACGAAGACGAGGTCGAGGAGGCGGCGGAGAAGGCCGCCCGCACGATACCGCCGCGGGAGAACGCCGGCAACTGCGACATCAAGAACCTCGGTCGGGGGTCGCGGGTGTACCTCCCGGTGTTCGTCGAGGGGGCCAACTTCATCACGGGCGACCTCCACTTCTCGCAGGGTGACGGCGAGATCACCTTCTGCGGCGCCATCGAGATGGCCGGGTGGATCGACATGCGAGTCGACGTGATCAAAGACGGCGTCCAGAAGATGGGAACCGACCACGCCCTGTTCAAGCCCGGGTACCAGGATCCGGACTTCGCCAACTACGTCGTGTTCGAGGGCTACTCCGTCGACGAGGACGGGACGCAACACTACAAGAACTCCACTATCGGGATGCGCAGGGCCTGCCTCGACGCCATCGACTACATGACGAACTTCGGCTACACCGAGGAGCAGGCGTACATCATCCTCAGCACGGCCCCGGTCGAGAGCCGGATCGCCGGCATCGTCGACCTGCCCAACACCTGTGTGACCGTGTCGGTTCCGAACGAGATATTCGAGTTCGACTTCGACCCCGACACGCTCGCGGACGGGAGTTCGCCGACGGACCGCGGCGACGTCGCGAAGCCCTCCTGAGCGCGTCGTCCCGCTATCGCCGCCCGGTCGCCCGACGGTCCTCGCCCCCGCCGTCTCTCGTCCGACTGCCCTCGCCGTCGAGCCGTCGCCGAGTCAGTGCCCGTGACCGTGGTCGTGGCTCATGGAGTGACCCACGGCCCACGGGTACCCCTCGGTACTCTCGACCAGCCCCGAGCCGTGGTCGTGGTCCTCCTCGTCCTGGGCCGTCGAGTCGTCGGGCGACGCGGTGATGACGTCGTCGACGCGGACGATCACGTTCGCGGCCTCCTCGGCGCTGGCGACCGCGAGCCGCTTGACCCCCAGCGGTTCGAGTATCCCCCTCGCGGCCGCGTCGTCTACCTCGCCGGTGTCGAGTGCGAGACCTGCGGTCCGCTCGCCCTCGAAGTGGCGGGTGCGGAGTTCGAGCAGGCTGTCGACGGGGTCGAGGCCGGCCGTCGCGGCGAGCGTCCGCGGGACGACCTCGAGCGCGTCTGCGAACGCCTCTATCGCGAGCTGTTCCCGCCCGTCGACGCCCTGTGCGTGGTCCCGAAGCCGGTGTGCGAGTTCTACCTCGGTCGCCCCGCCGCCCGGAACCATCCGTCGCTCCTCGACCGCGAGTTTGAGTACGTGGAAGCAGTCGTCGATCACCCGCTTTGTCTCCTCGGCGACGTGCTCTGGCCCGCCGCGGAGGAGGAGCGACACCTGATCGAACTCCGCACCGCCAGTCACGACGAGTAGGTCGCGGTCGGCGACCGGTCGGAGTTCGACCGCGCTCGCCCGGCCGACGTCGGAAGGCGTCAGCTCGTCCACCGAGGCGACGTGCCGGGCACCGGTCGCACGGCCGAGCTTGTACAGTTCGTCCTGTCGGGTGCGTTCGACGGCCAGAATCCCCTCGGTCGCGAGCGAGTGGCGAACCGGGTCGTCGATGGACTTCTGACAGAAGACGACGTCGGCGCCCGCGTCGGCGATCTGTTCGACGTACGTCTCGTACACCTCGTCTTCGTGCCGTCGGAACGCCGCCAACTGCTCGGGGGAGTCGAGGCTGACCGTGCCCTGTCCGGCGACCGTCTCGATCGTGAGCTGGTCGTCGACGAGCGCTATCGACGCGTCTCGGAACCGGCGCGGAACCTCGGTCTCGGGCGAGACCACGTCCGTCGACGAACTCCCCACGTCGATGAGCAACCCCTCGACCAGTTCGGAGCCGTAAACCGAGCCGCCGGCGACGGCCTTCCGGGTGATCCGCTCGAAGTCGACGACTCCCCGGCGTTGAATGGCGCGCACCGCGTCGACCGCGAGGCCGGCGAGAAACGTGGTCGCGCGCTCGTTCCACTTGCCGGTCACGACCGTCTTCGCCACGTCGAGTAGTTCGTCCCGGTCGTCCGGGTCGACTTCGAGTGCGCACTCCTCCAACTCGTCGAGCGCCCGCCGGGCGGCCCGCCGGTACCCCGCCGTGACGCTCGTCGGGTGGAGGCCTCGTTCGATGAGCGACTGCGCCTCGGTCAGTAACTCCCCCGTCAGGACGACGGCGGTCGTAGTACCGTCGCCCACGCGCCGTTCCTGCTGGAACGCGACCTCCTCGATCGCTTTAGCCGCGGGGTGGTCCGTGTCGGTCCGGTCGAGGATGCTCGCCCCGTCGTTCGTGACAACGACCGTCCCGTCCGAGCCGACGAGCATCTTGTCGAGACCCTTCGGTCCCAGCGTGGTCCGGACCGTCTCCGACAGCGCTCGTCCGGCCGCGAAATTCGCCGTCTGTGCGTCGCGACCCTCTACGCGCCGGGTCCCGTCGCCGACCGCCGGCCGAAGGCTGGAAGCGCTAGCGTTAGTCATGGTGCTCGCTAACGTATATCTTCGATCGACGCAATAAAGCTTCACCGATGACCCCGGTCGACGGCATCCGGACGCACGCGGGCGAATCCGCCGACGTCGGTCGTCCGACGACGCCTCGCCCGACCGCCAGCGACGCGAGTGTCCGTCTCCGAGTTGGTCTCATCGGTACAACCCGTAAGAGGAACACACGCGCATTGGCCACAGGATATTTATCCGATGTTACGACGCCGAAAAGCGGCGTGGAACCCGAGAAAGGCCACGTTGGGCGGCGGCGAAAGCTATCAAGACGCGCTTACTGGTGTAATGGCCCCTCTCGAACGGGGGTTGGAGCGTCTTCGCGTCCCCGCCGATCCCGCCGGACCGACCGACGGCGTACCGAGAGCCGCCGGCGACACTGACGTGGTAGGGTCCAATCTTTTCCGTTCGTCGACTGGTCGGCTCGTGAGACGTCCCGAGAGCGAAGAACCGACCGAGCGAAGTGTGGTAGTACTCTATTTTAACGGTAAGTTTGCCTATCTCCGTAGATACAATTTCTTCTATAGCCATTCGCGTAGAATAAGATGCCTGCGGTCCGGCTTGCGTCGTCGAACGAACAAATGTCGATGTACGCGCCTCGAATTCGACCTGTTGCGTTCGCCGCGCCGGGTCGGCGCGGTGTCGCGCCCTACTCGTTCACGAGCAGTAGCTTCCCGCGGAAGTCGCCCGCCTCGCCCCGTCGGTGGGCCTCGGCCGCCTCGTCGAACGCGAACCGTTCGGCGACGTGCGGCCGAATCGCGCCGTCGTCGACCAGCGACGCGATGTCTTCGAGTTCCTCGCCGATGCGCTCCTGTCGGTCGCCGAGCAACACGGGCAGGATGACGAGTACAACGCCGAGTTCGAGCGAGTTGGCGTGCATGGACGAGAGGTCCTGCGTCGAACTCGACTCGGTGGTCACGACGGTGCCGTAGGGGCGGACCGCCTCGAACGCGGTCTGGAGGTGGTCGTCGCCCACGGGGTCGAACACCACGTCGAACCCGTCGCCGTCGGCGTGTTCCGCAACGTACTCGGCCACGTCCGTCTCGGTGTAGTCGACGGTGGCGTCCGCGCCGAAGTCGGCCGCAAACGCGCGCTTCTCCTCGCTGGAGGCCGTCGCGATCACGTCCGCGCCGAACCAGCGCGCGACTTGGACGCCGACGTGTCCCACGCCGCCGCTGGCGCCGTAGACCAACACGTCGTCGCCGACGTCGACCGACGCCTCGTCGGCGAGCATCTCCCACGCCGTGAGCGAGACGACCGGGAGCGCCGCCGCGTCTTCGAGCGAGAGCGTCTCCGGCGCGTGCGCGAACGTCCCCGCGTGGCCGACGACGTAGTCCGCGAGCGCCCCCTGTCGGCCCGCGCCGCCGGGCATGCCGTACACCTCGTCGCCCTCCGCGAACGCCTCGACGTCCTCGCCCACCGCGTCGACGACGCCCGACACGTCGCAGTGGAGGACGGCCGGGAACTCCGGCGCGAAGTCGGGCAGGTCCCCCCGACGTATCTTGTAGTCCACCGGGTTGAGGCTGGAGGCGACTACCTCGACGCGTATCTCCTCGGGCCCTGGGTCGGGCGTCTCGACCGTCGTCCGTTCGAAGACGTCGGGGTCGCCGAACGACTCTATCACGTGCGCCGTCATCTCCGATGTCATGTCGCCTCGGGGTTCGGCCGCGCCACGGGAGTATCCGGCGCTTCCAGCAAGGTCGTTCCGACGACCTACAGACGCCGGCGGTGAGGCACGCCCCTGCCGACGGGAGGTATTATGGTGTCCCGGTAGAGAGTATCACGCATGCACACCCGGGAGTTCCTCGTGCTCGCGCCGGAGGACCGCGAGTTGGTGGACGCACTCTCGTGCGGACTCGGCGACGACGCCGCGCGGGTGCTGGCGTACCTCCTCCTGCGCGAGGAGGAGTCGGACGCCGACGACCCGGCAGTCCGCCTCACGGTGCGCGTCGGAACGGGGCTGAACCGGCGCGCCGTCTCGGAGGCGCTGGCCACCCTCGCCGAACGGGGACACGTCGAGGAGACGACGGCGTCGACGGAGACGGGCCGGCCGCCGAAGGCGTGGCGCGCGAACGGCGGCGTCGCCGAGACGGCGCGGCGGGTGTACCGGACGCACGCGTCGATACTCGTCCGCCGGGCCGTCCGTATCGCGCGGGAACTCGACACCCCCGACGCGCCGCCGCCGTTCGGCGACGACGCGTCCGTCTTCTCCGCGCCGAACGCGGACGGCGGGGAGCGCGAGCGGCTGACGGTCGGGCTCAACTGGCACCCCAACGCGCTCCACGCGCCCCTCTACGCCGCGCGGGCGGAGGGGAGCTACGCCGGGCGGGGACTGGACGTGGACGTCCGGCCGTACGTCGGCTCCGGGGCCGCCGTGGGGCACGTCCTGACCGGCGATGTGGACGTGGCCCTCGCGGGCGCGGCGACGGCGGTGCGCCACCTCGTCGACGGCGCGCCGCTCGTGCCGCTGGCCCCCCTCTACCAACGGTCGATGACGGTACTGTACACGACGCGTGAGGCGTTCGGCGGCCCGTTGGAGCGCGTCGACCAGTTGCGCGGCCGACGGGTCGGGATGCCGGTCGACGCCGAGACGGGACTGCTCGGGCGGCTCTTCCTCTCACAGGCGGGCGTGCTGGACGAGGTGACCGTCGTGGACGTGGCCGGCGAGGAGCGGACCGCGCTCGAACTCGGGCGGGTCGACGTGGCGACGGGGTCGATAACCGACCCGCCGGACTTGGAGGCCGAGGGCGTGACGGTGGACACCCTCCCCGTCGCGGACCGGTTCCCCATCTACGGGCCGACGCTCGTGACGACGGCCGACGCCGTCCGGGAGCGACCGGGGTCGTTGGCGGCGCTGCTCGCGGGGACGGTGGACGGCTGGCACGCGACGGCGACGGACCCCGCCGCCGCCGTCCGGGCGGTCGAACGCGACGGCGAACCCGACGAGCGAGCGGTCGACGACGCGGTGCGGGCGGTGTCGGAGTTCGGGGCGAGCACCGACGTGGCGGCCCACGGCTGGGGCTGGCAGACGGTCGAGGGGTGGCGACGACTGGAGACGGCGCTCGAACAGGGAGGGCTTCTCGCGTCCGCATGATAACCGTCGACGACCTCACGGTGGCGTACGACGGCGCGACGGCCCTCGCCGACGTCGACCTCCGGGTCGACCCCGGGGAGTTCCTCACGGTGGTCGGCCCGTCGGGGTGTGGCAAGACGACGCTCCTGCGCGCGGTGGGCGGCCTCGAATCCCCGACGGGGGGGCGGGTCCGCGTCGACGGCGAACCGCCCGACCGGGCGCAGGAGCGGGGTAACCTCGGGTTCGTCTTCCAGCGCCACACCCTCCTGCCGTGGAAGAGCGTCCTCGGGAACGTGACGTTCCTCCGCCGGCTGGCCGGCGAACCGCCGGACGAGGCGGGCGCGCGCGAGTTGCTCGACAGGGTCGGCCTCGCGGGGTACGCCGACGCCCGGCCGTCCGCGCTGTCGGGCGGGATGCGCCAGCGAGTGGCCATCGCGCGCGCCCTCCACCTCGGGGCGGACGTGCTCCTGATGGACGAACCGTTCGGCGAACTCGACGAACTCACCCGCGAACGGATGGGCGTCGAGGTGGCGCGCGTATGGCGACGGGAGCGCAAGACGGTACTGTTCGTCACCCACAGCGTGCCCGAGGCCGTCCTCCTCGGCGACCGGTGCGTGGTGGTGGGCGGCGACCCCGGCCGCGTCGCGGCGACGTTCGACGTGGACCTCGACCGCCCCCGCGACCGGGAACTGCTGGAGACGGAGGCGTTCCGCCGGGAGGTCGCCCCCGTGCGGGCCGCCCTCCGGGAGGAGGCCTGACGTGAGCGTCGCCGACCGTGTCCCCGGGGCGTCGGTGACGCTCCCGGTCGGGGGACTGGTCGCGGGCGTCCTCCTGTGGGCGCTGGCGACGGCGGCGCTCTCCGTCCCGGCGTACCTGCTCCCCGCGCCCGGGGCGGTGGCCGCGCGACTGGCCGGGAACCCCGAACTCTACGCCCGGAGCGCGCGGGTCACGGCGACGCGCGTCCTCGTCGGCGGCGCGGCGGGCGTCGGCGGCGGGTTCACCGTCGGCGTGGCGGTGGCGCACGTCCCCCTCCTGCGGCGCGCGGTCCTGCCCTACCTCGTGGCCGTGCGGGTCCTCCCGAAACTCGCCGTCGCGCCCGTCCTCCTCATCTACCTCGGGACCGGGTTCGCCACGGGCGCGGGGTTCGTGGCGCTGGTGTCCTTCTTCCCGATGGTGGTGAACACCGTGGCGGGGTTCGACGCCGTGCCCGACCGGTACGCCGACCTGTTCGCGTCGGTGGGCGCCTCGCGGGCGGCGACGGCGGTCCACCTCCGCCTGCCGTACGCGCTCCCGGACGTGTTCGCGGGTCTGCGCCAGTCGGTCGCGCTGGCGGTGGTCGGCGCCGTGGTGGCGGAGTGGATAGTCTCCACGGAGGGGCTGGGAGCGCTGGTACTGTTCGCGATGGAGGACGTCCAGACCGACGTGATGTTCGCCGCCCTCGTCGTCCTGTTCGCCGAGGGGCTGACCCTCTACGGCCTCGTGGCCGCGGTCGAACGGCGGGCGAACTGGAAGTACGGGCGCGGGGAGGCGGAGTAGTCACCGCCGGAACCGACGTTCGAGACCGGCGGGCACGGCGTAGAACGCGACGCCGAGGGCGGCGAGGACGAGGAGCGCCGCGTACGCCCGGGCGGTCCGAAGGTCCGCCGACGCGACGAACACGCGGTAGCCCAGTCCGGCGGTGAGCGTGACGAACTCGGCGACCACGGCACCCACGACGGAGAGCGCGGCCGCCAGTTTGACGCCGGCGAACACGCTGGGCGCGGCGGCGGGCACGCGGACGCGGAGGAACACCTGCCGCTCCGACGCGCCGGCCGACCGGGCCACGTCGACGTACTCCCGGGGGACGGCGCGCAGGCCGCCGACCGAGGAGACGGTGACCGGGAACACCGTCAGGGTGGTGACGAGGAGCGCCCGCGACCCGACGCCGCGCCCGAACCACAGGAACAGGAACGGGGCGACGGCCACCAGCGGCGCGATGCGGAGGGCGACGAGGTAGGGGTGGACCAGCGCGTCGAACGCCCGGGAGCGGACCATCCCGAACGCGAGGAGGACGCCCGCCGCGGTGCCGCCGAGGAGGCCGAGACCCGCCGTGAGGCCGGTGACCGCCGCGTCGCCGAGCAGGGTGGGCGCGTTCGTGACCAGCGCTCGCCACACGTCCAGCGGCGACGGGAAGACGACGGCCGGCGCGTCGAGGCGGGCGGCGGTCAGGTGCCACGCGCCCACGACGGCGACGAGCAACAGGAGCGGCGGCCACGCGCGGCGGAGGCGCCGGCGCGTCCGGCGGGCGAACGCGACGCGCCCGTCCGAGTCGGGACGCACCTCGTCGGACACCGCGGGTCGGTCCGCTCCGGAGTCCCCTCGGGGCTCGCGCCGCCGCTTCCGGCGCGGGGTCGCCCCGTCTCGTCGGTCCCACGCCACCCGTCAGTCCCCCGAGACGACGGCGGTGTTCGGCGAGCGCTCCGTCTGCATGTCACCGTCACCCACGGACGCCGCCTACAAAAACTATTCCGTCGGATCTTTTAAGCGCGGTCTACGCGAGGAGGTCGCCGGCGAGGACGACGCCGACGTAGGCGACGTACGTCCCGAGGAGGAGGACGCCGGCGGGGCGGCCCACCCGGCCGCGGTAGAGGACGCCGCCCACGACGGCGAGGACGGCGAGGAGGAAGGGCCAGTGGACGGTGAGCACCGTGCCGCCGGTGTCGATGGGGGAGACGAGGGCGATGACGCCCGCGTTGGCCGTCACGAAGAACAGGGTGCTGCCGACGACGTTGCCGACGCCGAGGTGCGGGCGGTTCTGGCGCACGGGTTCGACGGTCAGGAACAGTTCCTCCAGCGAGGCGACGAAGCTCACCACCGTCGCGCCGAACGCGAGGCCGCCGACGCCGAGGACCGAGAGCAGGGTGCGCGCGCCCGACACCGCGAGTTCGGACCCGACGGTCATGCCGGCCACCGACAGCACCGCCGCGCCGAGGGCGAACGTCCCCTCGTTTCGCTCGCGGAAGCGGCGGAGCCGCTCGGGTTCGAAGCCCTCGGCGAAGTCGAGGTCCAGGTCGACGTCGAAGTCGTCGTCGTCGAGCATCGCCTCCGGGCTCTCGGCGCCGAGGTAGCGCGTGTCGGCGCTCCGCTCCCGCCGGTAGACGACGGCCACGAGGGGGAGGTACGCGAGCGTCAGCGCGAGGCCGTCGAGGCGCGTGAGCGTCCCGTCTATCGAGAGGGCGACGAGGAGGGCGGGCGACCCGAGCATGAGCGCGAGGTACGCCCGCGGCACGTCCGTCTCGAAGGGGGTGAGCACGCCCGCGAGACCGACGGCCGCGCCGAGGACGAACATCGCCTCGCCGAACACGGTCCCGAGGGCGAGGTCCGGCAGACGGTCGAGGACGGCCGCGAGGCCGAGCACCGCGTTCTCCAAGTCCGTGCCCGCCAGCAGCACCGTCAGGAAGAACCCCGAGACGCCGACGCCGAGTGCCGCCTCGGCAACCGTCTCCACGAACACCTCCACGCTCCCGACGACGACCACGACGCCGACGAGGAATGCGACGGTACCGACCAGCGCTGGCGACGCCTCGAACGTCATGGTCGGTATCTCGAACGCGGGGAGTTATACCATTCGGCGCGGGGTCGGCGGGGGCCGGGACGAGTGCCGCCGGCGACCGGAGATTTATGTCCCGACGGGCGGTACCTATCCGCCGGGTATGCCGCCGACGGACATCGCGGGGCGACTCCGCCGCCCGGAGTACACGGGCGAGAACCGGTGTCTCCCCTGCACGGTCGTGAACGTCGCCATCGCGGCGGTGGGAGCGGCGGCCGTCGGCGCGGTGGGTCGGCCCGCGCACGGCGCGGCGGCGTTCGCCGCGGCGGCCGCGGCGATATATCTCCGCGGCTATCTCGTACCCGGGACGCCCACGCTGACCCGGCGCTACTTCCCGCCGTGGCTCCTCCGGGCGTTCGGCAAAGACCCCGTCGCGTCGACGGCCGGCGGGTCGGACACTGCGGCAGTCCCGGACTCGCCGGGGGTGGACGAGACAGGACTGGAGGCGGCGGGCGTCGTGACCCGCGACGGGGCGGACGAACTTACGCTCGCACCCAACTTCCGCGAGGCGTGGCTGGCCGAGACCCGGCACGTACGGGAACGGGGCGCGGAGGCCGACGACGTGCGAGTGCTGTTCGACGCTGAGAGCGTCTCGAAGACGGGCGAGGCGGCGTTCGTCGTCGACGGCGGCGCGTCGGTGCGGTGGGCGTCGACGGCCGCTCTCGCGGCCGACGCGGCGGCGGGGTCGCTCCTCCGGGACCGCCTCGACGGGTGGGCGGACGCCGACCGGGACCGGCGGCGGTCCGCCCTGACGGGGCTTCGCCTCCTCCTCGACCGGTGTCCGGCATGCGGCGGGGCGGTGACGGCGACCGAACGGGAGGTCGACCCCTGCTGTCAGCGCGCCCACCGGGTGGCGGAGGCGGTCTGCGACGACTGCGGCGCGGTGGTGGCCGACGCCGCGGTGGTGGCCGACGGGGACGGCGAGTCGGTCGCCGCCCGCCACCTCGCGCCGTAGCGACGCGGTGGTGGCCGACGCCGAACCTTGAATACCGCCGCCGTCGAACCCCGGACCGTGCGGTACAACTTCGGCGTCTACCACTGGCGGCGGCGGGCGCGTGCGGTCGGCCTCGGCGCGGTAGCCGTCGCGCTGGGCGTCCGCGGACTCCGACGGTGGGACTCCCGCCTCGGGCGAGCGCTCGCGGCGGGCGTCGGCATCTGGGGCGCGCGCACCGGCGTGCGGGCGGTCGGCCGCCTCGCCGGGCCGCCGCCGTGGCGAGTCGAGACGCGCAAGTACGAGGCGCTGGCGGCGGAACTGCCACTGTCCGACGCGGCGCGCCTCCTCGACGTGGGGTGCGGCACCGGGCGCTCGCTCGTGGGGTTGGCTCCCGCCGTCCCCGACGACTGCGACGTGTTGGGCGTCGACGTGTTCGACGACCGGATAATCCTCGGCAACGGCCCCCACCTCGCGCGCCGGAACGCGGCGCGCGCCGGCCTCAACGCCGAGGTGCTCCGCGGCGACGCCGCGCGACTGCCGGTGGCGGAGGACGCCGTCGACGTGGTGACCGCGTGCCGCGTGCTCCACGACCTCCCCGCGGCGGACGCGCGGCGAGCGCTCGCCGAGGCGCGCCGCGTCTGCGTCCCCGGCGGGACGCTCGGCCTCCTCGAACTCCCCCTCCCGCACGACCCCGAGGCCGACCCGGCGACGTACTGGCGCGGCCTCGTGGCCGACGCCGGGTTCGACGTGACGAGCGTCGCGGAGCGTTCGCTCGGTGGGCGGCGGTACGTCATCGTCGTGGGCCGAGCGTGACCCGCCGAGAAAACCGTCCGTCTCTCGCCGCGTGTTTCTGCTACTGGCTCGCCGCTTCGACGCGTCCGTTGCGCCATATCTGGTTCAGTTCGTCGTGCGACGCGAGGTGGGAGTACATCTCCCGCTCGTCGAACAGCTGTTTGTCGCACAGCGAACAGAAGTACATCTCGACCATACCCGCACTCGGGGATTCGCAGGGATAAGGGCAATGGCAACGACCATTTATCCCCCCATTTCCGTGGAAATTTTAAATTATGATGCAGCGTTGACCGGGTTTGTGAACTGATATACGTTACGGCCGGCTGGTCGAGAAGTCCGATCGTCACAGAAAGAGAGTGAATTCTAACTGTCACGACCGTCGAACCGACGGCGTCGTGAACGGTCTAACGCCGCCCGAAACGGGGGAAGTCACCCCGGTCGGAGGACGGTTCGAGACGGGAACGGGGTCACTCGGGGCGACCGAGGACGTCCTCGTGCGGGGCGAACCGGTCGCGCCCGCCTGCACCGCCGGGGGACACCTCCTCCAGCGCCCGGTCGAAGTGGTCGGGGCGGAGGACGATGTCGTCGGCGTCGGTGCCCGACCCGACGAACTCGCGCACGGCGAGCGTCGCCGCCTCGCGGCAGACGGCCTCGACGTCCGCGCCCACGTAGCCGTCCGTCTCGGCCGCGAGGCGGTCGAGGTCGACCCCCGAGAGCGGCCGTGTCCGGGTGTGGACCCCGAATATCTCGCGGCGGGCGGCCTCGTCGGGCGCGCCGACGTGGACGTGCCGGTCGAGGCGGCCCGGGCGCAACAGGGCGTCGTCGAGCAGGTCCGGGCGGTTCGTGGTGGCGACGACCACCACGTCCTCCAGCGCTTCGAGGCCGTCGAGTTCGGTCAGGAGTTGGGAGACGACTCGCTCGCCCACGCTGGCGTCGCCCGCGCCGCGGCCGCGTTCGGTGGCGATAGCGTCTATCTCGTCGAAGAACACCACCGCGGGGGCGTTCTCGCGCGCCTTCGAGAACACCTCGCGGACACCGCGTTCGGACTCGCCGACGTACTTGTCGAACAGTTCCGGTCCCTTGAGCGAGATAAAGTTGGAGTCGGCCTCGTTGGCGACGGCCTTGGCCAAGAGCGTCTTGCCCGTCCCGGGGGGGCCGTACAGCAGGATGCCCTTCGCGGGGCGGAGGTCGACTCGCTCGAAGGCCTCGGGGTGCTGGAGCGGCCACTGGACCGTCTCGCGGAGGCGCGTCTTGGCGGCGTCGAGGCCGCCCACGTCCGCCCACGACACGTCGGGCACCTCCACGAACACCTCGCGGAGCGCCGAGGGTTCGGTGTCGCGGAGGGCGGCGTCCACGTCCGCGTCGGTCACGGTCACCGCGTCGTAGACGGCCGAGCCGAGGTCGTCGGCGTCGAGGTCGAACTCGTCGCGCAGGCGACGCACGGCGTGCATGGCGCTCTCGGTGGCGAGGCTCCGGAGGTCGGCACCCACGAACCCGTGCGTGCGGTCGGCGTACGCCGCGAGGTCCACGTCGTCAGCGAGGGGGACGCCCCGGGTGTGGATGCGGAGTATCTCCTCCCGGCCGTCCCTGTCGGGCACGCCCACCTCTATCTCGCGGTCGAACCGCCCCGGGCGGCGAAGGGCCGGGTCGACGGCGTCGGGACGGGCGGTGGTGGCGACCACCGTGCACCCGTCGCGTCCGTCGAGTTCGTCGAGACAGGAGACCAACTGCGCGACGAGGCGGCCGTCGCCCTCGCCCCTTTCGTCGCGGGGGGCCGCGATGGAGTGAACGTCGTCGAGGAGCAACACGGAGGGCGCCTCGTCCGCGGCCGCGGCGAACGCCTCGCGGAGTCGCTCGGCCGACTCGCCGCGGTACTTCGAGACGACTTCTGGACAGGAGACGGCTTCGAGGTGGACGTCGGCCTCCGCGGCCACCGCCCGCGCGAGCAACGTCTTGCCCGTGCCGGACGGACCGTGCAACAGGACGCCCGCGGGCGGGTCGACGCCGAACGCGCGGAACAGGTCGGGGTGGCGCGTCGGGAGTTCGACCACCTCCCGGAGCGCCGACACCTCGTCGTCGAGGCCGCCCACGTCGGCGTACGTGACGGCGGGGACGCGCGCGCCCTCGGGGCCGTCGTCGACCGTCACCTCGTCGCCCCGCCCCGAGGTGACGGTGATGCGCGTCCAGTCCCGCACCACGACGGCCTCCGCGGGTTCGGTCCGGACGATAGTCACCGGGAGGAGGTTGTCGGGTCCGGCCGCCGCGCCGTCGTCGGCCGAGAGCGCGAGCGTCTGTCCGCGCAGGACGGGTTGGCCGACGAGTCGGTCGCGGAAGTAGAGCGCGAGGTTCTCCCCCACGTCCGCGTCGCGGGGGATGCCGACGCCGACGCGGTCGGCCGACTCCACCTCGACGGGTTCGAGGGCGACGGCGTCGCCCTCCCCGACCCCGAGGCTCCGACGGAGTCGGGCGTCGAGGCCGACGGTCCCCGACTCGGCGCCGGGCATCACCTGCGCCACCGCGCGCCGGTCGTCCGGGCCGTCGACCGCGACGTAGTCGCCGCTGGCGATGTCGAGTTCGGTCATCGCGTCCCGGTCGACCGTGGCGAGGCCCTCGCCGCCGCCGTCGTCGCGCCGGGGTGTGACCCTCAGTCTCATGGAAGTCATTCGCTCCCACGGACGCCCGGACATTAAATTGAACTCCTCCGAGAGGGGATTCGCCCCCTCGAGAGGGGCAAGTTATATCTTGGATAATGATTACATATGACACGGTGGTCCGATGGCCGGTACGAGAAAGCCACAACTCACATCCGAAGAGCAACGACAGCTAGTACAGACGCTCGGAGTCGACGAATCAGTTGAGTCGGGAGAACTCACGGTCTCGCGCGTGCGAGAGTCGGTCGAGGGGAGCACCGACCCGACGTTCGCCTCACTGGGGGAGCAGATACGGAGTCGCCTCGAAGGGCGACTCGACGCGGACCTGTTGGAGGCCAAACTGTCGAACGTCTCGTCGAAGGTCGACCGCCTGCCGGAGGTCCGGGAGGCGGGCATCCCCGACGGGGAGCAAGAACCGGAGGTGCTCTACCGCGACCTCGTCGAACCGGGGTGGCGGGTGTACGACCACCTCCTCGACGTCGGGTTCTTCGAGAGCGTCGACGAGGAGATGCCGCGGTTCACGCCCGAAGTCATCCGCGACACCGCGCGCGAACTCGTGCGGTCCGACCCGTTGACCGAGGAGATGACGGAACTCGGGTTCGACGAGCGGGAACTGACCGCGCTTGTGATGAGCGTGACGAACAACGACCGGCGGCTCTCGCGGTGGGTGCCGACTACCGATATCCCCGAGGACGTGGAGTTCAACGTCGAACACGTCCCGCCGCTCCACCAGCGAGCGCTGGGCGGGGCGCTGCTCTGGACGAAGACGCTCGACGTCCACCTCTGGCAGAAGCAGATACTCATCACCGAACGGATACTCGACGACACGTTCTGGGACGTGAAGGCCATGCTCGCGGGGCAGTATCTCACGACGCGGGCGGCGCTCGAAGTGGCCGACCCGGACCGGGACGACCTCTCCGACGCCGAACTCGCGTCGGCGCTGACCGCCGGGGCCGCGATACTAATCATTAACCAAGAGGAGGTGTGTCAGGACGCCTACCGCATCACGGAGGAGATGCGAGCGCCGAGAGAGACCCGATAGCCACGGCCGCAGACGAGCCGCGACGACGGACAGCGCGCGAACCACCCCACCCACGAACCACGAACGAAATCAACGATGTCAATCGAAGAAGACAGGGCCGTTCAGGCCGCACAAGACACGGTCGTCAGAGAGACGGACAACGGATATCGGGTTCTCGGATCGCCCGAGAAATCGGTCACCCACCAACACGACGTCGACCGCATCCCCGAGAAGGACGTCACACAGGAGATGCTGAGCCAGTCGGGAGAGAACGACGAGGCGTGGCTGATGTACGGGGGCAACTACGAGCAGCACCGCTACACCACGGCCGACGTAATCACCAAGGAGAACGTCGGCGACCTCGAACTGGAGTACGAGATGAAGGTGGGCGCCGGGTCAAGCATGGAGGGTACTCCCATCGTCGTCCCCGGCGACCCGCCCGTGATGTACCAGTCGAACGGCCCGAACCACGTCAAGGCCATCGACCCGCGAGAGGGCGACGTGCTCTGGAGTTACACGTACGCCGTCCCGTCGGACGTCGTGCTCTGCTGTGACGACAACAACCGCGGCGTCGCAGTCTACGAAGACAAGATATTCATGACGACGCTCGACTCGGGCGTCGTCGCCCTCGACCGGTACACCGGCGAGGAGGAGTGGTACGCCAGCACCGCCGACCACGAGCGGGGCTACTCCGCGACGTGGGCCCCCATCGTCCACGAGGGGACCGTCTACACCGGCAGCGCCGGCGGCGAGTACGGCGTCCGCGGGTTCCACACCGCCATCGACGCCGAGACGGGCGAGGAGGAGTGGTTCACCCGGACCTGCCCCGAGGAGGAGTGGGTCGGCGACAGCATCAACCAGTCGGCGGGCACCAACTGGATGACCGCCACCTACGACGAGCGCACCGACCGGCTCTACCTCCCCGTCGGCAACCCCGGACCGGACTTCGACGGGTCGGTGCGGCCGGGGCCGAACCGCAACACGTGTGGCACGCTCTGTCTCGACGCCGAGACGGGCGAGCGCCTCTGGTTCCATCAGGAGTCGCCCCACGACGTCTGGGACTACGACTCGGCCTCCCCGCGGGTGCTCATCCACGACTTCGAGTTCGAGGGCCGCGACGAGACGCGCGACGTGGTGGTCGACGCCGGCAAGACGGCGTGGTGCTACACCGTGGACGCAGACAACGGACAGCTCCTGACGCGCAGCGACCCCGGGGTGCAACAGCTGAACATGTTCAGCATGATACCCCACATCGATGAGGGTCGCCGCGGCCTGTTCATGCCCGGCGGCATGGGCGGCACCGACTGGCATCCGGCCGCCTACAGCCACGAGACGGGGCTCATCTACCAGAAGATGCACAACAACGCCCAGGAGGCGTGGTGGCGCGTCGAGGAGTTCGAGCCCGGCAAGAAGTACTGGGGCGGCATCCTCGAGGACGAGGCGGAGCAGATGCCCGACGAGTACAACGACCACATCAGCGCCATCGTGGCCATCGACCCGGAGACGGGCAAGCGCGTCTGGCGCGACTGGATAGACAGCGACACCTACCTCTGGGGCGGGTCGATGGCCACCAGCACCGGACTGATGTTCGCCGGGACCCAGAACGGCGACTTCATCGCCTACGACGGCGAGACGGGCGACCGGCTCTGGGAGTTCGACACCGGCGACGCGCCGCTGTCGTCCAGTCCGATGAGCTGGTACGACCCCGGGACCGAGAAGCAGTACATCGCCATCCAGGCGGGTGGTAGCGGGTGGCTCCGCCGCGGGAAGCGCGACGACCGGCTGATGGTCTTCTCCATGGAGGAGTAGCGACGGACTACCACCGGCGTCGCCGACGGGTCGGATGGCGCGAACCGCGGCGACGCGGGCCGCGGGGCGTCCCCGACGGCGACCGGGACCAAACTTATTTGACGCACACTGTCAATCGATACCATATGGCAACTCAAGACACGCCCGCCGGGCGACGACAGGCGCCGACGGCGAACGGGGAACCGGACGAGACGAACGAGGAGACGAGCGAAGCCGTTCGCGCGGACGGGACGGCGACGGACGCGGCCGCTCCGAGCGACGACGGGAGGCTCGACGGACTCGTGGAGGAGATGATACGGTCGGAGATGGGCGAGGTGCGCGACGAACTCGAGTCGCTCGAACGGCAGGTCGAGGAGGTGGAGAACTTCGCGCGCATCAGCCTTAACGAGCGGAAACTGAAGCAGGCGGAGACGAACCTCTCGGCGTTCTCGGACTCGCTCACGGCGTTCGCCGAGAAGGCGTTCAACAACATCAACGAACTCGAGACGCGCCTCGACGAGCAGGCGCTCCTGTTGGCCGCCGTGTTGGAGGCGCTCGACGACGAAGGCATCGACGTCGACGCCGAGGAGGTCAGACGCCAGCGCGAGGAGAGCGTCGTGGCGACGGAGACGCCCGAGGAGCGGCTTTCAGAGGCGTTAGAGGGGCTCTGAAGGGCCGAACTGTGGCGCGAGCCGCGCCGTAGAGTACTCGAAAGGACTGCCGGGCGCGGCGCGGGCGACGGCACCGCCCGCGCCGTCACACCTCCCGGACGCCGATGACGCGGTCCTGCAGGTAGTCGAGGTGCTGGGCGTTGTATATCAGCTTTATCTCGTCGGACTTCGCCAGCGACTGGCACGTGAGCACGATGCCGCGCTCCTCCACCTCCTCCTCGGTCAGGATGAGGTCCATGTCCATCTCGACGTCGCCCTCGTAGAGGATGGCCGAGCAGTTGGCACACGAGGCGGCGCGGCACTCGAACGGCCACTCGAGGCCGGCGTCCTCGGCGGCGTCGAGGACGTACCGGTCCGCCGCCGCGTCGAACGTCCCGTGGTCCACCGCGGGCAGGTCCGCCGCGGCCGCCTTCTCGAACAGGTCGTCGTCGTCGAGGCTCCAGTCCCGTCGTTCGACCACCTCGTAGTTGAGGTACTCCACGGTCTTCGCGTCCGAGTCGCCGTCGCCTTCGGCGTCCCGGCCGACCCTGATGTTCGGCAAGTTCTGGTCAGCCGCCATGGCCCTAGCATCGCCCGCGGCCCATTTAGCTCCTCCGCAGGGTCCGACGAGGGACCGGGAGCGGCCGGGCGTCACTCCTCGGGTGCACGCTCCAGCACGCGGAGCGCGATGTCGACCAGCGCGTCCTTCCGGAACGTGCTCGCGGGTGAGTCGTCGACGCCCACCGCGTCGACGACCCGCGAGCGAAGCTCCCGGTTGGTCCGCTCCTCGACGGAGCCGTCGGCCGCGTCGAGCGCCCGAACGAGGCGTTCGAGGTCGGAGTGGCGGAGGTACGCGGTGTCGTCCCCCGCGGGGTCGTCGGCGTCCCCGCCGTCGGACCGGACGGCCCTCCGGATGCGCGCCCGGAGGTCGCCGGTGGCGTCGAACGAGAGCGCCGTCCGGGCGGAGCGGCGGACCCAGTCGGGGAGGGACGCCGCGGGCGGCGCGCGCCGGAGGATACAGACCGGACAGTCCGTGCCCGCCCGCTCGGCGAACGCCTCCGACGACTCCTCGATGGCGACGAAGTACGTCGCCCCACAGTCCGGGCAGATGGGCATCGCCGAGTAGTTGTCGCGGGAGGTCCTTGAGCGTTCACACGGTCGTCACTGAGAGATAACCGTGGCGTAGTCGCCGACGTACCGGAACTCCCGGTCGAGGTAGTCGTTGGACCAGGCGCTCGCGGGGTCGACCGACCCGCCGAGCAGGTCGGTTCCGCGGAGGGCCTCGTGCATCGACTTCCACGGTCCGGGTGTGCTCCACCCCCACCCTCGTTCGTTGACCGTCTGGGAGAGCATGAACTCCTCGCGGAGCAGCCGCCACTTGTCGCGCTGGCGCGCCCGCGACTCCGAGAGCGCGGGGACGGCCTCGACGAGGTGGTCGACGGCCGCCTCGGGGTTGTTGTGCGCCCACGCCGCGCCGCGGGCCGTCGCCCGGAGGAACGCGCGCACCGTCTCGGGGTGTTCGCGGGCGAACGACCCCTTCGTGGCGAGGACGTGCCCGTACGACGGGACGGCGTCGGCGACGCGCACGAAGTCGGCGGTGTACCCCTGATGGCGCGCGTCGACCACGTCGCCGAACACGCCGCCCGCGGCGTCTATCTTCCCGGACAGCAGGCGCTGGACCGTGTCGTAGCCGGTGTCGACCAGTTCCACCGAGTCGAGCACGCCCTCCCGTTCGAGCAGGAGTTTCGATAGTAGGCGGACCATCCCCGGACCGGTGCCGACCGTCTTGCCCGCCAACTGCGAGGCGTCCGTCAACTCGGCCCCGAAGTTCTCGCGGACGGCGAACAGCACGACCGGACTCCGCTGCATCACGACGCCCACGGAGACGGGCGAGAGGTCCCGGCTGTTGATGTTGAGCAACTGGTCGGCGCTCGTGACGGCGAACGACTCGTTGCCGAGTCCGGCCTGCTTCGCCGAGAAGTCCGAGCCCTGTCCCGCCTCGATGCCGGAGAGCGAGAGCCCCTGCCGCTCGTAGAACCCCTCGCCCGCGGCCGCGTAGTAGGGCACGTGGAGGCCGCTCGGTTTCCAGTTGAGCAGGAGCGACACGTCGGTCACGCTCGGCGTTCGCTCGGGCGCTTCCGTCGGCGATTCCGTCGTCCCCGCGGACGTCTCCGACGACGCGGACGTCCCCGCTGTCGTCCCGGCCTCGGTTCCCGTCGATGCCTCGTCGCTCCCCGTACACCCCGCCGCGAGCGCCGCGCCCGCCGCCGCGAGGTACCGCCTCCTTGATAAACGCATGTTGTACGATAACTACAATCATAGAGCATAAAAGATTCGGTGAAAGGGATAAACTAGGGTCGGCTTACCGTGGCAGACACGGCCGCACGGGCGTGACGGCGTTCGGCGTCCGGACGCTCGCAGAGGGCAGAGAAACCGGCCACGGTCCACGAACACAGCGTCGGCGGGAGTCGCTCACCCGCCGACCGGGACCTGCCCGAACACGAGGAGCGCTATCGACCAGTAGGCCACGTAGATGCCGCCGAGGAGGACGCCGTGCCACCGCTTCACGTTCCCCCCGCGGAGGAAGTACGCCGCGAGGGCCGTCACGAGGAGCACCGCCGGAAGGTGGAACGTCAGGACCGACCGCGACACCGGGAGGTCGCCGAACAGCGTGATGACGCCCACGTTGCCGGTGACGGAGAACAGCACGCTCCCGATGACGTTCCCGACGCCGATCTCGGGGACGCCCCGACGGACAGGTTCGATGGTGAGCATGATGTCCTCGAAGGTGAGGATGGCCGTGAGGACGGTCGCGCCGAAGACGGTCTGGCTGACGCCGAAGCCGTCGACGACCGCCTCCGACCCGGTCTCCAACAGCATCGACCCGAGGACGATGCCACCGAGCGCCACCACCGCGAGCGAGAGCCATATCACCCCCGACGCGGAGCGCCCGCGGACCAGACGGTCCTCGGGGATAGAGGAGACGGAGTTGGGGAGGGAGACGCCGCCGTCCGGACGCACCTGCGTCCCGAGTTCGGAGTTCCTGAACACCGGCGTGTTCCGCTGTCGTTCCCGGACGAGGAGGTAGACGAACATCAGGGCGAACGCGACGAGGAGGAAGACGCCGTGGGCGAACGTGAGCGTCCCCCCCAGGACTGGCAGAATCAACAGGAGCGGCGACAGGCCGAAGAGGACGACGTAGTCGGTCGGGAGGTCGACGGGGAACGGACGGACGATGGCGGCCAGTGCGAACGTGACGCCGACGATAGCGAGTCCGGTCCCCAGCGCCGTCCCGAGAGCGACCGCTTCGAGTTCGCCGGCCGACAGAACCAACGCCAGAACCGTGTCGTCGAACTCGAACCCCGTAAAGAGGATGGCGAGTGCGAACAGCGACACCTTCGTGCTGAGGGCCGCCCGCGTGAGATAGCTGATGAGCCGTTCGACACACACCGTCAGCAGGGCCGCACCGCCCGCCAGCACCAGTATCGCACCCCACAGCCCGTGTCCGTCAACGAACCCGTCGAGCGCACCCTCGATACCGCCCTCCCCTTCGCCGTCCTCGGCCCGTTCCTCCTGTGCGGCCGCGGGCGCGACCGAGAGGCCGACCACGAGCGTTACGACTACGAGTAACCCGACGACGGTCCGTCGATATATCATGCACTTTCGTGATGATGACAGCCACTACCAAATAACCTCGCACGCCGACACGGGACGTCTGCGGACGCACCGGTCGTCCGGCCTCGGCGGTCGACGGTCGATTCATAAAGGATTCCGAAAAAGGTTCATTACACGGCTATGGGCGTCACAGACTTTGAACGAACGGGGTTCCGCTTCGTAGCGTCCGCGTCGACGAGACTATCCCGGAAAGGGGGAGGACAACCGAAGACCGAACGTCGGCAGGCGCCGGGCAAACCAACGCGAGTGAAATACTGTTCCTTGATATAATTAGTTGTACGCAGACGACGAGGAAAGTATCTACGGAGGAGTGAGTTCTTCAATTTACACCTCATATTTCGTTCTTCTCCTAATTTTATCGATTAAATTGCTATTGTTATCCAACTTCGTTCGCTTCACAGCCATTCCGAGCCAACGTCTTTGTTGTAAATCGATAGTGGTGGTATCTAATTATATATATATATATTAACCAGTAGAAAGGTCGACCGCGGTCGGTGCGTCAACGACGTGACCCGACGAGGAGGAACGTCTCCGGCCGCGTCGCCTCGAACTCCACCTCGAACCCTCGGTCACGGAGCGCCGACGCCGTCTCCGCCGCGGAGAACCGTTCGTCGGTCGGCGGTCCCGTCTCCCCGTCGCCGTCGGCGGACCAGTCCGCGACGACGAGGTGGCCGTCGGGGGCGACGACGCGGGCCACCTCGTCTAACGCCGCCCCGCCGGCGAACTCGTGGTAGGTCATCGTCGAGACGACCGCGTCGAGGCGGTCGTCGTCGAACGGTAGGTCTGCCACCTCCGCCGTCACGAGTTCGACGTTCTCCGGGACGCCCTTGCTCCGGTAGAAGTCGTGCATCGCCTCCTGTACGTCGACGGCGTACACTCGTCCGACGCGCGGCGCGACGTCGTCCGTGTAGAACCCGGTCCCGCTCCCGAGGTCCGCGACGACGTCTTCCGCCGCGGGCGAGAGCCCCCACAGGAGTTCCTCGGCGGACAGGTGGCGATACCGGAACGTGGCGTCCTCCAGTTCGTCGGCGCGGTCTGCGTCGAATGTGTGGTATCCCATCCCGGAAGTATCGTCCGTCGCCGGCGAAATAGCTGGCGGGGTCCGTCGTCGGACCGCGGCGTGCCCGCCGACGAGACGTACGGACTTCCCGGCACCGTCGCCGGCGTGCCGGCGTCGAGCGTCGCCTGACCCTCCTGCCGGCCGAGACGTTCCTCGGAAGGACGGCACCGCGGTCTCACTCCGGTTCGTACTCCCGGACGAACACCTCGACCAGCACTTTCAGGATGCCGAGGAGGATTGGGCCGAAGAACAGGCCCATGAAACCGAACGCCACCACGCCGCCGAAGATGCCGATGATGAACAGGCCTGGGTTGAGTTTCGCCTCGTGGCCGCCGACCATCGGGCGGAGGTAGTTGTCCGAGAGGCTGACCACCAGCGTCCCCCACGCGAACAGGCCGATGGCCTGCGGCAACTGTCCGACGACGAAGAGGTACGCGGCGGCCGGAATCCAGACGACGGACGCGCCGATGAGAGGGAGCAGAGAGAGGACCGTCGTCATCACAGTCCAGAACACGACGTTGGAGAATCCGACGGCGAAGAGGCCGACGCCCGTGAGCACGCCCTGCACGATGGCGACGACCACGTTGCCGACGAGGACGGCCCACATCAGGCGGTCGAGGCGCGCGAGTATCTCGTCTTGGATGGAGGGCGACAGCGGAGTCACGTTCCGCGTCCACTGCACGAGGGCCCCGCTCTGGGTGAGGAAGTAGTAGAGCGCGAACAGGAGCACCGTCAGCCCGATGAGGACGTTCGTGAGGCTCCCGAACAGGTCGAGGACGCTCCGGACGAGCACCGACCCGTTGTTGCCGGTGGTGCCGAGGAGGTCGTTGAGGGAGATCTGAAACCCGAGGAACGCTTCGAGGGGGGAAGTGCCCGAGAGGAACCCGCGGAGCACGTCGACGGCGGTCCGCGCCTGCCGACCCGCGACGGCGACCAGCAGTGCGATGGGCACGACGACGGCGAATATCGTGACGAGGATGAGCGTCGCGGCGGCCACGCGCGTGCCGACGCGGGGTTCGAGGCGACGTTGAACCGGCATCAGCACGTAGCCGAGGAGGACCGCCGCGAGGAGGAACTGGACGAACGGCGCGACGAGGAGCACGGCGAGGACGGCGAAGATTCCGATAGAGAGGAGGAGAAACGTCCTTTCTCGATCCATACACTACCGACACCGAGAGAGGGGATAAATAGGGGTGGAGACGCCGGAGGGCGTGCTACTCAGTTTCAGGGTATCACGTCGGTCCGTCCGGGCGGTGCCCGTCCGCACCTCACCGCGTTATCTCGACGGTGAGGTCGCTCGCTATCCAGCCGTCGGTGTTCCCCGCTTCGAGGAAGACGGACGTTCCGGGGCGACTCTCACAGACGGAGATAGCCGGCGTGGAGAGTGATTTCGCGGTCGATTCGGCGCCAGACGGTGTGCCAGCGGCCATTGATTTGTTTAGGTGAGCCTAAAACAATAAGGGTTGCGGTCGTCCGGCGAGGCCGGACGTTCAGCGTTCGCCCGCGGCCCGCCTACTCGTCGCCCGGACGAGGAGCCAACACCACGAGAGCGGTGCTGTCCTCGGTCGCCGCGGGCGATATCTCGCGTTCGCCGTCGAAGCGCGCGACGTCGCCGCCGGCGAGTCGGTGGGTCTCGTCGTCGAGGCGGAGGTCCACCTCACCGTCGAGGAGGTAGAACAACACGTCGCGGCCGGGGTGTCGGTGCGGGTCGACGCGTTCGCCCGCGTCGAGGCGGAGCCGAATCGTCTTGGGTTCGGACTCGGGGAAGACGTTCGCGTGCGGTGCGCCGTCGAGGTCGGAGAGTGTTCGGATTCGGGTCACGAGTAGTCCTCGGGGTCGGTAGTGGGTTCGTGGTCGGTCGCGGTCGGTTCGAACTCGCCGCGCGCGAGGCCTCGCCGGACGGGGCCGTGTTCGTCGTCCGTCGGCGGGGGCGCAGTCACCAGTAGCGCCTCCAGTCGCGCGTCGTCGTCGTCGCGGATGCCGCGCGCCTCGTCGGCGGGGACGACGACGACGTCGCCGGGACCGACGCGGTGGTCGGTCTCTCCCTCGCGCACGAGGCCGGTTTCAGTTCGGACGCTGACCGTCACGTCGCTTCCCGGCGCGTGGACGGGGACGAACTGGCCCGGGTCGAAGTAGGCGCAGACGACCTTCGACCGGTCGCTGCGGAACACCTCCCGCGCGGCGAACCGGTCGGGGTCGTACGCTCGTTCCGCGTCGAAGTCGACTACCGGCGTCCGTGGTCACCGCCTCCGCATCGTTTTAGGCTTGCCTAATCCCATGCGTGTGTAGCTGTCGGCGGTGACAGATTCAAGTTTCTCCCGAACGGGTTCGGACGACCGTGCGGAAAGAATCGAACCGGAAGGGTTAGCTCTCCAGCGTCGCGTCGAGCGTTATCTCGGGACCGGCCAGCGCCTTCGACACCGGACAGTTCTCCTTCGCGCGTTGCGCGAGGTCGTCGAACGTGTCCTGTTCGACGTCGGGGACTTCGGCGTCGAGCGTCAGTTCGATGCGCGGAATCTCGAACCCGCCACCGTCGGCCCGTTCGAGGTGGACGTCGGCCGTGGTGTGGAGTCGCTCCGGTTCGTACCCCTCCTCTTCGAGGAACGCCGTCAACTGCATCGAGAAACACCCGGAGTGGGCCGCCCCGATGAGTTCCTCGGGGTTCGTCCCGGGTTCGTCCTCGAAGCGGGTCGGGAACCGGAACGTCCCCGAGACCTGCCCGCTCTCCGTCTCGAAGTCGCCGCTCCCGTCCTTGCCGCCTTGCCACGTCGTGTCGGCTTGTCTCGTTGGCATCCCACCTCCGCCTTCGACCGCCGGGGGTTTGGAGATACCGGGACCGGTCGGGTTCACAGAACGAATCGACGACCGACACGTCCCGATGGACGCCGCTGCCTGCGCCGAAAGTTGTATCAGGCCACACAGGTAAGTTTTCGAGTGACTCAATAAAGTTAATATGTCCTCGACCACAATTTATTTAAGATGAGTTCAGCGATACCGGCGCCGACGCGATGGTCTACGCTCCGGAACACGGTGCAGTATCTCAACGACCCGCTGGAGTTCCTCGTGGAGAACGCCGACCCGCCGGTGAACCGCGTGGCACTGTCCGACCAGACGTACGTCATCGTCACCGACCCGGACGCGATCTACGACGTCGCGGTCCGGAAACCAGACGTGTTCCCCAAGCCGGAGTTCATGCAGAAGCAGCTGTACGACATCCTCGGCGACGGCCTCGTCATGAACACGGGCGACAACTGGCAGCGTCAGCGCCAGCGCCTCCAGCCCGCGTTCTTCCGGGGCGCGCTGCCGTCGTACCTCGAGACGACGGCCGCCGTGACGGACGAGTACCTCTCGTCGGACCACGCCGACGGGACGGTGAACCTGCAGGCGGAGATGATGCGGGTGGCGGTCCGCATCATCTCGCGCGCGATGCTCGGCACCGAGATAACCGACGACAAGGCCGACGCCATCTACGACGCCATCAACGTCGCCGGCGACCACCTGACGCCGTCGCTCCTGCGCGCCGTCCTGCCCGACTGGGTGCCGACGCCGCACAACGTCCGCTACCGACGCAGCACGGAACTCATACGCAACGTCACGAACGACATCGTGAGCGGGACCGACCCCGAGGACGCGCCGCTCTACCTCCGACTGCTGTTGGACGCCGACATCGACTCTCAGATGGTGCAGGACGAACTCGTCACCATCCTGCTGGCGGGCCACGAGACCACGGGGGCGACGCTGACGTTCACGTGGTACCTGCTCGGCCAGCACCGCGAGGTGCAGAACGCGGTCCGCGAGGAGGCCCGGCGCGTGCTCGGCGACCCCTCGGGCGGGTTCGACGAGGCGACGCTCGACGCCCTCGACGAGATGGAGTACACCGAGGCGGTGCTGAAGGAGGTGATGCGGCTCTACCCGCCGCTCTACCAGTTGATACGGCAGGCGGCGGAGCCGGCCGAGATAGACGGCTACGACGTGCCCGAGGGCAGTTTCGTGTCGATGCCCCAGTACGTCGTCCACCGCGACGAGCGGTTCTTCCCCGACCCCGAGGCGTTCCGCCCGGACCGGTGGCTCGACGGCGGGAACGCGACGGACGTTCCGGAACTCGCGTACTTCCCCTTCGGCGCGGGGCGCCGACGGTGCATCGGGCGCGACCTCGCGATGGCACTCCTGAAGACCGTCGTCGGCGCAATCGCCCAGCGGCGTGAGGTGCGCACCCAGCCCGGGAGCCTCGACCTCACCGCGTCGGTGACGCTCCGCCCGAAGGGCGGCGTCCCGGCGCGGTTCACGTCGCCGCCGACGTGAACGGCCGGCGTCAGCGCGTGTACGTCCGTATCTCCGCGACTGCTTCGCGCTCTCCCGCGCCCGCGTCCGCGAACGAGAACACGTCCACGTACTCGAACAGGGCGTCGCCGTCCCGGAGGAGTCGACCCCGGACCGCCACCTCCCCGGCGTCGCGGTAGACGGCGTCGACGGCGTGTTCGGTGTCGGTCATCGGCCGCTCTTCGCGCATGAAGCGGACGAACCGCTCACGCCCGTCGAGAGTCCTGTCCGGGCGACGGTGGACGAACTCCGGCGCGAGGAGGTCGGCGAGTCGGTCGTAGGCCCCCCCGTCTATCGCGCGGTAGTACGCCCGCGCCGACTCGGTGCGCTCCGTACCCATAGCGGGTACACGGCGAGGGGGGTCATGAGCGTGGCGTCGCCTCGCGCGGAACCGGTCGTCCGCGAAAACTGTCGGAAGCTATTCAACACCCGAGGGGGTATCCGTCGTAGAGTGACCATGGACGAGAAAGACGTCCGGATTCTCGCGGCGGTGGCCAAGTTGGGGACCGGAAGCCCAGAGAAACTCTCGGCGGAGACCGGCATCCCGAAGTCGACCGTCCACTACCGCCTCGGCAACCTCCGCGAGGAGGGGGTCGTCACCAACGACCTTCTCGACGTGGACCTGTCGAGCGTCGGTCTGAGCCTGACCGTCATCACCGAGGTGACGGCCGAGTACGACGAGGGCTACCACGACGACGTGGGGCGGCAACTCGAGTCGATAGAGGGCGTCAACCAAGTGTACTTCACGATGGGCGACACCGACTTCGTGGTCATCTCCCACCTCGCCGACCGGAGCATGGTGGAGAGCCTCGTCCGGCAGTTCGAGGCGATAGACGAGGTGGCCCGCACCAGTTCCAAGTTCGTCATCAAGACAATCAAAGACGAGAGCCGACCGCTGAACGACTTCGAGACGGACACGCTCCTCCGGGACCTCGGCTTCGGCGACGGGAACGGGGACGGGGACGGCTCGTGACCCCGGGACGTTAACTCCGCGCGGTCCGTCGCACCGGTATGAACGCGGACGACGCCGCCGCGACGGTTCGGCGCTACTACGCGGCGCTCCGGTCGGGCGAACCGCTGTACCCCTTCTTCGCGGAGGACGACTCGCTGGTCAAGTTCGGTATCTCGGAGCGACTCACTGGCTACGAGGCGGTGGCCGAGGGCCTGCGCGAGCAGACGCGCACCACCCAGGACTGGACCGTCGAGAGCCGCGACCTCCGGGTGGCCGAACGCGACCGGCACGCGTGGTTCGGCGACGACGTTCGCATGGCGTGGACCGACGTCGAGGCCGACGCCCGGCGCGACTTCGAGACGCGGTGGAGCGGCACGCTCGAACGCCGAGAGGGAGACGGCGAAGACGACGAGAGCGAAGCGGGCGACGCGGGCGGCGCGTGGCGGTTCGTCGGGATGCACGTGAGCGTCGCACAGGACCTGTAGCGGGACGGGGCCCTCGACCGTGCGACGGCCCTACGCGTCGTCACCCCCGTCCGGCAGTCGGCGCTTCGCCAGCGACATGGGGTCGGCGTCGCCGGCCGCGAACGGTCGGAGGAGGAACTCGAACGACGCCGGGCGGAGCGTCACCTGATAGCGGTCGAGGGGTTCGACCGGCGTGCCGCCCACGCCCGTCACGAGGTGGTCGAGGTTGAACTCAACGCCGTCGAGGGGTTCGAGTTCGTGCTGGTGGCCGGCCTCGGCGAGGTTGGCCCACTGGTTCGTGTTGGCGTTCATCTCGCCGTCGGCCGGGACGCCGAGGAGGCCGACGTCGCCGTTCGACAGGGCGGCCCACCGCGTCTCGGCCTTGTTGCCGTTGTCCGTCGGCGGCAGGTAGGGCACGTACTGCTCGTCGACCGACCCCGAGTAGCGCCCCACGTCGACGCCCCACCGCCGGTCGGGGTAGGTCTCCTCCGGCCCGCGGCCGTACCACTCGAACTCCGAGAACCCGTCGGGGAGTTCGAGTTGGAGCCCCATCTTGGGGACGTAGTCCTGCACTATCTCTGCTATCACGTCGTTGGGCGTGACGTCGACGCCGACGGCCACGTCGCCGCTCCCGAACACGCGGTAACTGTAGGTCGTCTCGAACCCGGCGCCGCGGGGCGACGACTGCGTCTCCGAGAACTCGTCGAAGCCGTACCACAGGACGGCGCTCTCGGGCGGCGAGTCGAAGCCGGACGCAACCTCGTCGGCCGAGAGCGCCCGGTCGTACATCCGGACGGAGTCTATCGTGGCGTCCGAGTAGCGACTCGTCGCCTCGGAGTTGCGACCCACGTTGACCGGGTAGTCGGTGTCGTTTATCTCCGAGGCGGAGTGGCCCGTCGCGGCCACCTCCTCGCCGTCGAGGTAGAGGCGGAGTTCGCCCTCGTCGCAGACGCCGGTGAGCGTGTGCCAGCCGTCGCCGAGGTCCGAGGGAACGGGCGCGTTCAGCGCCACCCACGTGTCGGTGTAGACGAAGAACTCGAACGAGCCGTCCTTGATTTTGAGCGCGTACTGGTGGTCGCCCTTCGTCACCAGCGGCCGGTTGCCGTCGGTGCTCGACCCCTCGAACGTCGCGCTGATGGTGAACCCGGGGGCGGTGAAGTCGAGCGCCGAGGGCGTGCCGGCGTCGACGTAGTCGTCCTCGCCGTCGAGGGCGACGGCTCGTCCCGTCCGCCCGGAGACTATCTCGGGATCGCCCCGGAGTTTCCCGTCGCTCGTCCCGGCGGCGTCGGGCGTGGTGCGAATCGTGGTGGGCTCCGCGCCCTGCATGAACCCCTCGACGTCCACCCGGACGGCCGAGTCGCCCTCGCGGGCGACACTCACCGAGTTCACCTGCTGTTCGAGCGAGTCGAGGCCCGCTTCGCGCCAACTCGACGCCTGCTCGCTCCCCCACGCCTGCACCTCGTTCATGATGGGCGCGCGCCACGCGTCGAACAACGGTCCGCGCCGCACCATCTCGGTGCCGGCGTAGCGCATCGAGGCGAGCGTCCCCGCCTCTCTGTCGAACGTGTACTCGAAGCCGTCGCCCGAGACGGTGACGGCGTCGTCCGACTCGTCGAGCGACACCGGCCCCATCTCGTCCGTCGAGAGTTCGGGGGCGGGCGGGGCGTCGAACGGGACGGCCATCTGGTCGCGCGCGACCACGTGCCCCGCGTCGACGCCCGGCGTCGACTCGGCGGCCGTGAACCGCACGTTCAGCCAGTACTCCGTCGCCGGGTCGGGGCTCTGGGGGCGCCGCATCGAGAGCGATACCCGGCGCGTCTCGCCCGGCCCGAACGACAGGTCGAGGCTCCCCGACTGCACCACCTCGTCGTCCGCGCGGAGTTCCCACTCGCCGTCCACCGCCGAGAGGTCGGTGAAGTGGAAGTGGTTCGTGACGTACACCTCGCCGTCGGTGAGTTCCTCCGTAGGCGCGACCTTCACCGGCTGGTGACTGTGTTTCAGCTGCAGGAGTTCGGGCTGAGTCCGGCGGTCGGACCACACGAGGCCGTTGAGACAGAACGGGTTGCCGTCGTAGAAGCCGTAGGTCACCTCCTCGCCGTCGACGGTCGTAGTCTGCGTTACGTCCTGATTCACCCAGTCCCAGACGAACCCGCCTTCGAGGCTCTTGTCGCGGAGAAGGGCGACGAAGGAGTACCGCAGGACCGCGCTGTCCGCGCCCGCCGCGCCCGAGACTTCGTCTGCCGAGAGCGCCCGGTCGAAGGCGGCCGCGGCGTCGACGGTGACGCGGCCGTCGCGCTTCGGGTCGACCGACCGGTCGCTGGCGCCGACGTTGACCGGACACTCCCCGGCGGGGACCCCGCCGCGCAGGCGGCCCGCGGCGATGCGCTCGCCGTCGAGGTAGAGGCGGAGTTCGCTCCCCTCGCAGACGCCGACCAGCGTGTGCCACTCGTCCGCGGGGAGGTCCGAGGGCACCTCCCCCGTCACCGACGAGCCGCCGACCGCGAACTCGAAGCGCGTCCCCCGCAGCGCTCGGAGGGCGTACTGGCCCCGCTTCGTGAGCAGGTCGCGCCCCTCGTTCGGCCGGAGGCCGGAGAACGAGACGGCCAGCGAGAAGCCGGAGGCGTCGAAGTCCGCGTGCTCGGGCGTCCCGGCGTCGAGGTAGTCGTCGGAATCGAGCGTCACCGCACCCTCGCCGTCGGACCGACCGGCGACCACCGTCGGCGACCCGACGAGGGCGGCGTCGCCCGGGGCGTAGCCCCCGTCGTCGCCCTCGCCGTCGGCGACGTTGGTGTCGCCGCCGCGCGCGCCGTCGGGGGCGGCCTCGTTGCGCGCCCGGCGGACCGGGGGCTGGATGTGCTCCGACCACATCTCGTGGACGAGGCCGAGGCTGTTGCCCATGGCGTGGTTGTACTCGCCCATCACGACGGGGCGCAGGCCGTCGCCGATGTGGGAGCCGTCGCCCACCGAGAGGAGGGTGTCCACGTCGGGGTAGCGCGGCCCGAGCATGTCGTTGTACTCGACGTTCCACCCGCCGCCGTTCGGCTGGTGGTACATGAGGCGGTCGGGGGCCAGTCCCTCGACGGGGCCGTCGTAGCTCTCGACGTTACTCACGCCGACCACCTCGGAGGTGTCCGGCGGGAGGTGCTCGCGCGAGTCCATCGCCAGCGCCGCCATGTTGAGGTGCTCCGCGCCGGTGCCCGCCTCGTTGCCGGTGGACCACGAGTACACGGACGCGTGGTTGCGGTCCCGGAGCACCATCCGGCGGAACCGCTCGACTATCTGGTCGTGATAGGCCGTGGTGTTGGCGGCCAGCCCCTCCCACCAGTGGCTCTCGACGTTCACCTCGTCCATCACGTAGAGGCCGTACTCGTCGGCGAGACGCAGGAACGTCGGGTCGTTGGGGTAGTGGGAGGTCCGGACGGCGTTGAGGTTGTGCCGCTTCATTATCTCGATGTCCTCCCGCATCGTCTCGACGGAGAGCGCCCGCCCCGTCTCGGGGTGGGTCTCGTGGCGGTTCGTGCCCCGCACGTTGACGGGTTCGCCGTTGACCACCACCTGCGCGCCGCGGGCCCCGCGCGTGGTCTCGTACGTGCGGAACCCGACCTTGTCGTACATCGCCTCGACCACGCGGCCGTCGCGGCGGGCGTCGCCGCCGCTTCCGCCGCCACCGTCGCTACCACCGCTTCCGCTCCGGTCGACGAGTTCGAGGGTGACGCCGTAGAGGTTCGGGTGCTCGGCCGACCACCGCCGAGGGCTGTCGACGTCGGTTTCGAGCGTCAGACTCGCGCCGTCGGGACCCACCTCGGCCGACTCGGTGAGCGTCGTCACGGCGCGGCCGTCGGGATCGTAGAGGCGCGCCCGGACGGCGTGTTCGCCGCGCGCCGCGTCCGCGTAGTTGACCACGTCGGCGTCGATTCGGAGGCGGCCGTCCTCGTAGTCGTCGTCGAGGTCGGACCGGATGTCGAAGTCCCGGAGGTGGACCTGCGGCGCGGAGTACACGTAGACGCTCCGGAAGATGCCGGCGTACCGGAACATGTCGATGGTCTCCACCGCCTCGCCGTCCGACCAGCGGTACGCCTGCACCGTGACCGTGTGGTCGCTCCCGGCCGAGACGTACTCCGTGATGTCGAACTCCCCGGGGGTCATCGACCCCTGCTGGAACCCGACGTAGTTGCCGTCGACCCAGACGAAGTAGGCCTGCTTGACCGCCTCGAAGTGGAGGAACGTCCGGCGGCCGTCCCAGTCCTCCGGGACGGACACCGTCCGGCGGTACGTCCCGGTGGGGTTCACGTCGGGCACGTCGACCCGGCCCGCCTCGTTCGGGCGCAGGTCGCCGCTCAACCCGTCGCCGTACCCGGTCCACGTGATGGGCGTGTTGAGGTAGATGAGTTCGTCGTAGCCCTCCAACTGCCAGACGCTCGGGACGGGAATCGTGTCCCAGTCGGAGACGCCGTCGTAGGAGTCCGGCCGGTCCGCCGGTCGCGTGTAGAACCGGAAGTCCCAGTCGCCGTCGAGCAGTTCGAAGTAGCGCGACGCGGCGAATCGCTCCTCGAAGGACGCGAACCGCTCGTCGGCGTCGCGGGCGGCCGCCACAGACTCGTACGGGACGGCGGCCGTGACGCTCGTGGGTTCGCGGTTCTCCGCGAACACCGCCGGGTTCTCGATGTACGCCGAGAGGTTCGGCACCCGACCCGGTCCCCCCGTCGGCGGCGACGGGTCGGAGAGCGACGACCCGCCTTCCGACTGGGCCGCCGCCGTGCCCGCGCCGCCGACGCCCACCGCGCCCGCCGCCCCGAGAACTCGCAGTATCTCCCGGCGCGTGGCGTCGAGGCCGCCTCGCGGTCGGGGTACGTCTCCGTCGGATGGCTTTCTGCCTGCCATGTGACTCCGGAACAGTGGCTATAGTATAATGATTTTCCAATTATATTTATTCTTTTATTATATTAACAATTTACACAACGTTCGGGGCGGCCCGGCGGACACGGGCCGCGGCGCACCATCGAGACGCCGGCACCGCCGGACCGAGAGACGCAAACGCGCGTTCGAGCCATCCGAAGCTATATGTCTGCCACCGTGAAAGTCCACGCATGGTAGACGTCGATTCGGAGACGCTGTTCAACGTCGCGGCGGCCGCCGTGGCGACGATAGCCGTCGTCCACTTCGTGTTGAACGTGGACGTCGGCTACTCCCCGGTGACGAAGTACGGGCTGGCGGTGGCGTTCCTCGCGGCGGTGTTCTACGTCACGCAGCTGACGCGCGACGACCAGTTGACCCTCCTCGGCTACGGCGTGCTGGTCGTCTCGGGCGTCGCGCTGTTTCTCGACGCGGTGAACACCTTCCGCGTCGACGACGCCCTGACCGTCGTCGGCCTCCTCGTCATCGCCGGCGTCCTGTTCGCCCTCCGGGCCGGACTCGACGAGCGGAGCCACTTCGTGAGCGAGTCGGCGGCGCGGTACGCACTGGTCGCCGTGTGCGTCCTCGTCGCCGGCGTCCTCGTCGTCGACGTCGTCACCGGCGGCCTCGCGTACGAACTCCAGCCGCGGGGCGAGGTGACCTACGGAACCGACGACGGCGAACCGGTGGTGGCGTCTGTCACGGTGACGAACCCGACGCCGCTCCCGGAGCGGGTCGACGTTCCTCAGTACGACGTGTGTACGGCCGGAAACTGGAGCACGTACCGGGCGGAGACCCGACCCGAGGAGCCGGCGCGGGAGGTGCGAGCGCACGTCAACGTGAACGACGGCTACAACGAGCACGTGTTCGGGTTCGGGTCGAAGACGTACTCGATGCACCTCTACCTCAACGGCGTCGACGCGAGGGGCGAGACGTTCCCGGTGCGCGTCACCGACGGGTGTCCGGACGACGAGGCGGGGGCGCCGTTCGTCGCCCTGTTCGAGGCGTCCGAGGACCGGTCGGGCGTCCGCGCCGTCTGACTTCTGGAGTGCAGTACCTTCGGAACGCCGTTCGCCTCGCTCCCACCACGTTGTGCAGTTCGGCAGTCCGCCGGGTGGGCGAACGCCCCGACTCGGGACGGCACGGCGGTAGAACTAAGTGGGCGTGTAAAGTACGCTTTACTGTAAAGCGAACTTTACGGTACGTTCGCTTTACATCCGAGCCATGACACCGGCACAATCCACCGCGACGAATCGGCTCTCCAAGCGACGCTCCTACCGCCGTCTGATGTACGGGTTCGTGGGCGGTGGCGTGATAGCGGGTCTCGGGCTCAGGTTCCTCGACTACCCGCTGGCCGGGGAACTCGCCTACTGGGCCGGCGTCCTCGGCTTCCTCGCCGTCTGGCTGGGGACGTCGGTCGAGCTATTCGACGAGCGCGACGCGGCGCTCGGACTCTACGACGTGCCGCCGGAGGTGTCGGGCGCGCTCTACGGCTACGTGGCGCTGTTCGTCGTGTTCGGCCTCGCCTTCGTCGGCGTCCGCGCGCGGACATGAGAAACGAGGTGCGGGAGCGCCGGGAGCGCGCCGACATGAGTCAGGCCGACCTCGCGGCGGCCGTGGACGTGACCCGCCAGACCATCAACGCCATCGAGCGCGACCGGTACGACCCCTCCATCGAGTTGGCGTTCAAACTCGCCGACCACTTCGACTGCCGAATCGAAGACCTGTTCGACCCGGAGACGAACGGCGACGTCCCGAGCGACGGGTCGTAGGCAGGTCGGGGCGCTCCGGCGAGGCGCAGTCGGGAACGTCTCGGAGGCGCCCGTACGTCCGTCCGAAGGGCCGGTCGGGGCGGTGGCATCCGGACGGCTTTTGAAGGACTACGGGTACCTCGGCCTGTGACCGCCCTCCACTCCCGCAGCGCGTTCCTCGCCGCGGCCGGGTCCCGAATCGCCAGCCGGCGCCGGGGACACCGGACCACCGTAGCCTATTTATCCGTTGGCGAACATATGAACGGAAGTGTGTCAGCGATGAACGTACACGAGGGAGACGGGGGCGGGCGTCGGTGTTCGCAGTGCGGGGCCGAACTCGTGCAGAAGGCGAGCGAGAGCGGGGTGTTCGTCTGCACGGACTGCGGCGGAAGCCAACTCCGGTGAGGCGGCCGACGCGGCGTCACGTCCCGCCCGACCGGCCGGCCTCGACGACGCGGTAGTAGAGGTAGCCCACCAAGAACATCACCGTCAGGTCCGAGAGCGTGTCCGCGACCGTAGGAACGATGAGCCACGGCTGGGGGAACAGGTACTCGCCCCACTCCCACGCGACGCTCAGGCCGACGAGGGCGGCGACGGGGACCCGCCACGAACGGGAGCGAAGGCGGGCCACGGACAGGATGGCGACCGACGCGAGGGCGTGAGCGGCGAGGTCCCACCACCAGAACGTCGGGTAGAGGGGGAGTACGCCGACTGCGACGGCGAAGAGCACCCAGAGCACGGGCGCGCGCCGACCGGCGCGCGTCGGGGACGAGGCCATCGTCGCGTGGACGCCCCGGACGGCTTTCGTTATTGGCGGACTGCGCGGCGGTAGCCGGGAGTTTGTTCCGACGGACGGCGTCGCTCCGGGTCGGTCGGGGCGAGTAGTCGGACCCTTCTCGGCCGTCGTGACGCGCGTCCCGTCGCACACCCGGCGAGCGAGGACCGCGGACGCGAACGTTTCGAATAGACAGGCTTTTCTCCGGGTAATCGGAGGTGGGGGCATGACTGCTGCCGGTGCGACCGTCGCCGCCCTCTGGGCGGCGGTCGCGGCACTCGTCTGGGCGGCGATGACGACCGACAGCGAATGGCGGGCGAGCGACGACGGCCGGGTCCGTGCCGCCGGGGATAGCCTCCTCCTCGCGACACCGTTCGTTCTCCTTCCGGCGGCGTTCGTTCTCGGCCTGGAGTCGGTGACGCCGCAGACGACGCTCCGCGGTCGCACGCTCTACCCGTGGGCGAACGAGTTACTCGCTCTCGTCTTCGTCGGCGTCGGCGTCTACCTCGCCTACGTCAGTCGGCGACGGGGATTCCTCAGCGGCGAGGGAGCGTCGACCTCCACGGAGAGGCAGGAGACCGTCTGGGCGATTCTCGGTGGGGGGATGGCCGTCGCCGCACTCGTCGCCGGCTTCCTGTAGCGTCGGAACCGACCGGCGACCGCGTCGGTCACGGGTTTCGGGAGCGCCCTCACTCCTCCGTCTCCGCCGGTTCCTCCGTCCCCTCGGCCTCGCGGACACCCACGGCGGTGACCCGCGCGCCGTCTACCGCGTCGACCCGGAGACGGAAGCCGTCGGCCTCGACGCTGTCGCCGACCTCGGGGGCGCGTCCGAGTCGACTCAGCACGAACCCGCCCACGGTGTCCACCTCGTCGCTCTCGAACGACGCGCCGAGCGTCTCGTTCAACTCGTTCAGCGAGACGCTACCGTCGACGGTGTAGCCGCCGTCGTCGAGGGGTTCGATGGAGGGTTCGGGTTGGCGGAGGTCGAACTGGTCGCGGATGTCGCCGACCACCTCCTCGACCACGTCCTCGACGGTCACGAGGCCCTCGAACGCGCCCCACTCGTCGACCACGACGGCCATCTGGCGCTGTTCGGCCTGGAACTCGGCGAGGAGTTGGTCGACCCGGAGCGTCTCGGGCACCACGATCACGTCGCGCGCGAGGTCGCGGGCCGTGACCGCGTCACTCGCATCGCCGATGGACTCGCTGGTGCGGAGGATGTCCTTCACGTCGACGTAGCCGATGACCTCCTCGGACTCGCCGTCGACCACGGGGAAGCGGGTGTACTCCGCCTGGACGGCCATCGACCGGAGGTCCGACAGCGACGTGTCGGCCGGGATGCTGGTCACGTCCGGGCGCGGCTTCATTATCTCGCGCACGGGCGTGTCGTCGAGGCTGAACACGCGCTCTATCATCTCCACCTCCTCGACGTCCACCTTCCCCGCCTCGCCGGCCGCCGAGAGGATGGAGAGTATCTCGCCCTCGGTGTGGGTCTCGTCGGTCTCCGAGGCGGGCGAGACGCCCACGAGGCGGGTCGACAGGTTGGCTATGCCGTTGAACACGATGATGCCGGGAACGAAGAAGTAGTAGAACGCCTTCATCGGGAGGGCGACGGCGAGGGCTATCTGTTCCGCCCGCTGGATGGCGAGCGTCTTGGGCGCGAGTTCGCCGTAGACGACGTGGAGGAAGGTGATGATGCCGAACCCCACCGCGACGGTGGTGGCGTGGACCGCCGACTCCGGGAGGAACGACCCCAGGAGGGGTTCGACCAGCACCGCGACCGCCGGTTCGCCGATCCAGCCGAGGCCGAGCGACGCGATGGTGATGCCGAGTTGGCTGACCGCGAGGTAGTCGTCGAGGTTCTCGGTGGCGTCGCCCACGATAGCGGCCGAGCGGCCTCCCTCCTCGACCATCGTCTCGACCACCGCCGGTCGCAGTCGCACGAACGCGAACTCCGCGGCGACGAAGAAGCCGTTGAGGAAGACGAGAAAGAGCGCGAGGGCGATTCGAGCGACCGCGAAGGTGGTGTCGGCCATCGGTCAGATCGAGGGGTAGGGCGGACGGGAGCGATGCTCGGTGGCGCGCGTGACCGACGGTGGCCGGCGTCCGGCGCACCGCCCCTCGGCCGTCCGACGGGGGGCGGGTGCTGACCGCGGGCCGACGACGCGCCGCTGGGTCTGATTCGTCACACCCGAACGTTACCGACACCGCCACAAAACCGTGCCGCTTCTGCGAGTCCGGCAGCGGGACCCTCCGACTGGGTACGGGCCGGACGGGGGCCGCCCGGACGCCGTCTCAGTTGCTCCGCCCGGACACGACCGCCGCCAGCCGCGGGCGGAACTTGTCGGTGGCCATCAGGTAGGCGAAGAAGAAGGCCATCGCGCCCATGAACGCCATACACGCGCCGAGTTTCGTCTGGCCGCTCTGCATCGTCGCCAGCGCCGCGCGCTCGGCGTACGCGCCGACGACCGAGAGGCCGACGGTGCCGAGGCCGAAGAGGCTCAGTTCGAGGAGTTCGGGCAGGAGTTCCAACAGGTCGGCGAGCATGACCGCCGGTTTCGGTCCGACCGTTGTGTCCCTTTCGGTACGACCCGAGCGCCGAGGGCGGTCGGAGCGTCGCGTCCCGGAGTCACTCCGTCTCGCCGAACGTCGGGGTCCCCGGCAGGTCGAGGCCGAGGAACGCCGGGAGCGCCACCGCGACGATGCCGGCTTCGAGGAGGCCGGCGGTCACGAACGCCGCGCCGTAGCCGAACCACTCGGTCACGACGCTCCCCACGACGAACCCGGTGAGGAAGCCGAGGTTGCCGAAGACGTTGAACCCGCCCATCGCGATGCCCCGGTGGGCGTCGTCGGCGATGTCCGTCACGAGCGCCATGGTCGCGGGCGAGACGAGCGCCCCGAACACGCCCAGTAGGACCATCGCCGCCCCGGCGAGCCACACGGTCGGCGCGAGGTAGACCGCGACGACGGCCGCCCCGTAGCAGAGCGACCCCGCCGCGACGGGGAGCTTGCGCCCCACCCGGTCCGAGAGCACGCCCATGGGGTACTGGAACAGGGCGAACGGCGCGAAGAAGAGCCCGAGCATGATGCCCGCGCCCGCAGCGTCGAGGGAGAACGCGTCGCGGAAGTAGACCGTGCCTATCAGCGCGAAGAAGCCCGCCGTGAGGCGGTCCATGAACCCGAACGCGTAGGGGAACCCGAGCGCGGGCGTGGCGCGGAGCCGCCGGACCGCCTCCCGGAGGCTCATGCGCCGGCCCGACGGCGCGCGGTCGACGACGCGCGTCGCCAGCCCCGCGGCGACGAGGAGCGCACCGCTCGCCACCCAGAGCGGCACGAGGACCCCCCGGGCGTAGAGCTGACCGCCTATCGGCGCGCCGAGCGCCGTCCCGAGACCGATGGCGATGCCCGCCGCGCCCATGTTGCGGCCGTGGCCGCCCTCCAAGTCCATCAGCATGGTCATGGCGAGCGAGAACGCCCCGATGGTCAGCGCGCCCTGCAGGAACCGGACGAGGAGTATCGCCGCGAACGCCGTGTCGGGGCCGCGGCCGAGGAGGCCGAGGGCGGCGTAGCCGACGGCGCCGCCGACGGCCCCCACGACGATGAACGGGACCCGCCGGCCGGTGCGGTCGCTCGCGACGCCCCAGACGCCGGCGAACAGCACGAACGACGCGAACTCCGCCGCGAGGAACCACGTGCTCGCGTTGAGGCGGGTGGTCGCGCCGAGGACGGCGACGAGGTCGGTCACGCCGGGGTACAACAGTACCTGTGCGAACAGCACCACGAACACCGTGAGCGCGAGGATACCGCGGTCCCGCTGGACCGCCGTCAGCCCGGCGACGGCGTCGCGCGTCGGTCGACCGGTTGCCATACGGACGCTCGTTGTCGCTCGGGGGGATTAAGGGTCGTCCTTCACGGCGAGCGACTCCCGACCGGAGAGCGGCCCCCTGACCCGCCGCTCCCCGTCGGCGGCCGCCGCCGCGCCCGCACCGAGGCGGTACAGCGCCGTCGGCGGCGGTCCACTGCGTTCACGTTCGCACTCGCAGCTTTTCATTTGAAACAAGCAAGCGTTTGATACGGTTGTTACAAACACGTGTCTCAATCCGTCGGTTCGGACGGGGCTCCAGTACATTCACTACCGTCGGGAAACCATCGCGTACGATGCCAGATAACACGCTTCATCCGGTCGCCCGGAGCTTCCTCGACCGACTCGAAGCCGAGGGGGTACCGCCGTTCAGCGCGCTGTCGGTCCGCGGGGCGCGGGACCTGCACCGCCGCCTGTCCGAGGGGCCACCGGACGCCGAGCCGGAACCGGTGGGGAGCGTCCGCGACTTCCGGATACCGGGTCCCGAGGGGGACGTACCGATACGGGCGTACGCCCCCGAGGGCGAGGGGCCGCACCCGGTGCTCGTCTACTACCACGGCGGCGGGTGGGTGGTCGGCGGACTCGACGCCGTCGACGCGCTCTGCCGGGCGCTGACCGCGGCCGCGGGGTGTCTGGTCGTCTCCGTCGACTACCGCCTCGCTCCCGAACACCCGTTCCCCGCGTCCGTCGAGGACGCCTACGCCGCGTTCCGGTGGGTCACCGACAACGCCGACGCCGTCGGGGGCGACTCGGACCGGGTTGCGGTCGGCGGCGACAGCGCGGGCGGGAATCTGGCGGCCGCGGTGAGCCTCCTCGCGCGCGACGACGGCGGGCCGACCCCGGACTACCAACTGCTCGTCTATCCCGTCACGGACCGCGACTTCGAAACCGACTCCTACGCCGAGAACGCCGCGGGCTACTTCCTCACCCGCGAGGACATGGAGTGGTTCTGGGGCCAGTACCTCGCGAGCGACGTGGACGCCGCCAACCCCTACGCCTCGCCGCTGCGGGCGCGGGACCTGAGCGGCCTCCCCCCGGCGACGGTGGTGACGGCCGGGTTCGACGTGCTCCGCGACGAGGGGGTGGCGTACGCCGAGCGGTTGGCGGACGCCGGCGTCGACGTGGACCACCGCCACTACGAGCGCATGGTCCACGGGTTCGCCACGAAACTCGTCGACCCCGAGTTCCCGCAGGCGCGCGAGGTGGTCGACGCGGCGGGCGACGCGCTACGGGACGCGTTCGAGCGGTAGCCGCCCCGGCGGTCGGCGCTTCGCGGGCCGACGGAACTCGACCGGCGCACGCGTCCGAGCGGCACGAGGGCCGCGTTCGAGCGCTCCAAAGGCTTCTTTACGGCCGCCGCGGTAGAGAGTCGCATGCCATCGCTCGGCGCAGTCGCCGACTCGAACAGCCGACCCGTCGACGGGGAGGGGCCGGTCCGATGAGCGACGACAGACTGGACGGGCGCGTCTGCGTCGTGGCGGGCGGGGGCCGCGGCCTCGGGCGGGCCGCGGCGACGGAACTCGCCGACCACGGCGCGACGGTAGTGGTCAACGACCTCGGCACGTCCGTCTCCGGCGAGGGCTCGGACCCCGGCCCGGCCGCGGAGGTGGCGGCGGCGATACGCGACGCCGGCGGGGACGCCACCGCCCACCACGGCGACGTGGCGTCGTTCGCGGACGCCGAGTCGCTGATAGGTGACGCCGTCGCGGACCACGGCCGCGTCGACTTCGTGGCCAACTTCGCGGGCGTCCTCCGTGACGGGATATCGTACGAGATGAGCGAGGCGGACTGGCGCGCGGTGGTGGAGACGAACCTCACCGGCCAGTTCGCCCTGCTTCGGGCGGCGTGTCGCCGGTGGCGCGACGCCGCCGACGGCGAGGGGTTCGACGTCCAGCGGTCGTACCTCGCGGTGAGTTCCTACGCGGCGCTGGGCAACGCGGGGCAGGCCAACTACGCCGCCTCGAAGGCGGGGGTGCTCGGCCTCGTCCGGTCCGTCTCCACGGAGATGCACCGGAACGGCGTGCGCGTCAACGCCCTGATTCCCAACGGCTACACCCGGATGACCGAGACGGTGCCCGAGGAGTACCGGCCGTACACCCGCGAGGAGATGCCGCCGGAGAAGGTGGCACCCCTCGTGGCCTACCTCGCCAGCGACGCCGCCGAGGACGTGACGGGGACCACCCTCTACGCCGGCGGCGACCGGGTGGGCGTGTTCCGCCGGCCCGCGCTGGAACGGGTCGGCGTCCGCCCCGGCGGGTGGACCCTCGACGAACTCGCGGACCGCTTCCGCGACGACGTGGCCGGCGACGTCGATTTGACCCGGACCGAGAACTTCTTCTGACCCGCCGGGACCGTCGTCCCCCGGAGTCCGGGGGCGGCCGCCGTCTGGGGAGGGCAAGAGAGGGAGAACGACGGCCACATCCGAACGATTAATCAGGACTGGCCGGGTACGGCCGTACGAGAGCCGATGCCACAGGTGAGCCAACCGACCCGAACGGACGCTTCGTCACGCCCGCCATGAGCGGGATGTGGAACCCCGTACTGGAGGCGATGGACCCCGAGGAGCGCCGGGAGCTACAGGTACGCCGGTTCCGGCGGCAGCTCCGACACGCCTACGAGAACTCCCCGTTCTACCGGCGGAAACTCGACGAGGCCGGCGTCGACCCCGACGATATCGAGACGCTGGCGGACGTGCGAGAGGTGCCGACCACCTCGAAGTCCGAACTCCGGGACGCGCAGGGCACCGACCCGTTCCCGTACGGCGACCTGCTCGCGGTCGACCCCGAGGAGGTCACCGAGTACCACCAGACCTCGGGCACCACGGGCGAACCCGTCCGGCAGGCCGACTCGTGGGCCGACTGGGAGTGGTGGGCCGACTGCTGGGCCACCGTCCTGTGGGCGCAGGGCATCCGCCCCGACGACCGGGTGTTCTTCCCGTTCTCGTACAACGTGTTCGTGGCGTTCTGGGCGGCGCACTACGCGTCGGAGCGCATCGGCGCGGAGGTGGTTCCCGGCGGCAATCTCTCGTCGGCCCAGCGGGTGCGCAAGATGGACGAACTCGAGGTCACCGCGTTCATGAGCACGCCCACCTACGCGCTCCGACTGGCCGAGGTGGCCCGCGAGGAGGGGTTCGACCCGGCCGAGATGAGCGTCGAGCGCGTGGTCTGTGCGGGCGAACCCGGGGCCAGCGTCCCCGGCACGAAAGAGCGCATCGAGTCCGAGTGGGGCGCGGAGGTGTTCGACCACGCGGGCGCGACCGAGTCGGGCGCGTGGGGGTTCTCCTGCGAGGGCGACTCGCTCGGCCTCCACTTCAACGAGGCCCAGTTCCTCGTCGAGGTGCTGGATGAGGAGGGCGAACCGGTCGACCCCGGCGAGATAGGCGAAGTGGTCATCACGCCGCTCAACCGGACCGCACAGCCGTACGTCAGGTTCCGCCTGCGCGACCGGGTCGAGCTCGCGGAACCCGAGGTCTGCGACTGCGGGCGCACGTTCCGGTTCGCCGAGGGCGGCGTCCTCGGACGCAACGACGACCTCACCAAGGTCAACGGCGTGCTCCTCTCGCCGACGACCATCGAGGACACCGTCCGGAAGGCGGAGTACGTCTCCAACGAGTACCGCGTCAGCCTCGAACCCCACCCCGAGAAGGACATCGACGTCGTGCGCGTGGTGGCCGAACACGCCCCCGACACCGACCACGACGACGAGTACGTGAAGGAGGAACTCGGGAAGGAACTCAAGCAGGCCACCAACCTGACGTGCGTCGTGGAGGTCGAGGAGTTCGAGACGCTGGACCGCTTCCAACTGAAGGCCGACCGCGTCACCGACAGGAGAGAGAGCCATGTCTGAGACCCCCGACGACCGAGACGAGAGCCCGGACCTCGACGAACTCCGTGAACTCGTGGCGGAACTGGCCGAGGCGAACGACGCCGTGCGCGAGTACGGCGACGAACACGGCATCCCCGCGATAGAGCGAACGGCGAAGCGCATCGACGGCACGATAGCCACCCTCCGGCAGAACGTCCCCGGCGCCCTCTCGGACCGCGAGGAGTGACGGGCGTCTGCGCACGGGCGCGCCACCCGCCCGACTGCGCGCCGGCGTCGGCAGACGAGACGACCCCCCGGACCTACAGAACGTTTAACACATTTCTCTCCGTCGGTCAGGACGATGCAGATAGAGGCCGCAGTGGTACGAGAGGAGGGCGGACCGTTCGAGATAGAGACCGCGGAACTCGACGACCCGCAGGCCGACGAAGTGCTGGTGCGGGTGGTCGGCGCGGGCGTCTGTCACACCGACATGGTGGTGCGCGACCAACTGTACCCCACGCCACTGCCCGCGGTGCTGGGCCACGAGGGGTCGGGCGTGGTCGAACGCGTCGGCGACGACGTGACGGCCGTCGAACCGGGCGACCGCGTGGTCATGAGCTTCGACTACGACGGGACGTGTCGCTCCTGCCGCGACGGCCACCCCGCGTACTGCGAGTCGTTCTTCGAGCACAACTTCGGCGGGAAGCGCCCGGGCGACGGCACCTCGCCCCTCTCGGCCGACGGGGAGGCGCTGACCGGCCGCTTCTTCGGCCAGTCGTCGTTCGCCACCCACGCCCTCGCCACGGAGCGCAACGTCGTGCCCGTCGACGACGACGTGCCGCTCGAACTGCTGGGACCGCTCGGCTGTGGCATCCAGACGGGCGCGGGCGCGGTCATCAACTCGCTCGACCCGCAGTCGGGGTCCTCGATAGCCGTCTTCGGCGCGGGCTCCGTCGGACTCAGCGCGGTGCTCGGGGCGGTCGTGAAGGGCTGTACCGACATCGCGGTAGTCGACCTGAAGCCCTCGCGGCTGGAGAAGGCCGCGGAGCTCGGCGCGACGGAGACGTTCGACCCGGAGGCGGTCGACGACGTGGTCGAGGCCGTCCGCGAGGCGACGGGCGGCGGCGTCGACTACAGCGTCGAGTCGACGGGCGTGCCCGACGTGGCCGAACAGGCCGTCGAGGTGCTCACCCAGCGGGGGACCTGCGGCATCGTGGGCGCGCCGCCGCTGGGGACGCGGGCGAGCTACGACGTGAACGACCTCATCCTCAACGGCCGGTCCATCACGGGCGTCGTCGAGGGTGACTCGGACCCGAAGCAGTTCATCCCGGAACTCGTCGACCTCTACCGGCAGGGCCGGTTCCCGTTCGACGAACTCGTGACCTACTACGAGTTCGACGAGATTCAGCAGGCGGTCGAGGACTCGGAGAGCGGCGAGACCATCAAGCCCGTGGTCCGAATCGGAGAGCCCTGAGAGAGAGACGGGCGTCGGACCGTCGCTCGCGCCGTATCACATACAATTATACCGCGAGGGGGCGAAGCCGTCTCCCATGAGGTTCGTCAGTTACGACGACGACCGGCTAGGACTGCTCACCGAGGACGGCGAGGGCGTCATCGACCTCACGGACCGCCTCGGCATCGACGCGGACGACCCCCTCCGCGAGTACATCACGGGCAACTACGACGCCTCCGAGTACGAGGACGAGGACCCCGACCACGACGTGTCGGACGTCACGCTCGAATCGCCCGTCCAGCGTCCGGGCAAGGTCATCGCCGCGCCCCTCAACTACGAGAAGCACATCGAGGAGGCCATCTCCGACAAGGACATCACGACCGAGGAGTGGTTCACCATCGAGGACAAGGGCTACTTCCTGAAGGCGCCGTCGAGCGTCGTGGGGCCGGACCGGGGCATCGAACTCCCGTTCTCCGACCGGCGGTGCGACCACGAGATAGAACTCGCGTTCGTGATGGGCGACGACGTGAAGAACGTGGGCGAAGGCGAGGCGTGGGACCACATCTTCGGCTACACCATCCTGCTCGACATCTCGGTGCGCGGCGACCAGGACCGCTCGAACCGCAAGTCCTACGACACGTTCACCGTCGTCGGCCCCTGCGTCGCGACGCCCGACGAGGTGGGCGACCCGCAGGACCTCGAGATGGAACTCAAGTTGAACGGCGAGACGCGCCAGCAGGAGAACACGAGCGACATGGTGTACACCTGCGCGGACGTGGTGCAGTACGCGTCCATCGGCGCCACCGTCGAGGCGGGGGACATCATCACCACCGGCACGCCCGAGGGCGTGGGCGCCCTATCGGACGGCGACGTCATCGACGCCGAGATAGAGAACGTCGGGTCGATGCAGGTGGACGTGACCGAACGCGACGTGCGCTTCGAGGACGTGGACGTCCGGAAGGGCGGCCAGCAGTGACGGCTTACGCTCCGTCGAGGTAGCGCCGCCCCTCCTCCGTCTCCCGCAGAACGTCGTCGAATATCGCGGCGTCCGTCTGGAACTTGTGGACGTTGTGGAGCATGGTGTTGTGGAACTGGGAGATGAGTTCGCCGTGGTCCTTGAAGAACTGGTGTATCCACCGCTCCATCTGCTCGTTGGTACGGAACTGCGCGATGACCTGCCAGTGGTAGTGGGAGTCGGCGTTGAAGAACATCAGGATGTGGGGGTCGTCGACCAGCGACCAGTAGCAGTCCTCCCAGTTGTCCTCGAAGTTGGGGTAGTGGAAGGCGATGCGAAAGAGGTAGTGGTGGAACAGTTCTTGGTCGGGCAGCATCGTCTCGCGGAACACGCCCTCCTCCGAGAGTTCCCGGAGTATCTCGTTGATGCGGTTGTGCGACAGCGAGATGCCGTACTCCGTCTCCAGCACGTCGCTGAGCTCCCGCGTCGACGCGGTGGGGTTGGCGACTCGCTCCTTCAGGATGACGAGGTCCCGCGGCGAGATGTCGTCGGACGTTGTCGCGGCCATGGTTCTACCCCTACCTCTCCCCGAGGGACGTTAAGCTTCGGGATGAGAGCACTCGCTGGCGGCGATTCCCGGCGGGGCGACTCGGGCACCCGAGTGAGATAGGCTTATGCGGGGGTAGTACAATCACCACGATAGACGATGACGCTTCTCGAAGTCGACGCCGTCGACGCGGCCTACGGCAACGTCCAAGTTCTCTGGAACGTCTCCCTCCACGTGGAGGAGGGCGAGACCGTCGCGCTCCTCGGCGCCAACGGCGCGGGCAAGACGACGACCCTCCGCACCATCTGCGGCGACCTCGTCCCCACGAAGGGGGAGGTCCGCTTCAAAGGCGAGGACATCTCGGCCGTCGAACCACAGGAGGTCGTGGGCAGGGGCATCGCGCACGTGCCCGAGGGCCGCGAGATATTCACCGACAGCACCGTCGCGGAGAACCTCGACATCGGCGCCTACCGCAATCGCGAGGGGAAGGGAGAGCGCCGCGAACGCGTCTACGACATCTTCCCCCGACTCGAAGAGCGCAGTAGTCAGCGCGCGGGCACCCTCTCGGGCGGCGAGCAACAGATGCTCGCCATCGGCCGCGGCCTCATGAGCGACCCCGACCTCCTCCTGTTGGACGAGGCCAGCCTCGGTCTCGCGCCCGTCCTCGTCGACGACGTCTTCGACGCCATCGAGCGCATCAACGACGAGGGGACCACGGTCCTGCTAGTCGAACAGGACCTCCACAACGCACTCCGCATCGCCGACCGGGGTTACGTCCTCGCCTCGGGCGAGGTCACCCTCTCCGGGACGGCAGCGGAACTCGCCGAGGACGAACGCGTCGAGGCCTCCTACCTCGGCGCGTAGCGAGAGAGGAGAGCGACCGCGGAGCCTACTCGTCGGCGGTGTCGGTCCCGAACCAGTCTCGGAACCGCCGCAGTCCGATTTCTGTGTCCTCGTCCGTCAGGAACCCGTACAGGCCCTGCGGCAGGTAGATGATGAACAGGATGATGAGTATCCCCTCCACCGAGGTGGCGAGACCGCCCACAACCTCGCCCAGCAGGTTGTCCAACCCGAGGAACAGTACCGTGCCGAGCAGAGGGCCGAGGATGGTGCCCATCCCGCCGAGGATGACTATCACCAGCGCGTCTATCGTCCACGTCACCGCCAGCGTCGACTCGGGGTTGATGTACAGCGTGAACTGCGCGTACAGGCCGCCGGCGAGTCCCGCCAAGAGCGTCGACACCACGAACGCGTACATCTTGTACTTCAGCGGGTTGACGCCCAAGCTAGAGGCGGCCTCCTCGTCGCCGTGGATGGCCTGCATCCCGAGGCCGGGCTTGCTGTTCACCAGTTGGTAGGTCACCGCCAGCGTCGCCACCGCCACCGCCAGCGTCACCAGGTACACCACTATCTCGCCCGTGGTCTCGTTGAGGTAGTAGCCGGTCGACCCGCCGGAGAACCGCCGCTGGTCCAGCAACACCAGCCGGATTATCGCCGCCAGCGCCAGCGTCCCGATGGCGAAGTAGTGGCCGCGCAACCTGAACAGGATGGGACCGGTCACCAGCGCCAGCAGGGTCGCGCCGACCGCTCCGAGCACCACCGCCACCAGCCCCGGCACCGCGATAGACTCGGGCAGGCCCGCTCCGCTCGGGGTCGACAGCCACGCGGTCACGAACGCCCCGATGCCGAAGAAGGCGTGGTGACCGAGCGATATCTGCCCCGCGTAGCCGCCCAGCAGGTTCCACGACAGGCCGAGGATGGCGAACACGAGCCCCGTGAGCACTATCTCGGTCACGAACGCGGTCGTCACGAACGGGACGACAGCGAGCAGGAGGACTATCGCCGCGCACGCGGCCTTGAGTTTCGTGCTCATCGCGCTCCACCGCTCGCGCACGGCGTCCATCATTCCGCCTCACCCCCCGTGCCGAACAGACCCTGCGGTCTGAACAGGAGGACGAGCAGGAAGATGGCGAACGTGATGATGTCGCGGTAGCTTCCGCCGAGGTACAGCGCTCCCATGTTCTCCGAGACGCCGAGTATCAGACCGCCGACGAGCGTCCCGCCGATGCTCCCCACGCCGCCCAGCACGACCACCGCGAACGTGGTGAGCAGGTAGGACCACCCCACGAACGGGTCGATGGGGAACAGCATCGACAGGAGGGCGCCCGCCGCGCCCGCCAGCGCCGTGCCGATTCCCAGCGTGATGAGGTAGATGCGGTCGGTGTCGATGCCCATGTAGCGGGCCGCCGTCCGGTTCTGTGCGGTCGCGCGAATCGCCTGCCCCGTCGAGGTGTACTGGAGGAACGCCCACATCGCCGCCACCAGCAGTATCGAGATGACGAACGTGACCGTGCGCGGGAACGAGAAGAACACCGAACCAACCTCGAAACCCGACCCGGGGATGCCTATCTCGGTCGACTGGGCGTCCCCGCCGAGGACCACACGGCCGACGTTCTGGAGCACCAGCGCCACCCCGAACAGCACGAGAATCGGCTGTTCGATGCCCTCGTCGACCACGTGACTGAGGAGGTACTTCTGGAGGACCACGCCCAAGGCGAACAGGATACCCATCGCCACGAACATGCCCACCAGCGGGGTGACCCCCAGCATGGCGAACAGGATGATGGCCGTGTAACCCCCGACCATCAGCATGTGTCCGTGCGCGAGATTCACGATGTCCATGATGCCGAACACCAGCGACAGCCCCAGTGCGGCCACGGCGTAGATACCGCCGAGTAACAGCCCGTTTACCAGGGTCTGTGCCACCAGCTCACTCGTTACCATAAGCGTGCATCGAGAGGGTAGGTAATGATTTATTCGGTACGGTGGAACGTTACCGCTCGCTCCACGGCGTGAGCGGATACTTGAAGTCTATCGCCGCCTCGGCGTCCGTGTTCGGGAACGCGAGGTGCTGGCCGCCGTTCCACCACTGGCCGGTGGGCGCGGTGAGTTGCCCGGCCATGGGCAGTCCGTTCTTCTCGAACCCGAAGTCCCCGATGACGGTGTGGAACTTCCGGGAGCGTAGCACGTCGCGGATGGCCTCGGGGTCGGTCGACTCCGCGTTCGAGAGCGCTTGGGTCGCTACCTGCGTGAGGTTGTAGGAGGTGCCGACTTGGACGGGTAGGAGTTGGTCCTGAGGGTGGTCGTACTCGCTGAGGTACGCCTCGCGCATCTTCTGGTTGTCGTTGCCCGTGAGACCGGGCACCCACCCCGGGCACATGAGCGCGAACTTGCCCGTCTCGCCCAGCGCGGACCACCACGCCGAGGGGTCGGCCCCACGCACGAACTTGAGCACCTTGGGCGCGAAGTTGTTCGACTTCATCTGCTTCATCGCCGTGATGGCGCCCGGCGGCGTGGGGTTCGACAGCAGTATCTCCACGTCGTTGCTCTTCGACTGCGAGATGAGCGAGGAGAAGTCCTTCGCGCCGATGCTAAACTTCTCGCGGAGGACGATGTTGTAGCCCGCCTGCGTGAGTTTCTCCTCCCAGTGCTGGGCCTGTTCGGCCCCCCACCCGGAGTTGGGCTCCCAGATGCCCACGTTCTTCGGACGCTCGCTCTCGGGGATGAGTTCGAGGAGCCCCTTCGTCGAGCGAGCGACGTCTCGGGACTTGGGGAACGGGGCGAACGTCCACTCGTAGTTGCGTTCGACGTGGGGTTTCTGGTAGGCGAACGCGATGCCGAGGAAGGGGATGTCCTGATTCTCGGCGTAGGCGCTCCCGGCGGTCACGAGCAGACTGGAGAAGCTCCCCCAGAGCATCTTGACGTCGTTGTTGCTCGTTATCTTCTGGAGCTGTTCGCGCACCTTCTTGGCGTCGCTCTCGTCGTCTTTGAGGACGAGTTCGACCTTCTTGTCCAACTGCTCGTTCATGTGCTTGGCCCCGAGTTTGTAGCCGCGCTCGAGGTCCTTGCCCAGCGAGGAGAAACTCCCCGACAGCGGGACTGTGCCACCGATGACGACGGTGTCGGAGGACCCGCCGCCGAGGCTGGTGGTACACCCGGCGAGGCCGCCGAGACCGACCGCGCCCGCGGCGCCGGCCGCCCGGAGATACCCGCGTCTCGTGACTGATGTGGGGTCGTCTGTCATGCTCTGCCCCAGCAGAGTGATTCGGTGGTAATAAAACATGTGGTTATTCGGGGTGTTCGGTCGCGGCGCCGAGAATCGGCGGCGAGCGCCGCAGACGGGCGGGAGACGGACGCGACTGCTCGACCGGAGAACGGGGGAGGAGAGGTGACCGCGACGGCGGACCGTCGCGTTACGGCGACGGTCGGGTTACGACGACGGTTCGACTTCGGCGTAGAGGTTGAACGCCTCGAAGATGGGACGGTCGGTCATGCCGAGTAGGATGGCCTCGTCGTCGGGTTCGTGGTGGTGGGTCGCGTCCGGCGGCACCACGAAGATGTCCCACTGGCCCCACTCCAGGGCCTCGTTGTCGACGTGGGTCGCGCCCTCGCCCTCGATGACGAAGTACACCTCCGTCGCGTTGTGGAAGTGGGGGTCGGTCGGGCCCTCGTTGAGCAGTTGCGCTCGGAACGACATGGTCGGGAACAGCGGCGGCTTGCCCGTCGCGGGGTTGACGTACGAGAGGCTGTAGCCGTCGTTCGGATCGGGTTCGTCGTTCTCGGCCCGCTGGCGAAGCGTCTCCAGCATCTCGTCCCAGCCGAAGCGGTACGGCGGCGTCGCCTCGCGGGTGCCCTCGAACGGGCCGGGGATGCCGTCCTTCTTCGCCTCGCTCTCGGGGCGGCCGCGGCCGTACTGGGAGTCCCAGTAGCCCTGCGTCTTGGTGACCGGCTGGCGTTCGAGTTCGTGGTTCTCGAACGCCTGCGACGCGTTGAGCGAGTCGAGCACGAACGGGAGGTCGAGAACGTCGAGCCACGCCGCCGTCTCGTCGGAGTCGTTGACGTGGTCGTGCCACTCCCACTGCGGGGTGGTGATGAGGTCGTTGTCCTCCATCGGGAACTCCTCGCCCGCGACGACGGTCTTCATGTCCTCGCTCCCGTCGATGGTGAACCGCAGGGCGTTGGCCGAGTGGCGGTGGGAGGGGGCGGTCTCGCCGGGCGAGACGGTCTGGACGCCCACGTAGATGGTGTTCGAGATGGCGTTGGCCGTGTTGATGGGCACCGCGACCCGGCGCTGGAACCCCGGCGGCAGGTCCGCGATGGGGACGTCCGCCTCGATGCCGTCGATGGCGCTCTGGATGTCCTCCCACTTCCAGATGTCGGGTTCGGGGTCGTCGAGGACGGTTCCCATGTCGTCTTCCACCTCCCACAGCGGTCGGAGGTCGTGTTCCTCGAGGATGCCGCGCGTGTCCGAGCTCAGCTCCAAGAGCTCCTCCGGATCCGGTTCGGTCTGAGACATAGCTAATCGTTGGCATAGAATCATATTAAACCTGTTGGAGGCGGGTGTTCGGCCGCGTTCGGGGCCGATGTGGGCGTTCTTGCGGCCGGCCCGCGGCACCGCGGCTCCCGGGTGACGGTGGACGGGCGCGCGGCGCGGAGCGTGCGGAGCGACGGGTGGGGAGAGCTACGTCTGCGCCTCGAAGATGTCGTCCGACCGGAACACCGACCGACAGTCCTCGCAGACCATCTGCCCCTGAATCGCGTACTCCCACAGCTTGCCGCCGCACTCCAGACAGTCGAAGTGCGCTCGGACGAACGGGCTCTCCTCGGCGTAGGGGTTCTCGAACTCGGCCATACCCGTACGTCGCGGCAGGAGGCACAAAAGCGTACCGTCCGCGACAGTCGCGGACGCGCCGAACCTCCCGTCAGCCGCCGTCCCCGGCCCGCAGCGGCGAGTCCTCTATCGGGGGACGGTCAGTCGGCGTACGGCGCCATGGCCGCCCGGAGGTCGTCGGGTATCTCCAGCGACCCGCCGCCGCCCTGCTCCGCGCAGACCCGCTGTTCGTACCCGGTGAACGTCACCTCGCCGTCCCGCCGCCCAACGTACTCGAACCGGACGCTGCTGGTGCCGAGACTCGGCGTCAGTTCGACGACGATGTCGTCGCCCGCCTCCATCGGCGCCTCGAACTCGAAGTTCATCTCGACCAGCGGGAGGCCGTACCCCCGGTCGTGCGACGTCTCCCAGAACGGGAACCCTATCTCCTGCATGAACATGTCGGACGTCTCGTGGACGGCGTCGACGATGCGCGGGTAGTGGGCGATGCCGAACGGGTCGGTGTCCGAGAAGCGGACGGTCCACACCCGCTCGAACGTCCGTGGCTCGTCCGGGTCGTCGTCGGGTCCGCTCGCACCCTCGCGCTCACTCATCGCCGGCCTCCCCGAGGACCACGAGAGCGTCGAGCGCCGTCGCCCCGTCGGCGCGTGCGAGCACCGGGTTCACGTCCACCTCGGCTATCTCCGGACGGTCGACGAGCAGGTCGCCGACAGCGACCACCACGTCCGCGAGCGCCGCCACGTCGGCGGGGTCGCGGCCGCGGTAGCCCTCGAGCAGGCGCGCCGCCCGAAGCGACTCGACGGCCCGTGTCGCCTCCGCCCGGCCGACGGGCGCGAGTCGGTGGCTGGTGTCCTCGAACACCTCGGTGAACACGCCGCCGAGACCCGTGAGCACCACCGGGCCGAACGAGGGGTCGCGCAGGCCGCCGACGATGACCTCGGTGCCGGCGTCGACGTCCGCCGCCTCCTCCACCAGCACGTCGGCGTCGACGCCGGTCGCGTCGGCCGCCGCCTCGATTCGCTCGACCGCCTCGCGTACGGCGTCGGCGGAGTCGAGACCCACCGTGACGCCCGCGCCGTCGCCCCACTCGCTCTTGTGGGTCACGTCTGGGGAGGACACCTTGACGACGACGGGGAAGCCGACGTCCTCGGCCGCCGCGACGGCCTCGTCCGCCGACGCGGCCACCCCGAACGCGGGCGTCTCGACGCCAGCCGCCGACAGGAGCGCCTTCGACTCGGCCTCCGTCAGGCGCGTCCGGCCCTCGTCGCGGGCGCGCGCAATCGGGTCCGACTCAGACATCCGCGCTCACCTCCTCGTCCGCGGCCGCCATCTCGGCGTACCGCGCGAGGGCCGCCGCGGCGTCCGCCGCCCGCTCCGGCGTCTCGAACACCGGGACGCCGGCGTCGGCCACCGCCCGGAGTTGCTCGTCGCGGTCCTCGGGCGGCCCCTCGGTGGCGAACAGCACCGGCTTGCCCACCTCGTCGGCGAGGCCGGAGAGGGCGTCGACGGGGTAGCCCAGCGACTTCTCGAACAGTTCGTACACCAGCACGACGTCGACGTTGTCGTCGCGTGCCACCGTCGTGACCACGTCGCCGAACTCGGGCATGGGTCGGCCGGTGTCGACGGGGTTGCCCGAGTAGGTGATGCCGGGGAGCAGGTCCGCGAGTTCGTCCTGCGTCGCGTCGGTCAGCGCCGGGAGTCGGCCGCCCGCACGCTGGACGCGGTCGGTGATGATGATGCCCGGCCCGGCCTGCGCCGTCACGACGCCCACGTTCGGGCCGTCGGGGACCGGCGACTGCGCCAGCGCGTGGCCGACGTCGAGGAGTTCGGTCGTGGAGTCGACCGTCGGCACGCCGTACTGCCGGAAGCCGGCCTGGTACAGCGCGTGGTCGCCCGTGAGCGCCCCGGTGTGGGACTCCGCGAACTCGCCCACGTCGGACTTGCCCACCTTGTACGCGACGACGGGCGTCTCTGCCGCCCGGCAGGCCTCCACGAGTCGCCGCCCCGCGTCGGTGCCCTCGACGTGGAGCACGATGCCGTCCGTGGAGTCGTCGGCGTCGAAGTGTTCGATGAGTTCGGGGAAGTCGACGTTGGCGCGGTTGCCGAGGCCGACCATGGCCGAGAGCCCCCGGTCCTGCCGCGTCGCCTGAAACGCGAGGACGTGGGCGACGCCCCCGCTCTGGGCCAACACCGCCAGATTCCCGGGCGGTATGTGCTCGACGCCGCTGGCGAACGACGCCAGCAGGTCCGACTCGGGCACCACGAACCCGCTGGTGTTGGGACCGAGGAGCGCCACGTCGCCCCGGTCGGCCGCCTCGACCAGCCGTCGCTGCAGTTCCTCGCCCTCGTCGCCCGCCTCGGCGAAGCCGCCGGCGTAGATGACCGCCGCGCCCACGCCCGCCTCGGCGCACTCCTCGACCACGTCCGGCACGACGGGGGCCGGCACGCACAGGAGCGCGAGGTCCACGTCGTCGTCGATGTCGGTCACCGAGCCGACGAACTCCTCGTCGAACACAGTCCCCGACGCCGAGGGGTTGACCGGGTAGACCCGGCCGTCGAACTCGACGGCGTTGGCCATGGCTTCGTATCCGATCTTCCCCTCCGTCTTGGAGGCCCCGACGACGGCGATAGTCTCCGGGCGAAATAGTCTGTCGAGATTCACGCGGACCACTACAGGGAATGCGGCTAAATCGTTTTCCCCGTCGACGTTCGTCGCCGAGCGCCGACCGGGACCCCGCGAGCGGAGAGAGGAGTAGGTTTATGAGAGGGAGACGCATACGTCGCGCCATACGATGGCACTACTCGAAGGCAAGGACCTGACCAAGGAGTTCGGCGGCCTCGTGGCGGTCGACGACGTGTCCTTCTCCATCGACCGGGGCGAGTCGGTCGGCCTCATCGGTCCCAACGGCGCGGGCAAGTCCACCCTCTTTCGGCTGATAACGGGCGTCCACGAACCCACCAGCGGGTCGGTGCTGCTCGACGGCGACGACATCACCGGGCTACAACCCCACGAGATATGTCACCGCGGCCTCGTGAAGACTCACCAGATAGTCCGCCCGTTCGAGAACCTCAGCCTCCTCGACAACGTGGCCGTGGGCGCGGAGTTCGGCGGCCGCAAGCACGACGACCCCGAAGAACGGGCGTACGAGGCCCTCGAGTTCGTCGGACTCGCGGAACAGGCCCACGAGAAGCCCGACCACCTGAGCGTGGGGGCGCTGAAGCGCCTCGAGATAGCGCGCGTACTCGCCACCGACCCAGAGGCGCTCCTGTTCGACGAGGTGGCCGGCGGCCTCGACCCCGAGGAGACCGAGGGCATCGTGGAACTCATCGGCGACATCAAGGCGCGCGGCAAGACTGTGTTCCTCATCGACCACGTGATGAAGGCGCTCATGAACGTGAGCGACCGGGTGTTCGTCCTCGACCGCGGCCAACTCATCGCCGAGGGCACCCCCACCGAGATTCAGAACGACGAGCGCGTCATCGAGGCCTACCTCGGCGAGAACGCGAAGTCGTCCGGGGACGGGGAGTCGGCCGCGGGGTCCGACTCGGCCGGCGCGTCCCGCGGCGAGAGCTAGTTACCGCCCGCGTCAGGGCTTCCCGGCGAACTCCACGAACCGCTCCAGTTTCTCGCTCGCGTCCGCGAGCACGCTCGACCCGTGGTAGACGAGGCCGGCGTCGAACTCGAACGAGAGCAGTCGCTCGAGGCTCTCGTCCGCCTCGTTCAGGTCCTCAGTGAAGAACCCCGGCGGGAGGACGAAGTAGCCCTCGGGGAGGCCGCGGGAGTCGGCCCCGAAGACGGCGTCGCCGAGGACGGCCACGTTCGCGTCCTCGTCCACCAGCGAGTGGTGGTGGGGCGTGTGGCCGGGCGTGTGGACCGCGGTGAAGCGGCCGGCGGCGTCGCCGTCGCCGTAGCGGTGGTCGGGGTCGGCGTCTCCGTCGAGTTCGAGACCCTCCGGGACCCACGTTTCGAGGTCGAACTCGGAGACGAGACCGTCGAACCCGCCGACGTGGTCCGGGTCGCCGTGGGTTATCACGAGACGCTCCGGTTCGACGCCGAGGTCCGCGGCGGCCTCGGCCACGGCGTCGGTCGTGTCCGCGAACCCCGCGTCGACCAGCGTCGGCGCGTCGCCGTCGAACAGGAACACCCTGTAGCGACCGCCGTTGGTCTCGCGGACGGTCACGTCGTACACGTCGGTGAGTATCTCGTCGTACATGCGTCCGCACGAACGCCCGTCCGGAAGTAAAGCGTTCGCCCCGGCGGTCTCCGGCGACCTCCCGCGGCGGGACACCGCCGCGGACGGGGCGTCGACCCCCGCACGCGATGCGGAGGGAGGTGCCGTCTTCGGAAGAATCATGCCCCTCTACCGCGACGGACACGTACGACAGTCTCTCAACATGAACACGCGATTGCTCCCCTCCGCGGCCGTCGAAGCCGACCTCGACTGGTCGTGGCTGTCGCTGCCCGCCGGCATCGCGGCGGCCGTCGGCGTCTACCTCGGCGCGCCCCTGCCCGACGACATGGCGGCCATGCTCGCCATCACGGCCTTCTGCATCTGCCTCTGGGTCGGCACGCCCGTGCCGCCGTGGTTCACGGCCCTCGTCTGCGTCGGCCTCATCGGCGTCGTCTTCTCGACGGACCTCGCGCTGGTCGGGTTCCGGTCGGCGGCGGCGTGGCTCATCGTCTTCGGCATCCTCATCGGCGAGGGGACCCGCGAGAGCGGTCTCGCCGAGTCAGTCGAACACCGGGTGTTGGCCCTCGTGCCCGCGCGCGACGCCCTGCGGACCTACCGGTTCCTGCTGGGGTCGCTGTGCGCCGCCGGCCTCGCGTTGGCCGTCCTCGTCCCCTCCTCGCTCGTCCGGGTGCTCATCCTCGGCCCGATTCTCGTCTCGGTGGGCGGCGTCTTCACCGAGCGACGGGCGAAGGTGGGCATCTTCCTCGGCCCTCTGTTCGCGACGTACTACGGGTCGTCCGGCATCCTGACCGGGTCGCTCGCGAACATCGTCATCACGGGCCTGCTCGAATCGACGGCGAACATCGCGATATCGTGGACCGAGTGGCTGATGTGGCTGGGGCCGGTGATGGGCGTCGGTCGGACGGCCGCGGTGTTCGCCGTCGCCTACTACCTCTACCGGCCGGAGGACCGGTCGGGCGTCGCCGACCCGGCGGAGTACCTAGAAGAGTTCGAACCGACGGGCGACGAGCGCCGGATGCTGGCGTTCCTGTTCGTGGGCGTCGCGGTGTGGGCCACCGACTTCCTCCACGGACTCCACCCCCTGTACGGCGCGCTGGTCGTCGTGTTGCTCATGTTCGCGCCGCGAATCGGCGTCGTGGACCTCGACGCCGTGGCCGACGCCGACTTCTCCATCCTGTTTTTCATCGGGGCCATCTTCGCCGTCGCGGAGGGGCTGAAGCGGACCGACTTCACCGGCCTCGCCGCGCAAACCATCCTGTCGCACCTCCCCGAGGGCGCGGGTCTCGTCACCGTCATCGCGTTCGTGATGCTCGTCTCGTGCGCGCTGGCGTTCGTGATGGAGGGGCTGGCGGTGGCGAGCGTCATCACGCCGACGGTCGTCTCGTTCGCGCAGGGTGCCGGCGTGGCGGTGGCGCCGGTGGCCATGGCGGAGGCAGTGATGCTCAACACCTACTTCTTCCCCTACCAGTCCGCCGTCCTCGTGGGTATCCTCGGACTGGAGGTGGTCGACTCGCGCGAACTCGTGCGCATGGCGACGGTGTGCTCGCTCGTCACCATCCTCGTCCTGATGCCCGTCCAAGTCGGACTGTTCCTCCTGCTGACGTAGCGCGTCGGAGTCGGAACGGGCGAGGGCAGGCGGCCGGGCCTCGGTCGGCACGGACGGTCCCGGCGCAGGTTCCTCACCCCTCCTCGAAGTGTTCCTTGAGGACTCGTTCGCGCTCAATAGTCCCGGTGTCGGTCCGGGGGAGGGGCTCCTCCCGGAGCACGTAGCGCCGCGGGCGCTTGAAGTCGGCGAGGCCGTCGTTCTCGTAACAGAACTCGTCGAGGTCGTCCTCGTCGACGCTCCCGTCGGTCACGACGACGCCGCAGACCACCTGCCCCCACTCGTCGTCGGGCACGCCGACGACCACCGCCTCGTCGACGGCGTCGTGCCGTTCGAGCGCGCTCTCTACCTCCTCGGGGTAGACGTTCTCGCCGCCGCTGATTATCATGTTGTCCACCCGGTCGACGATGTAGAGGTAGCCCTCCTCGTCGACCTCCGCCACGTCGCGGGTCCGGAGCCACTCGCCGCCGGCCGTGTACGACTTCTCCTCGGCCTCGGGGTTGTCGAGGTAGCCCGTGGACATCCCCGGTCCGCGGGCGAGTATCTCCCCCCGCTCGCCGGGGTCGACCGTCGCCTCGGGGTCGGGTTCCTCCGAGAGCGGTACCGACTTGACGACCCGTAACTCCCACGAGAACGACTCCTTGCCGATGGTGCCGGTGTGCTCCGCCTGCACCGAGGGGTGGGCGAAAGTGAAGTTGGGCCCCCCTTCGGTCATGCCGTAGGTGTTGTAGACGTTCTCCGTCAGGAGGTCCGAAGTGCGCTCTACGAGTTCCGGGCGCACCACGGACCCGCCGGTCCGGATGTACCGGAGCGAGTCCGCGTCGTAGCCCGCCTCCTCCTGTGCGTCGTTGATGCCGTTCAACTGCGTGGGGACGGCGAGGAGGCCGGTGACGTCGTGTTCGGCCACGAGTTCGAGCGCCTCGTCCGGGTCGAAGCTGGTCTGTATCACGAGCGTCGCGCCCGCGAGGAGGTGCGGGTATATCCACGCGTCGCTCGTGACCATGTGGTACCACGGCGTCGTCACGAGCGCCACGTCCGTCTCCTCGATGCCGTGTTCCATCACCACCTGCGTCGCGCCGTACCACATCTGTTCGCCGTCGAACAGCACGGCCTTCGGGACGCTGGTGGTGCCGCTGGTGTAGAACACGGCGCACTCGTCGCCGTCGGGCAGGGCCGCCGCGGAGTCGGGCGACGCCGCCGACAGCACGTCCTCGTAGGACTCCACGTCGGGGTGGTCGACGTCCGCGGACCCGGCGTGTATCGCCGCCTCGAACGACCCCCGGTCGAGCAGTTCGAGCGCCTTCTCGGCGTTGTGGTCGTCGAACAGGAGCGCCTCTGCGTCCGCCGAGTCCATCATCGAGCGGAGTTCGTCCGGACCGCTGCGGAACGGCAACTGGACGACCGCGGTGCCGCGCTTGTGGGCCGCTATCATCGACTCCACCGCCGGGACGCCGTTGAGCGTCAGCACCGCGCACCGCCCCCCGGGGGCGCGACTGTGGAGGGCGTCGGCCAGTCGCGTACTGCGGCGGTGGAGTTCCGCGTACGTGAGTCGTCGTCCGTCGTCCGTGAGTATCGCCGCGTCGTCTGGGTGACAGCGAACGGTCCGCTGAAACGCGTTCAGGTAGTTCATGGTGTGATGAGTGAGTGGGATACGGTAGTGCGTACCGAGATGTCGTACGTGTGGTATCGAGGAGGAGTGGAAGTATTAATCATTGTGGTCTCGGAGACGGTCGCCGCGGCACGGCGTCCGACCCGTCGGGGGGACCACCGACGTTATGGCGCGGGAGGCCGGACCGCGAGGTATGGCCACCTCCCGTCGGACGACGCTCCGCGGCCTCTCGGCGTACGTCCAGCCCACCTTCTTCGCCCCCGCGCCGGGGATGGCGCTGTTCGGCGGGTCGCTGGCGGGCGAGTTCGCGGCCGCGCCCGCCCTCGCCCACGGGGGGCCGTGGCGACGGCGCTGTACGCGGCGCACCTGAAGGACGGGTACGTGGACGCGTACGTGCGCGCGGAGGAACCGCGCGGGCCGCTCTCGGCGCGGGCGCTCCGCGTCGCCTTCGCGGTGACGTCGGTCGCGTTCCTCTGTCTCGCAGGGGCGGTGTGGCTGCTCGCCGGCGCGACGGCCGCCCTGCTCTCGCTTCCGCTGTGGGTCCTCGCTGCGGTCCACGCGCCCTACCTCGACACTCGCCCGGTGACGGTGACCGCGGACTACGCCGTCGCCGTCGGCCTCGTCGCCGTCGGCGGCTACGCGGCCCAGACCGGGAGGGTGACCGTCCCTGTCGGCTGTCTCGCCGCCGTCTACGTCCTCTTCCTCGCGGGCGCGAAGGTGTCGGTCGACCTCCTCGACTACGCGTTCGACCGGTCGATAGGTAAGCGGACCCTCCCGGTCGTGCTGGGGCCGCGCCGGGCGAGGGCGGCGTCGGCGGCCCTCCTCTGCTGTTCGGCGCTCCTCCTCGCTGGCGTCGCGGCGGCCGGCGTCCTCCCCGGCGCGGCCGGCCTCGCGGCCGCGTTCCCGCTAGCGGGGGCGCTCGCGGCCGCCGTCCCCGACCCGAAGCGGACCGTCCACCTCCAGATGGGCCTCGCCTACCCGTTCACCGCGGCCGTGTTCGCCGCGGTCTGTCTCGGCTGGCGGTGTGCGGTCGTCCCGTGGCTCCCCTGACGTCGGAGCGCCGCGAGCGAGACAGGAGAAGCGACCGGACGCTACTGGTACGCGAGGTTGAGTTCCACGTCGTTGGCGGCCGCCAACAGGAGGTCGGCTATCTCGCCCTCGCACCGTTCGCGGGACATCCGGTGGGCCGGCCCCATGACCGCGAGCGCACCCTGTACCGTCTCCTCGAAGGAGACGGGGACGCCGACGGCGTGAATCCCTTCGAGGTCCTCGCCGAAGTTGAGCGCGTACCCCCGTTCGCGGACGGTCTCCAGTTCGTCGAACAGGACGCGCCGGTCGGTGATGGTGTTGGAGGTGCGCGCGGGGAGGCCGTGGCGGTCGACGACGCGGTCTATCTCCTCCTGCGGGAGGTGCGCCAGCATCGCCTTGCCGCCGGAGTTGCAGTGGGCGTGGGTCCATGTGCCGATGACGGAGTCGACGTTTATCTCCGTCTCGCCGCCGACGCCGTCCAAGTACATCACGCGGCCGTTCTCGTGGGTGAGTAGCCACGACATCTCGCCCGTCTCCTCGGCCAACTCTCGTATCTTCGAACGCGCGGCGCGGTAGACGTCGCGCTGGTTACGGGCGTACTCGCCGTAGTGGAAGAACTCCAGACCGACGTGGTAGGCGTCGCCCCGGTTGACGACGTACCCGTACTCCTCCATCGTCCGGAGGTGCTTGTGGACCGTACTCTTGGCGAGGCCGAGTTCCTCGGCGAGGTCCGTGACGCCCGCTCCGTCGCGTTCTTTGAGGAGTTCGATGACAGAGAACAGCGTCTGGTCCGACTTCACCATCCCGCTTCCGTCCCGATTTTTCGTCATAGCGGCCGTTTTCGGCCTACATTTATAAATATCGTTCGCCGGAGCGGCGATATCGGGGGTGCCGTGGCCACCGCCCAAATAGACATTTTCTTTATACTAATTCCTCCGTTCGCTGGAGGCGAATGAACTACCCTGAGGATTACGTCGTTAGTAGTGTAATGGCAGAATTTCTCCAAGGGTCGTGCTGTGATGTTCACTCGACGCGAGAGTGTCGGGTCGACGTGAATGGAGCGCCGTCGAGTGTCTGAACGCACGAAGACGGGTTGTCCGCCGTCGAGACGAGTGTTGAGACCGCGTCGCGGTCGTCGCGCGGTCGGACGACCCCGAAAAGTCGGGACGGGGGCGCTTCCGTCCTCCGGAAACGTCGCGAGCCGTGCGGACGCCGACCGTGACCGAAGATAGCACGCCGGAAGGGCGTCTACGACTCCGGATTCGGACGAAGGGCCGGCGCCGAGGTTCGGCCACCTCCCGGGTGGATGACGCCGACGGTGATGGAGGACGTTTCACCGGCATCTGTAATAGATTCTGCTCTCTGCCCCCCGCTCCGTAATCAATTTTCGTCGGCCGCCCATTTTGTTCGATGACAGTGAATACAGGCTGACGAACTAACTGATGATACAAAGGTGATACGACCCGGTGCCGTGCTCTCTCGCGTGACGAATTTGGGGATGGGTAGCCTTATCCGAGTCCGTGACGACCTGTGAGTTCATGGCGACGAGTTCGCGGCTGAGCGACCTGACCGAGAGACTACTAGAGAAGGACGCGGCCGTCCACGCGGATGCCCTCGAAGCACTCCGAGAGGAGGGAGACGAGCGCGTGATACCGCACCTCGTGGAACTCGAGATGATACACGCCATCGGGAGCGAGTGGGAGCGGTTCGGCTTCCCGGAGGTGCTCAGGGACCGCGCGCCGCCGCGCTACCTCGAACTGCCGGAGGCCCGGTGGCCGGGCGTCGAGGAGACGCTCGGCGCTATCGCCGAACCCGACTTCGACTCGGCGCACGCGTGGGTGGAGTGGGAGACGTGGTACAGCCAGCAGGGGATAGACCCCCTCGACGGGTTCGAGGAGTGGAAGCTCTCGCTCTACCGGCGCTACCTGCCGCCCGTGGGGAGCCTGCTCGCCGCCGCTCCCCGGGAGTTCGACGTACAGGACGTCCGGTGGGGCAACTGCGACCCCTCCTTTCTCGCGGCGCTGAACGGGCCGTCGTTCCTCCCGGCCGACGACGCCGACTACGTGGACGACGACCACCTCGTGTTCGGCTTCGAACTCGCCGGGCAGGCGTACGCCGTACCGCGGTACGTGCTGTTCCCGCACGAACTCCTGAACGCACGCATCGACGGCCACCCGGTCAGTCTCACCTACTGCACGCTCTGCAACGCGCCCATCCTCTACGACCGCCGAGTGGACGGCGAGACGCTCACGTTCGGCAGCACCGGGATGCTCCTCTCGGGCAACAAGGTGATGTTCGACGAGGAGACCGACAGCCTCTGGAGCCAGCACCGGGGCGTCCCCCTCGCGGGCGAACACCTCGAACGGGAAGCCTCGCTCGACGCCCGCGCAGTGACGCAGGCCGACTGGGGCGACTGGCGCGCCGAACACCCCGAGACGCTGGTGCTCGATATCGACACCGGCTACGACTTCGACTACTCGGCGTACGACGGCGACGTCGGCTTCTTCACCCACTACTGGAACGACGAGAGCGCCGTCCAACCGGGCGTGCGGTCCGACGACGACCGACTCCCAGAGAAGGCGTCGGTGTACGGCTACGCCCCCGACGACGAGACGGCGTGGGTCTTCCCCGTCGAACGCGTCCGCGAACGGGGCGCGCTGACGGCGACGGCCGACGGCCGTCGCCTCGTCGCCCTCCGGGACGCCACCGACGACGTGGCGCTCTACGAGGCCCCATCCGAGTCGGTCGCGTACGACCGGGACGAGGGCGTCCTCGGGGACGAGTCCGGTACCGAGTGGACGGTGACCTACGACGCGTTGGTCGCCGCGGACGGTCGGAGACTCGAACGCGTCGACGGCCGCCACGGCCTCTGGTTCGCGTTCCGGACGGGGTACGACGAGACGCACGTGGTCGGGGAGTGACGGCGGGGCGACACGATTACGCACCTACCTCTGTAACACCCGACCCGCGTCTGTTCGACGATGCGGAACCGGCGGGGAGCGGTGCGCGCCGGACGAGGAGGGCCGCCGGCGGCGCGAGCGACGGTAGTTTTTTGCGGGCGGGCGTGGTAGGTCGCGGAGCATGATCCGTCACCGGCGGTCCTCGCCCTCGAACAGCGCTCCTGACGCCCGACGCGTCGCGTCCGACGGCCCGGGCGGTCCCGACCGGTGCGATGACTCGACGGCGACTCTCGCCGGCGTCGGTCCGCCCGTACCGGTCACACGTGGTCGACCCTCCCACCCCGCCGGACCGTCTCACGCGAGCGCTGTAGTGGGGGGGGCCGGGCGCGCAGGGAGACACCGTTCGACAGTTCCGAACCCCCGGTCGTCGGCCGGGGGGCGAACATGAAGGACAACGACCGGGCGGTGGTGGGGTTCACGGCGCTGGGACACGCGCTGTTTCACACGTACGAGCTCTCCATCCCGGTGTTCGTGACGGCGTGGCTCGGCGCGCTGAGCGCGTCGCAGGCGACGCTCGGCCTCACGGTCGGCGTCGGCTACGCGCTGGTGGGCCTCGGCGCGCTCCCGAGCGGCGCGCTCGCCGACCGGTACTCCTCGCGGACGCTCGTCGTCGTCTGCATGGTCGGGATGGCGGCCGGGTTCGGAGCGCTGGCCGTCGCGCCGGGCGTCGTCGGCATCGCGGCGGCCCTCGCAGTCTGGGGCGCGGCCGCGTCGCTCTACCACCCGTCGGCGCTCGCGTTGTTGAGCCGGGCCACCGAGGAGCAGGGGCGGGCGTTCGCGCTCCACGGCGCGGCGGGGAACGTCGGCACCGCCGTCGGCCCCCTCGTCGCCGCCCTCCTGCTGGCCGTCGCGGGGTGGCGGACCGTCGCGGGCCTCCTCGTGGTCCCCGCGCTGGTCGCGGCGGGGGTGGCGCTCACGGTCGACTTCGACGAGCGCACGGGGGCCGACGCCCGGGAGGCGGCCGAGGCCGACGGCGGCGGCGAAGGGCTGGCGGAGTTCGCGGCCGGGACGCGCCGCCTGTTCACCGGCGGTTTCGTCGTCGTGTTCGCCATCGTGATGCTGTACGGCCTCTACTATCGGGGCGTGCTGACGTTCCTGCCGGCGGTGCTGGCCGACGTGCCGGGGTTCGACCCGGTCACGGTCGGCGTGACGACGCTCGAACCCGGCCGGTACGTCTACGCCGGACTCCTCGTGTTGGGCATCGCCGGGCAGTACGCCGGTGGGCGGGCGACCGACGAGCGCTCGCCGGTGAGCCTCCTCGTGGCGCTGTTCGCCGCTCTCGTGGTCGTCTCCGTCGCGTTCCCGGCCGCCGCCGCGGCCGGCGTTGTCCCCCTGCTGGGGGTCTGCGCCCTGCTGGGCTTTCTGGTGTACGCCGTCGCGCCAGTCTATCAGGCCGCCATCGCGGAGTACACCGAGACGGAGTCGCGCGGCGTCTCCTACGGGTTCACCTACCTCGGTATGTTCGGTATCGGCGCGCTGGGGGCGGCCGTGGCGGGGAGCATCCTCGCGTTCGCCGACGCGACGACGCTGTTCCTCGCGCTGGCGGTGCTCGCGGCGCTCGCGGGCGGCATCTCGTTCGCACTCCGCCGGCGGTGACCGGCGTCCGTCGGCGGAGGCAGTAGCGGAAGCGGGGGAGAGACGGGAACGGGAACCGGTGAATCGTCGCGTTACAGGTCTATCTCCGTCACGGCGTCGTCGAGTACGCGATGTTGAGTTCGAGTTCGTTCACCCTCCCGAGGAGCAGGTTCGGGAGTTCCTCCTCGAACCGCTCGCCCATCATCCGCTGGGTGGGACCGGAGACGGAGATGCTCCCGAGGAGCGACCCGTCGGGCCGTTCGACGGGCGCGCCAAGCGCGCGGAGTCCCTTCGTGTTCTCCGAGCAGTTGACCGCGTAGCCCCGTTCGCGCACCCGGTCGAGTTCCTCCAAGAGCGCCTCCTCGTCGGTGATGGTGTTCTCCGTGGAGGCGGGCAGGTCGCCGTCCAGCACCTCGAGCACCGTCTCGTCGTCGTAGTGCGAGAGCGCGGCCTTGCCCGCGGCGGTGGCGTGAAGCGGGATGTGGCCGCCGATGGCCGAGTCCGTGAACACGGCGTCGCTCCCCGTCTCGCGGTGGACGTAGATGCCGCGACCGTTCTCCGGGACGATGAACTGGGAGCGCTCGTCCGTCTCCTCCGCGAGTTTCTTCACCTTCTCGCCGGCCAACTCGTAGGCGGGGTCGCGGTCACGGGCGGACTCGCCGAGGTGCAGGAACTCCATCCCCAACTGGTAGCCGTCGCCTGTCCGCACGACGTACCCCCGGTCGCGCAGCGTCGAGAGGTGGGCGTGGACCGTGCTCTTTGCCATCCCCGTCTCCTCGGCTATCGCCGTCACGCCCGCCGTGGTCTCGTCCGAGAGCAGTTCGATTATCTCGAACGTACGGCTCGTGGAACGAAGCCGGCCGCCGCCGTCCTGTTTCCCGCTCATTGTTCGTCGGATGGCCGCCCTGGACGTTCATTAATGTTCCGCATCGTCGAACTACAATCATGAACGATTCGTGGCATGAGCTACCGTAATACACGGGGGTAGAAAAGAGAAACGGCCGTACGGGGAGTGAGGCGTCCGTTCTTAGCTCGTGACTCCGGTCAGTTCCGTTCCTCGCTCCGGAACGGCGGTCAGAGGTCCTCGGGTTGCGTGCCGACGCCCTCCGGCCACCCGGTCGGGCAGGCCGCGGAGGGTTGAGCGTACTCGCGTTTGAGGACCATGGGCGTGCGCTTCAGCGAGAGCACCTTCTCGCCGTCCTCGTTGAACGCGCGGAGTTCGGTGGTGACGATGCCGACGTGGTCGCGCGACTCGCTCTCGCGTTTCTCCACCACCTCGCTCTCGGCGAAGATGGTGTCGCCGTGGAACACCGGCGCGTGGTGGCGCACCTCGTCGTAGCCGAGGTTGGCGGTGGCGTTGGCCGACACGTCGACGACGCTCATCCCCACGGCCAGCGCGAACACGTACGTGCCGTCGACGAGTCGCTCCCCGAACTCGGTGTCGGCGGCGTACGCCTCGTTGAAGTGCATCGGGTTCACGTTCATCGTGAGGTTAGTGAACCAGACGTTGTCCGTCTCGGTCACCGTGCGCCCGTACGGGTGTTTGTAGATATCGCCAACGCTGAAGTCCTCGTAGAACCGCCCTTCCCACCCGGAGACGAGTCGCCGGTCGTCGCTCTCGTCGGTCGCGTCGGAGTCTGACATACGGGTACGGGGACGCGGAGGCGGAGTATAAATCCCGGTGGGGACGGTGCGGGGAGAGGAGAGAAGAGCGGAGCGCCGGGTCAGTACGACCGCGGCAGACCGAGGGCCTTCTCGGCCACGTAGTTGAGCGCGAGTTCCTGCGTGATGGGGACGAGACGGGTCAGGCGGGCCTCGCGGAAGTAACGCTCCACGTCGTACTCGCGGGCGACGCCGCGTCCGCCGTGGGTCTGAACCGCGGCGTCGGCCGCGTCGTAGGCGGCGTCGGCCGCGAGGAACTTCGCCGTGTTCGCTCGCTCGCCGACGGCCGAGTTCGGGAGGTCGGACACGGCGTTGGCGGCGGCGTACGTCGTCTGTCGGGCGGCGCGCACGCGCATGTACGCCTCCGCAAGCGGGTGCTGGATCGCCTGGTTCTTCCCGATTGGCCGCCCGAACACCTCGCGGTCGTCGGCGTACTCGACGCCGCGTTCGAGGGCGGCGGTGCCGAGGCCCACGCACTCCGCCGCGACGACGAGTCGCTCCTCGTTGAGGCCGTCGAGCACCTGATAGAACCCCTCGCCCTCCTCGCCGATGAGGTTCGACGCCGGCACGCGTAGGCCGTCGATGTCGACTCGGAACGAGGAGACGACGTTGCTCACGGTCTTGTCTATCTCCTCCAGTTGTATGCCGCCGGACGCGCGCGCCGCCTCGACGTCGACGAGGAACATCGACACGCCGCGGGTCTTCTTCTCCACCTCCTCACGTGGCGTCGTCCGCGCCACCAGCACCATGTAGTCGGACACGTCGATGCGCGAGGTCCACAGTTTCTCGCCGTCGATGACGTACTCGTCGCCCTCGCGGCGGGCGCGCGTGGTGATGGCCGTCGACTCCGACCCCGCGCCGGGTTCGGTCAGGCCGAAACACTGTATCCACGCGTCGCCGTCGGCGACCCGCGGGAGCAGGTCCTCTTTCATCGACTCGCTCCCGTAGGCCACCAGCGGCGTGGAGTTGTACACCGCGGCGTGGACGGTCTGGGCCGCACTGAACCCGGCCCCCGAGGCGGCCACCGCCTCCATCATCGCCACCGTCTCCGGCGTGTCCAGCCCCTTCCCGCCGTACTCCTCGGGGACGAGCACGCCCAACCATCCTTCCTCGGCCAGTCGCTCCACGAACGAGTGGGGGTACTCGCCCTTCCGGTCGTGTTCCCGCCAGTACCCCGCGTCGAACTCGTCGCAGATGGACCCTACCTCGCGTTTCACGCGGCGCTGTCGCTGGGTGAGGAGAGTGTCCTCCTCGGACATCAGGCTCATCACCGTACCGTGGTGACCGCTACCATATAAGCGGTCGGGTCGGAGCGGGTCTCGGGGGGAGCGGCGCGCGGCGGGCGTCGGACTCAGTCGCCGAACGCGCCGTCCTCGCGCCACTCGTCGAGCGTCGTCTGGTCGTCGGCTACCTCGGAGAACACCGCGTCCGTGTGCTCGCCGAGGCGAGGGGCGGGGCTGTCGACCGCGGGGTCGAAGTCGGGGAAGTGGAGTGGGTGGCCCGGGAGCGACACCGTCCCCGCGTCGGGGTCCTCCGTCTCGACCACGAGGTTCCGCGCCGCGGTCTGCGGGTCGTCCACCACGTCGCCGAGGTCGTTCAGCGGGCCGTTGGGGAAGCCGTACTCGGTCAACTGCTCCAGCCAGTGCTCGGTCGGTTCGGTCTCGAACACCTCCTGGACGGTCGAGACCACCTCCGCCTTGTTCGCCATCCGCTCGTCGTTGGTCTCGTACTCGCGGAGTTCCTCGCGACCCACGAGGTCCACGAAGTCGTCCCACCGCTCGTCGCTGGGCACGCCCGTGGCGACGTAGCCGTCGGCCGTCTCGAACAGCTGGTAGGGGACGATAGACTGGTGGCTCCGACCCTGCGGCCCCGGCACCTCGCCCGTCATCGAGTGGAAGGTGACGTACTCGTTCATGAGGCTCACGATGGCGTCGTAGAGGCCCACGTCGAACTTGCCAACGAACCCGTCGTCGTCTGGGGGCGTCTGTCCGCTCGGGTCGACGGCGTCGGCGTCCGTCGCGCGAACCTCTCGCTGGTGGAGGCGCGCCAACACGCCGACGGTGGCGTACATCCCGGCGGTCAGGTCGCCGATGGCCTGCCCCACCTTCACGGGGTCGCCGCCCTCCGGGCCGGTGAGACTCATGATGCCGCCCTCGGCCTGTAAGATGAGGTCGAGGCCCTTCTTCTCCTTTCGCGGTCCCGTCTCGCCGTATCCCTTCACCGAGGCGTACACGATGTCGTCGTTGACCTCGCGCACGGCGTCGTAGCCCACGCCCAACCGCTCGGCCACGCCGTAGCCGAAGTTCTCGACGAACACGTCCGCGGCCGAGAGGAGGTCTAACATCGCCTCGGTGCCCGCGTCGCTCTTGAGGTCCAGCTCGACCGAGCGCTTGTTGCGGTTGTTGGCCATGAAGTAGCCCGACTTGTCGGCGGGGCCGGGCCCCTGATTCCGGGCCGGATCGCCCACGCCCGGGCGCTCGACTTTCACCACGTCGGCCCCGAGGTCAGCGAGCAACGCGCCGCAGAACGGCCCGGCGCGGTGGACCGAGAGTTCGACCACCGAGACGTCGTCGAGGGGAGCGTTTCCTGTCATCTCAGCTCTCGTTGAACTCGTCGACCAGTCGGCGGCGCTCCTCGGTAGCGAACTGCTCCCACCAGATGTCGGCCTCTATCTCGCGGGCGGACTCGAGGTCCGGCTGTTCGACCGAGCGGTTGATGGCCCGTTTGGAGCTCTTGACCGCACGCGACCCGGTGTCCTGAATCGCGGCGACGAGTTCGGCCACCCGGTCGTCGAGTTCGTCGGGCGCGACGAGGTCGTTCACCAGTCCGATGCGGTGGGCCTCCTCGCCGTCGATGTAGCCCGCGGTGAACACGAGTTCCTTCGCTTTGGCCTCGCCCACGAGTTGGGCCGCGCGGTAGGTCGACCCGCCGGTGGGAATCTGCCCGATGTCGGTGACGGGCACGCCGAACTGCGACCCCTCGGCCGCGATGCGGAGGTCGCAGTACATGGCGAAGATGAGGCCGCCGCCCACGCAGTAGCCGTCTATCTTGGCGATTACGGGCGCGTGCGTGTCCTGCGCTATCTTGTACACGTCGTAGAAGAACGACTGCCGGTCGCGCTGTAGCGGGTCGTGTTCCTCCGACGGGCCGGCGTACTCCTCGATGTCGGCCCCCGCGGAGAACGCGTCGTCGCCCTCGCCCTCCACCACGATGACGTCGATGTCGCGGTCGAGTTGGAACGCCTCGAACGCGCGCTGGAGGTCCAACATCGTCTCGTTGTTGAGCGCGTTGTACTTCTCCGGCCGCCCGAACGTGACCGTCGCCACGCCGTCGGCCACGTCGACGGAGATGTGCTTGTACGTGTCGTGTGCGAACATGTCGCTCAGAATCGGATTTCGGGCCGTGGGTCAAAGAACTACCGACTGGCGAGGGGTGACGGGAGAAGACGGTCGACGCGCAGGGACGTGGGAACTGGTTGACTCGCGTGCGGGGGCGGGCGGACGCAACGAACAATACGGACGGTCGAGGTGTCGAGAGAGGCGAGACTACGCGCCGCCCGCGTCGTCGTCCGCTCGCTCGTCGTCCCGGCCGTCCGTCGCTCGTCCGCCGTCGCCGGGGGTCATCCGCTCGGCCGGGGTTTCGAGCGAGAAGTGGTACTTTCCGAGGCCCAGACACGCCAGCGCCGGCAGCGTGAGAGGGGCCGCGATGCCGGTGAGCGACCCCGCCAGCGCGGCGAGCACCGCTATCAGCCACCGGCGGCGCTGGCGGGCGTACCGGGTGCCGAGGCCGAGCAGCACCGTGACGAGGCTGAACTGGACGAGGGCGAGGACGAGTTGCCACTGCGCGTAGTCGTACGTGCGACCGGTCAGAAGCGAGTAGGCGACGAACCCCGTGGCGGCGAGCGTGACGAGCGTCGCCGCGAGGAGGAACCCGGCCCCGAGCGGCACGACCCACTCGGGGACGCGGGCCAACAGCGGTTCGGAGTCGTCCGCCCCCGAGGCGGAGGCGAGTCCCGCCTCGGCGTCGCCGCTCGTCCGCTCGATGGGGCGCTTCCGCGACGGGTCCGGCCCGCCCGGAGCGTCGTCCGCGTCGTCGCCGGTGTCTGTCATGTCCGCCCGTTTCGCACCCGGCGGCAAAAAGCCGCCGTCCGTCCCGCCGCTCTCGGGGGCTCCGGCATGAAGATATAAATGCACGGAGAATCAGTAACGTGGTATGGGCTCAAATAGCACGAACAATGGTGTGACTGCGAAACACCCAGTGCTCGTCGCCACGGCGGTGTACGCGGCACTGTGTGTCCCGGCCTACTTCCTGTTGGAGGGGCCGGTCGGTACCGCCGGCACGGTCGACGGGTCGGTCGTCGTCGGCGGACTCCTGCTCGGCTCGATTCTGATAGTACCCATGATTCGGGCGGTGCTGCGCGACTGGGGCGTCATCGGGACGGATATCGACGTCGACTACGACACCGGTTCGGACGAGACCGCCTACTGACCGCGCTACGACCTACACCACCCTACAAGCGAGACACACATGGCTGACGCAAAACTCACCGACCTCCGGAAAACGTTCAACGACGGCCAAGTGGTCGCCGTCGACAGCATCAACCTCCACATCGAAGACGGAGAACTGCTCGTACTGGTCGGCCCATCGGGCTGTGGCAAGTCCACGACGCTCCGCTCCATCGCGGGGCTGGAGACGCCCGACTCGGGAACCATCGAGTTCGCCGGTCACGACGTGACGGACCTGCCGCCGAAGGACCGCGCCATCTCGATGGTGTTCCAGAACTACGCGCTCTACCCGTCCATGACGGTGTACGAGAACATGGCGTTCGGGCTGAAGATGCGCGACGCCGACGACGAGACCATCGACGAGCAGGTGCGCTGGGCCGCCCAGATGATGGAGATAGGTGACCTGCTCGACCGCTACCCCGACCAGCTATCCGGCGGCCAGCAACAGCGGGTGGCGCTGGGGCGCGCCATCGTGCGCGACCCGTCGCTGTTCCTGCTCGACGAACCCCTCTCGAACCTCGACGCGAAGCTCCGGTCCGTGATGCGCACGGAGATACAGGAACTCCAAGAGGAACTGGGCGTGGCGGCGGTGTTCGTGACCCACGACCAGGAGGAGGCGATGAGCATGGGCGACCGCATCGCGGTGATGAACGCCGGGCGCATCGAACAGGTCGCCCCGCCCGAGGAGATATACCACGAGCCCAACAGCCTGTTCGTGGCGGACTTCATCGGAAGCCCCGCAATCAACTTCTTCGAGGGACGGTTCGACGGCGAGCGGGTCGAACTCGACGCGTTCTCGAAGGAGCTACCCGGACCGGTGGCCGAGGAACTCCGCAAGGGTCTCGACGGCGAAAACGTGGTCATCGGCATCCGCCCGGAGGACATGGGCGTGACCGAGGCCGGCGCGGGCCTGTTCGACACGGAGGTCGAGGTCATCGAGCCGATGGGCGACCGGAAGATAGTGTACGTCGAGGTGGCGGGACGTCGCATCGAGGCGGTGGTCTCCTCGGACGCCACCGTGGAGGCACACGACACCGTCGGCATCGAGGTGAACTGGCCGAACGTCCACTTCTTCAGCCCCGACGGCCCCCGAGTGCTGAAGTGGGAGCACGCGATCGAACCGACGGCCGACGCCGCGGGCGAGGGGAGCCGGCAGTTCACCACCGGGAGCACCGACGTGGGCACGAGCGACCCTGAGAGCGGAGGGGCGCACTGATGGCGACGACGACCGAACCGTACGCCGGGACCGAGCGGGGGTTCACCGACCGCCTGCTGGAGGAGTACGGGGGGTTGCAGGGCATCCTGTTCCTGCTTCCCTCCCTCGTCCTGCTGGCGTTCATCGTGTTCGTCCCGATGGTCGAGAACGGTCTCCTGCTCAGCTTCAAGCAGTTCACTCTCAACCCCGACGCGGTCGACCCGTGGGTCGGCCTCGCCAACTACCGGTACTGGCTACTGGGCGGCGGACAGGCGCTGTTCCTGTTCAGCCTGAAGATGACGCTGCTGTACGAACTCGTCGTGGTGCCGTTCGACCTCGTGGTGGCGATGGGAGCGGCGCTGGTGATGAACGAGTCGCTGCCCGCCCGCCCGTTCTGGCGGGGCATCATGCTCGCGGGGTACGCCTCCCCGCCCATCGCGGCCGGCGTCGTGTTCGCCACGATGGAGCAGGCGGCCACCTACGGCATCATCTACCAAGCGCTCAGCGTGGTGTTCGACATCCCCGCGTCCGGTGGCATCACGGCCAACTCCCCGTGGGCGTTCTGGGGAGTCGTCATCGCCAAGGTGTGGCGCGACTTCGGGTTCATGTACGTCGTCTTCCTCGCGGGGGTGCAGTCGGTGCCCTCCGAGTTGTACGAGATAGCCAAAGTGGACGGCGCGGGCCCGGTTCAGCGGTTCCGCTACATCACCCTGCCTCACCTGCGAACCATCATCGTGACCGTGGTGATGATTCGGACGGTGTTCACCGTGGGCAAGATGGCCATCCCGTGGGCGGTCACCAAGGGCGGCCCGGTCAACTTCACGTCGTTCATGGGCGTCCTCATCTACAAGCAGGCGTTCCTGAACTGGTCGATGGGACGGGCGGCGGCGCTCGGCATGATGTTCGCGCTGCTGGTCATCCCGCTGATAATCATGTGGGTGCGCTACGAGACGGAGGACTACTGAGATGAGTAACGACACTTCATCGCGCGGCGCGGACGAATCGCCGCCCGCACGGACCGACGGCGGCATGGGACGGTCGGACAGCGGCTACGCCTTCGAGGACACCGACCGCGGGCTGAACTGGGAGCAGCACTACAAGCCCGTGCTCAAGTACGTCTCGCTGGCGGTGCTGATGGCGGTGATGCTGTTTCCCGTCTACTACGCGTTCCAGAACTCACTCAAGACGCCGGAGGGCATCTTCACGCAACCGCTCGGCATCCCGTTCGTGACGTTCGACCCCGCGCCGTGGTCGAAGATGGCGTGGAACACGATGTGGTCGGCGTTCCCGTTCGTGGAGTACACGCTGGCGACGTTCGTCGTCTCCATCGGAACGGCGGGGCTGGCGACGGTCTGTGCCGTCTTCGCGGCCTACTCGTTCGCCCGCCTCGACTTCCCGTTCAAGAACTCGCTGTTCGTGCTCACCGTCGCGGGCTTCCTGTTCCCGGTGGTGCTGCTCGCCATCCCCATCTTCGTGCTCCTGCAGGACGTGGGTCTGCTGAACACGTACGTCGGGATGATACTCGCGTTCACCGCGTTCACGCTCCCGTACAACGTGTGGCTCCTCCGCGGGTTCTTCGAGGACCTGCCGGCCAACTTGGAGGAGTCCGCCCGCGTCGACGGCTGTACGCAGATCGGCGCGTTCTTCCGCGTCATCCTGCCGCTGTCGCGCCCGGCGCTCGCGTCGGTGTTCCTGCTGGCGTTCCTGCTGGCGTGGCACAACTACCTCATGGCGTTCATCGTGGGGTCGGACGCGCTCCACACCACGCTCGCGCCCGCGCTCATCGAACTCAAGGGGACGTTCTTCGTCGAGAACTTCCACTTCATCATGGCGGCGACGTTCCTCACCATGATCGTCCCCATGCTGATGTACATGTACCTCCAGAAGTACCTCGTCGAGGGGCTGTCGTCGGGCGGCGGCGTCAAGGGCTGACGCCGTAGCCCCTCCCTCGGGTTCGGTCTCTTCGAGCCGATCAGTACCGTATCCGTACTCCGCCCCGACGTCTCCCTCGCGGCGATACCTCGCGTCGTCTCTCGGACGACAGACTCCGGTCGGTCCAGCGCCGAGGGTAGTCGTCGTCGGACGTGTCGTTCGGATGCGTGCGCCGTCTCGTCGTCGTCTCGAACCGGACTGGACCGCGAAGAAGAGACCGCTACCTCACGTCACTGGTTGCCGACGTCGACGGTCCACTCCTGCGTCTGGTCTACCTCCTCGGTCCGGCGCTCTCGCTCCCACTCGGCCGCGGTGGAGACGAGGTAGCCGAGTATCAGCAACACGACCGCGAGGATGAACAGGCCGCTGTTGGCCTCGGGTTCGTTGGCTATCTTGAAAATCGGGACGATGACCTGTCCCGGGAGTTTCCAGTCGGCGTACAGGCCACCGAGGAACGACAACCCCGCGCCGGCGTATATCAGATTCGACGCGAGTTTCAACTTGTCCGGCAGCGTCCGTTCGCCGACGCTACTCTTGACTTCGTTGCTTCCCATGCTACGGTATACCGCACGAGCGCATATTAAGTGTTGGGCCACTCGGGCGGGCGTCTCGGAGGCGGTCGACCGTTTCGTGGGGAAAAATTATAAACATCGGAGGTGCCAACGCATGGTACGGTTGTTAGACTATGGCAAGCAACGAGGATAGCGGCACGAGGAGCGGCATCGACCGTCGGACCGTACTCAAAGGCATGGGCGCGAGCGCAGTCGCCCTCCCCCTCGCCGGGTGCGCCGGCGGCGGCGGCGGAGGGGGCGGAGGCGGCAGCGGCGGCGGGAGTGGTGGCGAAACCAGCGGCGGCGGCAAGACCGGAGGCACGGGGAAACCCACCCTCAACATCTGGCTCGGCTACTACACCGAGAGCAAGCGGAAGCGCCAGTACACGGACAAGGTGGTGAAGAAGTTCGAGGAGAAGACCGGCACCACGGTCAACATCACCGGCGTGCCGTACGCCGACATGGTGACGAAGTTCCGGTCGGCCCGCGCCGCGGGCAACCTCCCGGACATGGTCGAGGTGATGACCAACCCCGGCGTCATCGCGGGCGGCGGCGCGAAGAACATCAAGGACACGTTCGAGTCGATGAAGCTCTCGGACGTCGTCTCCCAGAAGGTCATGAATCCCCACTACACGTGGGGGAAACAGTCCGAGGGGAAAGACGGCGCGCTGGTGACGGTGCCGCTGGGCGTCCGGCCGTACCTCGTGGCGTGGCGGAAAGACTGGCTGGAGCAGGCGAACATTCCGCCGGAGAAGGTCAGCTACAAGGCCGGACAGCTCCACTACTACGACGACTTGGCGAAGGACATCTACCCGAAGCTGATGGAGACGGAACTCGGGCAGAAGAAGGGCCACTTCCCCGACGCGACGGGCATGAAGCAGTCCGACGAGGAGTACATGTCCAACTACATCCCGCAGTTCGGGGGGTCGATGACGGGCGTGGTCACCGAGGACGGGACGGAGGCCGCCATCGACACGAAGGAGGCACGCAAGGCCGTCTCGATGCAGAAGGAGTTCATCGAGAAGAAGTACTTCGACACGAACTCCATCTCGATGGGCGACGAGGAGGCCACCACCAAACACTGGGCGGGGAAGATAGCCGCCAACCACATCCAGGACTCGGCTGACCTGTGGGCGGACTATCTCGACAACAAGCCGGACATGATGAAGAACAACCGCTTCGTGTGGGGGATGCCCTACACGGGCGGCGCCGACGCCGGCCTCACGTGGCTGCAGGCCATCGCGTTCGTCCAGGGGCAGTTCAAAGACCAGAAGAAACTCGACGCCGCGGCCAAGTTCGTCGACTTCTTCGCCGCCGACCAGGAGCGCGCCGTCAAGAACGCGAAGAACCTCGGGTTCGTGCCGGTGTTCCCCGACGCCATCAAGAAGGAGGACTGGTTCGGCAAGACCAAACTCCACGAGAACTACTGGCGGGGCGCGGCGCTCAAGACCCTCGAAAACGTCACGCCGGGCATCATCCCGGCCGTGCCGAGCAACCACGCCATCACCTACGAGACGCCGCGGAAGATGCACCAGCGCATCATGCAGCAGGACATGTCCGTGGAGAAGGCGACCAAGATGGCCGCCGACGAGATAAACCGTCTCCTGAAACAGAACAAGAGTTCGAGCTGAGACGCTACGTCGCGTCGTCGCGTCCGCCCGCCGCGTCCTCACCGCCCCCGCGGTCAGCGCCCTCGTCGTACCGCTCCTCCAGCAGTTCTTCGAAGCCGCGGACTCGCTCGACCGGGTGACGCCCCTCGGGCGGGTAGCCGACGGCGACGACCTTACACGCCTCTTCGAAGGGGTTGTGGAGCAGGTGGACGACACCCTCCTCGAACAGCACCACCTCGTCGGCCCCGCAGTCGAACGACCCGTCCTCGACCTCCACGCGACACCGCCCCGCCACCACGTAGAAGAACTCCGTCTGGTCCTCGTGGTAGTGGTAGGCGTTCTGCGAGAGGCGCTCGCCGGGTTCGAGCACCGCGACGTTGAAGTTGAAGCCCTCGATGCCGAGCGCCGGCGATAGCTCCCACCGCCGTCCCGGCTTCTCGGGGTTGGTCTCGAACGCCGACAGCGGCCGGTGGACGTACCCGTCGCCCGCACGGCCCGTCTCGTCCCCGCCCGCCCCGTCCCCCCCGTCGGGGACGGCGTCCTCGTCGCTCACGCCCCGCCTCCCTCGTCCGCGGGCGTCCGGACGCGTTCCAGCAGGTCCGAGAGCGCGCCGTCGTCGTCGAGTCTAGCCACGGCGTCCGCCGCCGCGTCGGCGTCCTCGGGCGACAGCACGGCCCGGGCGCACTCGTCGAACTTGGCGCGGAGGCGCTCCTCAGAGAGGGGGTTGCTCGGGCCGCCGGGGGCGTCACGTTCCTCCGCCGTGTACGTCTCGCCGTCGGCCGTCTCGACGCTGACCCGCGCGCCGTAGCCCGCGAACCCGCCGCCGAACAGGTCCTCCTCGAAGTCCCGTTCGACCGTCTCCATGACCGCCCGCGTCTCGGGCGCGGTGACGTACTCGTCGGTGAACTCGTGGACGCCGGCGTCGCCCTCGCGGAGCACCGCGGCGAGGCAGAACTCGATGGAGAACTTGGCCTCCAGTTCGTTCTTCGCGTCGCTCCGGATGAGCATCTCGTTCGCCGCCTCGTCGAGGGCGACGACCACCCGTTCGACGCTCCCGGGCGTGAGGTCGTAGTCGGCCACGAGCGAGCGCATCGCGTCCATCGCGGCGTGCGTGATGACCCCCGAGGGGTAGGGCTTGTAGCCGATGTCGTGGACCGCCCAGTCGTCGCCGGAGAGCGCGTCCAACCCCTCCGTGACCGTCTCGGGGGCGTACTCGCCGCCGGGCGTCATCACCTCGCCGTAGCCGATGTCGCCCTCGAGCACCGCGCCGTCGGCGGTGAAGCCCGCGTCGGCCAGCACCGCGGCGCGGACGCCCATCTGGGCGGCGTGTCCGGCGTGTAGCGGCTTCGTCATCGTGCCGAAGTTCTTCTTGAGCGCCGACGACGAGGAGGCCACGACGCCGAGTGCGTGCCGGGTCGCGTCGGCGTCCAGATCGAGCGCCGACGCCGCGGCGGCCGCCGCGCCGAACGCACCCACCGTCCCGGTGGCGTGCCAGCCGTTGTCGTAGTGGCTGGGGTAGGTTGCGTGGCCGACGCGGTAGGCCACCTCGCAGCCGACGGCGTACGCGAGGAGGGCGTCGCGGCCCGCCGACGCGGGGAGGTCCCCGGGCGAGTCGGCGTCGGCGGCCGCCTCCACCGCCGCCAGCGCCGCGCCGAACACCGGCGAGGTGGGGTGGATGACTATCGACTCGAAGGTGTCGTCGTAGTCGACGGCGTGGCCGAACGTGCCGTTCGCGAGTGCGGCGGCGGGCGCGCCCGCCTCGCCCCGACAGAACACCGTCGCCGGACCGCCGGACGCGGCGGCGTCGACGTACTCGCCGATGCGTTCGCCCACCTCGTGGCCGGAGCCGTAGAGCGCGACGCCGAGGTAGTCGCGCACGGCTTCCTTCGACTTCTCGACGGTCGCTTCCGGCAGGTCTTCGAACGTCGCGTCGCTCACGAAGCCCGCGAGCGTGGCAGTCTCACCCATGACGAGGCGGTGACTCGGGCGCGACAAAGAGCTATCGGGAGCGGCAATCGAACACCCGCGCCGCCGGGGGCGCTCGCCGAGGCGGCCCGCCGCGCCGCGGCGGCGCGGGCGTAGGTTTAACAGGGTAGCGGACGCCTACCGACCGTGACCCGCATCGTCGTCTGCCTCGACGGCCTCGACCCGGCGTACCTCGACTCCGTCGAGACGCCGGCGTGGGACCGCATCGCCGCCGCCGGGAGCGAGGGTACCTGTCGCGCCGCGCTCCCGACGCTCACCAACGTCAACAACGTGGGCCTGCTCACCGGCGGACCGCCCGCCCACCACGGCGTCGCCGGCAACACCATCTTCGACTCGGAGACGGGCGAACGCGAGTACGTCCGCACGGCCGAGTTCCGGCGGGCCGAGACGTGGCTCGAATCCGAGTCGCGGGCGGGACGGGACGTGGCGGCGCTGTTCGCGAAGAACAAACTCGTGCGACTCGCCGGCGGGGGCGCGGACGTGGCCCTCAGCGCGGAGGAACCCCCGGCGTGGCTGACGGACGCCGTCGGCCCCGCGCCCGACATCTACTCCGGCGACGCCAGCGCGTGGTTGATGGACGCCGCCCTCCACGTCCGAGAGGAACGCGACCCCGACGTCCTCTACGTCTCGACCACAGACGTCGTGCCCCACAAGCACGCCCCCGGCGAGGAGACGTCCGACGAGTGGGTGCGCGAACTCGACGACCGACTCGGGCGACTGGCCGACGGCGCGGTCATCGTCGCCACCGCAGACCACGGGATGCGCGAGAAGACCCGGTGCGTCGACCTCGACGCGGTGCTGACGGCCGAGGGCTACGACGCCGAGGTGATTCGCCTCATCCGCGACGCCCACACCTACCACCACCGGAACCTCGGCGGGGCGGCGTACGTGTACGTCGACGCGGACGGAGGAGGGCGCGAACGCGACGGCGCGGACGGCGGTTCCGGCGACGGGACGGACCCGGCCGCCGCCCTCCGCGACGTAACGGGGGTAGAGCGCGTCGTCCCGCGCGAGGACGCGGTTGAGGAGTTCGACCTGCCGGCCGACCGGGTGGGCGACTTCCTCGTCCTCGGGACGGCGGAGACGGTGTTCGGTCCCGTCGATGACGGTGACGTCGCGGAGGTGTCGCTCCGGTCGCACGGGTCGCTCCACGAGGAGACGGTGCCGTGGGTCGCCAGCGTCGACGCGTCGCTCGACCGGAACTGGGAGGCGTGGGCGGCGTTGGAGGAGTAGGACGCGTTCTGCGAGCGCTACGCTACCGGTCGGGGATGCCGCCCGCCTCCCTGACGGCGGCTATCCGCTCCTCGTCGTAGCCGAGTTCCCGGAGCACCGCCTCGGTGTCCTCGCCGAGCATCGGCGGCGCCTTGTCGAACCCCGACTCCGCCCGCCCGAAGTTGAGAGGGTGGTCGACCGCCTGGATGGTTCCCACCGCCGGGTGGTCGAGTTCCGTGATGCTCCCGCGGGCCTCGGTCTGTTCGTTGAACAGGGCGTCCTCCACGTCGTTGACCGGCCCGACGGGGAGACCCTTCTCGTCGGCGAGGTAGTCCACCCACTCCTCGGTCGTCCGCTCCCGGAACACCTCGTTGAGTTCGACTTCGAGTTCGTCCATGTGTTCGACGCGGTCGGCGTTGGTCTCGAACCGCTCGTCCGCGGCGAGGTCCGGGCGGTCGAGCGCCTCGCAGAGGCCGCGCCAGAGCTTCTGGTTCCCGCAGCCCACGTTGAGGTAGCCGTCGGCCGTCTCGTAGGTCTGGTACGGCGCGATGACGGGGTCTTTGGTCCCCATCGGTTCGGGGTGTTCGCCCACCATTGCCCGGGCCGCCTGCTTCGTGAGCCACGTTATCGCGGCGTCGTGCATCCCGAGTTCGATGCGGTCGCCTTCGCCCGTCCGTTCGCGCCTGTAGAGGGCGTTCACGATGCCGAACGCGGCCCACATCGCGGTGATGAGGTCGGTCTGGGGGAGGCCCACCTTCACGGGGTCGCCGCCCTCCTCGCCGGTGACGCTCATGATGCCGCTCGTGCCCTGTACCAACAGGTCGTAGCCCGGTCGCTCGCTCCACGGACCCGTCTCGCCGAACGCGGAGATGGCGCAGTAGACGAGGTCCTCGTTCATCTCGCTGAGCGTCTCGTAGTCGACGCCGAGGCGTTCGGCCGTCCCGGGGCGGTAGTTCTGGACGAACACGTCCGCCTCGCGCACGAGGTCGTAGAGCGCCTCGCGGCCCTCGTCGGTCTTGAGGTCGAACTCGACCGAGCGCTTGCCGTAGTTGACCGTCCAGAAGTACGGCGACTCGCCGTGGTCGCCCGGTATCGTGCCCTCCGTCTCGTCGGCGTCGCGCGACGCCTCGACGAACGGCGGCCCGGAGTGTCGGCTGTCGTCGCCCACGTCCGGCCGTTCCACCTTGATGACCTCCGCGCCCTGATTCGCTAGCATCGTCGTCGCGAACCCGCCCGTGACGAACGTCGAGAGGTCCACCACGGTGATGTCGCTGAGGATACCCTCGCCTCCGGATGACGCTTGCATGGGTATCCGTATCACGCGAGGGTTACATGAGTATTTCCCCCGCACGCGCGAGCGTCGGGGCGCGCCGACCCTCGCCGGCCGACTCCTCACCGGGGAGGGCCGCCCGTGAGAGGACTGACGAGTCGCCGGAGTGGACCGCCGCCGGGACGACGGCCGGCACCCGCCGCACCCACAGCGTTATGTGCCGACGGCGGGCACAGCCAACCATGTCCGACGTCCAGCGGTCCGACTCCGACACCGATGCGCGGGAGGGAGACGGCCCCCGGGTGGAGACGCTGGTCGCCCGGTGTCTCGACGCCGAGGCGGGCGACGAGAAGACGCGCGATGCCCTGAAGCGACACGTGCTCGATACGTTCGGGTCGATACTCGGCGCCCGCGAGGCGGCCGAGTCGAGTCCGTCGTTCCGCGAGGCCGTCAGGACGCTCGCGCCCGGAGGCGGTGGCGGCGCAGACGGCGCGGACGGGTCGGGCGAGGCCGTCTCGCTGGCGACGGGCGAGTCGCTCCCGGCGGGCGCGGCGGCCATGCTCGACGGTGCGTTCGCCCACAGCCTCGACTTCGACGACACCCACCGCGAGTCGTCGCTCCACCCGGGTGCGCCCGTGATTCCGGCAGCGCTGGCGGTGGCACAGCGGGAGGGCGCGTCGACCGACCGCCTCCTCGCGGGCGTTCGCGCCGGGTACGACGTGACCTGCGCCGTCGGCCGCGCGGTGGGTCCCGACGCCCACTACGATCGGGGCTTCCACATCACCGCCACCTGCGGCACCTTCGGCGCGACGGCGGCCGCTGGCGTGGTGGCCGGCCTCGCGCCCGACGAACTCCGGGACGCCTTCGGGGTGAACGTGAGTCAGGTTGCCGGCAGCCTCCAGTTCCTCGCGAACGGCGCGTGGAACAAGCGCCTCCACCCCGGACTCGCCGCCCGTCGGGGCGTCACCGCCGTCGCCCTCGCGGAGGCGGGGTTCCGGGGGGCGGCCGAACCCCTCGGCGGCCAGTTCGGCTTCTTCCGCTCCTACAGCGACGACCCGGACCCGGAGGCGATTGCGACCGTGGAACAGGAGGCGGTGGCCGAGACGGCGCTGAAGCCCTACCCCTGCTGTCGGTACATGCACTCCGCCATCGACGCCCTGACCGCCCTCGCCGGCGAAGTCGACCCCGCAACGGTGGAGTCGGTGACGGTCGACATCCCCGCGCCGGGGGTCCGTCTCACGGGCGACCCCATCGACGCCAAGCGACGGCCCGAGAACTTCGTGGACTGCCAGTTCAGCATGCCGTTCGCGGCGGCGCTATCGCTTCGGGAGGGCGACGCCGGCCTCCGTGCGTTCCTCGACGCGCAGTCCGACCTCGACGACCCCGACCTACGCCGCCTCATGGACGCCACCGACGTGGTAACCACGGACGCCGTCTCCTCGCTCTTCCCCGAGCAGTGGGCCGCGCGCGTCGTCGTGGAGACGGACGACGAAACGCTCGAGCGACTCGTGGAGACGGCCAGCGGCGAACCCGAGGACCCCCTCGGCTGGGAGGGGGTGAGCGAGAAGTACGACGAACTCGCCGCCGTCGCGGGCGTGCCCGCCGACGCCGCGGACGAACTGGAGACCGTCGTCCGCGACGTCGAGAACCGGAGCGTCGAGGAACTCGCCGCGGCGTTCGAGGCCGTCGGGGAGTAGGTCGGCCGCGGTGCGGGCGGAGGTGACCGAAGCGGCGGGGACGACCGGCGCGGCGTCGCAGCGGAGACGGCGAAAGCGACGTCGTGCCGAACGGTAGAGTTACGGCCCGGTCGCGCGTGACGTCCGGACGCCATGATGTACTCGCTTGACGGGACGACGCCGGACGTGGCCGACACCGCCTCCGTATCGCCGCAGGCGTACCTCGTCGGGGACGTGACGGTCGGCGAGCGGTCGAGTCTCTGGCCGTTCGTCTGCCTACGCGGGGACGCCGGCCCGGTGACGGTCGGCGACGAGACCAACGTGCAGGAGTTCTCGATGCTCCACGGCGCGGAACTCGGCGACGAGGTGACCGTCGGCCACGGCGCGGTGGTCGACTTCGCGTCGGTCGACGACCACAGCCTCGTCGGGATGCAGAGCGCCGTGCTGTCGGGCGCGACAGTCGAATCGAACTGCATCGTCGCCGCCAACGCCGTCGTCCTCCAGGACCAGACGATTCCCGAGGGTCACATGGCGTACGGCACCCCTGCCGAGACGCGACCGCTCACGGACGAGCAGATAGCGGGGATAACGCGGACGCACGACCACTACGTCGAACGCGGGGAGCAGTTCGTCGATGAGGGGCCGCACGTGAACCCCTGACCGCGTCCGGAGCGGCAGCCGACGACCCATCGGGTCGTCCGTACGCGTTTCGAACATAAGTTATCGTACTCCGTCGTAGCGTACATATGTTCTCTATTTGCGATTTGAGACCGAGTTCACAAGTTATTTCACCGATATTCAGCTATGTATCATAGCATACTATCCCATTTACCATTTACTTCGTATATTCATCTCCGCGTATCGCGCGAGTAGTTATCGCATGTCGTATTCAGATGATTCAGATGGGTTTTTGAAGGGAATCGTCTCTGACCGTACGTTGGTAGTATGTAATCTATTGTGTCTGTATCGGGCGGCAGAGAGTCAGTAAGTTCGGTCGGAGCGGACGGACGGAACTCACGCTATCTCGTCGATACGGGAATCGCGGAGCAACACTTCGCGCACGATGCCGGAGTCTTCCATGAGGCGGTGGTACGCCGCCACGCCCTCGCCGCGGCCGAGGCCCTTCTTGTCCGACTGGATGACGTTGAGGAAGTTCTGTTCTTTCAGTATCTCCTGTACCCGGCGCTCAGAGAGCGTGTCGAGGTCCAGTTCGGCCGCGAAGCCTCGGTACCGGTCGTATATCTGCTTGGTCGTGAACTGGTCTTCGCGGTGCATGTCGGTCAGCGACGTGAGGGCGAAGAGGATGACTTTGGCCTGCACGGGCGCGCCGTCGACCACCTCGGCGAACCGGTCCACCTCGGTCTTGCGCTTCGCCGCGCGGACGTGGTCCTCGACCACCTCGTCTGCGCCCTCCTTGGTCGCGATGCGGCCCGCGTTCCGGAGGATGTCGATGCCCTTGCGAGCGTCGCCGTGTTCCTGCGCCGCGAACGCCGCGACGAGCGGTATCACGTCGTTCGAGAGGACGTCGTCCTTGAAGGCGTCGCGCCGGTTCTCCAGAATCTCCCGGAGTTGGTTCGCGTCGTACGGCTGGAAGACGAGTTCGTCCCGCGTGAAACTCGACTTGACGCGTTCGTTGAGGTTGTCGGGGAAGTCTATCTTGTTGGTGATGCCGATGACGCCGATGTCGGACTGCTGTATCTTCTGACTCTCGCCCGCGCGCGAGAGTTTCCTGAGCACCTCGTCGTCGTCGAGCATATCTATCTCGTCGAGGATGATGATGGCGACGTCGGTACAGAGGTCGATGGCGCGCCAGAGACGCTTGTAGTAGTCGCCGGTGCTCAGCCCCCGGTCCGGGACGCGAGTGCCCGACTGGTCCGGGTCGTTGAGCGCCTTCGCGATGGTCTTCACCACCGAGGCTTCGGTGTTCTCCTCGCCGCAGTCGACGAACACCGACTTCACGGAGACGTCCTCCCGGTCCGCCTCCGCGATGACTCGCTCCGTGACGCTGCGCGAGATGAGACTCTTTCCCGTCCCCGTCTTGCCGAAGATGAAGAGGTGGTTGGGTTCGCGGCCGAAGATGGCGGGGTTCAGCGCGTCGCCGACCTTCTTCATCTCCTCGTCCCGGCCGACGATTCGGTCGGCTCCGGGGACGTGCTTTATCTTGAGGAGCTCTTCGTTCTCGAAGATGGGTTCGTCGTAGCGAAAGAGAGGGTCGCGTTTCTCGCCCTGGTCCGTGTCCATGATGTCGTCGGTGTTTGTGAGGCCATCTAATAAAGCTAGGGGCGTGTCTCGCGGATGTAACTCTCCCGAATTCCGCCACCTCTGCGCCTGTGGGCCGATAATGGCGTTTAGACGAATCACGACCGGTGTCGCGGAAGTAATCCTCAGCGCCCGCCTCCACCGACTGAGCTGCTCGCCACACGAGGCGTCGGACACCTCCGTCGCGTTTGTAAACCCGCACGCGGGTCGCGGTAGTCGCGGTAACCGCGGTCGGAACTCGCCTCGAAGCGACGAACGCACGTCGACCCCCACACCCCCGTCGCGTTTGTAAGCGCCGAGAGGGAGGGGGTGGGTGGGGGTAGCACCGGGTCGGACGGGGGGGACACCCCCATCGCGGATGTAACGGACGGGACGATACCGCCGGGTCGAACGCTACCGCGTCGACCTCTCTCGACGGGGTAATCGCCAATACCGCCGCATACATCGTCTGAACCGGCCATTTTACATCCGCGACGGGGGTGTGTGGGGTCTTTACTAGACCCTCTATCGTGCGTTACATCCGCGACGGGGGTGTGTCCCCCCCTTCGCTTTCCGACACTTCTCGGACGCCGACTCGTCGGCAGACTCTCCGCCGAACTGTCGTGTCTACCACCGCCTCGTCGTTCACCCTCACTACTCTCTAGTCGTCTCTTACTAGTCGTCTAGTAGTCTTCTAGAACGAAGAAAGAAGAGAGGAGAGAAGAACACTACGAGAGCAACCAACCTAACACAAGTAATTGTACAAACGAACGGGCCGTCGGACGGACCTTCACGCAGTCAGCCGACCGGTCACGACCGAGGCGGGCGACCGACGAACCTCGACCGCCCACGACTCCCCGTCCGAGACGACGTGAGCGGACGGCCGAACGGAAGGAACGCTCGGGACGATAGAATACGTCCCCGAGGGTACCTCCCCCGAACCAGTATCGAACCTACACTCCGAACCAGTATCGAACCTTTATCAACCGTCGCGGAGTAACGTCTCCCATGACTCCGGACCGGTTCACTCTCGCGGCCACGACGAACGACCTCACACGCGAGGCGGAGGTGCGCGACGTGGCCGACCTCGTCGAGTTTCGCATGGACGGCGCCGACGACCCCATCGCCCAACTCTCGGCTTACGACGGCGAACTCCCACTCCTCGCCACCAACCGTGCTCGGTGGTTCGGCGGCGAAGCCCCCGACACCGGCCGCCTCGACCGGCTGTTCACCGCCTCCGAGTTCGACAGCGTGGAGATGGTCGACATCGAGTTGGAGACCGCACGCGGGACCGACTGGGTCGTCGACGACTTCCGGGAGAACGACGTCGACATCATCATCTCGTTCCACGCGTTCGAGGACACTCCGGACCTCGACACGCTGACTGCCATCTTCGAGCAGTGTGCGTCGTACGGCGACATCGCCAAAGTGGCGACGTACGCCGAGGACCTCTCGGACTCGCTCCGAATGCTTGAGGCGATTCACTCCACCACGAAGCGGGGGATGCGTGTCGCCGGCATCTCGATGGGCCCGGTCGGGAGTCACACTCGCGTCGTCGCGCCACTCTACGGCTCCGAACTCGGATACGCCCCGCTGAAGTCCGACGACAGCGAGTACGCGCCCGGACAGATTCCCATCCGGGAACTCTCCTCGATGATCGAGACGCTCACGCCCGCGGACGACAGCTCGCTCCCGTACCTCGGCGTCGACGAGAACCCCGCCTTCTCGCAGAACCTCGCCAAGACGAAGTAGACGTTCGACCCTCGCACTCTGAGTCACCCAAACCCGCCATCGGAATCGACCCTACCGCCGACCGAAGCGACACGGCCTCCTCCGTTTCGGTCGACTAGTTCGAATCTCGAATACTGGTGGTCTAAACGATAGTGTACAATAAATTCTGTCCGAAAATCCGCTAGTCGTTCCCTTCTCCTCGACTCTCGCCACTCGGTGTCACTCGGAGTACTTATAATATATTAGGCTAGCCTAAAATTCATGCAGAACGACGACGCGGGACGTGGCGTACCGACGCGGCGGGAGTTGCTCAGGGCCGGCGGAGCGCTGGCGGCAGGTAGCGCTCTGGCGGGGTGTGCCGGCGGCGGCGACACCGCGACGACGGAACCGGAGACGGCGAGTGAGACGGCCGCTTCGGCGGAGACGACCGAGAGTCGGACCTCAAACGGCGACGGGTCGTACGGGGCGTCGATGGCACCGATGGGCGAGGTTACGCTCGACGCACCGCCCGAGAAAGTGTTCGTCATCTTCCCGCAGTACGCCGACATGGCGGTCGCCCTCGGCCGCGGCGACGCCGTGAACTCCATCTACGTTCCGAAGATGTCGGGCACGGCGATGAACCACTACTACGCCCGACTCGACGGCGTCTCGTTCGACTGGAAGGGTCTGTCGGACCCCGTCAACGACGGACTGACCAAGGAACGGCTCTACCAACTGGGGAGCGACGTCCACCTCGCGGACCCCGCGTGGGTGTCGACACAGGAGGGGTGGAAGCAAAGCGACGCGGACGAGATAGCGAAGAACGTGGCCCCGTGGTTCGGCAACTTCTACAGCGGGACGCACGCCGACCCCCCGAAGGCGTACGCCGACGCGTACCGGTACTACGGCCTCTGGGAGATATTCGGCCGCGTCGCGCGACTGTTCGACGAGAAGCGGCGGTACGACGCCCTCGCGGGGGTTCACGAGGACCTCCTCGCCACTATCCGTGAGCGCCTCCCCCCGAAGGAGGAGCGGCCGACCGCGGTGCGCGTCACGCTCAGCGACGGCACGTTCTACACGTACCACCTCAACGAACCCGGCTACTGGCTGGCCGACACCCGCCCGCTGGGTGCCGTCGACGCGTTCGCCGAGGAGGACTGGGGCGGACAGCTATGGGGCAGCGTCGGCTACGAAGCCATGCTCGAAGCCGACCCCGACGTCGTCCTCCACCTGTGGGGGACGACGCCGAACTACGACATGGCGAACGTGCGTAAGAAACTCCGGAACCACTCCGTGGGAAGTCAGCTCTCGGCGGTCCGGAACGACCGCGTGTACGCGCAGGGGATGCGGTATCAGGGGCCGATAATGAACCTCTTCCAACTGGAGATGACCGCGAAACAGCTCTACCCCGACGAGTTCGGAGCGTGGCCCGGCTACGCCGACGGCGAGCCCTACCCGGAGATTCCGGAGGAGGAACACCTGTTCGACCGGGAGAAAGTAGCGGCGGCCGTCGCGGGCGACGTCTGAAGCGTCTCTGACCGTCACGTTCGCCCACCCCGGCGTGTCCGCACTGATAATTTCAGTTGGACCTCCTCGCCGGACCAGCTATCGCCGGACGGACCGAAGTGTATATAACAATCCTTTACACGTATACGACTGTAATCCTGTAATGCCCGTCGAACTCGTTCGCAGTCACTGAACGAGTTCGCCGACCGTCACGGCTCGAATATCTCCTGAGCGAGTTGGTTCGCCGAACTCAGGACCAGACCGGGGAGGTCCTGCTGGAAGCGCTTGCCGGACATGTCCTCCGTGGCGCTGACGACGCCGATAGCGCCGAGTACGCGGTCGTCGGCGTCGGTGACGCTCGTCGCTATCTCGCGTATCTCCTCGTCGTACTCGCCGCGGTTGAACGCCAGTCCCCGCGACCGGACGCGCTGGAGTTCCTGTCGGAGTTGGTCACGGTCGGTCACCGTCGAGTCGGTGCAGGCTTCGAGCCCGGTCGTCTCTATCAGCCGGTCCACGGACTCGTCGTCGAGCGCCGCCATTATCGCTTTCCCCGGCGCGGAACAGTGCGGCGGAAACGTGTCGCCGGCCTCGAGAATAGTGGGTGCGACCTTCTCTCCGGTCGCACAGTGGAGGCACACGACGCGTCCGTTCTCGACGACGTACGCGCCCGCGCCGACACCGGACGTGCGGGCGAGTTGGTTCACCTCGTCGACGGCCACGCCGTACAGCGGGTTCTGCCGTCGAACCGTGGCGCCGTCGCTGAGGAACTTGAGACTGGCGCGAAACGTATCGTTCTCACGGACGACGTATCCGAGGCTCTGGAGCGTCGTCAAGTGATTGTGAACGCCGCTCTTCGAGAGGTCGAGATGCTCCGCCAGTTCGGAGACGCCGGCACCGTCGCGGGCGATGAGTGCCTCTAACACCCGGAAGCTCGTCGCGGTCGCCTTCACCCGGATCGGTCCGTCGCTCGTCATTGAGTCACGTATGCGACCCCGTCGCCTTAAATCTGTTCACAAATACTGAACGGCTGGCGGAGATGTCGCGTCGCGTGCACGCCATACCGCAACACCCTCGTCGCTCCCTTCGGCTCCCTCCGTAAAGGCTCACACGGCGAGAAAGACGGAACTCCGACGCCGTCTGCGACAGCGATATCGCAGTGAGCGTGCGCAGTCTCTGCTCTCGTTCACCCGCTGCGAACGGTCACCACTCGGCGACGCTTCCGTCGTCGTGATACCACGTCGGGTTCTGCCAGTTTATCCGGTCGGACGACTGTTCGCGGACGTGTTCCTCGTCGATTTCGACGCCGAGGCCCGGCGCGTCCGGCGGGTACACGTAGCCGTCGTCGAAGCCGAACGCGTCGGGGTTCGTGAGATACGCCAGGAGGTCGTTGCCCTCGGGTGCGTGGACGTCGAGGTTCTGGTTCTGAAGAATCGCGTTCGGGACGGCCGTGTCGATCTGGATGCAGGCAGCGAGTGCGATGGGGCCGATGGGGCAGTGGGGAGCGACGGCGATGTCGTTCGTCTCGGCCGCGTTCGCTATCTTCTTGACCTCGCTGATGCCGCCGGCGTGGGAGGGGTTCGGCTGGATGACGTCGACGTGGCCCGCGTCGAGCGTGTCCTTGAACCCCCACCGGGAGTACATCCGTTCGCCCGAGGCCAACGGCGTCCGGGTGTGTGCGGCCACCTGCGACAGGGCGTCGAAGTGCTCGGGCAGGAGCGGTTCCTCGTAGAACATGGGGCCGTACGGGTCCAACTCCTCGGCGAGCCACTTCGCCATCCCCTTCGTGACGCGACCGCGGAAGTCGACGCCGATGTCGACGTCGTCGCCGACGGCGTCGCGGACGGCGGCGAGTCGTTCGCGCGCGGTTCGGACGACCGTCGGCGAGTCGATGCGGCGGATCTGTGACACCGCGGGCATCTTGAGCGTCCGGTAGCCGTCGTCGACGGCGTCGACGGCGGACGCGGCGAAGTCCTCGGGGCTCTCCCCGCCAATCCACTGGTACACTTGGATACGGTCGCGCGCTCGGCCGCCGAGCAGGTCGTACACCGGCGCGCCGTAGTGTTTCCCCTTGATGTCCCAGAGCGCCTGGTCGATGCCGGCGATGGCGCTCATCAGCACCGGCCCGCCGCGGAAGTGACGCCCGCGGTACATCGCCTGCCAGTGCCTCTCGATGTCGGCCGGGTCCTTTCCGAGGAGGTAGTTGTCGATTATCTCCGAGACGGCCGACTTCATGGTCCGCGCGTGGCCCTCGATGATGGGCTCTCCCCACCCCGCTATCCCCTCGTCGGTCTCGACTTTGAGGAACACCCAGCGCGGCGGCACCTCGAACAGTTCGTATCCCGTGATTTTCATGGGGGGGCCACGGACCCGTTCGACTTGTACCTTCGGTTACGGGGAGTGCAGGTGCGCTCGCTCGACTCCTCTCGGAGAGACACGGTCGGCGCGCGGGGACGCTCAGAGTCCGTCGAGCGCTTCCCGGCGACGCTCCCAGACGTCGGTCAGCCGTTCGCGCGTCGTGCGGTAGACATCGTACCAGCGGTCGTATCGCCTGCTCGCGTCGGGCCGGGGGGCGTACGTCTCGGCGACGGCGGTGGCCCGCCCGACGGCCGACGGGACGTCGTCGTAGAGGTCCACGCCCACGCCGGCCAAGAGGGCGGCCCCCTTCGCGCCGAACTCCTCGCCCGCCGGCACCGCGACCTCGGCGTCGAGGCAGTCGGCGAACAGCTGACACCACAGCTCCGAGCGCGCGCCGCCTCCGCTGAGATGCACCCGGTCGGGCGTCCCGGGGAGGTGCTCGTAGCAGTCGCGCATCGCCAGCGCCACCCCCTCGTACACCGCCCGAGCGAGGTGGTCGCGGGTGTGTTCGGCCGTCAGCCCGGTGAACTGCGCGCGGGCCCCCGGGTCGACGAACGGCGCCTTCTCGCCGCCCGAACTCAGGTACGGGTGGTAGAGTACGCCCCCGGCACCCACGGGGACCGAACGCACGCGTTCTTCGACGGACGACACGTCAGTCCCGTCGAACAGTTCGTCGACGAACCAATCGAGGTTGGGGGTCCCGGCCATCGTGCCCATCGCGCGGAGACCCATTCCCTCGACGCCGAGAGCGAGCGTGTAGCCCGATCGCGGGCCGGATATCGCGGGCTCGGCGGTGAGCGTCTGGTTCTGGAGCGTCGTGCCGACCACGGAGGAGTAGCCGCCGGGTTCGGCGACCCCGCTCCCGAAGGCCGAGGCCGCCACGTCCATCGTCCCCGAGACGACGGGCGTGCCTTCGGGCAGTCCGGTCGCGTCCGCCGCCGCCGGCGTCACCCGTCCGACGACGTCGTCGGCGTCGACCGGGTCGGGAATCAGCGCCGCGAGACGCTCGGCCCCGAGGCGGCGCGCCGTCTCCGCCGAGAACTCCTGCTGGTCGGGCAGATAGTGCGCGATGGACGCGTCGCTGGGGTCGGTCGAGCGCTCGCCGGTCAGGCGGAACTTCAGCCAGTCCTTACAGAAGAAGGCGGTGTCCGCCCGCTCGACGGTCTCCGGCTCCTCGTCTTCGACCCACCGGTATATCGGCAGCGGGAGCCCGGGGAAGAGCCCGTACCCGCAGCGGTCGAAGACGGCGTCGTACGTCGTCCCGTCGCGCCACTCCCGGACGTAGTCGCCGGTGCGGCCGTCGGACCAGAGGATGGCGTCCCGGACGGGGTCGCCGTCCTCGTCCACGAGCCAGCACCCCGCCCCCTGTCCCGCGACGCCGACGGCGGCGACGGTAGCCGACGCCGGGAGGGCATCGACCACCGCGCGTATCACGTCCGCGGTCCGCTCCCACGTCGCCGCCGGGTCCTGCTCGACCCACCCGGGTCGGGGGGCGGAGACGGGCGACTCCCGAGCGGCGTCGGCGAGCGCGGTCCCGTCGAGGGAGAACGCCACCGCCTTGATGCTCGTAGTCCCCGCGTCCACCCCGACGAGGACGTGGTCGGTGTCGCTCACGTTCGCCCTCGTTCGTCCGACGCGCCGCCTTCCATCTCGGCCAAGGCGGTCTCCCGACGGTCCCAGACGTCGAACATCGCCTCGTAGGTCTCTCGGTAGAGGTCGTAGAGGACGTCGTACTTCTCGGCCGCCTCGGGGTTCGGGCGGTAGGTCCGGGCGACGCCCGTCGTCTGTGCCACCGCCGACGGGACGTCGTCGTAGAGGTCCACGCCCACGCCGGCCAAGAGGGCGGCCCCCTTCGCGCCGAACTCCTCGCCCGCCGGCACCTCGATGCGCCGCCCGAGACAGTCGGCGAACAGCTGACACCACAGCTCCGAGCGCGCGCCGCCCCCGCCCATGAGTACCGCGTCCGTCTCTCCGGGGATGTGTTCGTAGCAGTCGCGCATCGCCAGCGCCACCCCCTCGTACACCGCCCGGGCGAGGTGGTCGCGGGTGTGTTCTGGCGACAGCCCCGTGAACTGGGCTCTCGCCGTCGTCTTGAGGAACGGACTGCGCTCGCCGCCCGAACTCAGGTACGGGTGGTAGACCACGCCCTCGGCGCCGACCGGAATGGACCGCACGCGCTCTTCGACGGCGTCGAAGTCCTCCGTGTCCAGCAGTTCCGAGAGCGCCCAGTCGAGGTTGGGCGTCCCTACCATCGACGCCATCGCCCGGGTCCAGAGGCCCTCCCCGAGCGCTATCGTGAACCCGACGTTCGGCGGGTCCGTCTGGGGCGCGTCGAGCAGCCGTTGGTTCAGCGACGTGGTGCCGACGACGGAGGAACTGTCGCCGGGTTGTGCGGCCCCGCTTCCCAGCGCCGAGGCCGCGATGTCTATCATCCCAGAGACGACGGGCGTGCCTTCGGGCAGTCCGGTCGCGTCCGCCGCCGCCGGCGTCACCCGTCCGAGGACGTCCGTGGCCGGCACGAGCGGCGGGCGCAGGTCGGCGAGTCCCGGAACGCCGAGGAGGTCGGGTATCTCCGCGGAGTACTCCGTTCGCTCGACGTCGAGGAACGGCAGCGTCGCGTCGCTGGGGTCGGTCGAGCGCTCGCCGGTCAGGCGGAACTTCAGCCAGTCCTTACAGAAGAAGACGGTGTCGGCCCGTTCGATGGTCTCCGGTTCCTCGTCGTGCAGCCAGTTCAGGATGGGGCCGCACGACCCCGGGAACGAGGCACAGCCGCACACGTCGTAGATGTCGGCCGCGCGGCCCGACTCCTGCCACCGCTGGACGTACTCGGCCGCGCGGCCGTCGGACCAGAGGATGGCTTTGCGCACCGGGTCGCCGTCCTCGTCCACCAGCCAGCAGCCGTCGCCTTGCCCCGTGACGCCGACGGCCGGAATCTCCGTCGACGCGGGGAGCGCGTCCACCACCGCGCGTATCGCGTCCGCGGTCCGCTCCCACGTCGCCGTCATGTCCTGTTCGACTCGGCCCCCCTCCCGCGTTTCGAGCGGCGTCTCCCGGACCTCGCTGACGTGTTCGTCCCCGTCGAGGGAGAACGCCACCGCTTTGATACTCGTGGTTCCCGCGTCTACGCCGATCAGTCTGACCGCCATAGCCCTCCGTTTCCGGGTATTCCATAATAAATATTGGCGACGAATATACCGAAGCCGACGCGACCACTGGATGGGAAAAGGAGGACCAGCAAAACATTTATGATAGACTGGTATAGATTCTGTAGGCGTCGTACGCAATCACATGGCATAGCGGTCGGACGACGGACGAACTCGGCCGAACAGCCACGGGACTCGACAGTAACCATGACAGACGACGACACCTCTGGACGCAAACGACGACGGTTCCTACAGGCGGTCGGCGGAGCGGCGGCGCTCGGCCTGGCCGGCTGTACTGGCAACAACGACGGCAACAGCGGGAACCTCAACGTGGAGGAGGACTCCGATCAGACCACCACCGCCGGCGGCGGTACGGCGAGCGGTGGTGGCAGCGACCTCCCGTCGAAGCAGGCGGGCGCGGAGAAGTGGGGGAAGCGGATAAACGAACACGCCAAGCAGGCGGGCATCGACTGGAAGCAGTTCGACGGGACGAAGCTGACGTTCGGGATGAACGTCCACCCGTTCACCAAGGTGGCGAAGCCGTTGCTCCCTTACTTCGAGGAGCTCACCGGCATCGAGGTGACGTTCAACACCTTCCCGGAGGACCAGCTCTGGCAGAAGCTCACGCTCGACCTCAACTCGAAGAACGGGAAGTACGACGGCTTCTTCCTCGGTCTGTGGCCGAGCGCGCGGTACCACAACGCCAACTGGGTCAAGAACCTCTCGACGTACATCGACGACTCCTCGATAACCGACAAGAGCTGGCTCCACCTCGACGACTACCCGCAGAGCGCGCTCGACGCGTTCACCTACCAAGGCGAGCAGATAGCGATGCCGTTCGGCGTCGAGGCGTACGGCTGCGTCGCGTACGACAAGCCCACCTTCGATAAACTCGGGCTCAGCGAACCGACGAACTTCCAGGAGCTTCGTGACGCGGCGAAAACCATCCACGAGTCCGACAAGGTCAATCGCTCCGGCATCTGTTCGCGGGCGAGTTCGACCACGCTCTCGTCGGCCAACTGGGCGACGATGTTCAAGTCCCACGGCGCGAACTGGATCGACCGCGACGCGCGCGAGGCGACGCTCAACTCCGAACAGGGGGTCGCCTCGCTGGAGATGTTCGCCGAACTCATGGGCCAGTACGGCCCGCCGGACATCGGCACGTTCGACTGGTACAAGGCGAACCAGGCGTTCGGTAACGGACAGGTAGGCATCGCCTATCACACCCCGTCGGCCGTCGGGACGTTCTCCCAGAAGCAGTTGGAACGGACCGAGTGGGTGGCGCCGGTGGAGGGCCCCAACGGCGACGTGGTGGCAGACACGTGGGAGTGGGCGCTCGGCATCAGCCAGTACTCGAAGAACCCCAAGGCGGCGTGGCTGTTCCTCCAGTGGGTCACCTCGCGGCCGGCGATACTGCTTCAGAACACCCAACAGTGGCAGGAACAGCCGACCTACGGCCCGGCGCGGAGCAACTGGCTCTTCGATCAGGACGAGTACAACCAGAAGGGTATGAAGCAGTCCTGGCAGACGGCCCACGAGGAAGGGATGGCGGCGGTGCCGTCCAGCCCCCCGCCGGTTCCGCTCGACACGCCGCAGAACATGGACATGATGAGCGAGGCCGCCATCGCCATGAACTCGGCCGTGAGCGGCACCAAGTCCGCCAAGAAGGCGCTCGATCAGGCCGCGCCGAAGATAACCGAACTGGCGAAGAAGATACCCGACGACTACATCTCACAGTGACGGGGGTGGAGATCTGATGCTCGGAATCGGCGCGCTCGCGGAAGGCTACCGGCGTCAGCCGGTGCTGAACCGACTCACGATAAGCGACCGGGCGCTCAAGTGGCTGTTTCTGCTCCCGTCGGTCGTCATCCTCGCGTTCCTGTCGCTGTACCCGTTCTTCCAAGGCATCTGGATGAGCCTCCACAACTGGTCACTCGCCGGCGGGGAGCACCAGTTCGTCGGGGCCGCCAACTACGGGGCGCTGTTGGGGGCGGGCCGCTTCCACAGCGCCCTGTGGAACACGGTGGTGTTCACGGGCGTGTCGGTCACGGTCGAACTCGTGCTCGGGACGGCGCTGGCGATGTACCTGTTCTCGCTCTCGAAGCGCTGGCGCCCCGTGTTCCGGACGATATTCATCGTCCCGATGGTGGTGACGCCCATCGCGACCGGCCTGATGTGGCGGCTGATGCTCAACGGCCGCATCGGGGTGGTGAACTACCTCATCTACGTGGCCGGCTTCACCCCGCCCGAGTGGACGTCGAGTCCGTTCATGGCGATGTTCACCGTCATCATGATAGACGTCTGGCAGTGGACGCCGCTCGTTATCATGATCGTGTTCGCCGGACTCCTGTCGATACCGGAGACGCTGTACGAGGCGGCGCGCGTCGACGGCGCGCCCCGGTGGGCTATCTTTCGGCACATCACGCTACCGGGCATCAAGTACATGCTCGCTATCGCCGCCGTGTTCCGTCTCATGCGGAGCTTCCGGAGCTTCGACATCATCTGGCTCGTCACGCAGGGCGGGCCCGGGACGGCCACCGAGATACTCAACGTCTACCTCTACCGCGTGGCGTTCGTCTTCCTTCAAGGCGGCAGGGCGGCGGCGCTCGGGCTGATACTGCTCGTGATAACCATCGCGACCACGATGAGCATCTTCCGAGCCGTGGGGGTGCAGTGACCCATGGCGACCAAGACGGACGAACGACTGGCGACGCTCACCGACGACCCCGTGTCGGTCGTCAAGACGGCCGTGAAGTACGGCTTCGGCGTCGTCGTGAGCCTCTGGATGCTGTTCCCCATATTCTGGATGGCTACCACCGGGCTGAAGAAAAACGAGTCGATAATGGAGCTCCCGCCGGACTGGCTCGTGTTCGACGTCACGCTCCAGCACTACCGGAGCCTGTTCACGGAGATGGAGTTCCTCCAGTTCCTGTTCAACAGCTTCCTCGTCGCCGCAGTGGCCGTCGGCGTCAGCATCGTCATCGGCGTCCCGGCGGCGTACAGCCTCTCCCGGATGGAGGTGCCCCGCGAGAGCGACATCAGCTTCTGGATCCTCTCGACCCGGATGATTCCACCGCTGGCCATCCTCGTGCCGCTCTACATCTTCTACACGTCCGTGGGGCTGACCGACAGTCTCGCGGGGTTGACCATCACCCACCTGCTCATCACGCTACCGATGATAATCTGGATAGTCAAGGGGTTCATCGACGAACTCCCGCCGTCCCTCGAGGAGTCGGCGCTGGTCGACGGCTGTAACCGGATTCAGGCGTTCCGCGAGATAGTGATTCCGCTGGTGATGCCCGGCATCGCCGCCGCGGCGTTCATCGGCTTCATCTTCTCGTGGAACAACTTCATGCTCGCCCTGGTGCTCACGAGCGGTGCGGACAAGACCGCGCCGCTCGTCATCCAGTCGTCGATGGGCTACCTCGAGATAAACTGGGGGATGCTCGGCGCGGCGGGGACGATAACCATCCTGCCGCCCGTGGTGCTGAGCCTGCTCATCAAAGACCGCCTCGTCGAGGGGATGACCATGGGGGCCGTCAAGGAGTGACGGCTCCGGTCGTCCCCTCCCCGGCTGGCCCGGCCGCAGTGCGGCCGCCGGTGCCGACTCCGGACGCGACAGACCGACCGACTCACCATACACGAACACGAAACACATGAACGCACTCGTCACGGCAAACATGGACGAATCGAGTCTCGACCGCCTCTCGAACGACCTCGGCATGGACGTCGAGTACCACCCCATCGCCGAGCGGGACGAACGCATCCCGCCGGACGAACTCAAGCCGATGCTGGACGGCGTGGAGGTGTTCGTCGTCGGCTTCGAGGGGGTCTCGGCCGACGTGATGGACGCCGCCTCCGACCTGGAGGTCATCGCGTGCACCCGCGGCGGCCCGGACGCGAACGTCGACCTCGGCGCGGCCGGGGAGCGCGGCATCCCCGTGCTCTACGCGCCCGGGCGCAACGCGGTGAGCGTGGCCGACTTCACGCTCGGCCTCGTGCTGAGCGTCGCCCGGCACATCGCCCACGGCCACCATCTGCTCCACGTCGGCGAGTACACCGGGACGCCCCGGGTCGACTCCGCCGACGGCGGCGGCGAACGCGAGGACGTCACGTGGGGCGTCGCGCGGGGGTCGCCGTACGTCGACCTCAAGGGGCCGGAACTGGCGGACAAGACGCTCGGACTCGTCGGGTTCGGGGCCATCGGCCGGAAGGTGGCGACCCGCGCCGCGGGCTTCGACATGGACGTCGTCAGCTACGACCCGTACGTGGACGCGGACGCGATGGCCGACGTAGGCGTCGAGAAGGTCGAACTCGACGAACTCTGTCGGCGCTCCGAGTTCGTCAGCGTCCACGTGCCCGTCACGGACGCGACGCGCGGCCTCGTGGGCGAGGAGGAGTTCGACCTGATGGGCGACGACGCCTACTTCATCAACACGGCGCGCGGGGCCATCATCGACCAGGACGCGCTGGAGGCCGCGCTGGAAGCCGGCGAACTCCGCGGGGCGGCGCTCGACGTGTACGACGAGGAGCCCCTGCCGGAGGACCATCCCCTGCTCGACATGCCCAACGTCGTGACCACGCCCCACCTCGCGGGCGCGGCCGAGGAGGTCATCGACCGCCACTCGGAGATGGTCGTCGACGACATCGCGGCCGTCCTCGACGGCGAGACGCCCGAACACGTGGCGAACGAGGACGCACTCGCCACGACGCCCAACGTCGGTGACGACTGATGGCCGAAGTCACCCTCGAAGACGTCACGAAGGTGTACGACTCGTCCGACGGGTCCATCCTGGCGGTCGACGATCTCTCGCTCGAGATCGCCGACGGCGAGTTCCTCGTCCTCGTCGGCCCGTCGGGCTGTGGGAAGTCGACCACGCTCCGGATGGTGGCCGGACTGGAGGAGATATCCGACGGGACCGTCTCCATCGGTGACCGGCGCGTCAACGACAAGGAGCCACGTGAGCGGAACATCGCGATGGTGTTCCAGAACTACGCGCTCTACCCCCACATGAGCGTGCGGGAGAACATCGGCTTCGGGCTGAAGTACTCCAGCGAACTGACGCGCGACGAGATAGACCAGCGCGTCGAGGACGCCGCCGAGATGATGGGCATCGAGAGCCTGCTCGACGACACCCCGTCACAGCTCTCGGGCGGCCAGCGCCAGCGGGTGGCGCTGGGGCGCGCCATCGTGCGGGAGCCGCAGGCGTTCCTGTTCGACGAGCCCCTCTCGAACCTCGACGCGAAGCTCCGGACGCACATGCGCACCGAAATTTCGCGGCTCCAGCGCGACCTCGGCGTTACGTCCATCTACGTCACACACGACCAGGCGGAGGCGATGACGATGGCCGACCGCGTCGCGGTGATGAACGACGGCGTCCTCCAGCAGGTGGCCGCGCCGAACGAGGTGTACAGTCACCCCGCGAACAGGTTCGTCGCGGGCTTCATCGGGAGCCCCTCGATGAACTTCTTCGAGGCCACCCTCACGCGGGTGGGGGGCGACCTCCGACTCGTCGCTCGGAACGACGACTCGACGTCCTACGCCGTCGATGAGTCCGTCGTCGACGAGGCCGGCGTCGACGAGGGGGACCACGTGACGGTCGGCGTCAGACCCGAGGACGTCCATGTGGTCCGCGACCCGAGCGAGTGGGAGCAGACGCGCCTCCTCGACGCCACCGTCGACGTGGTCGAACCCATGGGGAGCGACAACTTCCTGACGCTCGACCACGCCGTCAGCGACCCGTGGGTGGCCCGCGTCGACTCCTCGTTCGAACCGGAGGAGGAGACGCAGGTGGCCTACACCTTCGACCAGAGCGCCCTCCACCTCTTCGCCGAGGGCGGTCGGACGCTCAAGTCGCAGGGCACGGGCGGGCGCGCGTACCACGACGACGAGGAGGCGCCGAGCGTCGCGCAGTGAACGCCCCGCCCCGGCCGACGGTCCTCCCCGTCGGCGGCGGCCTCATGTGAGCGCGACCGGACGGAACCGAGCGACCGACCGAACGGACGAACGCGACGACAGACGAACCTAACACGATGTCACAAGAGTACGACCTTGAAGCGGAACGACAGGCAGTGAGCGACTTCGGACGAAGGATGTTAGAACAGGGCCTCACGAAGGGGACCGGCGGCAACATCAGCGCCGCGAGCGGCGACCGAGTGGCGATAAGCCCCTCGGGGATGCCGTACGACGACATCGGGCCGAGCGACGTGCCCGTCGTCGACCTGCACGGCGAACAGGTGGCCGGCGACCGTACGCCGTCCAGCGAACGGCGGATGCACGCGACGATAATCCGCGAACGCGACGACGTCGGCGCGGTGGTGCACACCCACTCGCCGTACGCCAGCACGTTCGCCAGCCTCGACGAGGCCATCCCGGCCTCCCACTACCTCATCGCGTTCGTGGGCACCGAGATTCCCGTCGCCGGCTACGCCACCTACGGGACCGAGGACCTCGCCGAACTCGCTCTCGACGCCCTCGGCGACGAGTACGACGCGTGCCTGCTGAAACAGCACGGCGTCATCGCGGTCGGTGCCACCGTCGAGGCGGCGTTCGAGCGAGCGCTCATGACGGAGTACTGCGCGCGCATCCAGTACCAAGCGGCCAACGTCGGCGAGCCCTCGCTCATGCCGACGGACGAGGTGGAACGCCTCCGCGGCGTGTTCGAGAACTACGGCCAGAGCGCACAGGACGACGTCGACGCCGTCGCGCCCGCGCCGGACCCCAACCTCCTCTCCGACGAACGCGCGGCCGTGGCCGAACTGGGGGTGTCGATGCTCGAACAGGACCTCACGAGGGGAACCGGCGGCAACGTCAGCGCCCGCGACGGCGACCGAGTCGCCATCAACCCGTCGGGCGTCCCCTACGAGGACGTCGTCGCCGAAAACGTCCCCGTGGTGGACGTGGAGGGCGAACAGGTGGCGGGCGAACTCGCGGCGTCGAGCGAGACGCCGATGCACACGGCGATATACCGCGAACGCGACGACGTCGGCGGCGTGGTGCACACTCACTCGCCGTACGCCAGCACGTTCGCCAGCCTCGACGAGGCCATCCCGGCCTCGCACTACCTCGTCGCGTTCGCCGGGGCCGAGATACCCGTCGCGCCCTACGAGAAGCCCGGGTCCGAGGCGCTCGGCCAGTCGGCCGTCGACACCCTCGGCGACGACTACAACGCGTGCCTCCTCGAGAACCACGGCGTCGTCGCCGTCGGCGACTCGGCACGGGCGGCGTTCGAGACGGCGCTCATGACGGAGTACTGCGCGCGCATCCAGTATCAGGCGATGGGCGTCGGCGAACCCGCGCTGCTCGACGACGCGGAGATACGCAACCTCACCGAGCGATTCGCCGACTACGGCCAGACGAGCGGCGACGACTGACGCGACGCCCGCCGCGACCGACGATGGCACGCCGTTCCGCGTCGAGAGTGCCAGCAAAACTCGGCCGTGAACGGTGACCGACCGTGAAGCGAGAAACTGGCCGCGTATGAGGGTGAGGAGGCGGTCAGCGAGCGACGTCACGCAGAGGAGAGCGGTCGAACGGAGAGACGAGGTGCGGTTCGCTCGCTCACCCGAGGACGTACTCGAGGGCGGGGTACTTCTCGACGAGGGCCCGTCCGTCCACCTCGTAGCTCTCGATGTAGCGGTCGAGGCCGAGGATGCGGCCCGCGCCGAAGGCGGCGACGGCGAGGAACACCAGCATGTAGGCGAAGTCGCCGTTGATGACGCCGTGGGTAATGTCCCAGTTCCCGAAGTAGAACGTGAGCATCATGAGCGCGCCGAAGAACGCCGCGAGGCGGACGAACGCGCCGACCAGCAGGCCGAGGCCGATGAACAGTTCGCCCCACGGGACGGCGACGTTCGCGAACTCGACGAACCACGGGGTGCTACCCATCCACGCGAACGCGCCCGCGAGGGGGTTGCCGTTGGTCGCCGCGACGTTGGCGAGGTAGCCGCCCGCGCTGAACGGTTCGGCCGCGACTATCTTGGTGAACCCGGAGTAGGCGAACGCCCACCCCATCATGAGGCGGAGCGACAGGACGAACCACGCGCTGAGGCTGTGGGCCCGGCCCGCCACGGTGTAGCCGCCGACGGTGCTCTCGAAGGTGTTGCGAGTCTCGGGGGTGACGTTGTTGGAAGTCATGATTGGGAGAAATACTCCTTACACCATAGATGCACTCCGAGTATATAATATCGTATTGATACGCTGTGTCGTGAGAGGACGCGGCGCGGCGGCGGACGAGGCTACAGGTCGTCGGCGTCAAGCGGCGTCGCGTCCTCCCAGTACCGCTCGAACGACTCGTCCGCCCACGAGCGGACGGCCTCCGCCTCGACGTCGAGGGAGGCCTGCAGGATGCCGCCGTCGTCGCGCAGGAATAGGTGGACGACGCCGTCCGCCACGGTGGCCGCGACGGGTATCTCCTCGTCGGTGATGCGTATCTCCGCCCCGTCGGCGGCCAACAGCGCCTCCAATCGGCGTCGCAACTGCGAGTCGTCAGCGAGGGCGTCGATGGCGCTCGACGCGAACACGCCGCGGAAGCGCTGGTCGCCGGCGGTCGTCCGCTCTTCCACCACTTCGAGGCTCTGCTCGTTGAACGCGTACGAGAGTATCCGCACCTCGTCGGCGGAGCGGAGCAGTTCGAGCACGCGCTTGACCGGCGCGTTCGGCCGGACCTGACTCGGCACGGTTATGGTCGCCTCCGTGAGGTGCCGGAGGTCGAACGTCAGGGCGTCGGTCGGGAGCCACGGCACGACGGGGCGGAGTCGCTCCTCCGTCTCCACGATGTCGACGAGTTCGCCGAACCCGCGCGCGACCAGTCGCCCGGTGGCCGTGGCCCGGTACTCGCTCCCCTCCCGGGTTATCCAGCGGCGGTCCTCGAAGTCGCCGAGGATGCGCCCGAGCGTCGGCGCCGACGCGCCGGTCAGGTCCCCGAGTTCGCGGCGGGTGTGCGGGCGGTCGGCGAGACGGCGGAGCACGTCCACGCGGTTCTCCGAGAGGGCGAGAAACTCTATCTCTTCGAGCGCCGATTCCATACCGACGGGTTGCGCCACGGTACACATAACGCTTTCGCGTCGTGAAATATTTTCACGGTACGACACGGCTTCGGCGCGCACGCCGCTTTCCCGCCTCGAAACGCTTTCTGGCGACACGTAAGGGTGTCCAGCCCCTCCTTCGAAGTACATGTCTCTCTGGAACGCGGTCTGCGAAACTGGTAGCACGGAAGCGAAGCCGGTCACCGAACCCGACTTCGGCGGAGGGTCCGAGTGAACGGACGCCGCCTGACGTTCGTCTTCTTCGCGCTCGCTAGCGTCCTGTTCGGCGGGACGTTCGTCGCGGCGAAGGCGGGGCTGAACTACTTCCCGCCGCTCCTGTTCGTCGCCCTCCGGTTCGACATCGCCGCGGTGGCCCTCGGCGCGTACGCCGTCGCCACCACCTCCCGCGAGGAACTCCTCCCCCGGACCGCAGGCGACGCGGCGGGTATCCTTTCGACGGGCGTGCTCGTCATCGGCCTCTCGAACGCGCTCCTGTTCGTCGGCCAGCAGCACGTCTCCAGCGCCGTGGGGTCTATCATCTTCAGCCTCAACCCCATCCTGACGCCGGTGTTCGCGGGCGCGTTGCTCGCGGACGAACGCCTCTCGGCCCGCGGCGGTCTGGGCCTGCTCATCGGGCTGGTCGGCGTCGGGCTGGTGGTGGGAGTCGACCCCTCGAACCTGCTCGGCGGCGCGGCCGCCAGCAAGGGCATCCTGTTCGCCGGCGCCGTCTGCGGCGCGTTGGGGAGCGTCCTCATCCGCTGGGCCGACACCACTGTTTCGAGCACCGTCCGGACGGCGTGGGCGCTCCCGGTGGCCGCCCTCCTCACGCACGGCCTCAGCGGGGCCGTCGGCGAGTCGGCCGCCGCGGTGACGTGGACGCCCGCGGCGGCGGCGGCGCTCGTCTACGTCGGCGTGTTCGCCGGGGCGATAGCTTACATCGCCTACTTCGGCCTGCTCGACCAAGTGGGCGCGATTCAGGGTAACCTCGTCTTCTACGTGGTGCCCGTGGTCGCCACCCTGGGCGGGTCCGTGCTGCTCGGCGAGTCCATCTCGACGCTGACGCTCGTGGGCTTCGCCACCATCTTCACCGGGTTCGCCGTCCTCGGCGGCGACTCGCTCGCGGACGAACTCGTGCGGTTCTACGACGCCGCCGCCGGCCGCCTGTCGGGCGACGCCGTCTGAACCGGCGCTCTCGTCCGCTCCCCTCCGCCCTCGTCCTCCGCTTTGCTGAACGGCCTCACGAACACAGTCGTCGGCGAGGTAGCCACCGAGGAGGCGGCCCGGGACCTCGACTGACCGCGACGCCGGGACTCGCGTTCCGCCGTCACGCCGACCGTCGGCCGCACGCGAGGAGGCCGTTGAGGTACGCCACCGCGTGCGCCCGGGCGCGGTGGCCCCACTCCGTGTCCCCCTCGACGCCGGGCACGTGGTCGGGGACCATCACGCCGTCGAACCCCACGTCCCGGAGCGTCTCGACGGCCGACAGGGGGTCGAAGTTGCTCCCCTCGTCGTCCACGAACGTCTCGTTGAAGCGGGGCCACGTCCCCCGCACGTCGCGGAAGTGGACGAACACGATGTCGTCACGCTCCCCGAACGTCCGTATCACGTCCTCGACGTCCGTCTCCGGCATCTCCGAGAAGCACCCTAGACAGAGTTTGAGGCCGTGGTTGTCGCTCGGCACGGCGTCCATGGCGCGTTCGAACGCCGCGACGTCGCGGAACAGGCGGGGGACGCCGCCGAGTTGCTCGACGGTCGGCGGGTCCGCCGGGTGAAGGGCCATCCGGACGCCCGCCTCCTCCGCCACCGGGAGCACCTCGCGCAGGAACGCCTCGTAGTTCTCCCACAGTTCCTCCTCGGTGTAGTCGCGTTCCACCTCCGGGACTCGCTCGTAGGGGTCCTCGATGTCGTCGATGTCGAACGCGCGCGCCTCGGCCCCGCCCCGGATGCGGACCGACTCCGTGCGCATCGGCACGACGCCCCGGGGGTTCCACTGGTAGCCCAAGATGGGGATGTCCGCCGCCCCGACGTTCCGAATCAGTTCCTTTATCGTCTCTAACTGCGCGTCGCGGCCCTCCTTGCCCAACATTATCTTGCCGTAGACGTTGTAGCTGAGCGACTGGATGCCCATCAGCCGTATCCCGGCGTCCTCGGCGCGACGCCGCGCGTCCTCGAGGTCCGAGACGGAGGGGACGACGCCCTCGTCGACGGTGACCGTCTCGGCGTCGGCGCTCCCCTCGTCGGCGAACACGTCGCCCCGGGGGTCCCGGTGGTCGAGGAACACGTCCTCCACCCCTATCTGCCGGCAGAACCTGAGTCGTTCGTCCGAGAGCGTCCGGGTCCGGACGCCCGTCCTGAGGGATAGTTCCTCCGCGTCGGTCGATGGACCGCTCTGGGTCGGCATGGCTCCCCCTTCCGTGGTACGTGTATTAACGTTTATGACGGTCTCGGCCGGACGACCCGTCCGGTGCTGTCGCACCGGTGGCCGGCCTCTCCGGCGTTTCCTCCACCGCCGTTCGCGAGGTGAGAACGGCGCGGTCCACGGCGCACGTGTGATTACAGCAATAATTCTGTAACGACGCGTCGCGCCGACGCGGCCGGGAATCGGCACGTCGGGACCGCTCTGCCGGAATAGTGTCGCGGGCGGACCCCCGGATTCACGAGGAACGAACGTTAGTCGGCGGGGGACTGTCGGCTGAACGGCCGCCACACGCCGGCACGGCGCGTACCACGGCGTCGTGCCGGACTCGTCGCCCGTCGTTTCGTCCCGCCGCCGTTCTCGAGGTGAGAACAAACGTTATGGCGGCGCGTTCTCTCTAGACGACCATGCCGTCCGACGCGCCGCGGAAGATACAGTCCGTCCAACACGCCTGTCGCGTCGTGAAGGCGCTTCGCGCGCGAGGGCCGGCCGGGGTGACCGAACTCGCGGACGAACTCGACCTCGCCAAGAGCGCCGTCCACGGCCACCTTGCGACGCTCGAAGACGAGGGGTTCGTCGTGAAAGAGGAGGGGACCTACCGGCTCGGACTCCGGTTCCTCGACGTCGCCGAACACGTGCGGAACGGGGTGGCCCGGTACGACGTGGTGTCGGAACAGGTCGAACAGCTCGCCGAGCGGACCGGCGAGGTGGTCCACTTCGGTATCGAGGAGCAGGGGGAGGTGATCTACGTCACCAAGGCCCGGGGGGAGTCGGCCGTGGAGACGGCCTCGCGGGTCGGCAAGCGCATGCCACTCCACTCCACGTCGCTCGGCAAGGCCATCCTGTCGAGTCTCCCGTCCGAGCGGGTCGACGAGATAGTCGAACGCCGGGGCCTGCCCGAGCGGACGCCGAACACCGTCACCGACCGCGAGTCGCTGCGCGAGGAACTCGCGGCGACGCGAGAGCGCGGCTACGCCGTCGACGACGAGGAGAACGTCCTCGGCGTCCGATGTCTCGGGATGTCCGTCTCCGACCCCGAGGGCGGCGTGTTGGGCGCGCTCAGCGTCTCGGGGCCCTCCGAGCGGATGACCGACGAGCGCATCGAGGGCGAACTGAGCGAGATGCTGGCGCAGGCGGTGAACGTGGTCGAGATAAACTCGCGATACGCCTGACCGGTGGGCTTCGTCCCGCGAGCGGCGCATCCCGCCCGGCGGACGGCGCGACCCGTCTCGGGGCGGCCAATCGCCCGCTCAGTCCACGAGGCGGTCTATCTCCTCGTCGAGGCGCGCGTAGAGCGTCGCCGCCTTCTCCCGCTCCTCCGGCCCGAGCGGTCGGATGGGCTCGCGGACGCCCCCGCCGTGGAGGCCGGCCAGTTCGAGGCCCTCCTTGACCGCGGGGACGCTGACCGCACCCGGTATCTGGTTGTCCGCGCCCGTCTCGTCACGGAAGCGCATGTAGGGGAGACAGACGTCGCGGAGTTCCCGCGCCCGCCCCCACTCGCCGGCCGCGAGGGCGTCGTAGAGTTCGAGACCCACCTCCGGGCGGAAGTTGCTCACGCCGGCCGAGAACCCCTCGGCGCCCTCGGCCCAGAACGACACCGCGTACGGCTCCGCGAGGCCGTCGACCCACACCACGTCGTCGTCGCCCGCGGCCGCGCCGGCCCCGAGTTTGACCGGGTCGTCCAGCGCGTACTTGATGCCCGCGACGCTGTCGACGCGCGTGAGTCGCGCGAGGTAGTCGACCGACGGGTCGAAGCCTTTCACGTACGGGACGAGGGGCGCGTCCGTCGCCGCTCCGAGTCGCCGGTAGTACTCCAACAGTCCCCGCTCGTGGACGTAGGTGTGGTCCGGGGGCATGACCATCATCGCGTCCGCGCCGACGCGGTCGTACGCCCGTATCAGGTCCCGCGCTTCGCTCGTGCTCCCGCCGACGCCGGCCAGCACGCACGCGTCGGAGGGCAGGGCGTCGAGGCTCGTCTCCACGACGCCCACGCGTTCGTCCCGCGACAGCGAGTGGTACTCGCTGATGTTCGCGGCCGCGAGGAACGTCCGGACACCGCTCTCGTAGTGCGCCCGGGCGTTCTCCGCTATCTTCTCGTGTTCTATATCGCCGTCCTCGTCGAACGGCGTCAGGAGACCCACCGCGACGCCGCGTAGACGCTCTTTGACCCGCTCTCTCGACAGGGGCATGGCAGATGTCCACACGCCATCGGTAATAAAGATACTGTCCCTCGGGGTCGGCCGACCCTCCGGCGCGGACGGTGCGGGGATTTATGTGAACGGTCCTCCACACTCGGTAGCGTATGACGCGAACCGCCGTCGTCGGTATCGGCTACATCGGCAAACGTCTCGTGGACGACCTGGTGGAGGCGGGCCACGACGTCGTCGGACACGACGTCGACGACTCGAAGGAGGCGTTCGTCGCGGAACGCGGCGAGTGGGCGGAGACCCCGGCCACCGCCGCCGAGGGTGCCGACGCGGTGGTGCTCGCCGTCCCGGGCGCCCCGGAGGTGCGGGCGGTCTTCGAGGACGACGGCGGCCTCATGGAAGTGCTGGGCGGGGGCGACCTCGTCGTCGACACCTCGACCACGGGGCCGGACGCCGCCGAGGCGCTTGCCGGGATGTGTCGGGACCGCGGGGCTGACTTCCTGACGGCGCCGCTCACCCGGAATGCGCCGGCGGGGGGCGTCCACATGATGGTCGGCGGGACGGAGGACGCGTACGCGGCCGGGACGCCGCTGCTCGACGTGCTCTCCCGTCGGCACACCCGTATCGGTTCGCCGGCGGAGGCCCAGACGTTCAAGGTCATCCTGCAGGTCCGCTACGCGTGCCAAGAGGCGGTCGACGCCGAAGTCGTCGCGTTCGCCCGCGACGCGGGCCTCGACCCCCGGCCGTACCGGGAGTTCCTCGGCCTCGACGTCGCCGAGGGCTACCTCGACCGCGATTTCGCGCCCGACATCGAGGGGTTGGGCGGCCTCGCCATCTGGCACAAAGACATCGGGTACGCGCTCGACGTCGCACGCGAGGAGCGCACGGCGACTCCGATAACGAACGCCGTCTACGAGGCGTACAAGCACGCGACGCGCGTCTCGGACGAGAGCGAGGGGAACGACACGGCCGTCCTCCGCTACTGGGAGCACCTCAACGAGGGGTGAGCTGTGTCCGTCGACTCCCGCGGCCGTCTCTCCGCTCCTGGTCTCGACTCCGCCGCTTCGTGCCCCGCGGGGGACGTGACTCGCCTCGCCTTCACGCCGGCATGGCCCCGAAGGTAGTTTTTTGCCACGGCGGTCCCACTCTGAGCTATGCCACGACTCGCCGTCGCCGTCGCGGCGGACGACCTGACCGGCGCGATGGACACCGGTCACGAGTTCGCGGCCCGCGGCCACCCCACGTTCGTGACGGTCCGCGGGGACGCGTCGGTCCCGGCCGACGCAGGCGTCCTCGTCGCCGACACCGAGTCGCGCTACGACTCGCCGGACGCGGCCGCCCGCGCCGTCTACGACGCCCTCGACGGCCACGAGGCCGACGTCGTGTACAAGAAAGTCGACTCGACGCTCCGGGGCAACCTCGTCGCCGAGGTGGACGCCGCAGTCGACGCCGTCGGCGCGGACATCGCGCTCGTCGCGCCCGCGTTCCCCCGCAACGGACGCCTCACCGCCGAGGGCTACCACCTCGTCGACGGCGCGCTCGTGACGCGCACCCCCGCCGGCCGCGACCCCGACAAGCCCGTCACCTCCGCGCACCTGCCGACGCTGTTCGCCGACAGCGCCTACCCCGTCCGCCGGGTGTCCGTCGGCGACGTGGCCGCCGGGGCGGACGCGGTGGCCGACGCCCTCCGGGACGTCGCGGCCGACGCCGACCGCCCCGTCCTTGCCGTGGCCGACGCCGTGGCGGAGTCCCACCTCGAAGCCCTCGCGGCGGGGGGCGCCGCCACCGACCTCTCGGTGGTCTACGTCGGGAGCGCCGGCCTCGCGGCGCACGTCTCGGTCCCGGCGGACGCGGACGCCGGCGACGAGTCGTCCCCCGGCGCCCCGGGCGACGGCGCGGACGGAGACGCCGCGTCGGGCACGGACACCGATACCGATACCGACGCAGACGCGGACGCCGCCCGCGCCGTCCTCGGCGTCGCGGGCAGCACCGCCCCCGAGACCCGCGCGCAGGTGGCGGTCGTCGACGGGGTAGTGCCCCTCGACCTCGAAACCGCCGTCACGGACCCGGAGGCCGCCGCGGACGCGGCCGCCGCGGACTGCGCCGCCCGCCTCGTCGACGGCGGCGCGGCCCTCCTCGCGTCGGCCGGCGACGACGCGGACCCGGAGCGTGCGCTCCGCGCCGGGCGGAAACACGGCCTCCACGAACGGGTCGTCAGAGAGCGAATCTCGACGGCGCTGTCTCTCGCCGTCGCGCGCGTCTGGGACCGCGCGCCGCCGGACGGCCTCTTTCTGACCGGCGGCGCGGTGGCGGTGCGGGTCCTCCGCGAACTCGACGCCGGAGGCGTGTCGCTCGCGGGCGAGGCGGTGGAGGCGGGGATTCCGCTCGGCCGCGTCCGGGGCGGCCGCGCCGACGGCACGCCGGTGGTGACGAAGGCGGGCGCGTTCGGGTCCGAGGGGGCAATAGCTAACTGCCTCGCGCGTCTGGGTGGTCACCATGAGTGAACCGGAACCGAGACCGCTTGTCGGTGTCACGATGGGCGACCCGGCGGGCGTCGGGAGCGAGGTTATCGTGAAGGCCTACCCCCGGGCGCGGGAGTTCGCCCGCCTCGTCGTGATTGGCGACGCGGACGCGGTGCGCGACGCGGTCCGGGTGGCCGGGAGCGACCTCCGGGTGCGGGTCGTGGAGTCGGTCGCCGACGCCGGCGACGACCCCGAGGAGATACCGGTGCTCGACCTCGACAACGTCGACGAGGTGGTGTACGGCGACCTCAAGGAGGCGTACGGCCGGGCGAGTCTGGAGTTCGTCGAGGAGGCCATCCGACTGGCGAAGGCGGGCGAGATAGACGCCATCGCCACCGCGCCCATCAACAAACAGGCCACCCGGATGGCGGGGAGCGAGTACGCCGGCCACACCGGGATGCTGGCCGACTACACCGACACCGAGAACTACTCGATGATGCTGGTCGAGGGCGACCTGCGGGTCACGCACGTCAGCACCCACGTCCCTCTGCGGGAGGCGGTGGACCTCGTGACGACCGACCGGGTGCTCGACACTATCCGGGTCACCGTCTCGGGCCTCGCGGACCTCGGCGTGGACGACCCCACCGTCGCGGTGGCGGGCCTCAACCCCCACGCGGGCGACGGCGGCCTCCTCGGCGACGAGGACGACGCGGAGATAGCCCCGGCGGTCGAACGCGCCCGTGAGGAGGGCATCGACGCCGTCGGCCCCGAGTCGCCCGACACGGTCTACGTGAAGGCCGCCCGCGGCGCGGCCGACTGCGTGGTGTCGATGTACCACGACCAGGGTCACATCCCTATCAAGATGCTCGGCTTCGAGGAGGCGGGCGGGGTCAGCGGCGTGAACGTCACCGTCGGCCTCCCCATCGTGCGCACGAGCGTCGACCACGGCACCGCGTTCGACATCGCGGGCGACGGCGCCGCCAGCGAGGCGAGCATGGTCGACGCCGTCCGGGTGGCCGCGACGGCGGCGCGCAACCGATAACCGCGGGTCGCCCTGCCACCCCCACCGGCCGCACTCTCCGGTTCGCGGTCGGTCCTTCACTCTCCCCATCGAACCGACGGTTCAGTTCCCGCGGTGTATTACTAAAACCTGATATCACCGAGGAAAAGTACCCCTATTGATGGAATCGACGCGGTTCTTGAGAGTTCCGACGCCGACAGCACCGACCGATCGCTCGTCCCTCTGTCGGAGGCTGTTCCGTGGAACACTCGATTCGGACGGCAGAAGCGACGACGGCGGAAATCGGTGGAGGCGGCGGACGTACGTCTCCGTTCGAACCGGCAACGTCGGACTGACGGCATTCAGACGCGACGGCTCACCGCCTCTTCTGGAGGATACTATCAGAAATAGTTCTATCCTCGATAAGGCTCATTTCCTCCCCGGCTGTGCCGGACCCGACGAACGCGTCCGTCGGGCGAACGTGTTCGGAGACAGGTGGAGGGTCGCGGGAGTCCAACGACACCTCATGAGCGTCGTACCCCCTGCGGTTCGATTCGGGACACCCGCCGCGACACGCGGTCTGTCATCGGTCTCTCTGCGCGGGGACGGCCCTCGGCTGTTCGGATGCGGCGGGTCGCACCTCGCGGGTGTAAGGAGGGACGGCCCGCCCCGGACGCTCACTCGTCGGTCTTCCCGTTCCGACGGTCCTCCTCGCGGGCGTCCGGGTCGCGGCCGGCGGGTTCACCGTGCCCCCCGCCGCCGGGCGTGCGGACCGTCACCCGCGTCCCCGCCTCGACGTCCACGGTGGTCTTCGCGGGGACAGGGTCGCCGTCGACGAGGTTCTGCCCCGTCGCCCCGGCCTCGCCGCCGTCGACCCCCTGCGGGTGGCGGCGGCGACGCTCCGTGAGCAGCGACACCGTCGCGTCGCGGTCGACGGTCAGCGAGCGCTCGACGCCGAGGCCGCCGCGGTGTTCGCCGTCGCCGCCCGTCCCCGGCCGGAGGGCGTAGCGCTCGACGGTGAGGGGGTACTCGGCTTCGAGCACCTCTATCGGCGTGTTCAGCGTGTTCGTCATGCCGACCTGCACGCCGTCCATCCCGTCGGTGTCGCTGGTCGCGCCCGCGCCGCCGCCGATGGTCTCGTAGTAGGTGAACTCGCCCTCGCGGGAGCCGATGATGAGGTTGTTCATCGTCCCCTGCCCCTGCGCGGGCGTCCGCTCCGGGACGGCGTCGGCGAGCGCCGCGAACGCCACGTCGGTGACGCGCTGGCTGGTCTCGACGTTGCCGCCGACCACGGCGGCCGGCGGCTCGGGGTTCAGCAGCGTCCCCTCGGGGGCGGAGACGCTCACCGGCGCGTAACAGCCGTGGTTAGGGGGTATCTCCGGGTCCGTCAGACATCTGACGACGAAGTAGACCGCGCTCTTCGCCACCGAGAGCGGCGCATTGAGGTTCCCCTGCACCTGCTCGGCGGTGCCCGTGAAGTCGAAGTCGAGTTCGACCCCGTCGACGGTCACCGTCAGTTCGACGGGGATGTCGTCGTCGGTGATGCCGTCGCCTTCGAGGGCGTCCCGGGCGCCGTAGGTGCCGTCCGGTATCGCCGCGAGTTCGGACTCGATGCGCTCGCGGGAGTACTCGATGACGGCGTCGAAGGCGTCAAGCACAGTCTCGCCGTACCGCTCCAACAAGTCGCCGAGGCGGGCCTCGGCCCGGTCGTGGGCGGCGAGTTGCGCCCTGAGGTCCGCCCGACGCTCGTCGGGCGTCCGGACGTTCGCGAGGAACAGTCGCATGACGTCGTCGACCACCTCGCCGTCGCGCACGAGGCGCACGCCGGGGAGGCGGACGCCCTCCTCGTATATCTCGCGCGCGCCGGCCGGCATGCTCCCGGGCGTCGCGCCGCCGACGTCGGCGTGGTGAGCGCGCGAGACGGCGTAACCCACCACCTCGTCGTCGTCGCCGGGCGAGAGCGGCGAGACGAGAGTCACGTCCGGCAGGTGCGTCCCGCCCGCGAACGGGTCGTTGAGCGCCCACACCTCGCCCGGTTCGGGGTCGCGGTCGCGCACCGCGTCCACCGCCTCGGGCATCGCGCCGAGGTGGACCGGGATGTGCTCCGCCTGCGCCACCATCCGCCCGTCGGCGTCGAACAGCGCCGTCGAACAGTCCTGTCGCTCCTTGATGTTGGGCGAGTAGGCGCCGCGTATCAGCACCTGACCCATCTCCTCGGCGACGCCCTCCAACTGGTTCCGGAGTATCTCCAGCGTGACCGGGTCGATACCGCTCCCGTCGTCCGTGTCGCGTCGAGTCATGCGTCTCCCTCCGTCAGTACGAGCGACCCGTCGGGTCGGACCTCGGCGTCCCACGCGGGCGGGACGACGACCGTGCTCTCGGCCTGTTCGACCACCGCCGGGCCGCCGAGCGTTCGGCCGACCGCGAGCGCCGTCCGGTCGTACACCGGCGTCTCGAAGACGCGGCCGTCGCCGAACCGGGCGTCCCGCGTCTCGCTCTGTGCGTCGCCCGCCGACTCGTGGGCGACCGCGGGGTCGGTCCGTTCGGTCGTCGCCGTCACGCGCAGGTTCACGAGGTCCACCGGGTCGTCCATGCGGTAGCCGTAGGTCGACTCGTGTTCGTCGTGGAACCGCTCGGCGACGCGGCCGGGGTCGAAGGACCCGCCGACGTCGACGGTGAGTTCGAAGCTCTGTCCCGCGTACCGGAGGTCCGCCTGCCGTCGGACGGCGGCGGCCGCCGGGTCGCGGGCGTCCGCCAGCACCTCCGCCTCCAGTTCGTCGTAGAGGTCGTCGACGTGCGCGGGGTCCGCCTCCCCGACCCCGACGCGGTGGGTGCGGACGGCGTCGTGTTTCTCGTCGGCGGCGAGCAGGCCGTACGCCGAGAGCACGCCGCAGGCGGGCGGCACGACGACCGTACCGATGCCGAGGTCGGCCGCGAGCGCGCCCGCGTGCATCGGCCCCGCCCCGCCGAAGGCGACCAGTCCGAACTCGCGCGGGTCGTGGCCACGCTCGACGGTCGCGGAGCGAATCGCCCGCGCCATGTTTGCGTTCGCCACGCGGTAGACCCCCTGCGCGGCCTCGACCGGGCCGTCGAGGTCGGCGTCGTCCGCGAGGTCGGCGAGCACGTCGTAGGCGGCCGCGGCGTCGAGCGACAGCTCTCCGCCGAGCGCCGTGCTCTCGCCGATGTACCCGAGGACGAGGTTCGCGTCCGTGACGGTCGGACGCGTCCCGCCGTTGCCGTAACACGCGGGGCCGGGGTCTGCGCCCGCCGAGCGCGGTCCGACGCGGAGCGCGCCGCCGTCGTCGACCCACGCGATGGACCCGCCGCCCGCGCCGACGGTGGTCACGTCGACCATCGGCGTACCGACCGGGTGTCCGCCCACCTCGGCGTCGGTCGTGCGCTCCGCCTCGCCGTCGCGGACGAGGCTCACGTCGCTCG
>CP175569.1:0-298311 GCA_046097085.1 Haloferacaceae archaeon 50 | reverse complement strand
GGCCGCGAACGCCACCGCCTCCGCGACGTCGGCCGGCGAGGACGCCTCCGACTCGTCGTACTGCTCCTCGAACGGGTCACCCTCCTCCGACCCGAACTCGGTCCGCACCTCGGTGGGATTGACCGTGGAGACGGCCACCCCCTCGTCGCCGACGCTCGCCTCCAGACTCCGCGCGAGGCCGATAGTCCACCACTTGGTCGCGGCGTACACCGGGTTGCCGGGGCGGGGGTACTGTCCCGCGAAACTCGCGACGAAGACGAGGTTGCCCGACGACTCCTTCAGGTGGGGGACCGCCTCCCGCGCCGTGAAGAACATCCCGTCGCAGTTCACGTCCATCATCGTGCGGTAGTCCTCCGTCGAGAGGTCCGCCACCGCGCCGCCGACGCCGACGCCCGCGTTGGCGACGACGACGTCGAGACTACCGAACTCGTCCACCGCGGCCTCCACCAGCGACGCCACCTGCGACTCGTCGGTCACGTCGGTGGGCACCGCCTCCGCCCGCGCCCCGTACTCCTCCTCGACGTCGGCGACGAGTTCCGAAAGGCGCTCCTCCCGGCGCGCGGCCACGACCACGTCGGCGCCGTCGCGCGCCAGCGCCCGGGCGCTGGCCGCCCCGATGCCCGAACTCGCGCCCGTCACCACCGCCGCTTTGCCGTCGAGTGGGTTCGCGTCAACCATACGCGTCCCTCTCGGGCGCGGAACAAATAGCTTCGGCAGGTGGCTGGCTACGATTCGTCGAACCCGGGACGGCGGAGCCGTCCTCGCTCGACGAAGCTACGCCTCGTCGAACAGTTCCTCGCCTTCGACCATGTGCTCCTCGACCACGTCGAGGTCGAGGGTCACGCCGAGGCCGGGTTCCTCCGGAATCTCCATCCGGCCGCCCTCGATGAGGTCGTCCTCCTCGACGACGTCCTCCCACCAGCCGAGCTGGTAGGAGTGGAACTCCACCGCCAGCGAGTTGGGGATGGTGGTCGCCAGTTGAGCGCTCGCCATCGTCCCGACGGGCGAGGAGACGTTGTGCATGGCGATGGGGACGTAGTAGAGGTCCGCCATGTGGGCTATCTTCTGGGTCTCGCGCATGCCGCCGACCTTGGGCAGGTCGGGCGCGAGGATGTCGACGGCCTCCTCCTCCAGCAGTCGGCGGTGGCCGTGCGTGCGGTAGACGTTCTCGCCCGCCGTCACCGGCGTGGTGTTGTACTGGGTGACCGTGTGCTGGACGTCGTGGTTCTCCGGCGGCACGGGGTCCTCCAACCACCACACGTCGTACTCCTCTGCCTTCTCGACCAGTTTCTTCGCCGCCCCGGCGGAGAACGACCAGTGACAGTCGAACGCCACGTCCGCCCGGTCGCCCACCGTCTCGCACACCTCGCGCACGATGTCTATCTTGTGGTCTATCTCGGGGCCGCGGAGGTGGCGGTTGGCGCGGTCCTTCTCGTGGCCCGAGGGCACGTCGAGGTCGAACTTGAGCGCGTCGTAGCCCAGTTCCGACACCACGCGCTCGGCCTCGCGGGCGTTGGACTCCGGCTCCGACTCGTCGCCGGCGTGGCAGTCGCAGTACACCCGCACCTCGTCGCGGTACTTGCCGCCGAGCAACTGGTAGGCCGGCACGTCGAGGAGTTTGCCCGCGACGTCGTGGAGCGCTATCTCGATGCCCGAGATGGCCGAGACCACCTTGCCCGCGATGGAGCCCTCGCCCGACATCTTCTGGATGAGGTGCTCGTAGAGGCGGTCGATGTCGAGGGGGTTCTCGCCCACGAGGAACGGCGCCATCCGGTCGATTATCTCGGCGTCGCCGCCGCCCCAGTACGACTCGCCCGTACCGACGACGCCCGCGTCCGTGTAGACGCGCACTAGAATCCACGGGTAGTTGCCGTCGACGATCGTGGTCTGGACGTCGGTTATCTCGGCGTCGCGGACGCCGCCCCGTTCCTTGTCGAGTCCCATCGTGTCGGCGGAGAGGTCGCGCATCGTGTACTCCGCGTTCGGGTCTCGCAACTGACTGTAGTCGACCATGACGATTTCAGTCTCCGGGGCCGGCGTAATGAATCCTTCTCCTTGGCCCCGTCCGACGAGAGTGAACGCGCCGGCGGTGTTTCCGTTCGTGTACCCGCATCGAAAAAAGGGTAAACGAGGAGCGCGAAGGGTGACTCGCATGCCCGAGACAGTCCAGAACTACATCGACGGTGAGTGGGTCGAGTCCGAGACGGGCGAGACGTTCGAGGTCACAAACCCCGCGGACACGAGCGAAGTGGTCGCGGAGTTCCAGCAGTCCTCGTCGGCCGACGCGGACCGCGCGGTCGAGGCGGCGGCCGCCGCGAAAGACGAGTGGGCCGACACGCCCGGCACACAGCGCGGCGCGATACTGAAAGACACGGCCAAGATTCTCGAAGAGCGCAAGGACGAACTCGTGGAGCGTCTCACGCGAGAAGAGGGGAAGACGACGGCGGAGGCCACGCCCGAGGTCCAGCGCGCCATCGACATCTTCTACTACTACTCCCAGAAGGCTGCCGACTACGGCGGCACGGTCAAGCCCTCCAGCGGTCGCCGGAAGGAACTCAGCACGCGCAAGGAGCCGATCGGCGTAGCCGGCCTCATCACGCCGTGGAACTACCCCATCGCCATCCCGGCGTGGAAGATAGCGCCCGCGCTCTCGGTCGGGTGTACCGTGGTCATCAAGCCCGCCACCCTCGCGCCCGGCACGACGCGGGAGATAGTCGCGGCGCTCGACGAGGCGGGTCTGCCCGACGGCGCCATCAACATGGTGACCGGCCCCGGCAGCGAGGTGGGCGAGACGTTCACCACCCACGACGACATCGACGCCGTCTCGTTCACAGGGAGTTCGCAGGTCGGCCACGGCGTCTACCAGTCCGCGACCGACGACGTGAAGCGAGTCCAGTGCGAGATGGGCGGCAAGAACCCCACCGTCGTGATGCCCAGCGCCGACGTCGAGGAGGCGGTCAACATCGTCGGCGCCGGCCGGTTCGGCGTGACCGGACAGGCCTGCACCGCCACTGCGCGCGCCATCGTCCACGAGGACGTGTACGACGAGTTCGTCGACGGTATCGTCGAGTACGCCGAGGACATCGAGGTCGGGAACGGCCTCGAAGGCGCGGACATGGGTCCGCAGGTGAGTTCGAGCGAACTCGACAGCACGCTCGACTACATCGAGATCGGTCAGGAGGAGGGCGCCACGCTCGAAACCGGCGGCGAGCAGGTCGACGCCGACACGGACGGCTACTTCGTCCAGCCCACCGTGTTCTCCGACGTCGACCCCGAGTCCCGCCTCGGGCAGGAGGAGATATTCGGCCCCGTGCTGTCGGTGATGAAGGTGAGCGACTACGACGAGGCCGTCGAGGTTGCCAACGGCATCCAGTACGGGCTCTCGGCCAGCATCGTGACGCAGGACCACTCCCAGGCGACGCAGTTCATCGACGACATCGAGGCGGGCGTGGTGAAGATAAACGAGAAGACCACGGGGCTGGAACTCCACGTGCCGTTCGGCGGCATGAAGGACTCCTCGACCAACACCTACCGCGAACAGGGCGAGGCCGGCATGGACTTCTTCACCACCACCAAGACCGTCTACCGCAACTACTGACCTAACTCGACCTGACCGCGCGGCGGTCGCGGTCCTCTCTCGCTTCTCCCCTTTTCTCCTCGTCTCGTCTCGTCTCCCACGTTCGGTCGTCTCGGCCGCCGGTAAGCTTGAATACTCGCGCCCCGAAGGCTCCCGGAGACGAACGACCATGACACGACTCGACGACGCACGCCTCTGGACCGCGCCCGACGGACCGCACCCGACGGTGACGGCTCGAACGCCGACGGAGCGACCATGACCGTGCCGACGATAGTCGTCACCGACTACGACTACCCGGACCTCAGCATCGAACGCGAGTTGGCGGCCGACGCGGGGGTCGACCTCCGGGCGGCGGCGGCGGAGACGCCGGCGGAGGTGGCGGAGGCCGGCCGCGGCGCGGACGGCCTCCTCGTCCAGTTCGCGCCCGTGACCGCCGACGTGTTCGCCGAACTCGACGGCCTCGCCGTCGTCGGGCGCTACGGCATCGGCCTCGACAACGTGGACGTCGACGCCGCCACCGACCACGGGGTGACCGTCGTCCACCACCCGAGTTACTGCGTGGACGAGGTGTCGACGCACGCGGTGACGCTGGCGCTCTCCTGTCTCCGGCACGTGACCGGCTACGACGACCATGTCCACGGCGGCGGGTGGGACTGGAAGGTCGGCCGACCGCTCCACCGCCTCTCCGACCTGACGCTCGGCCTCGCGGGGTTCGGCCGTATCCCCAGAACGGTCGCAGAGAAGGCGTCCGCGTTCGGCCTCGACGTGGTGGCTTACGACCCGTACGTCCCGGCGGAGGAGGTGACCGCCGGCGGCGCGGAGAAGGTGTCGTTCGACGGCCTCCTCGCCCGGTCGGACGCCGTCTCGGTCCACACCCCCCTGACCGACGACACGCGCGACCTGTTCGACGCGGACGCGTTCGCGGCCATGAAGGAGTCCGCCGTCCTCGTCAACACCTCCCGGGGCGCGGTGGTCGACGACGACGCCCTCGCCGCCGCTCTCGACGCCGGCGAGATTCGGGCCGCGGCTCTCGACGTCCTGCCCGAGGAACCGCCGGGCGACTCGCCGCTCCTCGGCCGCGACGACGTGGTGCTGACGCCGCACGTGGCGTGGTACTCCGAGGAGTCGACCGTCGAACTCCGGCGCGGCGTGACAGAGGACGTACTCCGAGTCCTCGCCGGGGACGCGCCGGAACGCCCCGCCAACGACGTGTCGGGCGCGTGAGCCCGCCCGGCGCGTTCGCCACGCTCGGACGTCGTTCGTCCGACTCGGATATCGTTCGTCCCACTCGGACTCCGTTCGCCCATGCCAAACGTCCGGGCCGGAGCGGTCGACCTGTCCGACACGACTGAACAAACGTTTTGTATCGCCGGGTCCAAACCGACCCCATGTCACGCCAGACCGCGGGGACGATCGGGGCGCTCGAGACCTCCCTCCGCATCCTCGAAGAACTGAAAGAGCAGGACAGCGCCGGGGTGACCGCGCTGTCGCGGGAACTCGACATCCCAAAGAGCACGGTGTACAGCCACCTCAGCACCCTCCGCGAGAACGAGTACGTGGTCAACGAGGACGACGAGTACCGCCTCGGCCTCAAGTTCCTCGACCTCGGCGAGCACACCCGCGACCGTCTGCGCATCTACCGGGTGGCGAAGCCCGAACTGGAGGCGCTGGCGGAGGAGACGGGCGAACTCGCCAACTTGCTGGTGGCCGAACACGGCGAGGGGGTCTATCTGCTCCGGTGTAAGGGCGACCGGGCGGTCAACCTCGACACCCGGACGGGCATGCGGGTCAAACTCCACTGCACCTCGCTCGGTAAGGCGGTGCTCGCGCACCTCCCCGACGAACGGGTCGAGGAGATACTCGACCACCACGGCCTGCCCGAGCGAACGCCCAACACCATCACCGACCGGGAGGAACTGGCGGCCGAACTCGAACAGGTGCGCGAACGGGGGTACGCGCAGGACGACGGCGAACGCCTCACCGGCCTGCGGTGCATCGCCGCGCCCATCACCGACGCGGACGGCGTGGCCGTCGGGGCCGTCAGCGTCGCCGGCCCCACCTCGCGCATCAAGGGGGAGCGCTACCACGACGAGATACCCGAACGGGTCCGGAGCGCCGCCAACGTCATCGAACTCAACATGACGTACGCGTAAGCGGTCTCGCCCGTCTCACAGCCGTTCCGCGTCCGGCAGGTCCGCGCCGTACCGGTCGCTCAGGTCGGCGAGCGTCTCCCACACTCCCTCGCCGAGTGGTATCCCCGCCTCGCGTCGCTCGGCCGCGGTCCGCGCCTCGGGTTCGCCGGGCGCGAGCACCTCGTCCACGCCCTCGACCGTCCGGACGGACTTGAGGCGTTCCACCATGCGGTCGAGGCGAGCGTCGAACCCGTCGGCGTCGGTGAACGCCTCCACGTCGACGGCCGCGACGACGTGTCCGAGCCCCTGCGGCTCTTCCTCGTCGTCGTAGAGGGTGGCCACCTCGTCGCCCACGGCGGCGTCGAGGAGGACGCCGCAGAACACGTCCACCATGAACCCGAGACCGTAGCCCTTTGGCCCGCCGACGGGTTGGAGGGCGTGGAACTCCTCGGGGTCGGTGGTGGGGTCGCCGTGTTCGTCGACCGCCCACTCCGGCGGTATCTCCTCTCCCTCCTCGGCCGCGAGGATGACCGACCCCTTGGCGGTGACGCTGGTCGCCATGTCGAGGGCGACCGGGAAGCCGAGGTCGCCGCCGGGGACGGAGATGGAGATGGGGTTCGTGCCGAAGAAGGGGTCCGCGCCGCCGAACGGGACGACGTTCGGGCCGGAGTGTGTCATGTTCATCGCGAGACACCCCCGCTCGGCCGCGTAGTTGGTGAAGTAGGAGGCGGTGCCGTAGTGGTTCGAGTTCCGGACGCCCACGAACGCCGCGCCCGCGTCGCGCGCCCGGTCGACCGCCTCCTCAGTCGCGCGGAGCGTCGCCACCTGACCGGGGCCGTCGTCGGCGTCCACGACGGCCGTGGCCGCGCCCGTCTCCGTCACGGTCACGTCCGGGTCGGGGTCGATGCCTCCCTCCTCCAGTCGCGTCACGTAGGGTTCGAGACGCACCACGCCGTGGGTGTCGATGCCCCGCAGGTTGGCGTCCACGAGGTTGTCGGCCACCACCCCGGCGTCGTCCTCGCCGAGTCCCGCGGCCACCAGCACGTCGACCGTGAAGCGAGACAGGTCGTCGCCGGCGACGCGCACGCCCTCGTCGGGGTTCTTCGCCATCTACCGTCCCTCCCGGCCGGCGCGGGCCGCACGCCGCCGTCCGGTCCGCCGACTGGATTCGGGGCGTGACGTGGTTCGTCGCTCCTCGGACACCCTCTGCGAATTGGTCTCACACGACATACGTGGTTCGGTCGGCGGTGGGGGACAAATAGCTATCCCCGGTCGGGGGTGGCGGTGAGGGTGGCGCCGCGGCGGAAAGTGGAACCGGGGCGGGAACTGAGTCCGAGACCGGGTCCGGGCCGAGTCCGAACCCGGGACCGGGACCGCCTACATCGACGGGCCGACGCGCGTGAGGGCGAACTCGGTGAGGCCGTGACGCTCCGCGCACGCGGGGGTCCCCCGGGCCACGTCGAGCAGGTAGTCGAGGACGTCGTCGGCGTCGCTCGCCCGGGCGTCCACGTCGACGTCGTCGGGGAGGGCCGCCAGCGTGTCGGCGTCGCCCGACACCTTCACGACGGGCGCGAGTGGGTGGCCCGTCGGGATGCCGTCGCCGGTCACGTGGAGCACCACCTGCGCGCCCGCCGCCGTCAGCGCCGTGGCGGCCTCCTCGAACGCCGAGGGGGCGTCGACGGCGGCCACGCCCGCGTCGAGCGTCGCTCGCTCCCCGTACGCCAGCACCTCGTCTATCCCGGCGGTCCCCCACGCCGCCGTGGTGTCTGCGAACGACCGCTCGCGCGCCCGCCGGGCGAGGCCCGTCGTCCGCGGCGGGAGGTCCCGGTGGCGCGAGAGGAGGGCCTCCAACCCCGCTTGCGCCTCGTCGCTCGCCACGTCGCGGGCGGCGTCCGGGTGGGCGGTGAGTCGCTCGTCGCCCGCGACGACGGCGCGCCCGCCCGCGGCGACGACTCGGTCCACCACCTCCCCGACGAGGGGGTCGGCGTGCGCGACCGTCGACTCCGAGAGGTCGGAGGAGACCACGCCCACCGTGAGGTCGGAGAGGTCCGCGGCGGTCCGGTCCGCCGCCCGCGCCGCGGCGAGTTCCTCGGCGGCCTCGACGCCGCGTTCGACGCAGGCCTCGGTCCCGCCGGCGTCCTGAATCGAGAGTTCGCGCACGCGCGCAGCGTCGTCGCGCGCCATGTCGGCCGCGAGTTCGTCGCTCTGGACGTGTTCGCACCCGAGACCGACCACCACCGTCCCCGCGACGTTGGGGTTCTTCGAGAGCGACAGGAACGTCCGCCGGGTCTGCTCGTTGTCCGCGCCGATCTGGGCGCAGCCGTGGTCGTGGGGCGTCGACACCGCGCCGTTGACCCGGTCGGCGATGCGGTCGGCCACGATGCGCGAGCAGATGACCGACGGGAGCACCAACACCGCGTCGCGGACGCCCACCGCGCCGTCGTCGCGGCGCACGCCGGCGAACTCCCGGCCCCGGTCCCCGTCCGAGTCGTCGGTCCGCGGGGGGCGGGCGGTCACGCGTCCACCCCCTCGTCGGCCGCCGGCAGGTCGCCCCGCCCGCGGGTGGACTCGCAGTTGTGGGTGTGGACCCACTCGCCCGGCGCGACGGGTTCGGTTGCGCGCCCGATGACCTCGCCGTACTTGCGCACCTCCTCGCCCGCCTCGACGGCCGTCAGCGCCACCTTGTGCCCGAACGGCACGTCCTCGGTCAGGCGGACCGTCCGGCCGTCGTACTCCACCTCACGGCCGGCCGACAGGTCCTCGACGGCGGTGGCGACGGTGTCGTCCTCGGCGAGGAGGAGAGCGGCGTCGTCCAGCACCCGGCCGTTCATGCCCGCACCCCCTCGCCGAGCTCTCGCGGCTGAATCTCGTTGATGGCGAACTCCTCCAGTCGGCGCCGCTCGGCCTCCGTGGGACGGCCGTCGGCCACGTCGAGGAGGAACTCGTAGATGCGGTCGCCGACGGACTCGATCGACTCGCCGTCGAACACCGTGCCGGCGTTCACGTCCATGTTGTTCGACATCTTCTCCCACGTCTTGGGGTTGCCGGTCACCTTCATGACCGGCGCGAGAGGGTTGCCGGTGGTGCTCCCGCGTCCGGTGGTGAACGCCACCACCTGCGCGCCGCCAGCTACCTTTCCCACCACGCTCTCCACGTCGTAGCCGGGCGTGTCCATCAGGACGAGGCCGCCGCCGACGGGCAGGGGTTCGGCGTAGTCGACGATGCCCCGGACGGGCCGCGTGCCCCCCTTGGATATCGCGCCGAGGCTCTTCTCCTCGATGGTGGTGAGACCGCCCTCCTGGTTGCCGGGCGAGGGCTGTGCGCCCCGGAGGTCGACGCCCATCAGTCGCGCCATGCCCTCGCGGCGGTCCACGCGTTCGAGGAGGCGTTCGCGCGTCTCGTCGTCGACGCACCGGTCGGCGAGGATGTGCTCCGCGCCGATGAACTCGGGCGTCTCGCTGAACGTGGCGGTGCCGCCGTCGTCGACGAGGCGGTCGCAGGCCGCGCCGACGGCGGGGTTGGCCGCGATGCCGCTGGTGGCGTCGCTGCCGCCGCACTCGACGCCGAAGACGAGTTCCGACGCGTCGGCCTCCTCGCGGCGGGCGTTCGACGCCGCCGCGGCCAGCGACTCGACCGCCTCGACGCCGCGGTCGACCGCCGCCCGCGCGCCGCCCGCCTCGCGGACGGTGAGCGTCTCCACGGGCGTCTCGACCGCCGCGATGCCGTCGGCGACGTCGTCCGCGTCCACGTCCTCGGTGCCGAGTTCGACCACGAGCGCACCGCCGACGTTGGGGTTGCGCCCGACGCCGGTCAGCACTCGCTCCGTCTGCTCGCGCGCCCGGTCCGGTTGCGAGGCTCCCATCTGGTGGGGCGTCGCCCGCGCCGGCTCGCCCGCCTCCGCGGCCGTCGCCTCGGCCACGCTGCTGGCGGCGACTGACGTGGGAATCACGGCGACGTGGTTCCGCACGCCGACCCGGCCGTCGGGCCGCCTGTATCCGCTGAACGTCGGTACCATGCACCCACGTGCGCAAGGGGGGCGGTTAGCCTTTTCGACGGACCGCGGCAGTCGTCCGCGGCGGTCCGTCCGCGGCCGCGGCGGACCGTGGCGTCCCGACGGAGACGCCGCGGGGCGTCACTCCGCGCGGTACTCGGCCGCCGCGTCCGGGTCTGGTTCGACGCCGAGGCCGGGACCCTCCGGCACGGCCACGCGCCCGTCGGCGTCGGGTTCGGGGGCGTCCCCGAGCAGTTCCCGGAGCGGGTTGTCCGAGCGGTCGTACTCCAGCCACGGCCGACCCGGGAGCGTCGCTATCAGGTGGAGGCTGGCGGCGAGACCCACCGGCGTTCCCCAGACGTGGGGCACCACCGGAACTCCGTGGTCGGCCGCGAGCGTCGCCACCCGCCGCGCCGCGGTCAGGCCGCCCACGTTACAGACGTCGGGTTGGGCCACGTCGAGGGCGCCGGCGTCGAACAGACGGTCGAACTCGCGGACGCCGTGGCACTCGCCGCCGGCGACGCGCGCGTCTATCGCCTCCCGAACGGACGCGTAGCCGCCGACGTCCTCCGGCGGGACGGGTTCCTCGAACCAGTAGACGCCGAGGGCGTCGAGTTCGCGCCCGACGCGGCGGGCGGTCCCGGCGTCGTACGCGTAGTTCGCGTCCACCATCACCGTGGTCTCCTCGCCCACGCGCTCTCTCACCCGGCGGACCAGTTCCACGTCCGCGTCGGGGCCGCCACCCGCGATGTCGAGTCCGACTTTGAGCTTCACCGCACCGAGAGCGGCCGCGTTCTCCTCGGCTTCCGCCGCGACGGCGTCGTACTGCTCTTCGAGCGTCACGTCGGGCCGGAAGTAGTGCCCGGTGGCGTACGCACGGACCGCGTCGCGCCGTGCGCCCCCGAGGAGCGTCGAGACGGGGACGCCGTGGAGTCTCCCCGCGAGGTCCCAGAGCGCGATGTCGACGCCCGAGAGCGCCGGGAGGGGCACGACGGACTGGTAGGCCGCGCGCCCCGCGTCGTAGAGTTCGGCCCAGATGCGCTCGACTTCCCGGGGGTCCTCGCCCTCGATTCGCGGGCCGAACATCTCCTCCACCACGGCGCGCGTCCCGGCCGCGGGCCCCCAGCACTCCCCCCACCCGACGGTGCCGTCGCTCGCCTCGACGCGGACGAGGAGCGCGGACCTGTCGGTGACCCACTCCTGCGAGTAGCCGAACGGTTCGGACAGGGGAGCCGAGAACGCGAACGTATCGACCGACGTCACCTCCGGTGCCATGGGACGTGCCCTCGCGCGGGACGGTCTTAAGTCTCACCGCGTCGCGGCGACGAGAGCCGCCGACGAAGCCTTGTTTACCATCATAAAACGACACGCCGTGGACGAACGTTTCGAACGGCAGATAGATCCCCCGACCCAACACGCAGTAAACTGCTCTCATACGAACTTGATTCGCCATGTGCTAACCGACTATATATGCTAAGCGGCAATACGCCGGTGAGATGCCGTTCGTGCCCTCCGACGCATGTTCACTATCGTCGGACGACCGTAACCCATCGGTACGGAGGGAGGCGGGAAACCCTTACGACATTAACACCGTCACGGGTAATCGTCATCGCGATTACATCGGTACGACTGTAACGGCCTCGTTCGGCAGCTAATTCCGCGTTTCGCCCCGTTTCGCGCACTGTCACGGAACCGTCGCAGGTTAGCCGGGGCGGTGCGTCTCCCGGTGTAGAACGACCGTCCGACGATACCGAACGTACGGCGAACGGGGGCGCCGCCGTCGCCGCCGCTGTGGGCCGAAACCGGAGATGCTCGCTGCTACCCGTGGAACCGCCCGGGGGGATGCGGACACGACGCTGCGGTCGCTCGGCGACGGGGTCGTCGGACGGGCGAGAGCCGTATCCCGCCGGTTTCGGCCCCGTTTACTGTCGCTGAACGGCGTTCGCGGGAGTGCCCGCCGGTTCGGGCGGCCTACTCCACGCGCGCCTCCTCACCGACCATGTCTTCGAGGACGCGTATCACCGCGGAGTGGTCGTCGCGGCCGTAGCCGGACGTCTCCATCACCTTGTACATCTCGTGGACCACGCTCGTGGCCGGCATCGGCGACCCGTACTCCTCGCCCGCGTCGGTGGCGATGCGGAGGTCCTTGTACTGGTAGGACGCGAAGAAGCCGGGTTCGAAGTTGCCCCGGATGACGCGCGGCGCGCGGGCGTCGAGCGACCAGCACGCGGCCGCCCCGCCGCTTATCGCGTCGAGCACGGCCTGTAGGTCCGCGCCCGCGCGTTGCGCCAGCATAAGGGCTTCGGCGACAGCCTGATGCGTAGCGGCTACGATTATCTGGTTACACGCCTTGGTGACCTGCCCCGCACCGCTGGGGCCGCAGTGGGTCACCGTCTCGCCCATCGCCTCGAACAGGTCGTACTGGGCGTCGAACGCGTCCTCGTCGCCGCCGACCATGATGGATAGCGTCGCCTCGACGGCCCCCTCCTCCCCGCCGCTGATGGGCGCGTCGAGGGTCTCTACGCCCACCTCGTCGAGGTCCGACGCGATGCGCTCGGTTGCCACCGGCGAGATGGTCGACATGTCGACGTACGTGTCACCCTCCCCGAACCCGTCCAGCAGGCCGTCGTCGTCGTAGACGACGCTCTCGACGGCGTCCGTGTCCGGCAGGACGGTTATCACCACGTCGCTCTCGGCGGCCACCTCCGCCGGCGACGACGCGGGCGTGGCGCCCTCCTCGGCGAGTTCCTCGACGGGTTCGCGCGACCGGTTGTGCGCGACCACGTCGTAGCCCGCGGCCATGACGTTCCGCGCCATCGGCTTACCCATGATGCCGACGCCCACGAATCCGACAGTGGATGCCATGTGTCACCCGATACCGCGGACCGACAAAACGTTTCGGCCGGCGGCGCCGGGGACGGGCGACCCGACGCGGAGGGCGTCCCGCCGGGCGTCCCTACAGCGAGGGGTAGATTTTTACCCCCGACCGCGTTCCCCGATACCATGGAACCCGACGACGCGGCCGGGGGGACGCCCCGCGACGAAGAGTGGGTCTTCCGCGAGGAGGCCGCCCGGGGGTGGGCGGTAGACGCCGTCCGGGCCGTCCGGTCGCTGGTCGAGTCGACGCTCGGGCCGACGGGCATGGAGAAACTCGTCGAGACGCACGACCCGCACGGCGAACCCGAGACGGTGGTCACGTCCGACGCGGGCGAACTCCTCGACGCCGTCCACCGCGGTGAGGGGTTCAACCACCCGGTAGCGGCCCTGTTCGTCGACGGTGTCGACTCGATGCAACGCGGCCTCGGCGACGGCGCGACGACGGCGACGCTCCTCGCGGCCGACCTCGTGGAGCGGGGGGCCGACCTCGTGGAGGAGGGCGTCCACCCCGGAACCGTGGCGGTCGGCTACGCGATGGCGTCGAACCGCGCGGGCGAGTGTCTCGACGAACTCGCCGCCCCCGTAGCGGCCGACGACGTCGACCGCCTCCGCGCGGTGGCCCGCACCTCGATGACCGCGGACCTGCCGTCGGACGCGCGCGAGGCCTACGCCCGCGGCGTGGCGGAGGCCGTGACCGGCCTCGCGGCCGCCACCGACGGCGACTGGCTGAACACAGACGACGTGTCCGTCCGCGTGTCGCCCGCGGCCGACCACCCGCGGCGCATCTACCGCGGACAGGTCGTCCGCCGCCACCCCGCACAGCACGAGGCGGGCGAGGAGAGCCACGCCGAGTTCGACTGGACGCCGTCCGTGGCGGGCGTCCTCCGCGACGCGACGGTGGCGGTGCTCGAGCGCGAGATAGACGTGGAGGAGACGGCGACGGCGTTCGGCGGCGCGCAGGAGTCGAGCGTCACGTTCGACTCGACGGCCGCCCTCTCGGAGTACGCCTCGGCGCGCGAGGCGGCCGTCGGGGCCGTCGCAGACCGCCTGTCCGACCTCGGGGTCGACGTGCTGGTCGCTCAACCCGAACTCGACGACGACGTGGTGACGGCGCTGAAGTCGCGGGGAGTCGCCGTGATAGACTATGTGCAGTACCCCAAGTCCGACGTGTACCGCGTCGCCCGCGCCACGGGCGCGCAGGTGGTCGGCCACGTCGACGACCTCGGACCGTCGAAACTCGGGTCGGCGGGCCGGGTGGTCGAACGCCGCGTCGGCGACGAGAAGTGGACCTACTTCGACGAGTGCGGGGGTGCCGTGTTCACGCTCGTGGCCAGCGCCAACACCGCCACCGGCCGGGCCGTGACGGAGCGACTCCTCGACGACGCGGTCGAGGTGACCGCTACCGCCGCGATGGACGGGCAGGTGCTGCCGGGCGCGGGCGCGCCCGCCGTGGCGGTGGCCCGCGACCTACGACGGTACGCCCGGTCCGTCTCCGGGAAGGAGCAGTTGGCGGTCGAGGCGTTCGCCGACGCCTGCGAGTCGGTGGTCGTCGCCCTCGCCCGCAACGCCGGTTACGACCCGCTGGACGCCTTGCCGGCGCTCCGGTCGGCGCACGCCGCGGCCGGCGGGGACGGCCCGGCGCCGCTCGGGTTCGACCACGCCACAGGCGACCCGTTCGACGCGCTCGACGCCGGCGTGGTAGAGCCGAGACGGGTGTTCTCGCAGGCGATAGAGACGGCCGTCGCCGCGTCGGAGCAGCTACTCACCCTCGACTCCGTGCTCTACCCCGGCGTCGACCTCGGGCCGTTCTCGCCCGAGGCGGACCACGACTGACCGGGCCGCCCCGGCTCGCCGGTCGGTGCCGGCTCGGTAACGACTCCTTACTGCTCCGCGACGGGTTGACCCTCGGGCGGCGGGCCGGGTTCGTCGTCGGAGAGGTCGGTCGCGTCGAGGCGGTCGTCAACGCGCACGAGTTGGGCCGCGAGGTCCGTGGCCGCGCCGAGGACGTCCCGCTTCAGGCCCGCGGGTTCGACCACGGGCGAGTCGCCCCCGAGCACGTCCCGCGTCTCGCCGAGCAGCGCGTCCACGCCGTGTGCGGACCGCCCCTCGTCGTGGGCGACGCGGAGGCGGACGATGCCCTCCCAGCCGTCGAGTCCGGCGCTGACCGCGAGCGCCCGCGGAACCGCCGTGAGCGCGTCCGCGTACGCCGCCATCGCTAGCTGTTCCCGACCCGACACCGACCGCGACGCCTCGCGCACGGTCCGGGAGAGGTCCATCTCTATCGCGCCGCCGCCGGGGACCACGCGCGGGTCGGCCACCGCCCGGAGCGTCGCGGCCACCGCCCCCTCGGCCGCCGTCTCGAACGAGGCCACCGACCGGGGGTCCGGGGCGCGACAGAACAAGGTGTAAACGGGGTCGCCCGCCTCCGACTCCACGAACGTGAGGTCGCGGCCAGCCATCCGCCGGACGCGGACGTCGGCGCGCCCCAGCGTCTCGGGGGTGACCTGCGCCAGCGACGGGACGACCTGCGCGCCCGTGGCCAGCGCGAGGCGGCGCACGTCGTCGCGCTCGACCCGTTGGAGCGCCGCGACGCCGTGGTCCGCGAGCGTCGACCGCACGCGCTCGTTGACCGCGCGTTCGGTCACGACGAGGCGACAGCCGGCGTCGACGGCGGCCGCCAACCGCTCGCGGAAGGCGTCGCGCTCCCGTTCGCCGATGGCGGCGCGCGTCTCGAACGACGCGTCCGCGAGTTCGAGGCGGTCGTTCCGGCGGCCCGTCTGACCGCCGACGTGCGGCCGGTCGACCGTCGAGGAGAGGAGGGCGACGCCCGCGTCCTCGAACTCCCGGGGCATCGCCGCCGAGACGGGTTCCTGTTCGAGCACGAGACCCCGGACGAGTTCCGTCTCGCTCCGGCCGCCGATGCGCGCGGCCACCTTCACGCGGTTGCGCTCCGGGGCCGCGCCGACGTCGGCCTCGACGGCGTGCGCCGCCTCGGCGACGTACCCGCCGACGCTCCGGCGGACCGCCGGGTCGCGCGTCGCCGTCAGCGCCGTCTCGGCCACCGCCGCGGGACCCACGAGTGACAGCGGCCGGGACGCCTCGTCGAGGCGGTCCGCGGCCACGTCGAGCGCTCGCCGGAACCCGCCCGCGACGGCGGTGGGGTGGACCCCTCGGTCGGTCAGGTCGTCCGCGGCGTCGAGGAGCGCGCCCGTCAGCGTCACGAGCGACGCGGTGCCGTCGCCGTGCGTGTCGCGGAACCCCTCCGCGGCCCGGGTCAGGAGCGTCGTCGCCGGGTCCGACAGGTCGAGGTTCTCCACCACCGTCGCGCCCGAGGCGGTGGTGATTACGTCGCCGCTCTCCCGGACGAGCATCTGGTTCGACCCGAACGGCCCCAGTGTCGCCCGCACCACGTCGCAGACGCGTTCCGCGTCGGCGACGAGCGCCTGCCGCGCGTCGTCGGTCATGTGAGGGTAGAACTCGCACACCTTCAAATACTTGGCGGAGGTGTTCGACGCCGCGCGTGACGGTCGCGGGCCGTCCTCGCGGCGGTTCAGGCCGCCCGCTGGAACTCCCACGCGCGTTGTCTCCGCTCACGTGAGCGCGAAAGCAGCATAATTGCACCCCTTATTGGATGGAAAGATGAGTTTTTGAGTAACATTTATTAACGTTGTGTGCCGAGAGCTTACCGTCATGACAAGCGATGACAGGTCACGAAAAGGAGGAGCCTCTGACGAGTCCTCGTCGACCGGGCAAGACACGTCGCGTCGACACGAGTCCTCGTCGACCGGGCAAGACACGTCGCGTCGACACGAGTCCTCGTCGACCGGGCAAGACACGTCGCGTCGACGGTTCATGGAGGCGACCGCGGCGACTGCGGCCACCGGTGCGCTCGGCGCACTCGCCGGCTGTTCCGGCGGCGGCGGTGGCGGCGGCGGCGGAGGCGGCGACGGCGGCAGCGGTGGCGGCTCCGGCACCGGGACGGGGTCGGGCGGCGACTCCGGCGGCTCCGAGAGCGTCACCATCTCGTATCTCTGCGCGCAGGCCGCAGAGAACGCCGACATCAAGCAGCACTTCCAGGAGTCGATGAAGACGTTCGAGGAGAAGAACAGCAACATCACCGTCAAACTGCAGACGGCGTCGTACGGCGACATCAAGTCCAAACTGTCGTCGACCGTCTCCTCGGGCAACCCGCCCGCGTTCGCGGAGTCCGGCTCCGGCGGCCTCCAGTTCTACTTCCAGGACAAGATTCCCGACCACACGCCGTTCCTCGAGCAGACCGACGGGATGCCGGGCAACTTCACCGGCGCGAACAAGGAGGCGGCCCAGTTCCGAGACGAGTACTGGTCGGGCGGCGCAATGCGCCACACGTCGAGCAACCTCGGTATCCGGCCGAAGCTGTTCAGCCAAGTAGGCGTCTCCGACCCGTTCAAGGAGCTGAAGACGTGGAGCGGCTTCCTCGACGCCCTCCGGAAGATCGACAAACAGACGGACGCCATCGCGTTCGAGCAGACCGGCGTCTACAACGACCTCGAATCCTACTGGGGCGAGGCTCGCACGGCCTACACCGAGGGCACCGACCCGTGGCTCCGCGGCAAGGGGAGCGACCCCACCGTCGTCGTCGGCAACGACGACCACGAGGACAGCGGCAAGACCGACGGGATGATCAAGAACACCATCAAGCTCGCCAACACCTTCTCCAGCAAGGAGTCCGCCTCCCGCGGCGACGAGCAGATACCGTCGCTCATGCTCACGGGGAAGGTGGCGTCCTTCACGTACGCCACCCCGACCGCCAACCGGTGGCGCGCGGTCAAAGATAACGTGAAGTTCGGTTGGCAGAACGGTGACGGCGACTACATGCTCCTGCCCAACCCCAAGGTCGACCCCGAGTACGGGAAGAACTTCGGTATCCCCGAACTCGAGGGCGTCGAGGGACAGCACGGCGGTCACGTGTGGGCCCTCGAACAGTGCCAGACCGTGTTCAAGGTCGGCGAGAAGAAGCAGAACGCCGCGTGGGACCTCAACATGTTCATCCTCTCCGACAAGGAGTTCGTGCTCCCCGCGTGGGGCAAGCACTACGAGGCCATCCCGGGGCTGAAGACGATGCTGCAGCCCGTCCTCGACAACTACGACCTGCCCCAGTCCACGACGCAGGCGTTCAAGAACCTCGACAAGTACGGCCCGCAGTACTCCTCGACCGGCGCGGCGTGGGACGTCAGAGGCACCGACAAGATTCGGTGGACCGACATCAACAAGACCATCAGCCAGTCCATCGCCGGCCAGACGCCGATGGATCAGGTGCCGAAGAAGATCAACCAGAGCATCAAGAAGACGCTGCAGAACCAGAACCAGTAACCGAGCGGTCACCGGCCGGCACGACGTTCGGTCTTCTTTCCGGACGTATCGACGCGAGAGATATCCTTAGACCCCTTCTCACCCGCGCCGTTCCCAAATATTTTTAATGAGGGAGAGTGACTGGCATGATACCGTGTCACAACAAAGCGCACAGTCCATTCGGCAGAAGTACGGCGTCGAAGAGGAATCACTGTCCGACAAGGTACGGCAAAACTGGACGGGCTACCTGTTCATCCTCCCGACGTTCGTGATGTTCACCCTGCTGTTTTACTTCCCGATCGTTCGGGGGGTGTACATGACGTTCACGAACACCCCGCTCGGCGGGACGGGCGAGTTCGTCGGGCTGGACAACTACGTCTGGTTGCTCACGAACGACCTGTTCCAGTTCGCGTTCGGCTGGACTCTCGTGTTCGTGTTCGGCACGACGTTCCTCCAGTTGGTCATCGGAGCGGTGGCGGCGCTGCTCATCTCCGAACTCTCCAGTCGGTGGCGCGACTGGACCAGCGCCATCATCATGTCACCGTACTTCTCCGCGCCGCTGGCGGGCGGTGTCATCTGGATGTGGTTCCTGAACAGCGACTTCGGGATGATTCCGAAGCTACTGGGCCAAGTTCTCGGGATGCAGTCGCCGCCGGTGTTCCTCGCCGAGGGCGTGTGGCCGTACGTGTCACTCATCGTAGCCCAGTCGTGGCACGACTACGGCTACGCGGGCATCATCTACGCCGCGGCGATAGTGGGAATCCCCCGGGAACAGTACGAGGCGGCGGCGCTCGCCGGAGCGAGTCGGTTCCGGCGGTTCCGCGACGTGACGCTCCCCCACCTCGTCACGCCCACAATCATCATCCTCGCGCTCCGCACCGCGTGGAACGTGGCGGAGTTCGCCCAGCCGTTCGAACTCACGGCCGGCGGACCGGGCACGCGGACCATGCTCCTGAGCATCTTGACGTACCAGACCGCGTACGTCAATCTGGAGTTCGCCCGCGCGTACACTATCGGCATGTCGATGGTCGTCGTGTCGATGAGCGCCGCCATCTTCTACGTGACCGTGATCCAAGACGAGGAGGAACTCTACGTCTGACCATGATAAACGAGACTCGACGCTCACGACTCCTGCTGTACATCGGCCTTGCACTGTTCATACTGTGGGCGCTGACGCCCTACTACTGGGTGCTGCGCACCTCGTTCCTGACCAACTTCGCGGCCATCAGCCCCGACACGGGGTTCATCCCGGCGATGAGCGAACTGACGCTCGAACCGTACGCCGCCATCTGGGACCGGTACGACTTCACCACGTTCTTCCGCAACAGTATCATCGTCTCGCTGACGGCGACGGTGATATCGCTGTTCTTCTCGATTCCGGGGGCCTACGCGTTCGCGCGCCTCGACTTCCCGGGACGGAAGATCCTGTTCTACACCGCGGTGTTCACCATCATGTTCCCGTGGATAGTCATCACCATCCCCGTGTACGAGGTGTTCTTCATCCTCGGTCTCATCAACACGCTGATCGGCATCATCATCGCGCTGTCAATCTTCGTCCTGCCCCAGACCATCTGGCTGTTGCAGGGGTTCTTCCGGCAGGGCATCCCGGAGAACATTGAGGAGGCGGCGCTCATCGACGGCCACACGGAGCGCACCGCGTTCCTGCGCGTGGTGTTGCCCCTCTCGGCCCCGGCGGTGGGGGCGGCGGCGCTGTTCGCGTTCCTGACCGCGTGGAACAACTTCCTGTGGGTGTTCGTGCTCACCAGCGACGAGGACGTGCGCACCGCCACGGTGGCCATCCACTACATCCTCGGCTCCGACGTGCTCCGGCAGTGGAACATCCTGATGGCCGCGGTGGTGCTCTTGGTCGCACCCCCGGTCGTCTTCTACGGCCTCTCGCAACGCTACGTCGGCGAGGGGCTGGGAGGGATGTGACGCGGACGTCCGCGTCACACCTCCCGCGCGTTCCGGGTGGCTTCGCGGGTGGTACTGGGATACAAATAAATACGAGGCAACCGAACTAACGACAGAGGGTACGTTAACATGGCACGCGTAGAATTCGACAACGTCACGAAAGTCTACGACGATTCCGCGGAGACCATCGTCGCAGTGGAAGAACTGAACCTCGACATCCCCGACGGCGAGTTCGTCGTGTTCGTCGGCCCGTCGGGCTGTGGGAAATCGACGACACTTCGGATGCTGGCGGGGTTAGAGACCATCACCGACGGCGAGATACGGCTCGACGGCGAACGTATCAACGAGAAGGCGCCGAAGCACCGGGACATCGCGATGGTGTTCCAGTCGTACGCGCTCTACCCCCACAAGACGGTACGCCAGAACATGGCGTACGGTCTCCAGCTGAGCTCCGACCTCGACGAGCAGGAGATCAACCGCCGCGTCGAGGAGGCGGCCGAGATGATGGGCATCGAGGACCTCCTCGACAAGAAGCCCGGGTCGCTCTCGGGCGGGCAACAGCAGCGGGTGGCGACGGGCCGCGCCATCGTGCGCGAACCCGCGACGTTCCTGTTCGACGAGCCGCTGTCGAACCTCGACGCCAAACTCCGCAAGCACATGCGGACGGAGCTGTCGCGCATCCACTCCGAACTCGGCATCACTACCATCTACGTCACCCACGACCAGGAGGAGGCGATGACGATGGCGGACCGCATCGTCATCCTCGACAACGGGAAGCTCCAGCAGGTAGGCTCGCCCAAGCAGGTGTACTACCGCCCGGCCAACGTGTTCGTGGCCGACTTCATCGGGTCGCCGAGCATGAACTTCTTCGACGTGGACCTCGAGTCCACGCCCACCGAGGCGGGACTGCTCGCCCACGAGGCGTTCTCGTACGAGGTATCCAGCGACGTGGTCGACCTGTTCGACGAGGGCGTACACGACGAACTCGTCCTCGGCGTTCGCCCCGAGAACCTCCGCGTCGACCCGTCCGCGCCCGAGGAGAAGTCTATCGAGGCCACCGTCGACGTGGTCGAGGTGGTGGGGTCGGACAACTTCATCTACCTCGACATCGGCGGCCGGGAGGCGCGGATCCGGACCCCATCGGAGATCGAACCCGACGAGGGTGAGACCGTCCGCGTCACCTTCGACGAGGACGACATCCACCTGTTCGACCGCAACACCGAGGAGGCGTTGGTCCACGGCCACTCGCGCGCCGAGGACGCCCAACCCAAGACCATCGAACAGCGAGACGGGCAGGGGGCGGAGGCGTAGGCGTAGGTCGGGCAGTCGCCCCCGCGCGTGCCTTTCCGCTCTCCGCTCTCGGCTCTTCTCCCGGCCGTGACCGGTGTGACCGCCGCGGCCGCCCGTCTCTCCTCCGACCGTCCCCCGGCCCGTCGCTCGCCCGGAGGAAGGTTTTTGGTTCCTTTCGCCGATTCGCTCCTATGGCACACGACATCGCGCTACTGCCCGGTGACGGTATCGGCGTCGAAGTGGTCGAGGCGACGCTACCGCTGATCGAGGGCGCGGCCGACGACCGGGGGATCGACCTCTCTTTCACCCGCTACGACTGGGGGAGCGAGCGCTACCTGTCGGAGGGGTCGATGATGCCCGACGACGCCACCGACCGCCTCGCCGACTTCGACGCCATCCTGTTGGGCGCGGTGGGCCACCCCGACATCCCCGACCACGTCACGCTCCGGGGGATGATGCTCCCCATCCGGAAGACGTTCGACCAGCAGGTGTGCAAGCGCCCGTCCGTACTGTTCGAGGGCGTCGAGAGCCCTCTCCGGGGGTACGAGGGCGGCGACATCGACTTCGTCGTGTTCCGCGAGAACACGGAGGGCGAGTACTCCGACGTCGGCGGGCGCGAGCACCGCGGATTCGAACACGAACTCGCGGTCCAGACCGCCGTCTACACGCGCAAGGGGACGGAGGCCGTCGTCCGGGCGGCGTTCGAGGCCGCGACCGAACGCGAGGGCCACCTCACCAACGTCACCAAGTCAAACGCGCAGGCCTACGGCATGGTGTTCTGGGACGACGTGGTGGCGGACGTGAGCGAGGAGTACCCCGACGTGGAGGTGGAGCGACTGCTGGTCGACGCGGCGTCGATGGATCTCGTGCGCCGGCCCGAGGAGTTCGACGTCATCGTGGCCTCCAACCTGTTCGGCGACATCCTGACCGACATCGGGGCCATCGTGAGCGGTAGCATGGGCCTCGCGCCCTCCGCCAACATCAACGTCGAGGGCGAGTTCCCCTCCATGTTCGAACCCGTCCACGGGAGCGCCCCCGACATCACGGGGCAGGGGGTGGCCAACCCCCTCGCCACCGTGCTGTCGGCGTCGATGCTGTTCGACGACCTCGGCGAGTCCGGGGCCGCCGAGGCTCTCTGGGGGGCGGTCGAGGCACAACTCGCCGACCCCGACGCGCCGCGAACCCCCGACCTCGGCGGTGACGCCACCACCGAGGACGTGGTGGCCGACCTCCGCGACCGGGTGTGAGTCGCGCGGACGATGGGGACGCAGGGACGGGCGACGGAGCGGCGGACGCGGACGCCGGGACGCGACCGCTCGGCCCGGCGGCGTTCACGGCCGAACTCCGACGCCTCGACGCGGCGACGCTGGCGGCGTTCGTGGCAGACCTCCACCGCGCTCGGGGGCGGGAGGCGACGGTCGACGGCGCGACGGTCACGGTTCGGGGGGGCGAGCGAGGGACGCGGACGCTCGCGGTGACCCGACGGCGACCCCACGAGGCGACCGTCTCGGGGGCCGAACCGGCCGACGCAGTCGTCACGAGTCGCCGGGTCGACGCGGACGCACGCGGCGGCGTTCCGGTGGTCGACGCCGACGACCTCCACGGGATGGCGCTGTACGCGATAGACCGCCGGGCGTACGCCGACCTCTGCGAGCGCTACTTCGACCGCCCGGCGTTCGTGACCGACGGAACCGACGGCGGCGGCCGCGCGCCGACGCTCCGCGGCCGCCCGCGCCGTCTCGCGGTGGCGCTCTCCGGGCGTGGCCTCGCGGCGGCGGGACTGGCGGCGGTGCTCGTGGTCGCCCTCGCCGCGGGCGCGTTAGTCGGCCTGCCGGGTGGCGTCGGCGGCCCGGGCGCGGACGCGGCGCACGCACCCGACGCGGACCGGACGGCGGCGCCGACGGCCACGGCGGGCGCGCCCCAGTCGGCGTCGCCCGTCACCGACCGACCGCGCTACGCCGCCGTTGAGTGTCCGACCCCGCCCGCCGACGCACACCCGTCGGCGCTCCGTCCGGCGACGGTCGACGCCGCGACGGCGGCCGGACTCGACGGGTGGGTCCGCCGGTCGTCCTCGAACGTCACGGAGTTCTACGGCCGAACCGACCTACCGACTCCGCTCAACCCGGAGGTCCGGCACCTCTCGACGTACGTCGCCCCCGACGGCCGGGTCTACCGGGTCGTGATAGACCGCTGGGCCGGCGTCGCCGACGCCGACCGGGTGGCGACGGTGCTGGCCCCCCGCCGCCACGCCGTCCTCTGGTGGGGACGGTACACGGTGGCGGTCACGGGCTACGGCGGGGACGGCCGCCTCGCGCCGGACCGGGCGGTCGAGGGAGCGCGCGCCCTCCTCGCGGGCGTGACCTCGCCCGGCGGGAGTCAGTTGGGGCGCCGGTGCGCGGACGCGTTGCTCGTCGGGACGGACGACCCCGAAAACGCGACGGCCCGGCATACGCCGGCCTGACCGCCTACTCGTCTCCGTCTCCGCCTTCGTCCTCGCGGTCGGTCCAGAAGTCGAACGACCGGCCGGGCGCGAACACGTCGAGGCCGACGGCGCGTTCGTCGCCGGTGTTCTCCACGCGGTGGGACTCCCACGCGTCCAGCCACACCGAGTCGTACTGCTCCAGCGTCACCTCGTCGTCCTCGGTGTAGATGGTGAGTTCGCCGCCGAGGACGAGACACACCTGTTCGTTCTCGTGGTCGTGCATCGGCGAGGAGTGGCCCGGCGGCTTCTCGAACCACTCGAACGAGAACTTCTCGCTGCCGGCCATCGAGACGCGCCGCCACCCCTCCTCGGGTTCGTACGTCTCCGCGTCGTCGAAGTCTACTGGTCGCATGCGTCCGTTCTCTCCCTCCGAGACCCTATGAAGGTTCGGTCGGGGTCGGTCAGCGACGGCAGCGTCGTCGCCGCAGTCGCCGAGGCGGCGACCCGCCGCTCACTCTGCCGGGTCGAACCGGGCGTCGCCGTCCTCGAACCCGAGTTCCACCCGGCGCTCGACGGAGAGGTGGTCACGGTCCTCCGCCGCCAACGCGCGCGACACCCGGAACGTCGAGAGGTCGAGCGTGTTCTCGACCCACGCGACGCGAACCGTCTCTGGGTCGTACGGCCCGAACGAGCGCAGGGCGGCGGTCAGCGCGAGTTCGTCCGACGGGAGCGCCAGCGGGAGGGCGTCCTTCGAGAGCGACCCGCTGGTGAGGGCGTTGGCGTACATCTGCTCGAGGTCGAGTTTGTCTATCACGCCGGTCGTGGTCACGTCGGCCAGTCCGATGCCGTGTCCGTTGCCGTGGGTGGCCTCGGTCAGGCCGCGCACGAACACGCGCTTCACCGCCGGCGTGTCGGGTTCCTCGCCGCCGAGCACCCGGTACCGCCCGATGACGTTGGTGTCCATCCCCGTCCCCGAGATGTCCTTGCCTATCTCGTCGACCACGAGGAGGTCGAGTTCGTCGAACGGGAGCGTGGCCATGTACTCGCGCGCGTCTTCGAGGAGGGCCGTCTCCGCGTCGGGCAGGTCGGCCGCCGGGACGCCCAGCACCTCGGCCGCCCGGTCGTAGAAGTTCTCCACGATGGCGACGCCGCCCAGTAGCGGCGCCTCCCGGCGCACCACCTCGAACGCGCCCGTGATGGCCTCGACGTAGCCGTGGACCACCGCCTCGTCGTGGACGGCCGACGCCCCCCGCTGTTTGCCGAGGCCGATGGCCGTCATCTTACAGAGGCCGCTCTCGACCGGCCCGTCGAAGTTGGTGTGGGGTTTCACGCGGTTGACGACGAGGACGCCGTCGGCTTCGAGGGCCGCCTCCGAGAAGTGGACTGCACCCCCCCGGTCCGTCTCGCCCAATCTCCGCGTCTCCATCCGGGCGTCCACCGGACAGCCCAGTCGCTCCTCGGTCAGGCCGACGGAGGCGAGCGTCCGGGTCTGGCCCTCGGGCGTCGCGCCGCCGTGACTCCCCATCGCGGGCACGGCCACCGGGTGGTAGCCTCGGGACCGGAGTTCGTCCACCACCGCCGTCGCCACGGGGACGATGTCGTGGATGCCCCGACTCCCCAACCCGACGGCCACCGTGCCGCCGTCGGGAACTTCGCCGAGGGGGAGGCGGTCCACCTCCCGCCGGGCCGCCGCCCCCGGGTCGTCCACCTCGGGCGCGGGCGGTTCGTACCGCACCTCGGCGAACTCCGGGAACGAGACGGGGTCTAACACCTCGCGTATCGCGTTCGCGTCCGGGAATCGCATGCTCTCCTGTGGCCGTCCCGGCGAGATAAGTGGTGGGGTGCTCCGGCGTCTCTTGCTCCTACCGATACGCACTACCCCCGGGGCGTCGCAGGCGAGAGCATGTCCGACGGACGAGGTGGACGAACGTGAGCGGAAGCGAGAGCGATAACGAGACGACGGACGTGCTGGTGCTCCGGAAGGGGGCTCACGGCATCTCGACCGAGCGGTACGCCGCCGCCCTGCGCGAACGCCTCCCGGACGACGTGACCGTCACTCGCCCCGGGACACCCGCGGCGGAGGGGGCGGCGGCCGAGGAGGCCACCGTCATCACCGGCCACGACATCGACGCCGAGACCGTCGAACGCGCGTCGAACCTCCGCGTGTTCGCCTGCGCCTCCGCCGGCTACGAGTCGCTGCCGCTGGAGACGCTGGCAGAGAACGGCGTGGCCGTCACGAACGCCTCCGGCGTCCACGGCCCCAACATCGCGGAGCACGTCGTCGGGTCGCTGCTCACCTTCGCGCGCGAGTTCCGGCGGTTCTTCCGGCAGGAGGACCGCCACGAGTGGCGGCGCGGGCAGGCGTCCGAACTCTACGGCTCCACGGTGACCGTGGTGGGACTCGGCGCCATCGGGGAGGCCGTCGTCGAGCGACTCGGCCCCTTCGGCGTCGACATTATCGGCGTGCGCTACACGCCCGAGAAGGGCGGCCCCACCGACGAGGTCATCGGGTTCGACGAGGACGAGTTCCACGGCGCTCTCGCGCGCTCCGACTACGTGGTGCTGGCGTGCCCGCTGACCGACACCACCGAGGGGCTGATGGGTGCGGCCGAGTTCGACACGCTCGAACCCCACGCCGTCATCGTCAACGTGGGGCGGGGCCCCATCGTCGACACCGAGGCGCTGGTGAACGCCCTCCAGCAGAACGCCATCGGCGGCGCGGCCCTCGACGTGACCGACCCGGAACCCCTCCCGCCGGACCACGAACTGTGGGACCTCGACAACGCGTTCGTCACGCCGCACAGTTCCGGCCACACGCCCATGTACTACGACCGCCTCGCCGACATTCTGGCCGACAACTGGGAACTGATAGAAGACGGGTCGCTCGACGACTTGCGGAATAGGGTTGCGTAGCTCCGCCGGGTTCCCTCCGCCTGTAAGGTTTATGTCCCCGCATCTGTGACTCTATCGCATGGCGCACGGACCCGACGCGATACACGAACTCGTCGAGGAGTCGGGATGGTCCTACCCGGTCTCCGTCAACCGTCTGGACCGCGAGCACGCGCTCAAGAACGTACAACTCGACGAGCGGGGCAACTCTATCATGGTGGGCGAACTCCTCGCGGCCGCCGACGCGGAGCGCTTCGAGAGCCGGGAGGACCTCCAACACAAACTCGGCCCCGTAGTCGAACGGGAGAGCCGGGCGCGTCGCAAGGGTATCCTCGGCCGCGTGAAGGGCTACTTCCTCGGCTAGCATGAACAAGCTTCGAACGTTCGTTCTCGGCGGGAGCGCGTTCCTGTTCGTCGCGGGCGCGTGGGCCTTCCTGACCTACGGCGTGACGCCCGCGAACGACGGCGCGTACCTCCGGCTGTTGGCCGCCGCCGTCCTCCTCCCGGTCGTCCCGCGTGCCCTCGCCGCGGCCAAGTACCTCGTCGGGCGGGGGTTGGAGGCTCGGGAGAACGGCGGCGGCCTGAGCGCGGAGCGCGACTCCATCTTCGTCTCGGAGTCGGCGGTGGGCGACGCGGAGCGCACCCTCTCTCGCCTCGCCGACGCCATCGCCGACGCGGACGACTTCGACGGCGTCTCCCGCGACGAGTTCGCCGAGGGGCCGGGGCTGACCGTCCGCCACACCGGCTTCCACAACTCGTTCGTCCGGGTGACCGGCGACGGACATCTCGTCGTGACGGGCGCGTCGACCCGGACCCACTCGCTCGCGGACGTGGTCGAACGCGCCGCGGCGCTCTCACTCCGCCAGCGGCGCGTCCACCCCCTCCGGACCGCGGACCCCGTGCGGGGCGCACCGCGTTCGTTCCTCGGCCTGTTCATGGCGGTCCTCCTGCTGTTCGGGGTTGCGAGCGTGGGCGCGGTCGGCTACCCCGCGGACGCCTACAACGCGTCCGAGCGCGTGGTGCTGGTGGGGTTCGACGTCCGCGCCGACGCGGCCCCGGGGTACGACGAGACGGACGCCCTGCTGGGCAAGTCGGCGTTCCTCGTCGACGCCCTCGGCGAGGAGGCGGTCGAACTGAGTTGGGAGAAGGACGCCGAGACCAAACTGGAGCGCCACGCGTCCCAGTCGCTCAGGCTCTCCGCGATAGTCTCCGACAACCTCGCGACCGCCCGAGAGCGCGGTCTCACGGCGGAACAGGCCGACCGCGCGGAGACGATTCGGAACGACCTCCACGCCGCGGAGTGCCGCGTGGCCGGGGCCATCGACAAGCGCCTCGAGGAGGGGAAGGTGGCTGGCGACGCGTCCGACCTCCGGCAGATGCGCACGACGCTCCGCGAACGGGCCGCGTCGGCGGGCGCGGCCTGCGGCGCCTAGGTCGAGTCGACGAGTCCCTCCGCCGCCGTTCACACCGCCGTCGTATCGGCGTCGCATCTCTCAACGCTCCGTTCGGCGGCCGTCTCGTCGCGCCGCCTCGCGTGAGGTGCCGACGCGTTCTCCGTGACGGCGCGCCACCTACGTGGCACGTCAACCCACCGCAACCTCTTTTACCCAGTGTGCTATCGGTGCATCTGTCACGGGCGCGGCGGCCGCCGTCGGCGACGACGGCACGCCCAACGCGACCGAGGAGCGACAGACACATGCGAGACTACTCCAATCACGCGACGAACCGAGGCGAGGGCAGAGACGTAGAGATAACCGACATCGAGACGTGTGTCGTGAAGGGCAACTTCGAGTGGAACCTCGTGCGGGTCCACACCGACGCCGGGGTGACGGGAATCGGCGAGTCCTACCGCGGCGGCGGCGCGACCGAGATGATGGAGTACATGAAGCGCTTCCTCATCGGCGAGAACCCCCTCGACGTGGAGCGCCTGTTCCGGCGGATGGTACAGGAGACGTCGGGACACAGCGGTACGACGGGGAAGGTGGTGACCGCCGCCTCGGGTATCGAGATAGCCCTCTGGGACGTGGCGGGCAAACTCCTCGACGTACCGGTGTACCAACTCCTCGGCGGCAAGTACCGCGACGACGTGCGCATCTACTGCGACTGCCACGCGGGCGAGGCGTTCGAACTCGAACACGGCTACCACTCGCCCGCCGACGAGGACGTCTACTCCGTCGAGGCGTACGCCGAGGAGGCCGAACGGGTGGCCGACATGGGGTTCACCGCGCTCAAGTTCGACCTCGACCAGCCGTTCGACAATCACCCCGACCCGTACAACGGCCGGGTGAGCAACGGGGCCATCCAGCGGAAGGTCGAGACGGTGGAGGCCATCCGCGACGCCATCGGCTACGACATCGACCTCGCCTTCGACATCCACTGGGACTACACCATCGACTCGGCAAAGCGCATCGCCAACAAACTCGAACCGTACGACCTGATGTGGCTCGAAGACGTGGTGCCGCCGGAGAACATGGAGGCCCAACGCGAGGTCAACCGCGCCACCGACACCCCCCTCGCCACGGGCGAGAACCGCTTCCGGGTCCACGAGTTCAAGCAACTGCTGTACGACTTCGGCGTCGACGTCATCACCCCCGACCCGACCACCTGCGGCGGCCTCGCGGAGTCGAAGGCCATCGCCAACCGCGCCGAGGAGAACTACATCGCGTTCTCGCCGCACAACGTCTGCGGCCCCATCGGCACGATGGCGTGCGTCCACCTCGGGGCCTGCGTCCCCAACTTCGACACGCTGGAGTACCACGCCCTCGAAGTCGACTGGTGGGACGACTTACACGACAGGGACGGGGACCTCATTGAGGACGGCTACATCGAGGTGCCCGAGGAACCCGGCCTCGGCATCGGCCTGAACGAGGACGTGGCGCGCGAACACCTCCACGACCCGGGGACGATGTTCGGATGACCGGGACCCGTTCGCTCCGAGGTGAGAACCGATGTCGGGACTGAAGCGCGCCGCGTCGGCCGATCGCCCCCTCGTCGGGACGTGGCTCTCCGTCGGCCACCCCGCCGTCGGCGAGATGGTCGGCCACCTGGACTACGACTTCGCGGCCCTCGACCTCGAACACGCCCCGAGTTCGCTGGAGACGGCCGAGAACGTGCTCCGGGGAATCGACGCCGCGCCGGGCGCGACGGAGACGCTGGTGCGGGTGGCCGGCGGCGGCGGCGACCCCGACGAACTCAAGCGCGTGTTGGACCTCGCGCCCGACGGCGTGATGGTACCGATGGTGGACACGCCCGAGGAGGCGGAAGCCGTCGTGGAGGCGACGCGCTACCCGCCCGAGGGCGTGCGCGGCCTCGGCCTCTCCCGGGCCACGGGCTACGGCCTCCACACCGAGGAGTACGTCGACACCGTCGACGACGAACTCGCCCGAATCGTCCAGTTGGAGTCGGAACGCGCCGTCGAGAACGCGGCCGACATCGCGGCCGTCGAGGGCGTCGACGGCATCTTCCTCGGCCCCATCGACTTCTCGATGGCGCTCGGTGCGTACGGCGAGTGGGACGACGAGCGGTTCACGGACGCCGTCGACCGGGTGCGCGACGCCGCCGCGGAGGCGGGCGTCGGCTTCGGCACGCTCGCCGTCGACGCCGAGTCCCGCGAGTCACGCCTCGCGTGGGGCGTGGACTTCCTCGTCGCCGGGGTGGACGCCATCCACCTCCTCGACGGCGCCGGCGAGGCCCTCGACCACTGCGAGCGACTAATCGACGACGAGTAACGAGAGCGCGAAAAAAGAAAGGCGGTCGGAGTCGGGGTCGGTTCAGTTCCCGCGCGCCTTCACCACCACGGGGTTGACCGGCGCGCCCGCGCCCCGCTCTATCTTGAGCGGCGAGGCGGCGTAGAGGAACTCGTAGATGCCGTCCTCGGCGCACGCGTCCGCGAGTTCCTTCAACCAGAGTATCTCCACCACCATCATCCCGAGGTTGGTTATCAGGGACGGGTGGAGCGGGTTCACGATGTCGAGCGTCTCGCGCCCGCCGAAGTCCACCTGCTTCCGTATCCCGGCTCCGATGTCCTCGGACACGTCGATGGTCTGGGTGGTGAGTTTCTCGACGGCGAGGTTGTCGGCTCCGATGACGGGAATCTCCATCTCGTGGAGCCACTCCACCAGCTTCTGACTGAAACACAGCCCCGGCTCCTTGAGGTCGGCCTCCGGGTCGCCCAACCACTCGTACTCGGCCTCAGGGTCGCGCGCGCGTTCGACCGACCCGGTGCGGACGAGGAGGATGTCCCGCTTTTCGAGTTCGACCCCCTGTGCCTTCGCCGTGTTCCGAAGGTCGTCGAGCGTCACGCACGCGTCGGGGTCGAGTCGGTAGGGCGGTTCGTCTTTCTTGTACCGCCCCACGTCGAGGAGGACACCCCGCCCGACCGTGCCGCGTTCGGCCACGCCGAGGATGTCGTTTTTCGCCGCGCCGCGCGTCTGTGTCACGTCCACCTGCTGGAGGTCGGTCGAGAACGGGTCGCCGCCCTCGGGCGGGCGGAGCCCCGGGATGGGCTTGTCGAACTCCTTGACGGCCGCCGTCTCCATCGCGTCGAACCCGTTGTACATGAGGGGCTGCCGGTCGCCGTCCTCCGTGAGGCGGTTGTACCACACGTGCGCCAGCGCGTCGTACTGGGTCGACCCCTGCAGGAACAGTCGAGTGATGAACGCGTCGTCCGCGAAGCGCATCCCGCCGCGGAGCGGTTCGGCCTGGCCCTGCCGATAGGACCTCGCGTCCACGACGTTGTCGCGCCGCGCCGCCTGCCGCGTCGGGAACACGGGGTCGCCGAGAGGCGCGTCGGGGAGCACCGACTCGCCCGTGTACGAGAGTTGGAGCGGGAATGTCTGGAACCGCGTGCCACACCGCATCGCCGCCTCCATCCCCGCCTGCACCTGTTCGTCGCCGAGGTAGTTCACCGCCCCGAGTTGGTCGTCGTCCCCCCACTTGCCCCAGTTGTCGGGCAACAGTGACAGCACGTGCGTCCAAATCCGGTTGAGTTCGGGCGTCTGCTGTGCCGCGGCCGTCGGCACGCCCACGGCCGCCGCCGCCGCGCCGGTCACGACGCTCCACCCCAAGAACTGCCGTCTGTCGATTCCGCCGTCCGTCGAAGAGTCGTCTCGGTCGGTCATCGTACATCCGCCTCGCTATGAACGAGGCGTGCTACCAACTCACTCGGGGGTTATAGCTGTAATTTAAGAGACACGATACGCCCAGACGGAGAGTCAGACCGCTCGAAACGAGTGGGGTTACGCGTCGGCGTCCGCGTCGTCGTAGACGAACTCCGTCCACGCGCCTTCGACGTAGGGGTACTCCTCTATCACGTCGAGGTTCACCTCCACGCCGAGGCCCGGGCCGTCGGGGAGCGTGAGGTGACCGTCCGAGACGTCCACGTCCGTGGTCAGGATGTCGGACGCCAGCGGGAACGGGTACATGGCGGCGGTGTCGTCCCCGAACACGGCGTACTCCAACAGGTCGGATCCCGGGGTGGCCGCCACGAGGTGGGCGTTGGCCACGAGTCCGAGGTCCGTCCCGAAGTTGTGCGGGACGAACGTCACGTCGTCGCGGGCGGCGCAGTGTTCTACCGCCCGCCAGCACCCCGTATACCCCTCGTGGTGGCGAACGTCGCCCTGCAGGAACGACACGCCGCCCGACTCGGCGAGGCGTATCAGGTCCTCGGGCGACTCCTCGCTCTCGCCGCCCGCGAGGGGGACGCCCGTCCGTTCGGCGAGTTCGGCGTAGGCGTCGTCGTCGCCCGGCGGGACGGGTTCCTCGACCCAGTAAGGGTCGTACTCGTCGAACGCAGACACGAGGTCGACCACCGTCTCGAAGTCGTAGGACCGGTCGCCGAGTTTCCACCACGTGTGGGCGTCCACCATCACGTCCACGTCGTCGCCCACCGCCTCGCGCACGAGGCGGAGCGTCCGGCGGTCCGCCTCGGGGCTGATGCCCGGACGGTACTTGTAGCCGCGGAACCCGCGGTCGGCGACGGCCCGCGCCTGTTCGGCGTACCCTTCCGGTTCCATGTACATCCCGGAACTGGCGTAGAGCGGCAGGCGCGTCGACGGCTCCGTGTCGTCGTCGCGCAACAGGTCGTACACCGGCGCTCCCCGGCGCTTGCCCGCGATGTCGTGGTACGCGACGTCCACCGCGGCCACCGCCTGCGACGCGAGGAGGTCGGGCAGGTCGAGTTCGCGTATCGCCGCGCGCGCGTCCTCCGGGCTCTCCACCTCCCGTCCCGCGAGAGCGTCGGCGACGGGACCCTCCATCAGGTCGGCGAACCCGGCGTGGCTGGCGCCCTCGAAGTACTCGCGCATCGCGGAACTGGTCGCGCCCGCCGGGGCGTACCCCACCTCGCCGTCGGCCGTCTCCGCGACGACGAGCGTCACGTCGCGCTTGAGGAGGCGGCGCACGCCGCCGTAGAATCGGCGCTCCTGCGGCGGGTCTATCGGACTCGAGAGTTCGTGGGCTGCGATGTCTGTGAACCGCATGGGATTCTCTCCCACCCCCGACGCCGTAAAGCCTCGCGTCGGGACCGGCCTTGCCGTCTCCGCTCGCGCCGGACCGGCGCGCCGGTTTCGCGGTCCCCGCGCGTCTCAGTCCTGCCGTGGCGACACGTCCGCGCCGCGCATCCGCTCGTAGTACTCCTCGGCGCGTTCCCTGTCGGCGTCCGAGAGCCCCACCAGCGGTTCGCGCACCGGACCGCCGTAGTGGCCCGCGAGTTCGAGGCCGTACTTGACTGCGGGCACGTTGTTGGCGTTCTCCGCGCGGTTGTCCGCGCCCGCCTCCGCCCGGAGGTTCTCGAACGGGCGAATCAGGTTACGCAGGCGGCGCGCCCGGTCGTGGTCGTCTTCCCGGAGCGCCTCCATGAGCGCGAGCGAGAGGCGCGGCACGAAGTTGCCGGTGCCGGTGGTGAACCCCTCCGCGCCCTCCGCCGCGAACGCCAGCGCGTACCGTTCGGCGATGCCGTTCGACCACACCACGTCCCCGGACGCGGTGTCCACCGCCTCCGCGAACGCCGCGACGTCGTCGTCGGCGAACTTCACCCCGACCACGTTCTCGCGTTCGCTCAGGGCCGCGATGGTCTCGACGGACAGGCGGGGGCCGCGGCGGTAGAGCACCACCCCGAGGTCGGTGGCGTCGGCGATGCGCTCGTAGTACCGCCGTATCCCTCGCTCGTGGACGTAGGTGTGGCCGGGGTACATCACCAACACCCCGTCCGCGCCGACGGCCTCGTACTGGTGTGCCAGTTCTATCGCGTTCTTGGTGGACCCGCCGACGCCGCCCACGACGGACCCCTCGCCGCCCATGGCGTCGGCCGCCGTCTCCACCACCGCGACGCGCTCGTCGTTCGTGAGCGAGTAGTACTCGCCGGTGTTGCCGCAGGGGACGACGACGCGCGCGCCTCGGTCCCGGAGCCACGACACGTGGGACGCGAGGTCGTCGTGACGTACGCTCTCGCGGTCCTCGGTGAACGGCGTGGGGGTGGTGAAGGCGACGCCTCTGAGGTCGGACTTGAGCGACTCGTGGCTCATGGTATCTCATCTCACGACCACCGGGAGCTAAAGCTTTCGTATCGAGGTAGTTACCTATCGAATCGACAGTTATAACGACCGCTCGGACGTGCTATCGTTTGCCATGGAGATGCGCGAGGTAGTTTGCGTCGCACCCGCCACCGCGCTGGCGGACGGGCGACGGTGGGGGAGGGCCGCGTAGTGGCCCCGCTCACTCACGAGCGTCGCCAGCAGGTCGTCCTCGCGGTGGCCGCCGCGGCGTGCAAGGCCAGCCCCATCCTGATGGGGACGGGGATGGCCGTCCTCGTGGAACGGGCCGGCGGGTCGCCGCTGGCCATCGGCCTCGTGCTCACCGTCTACTTCTTCGGGCTGATGGTGTTCTCGCCCGTCTGGGGGGCGGTGGCGGACGCGACTGGCGAGCGCCGGAAGGTGCTGCTGGTGGCGTCGGTGCTGGCGGTGGCCGCGGCGCTCCCGCTGACCGTCGTGGAGGGCGTGTGGGCCCCGCTGGGCGTCCGAACCGTCTACGCGGCGTTCGCGGCGGGTTACCTCCCCATCCTGCTCACCATCGCGAGCGAACGCGGCGGCGACGCCGGCCGGGGGCGCTCCATCGGCCTGTTCTCCAGCGCCCAGGCCGTGGGGTTCGCGGCGGCCAACCTCCTCGCGGGGTACATGCTCGGGGCGTTCGCGCCGTGGGCGCTCTACCTCCTCGTCGCGGCGTTCGCGGCGGTGGTAGTGCTGGCGGCGCTGGTGCTCGACGACCCGACGCCCGACGGCGACGCCCGACTCTCGGCCGCCGACGTGGCGGGTGAGGTGCTCCGCCGCCTGTTCCCGGCCGAGGCGAGCCGCCGCCACTTCCGGCGCAACGGCCTCCGGTGGCTCTACGTCGCGGTGTTCCTGCGCAACGCGACCGTCATCGGCACCACCAGTCTCGCGCCAGTCTACTTCGTGTCGACGCTCGGCGTCTCGGAGGCGACGATGGGCGTCCTGCTGGCGATAAACCCCGCCGCGCAGGTGGCGTTCATGTACCTCGTGGGTCGGGTCGCCGACGACTCCGGGCGCAAGTCGCTCATCACGCTCGGCATGGCCGGCAGCGGCGCCTACCCGGTGCTGACCGCCGCGGCGACGCTCCCAGCGCCCTCGGCCGGCCGTATCGCCGTCGCCGCCGCGGCGATGGCCGTCCTCGCGGCGGCGTTCTCCGCCCTCCGGGTCGGGGCCGTCTCGTTCATCGGCGACGTGGCCCCCGAGAACCGCGAGTCGGAACTCATCGGCTTTCGCTCCACCGCGCGCGGGTTCGGCGGCATGCTCGGCCCCGTCCTCGTCGGGACCGCGGCGTCCGCCGTCGGCTACGAGGCGGCGTTCGCGCTGGTCAGCCTCCTCGCGTTCACGGGGGCGGTCATCGTGGCCGCGACGCTCGTCGAGAGCTTCGACCCCGAGGCGACGGTCGTGGCGGGCGACGACTGACGACGCCCCCCGACGGCGCGCCGTCCGGTCGAACTGCCCTCGGTCACCCCTCCCCCGGGGCAACACTCATGCGGGTTCGTGCGGTGTGTCACGGCATGGCGCCCGAGATAACCCGGATTGAGAGTACCGAGTTCGCCTATCCCGTCGAGGACGTGGGTGTCGCGCCCGGCGGGTTCAGCCTCGTCTACGACCCCGGCAACACGCTCGAACGCAAACTGTTCGGCCTGAAGATACACACCGACGCGGGCGTCACCGGCGAGTACGTGGGCGGCAACTCGCCCGCGGCCGCTCAGATAAACACGTTCGCGGACTACCTCGTGGGGAAGAACCCGCTGAAGCGCGAGAAGCACTGGTCGGAGGTGAAACGCGCCCTCCGGAAGTACGACCGGATGGGGATGGGGCCGATAGACATCGCCCTCTGGGACTTCGCCGGCAAGTACTACGACGCCCCCATCCACGAACTCCTCGGCACCTACCGCGAACGCCTGCCCACCTACGCGTCGACGTATCAGGGCGACCGGAACGGCGGTCTGGACTCCCCCGAGGCGTACGCCGACTTCGCCGAGGAGTGTCGGGACATGGGCTACCCCGGGTTCAAACTCCACGTGTGGGGCGGCGAGTGGCGCGACACCGACGAGGTGGCGGCGGCGGTCCACGCCGTCGGCGAACGAGTGGGCGAGGAGATGGACCTGATGATAGACCCTGCCTGCGAACCCGAGACGTTCGGCGACGCCCTGAAAATAGGCCGCGCCTGCGACGAACAGGACTTCTTCTGGTACGAGGACCCCTACCGCGACGGCGGCATCTCACAGCACGGCCACCGCAAACTCCGAGAACTGCTCGACACGCCCATCCTCCAGACCGAACACGTCCGCGGACTCGAACCGCACACGGACTTCGTGGCGAACGACGCCACCGATTTCGTGCGGGCGGACCCGGAGTACGACGCGGGCATCACGGGCGCGATGAAGATAGCGCGGGTGGCCGAAGGGTTCGGACTGGACGTGGAGTTCCACGCGCCCGGCCCGGCACAGCGCCACTGCATCGCCGCCATCCGCAACGCCAACTACTACGAGATGGCGCTGGTGGGACCGGAGTGCGACAACACGATGCCGCCCGTCTACCGAGGGGACTACTCGGATATGCTCGACGCGATAGACGACGAGGGGACGGTGCCGGTGCCCGACGGCCCGGGCCTCGGCGTCGAGTACGACTGGGACTACATCGAGGAGAACAAGACGGGCAGCGTCCACGTCTACGAGTGACGGGCCGGGCGAGGTTCGGCGACGCCGGCGCGGCGACGGCCGTCTAACCGGACAGCGATTTCTCGATAGCGCCCCGGACACCCGACCGCACCCGTCAGTAGATTCGACTTCTCGTGTCGACACTCCTGATGGTCGATGCAGATACTCCCGTCGGCGCTACTGCGTCGTCCCCGTCCGGGCTCCGACGGACGAAACGACTCCGTCCTCGACCGTAATCGAGTCGACTCCGTGCAGGTAGCGGTGAAGCCGTCCGCCTCGAGTAACTTCGAAAAGAAATTGTATAGTGAAGAACGTCACGTAGATGTTCTATCATTAAACACCTCCTCCGGGGGCGAATCCGCAGCACTCCGATGGAAGGATCCTACGGGGAATTCAATTTTAAGGGATAGAAGCACTGGCGAGGGTAAAATCGGATGATCAAGTTGACAGTGTTGATTCGGCGAACGAGAATCGCACCGCGAACGCTACGCTCCCCTCGCCGAACCGATGACTGGTCGAAATGGCCGACTAAACTCTCTATACCTCGGATTCGAGCAATCGACGCGTCGTCTCACTTTACGGTCGGGTCTCGTGCCGTCGTCGCAGACTCGGAGTCGTCGTTGGCACGGAGTTCGTTCGACTGAAACCAGATTGACCATAAATATATTACGATTAATTCTGTCAAGGAGCGTGCTTTGGCCCACGACGAGATGGAGTACGAGTGGCGTCGGTTCTTCGGTGGTCGGCAGACTGACGCAGTTCCGTATCGCGGCGTCGAACCGAGAGACGATTCAATATTGTAGAAGTTAGCGAAGCTATTATCCCCTCCCGTACGAACTACGCACCATGACAGACGGTGGGAAATCGTCCGGACGTCGGCTCTCCAGCGTGGACCGCGCCTTCGAGATAATTGAGTTCCTTCGGGAGCACGGTCCGCAGACGCTCACTGACGTGGCGGACGACTTCGACCTGCCGATGAGTACGGCCCACATCCACCTCTCGACGCTCGTCGAGAACGGGTACGTCATCAAGTCGGACGGCGAGTACCGGTGTAGCCTCCAGTTTCTCCGCACCGGGGGTGAGTTGCGCGACGGACTGCTGTTGTTTCAGGCGGCGAAACACGAGGTCGACGAACTCCCGAACATCCTCGGGGAGTACGCCAACATCGGCACTATGGAGAACGGATTCATGGTTCAGTTGTACAAGTCGCGGAACCCCTCGTCGATAGACGACAACGCTCCGCTCGGCTCTCACCTGTACCTCCACTCGACGGCACTGGGGAAGGCCATGCTCTCGCAACTCCCCGAGTCGGGCGTCGACGAAGTTATCGAGAAACGGGGGCTCCCGAAACAGACCGCGGCGACCATCGTGGACCGTGAGGAACTCCTCGACGAACTGGCGACGACCCGCGAACGAGGTTACTCCGTCAACCGCGGCGAGCACTTCGAGGGGGTCTGTGCCGTCGCCGTTCCGATAATGTCGAAGGAGGGCGACGTCGCCGGCGCTATCAGCGTCAGCGGGCCCGCCAGTCGGATGAACGACGAACGCATCGACGACGAGATAGTACCCGTTCTCTCCGACAAGAAGAACATCGTCGAACTCAAGATCAAGCAGTAGGCCCGGCTACGAGCCACTTTCACGCCGATACGACGGAACGGAAAACCCATTACGACGATACGACTGTAAAACCCGTCTCGGACGGTGGAGTTCAATTATGTCGAACCGAGCGTTGCACGAGCGGTTCGACGGTGTCGACCTACGGCGATTCGAACCTCCCGGCTACCCGCGCCACGCTGACGCGCGCCGGCCGCCGAGAGCGCCGACCGGGACACCGACGCCGACGCTCCGGGGGACGCTCGGTCGACGCGTACGGCGTCGTCGGCTCCGACCGGCGCGCACGTCGCGAACTACTCCTTGCCGATGTCCGAGACGACCGGGCAGGTAGCGTTCAGGAGGATAGACTGGGCGACGCTCCCGAACAGCATCTTCCCGGCGCGCGAGCGCTTCCGCGGACTCACGACGATGTACCTCGCGTCGTGTTCCTCGGCGTACCGGACTACCTCCTCCGCGGGGTCGCCGGAGAGTCCGACCGTCTCGTACGGTACGCTCGGGTCGGACACCGCCTTCTCCGCCATCTCGGCGGCCGCGGACCGTATCTCCGTCATGTCTTTCGGCTCCTCGGCCTGCGCGCTGGTGACGCCGAGTTCGAGGAACTCAGATCGGGTCAGCGCGTGTACCACGTGGACCGTATCGTCGAACGCCTCCGCCAGCGTCGCTGCCTGCTCGACGACTCGCGGCGACCTCTCAGAACGGTCGACTGCTGCGACGACAACCATACAGAGCATTTCTCCGGTGTGTTATATTAGCGTTTTGCCGCCCTCCGATGTGTTCGTACTGCCCGTGTCTGCCCATCGGGGTGGGCGTAGGCGGCGTGCGCCGCATCTGGGATGCGATGGAGGCACGGGGTAACGAGAACGCGAAGCGGAGAACGGGGCGGGGTCGACAGGGCGGTAGGGTCGGGTCTAACTGCGAACCGCTCGGACCGCCGGGAGGAGTATCGTCGCGGCGCTCAACAGGAGGATAGCCATCGCGAGAGGGCTGGCGAGGAAGATGTCGAGTGACCCGTTCGAGAGCGAGAGCGAACGACGCAGGTTCACCTCCGCGATGGGCGAGAGTATCAACCCGAGCACCATCGGCGCGAGCGGATAGCCGCGGAAGCGCATCGCGTAGCCGAGCACCCCCGCACCGAGCATCACCCACGCGTCGAAGAGGTTCCCCCTGAGCGCTATCGCGCCGATGACACAGAGCAACAGGATTATCGGCCAGAGGAACTGCTTCGGGATGGTGATGAGCTGTGCCCAGTAGTTGGCCCCGAGCAGGCCGAACAGCAGGATGAACACGTAGATGAGCAGGAACCCGACGAAGATGGTGTACAGTAGCTCCGGTTGCTCTTGATACAGACCCGGCCCGGGGTTCACGTCGTGGACGAGGAGGGCTCCGATGAGTATCGCGGAGACGGAGTCCCCCGGGATGCCGAGCGTCAGCGTCGGGATGAGCGCGCCGCCGGTGCTCGCGTTGTTGCCGGACTCGGCGGCGGCGACGCCCCGGATGTTCCCCTCGCCGAACGCCGGGACCGCGTCCTTCAGCCACCGGGTGGCCTCGTTGTACGTGATGAACGCCGCGATATCGCCGCCCGCGCCGGGTATCGAGCCGATGAGTGCGCCGAGGACACCCGAGCCGAGACTCACCGGCCCGATAGCCCGTAAATCGGAGAGCGACGGGAGCAGGCCCGTCATCTCCTGTTCGACCTCCTCACGCTCGTCGTCGATGCCCTCGGCGTACTTCCGGAACCCCTCCGCGATGCCGAACAGTCCGATCATCACCGCGATGAACTCGACGCCGGTGAGGAGTTCGGGGACGTCGAACGTGAATCGGTGGTAGCCCGTTATCGGGTCGATGCCGACGGACGCGATGAGCATCCCGAGGAGTCCGGAGATCATCCCCTTGGTGAGCGAGTCACCGCTTACGCTGGCGATAATCGTCAGGCCGAAGACGGCGAGGGCGAAGAACTCCGGCGACTGAAAGTTCAGTGCGGCGTCCGCGATGACGGGCGAGAAGAACATCAGCGCGAAGACGCTTATCACGCCGCCGACGAACGAGGCGACGGTGCTCACCCTGATAGCCCGGCCCGCCTCCCCCTTCTGAGACAGCGGGTAGCCGTCGAAGATAGTCGCCGCCGCCGACGGCGTTCCGGGCGTCCGGATGAGGATGGCCGGTATCGACCCCGCGTAGACCGCGCCGCCGTAGATGCCGAGAAGCAGCATCATCCCGTTGGCCGGGTCCATCGTGAACGTGAACGACAGCAACACGGCGATGGTCATCGTGGCGGTCATCCCGGGAATGGAGCCCATGAGGATGCCGAGGAGTATCCCCACTATCATCAGCCCGATGACCACCGGGTCCATGACGTTCGCGAACCCCTGTGCGACGTACTCGAGGACCATCAGAGCACCACCACCAGCGGCAGTTGCGGGAGCAGTCGGGAGACGGGGATTATCCCCTCCGGGAGTCGCACGAGGAAGATGCGGCCGAAGATGTAGAACAGCAGTATCGGGACGCCCACCGAGAGCGCCACCAACGCGGGGGTAGAGCGGATGTTCGAGTAGTAGAGCAGCGCCGGCAGGAACAGCATCGAGCCGACGAGAAAGCCGACCACAGGCATCAACAGGACGTACCCCGTGAGGAGTCCGAACACGACGGCCGGCGGTCCGAAGTCGTGGTCGGTCATCCGGAGTTCGGTCTCCGTCCCGCTCAGGATGTCGGCGACGGCGAACACGATGATACCGACGGAGATCAGGATCGGGAAGAACTCGGGTCCCACCAGCCCTCGGTCAGGGAAGCCGCTCGCGGTGTAGATGACCACGAGCGAGAGGAGCACGAACGCCACGGAGAGGGGGTCGGTCCCGCGCACACTTGTCGGAGTCCGCTCGATCACGTCGCCTATCCATCGTTTAATCATTACTGTATCACGCTCGTGTTGCGAAGGCACGAATGACGACTGTATAAAGGTACTGGTCTCTCGGACGAAAACGACCCCGAGCGGGCCGCCACGTCGCCGGAAACGCGCCGAACCGCGCGGGGGAGCGATGGAGCCCAGACGACTCGACGACCGACGGTTTTATTAGAGTGTTATCGCAACTGAGGCATAGTGATGAGCGCCAGTAACGTAGTCGAGGGTATCGACCAGATACAGTTCGAGCACGTCCGCGTGTTCGTGCTGGAGGACGTCCCGGAGGAGGGCGAGATAACGCTCGTCGACACCGCGTTCGACGAGAACGGCGAGGAACTCGTCGAGACGCTCCGGTCGGAGTACGGGACCGTCGACCGCGTCGTCCTGACTCACGGCGATCACGGCCACCACGGCGGCCTCGCTCACGTGATGGACGCGTTCTCGCCAGAACTCGCGATGCCGGCCGACGAGAGCAAGCTCTACGAACACCTCGAAGAGGCGGGCCTCGACGTGGAACCCGACGTGGCCTACGAGGACGGCGACGTGCTTGACGGGAACATCCGGGTCGTTCAGGTCCCCGGGCACACGGAGGCGACGTCCGCGCTCCTCCTCGAAGACCGGGGTATCCTCATCTCCGGCGACGTGCTGGACGGCGCGGACCGCGGCGGCCTCCCGGCGGGCTACCTGCTCCCGCCGCCGGCGCTGTTCAACGACAGCCACGAGGACGCGGAACTGAACCTCTACGCACTCCTCGAACACGACTTCGACACGCTGCTCGTCTTCCACGGGTCGCACGTCTTCGAGAACCCGAAGGGGAAACTCGACGACTATCTCGTCGAGCGCGAATGGAACGAGTGGGACCCGCGCATCGACTGACACCCCCGTCGGTCGATCGCCGGAGGGACATCTCACCCTCCACTGACGTCCCGAGGTGAGTCGGCCGACCGTCTGGCTCGCACGCTCTTCCGTCGACGCGCTTCACCTCCGGCGCGCGGTGGCTCTCGGAGTCGGCAGCCGACGTCCGCGCTCTCGTTCGATTCTCGACCCGCTCTGTAACCGTCTACTGCGGCGTCACTCGCGGAGAACGGAGACGTCGAAGACGGGCTTGCAGGTCTCGCCGGCCAGGAACGACTCGAACGCCTCCTCGGCCGCGAGCAGGCTGAACCGCTCGTCGAGAAACGTCTCGTGGTCGACGTCGCCCGAGGCGCTCAGCCGGAACGCCCGGTCGAAGTCCTCGTACATCGCGCTGTAGGAACACTGGATATCTACCTCCGCGCGGACGAGCGGGGTGTACGACAGCGTCGTCTCGCCGGGTTGACCGACGAGTACGATCTGCCCGCCCTTCCGCACTTCCTCGGCGGCCATCGACAGCCCCGACGGGTGGCCGGTCGTGTCGAAGACGACGTCGTAACCCCGCCCGTCGGTGAACGCCTCGCGGTACGCCGCGAGGTCCGCCTCCTCCACGCTGACCGTCGGGAGGCCGAGTTCCTCCGCGAGCGGCAGTCGGTAGCTCGTGTCTGGGCCGACGCCCGCGACGGTCACGTCCGCGCCCTGCGCGTCGGCCACCTGAGCGGTGAGGAGTCCGATGGGGCCGGGTCCGGCGACGAGGACGCGGTCGCCCGCGCCGACGCGGGAGTTCTCGACGACGGCCCGGGTACAGACCGCCGTCGGCTCCGCGAGCGCCGCGTGCCGTGGCTCCACGTCGTCGGGCACGGACTGGAGCGACCCCTCGGGCGCGGTGATGTAGCCGGCGTACGCGCCGTCGTGGTCGATACCCGTGAGCGCCGTGTTCTCGCACACGTTCTCCATCCCGGTCTGACACTGGTAGCACTCGCCGCAGCCGTGGATGGGACGCTCGACGACGCGCTCGCCCGGGGAGAAGCGCGTCACGTTCTCGCCCACGTCGACGACTCGCCCCGTGTACTCGTGACCGATGATAGTCGGCGGGTCCATCCGCTCGAACGCCGCCTTGAACTCGTATATCCCGGCGTCGCTCCCGCAGAGCCCGGCGTAGTCGACTTCGATCAGCGCTTCGTCCGCCGCCGGTGTCGGCGTCTCTACGTCGACGAGTTCCATACTCCCGGACTCGCGACTCGTCTTGGCCAATCCGCGCATACGCTCGATTCGCCAGTTGCCTATTATAATGTTTCGGGTTCCGCGGGGATAGATGCAGAACGAACGACTCGGCAAACAACGGCGGCTCTGCTCCGGCCCCGTCGCCGTGCGGCGGTCGCTGGTCCCGCAACGCCTACTGACGCGTCCGACGGCTCGGGACCACGACGCGTACCGGCCGGACGTACGGCGTTCGCGTCGCACCTCCCCGAACACGTCGGCTCAGACCAAAGGTTTAATGTAGCAGACTAAGATGAGGGTTAGTATGGCAGATGATGCCAGTGGAGACATCAACGGGCGAACAGTGCTGAGTCGGCGGAACTTCGCAAGGGTCGTCGGGGGCTCGGGTCTCGCGGCGACGGCGGGGTGCCTCGGACAGCTCTCGGGGTCACAGTCGTGGCCGGCGCGACAGGTGGAGATAATCGCGCCGTGGGCGGCGGGCGGTGGCGCCGACCGGACCAGCCGCGCCATCGCCGACGCGGCCGAGAGCTACACCGACGTCTCGTGGAACGTCAGCAACCAGACCGGGGGGTCGGGCTCCGTCGGCATGAACGCCGCCGCGAACGCCGACAGCGCACACACGCTCGGCTGCACGGCGCCCGAGATAGCGCTGTACGAGCATCTCGGCATCGCCGACCTCAGCCCCGACGACATCGCACCCGTCATGCAGTACACGGAGTTCCCGGCGGCACTGATAGTCAAGAAAGACTCCCAGTTCAAGACGCTCGACGACTGGATAAGCTACGGTCAGAAGAACAAGATCAAGATGGCCAACTCCGGGTTCGGTTCGTCGTGGCACATGGCGGCAGCGGCCATCGCGGACGAGGCGGGCGTGAAGGTGGAGCACATCTCCTACGACGGCGCGGCGTCGGCGATGACGGCCGTCGCCAACGGCGAGGTCGACAGCACCGCGGTGGGCGCCGCGGAGGCCGCACCGCAGGTGAAAGACGGAAAGCTCAAAGCGCTCGGCGTCGCGTTCGACAAGCAGGTAGAGGCGCTCCCGAACACGAAGACGCTGGCGAGTCAGGGTCTCGACGTCCGCATCGGCTCGTGGCTGGCGCACTTCGCGCCCCCGGACGTGTCCGACGAGCGAAAGCAGAAGATCGTCGACGTCTACAACTCCGTCTACGAGGACGACGGGTTCAAGAAGTTCATGGAGAACAACAACTTCATCCGCGTGAAGCGCGGCCCCGAAGAACTCAAGAAGTTCCTCCAAGAGCAGTACAAGTACTACGGGAACCTCGTCGACAAACTCGGCATCAAGAAGCAGTGACGCGTCCGACGAGCTAACACGGCCGGTCCGGGGTCGATAGATTTCGGTGTTTGCGGGTCTCTCTTTCGAACGCCTCCGCCGACGGGAACGGACGCCCCACCGATGGCTTTACGTGCTACTCCTCCGTCGCCGGACGTATGCACACGGTAGAACACGACATCCAGCGACCCGACCGCGAAACCGTCGACGCGTTCGAGGAGGTTCCGAGTACGATAGTCTCCGACGTGACCGGCAACGTCGGGCTGACGATGGACTCCGGAATCAGGCCGGCCTACGACGGCGTGAACATGGCCGGCACCGCCGTCACGGTCAAGGCGTCTCCCGGGGACAACCTCATCATCCACAAGGCGATAACGATGGCCGAACCCGGTGACGTGCTGGTCGTCGACTGCGACGGCTACACCGACACGGGCCACGTCGGCGAGTTGATGTGCCGGTCCTGCGAGGCGAACGGGCTCTCCGGACTCGTCATCGACGGCGCGTACCGCGACAGCCGGGAGATAGCCGAGATGGAGTTCCCCGTCTACGGGCGCGGCGTGAATCCGCAGGGACCGCTCAAGCAGGACCCCGGTTCCATCAACGTCACCATCTCCTGCGGTGGCGTGAGCGTCGACCCCGGCGACATCGTCGTCGGCGACGACGACGGTCTGGCCGTCATTCCCGGCGACGGCGCGGAACGGGTTCTCGAACTCGCCCACGAGAAACTCGACGCCGAGAGCACCACCCGCGAGGAGATAGCGTCGGGGGCGTACCTCTTCGAGATGAACGGTTACGACGAACTGTACGAGGACCTCGACGTCGTCGGCCCCGAGGACTCGATTCAGTAGCCGTCGAGTCCCGGCCCGGCCCCCGGTGTCGACGGTCCGCCGTTCGCCACTCACGTCCGCTTCTGCCGACGCCCACGCCCCCGGCCAGCGTCGCTCCCGTTTCGAAAATGCCGAACCGCACTACGTAACTGGAGGTGACTACGCGTCGTGAGGCGCGTCGGTAGGCGGTACGCGGACTCCTCCGTCCCCTCGTTCCCGCACTCCCGCTCGACTCGCGCGCTCGACGCTCACTCGGGCGGACTGTCCCACTCGGAGCCGTTGTCCCGCGGTTCGTAGCCGAGTACCGCCTTCGCGTGCTCGATTCCGAACCAGCGGGCGTCGTTCCCGCTGACCGCGTAGAACGTGTCGTAGGTGACGTCATCGTCCCGGAGGCAACACTCCAGCAGGTGTGCGAAGTCGCGCTGGGAGGTCCACGACGCCTTGAGGCGGTCTACCATCTCCTCGTACTCCGGGCTACCGCGCTCCCACGACCCGGTCTGTGACTGGTCCCACACCTCGTCTTCGTCGACTCTGTCCTCGTCGCCGCGGTCGACGCCCCGTTCGGCGTCGCCGTAGGGGTGGTCGTACTCCGCGGTGCGGACGCTGGAGATGCGGAGGGAGTACACCTGTTCGGGCGCACCGTCGCGGCGGGCGTGTATCCGACACATGTGTTCGCCGAACATCTTCGAGGCTCCGTAGTAGCCGTCGGGTTTGGGAAGCGTCTCGTGGGTGAGTCGGAGCGGGTCGTATTCGCTCGGGTAGTCCTCCTCGTAGAGTTCGGGGGCGTGGTCCTCCTCGTACAGACCCATCACGCGCTGAGAGGACGCATAGATGAGCTTCTCCACCCCGGCGTCTCTCATCGCCTCGAGGACGTTGTACGTGCCGACTACGTTCGGTTCGATGATGTCCTCGAACTCCGCCCCGGCGTCCGACTGTGCTGCGAGGTGGATGACGGCGTCCTGCCCGTCGAACGCCGGCCGCATCGCCTCGTAGTCGGCGACGTCGGCGACGTGCGTTTCGTACTCCGGGTGGTCGCTTCGGTTGAGGTACGTGAACTCGTACTCCTCCTCGTCGGCCATGTAGTTGAGGATGGCCTCCCCGGCTTCGCCAAACGGACCCGTCACAAGAACCTTTTGCGCTGCCATCGATAACTGTAAACGTCTACTATCATATTTAATTTTTTCTGTGGAGGGAGGAAGGCCGACGGACGGAACTCGTCCACCGTCCGGCCGCGCCGGTTCAACATTATCGAAGTACGCTCCGCGATATCGTCCGCTTCCATTACACCTGTATGTACGTAATGGCGGGTCGAATCAACCGACGTACGCCCCGTACGTATGCGATAAAACCAGAGTTCAACGATGATGAAGTCGCGTCGCGAGAGGGGTCTCCGGTGTCCGGGCCGCCGTCGCCTCTGAGGTCCCGTCCAGTCGAGGGTATCCACCGACTCGAGGAGGTGGACCGTAACGCGTGAATCCCCGACGAGCGACGACACGAATGTACAATTAATTATGTGAAACACGGCTTTTTGGAAGGAGAGACTCCCGCGGACCGTCGAACCGTAGCGACGACGGCGGAGTCGTCGCGTTGACCGTCTCGGTCGTGGCGGAAGTGGACACCGTTTCCGGGTCTCGCCGTGGTCCGCGACGCAACGTCGACGCTGTCCGGTGCCTGTCGGGCGACTATCGCGGGCGAGAATCCGTCGTCGACGCGTTCTACGGGGAGACGTACGTGTCCGCCTCCGCCGGCGCCCCGGTGCCGCGGACACCACCCTGTTGGGACACGTATTCGTAGCCGTCACGACCGAAGCCACGACGTAGAATCTCTTCGCCTCGCCCGGTGATACCGGCTCGAATCTACGTCTTCTCGTCTTCTCGATGTCGCCTCGACACTCTTGACGCTCTCGCCCGAGACGTTGTCGTCGGTCCGCGTCGCGACTCGACGCCGACCCCGATTCCGATTAGGGCCTGACAATAGTAATTGGACCACAAACCTCTTAGTTACTCGCTCGAAAGCAATCGGACGTCCGCCCGTACCTTTATGCGCGCCATCGGCGATACGCGGGTATGGCACCGACCATCACTCGCATCGAGAGCGTCGAGTTCGGGTTCCCGCTGGAGGACGTGGGTCAGAACCCCGACGGGTTCAGCCTCATCTACGACCCGGGCGAGACCACCGTCCGCAAGCAGTTCGGCCTGAAGATACACACTGACGAGGGTATCACTGGGGAGTATGTGGGCGGCAACTCGCCCGCCGCCGCTCAGATAAACACGTTCGCGGACTACCTCGTGGGGAAGAACCCGCTGAAGCGCGAGAAGCACTGGTCGGAGATAAAGCGGGCTCTCCGGAAGTACGACCGGATGGGGATGGGTCCCATCGACATCGCCCTCTGGGACTTCGCCGGCAAGTACTACGACGCCCCCATCCACGAACTGCTCGGCACGTACCGGGAGCGACTCCCCGCCTACGCCTCCACCTACGAGGCGGACATGAACGGCGGCCTCGACTCCCCCGAGGCGTACGCCGACTTCGCCGAGGAGTGCCGCGACATGGGCTATCCCGGGTTCAAGGTCCACGTCTGGGGGAGCGACGAGTGGCGCGACGTCGACCGCGAGATAGCCACCGTGCGCGCGGTGGGAGAGCGAGTGGGCGACGACATGGACCTGATGCTCGACCCCGCGTGCCAGTACGAGACGTTCGGCGACGCCCTCAAGGTGGGACGGGCCTGCGACGAGCAGGGCTTCTTCTGGTACGAGGACCCCTACCGCGACGGCGGTATCTCACAGCACGGCCACCGCAAACTCCGAGAACTGCTCGACACGCCCATCCTCCAGACCGAACACGTCCGCGGACTCGAACCGCACACGGACTTCGTGGCGAACGACGCCACCGATTTCGTGCGGGCGGACCCGGAGTACGACGCGGGCATCACGGGCGCGATGAAGATAGCGCGGGTCGCGGAGGGGTTCGGCCTGGACGTGGAGTACCACGCGCCCGGCCCGGCACAGCGCCACTGCATGGCCGCGACGCGCAACGCGAACTACTACGAACTCGCGCTGGTCCACCCCGAAGTCGACAACCCCATCGCGCCGGTGTACGCCGGCGATTACTCCGACTACATCGACGCGGTGGACGACGAGGGAACCGTTCCCGTGCCCGACGGTCCGGGCCTCGGCGTCGAGTACGACTGGGAGTTCATCGAAGAGAACCAGACGGGGAGCGTCCACGTCTACGAGTGACTGACCGCCGGCGTCGAGACGGCGTCGCGCGGTTCAGAACACGTACTCCGGTCCCTCGACGTACTCGAACCGGTCGGCGTAGTCGTCGCGGAGGGTGAACCCGAGTCCCGGTCGGTCCGGCGGGCGAGCCACGCCGTTTTGCACGTCGAACTCCTCCTCGAACAGGTCGAACAGCATGGGCATGTGTGCCTGACTCACCTCCAAGACGTGGCAGTTGGGCGTCGCCATCGCGAGGTGGATACTCGCGGCGAAGAGCACGCCGCTCCCCCACGCGTGGGGGGCGACTCGCAGGCCGCGCGCGGACGCCATCGCGGCGATACGCCGCGACTCGGTGATGCCGCCCGCGCGGGCGATGTCGGGTTGGACGACGTCCACGGCGTCGTGGTCGAACAGGCTCCGGAAGTCGAAGCGCGTGAACTCCCGTTCGCCCGTCGCGACCGGGACGGACGTCGCGCGGCGCACCTCGGCGAGGCCGGGGTGGTCGTCGGGCGAGACGGGTTCCTCGAACCAGTCGACGTCGTACGCTTCCAGTCGCTTCGCCAGCCGAATCGCCGTCGAGACGTCGAGCGACCCGTGGGCGTCCACCATCAGGTCCACGTCATCGCCGACGGCGCGGCGTGCGGCCGCCACCCGAGACTCCGTCCGGTCGAGCGAGAAGCCGTCCTCCCCCACCACCCGCATCTTGACCGCGTCGTACCCCTTGTCGACGTAACCGGCGAGTTCCTCGCCCGCCGCTTCGCCCGGGGCCCACCCGCCCGAGGCGTACGCCCGAATCGAGTCTCGGGCCGCCCCGAGTAGCTTGTACAGCGGTAGGTCGAGGTGCTTCGCCTTGAGGTCCCAGAGCGCGATGTCGACGCCCGCGACGGCCTCCATGGTGACGCCCCGCCGGTCCTCGCGGGGTTGGGCGTACCCGGCGTCGAGCGACGGCTTCCACCGCGACCCCGCGTACATCTTCTCGAAGCACCGCTCGGTGTCGAGGGGGTCCTCTCCCTCCAGCGTCGGCGCGAGTTCGTGTTCGACCACGCTCTCGACCACCGGCGGCGTCCCGAGCGACGCCCCCATCCCCCGGGTTCCGTCGTCCGCCTCCACGAACACGAGTACCGCGTCGCTTTTCACCTTCGTGCCGAGGTCCGTCCGGTGGCGCTTCTCCTCCGGGACCGGGTCCGACAGCGGAACCGCCGTGACGTCAGTTATCTCCATCACCCGACCATCGTCGGACGTGGGGAAAAAGATGCACCACGGTACCGTTGCCCACGAGAGAGCGGCGAGTGACGCGTCCTTTCGGTCACCACCGCGACGGGAGAATTTCATCCGCGGCGGCGTACGCGAGGTAAAACGCATCCCTGCCCGGGCGCTGACCGGTCCCTCGCACGGCAACGCCATCGGCGCGGGGTAAGTCGACTTCGTCCGCCGGGACCTGTTTGACGGCGCCGACGTTCGACGACGGCGATTTCGCCGCCCCGTCCCGGTCGATCCGGACGGCTGACCGACCACCGAAGCCGTCGGTTTCCTCTCCGAAATCCGCGGTTAGACCTTTCGTATCCAGTTATTATTTTCAAGTAAGAATAATTACTATAATCGTTGTATCAACAGTGTTTTTACCGGCAATCCTCGTACAAATTTGTTATGCCAACACATGGCATTGAGAACGAGGTAGACCGGAGAGCGTTACTCAAGTATCTCGGCGTCGGCGGCGCCGCCGGACTCGCGGGTTGCATGGGCGGTAACGAACCGCCGGGCGGCGGCGGAAGCGGTGGCAGCGGCGGCGGCAGCGGCGGAAGCGGCGGTAGCGGCGGCGGTGAAACGACGGCCGGCGGCGGCGTCCTCTCCGAGGCGAAGTCCATCGGGTTCGGCGACAACTGGAAGGAACGCCGCATGACGACGCTCGACGACTGGCCGCTCGAAAAACGCGAGCAGATACCGTCGAGCGGCAAGCAGACGAACAAGCAGGCGTGGAAGAACTCGGGGGCGATAAAGAGCGCGCCGTGGCAGCCCCCGAAGGGGTGGAAGGACACCGCCGCGAGCGACGTCGACAAGATACAGGTGCTCAACTTCGGGTCCCTCAAGTACGACCCGGCGACGGTGGCGACCTACGCCATGTTCGAAGAGCGGACGGGCATCACCATCGAACCGCTGGAGATCGTCGTCGACCAGGCCGTCTCGAAGGAGGCGGCCTTCCTCAACGCCGGCGAGTCGAAACCCCACGCGTTCCTCGTCGTGACGGGCCAGTCGCTCACGCCGTTCGTCAACAACGGCTACCTCCAGCAGGTCGACCCCGTGATGAGCAGAGAGGAGATGTGGAAGCCGTACCTCAGCCTGGCGAAGAACAACTTCCGCCTCAACGACCACCTCTGGCTGGGCCCGAACATCAACGAGGGGAGCCTCGTCCACACGCGACCCGACCTGATGCGCCAGCAGGGCGTCTCCGACGATGTCATCTCGAAGATACAGGACGGGAAGTACACGTGGTCCGACATGGAGACGGTGATGGAGGCGTTCAAGGGGACCGACGTCGCGGGGTGGGCCTACCGCGGGGCGTCGCTGGTCTACACAGTCCGCGACTTCCTGAAGATGTTCTACCAGGCGGGCGGGCAGATAGTCTCCGACGACAAGACGGTGTCGTTCAACTCCCAGGCCGGCGTCTACGCCCTCGAGAAGATGGTGGAGTGGCGCGAGAAGGGGTACGTCCCGAAGGAGGTGGTCAACTACACGCAGGGCGACCTGGCCGACGGCTTCCTCTCCGGCCAGATAGCGATGGTCCCGGTGTTCGGCGATCTGGTGCCGCGGGCCGTCGAGCAGTTCGGCGGCGACGGCAAGAAGTACCGCCCGACGGTGCAGGCCAAGGGCGACGACGGCGCGCCGAACCCCCAGCGCAAGGGCATCGCGGCCCCCACCGGGTTCGGCATCAACAACAACGCGCCGGCGGGGCACAAACTCGCCTCGATGGTGTACATGGACGCCCGCTGGAGTTTCCCGAGCGCCTGGTTCGAGTTCGTCGTCGAGGGCAACCAGTGTTTCGTGAGCGACGTGTACGACCAGGCCGCCGAGACGAACGCCGCGCTGTACGCCGACGTGCGCGGCACGGCCGTCAAGAACAACGTACAGGAGATATACCCGCAGTCGCGCGTCATCCGCCAGCGCCTGAGCGAGAACCTCCAGAAGGCCATCGCCGGCAACGTCGCGCCGAAGAAGGCGCTCGACCAGACGCAGGACTTCGTCGACACCGTGCTGGGGCAGAACTGACCGTCCGGAGGTGATACGGCATGGCAACAGAGACGGAGACGGACTACGGCTCGCCACAACGGCACGGCTACAGCGACGGACTGCGGGGACGGGTAGCGAAGTTGGTCAACGACCATATCGTGCTGGCGATGATGGGACCGGCGCTGTTCGTCATCCTCGCCATCTTCATCTACCCGATGGCGTACATGCTCTACCAGTCGTTCTACCTGGCGACGCCGGGCGTCCCCATGCGCTTCGTCGGCGTCGAGAACTACGTCAACATGCTCAACTCGTCGGCGTTCTGGGACTTCTTCGGCCACTCGCTGTTCTACTCGTTCGGTTCGCTGTTTCTCACCGTGGCCGGCGGGTTGTCGGTGGCGCTGGCCATCAACCACGTGGCCAGACAGCGCCTGCGGAACGTCTACTCCACCGTGATGATGTTCCCGTGGGCGATCCCGCTGGCCGTCGCCGCCCTCATCTGGAAGTGGATGCTACAGGGCGGTCAGTTCGGTCTCATCAACATGGTGCTGTTGGACCTCGGCCTCGTCGATAGCGGTATCGCGTGGCTGGCCGACCAGACGTACGTGCTGGCGCTGGTGACGATTGTCGACGCGTGGGCGCGGATGCCCTTCGCCATGATCGTCTTCCTCGCGGGCCTACAGTCCATCCCGCAGCACATGTACGACGCCGGCAAGGTCGACGGAGCGACGACGTTCCAGGCGTTCCGCAACATTACGCTCCCGTACCTGCGGCCGTACTTCGCCATCGTCGGCCTCATCACGTGGATGTTCGCGTTCCGCGCGTTCGCGGTCATCTACCCGATGACGCAGGGCGGTCCCGGCGTCTCGACCACGACGCTGAGTATCTACATCTACCGGCAGGGGATGGTGAACCTCCGGTTCGGGTACGCCTCCGCCGTCGCGGCGTTCCTCGTCGGCATCACCATCCTCGTGGCGGCGTTCTACGTCACGTTCGTGCTCGAACGAATCGAAGAGTGAACCCATGACAGACAACACGACTCCCGTCCGGACGACGCGACGCACAGTACGACCGCACGCCCGACCCCGAACGCCACGCGGCCGAAGCCGGAGGTGCGTCCCGTGAGCCACGCCGACGAGGGGTACGAGCGGTTCAGCTACGAGTCCCGCCAGCGGTTCTGGGACGTGGTAGAGAGCCCCGCCGTCGTCCACATCGTCCTGGCGGTGGCCGTTCTCTCCGTCCTCGTCCCGCTGACGTGGGAACTCATCACCTCGTTCAAGGCGAACTCGGCCATCTACAACCTGACCTACCTCCCGCGGGACCCCACGCTGGAGACGTACTTCACGGTGCTCATCGGCGAGAGCTACTGGAAGGCCATCTTCAACACGTTCGTCATCGCGACGGTCACGACGGCCATCGTCCTCGTGCTGGCGACGCCCGCCGGCTACGCGTTCAGCCGGTTCCGCTTCCCGTTCGACAACCTCATCTTCATCGGCGTCATCTTCTCGCGGCTCTTCCCGCCGATCGGACTGGTAGTCCCCTACTATCAGCTGATGGCGTGGACGGGCATGCTGAACACGCTGCACGGCATCATCGTCGCGCAGGTGTACCTCTGGCTGCCGCTGATGATCTACATCATGCGGAACTTCTTCATCTCGATTCCGGAGGACCTAGACGAGTCGGCCCGGGTCGACGGCTGTACACGGTTTCAGGCGTTCCGGAAGGTGGCCCTGCCGCTCGCGCGGCCGGGCATCGCCGCCTGCGGCATCCTCACCTTCCTCTACTCGTGGCGCGAGTTCCTGTTCGCGCTCATCGTCACGAGCACGCTGGAGTCGATGCCCATCTCCGTGGCCGTGTTCAAGTTCGTCGGCGACGTGTCCGTCTCGTGGGCGTCGATGGCCGCCGCGTCCATCCTCGCCATCATCCCGACTATCTTCATCGTGATGTTCTTCCAGCAGTACATCGTGACCGGACTCACCTCGGGAGCGCTGAAGGGATGACCCGACCCGCTCGACGAGCGTCCTCGACGAGGCGCATAGCTCACGCACGACCGATCGCGGACGCGCTGACACCGACACGCACACCATGAGTAACGAACCGCAACAGGCGGCGACGGAGACGGAGCACGGATCGGGAACGGACGGCCGTGCGGAGTCGAACGTCCGAATAGACGCGATAACGAAGGTGTTCAACGAGGGCGGCGGAAGCGAGGTCGTCGCCGTCGACGACGTCTCGGTGGACATCCTCGACGGCGAGTTCCTCGTCCTCGTCGGCCCCTCGGGGTGTGGCAAGACGACCACGCTCCGCACCGTGGCCGGCCTCGAAGAGCCGACGGACGGGCGCATCGTCATCGACGGCGAGGACGTCACGGGGCTCGACCCGCGCGAGCGCAACATCTCGATGGTGTTCCAGAACTACGCGCTCTACCCCCACAAGACCGTGGGCGAGAATCTCGCGTTCCCGCTCGAAGTCCGGCACTTCCCGGAGGAGGAGATAGACCGCCGGGTCGAGGAGGCCGCACGGATGCTCGACATCTCGGAACTGCTCGACCGCAAACCCTCGGCGCTGTCCGGCGGGCAGCAACAGCGGGTGGCCCTCGGCCGCGCCATCGTGCGCGAACCCGCGGTGTTCCTGATGGACGAACCGCTGTCGAACCTCGACGCCAAACTCCGGGTCCAGATGCGGACCGAACTCAACGAACTCCACAAGCGGGTGGGGAAAACCACCATCTACGTGACCCACGACCAGGCCGAGGCGATGACGCTCGGCGACCGCATCGCCGTGATGGACAACGGCGAAATCCAGCAGGTCGGCCCGCCCCAGGAACTCTACGACCGGCCGGTCAACCGGTTCGTCGCGGGGTTCATCGGCGAACCGCCCATGAACTTCCTGCCCGTCGACGTCGTCGAGGACGGCGACGGATACCGCGTCCGCTCGGCCGACTTCGACTTCGAGTTCCGACTCCCCGACGCGAAAGCGCGCAAACTCGACGAGTGGAGCGGGTCGCTCGACCACACCACGCTGGGTATCCGCCCCGAGAACCTCAACGACGCCACCGTGGGCGGCCGCGGCACCGGCGAGGGGGCGACGTTCGAGGCGTTCGTGAAGGTCATCGAGCCGATGGGGTCGGACAAGTTCCTCACGCTCGTGCCGGAGGTGGGTGCCGAGACGGAGATAACCGCGCGCGTCTCCCCCGAGAGTACGGCCGTCGAGGACGAGACCATCACCCTCACGGCCAACCTCGACAAGGTCCACCTCTTCGACGACGACTCCGGGAGGAACGTCACGCGTTGACGCCCGTGGGCCGCGGGCGCCTTGGCGTTCGGCGCGCCGGGTGGGGTCCGACCGTCGCGGGGGTACGCTTACGTGTCCCGCCCGCCCACGTCCGCCATGCGCATCACCGGCGTAGAGACGTACACGCTGTGTCTCCCGACGAGCGAGGAGTTCGGCGACGCCCGGACCTCCGTCTCTGAGCGCTACTGGGTGGTGGTCGAACTCGACACCGACGAGGGCCTCCGGGGGATGGGGTGGCTCGGAACGTGGCGCGTCCCGCACCTCTTCGAGTCGTACCTGCGCGACGAACTCGCTGACCTCCTCCTGGGGCGGAACCCGTTCGAGACGGAGGCGATACGCGAGGCGATGCGCGACCGAGCGCTCTACTACCCGGGCGAACGCGGGTTCTCCGCCAACCCGCGGGGCGCCGTGGACGTGGCGCTCTGGGACCTCAAGGCGAAGGCGGCCGACCAGCCCCTGTTCCGCTTCCTCGGTGGCGACGACCCGTCGGTGCGCGCGTACTGCTCCCGGATGGACGCGGCGTTCGACGCCGACGAGGCGGCCGCCCGTCACCGGACCTACGCCGAGGAGGGGTTCGACGCGTTCAAGACCAAGGTCGGAGCGAGAGCGCCCGACGCGGAGGCGGCCCGCCTCGGCGCGATACGCGAGGCGGTCGGTCCCGACGCCACCCTCCTCGTCGACGCCAACCAGTCGTGGACCGTCGCCGAGGCGGTCCGGACGGTGGAACGGTTCGAACCGTACGACGTCGCGTGGGTCGAGGAGCCCATCTCGCAGTTCGACCTCGACGGCCACGCCCGCGTGGCCGACCGCATCGTCCCCGCTCTCGCGGCCGGCGAGATGCTCAACCGCCCCGAGGAGTTTCGCCACCTCCTCGCCGCCGGGGGGATGGAGGTGGCCCAACCCGACCTGCTCCGCGCGGGCGGCGTCTCCGGACAGTGGGAGGTGGCCCACCTCGCCCACCGCCACGGCGTCCCCTTCGCGCCCCACGTCTACTACGCCGTGAGCGCCCACCTCGTCGCGGCCGCTCCCAACGGATGGCTGGTGGAGTACATCCCGGAGTACGACGCGGGCGAGGTGCTGGAGAACGCACCGACGATCGAGGACGGGCGCGTCGTCCTCTCCGAGACGCCCGGCCACGGCTACCGCGTGTCGGCCGACGCGCGGGACGCCTACGAGGTCGATCCGTCCGGGTGAGAGTCGGCACCGCCAGCGCTGTGTCCGCCGTCCCCGACCGGCGGCGAGCACGCGACACTCGGGTCGACGCCGCGGGGCCGCCCGAGGGGAACGTTCTTCCCGGCCCCCTCGGTGTGTGATGTATGGCACCGACCATCACGGAAGTCGAGACGGTGGAGTTCGCGCACCCCCTGGAGGACGCTCGCTACGACCGACGCGCGGGCCTCCTCGCGCACGCGCCGGGCGAGACCCACGAGCGAACCACGTTCGCCCTGCGCGTCCGCACCGACGAGGGCGTCACCGGCGAGTACGTGGGCGGCACCGCACCCGGGTTCGCGCAGGTGCGCTCGTTCGCGCCGACCCTCGTGGGGCGAGACCCCCTCCGCCGAGAGCGCATCTGGGCCGACGCCAAGCGCGCGCTCCGGGCGACGGACGGGATGGGGGTCGGACCGATAGACATCGCCCTGTGGGACCTCGCCGGCAAGTACCACGACGCCCCCATCCACGAACTGCTCGGCACCTACCGCGAACGCCTCCCGGCGTACGCCTCGACGTACTTCGGGACCGAGGGCGGCGCTCTCGACTCGCCCGAGGACTACGCCGACTTCGCCGAGGAGTGTCTCGACGCGGGGTTCCCGGCGTTCAAGATTCATCCCGTCCTCGACGAGGCGGGCGGCGACGCCGAACGCGACGCGGCCACCGTGCGCGCGGTGGGGGAGCGGGTGGGCGACGAGATGGACCTCATGATGGACCCCGTCTGCGCCTACGACACGTGGGCCGACGCCCTCCGGGTGGGCCGCGCCTGCGACGAGCAGGGTTTCTTCTGGTACGAGGACCCCTACCGCGACGGCGGCGTCTCCCAGCACGGCCACCGCAAACTCCGCGAGCGGTTGGACACGCCGCTCCTCCAGACGGAGATGGTGCGCGGCGTCGAGGCCCACGCCGACTTCGCGGCGGCCGACGCAACGGACCTCCTGCGCGCCGACCCCGCGTGGGACGGCGGCGTCACGGGGGCCATGAAGATTGCTCGGGTCGCAGAGGGGTTCGGCCTCGACGTAGAGTTCCACCTCGCCGGTCCCGCCCAGCGCCACTGCATGGCCGCGACGCGTAACAGCAACTACTACGAACTGGGGCTGATGGGACCGGGGACGGAGTCGATACACGCCGAAGCCCCGGTGTACGCCGAGTACACCGACGACCCGGGCGAACTCGCCGCCGACGGGACCGTGGACGTCCCGGAGGGGCCGGGGCTGGGGGTCGACTACGACTGGGACTACGTCGCCGACGCGGCGGTGGACCGCCGGACGTTCGACTGACGGTCGCCGGCGCGTCGGCGGCGACGCGGACGGCGGGCGTGCACCCGTCGCGCCGTCACCGCCCTCCGTGACTCACTCCCACGGGTGGATGGTCGCGCGGTAGGCGTCGCCGCGTTCCTGCGCGTCGTAGGCCGCCTCCGCCTCGTCGAAGCCGACCCGGTGGTTGAACAGTTTCCGGTACGGCAGGTCCTCCTTCGTCGAGTCGAGCACGGAGATGGACGCCTCGAACTGGTTGGGCGGGTACGCGAGGCTCCCACGGATGTTTATCTCGCGGTGGATTATCTGCGAGGGGTCCACCTCGGCCTCGCCGTTGTAGACGTAGTGCCCGAGTTCGACGACGGTCCCTCCCTTCCGGACGAGGTCCAGCGACTGCTCGAACGCCGAGGGGTGGCCCACCGCCTCCACCACCGCGTCGGGGCCGTCGCCGCTGGGCGAGAGGTCGTTCACCGCGTCCACGAACCCGTCGCCCTCGTACTCGGAGAGGTCCACGGTGTCCGTCGCGCCGAACTCCTCGGCGAGTTCGAGTCGCTCCGGCACCATGTCGATGGCTATCACTTGCCCCGCCCCGGCGGTGCTGGCGGCCGCGGCCGCGAGGATGCCGATGGGGCCCGCGCCCTGCACGGCGATGGACTGCCCGAGGCCGAACCCCTCGCGTATCCACGGCACCCCCGGCTGGTACGTCAGGTCGAACGCGTGGGTGGCCACCGACAGCGGTTCGACCAGCGCGCCGAGTTCCACGTCCATGCCGTCGGGCAGGGTGAAGAAGTGGGCGTCCTCCTCTATCACGAAGTACTCGCTCATGCCGCCGTGGGCGTGGGGCGGGTCGTCGGCCGAGCGGAACCCGTACACCTTGCGGTCCGTACACGCCAGCGGTCGGGCCGGGAGGTGGTCGGTGTACCAGTCCTCGGTGGCGTTGATGCCGGGGACGACGGTGACGGCGTCGCCCTCCGCTACGGGGTCGCCCTTCGAGTCCGTCTCCACTTCCTCGCCTACCTCCTCGACGACGCCGGAGAGTTCGTGGCCGGGCACCACTGGGTAGTCGAGGTCCATCCCGCCCGACCGCATGTGGACGTCCGACCCGCAGATGCCCGTCAACTCGACCCGGACCAGCACCTCCCCCGGGCCGAGGTCGGGTACGTCGAGTTCTCGTTGCTCCACCGCTCCGTCCTCCGTCATCACGAGCGCGCGAGACTGCATCGTATCGGTGTTCGGTACCGTCCCACATATAACTTCACCGAGCGCGGGGGTCTCCGCCACGGCCGCGCCACGGCCGCGCCGCGGATGCGGTGGCCCGAGGCGGCGTCAGTACGCGTCGGCCGCGTCCTTGACCAGCGTCGCTATCTCCCCGCGGGCGTCGTCGTCGAGTTCGACCAGCGGCGGCCGCACGGCGTCGGTGGGGAGGACTCCGCGCGCCGCGAGCCCCGCCTTCGTCGCGGGCGCGAAGCCGTGTTCCACGCACTGCTGGAACAGCGGGTTGATAGCCTCGACCTGTATCTCGGTGGCGGCGTCGAAGTCGCCGTCCGCCATCGCCTCGTACGCGGCGGCGTACGCCCCGGGAATCACGTTCGAGAGGGCGTTCACGCCGCCGGCCCCGCCGAACGCCATCCCCGGCACGAGGTAGCTGTCGAACCCTTGGAACAGTTGGAAGCCGTCGGGCGTCTGCCGCCGGAGTTCGAGGAAGTAGTTGAAGTCGCCGCCCGAGTCCTTGAGGCCGACGACGTTCTCGTGGTCGGCCGCCGACGCCACCACCGACGGCTGTATCTCCTGTCCCGTGCAGGCCGGGATGTTGTAGAGGTATATCGGGAGGGCGGCGTCGTCGGCCACCGCCTCGATGAACGCGGCGTTGCCGGCCGGGTCGTTGGCGGTGTGGAAGAACGGCAGGGTGATGAGGGCGGCGTCGGCGCCGACGTCCGCCGCCGTCTCGACGAGTTCGAGCGTCCCCGCGACGCTGGTGTCGGCGGTGCCCGCCATCACCGGCGCGTCGCCCGCGTGTTCGACCGTCGTCTCGAGCACCGCCCGGTACTCCTCGGCGTCGAGGCTGGCGAACTCGCCGGTGGTGCCGCAGGGGACGAGTCCGTCGACGCCGCCCTCCCGGACGTGGTCGACGAGGGCCGCGAGCGTTTCGTGGTCGACGCGTCCGTCCTCGAACGGCGTGACGAGCGGGCAGTGGACCCCGTCGAACGCCTCGCGCGCGTTTCGTGTCATCGTTCGGTGGTGCGTCCGGAGCGAATTAGCCTTTTCTCACTCCGTCGCGGCGGTGTTCGGATACGGTCGAAGGGTGAGCCATCGGTCAACTCTCAGTGTCCACGCGGGATTCCGAACGCTATACCTGCTTGGACCCGAATATTTATCGGACCCCCTTACTCAGTACGCCCGTGCCCCCGACTATCACGAAGATCGTGAGTACAGAGTTCGCCTACGAACTCGAAGAACAGGGCCCGACGCCCGACGGTTTCCACATGGTCTACGAACCGGGATCGACGTTCAAGCGCCACCTCTTCGGGGTGCAGGTACACACCGACGAGGGCATCGTCGGCGAGTACGTCGGCGGTAACTCCCCGGGCATGGCCGAGCTCAACATGGTCGCGGACTACCTCGTGGGGAAGAACCCGCTGAAGCGCGAGAAGCACTGGTCGGAGATCAAGCGCGCCCTCCGGAAGTACGACCGGATGGGGATGGGGCCGATAGACATCGCGCTGTGGGACTTTGCCGGCGAGTACTACGACGCTCCCATCCACGAACTGCTCGGTACGTACCGCGAGCGCATCCCCGCCTACGCCTCGACCTACTTCGGTGATATGAACGGGGGCCTGGACTCCCCCGAAGCGTACGCCGACTTCGCCGAGGAGTGCCTCGATATGGGCTATCGAGGCTTCAAGATTCACCCGTGGGGCGGCCAGTGGCGTGACACTCAGCGCACCATAGACACCGTTCACGCGGTGGGTGAACGGGTGGGCGACGAGATGGACCTGATGCTCGACCCCGCGTGCCAGATCGAGACGTTCGGCGACGCGCTCAAAGTGGGGAAGGCCTGCGACGAACAGGACTTCTACTGGTACGAGGATCCCTACCGCGACGGCGGCATCTCCCAGCACGCCCACCGCAAACTCCGCCAGATGCTCGACACGCCGATCCTCCAGACCGAACACGTCCGGGGCCTGGAACCCTTCACCGACTTCATCGCCAACGAGGCGACGGACTTCGTGCGCGCGGACCCGGAGTACGACGCCGGGATAACCGGGGCGATCAAGCGCGCCCGCGCCGCCGAGGGGTTCGGGCTCGACGTCGAGTTCCACGCGCCCGGTCCCGCACAGCGCCAGTGCTTGGCGGCCATTCGCAACACGAACTACTACGAGATGTCGCTCGTCGGTCCGAAGACCCCGAACACGACGCCGCCGATCTACGCCGGCGACTACACCGACCAACTCGACAGCATCGACGACGAAGGGACCGTCGGCTTCCCGGACGGCCCGGGCCTCGGCGTCGAGTACGACTGGGAGTTCATCGAAGCGAACAAGACTGGCCGGCGGGTTTACGAGTAGCGCCGCCTGATCGCCTCGTCGGCGGTCGTGGCTCCCACGAGCGGCGGTAGTGGGGAGAGCCGACACCCCACGTCCGCACTGGAACACGGTGTCGACCCTCTCCGGCGGGGCCGCCGCCGGGCAACTTTTAAGGGGTGCGTTTGAGACCTGTTACCTGATGACGATACTCGCCACAGTCGACGGTGACGACAAGCCGGACCGCGTCGTAACCGTGGGGCAGGACCTCGCGGACGCGTACGGGGAGGAACTCGTAGTGCTCCACGTCCTCGCGAAGGACGCGTTCGACCGCCGCCGCGACGAGCGAATCGAGGAGTACACGCTGGAACACGGCGGGACGGACGCCGAGGGCATCGCACGCGACGTGGTGGCGGCGTCGACGGACAGTCCGGGGCGCGTCACGACGCGCGGGCGCGTCGGCGAGGTGGTCGACGAGATACTCGACGAGGCCGAACGCGTCGACGCCCGGTATCTCGTCGCGGGCGGCCGCAAGCGCTCGCCGACGGGGAAGGCACTGTTCGGGAGCGCCACCCAGTCCATCCTGCTCTCGGCCGACGTGCCGGTGGTCGCGGTGCTGGACGACTGAGGCGGCAGCGACTCACTCGAACAGCGTCTCGCCCGGGGCGAGGTGAGCCTCCGCGACGTCGCGGTCGAGTTCCACGCCGAGGCCGGGCCGCTCGGGCACCTCGATGTAGCCGTCCTCGATGAGGGGGTCGTCGCCGTCGTGCAGTTCGTCCCACCAGTCCACCTCCCGGGCGTGCCACTCCAGCGCGAACGCGTTGGGCACCGTCGCGCAGGCGTGGACGCTCGCCATCGTCCCCACCGGACTGGAGATGTTGTGGGGGGCGACGGGCACGTCGAACGCGTCCGCGAGGGTGGCTATCTTGCGGAACTCTAACAGCCCACCGCACTTCTGTAGGTCCGGCGCGACCACGTCCACGGCCTGTTGGGTGAGAAACGGGACGAACCCCTCGACGCGGGTGAGGTTCTCGCCCGCGAGGATGGGTGTGCTGGTCGACTCGGTCACTCGCCGGTGTGTCTCGGGACTCTCCGGCGGAACGGGGTCTTCCAGCCACGCGAGGTCGTAGGGTTCGAGGCGGCGGGCCACCTTCGTGGCCGTCTCGACCGAGAAGTTCCAGTGGAGGTCGAACCCCACGTCGGGGTCCGGCCCCACGGCGTCCCGGACCGCCTCGACCACGCGCTCTTTGTGACGCACCGCCGCGTTCGACAGGCGGCGGGTCGCGGTGTCGGCGTCGTCGACCCGCACGTCGAGGTCGAACTTGAGCGCGTCGAACCCCTCGTCGACCACCTCGGCCGCCGTGGCGGCGTACGCTTCGGGCGCGTAGGCCGCCGCCGGGTCCGCCGCGGCGGCTTCGGCGAGGTGCTCCCCGGCGTGGCAGTCGGCGTAGATGCGCACCTCGTCGCGGTACTTCCCGCCGAGTAGCTGGTAGACTGGGAGGCCGGTCACCTTGCCGGCCACGTCCCAGAGCGCTATCTCGACCCCGCTGACGGCGGCCTGCGCGTACCCCGTCGACCCGCCGAGCCCCGAGAGTATCTGGGTCATGTGCTCGACCAGTCGGTCCACGTCGAGCGGGTTCTGCCCGACCAGCGCCGGCCGCAGGAACTCCACGAACTCGCTCGCCGGGCCGGGGAACGCCTCGCCGAGGCCGTACTCGTCGGCGTCCGTCTCGACGCGCACCAGCACCCACGGGAAGTTACCCTCCACGACGGCGGTGTGCACGTCGGTTATCGCTACGTCGCGGTCGGGCGCACGTCGCTGGTCCGTCGCGCGCAGGTCGCGCCAGCCGACGCCGCCTTTCATCTCCGCCACGAGCTGTCGGTACTTCGAGTCGCCGCGCTCGTCGCTCGGGGGCATACTCGAACACCGGGGGACACCCCCGTAGCCTTTTCGCCGCCGCCCGTCAGCCCTCGTACCGCGGGGCGGGGAGCGCTCCGTCCTGCAGGTCGAGGGGCCTGTCGTCCAGCACCCGCACGTCCTCTCTCCCCTCGAGTTCGGCCGCGATGGGTTCGCTCACCAGGAACCGCCCGAGGTCGAGCGTGTTGGGGATACGCGCGATGCGCATCTCCGCGGGGTCGCGCCGGCCGGTGTTGGCGAACGCCGCACACAGCGCCACCTCGTCGGTCGGGACGACGGTCGGGATGTTGCCCCGCCGGGGCTCGCCGCTGGTGATGGAGTTGGTGTACATCTCGGTCAGGTCTATCTCCGACACGAGGTCGACGTGGGCGTAGTCCGCGAGGCCGGCCCCGATGCCGTTACCGTGCGACGCCTCGGTCAGGCCCCGGGCGTAGATGCGGTCGTACTGTATCCCCTCGGGTTCCGGCTGACCGTGGTAGCGCATCCGTCCGATAACGTTGGTGTCCATCCCCGTCCCCGAGACGTCCTTGCCTATCTCGTCGACCACGAGGAGGTCGAGGTCCGTCACCGGCAGCATCGGGAGGAGTTCCTTCGAGCGTTCGAGGAGCCTCGGCTCCTCGTCCGGGATGGCCTCGACGGGGAGGCCGACTATCTCCGCCGCCCGGTCGCGGGCGTTCTCTATCACGGCGACGCCGCCGACGATGGGCGTCTCGTCGAACAGGACGGCGGCGCGTTCGGGCACCGCCGTGTCGAGGCCCCGCGCGAGGCCGGCGGTGTGGGTCGCGCCCGCGCCCCGGCGCTTGCCGAGGCCGATGACCGCCATCTTCGAGAGGCCGCTCTCCACCTCGCCCGAGAAGTCGGTGTGGGCTTTCACCCGGTTGACGAGGAGGACGGCGTCGGCTTCGAGAGCGTCGTCCGCGGCGAATATCGGCCGCCCGTCGGGGTCGGCTCCCACCTCCGTCACGTCGAGCGACGACCGTATCTCGCATCCCACCGACTCCTCTGTCACGCCGAGGGACTCCACCGTCTCGCGTTGCCCCTCGGGCGTCGCGCCGCCGTGGCTCCCCATCGCCGGGAACACGAACGGCTCCAGCTCTCGCTCCCGCAACTCGGCGACGATGGCGCGCAGCATCTCCGGCATGTCGTGGATGCCGCGACTCCCCGCGGTCAGGCCCACCTCCGCGCCCGGCGGGAGGTCGTCGAGCGCCGGCACGTCGCCGAGGGCGTCCACCGTCGCTCCCGCCACGTCGTCTATCTCCGGGTGGTCGAACACGCGTTCGCACCGGACGAGGTCTGGCATCTCGTCGACCGAGACGTCGGTGACTTCGAGGAGTCGCTCGGGGTCGGGGGCGTCGAGCATGCGTGCGTGACACACGGGGTGCGGCCGTATATATCCTCTCGGGTCAGACGTCGGGTACGGGTTCGTCCGAGAGCGAGAGCACGTCGCCGTCGTTGAGGGCGTCGTCGGCGTCGAGGTGGGTCCCGTCGCGCATCGCGAGAAGTCGGCCCCGCCCGTCGTGCGCGTCTCCGCCAGTCGCCGCCTCGACCGCGTCGACGGCGTCGGCCACCGTCGCGTCTGGCGGGAGGTCGACGTCCACCGTCTTCCTGCCCACGCCGTCGCGGACGCCGCCGTAGGTTCGGACGGTCACGTTCACGTCGCTTCCGTGGCGGTGCGGGGGCTTGAACGTTGGCGTCGCCGACGGGCGTTCGGCGGTGCGCGGGTCCGGTTCGGACGCGACTGACTTCTGCCTCCCCGCCGGCCGAGAGGAGGATACAAGGCGGTGGCCGAGGCAGGGTGGGACATGCACGTCGAGTTCAACTTCTTCGGGCCGATGCGCGAGGCCGTCGGTTCGAAGACGGTCGAGCGTTCGCTCCCCGACGACGCCACCGTGGACGACGCCCTGCGCGACGCGGCCGAGGAGTACCCCGACCTCCGCCCCCTCCTGTTCTCCGACGGCGACGACCTCGCCTCGCGCCTCACGGTCACGGTGAACGGCACCAACGTCCGCCAGCGCGAGGGGGGCGAGACGCCGCTCTCGGACGGGGACACGCTGCGCCTCGCCCCGCCGGTCCACGGCGGACGGCGGTAGGCGCGGACGCGACGGCCCGGTCCGGACCGAATAGGCCCGGGCCGCGGTTCAGTCGTCGGCCGCGGCGGCGTCGCCCACCGCGGCGTCGGGTACGGTGCCGTCGTCGTTCCACCCGCGGAGTTCGTAGTACTCGTCGAGGGCGTCCTCGAACCCCGGGATGTCGTACGGGAGGGCGTCGTCGCTCCGGTCGCGGCCGCGCTGGTTGTTGAAGTGGCGTTCGAGTTCGACCACGCGCCCGCCCACCGCGTTGAGTTCGTCGTAGTCGACGCCGAACAGTTGCTCGTGGGTCTCCTCGGTGACGTGGCCCGTGCCGCCCGCGAACGCGCAGATGATGCCCGAGTCCCGGAAGGCGGCGTGGTTCTCGCGGCGGAGCACTATCTCGGGCTTGCCCTCGAGGCCCTCCGGCGGCACGTCGCCGTTGTACTCGACGCGGAGCGTGGTGGAGTACATGTGGTCCGCGCCGCGGTTGGCGACGGCGTAGGAGAAGCCCTGACCGTGGATTGTGCGGCCGTCGTGGGCCGCGAACTCCATGTCCTTGACCGTGTAGTTGGGGACGCCGAGTTCGTCGGCCGCGCGCGAGACGCCCTCCGCCAACAGGTCGCCCACGCCCTCGCGGCGGGCTATCTTCTCGACCGTCTCGTGAATCAGGTCGGCGTTTCCGAACTCCTCCTCGCTGGCCAGATACGCGGCCACCGCGTTGCCCGCCGAGATGGTGTCCATGCCGTAGACGTCGCAGAGTTCGTTCGACTGCATGACGTCTACCACGTCGCCGACACCGCACTGGGTGCCGAAGGAGAACACCGTCTCGAACTCCGGCCCCTCCGTCTCCACCCCCCGTTCCTCGTCGCGGGTGGGGAGTTTGCACGCGAACGCGCACATCGAACACGACCCCTTCTTGTACTTCTTCTCCTCGACGGCGTCGCCCCCGATGTTCTCCACGTCCTCGAAGTGGTACTCCCGGAAGTACCGGGTGGGGATGGAGAACTCGTCGTTGATGAACTCCGTGCCGGAGGTGGTGCCCTGCCGGCGCATCATGTCGTCGGACGTGGCGGCCTCGCGATGGACCGTCGCCTGCACGTCCTCTGGCAGGTCTACCTCCGGTCGGGAGTCCCCCTCGAAGGTGATGGCCTTCACGTTCTTGGACCCTAACACCGCGCCCATCCCGCCGCGGCCGAACGCCCGACTCTCGAACGTCATCACGCTGGCGAACCGGACGCGGTTCTCGCCCGCCGGGCCGATGCACGCCACGTTCTCGGCGTCGAGGCCGCGGTCGGACACGTGTTCGGTCACCTCGGGCACCGTCGCGCCTTCGAGTTCGGGCATCTCCTCGAACTCGACACCCTCGTCTGTGACGTGGACGACGAGGAGTTCGTCGCTCGCGCCGGCTATCTCCACGGCGCTGTACCCCGCGTCGGCGAAGTTGCGCGAGAGGTAGCCCCCCGCGTTGGTCGACAGGAGGCCGTCGGTCAGCGGCGACAGGCCGGTCATGTTCATCCGGCCCGTGAACGACATCTCCGACATCTGGAGGGGTCCGGTCGCGAGGTACGCGCGGTTCTCCGGGCCGAACGGGTCGGCGTCGAACGGGATGCGGTCGTGGGCGAGTCTGGTGCAGACGCCCCGACCCCCGATGAACGACTCCAACACGTCGTCGATATCGGACTCTACGGCGGTTCGGTCGCTCACGTCTACCGTCAGGAGCGGTCCCTTGGCGTGGCGCATCGTGTGGTACTGTGACAGGGTACCGTATAAATCCGCGGTTGCGGTCACAGTCCCGTCGAGCGCCGCAGTCTCCGTCACTATCAATGTGGACATTTAACGTCGTACTCTAAAATCTCCAATAGGGGATAGTATAAAGTACTTCAAGGATAGTAAAGAATTAATAACAAATATTCGCGCACTAGCGAAACATAGACGGGAAATATCGAATAAAATAGTTAAATTGTTATATTTTATACGAGAAAATATATTGGGCGACAGCTGTCTAAACGACCCACTAGAGGAGGTACGAATACTAATGTTACCACGTGTCGATTCAAGAGTCGTAACGCCACGTCGTCCGGCCCGTCGGAGATCGCTCGATTACGCTCATAGTACTGTAACGCGACCGCCGCCGGCGCGTCGGCTGGCTCATTTGAGAACACTAAAGGACGAGTGCGGGGGATACACGCCCATGACCCGAATCACGGACTACGAACTGTTCGAGGTGCCGCCGCGGTGGGTGTTCCTCAAGGTGACCACCGACGACGGCGCGGTCGGGTGGGGCGAACCCGTCGTGGAGGGCCGGGCGAAGACAGTCCGCACGGCCGTCGAGGAACTCATGGACAACTACCTGCTCGGCGAGGACCCCGCCGACATAGAGCGTCACTGGGAGCGGATGTACCGCGGCGGGTTCTACCGGGGCGGCCCGGTGCTGATGAGCGCCATCGCGGGCGTCGACCAGGCGCTCTGGGACATCAAGGGCAAGCGGTTCGACGCCCCCGTCTACGAACTGCTCGGCGGCCGGGCACGCGACCGGGTCCGGGTCTACCAGTGGATCGGCGGCGACCGCCCCGCGGACGTGGGACGGGCCGCGCGCGAACAGGTCGAACAGGGGTTCACCGCGCTCAAGATGAACGCGACGTCCGAGATGGAACACGTCGCGTCGCCCGGCACGGTGCAGGAGGCGGTCGACCGACTCGCCGAGGTGCGAGAGGCCGTGGGGCCGGACGTGGACATCGGCGTCGACTTCCACGGCCGCGTCTCGAAGTCGATGGCCAAGCGCCTCGTGAAGGAACTGGAACCCTACGACCCCCTGTTCGTGGAGGAACCCGTCCTGCCAGAACACAACGAGGTCCTGCCAGCCATCGCCGAACACACCACGATACCCATCGCCACCGGCGAGCGCATGTTCTCCCGGTGGGACTTCAAGGGCATCCTCCAAGACGGGGCGGTCGACGTCATCCAACCCGACCTCTCCCACGCCGGCGGTATCACCGAGGTGAAGAAGATAGCGTCGATGGCGGAGGCCCACGACGTGGCCATCGCCCCCCACTGTCCGCTCGGCCCCGTCGCCCTCGCGTCGTGCGTGCAGGTCGACGCCACTGCCCACAACACGCTCCTGCAGGAGCAGAGCCTCAACATCCACTACAACGAGACCAGCGACGTGCTCGACTACCTCGCCGACCCCTCGGTGTTCGAGTACGAGGAGGGGTTCGTGGAACTCCCCGACGGGCCGGGTCTCGGCATCGAGGTGGACGAGGACGCGGTGCGCGAGAGCGCCGAACAGGACGTCGACTGGCACAACCCGGTCTGGAAGCACGCCGACGGTAGCGTCGCCGAGTGGTAGCGAGGTAGCCCGACCGGCCGCGCCCCCGTGGCGCGCCGACGGGGCGCCGTTTGACCGGAGACGACTCCCGTCCTGTCCGTCCGGTCCGTCCGCCGCCCGGACGGTCGATATGAACCCTTATGTGGCCGGCGCGAGAGTGTCGCGCATGAGTCTGGAGGAGTACTTCGCCGACCCGGCGTCGCGCGACTGGCAGACGGTACACGACGGCACGGTTCGGTTCGCGCTGGTCGGTCTGGGCTGGTGGACGACGGACTTCGTCATCCCGGCCGTGGCCGACTCCGACCTCTGTACCGTGACCGCCACAGTCAGCGGGAGCGCCGAGAAGGCAGAACGCGTCGCGTCGGACGTGGACACCGTCGAGGCGGCGATGACCTACGACGAGTTCGTCGACGGCGAGGCGACCGAGTCCTACGACGCCGTCTACGTCGCCACGCCCAACGCCTACCACCGCGAGTACGTCGAGGCCGCGGCCCGCCACGGCAAGGACGTGCTCTGCGAGAAGCCGATGGAGGCCACCGTCGAGGAGAGCGAGGCGATGGTCGACGCCTGCGACGACGCGGGCGTGACGCTCATGGTCGCCTACCGGATGCACACCGAACCGGTGGTCAGACTCGCGCGCCGCCTCGTGCGCGACGGTCACATCGGCGACCCGCGACTGGTGCAGGGGATGAACGCCCAGCCCCTGCTGGAGATGAACGACGACCCCGACCAGTGGCGGCTGAACCCCGACCTGACCGGCTACGGCACCACCGTGATGGACCTCGGCATCTACCCCCTCAACACCGCGCGGTTCGTCCTCGACGCCGACCCCGTCGCGGTCCAGTCGATGATGACCTCCGACCACGAGGCGTTCGCCGACGTGCCCGACGAACACGCGGCGTTCACGGTGCAGTACGACGACGGCACGTACGCCGCGTGCGACGCGAGCCAGAACGCCTTCGACACGACCAGCCTCGACGTGGTCGGCACCGAGGGCGAACTCTCGCTGAAGCCGGCGTTCCACATGGAGACGACGCTCACCGTCTCCACCGGCGAGGAGACGTACGAGGCCGCAGTCGAGGAGGCGGACCAGATGGAAGAGGAGTTCGACTACTTCGCCAACCAACTGCTCGCGGGCGAGGACGTGTACGCCGACGGCCGGCACGGCCTCCTCGACATGCGCGCCATCGCCGCCATCCACGAGGCCGCCGACCGGGGCGAGACGATTCACCTGTAACCGCGGCTGCCGCGGTTCGTCGGGGGCCGTCGCGGTCCGACACCCCAAGATACACGTTCGCTCCCCGCCCCTCTCGAAGCGCGATGCCTTCTCCGCCGTCCGTACTCTTAGCCGAGTGCACGTGGCCGGAAGTCGAATCGGCGCTGGAAGACGGGACCCGGACCGCCGTCGTGGCCGTCGGGTCGATAGAACAGCACGGACCGCACCTGCCTCTCCTGATGGACACGCTCGACGCCCGAGAGCTGTCGCGCCGCGTCGCGGAGCGACTCGGCGACGCGCTGGCCGCGCCGCCGATACGCCCGGGCTGTTCGGGTCACCACATGGCGTTCCCGGGCACCATCACGCTGCCCGCCGAGACGCTGATGGACGTGATACGCGCCTACTGCCGGTCGCTCGACGCGCACGGCTTCGAACACGTCGCCCTCCTGCCCACCCACGGCGGTAACTTCGCGCCTGTCGACACGGTGACCCCGGAGGTGGCCCGCGAGGTGGACGCGAACGTGATCGCGCTCACCGACCTCCGAGAGCACATGCGACTCCAGAACGAGGGGCTACGCGACGCCGGCGTCGAGTACGAGGAGCCGGTGGTCCACGCGGGCGCCGTCGAGACGGCGACGGTGCTCGCCGTGGACGAGGCGCTGGTCCGCACCGACCGCCTCGAACCCGGCCACGAGGGCGACGTCTCCACCGCCCGACTGCTCGGCGAGGGGTTCGACGCGATAACCGAGAACGGCGTGCTCGGCGACCCCCGCGAGGCGACGGCCGGGGCCGGTGAGGCGATACTCGAACGCCTCACCGACGCGTTCGTCGACCGCATCGAGGCGGCGCGCGACGCCGTCTGAGTCCGCCGTCTGGAGTACAAGACGAGAGACCACGTGTCGGAGCAGCCGAACGACTTCGGCATCGACGAGCTCACGCGCCTTCGGTCGCGCGGCACGTCCGGCCGGACACCACGTTTCAAGTGTTTTCGGCCGCGTGGATGCTATAAGACTAGCCCGTGCGGGCGATGTCTATCGCGGCCGGCTCACCGAATGAGTTGGCGGACCGAGCGGAGGACGCCCGACGCGCCCCCGCCGGTCGACGAGCCGTCGGGCGACTCCGTCCCGCCGGCGTCCGTCGTCTGTTCCTCGCTGTAGCGCACCTCGCTCCGCCCTGCGGCGTAGGTCAGGGTGTGGAGGCTCTCGAACCCCCGCTCTCGCACCGCCGCGTAGAGTACGGGGACGGCGGCCTCCTCGGCGTCGTCCCAGAGCGAGTGGACGGTTACCTCGAACGCCGGCCCGTCGTCGAGCCGGTAGGTCCCGCGTTCTACGTCGACTACCGCTCTGGAGCCGTCGTCGGTGCCGTCGGCTCTCACCGACACTTCGTGTCGCCCCGTGAATCCGGGGACCGAGACGACGAGTTCTCCGTCTGAGAGCGACGCGGACACGTCGGACCGGTTGCGTACGACTTCGCGGGCGAGGTGGCGCGCGCTGTCCCCGTCGCCCGCGTCGTGGAGGGCCCGTATCCGGTCGATGACTCGCATATCCTGAGATTCACTCGGGGGTAGATAAACGCTCCTCTCTCGGTCGAACTGTCCGACGCGCGTCTGTCGGCCGTTCGCGCGGATGGCGACTGTCACTCACCTACACACTAAGTACCGAATAATCAGAATGAGAGTATATTATAAAAACTGTCATAAATTTCGGAGAAGTCCACGCCGAACCAGTCGCAGATATGTCTCGGAACGGTCCAACGGGGAGTAAACGGCTCAAATGACAGTCCTAGGCGGTATCTGGGTTCCGAGTTTCCTCCCGTTCTATCAAAGGAGTATCACGGACTGAAAAGAGGCTAGAGAGAACTCGAAGGTGTCTTTCGCCGTTTCGTCGGATACGAGGGTCGAGAATAGAATCGACTTTCGACTTCGACGAAAATATATGCATATTTACTATTCCAGTATCCAGTCTGTTATACAATCTTCCGAATTATACTTAGAGTGGCTCGGAAAGAGTCTCTCGCTAGCGATTCTATCACAATTGTATACTCGGCTCGCTCCCGCGGGCGCATCCAGTCGCGGTGTCGCCGTCGCGGACCGTGCCGACGCGGCGTTCCGCGACTCGTCCGGGCGACGGGCGCCCCCGGTCGTCCCGTCGGTGGTGGGCGTCGGACGGGCCCCGCGGAACACTTTAGGTCCGATCTATCGATGTCACGGCCGATGGTCTTCGACAGTCACACGCACGCGTGGGGGTATCCCAGCCGAGAACATCCGTGGGTGACCGGCGACATCGTGAAACTGGTCGAGACGTTCGACGTGGACGCGGCCTACACCGCGGAGAAACTGTTGGCCGATATGGACGAGGCGGGCGTCGACGAGGCCGTCGTCGTCGGCTACCCCATCTGCGAGTGGACCGACAACTGGTACACCGTAGAAGCGGCGTCGCACGACCGCCTCTCGGGCGTCGTGATGGTAGACCAGTTCGCCCCGGACGCGCCGGACCACCTCCGGGACCTAATGGCCAACGACGGCATCGTCGGGTTTCGACTGGGCGCCATCTGCCCCTACGACCGGATGTGGGAGACGTTCGACCCCTCGGTCGACTGGCTCCGGGACGCCATCGACGAGACGGCGTTCTGGGAGGCGGCGCGCGAGACGGACGCCGCGGTGCAGGTTCTCGCCCACGTCGACCAACTCGACCAAGTGGTTGAACTCGTGGAGACGTATCCGGACCTCACCTACCTCGTCGACCACTTCTCCCACGCCGACCCGGACGAGTCCCCCGCGGAGTCCGCGTTCGCTCGGTACGCCGACCTCGCGGAGTTCGACGGTGTGTATCCCAAGGTCTCCGAGGTCCAGCACCGCTCCGAAGAGGAGTATCCGTACGAGGACGTACACGACCACGTCCGGTGGCTGGTCGAGGAGTTCGGCCGCGAACGCGTCGTGTGGGGGGCGGACTACCCCAACGTGAGCGACGAGGCGACCTACGAGGAGTGCGTGACGTGGCTCGACCACGTCGCGGAACTGAGCGACGCCGACCGGAAGTGGATGCGCGGCCGGGCCCTCGAACGCGCCCTCGGTCGGTGACGCGCCGGTCGCCGCCTTCTCGTCGGGCGGTTGCCGGACGGTCGCGTTCGTTTCCGGCGGTGCCGGCCGACTCGTCCGCGCCGCTCGTGTATACCACAGGGATTCTCGTCCGTTCTCGTCCGCTCTCGGCCGCTCTCGCCGCCACGGAGGCTCGAACGCCGGCCCCGGAGCGCCGACGCGTATACGGCGATGGCGGAAACGTTTTCAGGGAATAAACCTGATGGACACCCCATGGCGCAAACCGAGGGCGGTCCGGTCAAGGCGACGCGGACGAGTTTCGAGATAGTGGAGGCGATTCGCGAGATGGACGGTCCGGGCGTGACGGAGCTTGCGAACCGACTCGACGTACCCAGCAGCACGGTCTACGACCACCTCAAGACGCTGGAGAGCGACGAGTACATCGTCAAGCGGGGCGACGGCTACCACGTCGGGATGCGCTTTCTCGACCTCGGCGGCCACGCCCGACAGGACATGCGGCTGTTCCGTATCGCCGAGTCGGAGATACAGCAACTCGCCGCCGACACCGGCGAGCACGCCAACCTCATGATCGAGGAACACGGCATGGGCGTGTTCCTCCACACCGTCAAGGGCGAGGAGGCGGTCCAACTCGACACCCACGTCGGGCGGCGCATCCACCTCCACACCAGCGCCCTCGGCAAGTCGATACTCGCCCACCTCCCGCCCGAACGCGTCGACGAGATACTCGAGGAACGCGGCCTGCCCACCGTCACCCCCAAGACCATCGGCACGCGCGACGAACTCGACGCACAGTTGGCCGAGATACGGGAACGGGGCTACGCCATCGACGACGAGGAACGGGTCGAGGGGATGCGGTGCGTCGCCGCGCCGGTGCTCGGCGGCGACGACCGGGTGTACGGCGCGGTCAGCGTCTCCGGACCGAAGATAAAGATGGGCGACGAACGCATCCACGACGTGCTCTCAGACAAGGTGCTCAGCACCGTGAACGTGCTCGAAGTCAACCTCAAGTACCAGTAGGTCCCCGTCGCGCCCTCGTTCGTCGACCCGCCATCGTCCGGCGTCTCCGCCGCCCAGACCGGCGTCGGTCGGTGTCCGTCCGTTTTCGCCGGTCGTCCGTCCGTTTCCGCCGGAAATCCGGTCTAGGGGCTAGACTCCGACCCCTCGTCAGACCATCCGGAACACTTCGTCCATCCAGATGTCCGCCTCGTCTTCGAGTATCGGGTCCATGACTTCGTCCCACTCGGCCTGCGCGTCGCTCTCCTCCATAACTTCCTCGACGGCCCCGGGGTCCTCTAGTTCCATGTAGCCGAAGACGTGGCCGTCCTTCTCGAACACGCTGTAGGTATCGAGGCCGGCGTCCGAGTCGAGGTAGGCACGCTCGAGCGCCTCGGGCACGTCCTCGTGGTGGTCGCGGTACGCCTCGCGCTTTCCGTCCCGTATCCGTAGGTGGAAGGCGACTCGGGGCACGGGCGGGGCGTCGTCGTCCGCCAGGATAGGTGTTCCGGTGGGACGACTCGTCGTCTCCCGCCGACGCCTCACCCCCGGCGGCGGAGTGTCCGCCTCCCGTTCTAAATACGGTGTCGAGTGCGGGTGTTCGACGCCGTCGGGTGTCTCCGAACGTCAGAAGAGCTCGTCCGGGGCGGGGGACGCCCCGACTCCCCTCAGTCCTCCTCGGCGACCACGTGGTTCGTCAGCGTCCCGATACCCTCGGCCTCGACGTCCACCTCGTCGCCGGGTTCGAGTAGTTCGGGCGGGTCGCGGAATACGCCGACGCCGCCGGGAGTCCCCGTCGAGATGACGTCGCCCGGCCGCAAGGTCATGGCGTCGCTGATGTACGAGACGAGTTTGTCCACGTCGAAGATGAACTGCTCCGTGTTCGACTCCTGTTTGGTCTCGCCGTTGACCCGACACGCCACGTCGAGCGAGTGGGGGTCCAGTTCGCTCTCGGGGACGAGCGTCGGCCCCATCGGCGCGAACGTGTCGTAGCTCTTGCCCCGCAGGAACTGCTCGTCCTCGAACTGGGCGTCGCGCGCGCTCACGTCGTTGATGACGGTGTAGCCCGCGACGCACTCGCGCGCGTCCGCCTCGGAGACGCCGCTCGCCGTGCGCCCGATGACGACGCCGAGTTCCACCTCGTAGTCCACCTGCTCGATACCGTCGGGGTGGACGATGGGCGACCCGGGGTTGGTGACGGCCGTCGGCGCCTTGCCGAACAGCAGGGGTCGCTCGGGCACCTCCTCGTCTTGCTCCTCGGCGTGGTCGTGGTAGTTGAGGCCGACGCAGACTATCTTACCGGGTCGGGGCACCGGCGCGAGGAGTTGGACCTCGTCGGCGTCGAGGGCGCGGTCCGCGGCCGCGTCGGCCTCGCGCCGCGCCAGTCGCAGGAACCCCTCGTCCGCGAGTCGCGCGGGCGAGACGTCTTCGCGGAGTCCGTCGAGCGGGACGACTTCGCCGTCGCGGCGGACGCCCCACGTCGGGCCGCCGCCGGCAGTGTATCTAACGAACTGCATGGTCCGTGCTACTCCGAGTCGGGTTAAAAACGTTTCCAACCCGCGAGCGTCGGGTCGCGTCCGGGGGCGGACGTCACCCGGACGGTGGCGCTCCGGTCAAGCGAACTCCGGCATCACTTCGTCGGCGAACAGTTCCATCCCGCTCGTGTCGGGGAAGTCGACGAACCAGCACTGGAACTTGTCGACGCCCGCCTCGACGCGTTCCGCGATGGCCGCGGCGCACTCCTCGGGGGTGCCCATCACGAAGTATTCCCGGGCGTCCTCCTCCGTCTCGATGTCGGCACGGTCGGTGTACTCCTCGTCGAACTGGATGGGCGTCATCAGGTCGACCATCCGGTCGAGTTTCTCCTCGTCGCGAGTGCAGATGACGTGGCCGTCCCACGACACGTCTATCTCGTCGTAGTCGCGGCCCACCGTCTCGCAGTGGTCGCGGATGACGCCCGTCTTGTGTTCGAGCGTCTCCACGTCGCCGTTGAACACGTCGGTGTTCCACACGTCGGCGTGCTTGGCTACGAGTTTGAGCGTCACCTCCTCACCCCCACCGCCAACCAGCACGGGCGGGTGCGGCTCCTGCACCGGTCCGGGCGCGCAGTACGCGCCGTCTATCTGGTAGTGGTCGCCGTCGAAGCTGACCGCCTCGCCGGGGTCGGCCGCCCACATCCGCTTCACGAGGCGGATGGACTCGTCGAGGCGCATCAGGCGCTCGAAGCCGTCGCGGTACTCCCAGCCGTAGGCGTCGTACTCCGGTTCGTGCCACCCCGCCCCCAGTCCGAGTTCGAGGCGGCCCTCCGATACCACGTCGAGCGTGGCCGCCATCTTCGCCACCAGCGCGGGGTTGCGGTAGTCGTTGCAGAGCACCAGCGACCCCACGCCGATGTCGTCGGTGAACCCCGCCATCGCCGAGAGGAGCGTCCAACACTCGTACTCGGCGTTGTCGCGCCCTAGCAGGAGGTGGTCGGGAGCCCACGCCGTCTCGAACCCCAACGCCTCGGCCTGCAGGATGCCCCCTTTCGTCGTCTCCCAGTCGAGTCGCTCGTAGCAGGGCGTGTCGCGGTGGGTCGGGTCGGTGCCGCTCTCGGGCGCCCCCGCGAACACCGGCACGTTGTACTCGAAGGACACGTCCGTCATGGTCACTCCACGGCGAAGTGTTCCAGCGCCTCGCGGTTGAGTGCGGCGCTCAGCCCTGGCGAGTCGGGGAGCGGGATGACGCCGCCCTCCGCCTGCGGCGGGTCGGCGTAGATGGCGTCCGCGTACGTCGAGTCCTTGTCCTCTGGGGGTTCGTACCACTCGGGGATGGGGAAGTACTCCGCCATCGGCGAGTTGGTCGACGCCGCGATGAAGTGGAGGTGCGGGTTGGTGCCCGAGTGCGGAATCACCGGCACGTCGTGAGCGCTCGCCATCGAGTCCACGCGTAGCAGTTCGGTCAGGCCGCCCATCCGGTGGACGTCGGGTTGGAGGATGTCGACCGCTCCCTTCTCCAGCATCTCCTTGTACCCCCACCGGGTGAACTCGTGCTCGCCGCCGGAGATGGGGACGCCGGAGGACTCGCGCACCTCGGCGTAGCCGTCGAGGTCGTCCGGGATGACGGGTTCCTCGACCCACTCCATGTCGTACTTCTCCAGTCGCTTTAGCATCTTCTTGGCGTAGCGGACGGTCCACCCCATGTACGCGTCGCCCGCGACCTTGATGTCGTCGCCGACGGCGTCCCGGACCGTCTCCACTATCTCCTCGTTTCGCTTCATCCCCCGTCGTCCCGCCTCGGGGCCGTACTGGAACCGGAGCTTCATCGCGTCGAACCCCTGTTCGACGTAGTCGATCGCCTCCTGTTCCAGTTTGTCGAGGCTGACCGGGTGCAGGTTGCTGGCGTAACACGGCACCTCGTCTTTCACGGGACCGCCGAGGAGTTCGTAGACGGGCTTTCCGACCTCCTTGCCGGCGATGTCCCAGAGGGCGAGGTCGACGGCGCTGATGGCCTCTATCGCCGCGCCCTTCCGGCCGAACGGGATGGTGGCGCGGTACATCATGTCCCAGAGGTACTCGCGCCGGCGGGGGTCCTCGCCGACCACGAGTTTCGAGAGCGTCTCGTCCACGATGGTCTCTATCGCACCGGTGGCCCAGTTGCCGTGGCCGACGCCGGTGACGCCGGCGTCCGTCTCGACCTCCACGACGACGTCGCCGACGGGTCCCATCCACTTCCGCCGGGCGTCGGGGTTGTCACCCTCGGCGTTGTTGTACTCGTCGAACTTGCTCATCACCGTGACGAGCGGGAACTCCACGAACTCGCCCCACGAGTCGGTGCTGACTTTCGTTACCGAGATGTCGGTTATCTCCATAGATGCTCTCCGGGCGGTGCCGGATACCGAAACGTGGCGCGGAACAGCGACTTAAATCTTTACGACGCGGAGACCGGCCACCCGTCTGCCGCGTCTCTCACTCGTCGAACGAGAACACCGGCTTGCACGTCTCCGAGTCGAGGAACGCGCGGAAGGCCGTCTCCGGGTCGTCGACGTCGTAGGAGGTGTCGATTATCTCGTCGATGGCTATCTCGTCGTTCTCCATGAGGCGGAGCGCCTGCTCGAAGTTGCGCCACGTCGACCCGTAGGAGGTGTTTATCTCGACCTCGCCCCGCACCAGCGGCGTCATCAGGAGGTCGCTCGACTCCCCCGGGATGCCGACGACGACTATCTGTCCGCCCTTCCGCGCGCACTCGGCGGCCTGCTCCACGCCGCTCTTGTGGCCGGTGGCGTCGAACACCACGTCGAACCCGAGGCCGTCGGTGACTTCGTCGACTAGGGTCTCGACGTCCGTCTCCTGCACGTTCGTCGTGTCGATACCCTGACTCTCCACGAGGGGCAGGCGGTACTCCGTGTCCTTCTCCAGTCCGGAGACGGTCACGTTCGCGCCCACGGAGTCCGCGATGACGGCGGTCAGCACGCCGATGGGACCGGGACCCTCGACGAGTACGTTGTCGCCCGCGGTCACCTCCGACTGTTCGAGCACCGCGCGGGCCGCGATGCTCGTGGGTTCCGTGACGGCGGCCTCCCGGAGGGGCACGCCGTCGGGGACCTTGTGGAGGTGCCGCTCCTCGACCACGGTGTACTTGGCGTAGGCCCCGTCGCCGTGCATCCCCGTGATGGAGAAGTTCTGACAGACGTTCTCCTGTCCGTTCTTACACTGGAAGCAGTGACCGCAGTCGTGGATGGGTTCCTCGACCACCTTCTGCCCGACTTCGAGGTCCTCCACCTCGTCGCCCACGGCCTCGACGGTCCCCGAGTACTCGTGGCCCATGATGCGTGGGAGGGGGACCCACTCGTACCCCTCGCCGTGGAGGTACGCGTGAGCGTCGCTCCCGCAGAGGCCGGCGGAGTGAACCCGCACCAGCACCTCGGTGGGACCTGGCGCCCGTCGTTCCCGTTCCTCTACTCGCACTTCCTGCGGCCCAGTCTGAACAATGGCTTTCATGCTGTGTACTCGTCAGGCGTCCCCTGAGCAGGGTATCGTTGAGAGGAACGGAGTATAAGCCTTTGGACTGGTACACCCCCCGGCGCGTCCGCCGTCCCCGCCCCGCGGCGTCTCTCTCCGGACTCACTCGCCGTCGTCCCCGACCCCGCCCTTTCCGGTATCGCCGTACAAACTCCGGGGAGGCCGCGGGCCGAGACATCGGGTACGCGCCTTCGCGCCCGCATCTGCCCGCTCCTCCGCAGACCGTTACAGCGGTACAGCTGTAAGGGAATCTCTTCCGGTAGCACCGGACAGTCGCGAAGCGACCGACGGACAGAGAGGAGGGCGGCGGTGCACGCTCGGCGTCTTCGGCGACGGCTCTCGGGCATTAGGAGACAACGGTGAGAGTATCGGCACGGAGGAAGGCCGCGAGGACCGTCGGCGGCGCCCGCGGCCTCACTCGGGCGACGGGGCGACGAACTGCCCGTCGGCGTCGAACTCGACCGGTTCGGGTTCCTCGACCACCCGCAGGTCGTCCCGTTCGCGCGCATCGTCGACGAGCGACTCGGACGCGTAACACCGCTCCAGACGCATCGTGTCGGTGACGCGGAGCAGGCGCGCCTCGCTCCCGTCGACCGGACCGATGGTTCCGAGAGCGGCCCGCAGACCGGCGCGGTCCGACTCCACCACCGGCGGGAGTCGTACCCCGCGGACGGTGCTGGCGGTGATGGCGTTGATGAGCGACTTCGAGGGGTCGAGTTCCGCGCGCAGGTCGGCGTGGACGAAGTCGGCCTGCCCCATCCCCATCGCGTTCCCCTTGGTCTTCTTCGAGAGGCCGCGGGCGAACACCCGCTTCACCGCCGGCGTCTCGGGTTCGGGTTCGTTGATGGTGAAGTGGCGACGGCCGGTGACGTTGGTGTCCATCCCCTGCCCGCTGATGTCCTTCCCTATCTGGTCGACGACGAGAACGTCGAGTTCGTCGAACGGGAGCGTGGGCATGAGTTCCCGCGCGGTTTCGAGGAGTTCGGCCTCGCGCTTCAGGAACCCCGACGGCGGCACGCCCTCAACGATGGTCGTCTCGTCGTGCTGGTCCTCCACGATGGCGACCCCGCCCGCGATGGGGAGCGAGTCGAGCAACCGCTCGGCAATCTCCGGGAGCATGTTGCGGAGGCTCCAGTCGACGGCCCAGTCGTGGGCCATCTTCGCGCCCCGCTGTTTCCCCATGCCGATGACCGCCATCTTCGACAGGCCGCTCTCCACCTCGCCCGAGAAGTCGGTGTGCGGTTTGACGCGGTTCACCAGCACGATGGCGTCGGCCTCGGCCGCGTAGGCGTCGGCGTAGACGGGGACACCCCGGTCCGGCGTCTCGCCCACCGTCTTCACCTCCATCGTCGCGCGTATCTCACAGCCCACGGCGTCCTCAGTGACGCCGAGGGTGGCCAACTTGTCGCGCTGGCCCTCTGCCGTCGCGCCGCCGTGGCTTCCCATCGCCGGGAACACGAACGGCTCGTACCCCCGGTCGCGGACGCCCTCGACCACGCCGCGCACCAGCGTCGGGAGGTTGGCGATGCCGCGACTGCCGGCGCCCACGGCCACCTCGCCGCCCTCGGGGACGCCCTCGAAGTCGAGGTCGTCGACCGCCGCCGCGGCCCGCGATGCCAGTTCGTCTGTCGGTATCGGGTCGACGTCCCAGACCTGTTCGACGACGCCCATCCGGGGGACCGCCACCTCGCCAACGGCCTCCCCGATGGTCTCCTCCGGGACGGTTAGTTCGTCGGTCATCCTGAGAGTGAGTAGCGGGCGAGAGCGAGATAAAACCTTCCGTCGGCCGCTACGCGGTCACCTGTCCGCCGCGCCCCACCTCTCACGACCTCGCTCCGGCGATGCCGGAACCTGCTCCGAGACCTTCCGTCGGCCGCCCGGTACGCCCGGAGGCGTGAGACGCCGCCGACCCTCCGCGCTTCGGCCCACTCGTCGCGCCGACAACCGCCGCGGCGAACTGCCGCCGTCGACGGGGCGAGCGCCGATGTCCGTCGATGCCGGAACGACGGACGACCGTCGGGGGTCCCGCCTCGCCGCGGGGGAACCGCTGCACCCGTCGGGCACACATACGTTTTTGTCCCTCCGCGCGGGAGTAGGAGTACCCAGATGTCACCAGACGACTTCGCGGACGCCGCCGAACGCGCAGCAACGCATCTCCGGTCGCTCGACGTCGACGGCCAGTCGTGGATAACCGGCGTGTCGATAAACGGCCTCCTCGCCGAGGGGAGCGACGCGTCGGTGGAGGCCGCCCGAACGCTCGTCGACAGGGCCGTCGCCACGCAGGACGACGACGGCCAGTTGGGCTACGGGCCGAGTTACCCTATCGAGGTGTTCAGCCACGGTCGGGAGTACGAGGCCAGTTGGGAGTTGACCGTGAAGAAGGCGATGAACACCAACAACACCACCGCCATCGGTCACGGCGTCCTCGACTTCTACGACCGGACCGGCGAGGACCGCTACCTCGACGCGGCGCGGCGCGAGTACGAGTCGCTCACGTCGTTCGACCGCACCGACGACGGCGGCATCCCCCACCACGACCCCGAGGCGGCGGGCATCAAGTCGCTCTGGATAGACTCGGTGTACATGATGTCGCCCTTCTTCGCGCGGTACGCAGCGGCGGCGGACGACGGCGACGCCCGCGACGAGGCGGTGGACCAGATACTCGTCCACGCGGACCACCTCCGCGACCCGCGCACCGGCCTGTTCCGCCACATCTGGGTCGAGACCCCGGACCACTACCCGCAGGGGACGTTCTGGGCGCGCGGCAACGGGTGGGCCGCGGCGGCGGCCGTCGACGTCCTCGAACGCCTGCCCGACGACCACCCCCGACGCGACGAACTCGCCGACCTGTTCCGCGACCACTGCGAGGCGCTCCGACCCCTACAGGACGGGAGCGGGTTCTGGCACAACCTCGTCGACGACACCGACACGCCGCTGGAGTCCTCCGGCACGCTGATGTTCGGGTACGCGTTCGCCCGCGGCGTCGAACTCGGACTGCTCCCCGAGGGGTTCCGCGCCTCGGCCGAGGACGCCGTCACGGCCGTCACGCGCGTCGTCGACGACGAGGGGAAGGTCCGCCGCGTCGCCGGGCCGCCGGGCGGTCCCGAAGCGCCGCTGACGGTGACGCCCTACGGGCAGGGCTGGTATCTCATGGCCGCCGCGGCGCTCGGCTGAACCGCCGCCCGCACACTCAAAGATTTATAAGGAGCGGTACTGATTACCTATCCGCAACAGTCCGACCGATTCCGGTAGCGGACCGTCTCGTGAGAGGCGCGTGTCGCGACGGGACCGACAGCGGTCCGGTCCTCCGGGGAGCGGGGACACCCACACACATGACATACAGAGCAGGCATTATCGGCACGGGCGGTATCGCAGGCATGGGCATCCTCGGGATGCACGACGAGGAGAAGATAGGCGAGGAGAAGATAGACGCGAGCCACGCCGGGGGGTACGACGCCGCGGAGGGCGTCGAACTCGTCGCGGTGGCCGACGTGGACCCGGAGAACCTCGCCACCTTCGGCGAGGCGTGGGACGTCCCCGAGGCGGGTCGGTACGTCGGCCACGAGGCGATGCTCGCCGAGGAGGACTTGGACGTCGTCTCGGTCTGTACCCCCTCCTTCCTCCACCACCGGCACGTCGTCGACGCCGTGCGGTCGGCCGCCGACCCCGACGTCGTCTGGTGCGAGAAGCCCATCGCCTCCGACGTGAGCGAGGCGGAGGAGATGGTCGACGTCTGCGAGGAGACCGACACCGAACTCGTCGTCAACCACTCGTTCCGGTTCACCGACAAACTCCGTCGCCTCCACGACCTCGTCCACGAGGAGAACCTCCTCGGCGAGGTCCACTCCGTGAGCACCCAGTACCGCATGGAACTCATGCGCAACTCCACGCACGTCCTCGACACGCTGGTCTACCTCCTCGACGCGCGCGCCGAACGGGTCAGCGGCTACATCACCGGCGAGAACGAGGCGGTCGACTCGCTCGACGCCGACGCGGACGTGGTCGACTCGGGCGGGGGGGGCCACGTCGTGATGGACGACGGCACGTTCGTCACCGTCGACTGCACCATCCCGCGCGAACACTCCTCGATGACGTTCAACTTCGTGGGGTCGGAGGGCAAACTCTACGTGAACAACGACGACGGCGAGTGGCGCTACTGGGCGCTGGAGGACGGGGAACACGTCGAGAAGCCCCTGCCCGGCATCGAGGGCGCGTGGACGTGGGAAGAGGACTACACCCGGTCGTTCGCCAACGCCGCGACCCACGTCGTCGACCTGCTCGACGGCGAGGCGGCGAACTTCTCGCCGGGGCGAGAGGCCGCGCGCTCGCTCGAGATAATCGTCGGGTTCTACATCTCGCACTACACGGGGTCGACCGTCGACGTTCCCCTCGCGCGGCCCCTCCGCGACGTCGCTATCACCTCGTGGTGAGGTGGCCGGCGGCGTCGGCGCCGAACCGCTACCCGCTCGTTTTCTCGCCGGCCTGCGAACGCTGCGACCGCCCTACGCCTCCAGCCACGGCGCGTCGTCGCGTTCGACGAAGCGCTCGCTGCGGCCGATGTCGTCTATCCGCGCCACGTCCTCGTCGTCGAGTTCGAGGTCCAGCGCACCGAGGTTGTCGCGGATGTGGTCCCCGCCGGTGGCCTTGGGGATGACCGCAACGTTGTCCTTGGCGAGGAGCCACGCCAGCGACACCTGCGCGGCGCTGGCGTCGTGTTTCTCCGCGATGTCCCCGATGACGTCGTCGTCGAACACCTCGCCGCGCGCCAGCGGCGAGTAGGCGACGAGCGTGTAGTCGTGGGTCTGGGCGTGTTCGACCAGTTCGTCCTGCGGGAGGTACGGGTGCATCTCCGCTTGGTGGGCGAACAGGGGTGCGTCGAGTTCCGCCCGGGCCTCGTCGAGGAGTTCGACGGTGAAGTTCGAGACGCCGACGTGGTCGATGCGGCCGTCGTCGCGGAGTTCGTCGAAGGCGGGCATGGTCTCGGCCGCGTCGTAGTTACCGACGGGCCAGTGGACGTACAGGAGGTCGAGTGTGTCGAGGCCGAGTCGGTCGAGGCTCGCCTCCAGCCCCTCTATCACCTCGTCGTGGGCGAGGCCGAACTTTTCGGCGTGGACCTTGGTCGCGACGACTATCTCGTCGCGGTCGACGTCCGCCCGGGCGATGCCCTCGCCCACCGCCTCCTCGTTGCCGTAGAACTGCGCGGTGTCGATGTGGCGGTAGCCCGCTTCGAGCGCCGTCTGCACGCTCTCGGCGCACGTCTCCGGATCGGTGTTCTGCCACGTGCCGAGTCCTATCGCTGGTAGGTCACGCATGGTAGACTGCTCTCCGGCGACCACCATATTTCCTTCGGACGGCCGCCGGACGCCCCGCGGTTCGTCGGGTCGGCCGCGCTACAGGCGTTCGAACAGCCAGACTTGGCTCGCGCGTCCCTCCCACTCCCCCTCGACGACGTTCGCCCCGTCGGCCGTCGAGGCGTCGGCGACTTGGAACCGCCCGTCACCCGTCTTTATCTGGTGGCCGTTCTCGTAGCGTTCGAGGGTGAACTCCCGGCCGCGCCCCTGCACGGCGTTGCCCCCGCTCTCGTCCAGCGCCAGACCGCTGTGTTCGGCCTCGATTCGGTCGGCGGTGACCCGCCAGTCGCTCCCGCCGCCGGTCACGGTCCACCGCTGGTGGGGTTCGTCGTTCCACGTCCCCTGCCGGACGTTCGCGCCGACCGCCGTCGACCCGTTCGCCACCTCCAGCACCTTGCCGCTGTTCGCGTTGACGATGCGGTAGGTGCCGGGTTCGACCGACGGCACCGACTCCGCCCATATCTCCTCGCGGTCGAACTCGCGGTCGGTCGTGGCCCCCGGCCGGTCGACGACGTACTCGAGCGTCAGCGCCCGCCCGGGGTCGGTCCGCCACTCGAACACGAGGTCCCACCGGTCGCCGGTCCACTCGAAGTGGTCGTCCCACGCGAACGCGGCGTCGGGCGCGTCGAGCGGTTGCGCCCGGAGTCGGAGCGACGACAGTCGGTCGGTCGTCACGCCCTCGACGCGCGCGGCCGGCGACGACCCCGGCGAGAGCGTCACCGCCCCCGAGTCGAGGCCGCCGCCCGAGTTCCGGTCGACCACGGTGGTCTCGGACCCCACGTCGATGAGACCCTCCGTGCCGCCGCCCCGGACGTCGTTGTCGACGAAACGGTTGTTGAGACACGCGCCGTTCTCGCGAATGGCCCACGTCTGCTCCCGTTCGCCCGCCGGCCGTTCGTCGGTGATGCGCAGGTTGCTCAGCGTGATGCCCTCGTTTATCTCCGAGGTGGTCCCCTGCAGGCCGATGGACCAGATGTTGACGCCCGGGCCGTCGACGTTCTTGATGACGCCGCCGAGGACGTTGACGTTCCGGACGTCCACGAGGAGCATCCCCGCCTTCCGGCCGCCGTGGACGTTGACCTCGCCCACGGTCACGTCGCGGGTCCCGGTGATGATGGAGACGCCGCGGACGCCGCCGCGACTGACCACCCGCCCGCACGTGACGTTCCGGCATCCGTTGGCCAGTCGGAAGGTGGCGTAGTCGAACTTGGGGTTCTTCCCCACCACCTGCCCCACCGTGGCGTCGAACGTCTCGTTGAGCAGCACCACGGAACTGCCCGGGTCGACGCCGATTACCTGTCCTATCTGGATGCGGGTCACGTCGTACGTCTCGACCCCGTGGTGGCCCGTGTCTTCGAGGTAGACCTCGCCTATCTGGACGTCCTCGCACCCGCCCTGTATCCGAACGCCCTGCACCGTGACGCCCTCTATCCGCAGGCGGCCGAGGCTGACCTCGCGGCAGTCGTCCAGAAAGACCGCCCTGCTGGCGGGGCCTCTGACCGTCAGTCGCAGTATCTCGACGTTCTCGGCGCCCGTGGCCGAGAACAGGTCGCCCGTCTCACCCTCGACCGTTATCGCGCCCGCGACGTCGACGCTGGTGTGACTCGGCAGGTCGACGCCGGTCACCTCGTCGTCGGCGCGCACCGTGCCCGAGGAGGCCACGAGGACGCGCTCTTTCACGCTCCGCCCGTCGCTCAGGCTGTCCACGGCGGCCTGTACGACGCCCATTAGTTCCTCGCCGCTGGCGACGGTTCCCCCCTCCCCGTCGGCGTGGTAGGTGCCCTCGCCGTCGCGCCAGACCACCACCTCCGCCGCGCGCGCGGAAGTGTAGACGTGGTCGACGTCGACTCCGCCGAGGTTCCGGAGGTGGTTGCCGCCCGCGTCCACGTCGGCGTCCCAGTCGTACCACGGTCGGTTTCCGACGCCGCTCCCGCCGGCACCCCCGTCGGCGCTCGCCGACCCGGCGAACGCCCCGCCGAGGCTCATCCCCCCGACTGCGCTCATCACCTCGCGCCGGCCGAGTGAGAGATCGCTCGATTCGTCGCGTCCGCTCCGCTGTCCGTGCGTGTCGCGTTCGTCGCTCATGGTGTGCTACGACGCCTCGCGGCGTCGAGAACACGTTGGCGCGCCTATTATTATAATTTTTTGTTATAAAATGCGCAACGTGTTCTGCGATTCAGTACGCCCACACGCCGACGGCGGCCCGAGCCGAGAACGGAGACGGAGGAGGAGGCCTAGATGAGGTGTCGCCTGTCGTCGCCGCGCCGCCGGAGCCACGAGTAGAGCCGCGGCAGGAAGCGGTAGCGCAGGTCGAAGTACAGCGAGACGAGGCCGTATATCCAGAGGAAGAAGAGCGCCGTCGCGGCGACGATGTACGCGACGCCGGCCGTGGTGACCATCTCAACTCTCCCCCTCGACGGCCGGGTCGTCGCCCGCCGCCGTCCGGTCGACGAGACTGTGCGTGACGGCGTCGCCCGTCGTCCCGTCGAACAGGTGGACGTCGTCGCGCGAGAACACCACGTCGACGGTGGAGTCCTCGTCGACGTCCTTGTCGGGGTCGAGGCTGGCGAGCACCTCCGTGGCCTCGTCGTCCGCGCCCACCGCGTCCTCGACCAGCATGTAGGCGTACGTCTGGTCGCCGACCGGTTCGAGCACGTCCACCGACACCGTGATGGGGTCGCTCGGGTGTGGCACGTCGCCCGCGTCCTCGGCGAGGTAGATGTCCTCCGGTCTGACGCCGAGCGTGACGGCGTCGCCGTCGCGGAGGCCGGTGCCGGTGGTGTCGAACTCGGCCCGGAAGTCGCTCACGTCGAGGGCGTCCCCGTCCACTGCCCCGTCGAACAGGTTCATCGAGGGGCTCCCGATGAACTGCGCGACGAAGGTGTTCGCCGGCCGGTTGTAACACACCAGTGGGGGCGAGCACTGCTGGAGTTCCCCGTCGTTGATGACTGCGATGCGGTCGGACATGGTCATCGCCTCCTCTTGGTCGTGAGTGACGTACACCGACGTGATGTCGAGTTCCTTCTGGAGGCGCTGTATCTCGGTCCGCATCCGCACGCGGAGTTTGGCGTCGAGGTTGGCGAGCGGTTCGTCCATCAGGAACACTTCGGGCTGGCGCACGATGGCGCGCGCGATGCCAACTCGCTGCTGCTGGCCGCCCGAGAGTTCGTCGGGGCTCCGGTCGAGCATCCCCTCCAACTGGACTATCTCGACGGCCCGTTCGACCCGGCGGTCTATCTCTTCCTTGTCGAAGTTACGGAGGCGGAGGCCGAACGAGATGTTCTCGTAGACGTCCATGTGGGGGAACAGCGCGATGTTCTGGAACACCATGGCTATCTCGCGGTCCTTCGGCGGCTTGTCGGTCACGTCGAGGCCGGCTATCTCCACCGTCCCGCTGGTGGGCGTCGTCAGGCCGGCGATGGTTTCGAGCGTCGTCGACTTGCCACAGCCCGAGGGGCCGACGAGGCAGACGAACTCGCCGTCACCGATGGTGAGGTCCATGCCTTCGACCGCGACGACGTCGTTGTACTCCTTCCGTACGTCCGTGAGGTTGACTTCTCCCATGTTGTATCACTCCTTGAGTCCGCCCGAGGTGAGTCCTCGGACGATGTGGTCCTGCGCGAAGATGACGAGCACCGCGATGGGGATGATGCCCATGAAACTCGCGGCCGCCATCAGGTTGTACTGCGTCGTGTACTGCTGCTTGAAGTTGAGGATGCCGTACACGAGAACCGCCCAGTTCTCCGGTGACCCGTCGGTCATGATGAAGGAGAAGAAGAACTCGCGGTAGACGCCGATGAACACGATGATGGCCGCGGTCACCACGCCCGGCGCCGACAGCGGCATGATGACGCGGAACAGCGCGCCGAGTCGGGTCGTCCCCTCGACGCGCGCGGCGTCCTCCAGTCCGTCGGGTATCTGCTCGTAGAACGTCGTGAGGATGAAGATGGTGATGGGGAGGCTGAGCATCGTGAACGGGAACACCATCCCCCACGGCGTGTTGTAGAGGTCGGGCGACGACACGCCGAGGACGCTGACCGACCCGGTGAGCAGTTCGAAGAGGGGGATGAGGAAGGCGATGCCCGGGAAGTACGAGATGACCAACAGCAACAGCAGGAGCGGTCCCTTCCCGGGGAAGTCGATGCGGCCGAACGCGTAGCCAGCGAGGCTCCCCAGCGTGATGCAGAACACCACGGTGATGGACGCGAGTACGATGCTGTTGAAGATGTAGTGGTGGAGCGGGTACTGCTGGAAGACGGTGATGAACACGTCCGGGTTGAATGTCTCCGGAACGACGCCCATCTGGTAGAGGCGGTTGCTCGGCGTCACCGCCAGCACCAACAGCCAGTAGAACGGGAACAGCGTGATCATGATGAACGACGTCAGGCCGACGTAGAACCCGAGTCGGTAGACGTCGGTCGCGTTGTGGACCGCGTACTCGACTATGCGCCCGGTCGTGCCGGTGTAATCTTCGTTACTCATTGCTCATCGACTCCCGGAACCGCAGGACGTACACCATGACGATGGCGGCGATGAGGACGGCCGAGAGGAACGCTATCGCCGATGCGGTCGGCCAGCGCTGCTGTCGGAACGTCGAGACGACCAGACACGTGAGCGTCGGGACGGTGCTGCACCCCGCCGACGCCTCGACGATGCCGTATATCTTCATCGAACTGATGGTGTAGAATATCATCCCGATGAACAGCACGGGCTTGACCAACGGGAGCGTGATGTACCGGAACTGCTGCCACTTCGACGCGCCTGCCACCTTCGCCACGTCGTAGAGGTTCTGGTTGATGCTGGCGAGGCCGGCCATGATGATGAGCGCGATGAACGGTATCTTCCGCCAGATGTCCACGAGGATGATGATGAGCGTCGAGTCCTGACTGCTCACCAGCGGGTTGCCCGAGAAGATACCGATGGCCGCCAGCGGTTCGACGAGGAAGCTGATAGAGGGCTGGAACAGCAGGTAGAACATCATCCCTTGGATGACGATGGGAATCGACCACGGCAGGATGACGACGGTCCGCGCGAGGGCGCGCCCCCGGAACTCCTTGTTGAGTATCAGCGCCATCCCCAACCCCAACAGCGTCCCGACGACCACGCTCACGCCCGTGATGAGGAGCGTGACGGGGAGCGCACTGGAGAAGGGGTCCTGTAGGCTGAAGAAGGGGTAGCTCAGGATGACGTTCATATCGCCCGAGAGGAGTTGGACGTAGTTCTGGAGGCCGACGAACTCGCCGATGGGGCTCACGCCGGTCAGCGAGTCGTCGTGAAACGAGAAGAAGAGCGTCCGTAACAGCGGGTAGAACGCGAGTACCGAGAGGACGAGGAACACCGGTGTCACCAAGAGGTAACCGTACTTCTCCTCGTCTAACTGCTCGATCTTGTAGAAGATCGGCGATACCACCTGCTGGAATTTTTGTATCATTGTTCGCGTGTTAGGACCAACCAAGGCCCAGCGATTTGTACTTTTCGACAGCGCGCGGCGTGAGTGGAAACATCGGTGGCCCCGGCGTCGATCACGACTCTTGGGTCTCTATCTGTTCGACCTGCTTCTGGGCCGCCTCGGCCGCGGCTTTGGGCGACTTCTGACGGTTGAGGCAGGCGTGGAACTCCTGTCCGATGGCGGTCTTCTCGGCGTCCCAGACGGCGTTGATGGGCGGGGCGAACTGGTTGTTGGCCTGATACTGGAGCGTGTCGAGGTACCGGCTCATCACGTCGACGTTCTGGGCCTGCTCGATGAGGCCCGGTTTGGGCGGTGCCTCCCCGGTCACCTCGAAGACCTTGAGGTAGAACTCGTCGGTGGTCATCGCCTTGATGACCTCGACGGTGGCGGCGAGACGCTCCGTGTTCGGGTTGATGGAGAGGTGCCAGCCGCCCAACTTGGCGTTCGACCCGCCGGTCCCGGCGTACGTCGCATCGGACTCAGAGACGCCGTAGGGGTAGGGCATCACGCCGAGATCCTCGCCGAAGGCGTCCTCCGCGCCGAACTTCGCGATGGCGAACGTCCAGTTCCGGTGCATGACGGCTTCCCCGGCTTGGAACGATTCGAGGGACGGGTTCGTGTCCCATCCGAGCGACTCCGAGGGGAGGATGCCGCCGGCGAGGCCGTCGACGCTGTGGGAGTCGTCGCTCCCGTACATGAGCGTGCGGAGTTGACGCAGCGTTCGAATCGTCGGTTCGGCGTCGATGGTGACCGGCCGGTCGCCGATGGGGCCGTTCTGGTTTTTCACGTCGCCGAAGTAGTTGCCCCCGTTGGTCATCAGGTGTTCGTACCCGGTGATGCTCCCGGCGTTTCGCTTGTTCAACGCCGTCGTGTAGCCGTCGTCGGTGCCAGCCTGTTCCATCGTGTCGGCCGTGACCTCGGCGAAGCGCTTCCACGTCAACGGCTCGGTCGCCCAGTTGTTCCCCTCGGGGTCGTAGCCCGCCTGCTTCACGAGGTCCTTCCGGTAGACGACGGTCGGAATCCCCATAATCTGCGGGAACCCGTACAGACCGCCGTCCCACGTCATCGAGTCCACGATGACCTGCGAGTGATCGTTGAGTTCGGTGAGTTTCTCGTCGCTCAACACCTTGTTCAGGTCGAGCAGCCACTCTCGCGGCGCGAAGTAGGGCGTGTACGCGAAGTTGGTGAGCATCATGTCCGGCGTCGCGCGCCCGGCCGAGAGTATCTGGTTGTACCGCGACTGGAGGTCGTCCGCCCCCCACACCGTCGTCGAGAACTTCACGTCGATGCTCTTCGGGAGACCGGCGTCGTACATCGTCTGCTTCAACGCCTTCTCGTTGTTGCCGAACAGGGGGGCGGTGCTGTACTCGACGGTGACGTCCGACCCGTCGTACTCCAAGTCCGACTGCGTGACCGTCTCCCCGCCTCCACCGCCCCCGTTCCCGCCGCTGTTACTCCCGCGTCCGCTCGAACATCCCGCGAGTCCGACCGCGAGACCCGTCGCTCCGGTCGCCGCGACGAACTGACGGCGCGAGAAACGTCTGGTGCTCCTACGACTGTCCGTACCGGCCGCTGCGCTATCGCGAACCATACTCGTACATCATAATACATCTATATAAAACTATTCTCAAGAACGGTATCACGCTGGCCTCGCCGCCGACGCGACCGCTACTCGAACGAGCGTCCGAGGTCGGCGGCAGCGTCGGCTATCGCCTCGCGGGCCCGGTCGAGGTCGGGGTCGGACACCATGCCGAAGAAGCCGTGGATGGCGTCGTCGTAGTTCCGGTGGGTCGTCTCCACTCCGGCGGCGTCGAGGCGCCGGGCGTAGCGGACGCCGTCGTCCCGGAGGGGGTCGAACTCCGCGGTGAGGACCGTCGCCGCGGGGAGACCGGAGAGGTCGTTCGCGCGGAGCGGATACGCGTAGGGGTGAGCGGCGTCGACCGCGTCCCGGACGTACTGCTCCTCGAACCAGCGCACGTCCTCGTCGGTCAGCCCGTACCCCTCGGCGTTCTCGCGCCGCGCCGGGAGCGTCTCGGCCGCCGTAATCGGGTAGACGAGGAGTTGATGGACGAGGGAGGGGCCTCCTCGGTCTCGGGCCTGTAGGGCGGTGACCGCGGCGAGGTTCCCGCCGGCGCTACCGCCGCCCACGGCAACCCGCGACGGGTCGCCGCCGAACTCGGCGACGTACTCCGCGGTCCACCGGAGCGCCGCGTAGCAGTCCTTCGGCGCGGCGGGGAAGGGGTGTTCCGGGGCGAGGCGGTAGTCGACCGAGACGACGAGGCAGTCCGCCTCGTTGGCGAGCACCCGACAGAGCGCGTCGTCGCTCTCGACGTCCCCGAGGACGAACCCGCCGCCGTGGAACCAGAGCAGGACCGGCAGCGCTCCGTCGGCCGACGGTCGATAGATTCGGAGCGGGACGTCCCCCTCCGGCCCAAGGATAGAGAGGTCGTGCGTCTCGGCGACGGTCGGTCCGCCGTCGGTCGTGACGGTCCGCCGGTGCTGTTCGCGCGCCGCGGCCACCGAGAGCGCGTTCATCGGCGGGACGTTCCGCGCGTCGCGTTCGCGGAGGAAGGCTTCCAGTTCGGGGTGAAGTTCGGACACGGGTGAATCTCCTATCGGAAAGCGGAGCGGGGAACTCGGTTCGACTCGCGCACGGCCGTCAGGACTCCTGCTTCTCTATCTGCTTCACCTGCTCCTGTGCGGCCTTGGCCGCGGCTTTGGGCGACTTCTGCTGTTTGAGGCAGGTGAGGAATTGTTCGCCGATGGCGGACTTCTCCGCGCTCCAGACGGCGTTGATGGGCGGGGCGAACTGGTTGTTGGCCTGATACTGGAGCGTGTCGAGGTACCGGCTCATCACGTCGACGTTCTTCGCGCGGTCGGTCTCCAGCAGTCCCGGCTTGGGCGGCGTCGACCCCAGTTCCTCGAAGATGGTGAGGTAGAACTCGTCGGTGGTCATCGCCTTGATGACCTCGACGGTGGCGGCGAGGTGCTTCGTGTTCGGGTTGATGGAGAGGTGCCAGCCGCCCAACTTGGCGTTCGACCCGCCCGTTCCCTCGTACGGCGCGTCCTGCGCCGACACGCCGTAGGGGTAGGGCATCACGCCGAGTTTGTCGCCGAACTTCTTCTCCGCGCCGAAGTCGGCGATGGCGAACGACCAGTTCCGGTGGGCCACCGCCTCGCCCGCAGTGAACGACTCCATCGAGGGGTTCGTGTCCCAGCCCAGCGACTCGGACGGAGTGATGTTGCCCGAGAGGTCGGAGATGGCGTGCTGGTCGTCGCTCCCGTAGATGAACGTCCGGAACTGGCGGAGGGTGCGGACCGTCTGCTCCTCGTTGATGGTGACCGGCCGGTCGCCGATGGGACCGTTCTGGTTCGACATGTCGCCGAAGTAGTTGCCCCCGTTGGTCACCAACTGCTCGTACCCGGCGATGGACCCGAGGTTCCGCTGGTTCAGCGCCACCGTGTAGCCGTTGTCGGTGCCCGCCTGCTTTTTGGTGTCAGCGACCACCTTGGCGAAGCGGTCCCACTTCAGGGGCTCGGTCGCCCAGTTCTCCCCCTCGGGGTCGTAGCCCGCCTGCTTCACGAGGTCCTTCCGGTACTGGATGGTGGGGATGTCGATGAACTGCGGGATGCCGTAGAGGCCGCCGTTCCACCGCATTGAGTCGACCATCACCTGCGAGTACTTGTTCTCCAGCGCGTTCATCGTCTTCTGCTCGAACACCTTCGTGAGGTCGAGTAGCCACCCGCGGGGCGCGAAGTAGGGCGTGTACGAGAAGTTGGTGAGCATCATGTCCGGCGTCGCGCGTCCCGCCGAGAGTATCTGGTTGTACCGCGACTGGAGGTCGTCCGCCCCCCACACCGTCGTCGAGAACTTCACGTCGATGCTCTTCGGGAGGCCGACGTCGTACATCGTCTGTTTCAGCATGTCGGCGACGTTGCCGAACAGGGGGGCGGTGCTGTACTCGACGGTGACGTCCGACCCGTCGTACTCCAAGTCCGACTGCGTGATCGTCTCCCCGCCTCCGCCGCCCCCGCCGCCCCCGTTTCCGCCGCCGTCGCCGCTACCGCTCCCCCGCCCGCTCGAACACCCCGCGAGACCGGTTGTCAGCCCCGCCGCCCCCGCGGCCGCGACGAAGCGCCGACGCGAGATGCGACGGGTGCTGTCGGAACTATCCGTGCGAGTAGGCGTGCTATCGCGAGCCATATGATTCACGTCGGAGAGAGCGATATATAAAACTATTGTTCAGGCACGTATGCGACGCGCCGCTGAGAGCGCAGAGCCGGTTCGGGAGGTACGTTTGTTTCACCAACGACGAATCTCACCCAAAACAATAAGTGTAGGCCCACTAACTACTACCTGCGCTACGGTATCACAGCGCAGGGAACGATGACAGACGACAGTAACTCGTTCGACGGTAGCGAAGCGACCGACGACTACACCCTCCCACGGCGCGGCGCCCTCGCCGCGTTGAGCGCTGGCATCGGGAGCCTCGCGCTGGGGTCCGCGTCGGCGAACGGAGGAGCGGGCGGAGCGAAAGACGGCGGGAACCCACCGTGGTACAACTGGGGCGCCGACGTGGACGCGGGCGGCAACCGCCTCCGGAACCTCGGCGGCCTCTCGACGGCGGGGAGCGACGCCACCATCTCGGAGTTCGCCGGCGAGAACCTCTCGGTGGAGGACGGCACGCTCAACGCTGCGCCCGGGACGCCGGAGTCGATACACGTGGTGACGGAGTACCCCGGCGACACCCTCGACGAGAAGGTGGCCAACGTGCTGGAGTCGCTCCCCGACGGCGACGGCATCCCGACCCAACAGCCCGGCCACCGCGTCGTGATTCCCGCGCCGGACCCGGACGACCCCGCGGCGGCCGACGGCCTCCCCGCGTGGCGCGTCGAGTCGCCGATGACGATAGCGAACAACACCGGGAAACTCGTGTTCGACATGGGGTGGACGCTGATATACGCCACCGACTCGGTCGAGAGTTTCTTCGTCGTCGGGCCGGACGAGAAGACGGAGAACGTCACGCTCAACGGTGGGATGTTCTACGCGAAGGGGAACCTCGAACGGTCGTTCGTCGAGATTCGGGGCGCGGGCCACATGCACGTCTCGCGGATGTACCTCCAGAACCTCGAAGGACGCAACACGGTGCCCGTGGGCATCCACCTCAACGACCACCACGGCTCCAGTGAACTCACCGTCCTCGACACCGAGGTGACGGGGTGTCGCGACGCGTTCCTCGCCGAACCCGGGAGCGACGACGTCCCGTACGGGGCGGCGTTCGACCTCGACATCTACAACTGGCGCGGGGGCGGCGGCGAGCACAGCATCCGCATCGACGGCGGCGCGACCATCAACCTCGACTCGATACAGTGCGGCGGTCATCCGCTCCAGTCCGTGAGCGAGAGCGTGGTCAAACTGGAGAACTCGGACACCGCGGTCCGGAAGATATCGATACAGAACGTGCGGGAGCGCCACAACTCGATGGGCTTCCACAGCGGCGTCCACGTCGCCGACGTGACCGACGGCGAGGGGGACCGCCACGACGGCGTCTACGTCCAGAACGTCGACTGCTACAACGCCGAGGTGGGCACCGACGTCGAGTACGCGCGCCACTTCGACCAGCAGAACGTGCGCCCGCGACCCGTCGTCGCCGACGACGCGGCGGGGTCGACCCGCTGGTTCGACGACGGCACGGAGCGACGCGAGACGTCCGGGTCGCACGCGTTCCACGCCGGGCGCGGCGACGGTCCGTCGTTTGTCGTCGAGGCGGAGGACGTCCGCGTCCCGGGCGCGGGCAACGGCGCGGTGCTCACGACGCCCGACGGGTCGAGTCGGTACCGCGTCCGCGTCGACAACGACGGGAACCTCGTGACCGAGGAGGTGGCGGACGGCGACGCCGAGTAGGTCCGCGGCGTCTGCGCCGACTCACCGGGGGTCGGCGTTGCCGACGACGGCGAACCCCGCCTCGCCCGAAATCGCCCGCTCCGCGTCCGCGAGGTCGTTGCCCGCGAACAGTCGGCCGTCGTCGGTATCGGTCGCGGCGAGGAACGTCCCCGTGCCGGGGCGCGCCCGGGAGTCTCTGACGGTCACGGTCGAACAGCCGCGCAGCGACACCGCCGCGTCCCCCGCGTCGGGGTGGGCCGGCCGTCCGTCGAACCCGTCGACGGTGAGGTCCTCGACGCCGACGCAGGCGACGCCGTTCGTGTGGTACGCCGGGAGGTCCTCGCCCCACTCGACCGAGACGTCGACGAGTTCGAGACCGGAGACGTTCTCGCAGTGGACCGCGGGCGCGTCGTGGGCCTCGATAGGCGGCCGGACGCCCGTGGGTTGGAGGTCGAGGTTTCCGCCGACGGCGTCGGAGGCCGGCGAGTCGCGGACGGCGAGCGTCACCCCGTCGAGGCGCACGTCCGCTATCGCGGCGTCGGGGTGCCCGTACACCACCGCGCCGTTCTCGCACCGCGCCGAGACGTCTGCGACGCGGACGTTCCGAACCGCGCCGAGGTCCGTCTCCTCGTCGCGCGGGACGGACGTGACGTAGACGGGTTCGGCCTTCCCCCACCACGGACCCTCGTAGAGGTGCGTCTCGACCGAGACGCCCGAGAAGGTCACGTCCGTCACGTCGCCGCCGTCCCGGTGCTGGATGCCGAGGCCCCGGTTCGACCCGTGGACGACGCAGTTCCGGACCCGCACCCGGCGTATCGGCCCCGCCGTCTCGGAGCCTATCTTGACGGCGCAGGCACGAGACGCCAGCGTGCAGTTGGTCACGACGACGTTCTCGCAGACCGTGCCCGCCTCGCGCGTCAAGAGGGTTATCGCGTCGTCGCAACACCGGACGTCGCAGTCCGAGACGCGGACGTTCCGGGACCCGGCTATGGAGACGCCGTCGCAGTTCGGAATCCGCACGTGGTTGCGGACGGTGACGCCGGCGACGCGGACCCGGTCGCAGTCCCGGACGGCGAGCGTCCACGCCGGCATGTCCCGGAGCGTCACGTCCCGGAGCGTCACGTCCGCGCAGTCGTCGAACAGGAACGTCGGACCCGGACGGAACGGCGGCTTGGCGACGGGCCACTCCTCGGTCCCCTCCGAGGGGTCGAGGAACGCCGCGCCCTGCCGAGGGTCGGGTTCCGCGTCGCTCACGAGGGGGAACGCCGACGACTGGCCGGAGTGGCCGCGGATGGGTTCGTCCATCTCCATCACCGCCGTGCCGCGGCCGTGGACGACGCCCTCGCCCGCGACGGTCACGTTCTCGCACCCGCTGGCGACGAACACCGGTCGTTCGCCGTCTGGACCGACGTACTCGGGCGGGCAGTCGTAGTCCGACTCGTCGGGGCTGGCGTACACCGTCGCGCCGGGCGAGAGCGAGAGGGTCAGGTCGTCGCGGAGTTCCACGGATCCCGTCTCGTAGACGCCGGGAGGGACCCGGACGGTCCCGCCGCCGCCGTCGGCGCACGCCTCGACCGCCGCCCGGAACGCGTCGGTCGCCGCCGCGCCGTCGACCGCGCCGTACTCGGTGAGAGGGAAGACGCTCATGCCGGTGTCGTGACGGCGGCGGCCGCGGTAAAGCTACCCCTCGGCGGGGCGACGGCGGCCGTCGCCGCCCGTCCAGAATAACTGGACTCCAGTTGGGCGTGGCTGGAGTAGATTTATCGTGGTAGAACGGGTGTGACGAGGTATGTCTGGCCAGCAGAACCCCAACGCCGTCAAGACGGCCCGGACCACGTTCGCCATCCTCGAGGCGCTGAAACGGCGAAACGGGGCGACGGTGACGGAGTTGACGGACGCGTTCGACCTCTCGAAGAGCAGCATCCACAACTACCTCAACACGCTACAGGGCGACGGCTACGTGGTGAAGTCGGGCAACACCTACCACGTCGGTCTGCGCCTCCTCGACCTCGGCGGCCACGCCCGCCACCGGGAGCGCATCTACGACATCGCGCGCGACGAAGTGACGGCGCTGGCGGAGGAGACGGGTGAACTCGCCAACCTCCTCGTGGAGGAACACGGGATGGGCGTGTACCTCCACCGCGCCCACGGCGAGGACGCCGTCAAGACCGACTCCTACATCGGTCAACGCGTCCACCTCCACAACACGGCGCTGGGGAAGGCCATCCTCGCACACCTCCCCCGCGACCGGGTCGAGGAGATACTCGACCGGCACGGGATGCCCGCCACCACTGAGAACACCGTCACCGACAAGGACGAACTCCTCTCCCGCCTCGAACGTGTCCGGGAGACCGGCGTCGCGTTCGACGACGAGGCGCGCGTGAAGGGCCTCCGGTGTGTCGCGGTCCCCATCGTCAACAACAACGACACCGTGGAGGGCGCTATCAGCGTCTCCGGGCCCACGAGTCGCTTCCGGGACCAGCGGTTCCGCGAGGAACTCCCGGCGAAACTGAGTAGCGTCTCCAACATCATCGAACTCAACATCACGTACACGTAATCCAGTCTACGACCACTCCTCCGGTACCATTCCCCACCGCCGTTCAGCTATACTAACTTCTGTTCGTCAATGGTGGATTTGTAGCTCCACGACGGATGTACTTATTAAGAATACAAGCAAGTTCGGTAATACTGGGAAGGAATACTCTAATACAGAACTCCAGGACCGAAATACTGAATCCGTATTGAAGTCCATATTGAACGGAAAAAGGGGTCCTCCCTCGCCATATCGGATATTTTTGGAGGAATGAGCACCCAGATATCTCAATATTAGACAGTAGGGAAAACATTTGGTGGCAAAAGCCTCTGACGACCATAGGTGACTCTCACTCGTGGACGACGCCTACCGGAGTACGACCGGCGGGTACGGCCGTTTACGGTTGTACGAGTGTAACGGGTCTGTGCGGGCGACCCTACGAACCGTCGTCACGCAGGTACCCGATGGCCTCCTCGTCGGTCACTTGGTCGAACCGGTCGTAGAACTGGCCGACGGCGCCGAACGAGGCCGGCGTCCGGAGGCACACCACGTCGTCGGCCTCGTCGCGGAGGTCGGCGACCGCGCTCGGCGGGCCGACGGGAACCGCCAGCACGACGCGGTCCGCCCCCCGTTCGCGGGCGAGGCGGACGGCGGCGACGGCGGTCGACCCGGTGGCGACGCCGTCGTCGACTACCACGACGGACCGACCGTCGAGGTCCGGCGGGCCCGACCCGGCGCGGTACCGCTCTGCCTTCTCGGCGGCGTTCTCGGCCTCGCGTTCACGCTCCGTCCGGACGTAGTCGTCGTCCACGCCGAGTCGTTCGATGGTCTCCTCGTCCAGCCACGCGCTCCCGTCGCTCGCCACGGCGCCGATGGCGAACTCGGAGTTGTGGGGAGCGCCTATCTTCGAGGCGACGACGATATCGAGGGGGACGCCGAGGGCGTCGGCCACCGCCCGTCCCAACGGGAGGCCGCCCCGGGGGATGGCGAGGACGACGTCGGCGTCGACGCCGCGGTCGACGAGCGCCTCGGCGAGTCGTTCGCCGGCTTCGGTTCGGTCGCGGAAACGGGACGCGCTCATGCCGCGGAGCTACGCGCGCGAGGCAGGTAAGCACTGCCCCTCGATTGACCCCGCGACGCGTCGCCCGACCGCCGCGCGACCCACTAGAGCGGCACGAGAGGCGGCCGACGAACGCCGACGACCGCCCTACGCGGTCGACTCCAACCGCTCGGCCTCGTCGACGAGTTCGTGGTACAACTCCGCCGCCCGCGTCGTCGTAGTCGGTGTGGTACTCCTTCGGGACGTCGCTCGGCGACTAGTCCGACGACGCGCCGCGCGCGCCGCAGGAACAGTCGCCGCCCGTCGGTCGCTCCACTCTGACCGCCCACGCCTCTGGGCCGCGACGCACCGTCTCGACGTCGAGGTCACGGTCGCAGTCCGTCCGGTCGGCGAGGGCCGTCACGAGCGGCCGGGGCGGTCGGTCGATCACTGCGAACAGCGGTTCGTCGGAGGCGACCGCCTCGAACCCGGCGACGAACTGCTCGAACTCCGCCGTCTCCGGGACGCCCCGCAGGTCGAGAGCGTGGTCGGGGACGCGAAACTTGCCCGCGCCAGCGGCCGTCAGGTCCCGACGGGAGAGCGTCACGCGACCGACCCCCCGAACGTCCGTCCGTCGTTCGTCTGTCGGAGTTCCATGTGTGACCGTGGGGTCCGGACTTTAATAAACCGCAGAACAGATTCCCGAACCCTCGGACTGCGGGCGAAGATGTGCGCCGGAGCACTTTTAGACTGACTGTGACTAGCAGAACGGCGGTCCTTACCACGACGGGTGGGTAGACGGACGGGGCGGTATCGTGAGGGCCGTGGCGTCCACAAAACCGACGTACGGCGGAGCGGAGCGCGAACCGGGAGCGAAGCGCCGGACCGGAACACGGGATTCCGCGCGTCACCTTTGCTCGATAAGAACCGCCGATACGGCGCTTCACAGCCGTGTAGGGTCCGCATCACGGCGTACGTCGGGGCTACTGTCGCTCGAAAGAAGGAGAGAAAGATTCTATATACCAATATGAGATTTATACGGTCTGTATCGAGCGTATGTGGCACCGAGGGGCCCATAATCGGCAGAAACTGGGGTTTGGAGAGCTGGACGTGATTAACAGAATAATCACGGCCAGTTTGGGGTACCTCCGCGCCGTCGGTGAAGCGCGAACTACTGTCGGACTCTCCTCGCCAGGAGAAGGCTGAAGAACGCTACTCACCGACGTCGAGTGAAAGGCGCCTCGGGCTCCGAACCAGCGTTCGCTGGAACTCCGTTCGTCTCGAACAATTGCGCAGGTACGTGCCGTCGTTGCTAATTTTTCGACCGACAGCTCTCTTCGCCAAAAACTGAGGATAGGCAACCGAATGCCGGATATTCCCTATGTTCGTCCCCAATCCGAAGTAGCGTCACCCACTCCTTCAGATATATGCGAATCGATGCATTACGTTCCCACCTCTGTAATCAGGGTCTCTGAACGAAGACTGGCGCCTCGCTTTTAGCGAGAAGTAAACACAAGGCGGTCCAGGTTTGGTCACCTACGGTGAGGGGTCTCGGCCCCTCTAGATAGTAGTTTTACACACATACCTGTGTAATGGGTGGGCGCACCGGACGGAAAGGATACGAAGAACCCTTTCGCTGACGCTCTACTGAAGTGACACCTCCGAGTCGCCTAGGGCGGTTACAGAATCAGGTGTAACGGCGATTCGCCGGTAGAACAGAGGACACTCGGCGGTAGACGCTACGCGAACTCGACTTCTAGTTCGAGTTCGTTGACGATTTCGAGGAGCTGCTCGGGGAGACGTTCGTGCAGGTACTCTCCTTTCAGGCGGTGAGTCGGTCCGCCGATACAAAGCGCGCCGAGTACGTCTCCGTTCTGTCGTTTGACCGGGGCTGCGACTCCGCGCCAGCCGACGATGTGTTCCTCTCGGTTGAAGGCGTATCCTCGTTCGTGTATCGCGTCGAGCCGTTCTTCCAACTCCTCGCGGTTCGTTATCGTGTTGTCCGTGATCTGGGGCATCCCCCACCGGTCGAGTATGGCGTCGACACGTTCGTCGTCGAGATGGGCCAGGATTGCCTTGCCGGAGGCGTTCGCGTGTAGGTAGATGCGCTTTCCCGCGCGCGTATCTACGCTGACCGCCTGCTCGCCGGGCGAGAGGCACACGTGGTATCCGCGTCCGTTCTCCTCGACGATGAAGTGGGCCTGCTCGCCCGTCTGCTCGGCGAGTTTCTCGACAGCCGAATTCGAAAGACGGTTGACATCGTTCTGGTCACGCACCTGCCCGCCGATGCGCAGGAACTCGAGGCCGACGCGGTACTCCTGGCCGTCTTGAACGACGAATCCCCGCTCTTCGAGCGTTACGAGGTGGTTGTAGACGGTACTGTTGGCGAGACCGAGTGCAGCCGCCACCTCCGTGAGGCGTTCGCCGTCTCGTTCGAGTAAGAACTCGACTATCTCTAACGTCGTCTCGGTCGTCTGGAGAGTTCGGGCCTTCGGTCTCCGTTTCATGATACCAAGTACCAAAGCTTACTATAAATATTTCACGGGACGCGAAACGCAGAGCCACCTTCGGTCGGACGTCATCTCCGGCTAAACCAATCGTTCGGCTCTCTCCCCCCCGTCTCCGGCGCTTCGGGACATACGAAGATTTCAGGACGAACATTCTGGGAAAAATACTGACGATACTGCCTAAGACCGGTCGTAGGCGACGTATTCGCGGGAATGAGACTTCGGAGCGTGGGAACGCAGCGATACGCCGAGGCTCCTTCGAGTTTCGCCACAACCGAAACGGTGCTTCTCGGCCGTGTGGCGGAGACGAGGGGCGACGAGCGCCGGTCGGCCGGCCGACGAGAGCGTTTTCGGACGCCGCCTTCTTCCGTCGGTAGGGACGCTCCGTTGCCGTCGGGGGGAACGGAGCCTCGTCGCACGGGGATGCGTCTACCGGACGAGTCGTGACTCGAGACGGACACTCGTCCGGCCTGTATCTCGACACAACCTACCGCAGAAGGGGTTAGACGCAGGTTCTGAAGGGATGTGGTTACTCGACCACGTTCCGCACCTCGGTCACGATGTCTTCGACGCCGGGCATCATCGTGTCCTTCAGCGCCGGCGAGTACGGAACCGGCGTATCGGGGACCGTCAGTCGAGTGGCCGACTGGAACGCGTCGGGGTCGGTCTCGGCGACGCGACTGATGACTTCTCCCGACAGGCCGAACGAACGGTAGTCCTCGTCGACGACCACGAGTCGGCCGGTCTTCCTGACGGATTCCAGCACTCGCTCCGTATCGAGCGGCACCAGCGACCGCAGGTCGAGTACCTCCGCGTCGATGCCGTTCTCGTCGAGTTTGCTGGCGGCTTCGAGGGCCTTGTGTACGTGTAGTCCGAGCGTCACCACGGTCACGTCCGACCCCTCTCGCTTGATGTCCGCCTCACCGATAGGCACGGCGTCCTCTCCTCCGGTGGCCCCGCTACTGATTATCTCGTCGGCGAAGTCGGTCATCCCGAGCATCAACTGCTTGTGGAACATGTAGACCACGGGGTCGTCGCTCCGAATCGCACTCCGCATGAGTCCCTCGGCGTCGTCCGGCGAACTCGGCACGACCACCTTCAAACCCGGGAAGTGCGCGAACGTCCCGTAGAGGGACTGGCCGTGCGTCGGGTCTTGGAACGGGGTCATCCCGACCGCCGTCATCAACACCATCGGGACGCTGTGGGACCCGTCGCTCATGTAGGGCGTCTTCGCCATCTCGTTGTAGATCTGGTCCATCGCGACGCCGGCGAAGTCGACGTACATCAGTTCGACGATTGGACGTTGGCCGGCCATCGCGGCGCCGACGCCAGCGCCGATGAAACACGTCTCGCTGATCGGCGTCTCGATGAGACGCTCGGGACCGAACTCGTCGAAGAGGCCCTCCGTACTGTCGAACACGCCGCCGAACGCGCCGACGTCCTCCCCCATCACGAAGACGTCGTCGTCGCGTCGCATCTCTGCCCTGATCCCCGCGACCACGGAGGAGGCTATCTCGGTGCGGTCATCGCTCGACATGGTCAGGCCCCCCGTCCGTCGTCCGCCAGAAACACGCCCTGCGTCGCGGTCTCCGGGCGCGGGTACGGTTGGTCGAGTGCGTACCGTATCGCGGCGTCGACTCGCTGCTCTATCTCCGAGTGCATCTCCTCTAGCGCGGTGTCGTCAACGCCGTTCTCGCGCACCGCACGGCGAATCTTGGGCATACAGTCGTTGGCACGCATCGTCTCGAACTCTGCCTCCTCGCGGTAGTCTTCCGGGTCCTCGTAGAAGTGACCCTGCAGGCGGTTGGTCTCTATCTCCAAGAGGGTGGGCCCCTCGCCGGCGCGCGCACGCTCGATAGCCGCTTCCGCCTCCTCGTAGACCGTGACCGCGTCGTTACCCTCGACTCGCTTTCCGGGCATGTTCTGTCCGACCGCGCGCTTCGAGTTGTCTTCGACCGCGGTCACGCGGTCTTTCGGCGTGCTGATACCGTACGCGTTGTCCTCGATGACGAACACGAGAGGGAGGTCGTGGACGCTCGCGAAGTTCAGACACTCGTAGAACGCGCCCTGGTTCGCCGCCCCGTCGCCGATGAACCCGACTGCCACGTTGTCGGTGCCCCGCCGCTTGTGCGTCAGTGCGACGCCCGTCGCGGAGGGGAGGTGCTGCGCCACGATAGCGCCGGAGACGAAGTTCACCTCGTCGTCGAGCAGGTGCTGTTCGCCGGCCTTCCCGTTGCAGACGCCGCCCTCCTTGCCGAGTTGCTCGGCGACCAGCGACTCCAGGTCCATCCCCTTCGCTATCGCGACGTGCGAACTCCGGTGGGTCGCGAAGGCCCAGTCGTCCTGCCGAAGGTGTCGACAGACTCCGACCGCCGGCGCCTCCTGTCCCATGCTCCCGTGGATACCCGACGGGATTCCTCCCTCCGTGTCGTACACCTCTTTCAGTCGTTCGTTGTAGTACCGTATCGTGTACATCTCCCGATACATCTGCCTGAGTGTGTTTTTCTCTACCACGGCGGGTGAACGGTTCTATACGGTCGCAATTAATTCTTTCTCTGCCCTCGACCCTGGGACGTGGAGGTCAACTCAGCGTCCGAACGTGGGAGACGGAGTCGGGGTCCGACGAACTGCGCGTCGATCGTAGCGGTCACCCGGTCACCTCGACGGCGCCGCCTCGGCCGAAAGACGGCTCACACCCCATGAGTTAATACGTGCCCGGAGATGTGTTAATCGATGGCAAATAGCACACAATTCCGTCAGCTGTTGGATCGGGACGAGATCCTGGTCTGTCCGGGCGTCCACGATCCGTTGACCGCCCGCATCGTAGATATGGTCGGGTTCGACGCGATACACATGACCGGCTTCGGCACCACGCTGTCGCGAGCAGGGTACCCCGACGTCGGCCTCGCGACGATGCCCGAGGTGACCGAAAACGCGCGTCGGATAGACGCACAGGTCGACGTGCCCGTCTTCTGCGACGCCGACGACGGGTACGGAGACGTGAAGAACGTGGTCCGGACCGTCGAAGAGTTCGTCCACACCGGCGCCGCCGGGATACACCTCGAAGACCAGACGACGCCCAAGCGAGGGATCGTCGGTGGTCACAAGGTCGTCCCGGAGGAGGAGTTCCTCTCGAAGATCCGTGCGGCCTGTGACGTCCGAGACGAACACGACGAGGACTTCGTCGTCGCCGCCCGGAGCGATGCCCCCGGCGCGACAAACGCGTCGATCGACGACGCCGTCTCGCGGCTGAACGCGGCGGTCGACGCTGGAGCCGACCTGGCGTTCGTCATCGGCCAGTCGTCCGAAGAGGAGGTGCGGTACGCGGGAGAGGAAATCGACGCGCCGCTGGTGTACGATTGGAACGGGTACCACCCGCAGGTTCCCCCGGAGCGGCTATACGAGTACGGCTACCGCGTCGTCGTCTGTTCGCTTCTCGCGACCCGCGCGACGATGCTGAGCGTCTACGACCGGGCCCGGCAGCTCGACCGCGACGGTCTCTCAGTTACGTTCGACATGATGGCGGAGTTCGACAGTCTCGACCGAAGCTTCGACGAGTTCGCCGGCTTCCCCACGGCGCTAGAGTGGGAACGGAAGTACGGAACCGACACCGCCGCGGACAACTCCGAGTAGCGGAACTCGCCGACGTTCCCCGTCTACGCCGCGGTGTGCACTCTCGTGGTTTCGGTCGTCCCGTGTCGAGTCTCGCCGGTCCGTCTCTGCAGCAGGAAGACTCGGCCGTCGAACGCGCGTCTGCCTCTACGAATGTCGGCTGAGATCGGACGTCAGCGCGCCCGATACACGTCGTGCGGGCGTCCTTGGCTCGGGACGCGTCGCGACTCGACGGTCCCCGAGGTGAGTCGGCACTCTAGTTCTCGCCCGCCGTCGACGCACCGTCGGGCGGGCTACTCCCACCCGCCGCCCCACGCGTTGGTCGCGCCGCCGTCGACGACGAGCGACTCGCCGTTCACGAAACTCGCCAGGGGACTGGCGAGGAAGAGGGCGGCGTCCGCAATGTCGGACGGCTGCCCGACGCGTCGAAGCGGCGTCGCACGCTCGTGTTGGTCGGCCGACTCCGACTCGAAGATGCCCAGGTCGTCGGCGGACATGCTCGTCTCGACGAGGCCGGGGTGTATCGCGTTCACCCGGACGTTTCGCGGGCCGAGCGAGTCGGCGAGCGCGTACGTCATCAACCGAACCGCTCCCTTGGAGGTGCAGTAGCGCACGCCGTCTCCGCGCCCCGTCAGCCCGGAGATGCTCGATATGTTGATTATCGACCCGCTTCGGTCGTTCTCGACCATGTCCCGCGCCGCGGCCTGCGCCCCGAAGAACACTCCCTTGACGTTGATGTCCATGAGGGTGTCGTACTCCTCCTCGGTCGTCTCGAGGAAGTCGTTACTGTGGGTGATTCCGGCGTTGTTCACCATTATCGAGACGCCGCCGAACGACTGCGCCGCGGCGACGGCGTCGCGCAGGTCCTCTACGCGCGACACGTCGCACTCGACGAACGTCGCGGCGGCGTCGAACTCCGACTCGATCCGCCGGTGCGTGGCGCGTCCCCCGCCGCGGGGTTCCTCTCTGATGTCCGCGACGACCACGTCCGCGCCGTACTCGGCGAGTCGGAGACTGATCGCCCGCCCGTTACCACTCGCGCCGCCAGTGACGACGGCTACCTCGTCGGATAGCATATCCTCCATCATCCTTCACGATAGTTCGACACGACTGGGATATATGAATGTTCGGACGGCCTACCCGGACCGAACCTCGTCGCCGAACCGTCGAATCGCGTCCCCGAGCGGCGTCAACTCGAAGCCGAACTCCTCGCGTGCACGCTCGTGGCTGACGTCGGCCACGTGCGGGTAGTCGCCCGGCTCCCCGGGGTCACAGCGCACCTCGCCGTCCAGTTCGGCCTCCACCGCGTTGGCCACCTCACGCGCCGTCACGCAGTGCCCGCCGGTGTTGTACGCGTCGCGTTCGACCTGCTCGCTGAGGGCTACCGCCGCGTAGAGTTCGACCGCGTCGAACCGGGGGACGAGGCTGAACCGCTTCTCCGGTCGGTGCGGGATGGTGGCGGTCCGCCCCCGCGCGGGTTCGGTGACGACGTCCGACGTCCACGAGGTGTATCCCGCCTCGCGTCCGGGTCCGAACACGGTGCTCGGCCGGACCGAGACGACCGACAGGTCGTCGTAGGCGTCGTCGTAGAGCTTCGCCTGGTACTCGTTGAACTGCTTGGTCGCGGCGTACAACATGACGGGGTACTGGGCGTACGCCGCGGGGGCGAGGGTGTCCTCGGTCACGGTACCCTCGAACGTCTCGGGGAGGCCGTACACCGCCATCGAACTCGTGAACACGACGCGGTCCACCCCCGTCTCGCCGGCGGCCCGAAACACGTTGTCCGCGCCGGCGACGTTCACGTCGAGCGCCGCGCTCGGGTCGGCCTCCGTCTCCGCACCGAGGAGGTAGGCGAGGTTCACCACGCTGTCGGGACGCCGGTCGCGGAACGTCTCGACGAGGCCGTCGTAGTCCGTGACGTCACCTCGAACCGCGTCGACGCGCTCGCGTTCCTCTGTGAGTTCCGTGGACGGGTCGAGGTCGAGTACGTCCACGGTCGCCCCCCGGTCGGCCAGTGTCGCGGCCAACGCCCGTCCGATGAACCCGGCTCCCCCGACGAGGAGGACGCGCTCTGGTCGGTCGGTCATCCGCCGCTCACTCCTCGACGAACTCGACGACGTTCCCGTCGGGGTCGTGGGCGTAGACGACCGTGGCTCCGTTCGAGAGTTCCTGCGGTTCGCTCACGAACGTCACGTCGTCGCGGAGGTCCTCGTACGTGCCGGCGATGTCGTCCACCTCGAAGCAGAAGTGCGACGCGCCCACGTCGTTGTTCTGCGTGCCCTCGTTGGCGTCGTCGCCGGGCGGGGAGCGGTACTCCAGCAGTTCGTACGTGCAGCCCCCGGCGTCGAGGAAGACGATGTCCACGTCCACCCCCTCTACGTCCGCGAATCGGGCGAAGGCTTCGCTGTCGAACGAGAGCCGTTCGACCACCTCCATCCCGAGGCGGTCGCGGTAGAACGCCAGCGACTCGTCGAGGTCCGATACGGTCACGCCGTAGTGGTGAGCCGTTCCGATCATGCGCGACCGTAACACGGTCCGCCTCCGTGATAAAATCACACGCTGCCGGCGGTTGACGCCGTCCGGGCGCTCGGACACGGACACGTCGCTGCTCCGTTCTCGTCGACGGTAGTTTTATTGTGGGTAGACTGGTCTGTTACCGTGGCACATGCTAAACCTTCCGTCGAAACTAGCAGCACGTGACGAACCGATACACGTCGGCGTCATCGGAACCGGCCTGTTCGGGACGAACCTCATCGACCAGGTCGAACGAGTGACGGGGATGACCACCGCAGTGGCCGCCGACATCGAGACTGAGAAGGCGGTGAACACGCTCCGAGAGGCCGGCGTCCCCGGCGACGAAATTGCGGTCACGGACGGCCCCGACGCGGCCGACGACGTGGTGAAGGAGGGTCGGCGGGCCGTCCTCGCCGACGGTCGCGACCTCTGTCGGACCGACGTGGACGTCGTCGTGGAGGCCACGGGCCTCCCTCACGTCGGCGCACGCCACGCCTACGACGCCATCTCCGATGGCAAGCACGTGGTGATGGTCACCGTCGAGGCGGACACGGTGGTCGGCCCGATGCTCGCCCGTCTCGCCGAGAACAAGGGTGTCACCTACTCGATGGCCTACGGCGACCAGCCGTCGGTCATCTGCGAACTGTACGACTGGGCCCGGACCGTCGGCCTCGACGTCGTGGCCGCGGGCAAGGGCAACCCCTACCTGGCGGAGAACGCCTACGGGACGCCCGACGACATCTGGGAGCGCATCGGCTTCGAGGAGGAGTTCGTCGAGGCCCACGGGCTGAACCCCCGGATGTACAACTCCTTCTACGACGGGACGAAGGTGGCCGTCGAGATGTGCGCCGTGGCGAACGCGACCGGACTCGAACCCGACGTCCCCGGGATGCACCTCCCGACAGCCGAGATTCCGGACATCCCGAACACGCTCCGGCCCGAGGCCGACGGCGGCGTCCTCCAGAACACCGGGGTCGTCGACACCGTGAGTACGCTTCATCCCGACGGCACGTCGGTTTCGGAGGGACACGACATCGGGTTCGGCGTGTTCATCGTGACCACGACGCCGACCAAACGGGTTCAGGAGTACTTCGAGCAGTACAGCGGCACGGGGCTCTACACCGCGAGCGACGGCAAGTACCAGGTGTTCTACCGGCCGTACCACCTGCCGGGCATCGAGACGTCCGTGAGCGTCGCCAACGCCGCCCTCCGCAACGAACCGACCGGAGTCCCCGACCGCCACGTCGCGGAGGTCGTCGGCGCGGCCAAGCGCGACCTCGAACCCGGGACGACCATCGACGGCGGCGGCGGGTACACGGTCTACGGGCGCATCGAGTCCGCCGACGCCGCCGCCGAGGCGGACCACGTACCGCTAGAACTGTTGGACGGGGCCGAGGTGACCGACACCGTTCCGAAGGACGAGGCGGTCACCTACGACCACGTCGACGTAGAGGCCGACTCGTTCATCTACCACCTGCGTCGCCTGCAGGAGGAGACGCTGTAGGTCACTCCTCTGCCTTCTCGTCCAACGCACGCCGGATGGCGGCCACCTTCTCGTCGCGGGCCCGGGTTATCTCGCTCGGGGAATCGTCGTACTCGAGGAAGCCCGCGCCGTCGCGTATCCCGCCCCGGCCGGCGTCGAGCAGTTCGTCGAACAGCCGACTCGGCTCGTCGTCGTCGCAGAGCGCCGGGTAGATGTCCTCGCCGACGGTCCTGACGAGGTCGAGTCCCGCGATGTCCATCGTCTCGAAGGGGCCGATGGCCGCCGTGCGGATGGCCCACCCGTCACGTATGGCGCGATTGATGTCCTCTACGGGGGCCACTTCCTCTTCGACCAGGTGGAGGGCCTCGCGGTACACGGCGTACTGGAGGCGGTTCCAGACGAACCCCGGGACGTCGCGATTGACGCGCACGGGGACGCGGTCCACGGACTCGAGGAACGCAGTCAGGCGCTCGACGGTCTCGTCGGCGGTCTCCTCGCCGCGGACGACCTCCACCGTCGGGAGCAGGTACGGCGGGAACCACCAGTGGAGGCCCGCCACCCGCTCCGCCGCCTCCGGGACCGCCGCCGCGATGTCGGTGATGGGGATGCCCGACGTGTTCGACGCGAGCACCGCGTCCGCGGGGGCCGCCGCGGCGAGTTCCTCGAACACTTCGCGTTTCACCGAGAGGTCCTCGCTGACCGTCTCCAAGACGAGGTCGACGTCGGCGACGCCCGCGTCCTGGTCCAGCGTGAACGCGATATCGTCGACGACGGCGTCCGGGTCGAGGTCGGCGATATCCTCCTCACGGAGGAACGCGGCCACGTCGCGGATGTTCGACCGCGCCTCGTCGATGTTTGACTGGCGGTGGTCGATCAGCGTCACGTCCTTCCCCATGCGCGTGAAGTGCACGGCGAAGCCGTGTCCCATGTCGCCGGCGCCTACGACGGCGACCTGTTGTATCGAAGCCATCGCCACGAACTGCGACGACCGAATACAAATATCTGCCCCCGGCGCTCGGCGTACGATTTATCTCCGCCGGCACCGACGACCCGGTCGTATGACCTACGGCTCGCAGTTTCGCACGCTGCTCGACGAGACGGACCTCCTCGTCTGTCCGGGCGTCCACGACCCGCTGACCGCTCGGGCGGCGGAGTTGGCCGGCTTCGACGCGCTGTACATGACCGGCTACGGCACCTCGCTCGCGCGGACGGGGTACCCCGACGTCGGACTCGTGACGATGTCGGAGATGGTCGCCAACGCCGGCGCGGTGCAGGAACGGGCGTCCGTGCCGGTGTTCTGCGACGCAGACACGGGGTACGGCGACGCGAAGAACGTCGTCAGAACCGTCCGGGAGTACGTCAAGACGGGCGTGGCGGGCGTCCACATCGAGGACCAGCGGGACCCCAAGGCGGGTCCGGGCGGGGACATCGAGGTGCTGCCGACCGAGACGGTGGCGACGAAGATTCGCGCCGCCGCGGACGTCCGCGACGAGCGCGACGAGTCGTTCGTCGTCATCGGTCGCAGCGACGCCGCCGAGACGCCGGAGCACGACGTGGCGGAGGCCATCGACCGCGTGAACGTGTTCGCGGACGCGGGGGCGGACGCGGCGTTCATCACGGGCTACGGCGACCGCGAGTCGGTGCGCCGGGCGGGGGAGGCGGTCGACGTCCCCCTCGTGTACGACTGGAACGGCGTCCATCCGCGGCTGTCCCTCGACGACTTGGAGGCGTTCGGGTACGACGTCGTCATCTTCCCGCTCCTCGGGACGCAGGCCGCGGCGCTCGAAACCTACCGACGGGCGTCGGCCGTCCGCGAGGAGGGCGTCTCGGCCGCCGGGTCGCTGGTAGACGCCTTCGACGAACTCGACCACCCCTTCGAGACGTTCGCAGGGTACGACGAGATAGAAGCGTGGACGCGCGAGTACCGGGACTGACGCTCACCCGTCGCCGAGCAGTTCGTAGAGGACGACGTGGTCCCGGTCGCCGAGGCCGGCTTGGCGCGCCCGTACCAACGTCTGCGCGACGGCGGCGGTGAGGTGGACGGGCACGTCGTTCGCGGCGGCCACGTCCAGTATGAGCTGCGTGTCCTTGTGCTGGAGGTTCACGTCCGCGCCCGGGTCGTACTCGCCTTCGAGTATCCGCCGCCCCTTCTGTTCGAGGATGCCCGACGTGCCGATACAGCTCGTGAGGGTCTCGTACAGCACCTCGGGGTCGATGTCTGCCGTCTCGGCCAGCCGGAACGCCTCGGCGATAGACAGCAGGTGCGCGTTCACGAGGAGTTGGTTCGAGAGCTTCGCCGCCTGCCCCGCCCCGACCGGACCCACGTGGAAGACGTCGGAGCCGAACGCCGCGAGGAGGGGGTGGACGCGCTCGACGGCGTCGTCGCCGCCGCCCGCCATCACCGCGAGCGTCCCTTCCTCCGCTCCCTCGACCCCGCCGCTGACGGGCGCGTCGACGAAGTCCACGCCCGCCTCGTCGGCGCGCGCGGCGAGGTCGGACGCCGCCTCCGGACCGACCGTGCTCGTGTCGACGTGGACGCCGCCTTTCGGCAGCGCGGGCAGGGCGTCTTCGGCCACTGCCAACACGTGGGCCGGAGTTCGGAGCATCGTGAACAGCGCGTCCGCGCCGTCGACTGCCTGCTCCGCCGGTGCCGTTCGGCCGCCGCGGGCCTCGAAGGCCGCCGTGCGCTCGTCGTCGACGTCGACGCCGACGACGTCGTGACCCGCGTCTCTCAGGTGCGTCGCCATGGGGAGCCCCATATTTCCGAGTCCGACGAATGCGATCCGCATGACTCCCGGATTCTCTATCCTCCCCCGTATAGTTACCGGAGCACCGAAGGTGTAACGCCAAAATGATAACGTATATTAAGTAACTTTTAATGTGCAGTATATTAATCGGTCCGTGTGTATGGTTGACAGAGACGACTCGAAGTCACGGCGGGAGTTCATCGAACAGGCGGGTACCGCGACGGCGGGCGCGGCCCTCGCCGCGATGGCGGGGTGTTCGTCGAGCGGTGGCGGAGGCGGGAACGACAGCGGAGACTCCGGCGGCGAGGGGACGGGGACCGGGTCCGGCGGTGGGTCGGGCGGCGGGTCGGAGAAGGTGACGGTCACCTTCTGGTCGTTCCTCGCGGCCGAGAACGCGAAGACGGGTGACCACTTCAAGTCCTCGATGAAGACGTTCGAGGACAAGAAGGACAACATCGCGGTCAACCTCCAGGCGCTGAACTCGCAGGACCTCACGAGCAAGATATCCTCGTCGGTCAACAGCGGTAACGCCCCCGACATCTCCGAGCACGGGTCGGCGGGGCTGAGCTTCTACTTCAACGACCAGGCCGCCGACCACGGAGCCTACTTCGAGGAGACGGGGCTGGCCGAGAAGTACACGCAGGCGAACGTGGACTCCGCGAAGTTCCGGGGGAAGTTCTGGACCGGCGGCGGCAACCGACACCTGACGAGTCTGCTGTCGGTCAGGCCGAAGTTCTTCAAAGAGGTGGGCGTCTCGGACCCGTCAGGTCTGGAGACGTGGACGGACTTCCGGCGGGCCCTCGAGAAGATAAATCAGCAGTTCTCGAACGTGCATCCATACGAGGAGACGGGGGTGTACAACGACCTCGAGTCCTACTGGGGTCAGGCCCGGACGGCGTTCACGGAGGGCGAGGACCCCTGGATCGACGGCGACCCGACGGACCCCAACGTGAAGCCGGGGAACAACCCGCGCACCGACGGGATGATAAAGAACTGCGTCGACCTCGCCCGAACGTACTCCAGTTCCGAGTCCGCCAGTCGCGGCGACGAGGAGGTGCCGTCGCTGATGCTCACCGACCGGGTCGCCTCCTTCACGTACGGTCTGGGGAGCCCGGTTCGGTACAAGAGCGTCAAGCAGGACGTGACGTTCGGGTGGGACGGCGACATCTGGCAGGGGCCGGCCCCCAAACTCGACCCCAACTACGGAAACGAGTTCGGTATCGACGAACTCGCCGGGAAGGAGGGCGCACACGGCGGCCACCTGTGGGCGCTCGAGTTCATGAAACAGGTCATGTCCCAGAGCGACGTCAAGGACGCCGCGTTCGAACTCCTCACGTACACGAACACGAGCGAGGAGCACAACCTCAAACTCCTCACGGAGTTCTACCCGGCGACGTCCTCGTACAAGCCGCTCAACGAGAAGATAATCAACGAGAAGGCCGGCGACCTGCCGCAGATACAGAAGATGATCTACGAGATGCCCCGGAAGCACGGCACCCAGTACAACACGACGGGCGCCGCGTGGGACGTGCGGGGGACCGACAAGATACGTTGGCGGGACATCAACGAGACCATCAGTCAGGGTATCGCGGGCCAGCACTCCGCCGCGGACACGCCCGGCCTCGTCCGCCAGCGCATCCAGAAGACACTCGAGAACCAGAACAAGTGAGACCGCAGATAAACGCGCTCCCGGTCTCACCGTCCGCGCTCGGCAGAGCGTCCCTCGCGTCGCGTCCGTGCGTCGGGACCGACCAACTCCCCGCTCACGTCACGGATGGCAGACGCTGACCTACGGGCCCGAGACTGGGAGCCGGTCGACCCCGCAGAGTGGTCGATCCGAGACGACGCGGCGCGGACGGCCGTCCGCGAGGCCACGTCCGCCGTCGCCTCACTGGTCCGGTCCACGTACGGCCCGCGCGGAATGGCGACGCTGGTCGAGACGGTGGACCACCAGGACGAATGGGAACGCGTGGTCACGCGCGACGCGAACGAGATACTCGCCGCCGCGGACCGCGCGGATATGTTCAACCACCCGGTCGCGGCGCTGTTTCTCGACAGCGTGGACGCACTCGACCGCGGCCTCTCCGACGGCCGCACGACGGCGGTGCTGTTCGCGGCCGAACTCCTCGGGCGCGGCGTGGAACTCGTAGAGAGGGGGTCCGACCCGACCACGGTCGTGACGGGGTACGCACTCGCGGGTCGACGCGCGACGTCCGCGCTGGAGGACGTGACGCGGCAGGTGTCGGCGGACGACCGAACCCTCCTCACCGACGTCGCCCGGACGGCGCTCCCGGGAGCGTTCGACCGCCGGACGGAGTTCGCCGAACTCGTGGCGACGGCCGTCGGCGAACTGGCCGCTCGGACCGACTCGCCGCGCCACCTCGACACCGACCGGATCAAGGTGTGTTGTCGGTCGGGCGTCGAGACGCGACTCCTCCGCGGGACCGTCGTCCGCCGGTGGCCGCGCGGACTCGAAGCCGAGGACGACTCGACGTACGACTTCGACTGGCGACCGCTGTCCGAACGGCGGGACGTCGGCGTGGCGGTCGTCGACTCGGAACTCGACCCCGGCGCGACGGCCACGCCCCTCGGCGGCGACGACATGACCGGGACCGGTTCGGCGGTGAGCGTGAACTCCGTGGCCGACTACGAGTCGTACGCCGCCGGGCGGGACGCGGCCGTCGCCGACGTCGCCGCCCGCCTGCGGTCGCTCGGCGTCGACGTTCTCGTCTCGCAACCGCGCGTCGAGCACGAACTTCGGCGTGCGCTCGCGAGCGAGGGCGTGACGGTCGTGGACAAGGTCGAGACGCCGGAGTCGGACGTCGACGCCGTGGCTCGCGCGACCGGCGCGGAGGTCGTCTCGTACCTCCGCGACCTGACTCCCGACCGCGTCGGCACCGCCGGACGCATCGCCGAGCGAACCTTCGGACGCGAGGAGAAGTGGACGGTGTTCGACCGGTGCGACGGTCCGGCTCTCGCGCTGGTCGTCGGAGTACACACCGACACGAACCGCAAGCACCTCCAGCGGCGGCTCACAGACGCGGTGGAGGTCACCGCCCGAGCCGCGATGGACGGCGTGGTCGTCCCCGGCGGCGGTGCGACGCCAGCCGCCCTCGCGGACCGTCTCCGAGCGTACGCTCCGAGCGTCCCCGCGGCCGAGCAGATGGCGGTCGCGGCGTACGCGGACGCGCTGTCGACGCTTCCCTACGTGCTCGCCGAGAACGCGGGGCTCGACCCCGTCGTCGCGCGGGCGAACCTCAGAGCCGCCCACGACGCCGGGGAGCACGCGGCCTGCATCGACGTCGAAACCGGGGATATCGTCGATGCGTGGGCGGCCGGCCTCGCCGAACCGCAGCGGATTCCGTTGCTCGCGATGGAGGCCGGACGCACGGTGTGCGAGAACCTCCTCACCGTGGACGCCGTCTGCTTCCCGGGCGTGGAGTTCGAGCGGTTCGTCCCCGGCCATGAACACGATTAGCGCCGGCTTCGCTCACTCGCGGTGTTCGACCTCCCGCTCCGGGTCGTCGGTTCGGTCGACCGCGGGCAGTACGTCGTCGATTCGGAGGACGCGCACGGCGAGGTCGGTCGCCGCGGCCCACACCGCGCGCTTGAGCGGAGCCGAGTCCGCTATCGCGTGCCCTTCGGCCGCGAGCGTCGGGCGGAGTCGACCGTCGACGGCGTCGACCCCGAACGTCTTTTCGCCCCGGTGGTGTGCGGCCCTGAGGTCGGCCAGCGCGGCATGTCGGTTCTGCCCGGCCGATGCGGCGAGCGTCAGCGGAATCGCTTCCAGCGCCGTCGCGAACGCCTCGACGGCCAACTGGTCCCGGTCGCCGACCGAACGCGCGTCCTCCCGGACCGCGCGGGCCGCGTGCATCTCCGCCGCGCCGCCGCCCGGGACGACACCGCCCTCTCGCGACGCACAGACGGACGCCACCGCGCCCTCCACCGACTTCTCGAAGCTCCGGACGGTCCGGCTGTCGGGGGCGCGGCAGAACAGCGTGTAGAACCCGCCGCCCGACTCCACGAACGTGAGTTCGCGCCCCGCCGTGCGCTCGACCCGGACGTCCGCCCGTCCGAGGGTGTCCTCCGTAACCCGTTCGAGGGTCGGAACGACCGTCGCGCCGGTCGCCCGCACGAGGTTGACGACGTCTTCGTCGTCGAGGTGCTGGACCGCCAGCACGCCGTAGTTCGCCAGGACCGTCTTGACCCGGTCGTTTATCGCACGGTCGGTGAAGAGGACGCTCGCGCCGGCGTCGCGGGCGGCGTCGAGCGCCCGCCGGAAGGTATCCTGCTCGTGGTCTCTGAGCGCCCGCCTGTCCTCGAACTCCGTCGCGTCGACCCGCACGTCCACGCCCTCGCTCCGGTCCGTGGGTCGGCCGATAGACCGAACGTCGACGCTCGACGAGAGGACGGCGACGCCGGCGTCGGGGTGCCGTCGAGGCATCCCCTCGGCGACCGGCCCCGCGTCGAGGACGACGCCCGGAACGACGCGGGTCTCGGCGTGCGCACCGCCCAGACGCGCCCGAACGTCGATACGGCCTCTGTCGGGTTCGTCGAGCCGCTCTATCGCGTCTGCGACGGCGTCACCCACCTCCTCACGGACGAGGACGTCGCGGGTCGCCGTCAGTGCGGACCGCGCCACCGTCGCCGCGTCGATCCGGTCGGGCGGCATTCGAATCGCCTCCAGTGCGTCCACCGCGGTGTCGTTCCCCCGGCGATAGCCGCGTTCGACGTTCGTCGGGTGGAGTCCTTGGTCCACGAGCGTCTCCGCCTCGGCGAGGAGGGCGGCCACGAGTGCGACGAGTGTCGTCGACCCGTCGCCGTGCCGGCCGCGGAAGTCGGCGGCCGCCGTCTCCAGCAGGTCCACCGCGGGGTGGTCGACGTCGAGTCGGTCCAGTATCTCCGTGCCGACGGCCGTCGTCCCCACGTCGCCCGTCTCTTCGACGAGCAGTTTGTTCGACCCGCACGGGCCGAGCGACGTTCGCACGAGTTCGCTCACGCGGTGGACGCTTGCCGCGAGGTTCGGGGCTCCGCCCTGATGCATAGTGACGCACGACTCCACGTCCGGAAATAGTTTTCTCCGACTCGCAGCACGCGTACCCGTTTCGGTCGAGGAGTCGGCCCACGGGTCGAGACGTCGTACCGTCGAAACACATTTCGCCCGACGGGTCGATTCGTCTACGAGTCATGGTAACAGAGACCGAGAGCCCCCTGGTGACGCACGTGAGCCTCATCGCCGAGGACGTCGAGGAGTCGACCGAGTTCTACGAGAACGTACTCGGGTGCGAGCCGATTCCGACGCCGCAGTTCGGCGACCAAGAGGACTTCCACGCCGACGAGGCGATAGACTTCCAGATACTCCTGCTAGGCGACGTACAACTGCACCTGTGGAACGACCCCGCCCGCGAGGTGGAGGCCGTCCAGTTCGCCCACTTCGGCGTCCACGTCGACGACTTCGAGGGGGTCTACCGCGAGGCGACGGAACGCGACGCGTTCGCGGCTATCGGCGAGCGGACGGCCCCGCCGCAGGTGTTCGACTTCAACGGTACCGCCCAGATGTACCTCCGCGATCCGACGGGGAACCTCCTCGAGGTCGACTATCCGGACATCGACGAACTCGACCGTTCTGTGTTCGACGACGTCGTCACGCGGGAGACGAGCGGGTCGGACGTCGGCGTCTACTCCGGCGGGGTTCTGGAGACGATATCGTGAACGCCGCAGGGGTGACAACCCGATAGGAGAGGTGGCGTACACTCCCTCTCTCGCTGAATGCACCGATACGAACGAAACGAACTCAACGAATTTACGGCTTATATTGAACGACACGACCCCTCGTACGAATCACCGCAGCGAACCAGAAGGGAGGCGCGGGAAAGATGACTGGCAGCGCACTCGTCGCGCGGCCACAACGTACGTTGTGTAGCGCATTGGGACGAAGTTCGCCTCGCCTCCAGAAATAATGGCGCGTAGAGGCCTGTCTTGCTCGTCCGTTTTGAAGTTAGCCTTTGGTTTGCTTGTATCCGATAGAACCGACTCACGTACGACCATCGAATGAATCCAATCTATCGCGTGATTAAGACGATACTGAGACATGCGAACGCGATTCCAGCCAATTTCGTTACCGTAACGTCGTCTCCGAAGACGACTATCCCGATGATGGCCGCTACGACGAAGTAGAGAGCACCGAGAGTGGAGACAATCGTCGTCGACCCTTGGGAGAATCCGATGTACATCGCGATAAGGCCTACTCCGGTGAACAGTCCAGCCGCGCCAGCAAGCAGCCCTCCTCTCGCAGTAACGGCGAGCGACGCGTCCGAAAAGATGATAAATCCGAGTGCGAGTAGTCCTGCAACGAGATACGAGATCGCGGCGGCAGTTCTCGGATCGATGGACTCCGACGCGGCGTTGCCTAAGACCATCCAAATCCCCCACGACACCATCGCAATTACACCGAACAAGATCCCCGAATTCATTTCAGTAAATCCCATCGTGAGGACTTTTCGTCGCTATTCAAAGAACGGCCATGCTTACTATGACTGGTGTTTAAACACACCCTGCCAAAGGTTATCGCTCCGTGTCTAAACAAGGCTCGGCCGAGTACTGCGTCCGGCGATCGGGTCGCATCGAACCGTTCGAGACGGGACTGTTGGACGTCTTCGATGAACGGCGGGATCGAGCGTAACGGGGCTTCAGTCCCTCTTATCTTGGAATCGTCTTCGCTGGCGACTTTTCCGAAGGAGTGCGAGGTGGGCGAGCGTCGTAGTTGTCGCGTGTTCATTTGAGTCGACCCCAAAGGGAGGCCGTCGTGCAGGAGGAGATGATCTGACACGAGCCACCACAAGAGTGGAACGCTGCGGCCGCCTTCTCTCTTTGATGCGGGGTATTTAACCATTCAACGAACGGAAAACGGACGGAAGGCAGAAGAGAATGTATTGGATGTGTACAGCTACTATTGTTCGAGTATTGTTAAAATAACTCTCATTTGTATATTTGTATATATTTTATTATTAATGAAAACTGGTCTTTACAGCTATTCTTTCTCCTTTTACAGATTAGAACATAAAATAAAATCCCGGCCATATCTGCATAATTATTATCAATAATAAATTATGCAACTCTGATTAAATGATGTTTCAAATCATGAATCGGTTCTATTGATAGAATCGATCAGAGCTACCGAGTTACCTACGCCTATAGTTGAGCGACTCCCCGTACGAGTTGGCCTTTCCAGTGGGAGGTGGTTTTAGGTGTTCATCGACGTACTGTGTGTAATAGCAATGCAGGCAAATAACCCCGTTAAAGCGCTATACACGATGGAAGAGATAATCTCGACACTCGAAGAACAAGAGGAGGCAGGCGTCGTCGAACTCGCAGAGGCAATTGACCGCCCGCAGAGCGTCGTCCACAACCACCTCGCGACGCTCAGAGAGCTCGAGTACGTCGCCAAGAACGGGTCGAAATACAAACTCGGGCTCAAGTTCCAGCAACGCGGCGAGATCGCCCGGCACCGCATGCCACTCTACACGAAAGGGAAGTCAGTCGTCGACGAACTAGCAGCTGACACTAACGAGCTGATAACACTTATCGTCGAAGAACACGGTCGGGGAGTCTATCTCGATGTCGAACAGGACAACGCCGACATCGAGTATCCGGCGATTCCGGGAACGCGAATCAAACTGCACTGTTCAGCTACGGGGAAGGCGATTCTGGCGCACATGCCCGAAGAGCGCGTCGAAGAGATCATCGAGCGGCACGGACTCCCCCCACAGACCGACGAGACCATCACGACGAGAGAGGAACTCTACGAAGAGCTAGATGCGATTCGAGAACGCGGCTACGCGTACGACCATCAGGAGTTCCGGGAGGGGATGCGGTCGATCGGTGCGCCGATTCTCGATGGAGGTGACAACGTCCTCGGTGGATTGAGTATCGCCGGACCGACCCATCGGCTCACCGGCGAGCGCCTGGAGACGGAGCTTCCGAACAAACTCCTGCAATCGGTCAACGTCATCGAACTCAACTACAACGATCCAAACATCCAGTAGGGCTGTAGCTGCCGGTATCTTCGTCTACGTGGCTACGGTCAGTTCAGGCTCGTACGAGAGTAACGCTGAGGACGAAGAAGACGGGAGTACGATTAGAGCTGCTTGGCCAACCGCTCCAGTCCGATCGCGAGTGCGGCGGGTACCACCAACAGCAGGGCGGCGACGATGAGTAACGTCGAGACGACGCTGATGATCGGATCTAGAACGTTCCGGAGAGCTATCCATGCCAGCACCGGAATCGTCCGAGTATCCTGCCCCGATAGGAACAGGGCCATGACGAACTCCTGAAGGCTGATGATGAACGCGATGAGCGCCGATGCGAAGATACCGTTCTTGACGTTCGGCAGGATTACCTCGACGAATGACCGGACCGGACCGGCACCGAGGTCGTTTGCGGCGTCTTTGAGCTGCCAGTCGAACTGGGCGAGCACCGCCTGCATGATGAAGAACACGAGCGGCGTCGCCCACAGTGAGTGCGCGAAGATGATGGCCAAATACGAACGGTGGAGTCCGACCTCACTGAGGAAGGTCAGCAGGATGACTGCGATGACCACTGCTGGAAGGAGTAGCGGCAACAGTGCGATGGGAATGACGTACTGCAGCCACTTCGACTCGACGCCTTTCAGCCCAAACGCTGCAGTCACGCCCAGAAACGTCGCCACTACGGCCGTCCCCGAGGCGGTAATCAGGCTGTTCACGACTGCGCCCATCCACGACGGGTCAGAGAAGAACTTGGCGTACCAGTCCAACGAAAGCCCCCGTGGCGGAAACACGAGCTGTCCGGTCGAGCCGAAGGAGGTACTGATGACCACAAAAAGCGGCAGCATCATGAGGACTGCGATTAGCCCGTAGGCGGCTCGAAACGCGAATATCTCCAAACGCTCTCTTCTATGCGCACTAGACATACATCTCGTCACCTCCCCAGCGGTTCATGGCAGTAAACATCAGCAGTATCGAGAACAGGACGAACACGAGCAGTACTATCGACAGTGCGCTCGCGACCGGCCAGTTGAACTGTTGGAGCATCAGTCGCTCGACCTCGATGGCGAACGTCGTCTCGCTGGCAGAACCTAACAGCGCGGGCGAGGCGTATGCGCCGACGCCCCAAGCGAAGGTGACGACCATCGCCACGGAGATGCCCGACAGTGTCTGTGGTAGGACCACCTCCAAGACCGACCGCGGGCGACTTGCACCGAGGTCGCGGGCTGCCTGGACTGTCTCCCACTCGATAGTGGACATCACACTGTAGATAGCTAGCGTCGCGTACGGCAACGCCGTGTAGATCTGACCGACGACAGTCCCCAGAAAGTTGTTGACTAGAATCATCGGCTGTTCGATGACGCCGGCACCCATGAGGATGCTGTTGAACGGGCCGATCGGAGACAGCAATAGCAGCCACGAGTACAACTTGACGACGAGCGTCGTTAAAAGCGGGAGGATGACCGTGAACAGCAAGGCAGTCTTGAGAACCCCATCGGCCCGCCAGACGGCGTACGACAACAGCGTCGCCAGTACGAGCGTCACGACAGTCACCACGAGGGTGAACTTCAGTGTGAACACCAGCAAACCGATGATGAGTTCTGAGGTGAGCACTTCGATGTAGCTCTGAATCGACCACGTCCCGGGGGCGTACGCGCCGTCACCAGTCGGTGCGTAGAGACTGATACGGAAGAGGTACAGCAACGGCACGATGAAGAATATCACTTCGAATACGATGAGTGGAACCATCAGCAGCGTGGCCCGCGAAGAACCGCGCTGGAACCAGTTCCCGAGTCGACTGAAGGGTGACTGTTGGAGTTGCTTGCTCATGGTCACTTCTGAAACGCAGTAAACTGACTCCCCTCGCTGTCGAAGGCGACCAGCCGTTCTGGGTCCCACTGGACGGCGATGTCTTGCTGATCTTCGACCTCGTGGTCGGGGTCGTACTGCTGCTCGACGAATATCTGTCGGGACCCGGTATCGATATACGACCGAAGCATCGACCCGCGGTAGATGACGTTGTCTACCTTTCCGGCCACCGAACGACGTGTGTCACCGCCGTCTGCCTTGAGTTCCTGGGTTTGTGACTGTCGGATTTGCATGTTCTCCGGTCGCAGGGAAATGGACACCGACTCTCCCGTGTCGGGGGCCGCCCGCGGGTCTTCGACGGGTACGTCTATGTGACACCCGAGGTCCGTCTCTGCAACGATACCCTCAGAAGTCGTCTCGGCGACCGTCCCCTCGATGAAGTTCGTATCGCCGAGGAACTCCTCGACGAACTGATTCTTGGGGTTGTTGTACACTTCCGGAGGAGCACCCACCTGCACGAGTTCGCCATCGTTCATGATGCCGATGCGATCGGCCAGCGTGAACGCTTCATTCTGGTCGTGGGTGACGTGGACCATCGTCTGGTTCAGGTCCTTGTGAATCTCTTTGAGCTCTATCTGCATCTCCTCTTTCAGCCGCTTGTCGAGGTTCGACAGCGGCTCGTCGAGCATCAGCACATGCGGTTCGACGATGAGTGACCGAGCTAGCGCGACGCGCTGTTGTTGGCCACCACTGAGTTCCTCCGGCCTGTAGTCCTCGTACCCGTTCAGCTTGACCATCTCGAGGAGTTCCCGAGCACGCTGATTTCGCTCGGATTTGTCGACGCCTTCCATCTTGAGGCCGAAGGCGACGTTTTCTAGCACCGTCTTGTGGGGGAACAGCGCCCACTCCTGAAAGACGATGGAACAGTCGCGCTCGTAGGCCGGTTCGCGCGTGACCTCCTCACCGTCGATTATGACGCTCCCCTCCGTTGGCCGTTCGAGACCTCCGATCATCTGCATCGTGGTCGACTTGCCACATCCACTCGGACCGAGTAGACACAGCAACTCTCCTTCATGGACCTCCAAGGACAGATCGCTAACGGCGGTGAGGTCCCCGTACTCTTTCGTTACGTCTTCGAGTTTGATTGCGCTCATGGCATATTACCTGCTAACGCGACCCGCTGTTGATACCGCTGGACAAGATGCGTGTCATACACACGCACGAGTCCATGTGCGACACCCACCAATATATTCGTTTCTATATAATAGGTGGTATTTTCAAGAAAGGGCAACGTCTCCCCTCCAAGGACGGACGGCGCCTACGGATAGGTGTTGGCTCCGCGTCGTGAACAGCATCAATTCAGTACGGACTCTACGAGTTCGATGAAGGCCGTCGATGAGAGTTGGTAGATCGTATTCCCGCGGTCCGTCCGTTGGCGGGTGGTCGTTCCGACGCACGCACTGTCGACGTGAATTTCCCACTCGCACGGATGACGAGGATTCATCGAACGGAACGTGATGTCACAATCGTGTTCGTCCTCCAACTGCGGTACCACCTCGTGTGTGAACACGCCGTCGTCGAATCGTGGCGGTTCGTAGCGTGGCAGTTCCATCTCTTCGCGCAGCCGCTCGTTCTTCTGCCACCACTCCGGCCGATCGCTCGACTGGGACATAGCTCCGTCAGACATTGTCGGTGTAGTCGCGGCTCGACGCACTTAGCTATACCGCCGCAGGGAGTGGCTACACGTAGGTTCGACGGTACAAGCCAGTCGATGTAGCAGCTATCGTTGATTCCCCAGTAGTGGTGACTGCTCGGTGTTCCCCCGTAGCAATCCGGTACGAGTACTGCGTCACGAGGTGAGTCAGCTACCGGTCAGCACGTCGGATCGTCGAGGTTGACGTAGACGCTCTTCGTCTGTAGGTAGTGCTCGAGAGACTCCTGGCCGAGGTCTTTTCCGACACCGGATTGCTTGAACCCGCCGTAGGGCGCTTCTGGAAGGATGGGGCCGTACTCGTTGACGTAGACGATTCCAGCTTCGAGGTCCGCCGCGGCACGGTGGGCGAGCGATGTGTCTTCGGTTCCGATGCCGGCTGACAGGCCGAATCTAGTGTCGTTTGCCAGGCTGATACCTTGCTCGTAGCTGTCGAAGGTCTGGATGGTCTGAATAGGGCCGAAGATCTCCTCTTGAGCGATACGCATGTCGTTGTCCACGTCGGTGAACACTGTCGGTTCGACGTACCAGCCGTCGCCCAACGGACCGCCGGGAGTCTCACCACCGTAGACAAGGTTCGCACCCTCCTTCTCACCCAGGGTCACGTATTTCTGGACAGACTCGTACTGGTCAGCCGTCGTCAGCGGACCCATCGTGGTGTTCTCGTCGAGCGGATCACCACAGGCATACTCGGTCGTTGCTTCGAGGAACGCGTCAAGGAACTCCTCGGCGATATCCTCGTGAACGATGGCCCGAGAGAACGCGTCGCATATCTCCCCCGAACTGTAGAAGATGCCATCGGCGACGGCCGTGCCCACTTTCGAGAGGTCGGCGTCCGGAAAAACCAAAAACGGCGATTTACTCCCGAGTTCTAACGTCACAGGCGCGATATGACCTGCGGCACTCTGCATAACGCGTTCGCCGACATCGCGACTCCCGGTGAACGACACCTTTCGGACACCGTCGTGGCGAGTTAGTGCGCTCCCTGCTTCGCTACCCGTTCCGGGAACGACATTGATGACACCGTTCGGGAAGATGCCTGCCGACAGCTGTGCGGCGCGAATGGCCGTCAGCGGTGCGTTCTGTGCGGGTTTGAGAACCGACGTGTTCCCGGCCGCGAGTGCGGGCCCGAGTTTCCACGCCAGCGACCAAATCGGGAAGTTCCACGGGATTATCTGTCCGACCACGCCGAACGGCTCTTTGCGAGTGTACGCGTGGAGTTTCTCGCCGCTCGCGAGCTGATCGCCGCCGATGGTCCGACAGAGCGAAGCGTAGTACTCTATGGTGTCGAACGCGGCCTGGACTTCACCGCGAGCCATTTCGATCGGTTTCCCCGTGTCGAGACACTCCAACCGAGTCAGTTCGTCCTCGTGGTCACGTAGTACGTCGACCCACTTACGGAGCATCGACGCGCGCGTCGCAGGACTAGTTGACGACCACGTCCCACTGTAAGCGTCCCACGCTGTTTGAACGGCCACGTCGACACCGTCACTGTCGCAGATGGGAATCGTCGTGATGGGTTTGTTCACTGCGGGATCGACGGGCACGATGTCCGCGTCCGTATCGGGTTGGTAGCGCGACCCGTCAATCCAGGGCGTGAATTCGATATCGGTCGTGGCTTCCGCGATCGCGTCTTCGTGGGCGGTCTCGATGTCTGAATCGCTCATTTGTTTATTTCGATGATGAAGAGGTGGACAGTCTGTAACTGTTCTTACCGCTTGAGTTTCTCGAATCTAGTGCTGAACTTATCCGAGTAGTCTGAGAGGTACTCATAGTCCGGAAAGTAGAAACTCTTGTACTCTTCGTTCGAAGTCGGGAAACCGGCCTCCTGTGCGGCCGGTGAGTGCTCTGCCTCTTTGTTTGCGAGTAGCTGGTGGCTAGTCTTCCCCCACTTGTTCTGAACGTCGGTCCGCAGCATGAAGTTGAGGAAGTGTTCCGCTGTCTCCCGCTTGTCTGTCCCACGGACGACGCCGTAGTGGTCGTAGTATCCGGTAGTCGTCTCGGGCAGAGCGATTGACAGCCAGTCGTTGTCCGCCTTGCGTCCCATCGAGACGCCGAAATAGGACTGGGCAGCGTTGGCCAAGCGTTGTTGCATCTGCTGCCAGCGTTCGGCGCCGGAGCTGTAGAACGAGGAGACGTTGAACTGCTTTGCAGTCTCGAATGGGACATCGTGGTGTTTCTCGTCGTACATCTCCCCTGGCCCCTTTAGCTCGTCTGCAACGATGGCGGCGATGTGGAGGGTGTACGCATAGAAGGCGCCGTCCATGGTGAGGCGAGTATCCTCGTCGATGAGCGTCTGCCAGTCCGTTATATCGTAACTTATCTGCTGGTTGTTGTACATCACGCCCATCGGGGCGCCGTCGAACGGAACTCCGTACTTCGTCGGTCGGAGATTCTTGATGTATGGATACACCGAGTCGAGATTCGGAACGTTCTCCTCACGAATCTCGAGGAAAAGTCCCTCCGCTCTGGCCTGCCTGTACATCTGTCCCTCTGTAACTGCGATGTCGTACGGAGGGTCATCGGCAGGCGCGCTCTTGATCTTCGAAAGGATCGCACTCCAACCGGGCACGAGTTTGATTTTCGTACCCGTCTCCTTCTCGTACATCGGCTTGATGGTGTTCTTAAAGTAGGTGTGATACTGACCACTCCAATCGGCCACCTTGAGCGTATCTCCTCCGGACTCACTATCCGCGCTTCCGGTCACCGTACCGGTACTCGAATTACCGCCCATCGTGTCAGTATTGACCCCACCACCGAGACAACCGGCGAACAGCGACGCGGAAACTCCTGCGGCCGACAGCAAGGCAGTTCGGCGATTGATAGCGTCGCTGCCTCCTGTCTCGTTGGCGTCCGATGGTAGTCTATCTCCGTTCGACTCACTCTGTGAGGTGTGTGGACTCATACCTCACCATGTACGAGTCGGCTATCCATTGTAAAGGTTTCTGCTCCGTCGGTTTCGCTCACAGCGTTAGTATTTGGATACCGAACAAGACGATAGCGGTCAAACCCCGCGAGCACAGCGACTTGAAGCGTCTGCCGTGCCCTCAGCCGTTGTATGTACTCCTTGCCCGGCTGGTGACCGGACGAGACCAGGCAGCGTTTCGTCGTGTTTCGCCATCTCATGAGGTGCAATATTCACCGATGCAGAATATCGCATCTCACCCCGTCGAGAGGGTCGTGGAGGTCGTACACTGAGACGGTACGCTATCCTCAATTTCGTAGTCCGCGTCAGCGTCTCACGCTGACGTCGCCGTGGGCTAAACACGCGCGTATGGCGGTGATGGAAAAGAACTCCTTCTGTATGAGCGAATCAACTTCGGAGATGGACGAGAAGTTCAAAACCGGTGGAACCCGCCGTCAACACCGATCTCGATGAGCGAGCTCTATCGACGATATTCGAGATCGAGCTATACAGCAGCTACTGAGTCCCTAACTTCCTATTCGGTGGTACAGAATTCGGCACGTGAATAAACAGTGGATACGATTCCAAACCGGTGGCGAACACCGCTAAACGACCATCTTGCTGGTGAGAACGAATCTCAGATGCCGTCTTAGTCGAACGGCAGTAGTCAGTATCGATGCCAGTACCGTCACACACGCACCCTTCTCACTGTACGACCTCTGGCTTGCCCGTGTTCACCGCGTACCCGGTCTAGTTCTAAAGGGACTCATCATCTCTGTCTCGATGTGTGGGCCTTCAGGTTGGGAGGTAGTCGTTAACCGTGTCAGATTTTCTTCGTCTGTCGCACATTTCATCGAGAGCCCGCTACCCACCGTATCGCGATGTACGTCGATAATCGGAGTAAACTTATTTACGACATCGATTGATGTGAGGAACTCTCCTACGCCCGTGTAGATACGCCAACGGGGTCGTGAGCGGTCCATGATTGCTCCGTTGGAGGGAGGACCTGCTTGGCTCGACAACCGAGCAGCCGATCGTCACACACTCACGACGATGTCTCCCCCGTCGACGCGGACTGGGTGTGACGGAAGCTTCGCGTCCGAGGTTAGCGACTCACCGTCGGTGACGTCGTACTCCCATCCGTGCCAGGGACAGCTCAGTACCTCGTTTTCGCTGCACCACTCCATACAAACTTCGAGATTCTCCCGGTCGTACTCGGCTTCCCAGGTACCGGTGAGCGTTCCCTCACAGATGGGGCCGGCCTGATGAGCACACCAGTTCGTGTACGCCTTGTATTCGCCGTCGACGTTAAAGACCGCGATTTCGCGACCTTCGACCTCGGCTAGTATGCGTTCTCCTTCGTCGAGTTCGTCCGTCTGCGCGATTACGTGTTCTCTCATAGTTTCGTTTCGGTTTGTAGTTCACACTCGTACGGTGACGCATCAACTACTCTCAAAGGTCGAGTTGGAAGGCCTCCACCGGAGTCTCGTACAGTACTTTCTGTCGTTCCTCGTCCGTGAAGTAGTGCTGGAGATACTTGTCGAGTTCCTCAAGCGCGTCGAAATCCCAGTGAGGGTAGTCGGTCGCGAACATGATGTTGTCCGCGCCCATTATCTTGAGTATGTGTGCCATGTCCTCAGGGTCGTTCGGCTCGCCGAGAGGCTGGTTGGCGAAGTAGAACGAGTCTCGGATGTACTCCTCTGGTGTTTTCTGGAGTAGCGGCACCTCACTGTGACGCATGTGGTATATCTTGTTCATCCGGTGCATCATGTAGGGGACCCAACCGTAGCCCGATTCGAGCATGATCCAGTTGAGGTCCGGGAACTTTTCGGGTGTCCCCTCTCCGATGAGACTCGTCAGCGTCATCATCTGCTGCCAACTGTGCCCCACGCTATGAACCTCGAAGAACTTGTTGAAGCCCCGGTTCTGCAATGGGAAGTCGAACATGAATTCTTCGGCGTTGCCGTGGAACGCAATGGGCAACCCGTTGTCCTCGGCCGCCTTGTAGATAGGATCGTACTGAGGGTCTCCGAGTGGTGGGTGCTCACCACTCGATCCAACGTACAGGCCGACCACTTGATCGTGCTTACCCATCCGGTCGATCTCCTCGGCGGCTTCGTGAGGCTTCTGGGTTCCGACGGCTGCTAGACCCAGAAAGTCGTGGTCGTCGAGATACTTGTCCAGCAGGAGTCGGTTGTACGCCCGCATCAACTCCATCGCCAGATCCGGTTGGGAGAACTTCCCCAGTGGTTCGAAGGTATTGATGATCGGGTACTCGATGTCGAACTCTTCTTGGAACCGCGTGATATCCTCGGCCTCGGTAAACTCGGAGAAGTTATCCTCGATTTTGCCGCCCATTCGCTGGTCCCAGCTGCTGGACGGGAAGATTGGATGCGGGGAATCCGTGATGCTCGAGGCGTACGGTTCGTCCATGTACCGCGCGAGTTCCTCCTCCGGAACGGTCATGTGGACGTCGGTGTCCACCACTGTGTTCTCTGAAAGGGCCGAATCGACAGCAGTCTGTGCCATACATTCACTCCCAACCTGGGCAAGGGTAATAAATCTTGTTTCTAAATCCGCACATGTAGTTCTCTTCCCGTCGATTTTGATTCCCTGTGACGGAATCCCCACAATGGATGTCTGGTAGAGTCCTCTACGGCATTTGATCGGAATGAGAAGGTAGCGTACACCCGAATAGACCGTGTTCTTCCGACAATTCTCATTCATCATCGGAGAATCTGGTACGTCCTTGTAGAAGTGCGATATCGGTGCTGTCGGCATCTGTACTCTCGCTATTGACTCCTCACCTGTAGACAACTTTCTGACTGGCATAAAACGACCGTACTAACACCCTCTAAGGCCTACTTTGGGCGCTTCGATATAGACACGTGGTTCTGTAATACTGAATGGAGAAACCACACACAACTCGGATTACACTCATAGGGGTGTAACGGAGGAAGGCTCGCACTAGACTGTACCGTCTACCCCACAGTAAATCTGCTATCTCTCTTCGCTGCCGTTGGGAGTTACAGATATAGCCATGTAATGAGATGCGGATACCGAACTACGACGAAGACGACGACTGAACGTACCAGAGGCGACAACGAAACAGTGGCTGCCTCGCTCGAACAAGAGGGTTCTTTTTGGTCTGGTACGGCCCTGAGATGGAGCATAGGTTCACGCGTTCGCTTCGCTCAACCAATTCCGAGCTGACAGCCAGTGTTCCCCGAGCAGACTGCTGCGCTGGGGCGCCGGCACCCTCGCGTAATTCCGCTCCGTAGACCACCTGACCGCTATTCACGTCCTAAGATCGAACGCCGCCCTGCTTTTCTCTGGTCGCAGTCGACGTACTCTGCACTGCTTCCGTGTTCTCATCGTATTTCCTTCCTAATAATTCTCGTTTATCCTGTAAGTCAATATCTGTCATGATCCGTTGGTTGGTACGTGTCTACTCATCTGGTTGTTTTGACAGACACATCTTCCGAGAAAACGTGGGCTACGGGCCTTCAGAAGGCGATTTTAGAGATAAAGTCGTAAATGCCGATACTCGATAGTTCATTCTAGCATGGCTTTGTAATAGCTGAATGATCAGATAAATATTATAATCCTCTTTCACAGATCGTTTATCAGTCGGGCAGGGGGTCGGATAATTAAAATTTCAGATATTACTATTAAGTCCGATTTTTTGTAACTACAAGGGACCAGAGTTACTGGACTGCTACGAAGACCAACGATAACTCCGACCGTCTGCGTAACCGTACAGAATACACAAAGGCCTCCTTGGCAGAAGGTTCTTCAAGTAGTACAGAATCGATCCGACGGATACGTCTACCGCACGTGGTTCCATGTTGTCGTATTATCTCAGTATCGTACGTTACCGATTCGAGAATCTCACTCGTCAATACCGTTCGTCTTTCGACACGTCTGGACCGCAGCGGCGTTCTCCACGACGTCGTGGACGCGAACGATGTCCGCACCTCGCTCGATCGCCATCGTCGTCGTCGCTATCGTGGGTGGTAATCGATCTGTAGAGCTACAGTCGACGTGCTCGAACATGGATTTACGAGAGTGACCGACCATGATCGGACACCCGAGAGCCTGCAGCTCCCCCAGCCTGTCAACCAGCTCGAAACTCTCTGCGGCGGATTTCCCGAATCCGAGTCCGGGATCCACGATGATCTGGTCACGACTGAGTCCCGCCTGTTCGGCGAGTAACACTCGCTCGCCGAGTTCCCGGATGACGTCTTCGACGACGTCGTCGTACACTACTGTGCGGTCCGGATCGACGGGAGTGTCTACGCTGTGCATGACGACGGTCGGCGCGTCGTGATCGGCGGCGACGAACCGCATGTCCGGGTCCGCCAGCCCGGAGACGTCGTTGATTATGTCCGCGCCCGCATCTAAGGCAACGTCTGCGACGGCGGCCCGTCTCGTATCGACGGAGATCGGAACGTCAACGTCAGAGATGCGCTCGACGACTGGAACGACGCGTTCGATTTCCTCCTCGACCGTGATCGAATCGGCGCCCGGTCGAGTGCTCTCGCCACCGATGTCGACGATGTCCGCGCCCGAGGAGATCATCTCGCGGACTCGCCGTACGGCGTCTTCCACCTGGTTGTACTGGCCGCCGTCGTAGAAACTGTCTGGAGTCACGTTCAGGATTCCCATTACCGCCGTGCCGGAGTTCCACGGACGCCGGTCGGTCGCCCTGCCATCGTCGATGATCTCCCGAAACCGGTCAGACATATGCGAAAGCCCCAGATCACTACTACGCACAGCGTCGGCCAAGCGCTCGTACTGGGCGGTGGTTCCAGACAGGAGGACGGGGACTTGTCTGCCGGAGGGATCGGCATCCGAGATGATGCACGTCCCGCCGACACGTTGCATCAGCCGCTGTAGATACCCTGCCTGCCGGTCGTATATCCAAGTCTTGAACGTATGTGTGGTGAGATCCTCGGCGAACACCTCCCGGACGGACGCCTCTGAGAGAACCGAGTGTGCAGCGTCGAGTGTGTGCAGCCGTTTCGGAATTGGGAACCGCGTCCATCGGTTGCGGGCTTCCGCGACGACGTACAACGAACCCGTGATTAGTACACAGTCGTCGTCGCCCGCCGCGTCGAGTGCCCGCTCGACCGCCATCTGAACCGTTCCGTCCTGTAGGACCTGGACTGTATGCGACTCGAATGCGTCCGAGAGTGCATCGAAGGAGGCAGCCCGACTCACGTCCGGCTGACAGAGACGAACTACGTCCGCTTCCGGAAGCGCCTCTGCCATCCTCGAGTGGTCCTTCTCTTTCATGGCCCCGAAGACGAGGTGTGTTTCATCGAACTCGTACCGGCCGACGAGATCCGCGACCGTCCTACACGCGGCCGGGTTGTGGGCGCCGTCGAGGATCACAAGCGGGTCGGTCGACATCACCTCGAACCGACCCGGCCACTGGGTACTGCGGAGACCGCGCTCGATCACCGTCGTATCGACGTCCGATACCTGCCGGGCGAGAGCCGCGGCGACTCCGGCGTTCGTCGCTTGGTGTTGACCGAGCAGCGGAAGGTTCGTTGCAACGTCCCAGTCCGGGCCAGATATGGATACGGACGTTTCGACTCGCGAGGTCATCTCTCCCTCTCGGGCGACGATATCGGTCTCTGCCTCGCCCACCGTGACGACCTCCGTTTCCGCTCGGATCGCTTCGAGCGCTTCGCCACTCGCACTCGTTACGAGCCGTTTTCCGTCCGGTGCGACCTGTGCCTTGTCTCGGGCGATCTCTTGAACCGTCTCGCCGAGGATGTCGGTGTGCTCTAGGCTCACGTTCGTGACCGCACTCGCTACCGGGTCTACCACGCTCGTCGCGTCGTGCCGACCTCCGATGCCGACTTCGAGGACCGCCACGTCGACGTCTTCGTTTCCGAAGTATTGGAGTGCAAGTACGGTAAGCACTTCGAAGTACGTGGGGCAGTCACCCTCGCCGCGTAGACGGGACACACACGGTTTGATCTCCTCGACGAACGACCTGACACGGTCTTTCGGTACTTTCCGCCCGTTGGTCCGTATGCGCTCGCGGAAGTCGTTCAGGTCCGGTGACGTGTACAGTCCGACGTCGAGACTAGCCTCCCGCAGTATCCGTTCGAGCATCACCGCAGTGCTTCCTTTCCCGTTTGACCCAGCTATCTGGACGTAATCGAGTCCCTCGTGTGAATCACCGAGAGCGGATAGCATTCTAGCGGTCGTCCCCGTCCCGAGCTTCGGTCGGGAACGGTCGAGACTCTCCAGATAGTCGACTGCCTCGTGGTACTGCATACCAAGTAGGGGTGCTGGAACCGGTATTAATGTATTGCCACACCGCCAATTCGGACGATAGGGCCCCGAGATATACGTCGTGAGGTAGCTTATCGTTCAAGGTGTGGTCGACTCTACTTAGAACCAGAAAGTGTTAGATAAACTACAAATTATGGTTGGAACGGCCTATTCATATCGTCTCGCCGTGTGGTCGAGGTCGAGGGGTGGGACGTCGCGGCGCGTGGCGGTACGCACGTGAAGAACACGAGTGAAATCGGGCCGATGGCGGTGCTGGGCATCTCGGACCCTGGACCCGACTTCGTCCGTGTCGACTACGCTGTCGGTCCCACTGCTATCCAAGTACAGATCCATAGAAGAAAAAGCGCCGAGCGCGCGGCGAGCGTGATGAATACGAGCGTCGAAGAGCTTCTAAAACGTGCTACCAGTCTCGTGCAGGAGAAAGCCTCCCTTGAAGAAGCGATCGATCAGTCACACGAGCGTTCGTTACAGGTACGCTTGTCGACCGTAGGGGACGAAACAGTGTCGAGAGACGGCGACGACGGGTTAGTCGGTGAGGTCGAGGGTGGAGGTCCGAACGACGTTTCAGAACGGGTTCGGGAACTCGTTGGTGATGCCAGGAACGTTATCGCACTGACCGGTGTCGACGGTAGTTCGTTCTTGGTCGTCGCGACAACGAGCATCCGGATGGGAGCGGGATCGTCAACGATGTTACAGCGGAGTTCGGCGGCGGGGGCGGCGGCGGTTCGACCTTCGCTCAGGCTGGTGGGTTAGACGAAGAACCGGCGACCGTCGTCGAATACCTGCGTGATCAGGCGTAACTAGTTCGGCGCAACATCGTCTAAACCGACTGGACTTCCCCGTAATACTACTAGTGTGCGCCATGCTATCTGACGTTTTAGATCACCAGTTTCGTTAGATGATGTGGCTCATCAAACACAACGTATTCGGCCGTTTTCAGTAGGAACAAGGTTAATTACCGGAGAGCTAGAAGCGCGATTTCAGTATAAAGAGGTTCTATATTACTCATTCACCACTATGCTCCTCCCTACCATACTGAGTAATTGAATGCCTGTTACCGAGATCCAAGCATCCACTTCGGTGGACTACGATTCGCCGCTCCATGAGCGCATAGATACTATCAGATCAAACCGTCGGCAGATGAGGAGAACGCATGATAGGAGTTGTAGGAGGGAACAGATATGACCCGGGAATCGACTGAAATAACTGTTATCGGGGAAGACGATACGGGCCTCATCGCCGAGGTGACTTCCTTCCTGGTCAAGCGCAACGTTAACATCGTCGACATCGATCAGGCCGTCCGAGACGGTACGTTCCGGATGACGATGCAGGTCGACACGTCGGAGATGGTCACCACCCAACTAAAATTCCAAGAGGATCTCAAGGACCTCGGCGACGAGTTCGGGGTCGACGTGCAGGTGCAGTTCCCGTCCGACTGTGAGGACCAGTCCATCGCCGTACTCGTTACGAAGGAGAGCCACTGCCTCGAAGTTTTGCTTGAGGCGTGGAACGACGGCGAACTTGATGCGGAAATCGAGGTGGTTATCGGTAACCATGACGAACTCCGACCACTTGCGGCGGAGTACAATGTTCCGTTCTACGACGTCGGCGACGAGAAGGGGAGCCCCGACGAGGAAGAACTGCTCGATATCCTCGCGGACTACGACGTGGACCTGATCGCGTTGGCTCGCTACATCCGCATCCTTTCGCCCGAGGTCGTCTTCCGCTACGAGAGCCAGATAATCAACGTCCATCCGAGTCTGCTCCCCGCGTTCCCCGGTGCCGCGGCGTACAGACAGGCTCTCGAAGAGGGCGCCCGTATCGCTGGTGTCACCGCTCACTACGTGACTACGGATCTCGACCAAGGCCCGATCATTACTCAACGTGCGTTCAATATCCCCCCGGACGCCACGGAGGCGGATCTAAAGGAGCTCGGACAACCGCTCGAGGCCGAAGCCCTCCTCGAGGCGATACAGCTCCATATCGACGACGAACTCTCCGTACAGTTCGGCCGGACGGAGCTAGAGAACCCCGACGAGGCCGACGCTCAACTCGGCGCTCCCGAGGAACTCAATCAGATGATCCCCGATCGACCGACCGATGGTCTCGACGAGGAGCTCGCCGACCCGGACGAGATGGCTACTGCGGACGACTAATTCTCAGCGCCCCCCTTAGACATCTGCCAATTTCGTTTGCGAAGATGACGAGCGAGCGATTGCCTTCTGAGCGTTCTCCACCGGGATAAACGGGCAGTCTGCCGAGCGGACGATTCCTCCTTACCGGGGTGAGCGATGTCGGGTCTGACGTACCTCGGAATCACTGTCGAACGCGTTGTCGGAAGGAGAGACAGGATTACATCGCCTCGAACAGGTGCGCAGTGGCAATCACTCGCGTACGCTCGCTCGTTTCCGTCCGTCGGTCCACCCAACGTGGTGGATCTCGTTTGATGCTCAGAGCTAAACGACCGGCCCATCGAACACTCCCACAGAAGGTTCGTGAATCTACACTTCACGTTCGCACACGGCCTAAGGACCGTAGCTGGATACATCGTACCATATCAGAACAAGAACTCAGAACTACGCTTCGAGTGTCGGTTCTTCCGTACGACGGCAGTGTCATAACGCTGCGACAGTCTCGTCGGAGAAGTCATTAAGCACCGTCACATCTACGTTACGGTGGACATGCCTACGAGCGAAATCCCCATCTCCGTCATTAGCGGTCCGTTAGGTGCAGGTAAGACTACGCTGGTCAACCGCCTATTGAACGACCCCGGCGACAGACGGATCGCCGTCATCGTCAACGACATGGGCGACGTCAACGTCGACGCGGAACTGATCGCCGACCAGACGGAGGAGGGCGTCGTCGACCTCTCGAACGGCTGTATCTGCTGCCGCCTTCAGGACGACCTCCTGATACAGGCGACCCGGTTGGCCGAGGAGCGTTCGTTCGACTACCTCGTCGTCGAAGCGTCGGGAATCAGCGAGCCGGTTCCCATCGCTCAGGCGCTCACGGGGGGTACGGAAGAAGGTAGTCTACCGGATCGGTTCCGGCTTGATACGACGGTTTCGGTCGTAGACGCTTACGGGTTCTGGAAGGCGTTCGACCCCGAAGAGTCGCTCCCGGACGCTGCCCCCGACCCGGAGCGTCCCTTGACCGAGGTGTTGGTCGATCAGATCGAGTTCTGTGACGTACTGCTTCTGAACAAATGTGATATGGTGCCCGAGAGTGAGTTGGAGTCTATCGAGGCTGCAGTCCGCGAGCTTCAACCCCATGCGACACTCCACAGAACGACGTACAGCGAGGTGGATCCGGACACAGTTCTCGACACCGGCCTGTTCGACTTCGAGGAGGCGCGGCGACAGCAAGGCTGGAAGCGAGCGCTGGCCGGCGAATCAGACGGGAGGAGTCACGACCATAGTGACGCCGCTACCTCGGCGGCGGATGCGCACGGTGTCGAGTCCTTCGTTTATCGTCGAGAGCAGCCCTTCCACCCCGAGCGGTTCGACGAGTGGCTCAGCGACTGGGACGGCGAAATCATCCGGGCGAAAGGATTCGCGTGGGTGGCGAGCCGCCCGGAGACGGTCCTCGGCGTGAGTCAGGCCGGCCCCTCCGTCCAGGCGGGTCCCATCGGCGAGTGGGGGGACGATGATCCAGCCACGCGGCTAGTGTTCATCGGAAGCGATCTCGACAGGGGGACGCTCGTTGAGGGACTCGATACCTGTCTGGTAGCGTCAGACGAACGGGTAAAACAGGACGCTGACGATCCCTTCCCGCGCGAATCCCGCTGACTCCGGTTCGAAGCCCTGCCCTCTCCGTCCGTCTGTCCGTCCGGTATTTGCGGGTCTCGTCAGCCGACTTCGGTTCGCCGTAGACGCCCGTCGGGGAGACGTCATCCTCCTCCGACAGCGGGCCTCAGAGAGTCGCAGTACTACGCGTGCGTTAGCATCGCCGATACCGCAGAAGAAGCGAGGGGGGTGGGACTTACGGCTCCAACAGGACCTTCGTGACGCCCTCCTCGCGGTTGTCGAACTTCTCGTACATCTCCGGGGCGTCGTCCAGGTCGACGCGGTGGGAGACGACCCAGCTGGGATCGGCGCGCCCTTCGATAATCATATCGCGGAGCTCACGGTTGTACTCCTTGACGTTGCACTGGCCCGTCCCGAGAGCCTGCCCCTTCTCGAATAGAAGGCCGAAGTCGATGCCGAGACGACCCTGTGCGGCCATCTCGTCCGGCGCACCGGGGTCGTCCGGAACGTAAAGTCCCGGAATACCGAGCTCACCGGTGGCACGGACCGTCCGAATGAGGTTGTTGATGACAACGGCTGGGTTCTCACGGGCGGGGTCGTACGCGTCGTCGCCTTCCTTCGCCGGGTCGATAGCCTGGTAGCCAACGGCGTCGATACCCTTGTCGACGCCACCACCGTGAATGTCCTTGATCTGTTCGACCGGATCCCCTTCCTCGAAGTTGATCGGCGTCGCGTCGCAGTGTTCCTCGGCCAGTTCGAGGCGGCTTCGAACACGGTCAACGACGTAGATCTCGGCGGCTCCTTTGAGTTTGGCGCTGTAGGCGGCCATCAACCCGACCGGCCCGGCGCCGTAGATGGCCACGGACTCGCCCGCTTCGAGATTGGCGAGTTCCGTGCCGTGCCAGCCAGTCGGGAAGATGTCGGCAAGCATCGCGAATGAATCCTCGTGTTCGTCCCCGTCGGGGAGTTTGAGTGCGTTGAAATCGGCGTACGGGATGCGGAGTTTCTCGGCTTGCCCACCCTGATACGGTCCCATCGCGACGTACCCGTACGCGCCGCCGGCGAACCCGGGATTGACGTTGATACAGAAGCCCGTGTAACCGTCCTCACAGTTCTCGCAGAACCCGCAGGCGACGTTGAACGGTGCAACGACGCGGTCTCCGACTTCGAGGGAACTCACCGCGTCGCCGATCTCGGTCACGATGCCTAAGTTCTCGTGTCCGAACACGAGCCCGGGTTCTGCGGCCGTTCGCCCCTCGTACATATGAAGGTCGGACCCGCAGATGCACGTCGTCGTAATGTCGATCACCACGTCGTTCGGATGCTCTATCTCCGGCTCTTCCACTTCTTCGATCGCTACCTCACGCTCGCCCTTGTAGACGACGGCGTTCATGGACATCAGTGGATAACTCCACTGTCTCGTGTGCGGGGATTGTATTTATATTCAGGGCATAGACAGACATCAGAAACTCAACGTATAAAAAATATGACTGCAAATGACGGGCACATTCCGTATGCGTCGTGCCGTGACTGGCCAGGGCCAGGACACTTGTGTTACATCGGCTCGCCACGAAAGCTTCGAGACGACCGATTCGAACTGTCTCTACCACACGTCGCCCGACTTCTGCCCGATAAAAATCGGGTTGCCCGTTTCGGTCAGGAGTTGTAGGCTTCCTGAGCGAGCTGGTGGAACCGATGGACAGTGTGCTCGTTGGGGCCGAGCTGTGCCTGGGAGAGCGCGCCGGTTTTGAGGCCATCCCACTGCCGTTCGACCAGCTCGAAGTCCTCCTCTTGGAGCTGACGGCTCGTCCGGATGAACTCCTCCTCTTCCTCCGAGAGGTCCGCGTCCTCGAAGTAGTAGTCCGCGATTAGCCGGAACCGCCCCTCGTCGATGGGGTCGATGATGTACGTGCCGTAGCCGTCGGCGGTGCCGTACATGTTGATCGTGAAGTTGGGCCAGAAGTAGTGGAACTGCGCCTCGTGTTCGTCGTGGATGCGCAGTTCGTCGTCCACATCTTGCGCGTGGGTGTAGTGAAGGACCCAGTGGTAGTCGTTGACTTCGAGTTCGGACTCGTTGAGCGAGATACCCTTGATCCAGTCCTGGTGATTGGCCTGGCAGTGGTCGCACTCGGAGTAGTTACTCGCGAACACCTTCCAGTTGCACTCGACCTCCGAGACGATTCTACTGGCGTGTTCGTACTCTTCGAGCGGAAGCGACTCGAGGCGATCCTTCATCACACCCGCCTGCTCCGCCAGCGGCATCGGATCGTCGCTCAGGTTGACGAAGACCAGCGGTCCGATCGAGTCCACGTGTGCCTCTTCAAACCCGGCGAGGCCGTCAGTGTCGACACGACCGGGCTCTGTCATTGGCGCCTCGGCCACGTGCTTCGGTCCTCCCTCCGGCGAGGAGTTGTGGAACACCTCGATCGAATCACTATCGTTTCGGAGGACGATCAGGTCCCGGCCGCCGATGGTCCGGGTGAAGTACTCTCCTGCTTCCTTGATACAGTTGGCATGCCCGGCGTACACCCAGTACTGGCCGAACACCTTGTCCTTCTCCATCTCGAGGACCTCCGGGTCGGTGAAATACCTCGCCGGTAGCGCGTTCGACTTCTCCGTGATATCCGGACTGACAGCCTTAGTCTGCGATTCTTTCCACTGTGTCATACAATACCTAAGTTAGAGCGTTCGACAAAAAAAGCTCACCCGTGGTATAGAATATCATTATATACCCACGGGTATCGGCGACGACTTCCCCGCTTCCCTGGACGAGGCGACATCCGAATTGTCGCGTAACGGACTTCGACGTTGAGTCACGGACGGTGATCGTCGTCCGTCTGTCCGGCCAAGTCGAGATACAGACCCGGTTTGAGTCGGTCGATCGTTTGCGGGTCGCGTCAGAATTTCGGCGGCACATGGCGCGAGAATCAACGCGGACCGTCTAACTACCAGAGCAGAGCCCGAAGATCGATTCATCGGGGGGAGAACTACCGTAGAACGGCTCTCGTTCGTCCGCCGTTTGTTCCAAGACGGTGGCGAACGGTTGGCAAGATCAGAACGCACCTAGGTGGTCGTCCCGTGGCTCGTACAATCCGCCGCCCATCCGTATTTCGTGAATCTCGTCCAGGGTTTCCTCAACCGACTTCCCTCGCTCGCTCATCACCGCCGCGACGACGCCGATGGGAACACCGTTCTCGTACTGCTCTTCGAGTTGGCGGATGACGCCCTTGAGATCGCTCTCGCCTATCTCGATCTCGTCGTCCAGATCCGGCTCTGCGCGTTCTAGATCGACGTCGTGCCCCGTCACCCGGTAGTGACGCCGGTAGAATTCGACGATCTCGTTCGGGGTGTCGGTCTGCCTCGTAACGTCGCACTCCGGGCAAACGGCGACGTACCGCGCTTGGTCTTGTGAGCTCATCTGTCGTAGGCTTCCTGCGCGAGTTGGTGGAACCGATGGACGGTGTGCTCGTTGGGGCCGAGCTGTGCCTGGGAGAGCGCGCCGGTTTTGAGGCCATCCCACTGCCGTTCGACCAGCTCGAAGTCCTCCTCTTGGAGCTGACGGCTCGTCCGGATGAACTCCTCCTCTTCCTCCGAGAGGTCCGCGTCCTCGAAGTAGTAGTCCGCGATCAGTTGGAACCGCCCCTCGTCGATGGGGTCGATGATGTACGTACCGTAGCCGTCGGCGGTGCCGTACATGTTGACCGTGAAGTTGGGCCAGAAGTAGTGGAACTGCGCCTCGTGCTCGTCGTGGATGCGCAGTTCGTCGTCGACGTCCTCGTCGTGAGTGTAGTGGAGGACCCAGTGGTAATCGTTGACTTCGAGTTCGGATTCGTTGAGTGAGATGCCCTTGATCCAGTCCTGATGGTTGGCCTGGCAGTGGTCGCACTCGGAGTAGTTACTCGCGAACACCTTCCAGTTACACTCGACCTCCGAGACGATCCTAGTGGCGTGTTCGTACTCTTCGAGCGGAAGCGACTCGAGGCGATCCTTCATCACGCCCGCCTGCTCCGCCAGCGGCATCGGATCGTCGCTCAGATTGACGAACAGCAGCGGTCCGATCGAGTCCACGTGTACCGAGTTCAGAGCGTTCTCTTTCGAATCGAACTTCTGGACCTCCTCGTCCTCGAGATCGGGGTTCAGACTGGCTTCCTCGAAGCTCTTAGGCGTACTCGTGAGCTCCCCGTCGAGGTCGTACGTCCAGAGGTGGTACGGACACTTGATTCGGCGCGCGTCGCCGGGATCAGTCATCGGCGTGTCCTCGACCATCTTCGAGCCGCGGTGGGCGCAGACGTTGTCGAACGCCTTGACGCCCCCGTCGTGACCCCGGACGATGATCAACTGTCGGTTGCCGATAGTCCGAGTGAAGTACTCTCCTGCTTCCTTGATGCAGTTAGCGTGCCCGGCGTACACCCAATACTGGCCGAACACTTTGTCCTTCTCCATCTCGAAGACCTCCGGGTCGGTGAAGTACTTCGCCGGTAACGCGTTCGACTTCTCCGTAATATCGGAACTCACCGCTTGCGTTCGTGACTCGTCCCACTCTGTCATACAAGACCATCAACGAATCACTCGTAAAAAACAGTTCACCTGTGATACTACACACCTATATAGGGACGACGCTCCGCGGCGTCGGCCAAGAGCCAGACGCTTGAAGTGGATACGAAGAACAGTTCAAATCTCTGTCTAGATAAACCCTTCCCTCCCGGGACGAGCCGGTTCACTCTCGTAAGTTATAGTTATGATACTCACATCATCATCGAAATATCTCTTCTACTTCTAAATGGAATACTCGTCTCTCACATCGTTCTCTGAGAAACGTGCTCGTGATATCACCACACGGTACTCGTCACTCTTTTTACGAACAAATCGACGACCGAGTACACGACTCACGCGACGGACGAGTGTGGGCTACGAGCGGTGTCAATTACTGGCGGTACTACTGCGAATCCGGTTGACGATCTCGTCCTGAGTGACCTGTTGGTCGGGATCGTGCGAAAGCCTACACATGACGAGGTCGATCAGATTCAACTGTTTCAGTAATTTCTCGGTACGTTCCTGGCCGAGATCCAGCTTTCTCTGTACGTCGAACACCGTCATTGACGACTCTATCGCGTCCGTTAACTCCTCGATCGTGAGGCCGTCGGGTAGCCCGATCCCATCGGCAACTAGTTGGATGTCCGACAAGCTTTCGCCTGGATCACCCTCGTCCACACGTCCCTCCCGCACTGGCTCCGTGCCGGGAGACGGCTGTGCGCCCTCGGGCTGTCCTCCACCGGCCGTCTGCTCGTCCGCCGCGTCATCCGCGTCACTGACGGCCTCCGTCGTCGAGCTTTCGTCGGCCGCCGTGGTCTCGTCGGCCGTCTCATACGTCGACGGCTCGTGGATGCCCGCTTCGATCATGTACCGACGGACAGTCTCAGAAGATACCGAAATTTCGGTACTCTGGGCCATCTCCTCGAACGTGCGGAAGGAGTCGTAGAGATACTGGAGACACTCCTCGTCCTTGTACAGCGGTAAGCCCGCGTCTCGCACACCGTCAAGTTCGTCCCTTCCGTCCGTCTGGTCGTCCGACGGCTTCGTATCCTCCGTCGGGGTGCCCGTCCGTTCGCCGATACTGTCTGAATCGTCAGTCCCCGCTACAGCGGTCGCCGCATCGCACTCGTCGGCCGTCGCTGTACCCGCACCGGCCGCTTTGTCGTTCTCAGTGACGCCAAACGTCCCAGGGGAGCGAGAGCTGGTGGTACAGGACGTCGATTCCTCGGAGCGCTGTTGTTCCATCTCAGCCTCGAAGGTGATCGAGATCGTAATCACAATAGTACCGCCCTCGACCACACGAGCGCCCTCTCCGACGGTCGATATCTCCTCGGTAACGTATTTATCTAGGTCCGGCAGCATCGACGGCGCGAATTCGACCTGTAGTCCTCCGTCGTCGGTAATCGCCGCCGCCTCCGGCGACACCGGAGTTATCGAGTTCTCCTCCGGACACAGGGAGACAGGGATATCGATCATCGCGTTAAATCCGACATCGGATCCTCGATCAGACATCTGCGCCTCGACGTGGTGGACCTCTCCCCCATCTGCCTCGTAGCGCTCGATTATCCGCGAGAGTTTTTGGAACGAGTCACCAGCTCCCATAGTACTGTGAATCAATAACGCAGGAAATAACATAGTCGTACATGAGTAATATGAAACCCCTTTATAACACGGCTCTAAATCTAATTGTAGAACTCACTGCTCTTACAAACTAATAACCAATTGCAAGAGGGCAGACGAACCCAATCACGGAAGCTACGTCTCCCGCGCGTTTCCTACAGTTCGAAGAACCTCTTCGGCCGTGAGATTTCGGGTCTCGGGGTGGTGGCGTGTGGGTAGTGACGTGTGAAATGCGTCAGTTTGAGTCATCCTGTTCGAGAGCGGGGATTGAACGCCGAAGATGGGTCGTCTTCGCGCCGAGAGACCGAGAGACGGTAGCCGGGCCAGAGAGGGCGAAGCGACGCTCGACAATCGAACACATGTGATTCGACGCCCCGTTGTCTCCCCGATATCGAAAAGTCTTCTACGTATCGAGGGGGATCGACTTGCGCGACGCGCTGATGAACTTCGCGGACAGCACCGGTGATACAGCCCCATAGTGCGACGGAGACCAATGTCCGCGGCACGGAAACGAACCTAGCGACGTCGCCGGTCGGCAGTACAAAGAATGACGGTCCTCACGCCGCGCTACGTACTGACACCCTCGACGCGGAGATAATCGCCGAAGTGGCCGGCGACCGACCCGACGGTCCGAGGGGGAACTTTCAAAAGAACTCACGCGGCGGCCGACACGGTCCGGTATTCGATGGATCAAAATAAGTTGGACAGAGAGACGTGGCACTCGATCGCTCATCGAGCGAGCGACTCCGTATCTCTCGTCGATCAGTCGTCGGCTGGGATCGACTCCGCTTCGACGAGGTCGCGCCACCGTCCGACCCCGGCTTCTGCGACCTCGCGGTCCTGACTCACGGCACCGCCTGAGACGCCAATCGTCCCGACGATCTCGCCGTCCCGTTCGAGGGGATAGCCGCCGCCGAAGATAACGATCTTCCCGTCGTCAGTCGTCTGCAGACCGTACAGCGAGTTACCCGGCTCCGAGGGTTCGGCCAACTCGTGGGTCGGTGTCTCGAGGGCGGCCGCAGTGTACGCCTTGTTGCGCGAGATGCTCACGGAGGCGAGCCAAGCACCGTCCATGCGGTGCTGGGCGATGAGGTTTCCCTCGCTGTTGGCGACGGTGATCACCATCGGATTGTCGATCTCGTTCGCCTTCTTTTCTGCCGCTTGTATCAGATCCTTTGCCGTTTCTAACGGGATGGAGTCTACCATTCCACGCGTATGGTGAAATGTCGCTATGAAATAAGTTGCTATCGGTCCCTGCCACGAGAGACGGTCGTGAGGGGTTCGCGTCGTGAACTGTGGACGGTCAGCAGGTCTACACGCCGAGTAGAGTAGAGATCGATCGTAGTGTGGAGATGCGGATAGGGTCCCTGACCCCGCGGTTCCTTCCGACCATCAGAACATTTTTCCTCTGAAACAATCTATGTTCTCTGGAGTATCGTCGCGTAGAGGGGATGACTGTTGCCGAACGGGTGCTCAGAGACGGATACGAGGACGGCGGTGATATCACTCTCTCGGAAACGTCGAGGGTAGCTGTCTCTAATCCGTCAGGTCGAACCACACGCGAACAGAAAGAAGGCAACCTGCGATATCGGCCAGTGGCCGGTGACCAGCCGGCGGCGCAGGCCGAGATGATACATTATTCTCGTGTCATGTTGTGGTTCACCGTCTGTACGACCGAGAACGTGACGCCCACGGGAGTGCGCAATTTCCGACTACGACGGCGATAGAGAGCCCCTCTGTGCCGATCTGGGGGTGGCGGTCTCCGAGCGCACCGGTGTATTTAACATACCGATAGCGATAATCGATCCTGATAGAGATGAGCACTACGGACGTTCCCGATCGGTCGACGACTGTCGTTATCGGCGCCGGCGCTGTGGGATGTAGCGTCGCGTACCACCTGACGGAACTCGGAGCCGAGGATGTCACCGTCGTCGACCAGGGCCCGCTGCCGGTCACCGGCGGATCGTCGGTCCACGCACCAGGGATCATCTTCCAGACGTCGCCGTCGAAGATACAGACGAAGGCAGCCCACTACACGAGCCGCTTCCTCTCGGACATCGGAACGTACGACGAGGTCGGCGGTATCGAACTGGCTCGAAGCGAAGAGCGGATGGACTTCCTCCAGCGCCGCGTCGAGTGGGCGACCTCCTACGGGTTGCCCGACCCCGAACTGCTATCGCCCGAAGAAGTCGGCGAGCGGCTCCCGCTCGTGGACGAAGACGAGATTCTGGGCGGCTACTATTCACCGACCGATGGTCGGGTCGACAGCATCGAGACCCTTCAGTGGTACATCGAGAACACGCCCGCAACGTTCATCGGCAACACCGAGGTGACCGACCTGAAAGTGTCCGACGGTGAGATAGAGGCGGTCGTGACCGACAAGGGCCGGATCGACTGCGAGCGGTGCGTCATCGCGACGAACAACTGGGGATACCAGACCGGACAGCTGGCCGGGATCGACCTCCCCATCGCGCCGGTCGAACACCAGTACGTGGTCACCGAACCGATGGAGGAGTTGGCCGACGCCGAATCCTCGGTCGGCGATCACACGGCCGGACTCGACATCCCCGGAGATAGGGACATCCAGGAGTACATGAGTGAAGGGCCAACCAGACCCGTCGGCCGCGATCAGGATCACTCTCTGTACTTCAGGACTCACGGTGACGCACTCGGCATGGGGTCGTACAACCACGAGGCGCTGTCGGTCGACCCCGAGGACATGGGGCCCAACACCGAGGATCGGCAGGCGTCCATCCGGGGGTTTACGAAGAAACACTGGGAGCGTCCGACGCATCCCAACCGGGACAAGTCCGCGAAACAGGCGTTCGACGAGCTACTGCCGGCCAGTACGGACCAGGAGTACGCCGTTACCGAGAACGGCATCTTCGTGTTCACGCCCGACGGGATGCCTGCGGTCGGTGAGACGGCGCAGGTCGACGGGCTCTGGACCGCGCTCGCCATCTGGTGGACTCACTCCGCCGGCTACGGCCGCATCGTCGCCGAGTGGATGGAGAACGGTGCCCCACGGCTCCCTTCGGGAGCCGTCGACTCAGGCGCCATCGACGTGCGGCGCTTCGAACCTCACGCCGGGGAGAAGGACTTCTTCGTCGACCGGGGAGCCAAGCGCTACGAACAGGTGTACAGCATCGTAGAGCCGCGCTGGCAGCCCGACGACCACCGTGGACTGCGGACCAGCCCCTTCTACGAGCAGCAACGCGACCTCGGCGCCGAGTTCGTGCAGAGCGGCGGATGGGAGTCGGCGCAGTGGTACGAGACGAACGCCGACCTCGTCGACCGGTACGAGGACCGTATCCCCGAACAGGACGGCTGGCAGGCGATCAACCGCTCACCGATCGAAGGGGTCGAGCACCTCCACACGCGGGAGCACGTGTCGATGTTCGATATGACCACCTTCAGCTCGATCATGGTTTCGGGCGAGGGGAGCGGCGAGTACCTCCAGCGGATGTGTAGCAACGACATGGATCTCGAGGTGGGTCAGGTGCGCTACTCGCTCCTGTTGAACGAGGGGGGTGGCATCCTCGCTGACGTTACCGTCGTCCGCCTCGACGACGACGAGTACATGGTCACGACTGGCGGCGGCAACTCCCCGCGTATCCACGGCTCGTGGCTCGAAGAACACGCCCCGGAGACCGTCTCGGTCAACATCGAGGAAGGCGCGAAGTCCACCATCGGACTCTGGGGGCCGAAGTCCCGGCTCTTGCTCCAGCGCTGTACCGACGCCGACGTCACCGATAACGGCTTCCCCTACTTCCGCGCGAAGCAGATCTACGTGGGCGAGGTTCCCGTCATCGCCCTGCGAGTCTCGTACGTCGGGGAGCTTGGGTGGGAGCTGTGGGCGCCGAGCGAGTACGGCCGGCGTCTCTGGGAGACGCTGTGGGAGGCCGGGCAGGATCTCGACGTACGGCCGATGGGCGGCGGCGCTCTGGAGTCGATGCGTCTGGAGAAGGGGTTCCGGCTCTGGGGGACCGACATCGACACCGACGCGAACCCGTTCGAGGCTGGTCTTCCATTCGCCGTCGATATGGAAACCGACTTCGTCGGCAAGGAGGCGCTCGAACACGCGAAGGAGGAGGGGATCGACTCCCGGATCACCCCTCTCACGCTCGACGATTCGACCGACATCGTCCTGAGCGGACGACCGGTGCTCAAAGACGGCGAGCCGGTCGGGTACGTTCAGGCGGGCGACTACGGTTACTCGATCGGCGAGTCGATCGCCTACACCTACGTACCGAGCGAGTATGCCGAGGCTGGGACGTCGGTTCAGATTCGCTGTGAGGGCGAACTGTACGACGCGACGGTGCGTGACGAGCCGTTGTTCGACCCCGGCCGGGAGAAGATCCTGCGATAAGTCGCGACCGACTACCGAAACACCACATTCACCACGAACCTATGACTGACGATAGATCGGACGGACTTCCCGTCCAGTACGAAGATATCGAACGAGCCTCCAATCGCCTCGACGACGACACCGTCGTGAAGGAGACGCCGGTCGAGCAGAGCACCTCGCTCGGCGAGTTCGTCGACGCCGAGGTGTACCTGAAGATGGAACATCTCCAGTGGACGGGGTCGTTCAAGACCAGAGGAGCGTACAACAAGATCAGCCAGGACGTCGACCGTGGCGTCGACAACTTTGTCGCCGCGAGTGCCGGCAACCACGCCCAGGGGGTCGCGCTGGCCGCCACGAAGTGCGGGGCCGATTCGACGATCTACATGCCGGAGAACGCCCCACAGACGAAGGTCGACGCGACGCGCGAGTACGGGGCCACCGTCGAACTCGTCGGAAAGGACTTCCAGGAGGCGATGTCCCAGGCCCAGTCGGCAGTCGAGGAGACCGACGCCGAGTTCGTCCACGCCTACGACGACACGGACATCATCGCCGGCCAAGGGACGCTGGGCATCGAGATGTATCACGGCTGTCCCGAGGTCGACACCGTCGTCGTCCCCATCGGTGGCGGCGGACTCATCTCGGGCATCTCGACAGCTATCAAGCATCTCTCGCCCGAGACCCGCGTCGTCGGCGTTCAGGCGACCGGGGCCGAGACGGTCCACGAGAGCTTGGACAAGGGAATGCCGGTGACGCTCGATCAAGTGGATACGATCGCCGACGGTATCGCGACCGGTGGCATCTCCGAGACCACGCTCGAGATCATTGAGCGCAACGTCGACGAGGTGGTCACCGTCTCGGACACCGAGATCGCTCGGGCCATCCTCGTGCTGCTCGAACGGGCGAAACAGGTCGTCGAGGGAGCGGGCGCCGCGTCGGTCGCGGCGCTTCTGAGCGACGATCTCGACGTCTCCGGCGAGACGGTGATGCCGCTGCTCTGCGGGGGGAACCTCGACATGACGCAGCTACAGACAGTGTTAGTCCACGCGCTGACGGAGCGGCGACAGCTTCTCCAGCTCAGGGTGCACATCGACGACCAGCCTGGGAAGATGCAGGAGATCTCCGGCCGTATCGCCGATCAGGGGGCCAACATCCGCAACGTTCGCCACGACCGGTCCATCGAGGACCTAGAAGTCGGCGAGGCGTACCTCGTGTTCGACGTCGAGACCAACGGCGTGCAACACTCGGCATCGATAATCGACGCGGTCGAGGCAGCCGGCTACCCGGTCAACGACATCACGAGGACACCTAAGCGGGAGAAGGAGTCGGCCGAGTGATTCGACCCCCTCGGCGTTTCTGAGGCGTCTTCGGGAAGAACGCCTCTCTTAGCCGCTCGCAGATGTACACATAGGGTGATGTCGTATGCGAGGACATCCTACTGCCGTACGACGTGAGCGACGAGGCGAACAGAGCGGCCGTCCACGGAGTCGAACTACGGCCGAAGTCGGCTCTACAGTGCTCTACGTCGTCGACCTTCCGGGGCCCCCCGGGCGCTATCGTTTCGGGACGACGAGGAGGGGATGGACGCGATAGTGATCGGATCCAGCTACGAGGGAACGGTCGGCTTGCTCCTCGGCGGCACGACGGACGAGGTGGTCCGCCCTGCACCGGCGCCCGTCATTCGCATCGAATAGCCGCCGACGAATGTAGCGGACACGTCGCCGCCAACGCGCCCATTCAACTCCCGGAACGGGCTCCAGCCGGTCACCCGTCAACGAGCCACGTCTCCCGGAAGTAGACCACGAGGGCCACGCTTAGAAGGCTCAATCCGGCCACTAGGAACCAGCCGTTAGCCATCGATACCATACCAACAACGAACAGCAACAGCGTGAGTACGGCCGCGGCCGTCGCTGGGAGATTCGCCATATCTAACCTACGAGATTAGTGGCGAAAACGCTACTGGATGCCGGTTGACGGACGGTCCGCTTCCTCGGAGTGCGATCGACGCGCAACGCAGACAGTGTCGTATTCCGGCAGATAAAGACACAATATATAACGCAGGTTACTCGGCCGGGGTGGAGAGACTCGTCTGGCCAGCCTATTGTCGAATTGTGGCGTGAAGAGGAGGAGTACGAACCCTCTCGGCCGAATGCTGCTGCCTGTCGGGAGCGGCCGTCCAAGCGATGGGGAGGGTTTTATTACTCTTCAACTGGTCATCTCCATGCGGTTGAGTATCACACTGTAGTACGGTTGAGCAGCGTATCGGATAACTGGACCGCACGCAGTTTCAAGGACGAACATGGGACCTAACCACCGACGGCAACAGGCTCGGACAACGGGCCTTCTGAATCGAGAACGAGGGGAATCGCATGTCGAAAGATAAGCAGACCACGGGAGAGATATCCGAGGGATTGCAGGTAGAGCTCTTCCATCCGGATTCGGACCGCGAACCGGGCGATACTAACATCCAGAAGTTCGGGTTCGACGTTCACCCCGTCGTCTTCCCAGTCTCACTGGCCGTTATCGTCGCGTTCGTCGCAGCGACGGTTCTTCTCGGAGAGCGAGCGTCGGAGGCGTACAACGCAATATTCACGTTCATCAACGGGACCTTCGGTTGGTTCTACATCCTGGCGGTGAACCTGTTCATCATCACTATCCTGTACTTCGCGTTCGGCAAGTACGGAACGATTCGCATCGGCGGTGTGGAGGCCGAGAAGGAGTTCAGCGACTTCTCGTGGATGGCGATGCTGTTCAGCGCGGGCATGGGGATCGGCCTTATGTTCTTCAGCGTCGCTGAGCCGATGTGGCACTTCGGCAGCGCGGCCTCGAAGTCCATGGTCGTCCCGCCCGTGTTCAGCGCGGAAGGTGGCACCTCCGCGGCCGCCGTCGCGGCGATGGCGCAGACGTTTTTCCACTGGGGGTTCCACCCCTGGGGTATCTACGGACTGGTCGGACTCGGACTCGCGTTCTTCTCGTTCAATCGGGGTTTGCCGCTCACCTTCCGGTCGATCTTCTGGCCACTACTCGGCGAACGAATCTACGGGTGGCCCGGTCACGTTATCGACCTCGTGACGGTGTTTGCGACGCTGTTCGGCCTCTCGACGTCGCTCGGATTGGGGGTGGCCCAGATAAATACAGGGCTCTCGTACATCGGCGGTGACATCCTCGGCCTCGTGAGCGTCCCGACGGGGACGGTGCCCCAGATAGTGCTCATCGCTGTGATCACCGCGATCGCCACGGCGTCGGTCGCGGCGGGCCTTGAGGGTGGCGTGAAGCGCCTGAGTACGATGAACCTGTATCTGATGTTCACCATGCTGGCGTTTCTGTTCATCGTCGGCCCGACGCTGTACATTCTGGGGACGCTCTCGAGCGGGATCGGCGCCTACCTCGGCAATCTGTTCCGGCTGAGCTTCTTCACCGGTATCGTCGGCGGCAGTTCGCAGCTCGGCGCGTACACCGTTAAGGGCTGGATGGGGAGCTGGACCGTCTTCTACTGGGGCTGGTGGATCGCGTGGTCACCGTTCGTCGGGATGTTCATCGCGCGAATCTCGAAGGGGCGGACCGTTCGGGAGTTCGTCCTAGGCGTGCTGCTCTTGCCCGCGATGTTCTCCTTCCTGTGGCTCGCCACCTTCGGCGGCTCGGCCCTGTGGGTCGAACTCGTCGGGAACGGCGGGATCGCGGCGGCCGTCGCCGAACAAGGCCAAACCATCGCGATGTTCGCTATGCTGAATAACTTCCCGCTGGGCGCCATCTCCGGACTCCTGGCGACGCTCCTCGTGGTCACGTTCTTCGTCACGTCTTCCGACTCGGGATCGCTCGTCATCGACCACCTGACATCGGGCGGAAAACACGACGTGCCGAAGGTTCAGCGCATCTTCTGGGCGGTCGCCGAAGGCGCTGTCGCCGCGACGCTACTCGTGGGCGGGGGCCTGAGCGCGCTGCAGACTGCCGTCATCACGACGGGACTTCCGTTCGCAGTCATTCTCGTTCTGATGTGTTACACGGTCTATCTCGGCTTGGACAACGAGTACGAGATCCTCAAATCCGATCAGTTCGCCGACCGGATCGAGAACCTGACCTCCGAACAAGACATCGACGTCGTCACCAGCAATGACGATCTGGTCACCGACGTCAGAGGTGCCGACGCCGAAAGCGACGACTGACCGTCGCGAGTCGTCCTCGATTTCGAACGCCGGCCCCGAGCGACGTGTATCGTGTTTCTCACACTCTGTTGTCGGCGCGCTCCCAGCGTGCGGTACAGTCACCCGACCCCGAAGATACGCACGTCTCCTCTCTCCGCAGAACAGAGCCTCCACGTCCGTGGAATGGACTACTTCGTGTGTGAGGCCGACTACTGGTTGAAGGAGAGTCAGATATCACCCGCGGGGAGAGGATTTCTCACGACGAGTACCACGATATACGATCGAGATACACGCGGCGATCGACCGGTTCGTCGAGAAACTCGATTTCGGCGTCTTCGGGGGCGGGTTCCCGGCGTCGCTACTCGCGATAGCAGTGTTCTTTCTGAACCCGGAGGCGTCGGCAGAGAACCTCGAGTAGGAGTCGAGCGCCCTCGCGTGCGTTTTTCTCGTTGAACTCGGTCGTCCTTGCCGGGGGGCACCGCTCCCGCCCTCGTACCCGCGGTCGAAGTGCTGATCTTGCGGTCGTATCTGCCCGGCTCAGGGATACGTGGCAAAGAAGTACTGTCCGGGGCGAATCCGCGTCACGCAGTGGTCGTCGACGCGGGTCAGATCGGGCTCCTCACTCCGTGGTCGCGATAGCCTCGATCTCGATCGCCGCGCCCTTCGGCACCGCGCCCGCCTCGACGGCGCTCCGCGCCGGCGGCTCTTCGTCGAAGTACTCGCTGTAGGCCTCGTTGAACGCGTCGAAGTCGTCGATGTCGTCGAGGAAAACCGTGGTCTTGAGGACGTCGTCGAACGAGAGCCCCTCGGATTCGAGGATGGCCCCGATGTTGTCCAGACACTGCTCGGTTTGCCGATCGACGGGTTCGTCGTCGAGTAGCTCTCCGTCCGTCGTCAGCGGCAGCTGTCCGGCCGTGATGAGGAGGTCGCCGTTCGTGGTCGCCTGACTGTACGCACCGACCGCTTCGGGTGCATCGCTGGTACTAATAGTTCGCTTCACGGTCACCCGTAGCCGCTCGGCCCCGTTAAAACCGACTGCTACTCCTTGGGTCCGACACATCTCCCCAATCGAATGATAGGTCGTGGAACGCGACCGGGCGTCACTCGGCAATCGTCGTACAGAAGTTCTCCACGATGCACTTGCCCGCGGGAGGAAGAGTGCTCTCAGGGTGGAATGAACGCCGTAATGGTGCCCGTCCGCGTGGCGGACCCCTATCGCGAGACCGGCGCTACTCCGAAGTACCCCCAACCGGACTGGCCGCCGGCAGAACCACGCGACCCACCGGTCGCTCGGTGGCCTCGTCTTCAAGAGGTTGAATATGACTCGCGTGCGCCTATGCCGTAAGGCCGAACAGTAGGAGAGAACCGTTCGGCGTGACGGTCACCGGCTCGGAATCGCGTCGTCGGTCGACGGCGACGCGGCGTACTCGGCCAACGATCGGAACGCCGGGATGGCGGTACAACTCACTATGACCACGATAATCAACGGGAAAGAGATCGCAGAGCGGATCAGAGCCGACGTATCGAACTGTGCGAACCGGCTCGTAGACGAAGGAGTGACCCCGGGGCTGGCGACAGTGCTGATGAGCGACGACGGGGCCAGTGAGACGTACGTCTCGATGAAACAGCGAGCCTGCAAGGAGACCGGAATCGAGGGGATCCACGAGGAACTCGACCCCGATCGGCCAGCCGAGGTGCTGTTCGACCGGATCGACGAACTGAACGAGGACCCTTCGGTCCACGGCATCCTCGTCCAGATGCCGGTCCCAGATCACGTCGACTCGCGCGCCGTGCTGGAACACATCGACCCGATGAAGGACGTGGATGGGTTTCACCCCGAGAACGTCGGCCGTCTGGTCACCGGGAACGCCCGGTTCAAACCGTGTACGCCTCACGGTATACAGAAGCTGCTGTCGGCGGCCGGCGTCGACACCGAGGGAAAGGACGCAGTCGTCGTCGGTCGGTCGGATATCGTCGGGAAACCGATGGCGAATCTGTTGATCCAGAAGGCGGCCGGCGGTAACGCGACGACGACCGTCTGTCACTCCCGTACTGACGACCTGCCCGAGAAGGTCCGCCGGTCGGACATCGTCGTAGCCGCCGCGGGCGTCCCCGAGATGATCACCGGCGATATGATCTCCGAGGGAAGCGTCGTGATCGACGTTGGGGTCAATCGCGTCGACGCCGATTCCGAGAAAGGGTACGAACTCGTCGGTGACGTCGACTTCGAGAGCGCGAAGGAGCGAGCGAGCGCCATCACGCCGGTGCCCGGCGGCGTCGGGCCGATGACCATCGCGATGCTGATGTACAACACGGTCAAGGCAGCGAGCCTGCAGTCCGGTGTGGACGTCGACCTTCCCTGACCGGACCGGGATCGACCCGTCGTCCCGTCGCTCCACGTCCGCGTCATCCAATCCCTACGTCGTACTTCGAGCGGACACGTCGGTTGACCGCGCTTACTGAGTTCTCGGTTACGTCGCGGTTCGCCGCACAGCGTCCGTACGCGTACGCGTGGTGGTCGGCATGGTGCAGTGGAGTGCTGTCGCCCTCGCGGGCGAACACGTTCTAACGATATTGGTAGCGTTCCCTGTTCGCGGTTCGTCTCTTGCCGAACCACCGAACGGTCGTTCGGGCTCCGAGCAAACACACCTAGTAACCTATCCAACAAGTTGTGGTCTCGCAGTACCCGTGTGGATATCCCTGAACGCGTTTGCTCGTCGCTGACGAGCCACCGAACACGTTCATCGTTCGTACACGAGCGGGAGTTCGACGTAGTCGTGGTCCGCTTCCGAGCTTCCTTTCTACCGTGGAATCCCGCGAGTTCGTGTCGGCTGTGCGCCATCGTAGATTGACGACACGACAGCAACGACCTCCAATGGCGATGACAATGCTATCACTGTAACGTACAAATGCAGGTTCCGCCGATCAAGCGAGTAGACGTCACGAGAGTGTCGAGAAGTTCTCTCCGATAGAGGTGAGGTATCAGCGGAACGCGAAATTGGGTGGTCGGAGTCCGGTCCCCGACGCCGATGTGTCACTCGTTGTAGGTGTCGGGAATCAACACGACGCCATGGAACTCGAACAGTTTGTCGACGATGTTCTCAAACCTATCAAGGTTCGATGAAGTTGCGGCCGCCGGTAGGTAAAAACCCGTGTCGGGTCCGTCTCGTGCATATTCGTCGAATGGGGTTAATTTGGTCATCTCAGACGTTTCTTCGCTCCGCTCCACCTTATTTCCTAATGGGTATATCCACTGGCGTTTATTTGACAATTTGATTATGATAATTGGTGATGTTCAGTTCCTCCGTTAGAGATAGAACGCTGTGGTGGCCTCGGTAGTGGGCTCAGAGGCGCGGCGGAGAGACCGTTCGATTGAATACTCGTGTTCCTCCTCTTTAGCTGTCGAGGATAAGAAGACTTAAATGACCAGTACATGTACTCCCGGAAGATCGCATATGAATGTGACAGTGTATGGCACGATACTAAATAGGGCATTTCGATGGTGACATCCCCATTCGCTACGAGTATCGTCGCCGACATCGGATTTGGAGGTTCCGAGTGACCGATGGCAGTAACGGCTACAATCGTCATCAAGCACGACAAGCTCGCGCTCGTCCCCACGCTCCGCGCTCTCGACGATATCTCGATCAGAGTCATCACGCAGGGGACCACTAACCCCGGGGCGACCGTCTTCCCGTTCCTTGTCGACTACGACGATCGCGAGGAACTCGAACGCACGTTCGAGGACGACCCGACGGTCAAGCGCTACGAACTCGTAAGCTGGAGCGACCAGAGAGGGATATACTATATCGAACACACGCCCGAGACGAAGCTCATCAGTACCATCGTCGTGGGCGTGAACGGATTCCTCACTCATACCGAGACGAAAGAGAAGGGGTGGCTCGTCAAACTCCTCTTACCCGACAAGGACGCGCTTACTACCATCTGGCAGTACGCTAGGGAGAACGACATGTCGCTCGACATCATAGAGATCCACGGAAGCGAAAGCGCGGACGAGGAGAGTTCTAACTCCTACGGGCTCACTCCCGAACAGCGGACGGCGTTGTTGAAAGCGTACGAGGAGGGCTACTTTCAAGAGCCGCGAGACATGTCGCTGAGTGACGTCGCCGACGAAATGGGACTATCGTCGACGGCGATGAGTGGTCGGCTGCGTCGAGGGATGCAGAATCTCATCCGCACGACCATCGTCGAGTCCCAAGACGAGTAGTGGCGTCAGCTGTCTCCGTCGGCGGCCCTCGCAGGACGGCGACACAACGCCCGTCCGCACAGACGCCGCCGACTGTTCGTCGCGTTCCGACGTTCCGACTACTCTGTCCGGTCTCGGTACACCGGCCGTAGCGACGCGCCATCTCTGTCAAAGCCGAGCCACTTGCTAAGCAGTGCGGCGATTAACACTAAATACGTCGGAAACAGGGCGAGCAACAGGTACCCGACAACGGCGGGGGTGAGATATCCCGACCGATATAGGAGTCCGACACCTGTGAGTCCGAGGACACCGCCGGTGACTATGCCGTACTGGAAGGCGGAGGAGGCGTCCAGGCCCGGCGATATCTTGTCTTCGGTCATACGACGACTAGCGGCTGGAATCAATTAAGAAGCGCGCGAGAGTGCGTGTCGCGTTACTCTGTGCCGATAGCTCGGTGTGATTGTGAACCCCCGACCGCCGCGACGTCGCTACCCTCCGCCGTGACGGCTACCTTCCACGTCAGACGTCCGGGCCACCGCTGAACTACTCGGCGCCGAGGGTTCGACCGGCCCGTGAGCCGACAGCTCCGGGGAAGGTTTCGACGGATGCCTCTTCACGCTAGATGCGCGCCAAGACGATCCAAGGCCGTTGTACGGTGACGGGTGGCGAGACCGACCCGACAGTAATCGCCGTCGCCAGCGGTGAGGGGTACCGTCACGGCTGACACCGTCGACGCCGCTTCGACCCCCGTCGAACCCTGTTACACGGCGAAACACTATATGACATAAGGATTACCGGTTGCAAACGAGGTCGGCGGAGGCGTTAGCTATATTTATGCGCCACGGGCACCCATTACGCAGATTGATGAACCCGACCGACAACGTACCAACCGAGGCGGGCACCGTCATCGTCGGTGCCGGTATCGTCGGCTGTAATCTCGCGTATCAGCTGACCCAACTTGGCCGTGACGACGTCGTGGTCGTAGACCAAGGACCGATGCCGACGACCGGGGGGTCCTCGACGCACGCGCCCGGCATCATGTTCCAAACGGCCGAGGATAAGATCCTCACCAAGTTCGCGGACTACAGCCGGCGGTTGTACTCCGACCTCGAGGGTTCCGACGGCAAACAAGCGTACAACGAGGTCGGCGGCATCGAGGTCGCCCGCTCGGAGGAGCGAATGGACTTCCTCGAACGGCGCGTCGAGAACGGCCTTGCGTGGGGGATCGAGGACCCGCAGATCCTCTCACCGGAGGAGGTGAGCGAGCGTCTCCCGCTCGTGGACGAAGACGAGATTCTGGGCGGCTACTACTCGCCGACCGACGGACAGGTATCGGGCGTCGTCGCGTGCGACGCGCTGGCCCGGGAGGCGATGGACCGGGGCGCCCAGTTCGTCCCGCACACTCGAATCGAGGACGTCGAGTTCGAGGACGGCGCGGTGCAGGCGGTTGCCACCGAGAACGGCACCATAGACTGTGACGAGGTCGTGGTCGCGACCAACATCTGGGCTCGACAGCTGGGCGAGGAGATCGACGTCCACCTACCGGTGACGCCAGTCGAGCATCAGTACACGATGACCGAGCCGCTCGACGAACTCGCCGACAGCGCGGTCGACATCACCGACCACCCGCTGTTCGAGAACTACCGCAACGTCTCCGGCGAGAAGGCGAAGCGTCTCCTCGTCGGTCCCGACCGCCCCATCCTCCGGGACCAGGACAACGCCATGTACTACCGGACCCACGGGGACGCGTACGGCATCGGTTCGTACAACCACGAATCGATCGTTCCGGATCCCGAGGAGTTGGGTGGCAACGACCCGGACGGCGAGCAGGGGTCGGTCCACGAGTTCACCGAGTACCACATGGAGAACGCGACCCATCCGGACCGGCCGGACAAAGCCCCCCGACGGGCCAGCGACGAACTCCTCCCCGCCACGGCCGGAAAGGAGCTCGAACACAAGTACAACGGGATGTTCTCGGAGACGCCCAACGGTCTGCCCGCGATGGGGCCTGTCGAGGGGTACGACGGGCTCTGGACGGCCGCAGGCATCTGGGTTACCCACGCCGGTGGCGCCGGGAAGGCGCTCGCCGAGTGGATGGAACGCGGCGTTCCCCGCCTCGACGACGAGCCGATCGACCTCGCCCACGCGGACGTCAACCGGTTCGACGCCCACGAGGGGAGCTGGGACTTCGCGCGCGACATCGGTGGCGAGGAGTACCGCATCGTCTACAATATCATGCACCCCAAGTGGGTGTGGACGGACAAGCAACGGGACATCCGGCGGACCCCGATGTACCACAGTCACAAGGAACTCGGTGCGGAGCTGTGGGCCGAGGCGGGGTGGGAAGAGCCGCAGTGGTTCGAGTCGAACGCCGACCTGCTGGCGAAGTACGGTGACCAGATCCCGGACCGCGAGGGGTGGGAGGCGAAGTACTGGTCGCCAATCGAGGGCGCGGAGGCGCTGAACGTCCGCGAGAACGTCGGCCTCCACGACATGACCTCGTTCAACAAGATGGAGGTCGTCGGGAGCGACGCCGGCGAGTTCGTCCAGCACCTCTGTACGAACGACATGGACCTCGACGTCGGCGACGTGCGCTACACCCTCATGTGTAACGAGGGCGGCGGCGTGCGTGCGGACATCACCGTTACTCGCACCGATGAGGACCGATATCTGCTGCTGACGACCGGCCGCGAGGTCGGGAACAACCACGTCGCGTGGGTCCGAGAGCAGTCTCCGGAAGGTGTCGTCGTCAACGACGTTACGTCCAGCCTAGCCGCGATGGTCTGTACGGGGCCGAACGCCCGGAAGGTGCTCTCGAAGATCGCCGACGCCGATCTCTCAGACGAGGCGTTCCCGTTCTTCACGAGTCAGCAGTTCTACGTGAAGAACGTACCCGTGACCGCGCTTCGCGTCTCGTACGCCGGAGAACTCGGCTGGGAGCTGTACACGCCGTCGGAGTACGGCGAACGGCTCTGGGAACACGTGCTCGAGGCGGGCGAGGAGTTCGACATCCGGCCGTACGGCAACGGCGCGCTCGACATTCTGCGCATCGAGAAGGGGTTCCGGCTGTGGGGGGAGGACCTTCACACCGAGCACAATCCCTACGAGGCGGGTCTCGGCTGGGCCGTCGACCTCGATACCGACTTCATCGGCAAGGAGGCCGTCGAAGCGGCGGCCAAGGGTGACAACATCGATCACAAGGTCGCCTGTCTGACGCTCGACGACGACGAGGCGGTCGTACTAGCCGACCGGCCGGTGATGGACGGCGACGAACCCATCGGATACGTTCACAGCGCCGAGTACGGCTACACCGTCGGCGCCTGCGTCGTTTACACGTATCTTCCCCCGGAGTACGCCGAGCCCGGAACCGACGTCGAAATCCTGTACGAGGGCGAGCGCTACGACGCCACCGTTCGCGAGGAACCGCTGCTCGACTGACGCGGAGGACGTAGCGACCCTCGCCCCGTCGATTTCCCGTCCTGCTCCGTCCCGAGGACACCGCCGCACGGAGGCGCGCGTTCAGCGTCGAGCGTCGCTCGTGGCGTTCGTTCCGTAGAGGACGGCCGAGGAGTCTCTAGTCGTTGTGACGGTCTGAAACGCCCGTCGAACACTCGAACTTCGGCCCAGCGCTCTGCCCGAAGAGGGGACGTTCGTTCATCAAGAGCCTCGACGTCGAGGCGTTCCCGTGAGGGCCGACGGCACGGCGGTTCGACGCCACGAGCGCGTGCGACCCACCGACTTCTGTTCGGCGTCAGGCCGCGGAATCACAGACGGTCAGTCCGCATCCGTCGTCCGCGGGTCTCCGCTTCTCCACGGACGACGAGCCTCGATACGGTCGAGCGCACGACGACGGACAGCGCGACAGAACAACTACCGTCCCCGGTTTGACATCTCGTGTTCCCAGACTCTTCCCGGCACGGGAGCTCTCGACCGATGGTCGCGAACGGGGCTGAAATGGCCTTTCGAGGCCTCGGGTCGTGGTGGTTTTATCACGTCAGGGTCCGACGCGGGAGTCGATGCGTCGAGACACGGATACTGTCGGGGATTCACCCCGGTTGCGGGTCGCGACCGACGTGGCGCCGAAGGGCGACGAGCGGGTAGTGTCGGCGCTGCGCGACGCGGCCGACTCGGTACCGGTGATCCGCACGGGACCGACCGGTGTCGCGGAAACCGATCCGCTCGTCATGGCGACCGAAGAGTATCAGACGGCGTTCTTCGCGAATCCGGACCCGTCGACGATCCGGGACCTCGTCGGCACGTTAGAAGACGGAGCTCTCCCGACGAACGGCGCGGACGCCGTCGTCGAGCACGAACCGGGGACGATGACGCTCCCGGTCCCGGACACGGGGCCGCTCGCGGTCGGCCGACGGTCGGTTCTCGGTCGGTGTGGATGGGCCGATCCGCTAGCTCCGGAGGAGTGGCCGGCCGTCGCGTCAGAGCGGACTGCCGAGGCGGTGACGGACGTGGGACTTCTCGGTCGGGGGCGCGGCGACGCCGCCGCCGACGCCCCCGTCGCCGACGTGTGGGAGACCGTACGGAACGCGGAGGGAGATCCGGTCGTCGTCGCCAACGCGAACGAGACGCGTGACGAACAGCGGGCCGACAGGGTACTTCTCGGCGGAGCGCCGATAGCTGTCCTCGGCGGGATAGCGGCCGTCGCCGAGTACGTCGGCGCAGACGACGCCGTCGTCTACCTGAACGGGGGGGACGGCCATCTGCACCGACATCTCCGTGAAGCGGTCGACGCGGCGGCCGACGAACTGCCGATCGTTCCGCAGCTGGTGGCGGGTCCCGACGGGTACCGGGCCGGGGCCCCGACGGCGGCCCTCGAGGCGATGGAAGGCGCCGACCGCATCGAACCGCGCCTCCAGCCGCCGTCTCCCGCCGAACACGGCCTCTTCGGACGGCCCACCGTCGTACACACGCCGCGGACGTTTGTCCACGTCCAGCAGGCTATCCGCGATCCAGAGGCGTACGACGCGGCCGCGTCCGATCCGGGCACGCGTCTGATCACCGTCACCGGCGACGTCGCCGACCCGGCAACCGTAGAGCTCACGCCGACGAGTAGCCTTTCGGTCGTCCGCGACGCCGTCGAACTGACGGGATCGTTCAAGATGGCCTGCGTCGGAGGCGTCCTCGGCGGCATCGCACGAGAACTCGACGTCGCTCCGACCGCACGGTCGCTCGCGGCGGCGGGCCTCGGGACCGACGGCGTCGTCGAACTACTGAACGACGAACGGTGCGTGGTCGCCGACGTCGGCGAGCGGGTTCGGTTCGCGTCGACCGAGAACAGCGGTCGCTGCGTGCCCGGCCGGGAGGGGACGAAACAGCTCACCGAACTTCTACGCGACGTCTACCGTGGCTCGTTCGAGGTGGGTAAGATCCGCGAACTGGGTCGGGCGATGGCCCGATCGAGCAACTGCCGGCTCGGCGCTCACGCGCCCCGTCCCGTGACGACCGCGATCGACGCATTCGGACCAGAGTTCGACGCGCACGTCGACGGACGTTGTCCGAGCGGCGCTTGCACGGAGAAGCGATGAGCGCCGACGACCCGCTCCCAGGCGTCCCCGGCGTGGAAGACACACGACCGAAAACGCCGGTCACGTCCGAGTTCGAGACCGGCACGGCGAGCGACCCCGACGTTGGTACCGACGGCGACGAGCCGACGACGGTGACTATCAACGGCGAACACGTGACCGTTCCGCCGGGTTCGACCGTCATCGACGCGATGCAGGCCGTCAGCGACGAGACGGTCAGGGTCGACCCGGGTGCTGACGGTGTCGCTGACGAAGCCGACGTGCCCGCGCTGTGTTACTACGACCGCGACGGCGACTGCAGCGACGAGATCGGACCGCGGAGCGCGTGCAGGACCTGCATGGTCGAGACCGACGAACACGGCCTCGTCCCTTCGTGTTCGTACCCGGCCGAGGATGGACTCACCGTGCGGACGGACACGCCGGACGCCGAGGAGACTCGAAGCGTCAACCTCGATCTGGTGCTCTCGAACCACAACCTCCGGTGTACGACCTGTAACGGCAACGGTCGCTGTGAGCTTCAGGATGCCGCCATCGGTGAAGGCGTCGACCATCCGCGCTACGGCGTCTTCGACGAGCGCGACGACTACGAACCCATCGACGACAGTTCGTCGTTCATCCAGATCGACCGTAACAAGTGTATCCTCTGCAACCGGTGCGTCGACGGGTGCAACGACGTGCAGGTCGAGGGAGTTCTCCGAGTCGAGGGACACGGCGAGGACACGCGCATCGGCTTTCAGTCCGACGCCGAGACGATGGCCGATTCGGACTGCGTCTCCTGTGGTCACTGCGCGACGGTCTGTCCGACGGGCGCACTGACCGAGAAGGACATCGGCGGCGCGGCGACGCTTCCGCTTCCGGGGTTCACACAGCGTAATTCCGTCGGGACTGCCATCGAACACGCAGAGGTCGAAACACTCGACGACACGACGGCACCGAACCGTTCGCCCGACCCCGGCGGGGAGAGTCAGATCGGCGGTAGCCCCGGCGCAAGTCCGGACGAGCGAAGCGGCGTCGCTCGATTCATGGCTCGGAGCAGACGCCGCGTGTCGGGGCTTCTCGGCGAGTACGGTCGGAAGGCGATACTTGCCGGCGAGCACACGGCCGAGAACGTCGCCGCCGGCGTGTTGCCCGAGGGACGGCTGTTCGACGTCGCATCGGCCGTCAGCGACTACCGACTCAGCAAGCTAGACAGGGAGGAGACGACGTGTGGTTTCTGTGCGGTCGGTTGCCGGTTCGAGATGGTGGGCAAAGACGGGGACGCGCTCGGCGTCCAACCCGTCGAGGACCCCACGAGGGCGGCCGCGAACAACTTTTCCACGTGTGTGAAGGGGAAGTTCGGCCACGAGTTCGCCAACAGCGACGAGCGGATCACCGAACCGCTCGTGCGTAACGACGACGGGGATTTCGAGGCCACGTCCTGGGACGAGGCGCTCGATCGTGTCAGCAGCGAACTGCGCGCACTCCAGAACGAACACGGCGTCGACGTGGTTGGCTGTCTCGCGTCGTCGAAAGGGAGCAACGAGGAGGCCTATCTCGTCCAGAAGTTCGCTCGGCAGGTGCTCGGGACGAAGAACGTCGACAACTGCGCGCGGCTCTGTCACTCCTCGACGGTAGCGGCGCTGCAACAAACACTCGGGTACGGCGCCATGACCAACCGAATCAACGAGGACGTCGGCGAGGCCGACGCGTACCTCATCACCGGGTCGAACACGACGGAGTCACACCCGGTACTGGCGACCCGTATCAAGCAGAACGTCCGGGACGGAGCCGACCTGATAGTCTTCGATCCTCGAGAGGTCGGCATCGCCGAACACGCCGACCAGTACACGCAGACCGACCCCGGCTACGACGTGGCCTGGATCAACGGGCTCATCCGATATCTCGTCGAGAACGACCTCCACGACGAGGCCTTCATCGAACGCAACACGAAAGGATTCGAGAAGGTCCGGGAAAAAGTCCGGGCGTTCACGCCCGAGAAGGTCGAAGCGCTGACCGGTGTCCCTCCCGCCGAACTGAAGTCTGCCGCCGAGACGCTCGCCGACGCCGACACTGTCGTCTTCGGCTGGGCGATGGGGATGACGCAGTCCAGCCACGGCACGCAGAACCTCCTCGCGATGGCCGACCTCGCCCTCATGCTCGGCCAAGTCGGCAAGCCCGGCGCCGGCCTCTCGCCCTTTCGGGGCCAGAACAACGTACAGGGCGGCGGCGGCGACATGGGGACGCTCCCCGGGAGTCTGCCGGGGTATCAGGACCCGGCCGACGACGAGGCCGCCGAGAAGTTCGAGGAGGTGTGGGGTGAGCGTCCACCCCGGGAGTCCGGACTCACGGTGACGGAGATGCTCTCGGAGGCGCACGACGGTAACCTGCGGGGGCTGTACGTGGTCGGGGAGAATCCCGCGCTCTCCGAACCCGACGTCCGGCACACCGGGGAGGCGCTCGACGAACTGGAGTTCCTCGTCGTCCAGGATATCTTCTTGACGGAGACAGCGACGCACGCGGACGTAATCCTACCGGCGGCGACATCGCCGGAAAAGCAGGGTACGTTCACCAATACCGAGCGTCGCGTCCAGCGGGTTCGACCGACCGCGGAGCCTCCCGGGGAGGCCCGCCAAGACTGGGAGATCACGCAAGAACTGGCCGCCCGTCTGGGTTACGACTGGGGATACGAGCACCCGCGGGAGATAATGGACGAGATCAGCGATCTAGTCCCGATCTACGGTGGGGTTAGCTACGACCGCCTCGAGGCGGGCGACGAGCACGGCCTCCAGTGGCCCTGTTGGGACGAAGACCACCCCGGAACGCCGTATCTCTACGACTACGAGGACGGAGGGTTCAACTTCGACGACGGTCTCGCGCGGTTCGTGCCAGCGGACGGCGGACAGCCCGACGAGATACCCGACGAGGAGTATCCGCTCACACTCTCCTCCGGTCGAGTCCTCTATCACTGGCACACCGGGCAGATCACCCGCCGAGTCGAGGGACTGATGAACCACGTCGGCGAGAGCTTCGTCGAGATCCATCCGTCGACGGCCGGTCACTACGGCGTCGACGACGGCGACTACGTCCGTGTCCACTCCCGCCGCGGTGACATCGTCGTTAAGGCGCAGGTGACAGAGCGCGTCAGCGAGGGGACGCTCTTCATCCCGATGCACTTCGCAGCCGGTGCGGTCAACAAACTCACCCAGGAAGCGTTCGACCCCCACGCCGGTACTCCCGAATACAAGGTGTCGAGCGTTTCTATCGAAGCGCTCGGCTCAGATACCGGCGCAGACGTGTTGCGGACGCCCGACGCCGGTGTCGGAGTCGGGAGTTCGAGCAGGGACGGCTGAGACCGCCGTGGTCCGTTCAGCCGTAGGACGCACCGTAGCCGACTTGCTCCCGGAGTTCGTCCCACGATTCGTGGAACCCGTACGTCGACTCTGATTCACCGCCGGTGGTGCTTTGATAGACGTCGTCGTACTGTAACAGCCGCGTCCAACCGTCGTGATACCGGTAGCTACAGTATTGACACATACGTGGCCGTACTGCGCCAGACGGAATAGAAGTATCGATGGGGCGTGACGGCGTCGTGCAGTCCGCGGGGCCTCTGATGTTCGTCAGCTTGAGGCGACGACGTCACCTCGCGTCTTAATCGTCGGTATCCGACGTTTCGGTGCCATATCCTATCACATACGGAACCGTTTGAGGTTGAAAGCTCGCTACGCGTAAGATACTTACCAGTCATAATAGATGCATAGATATGGTGTTCAGGCAGTCGCTCGACGAGATAGATTCGGATACGGCCGAGGCCATCGACCTCGAACGGGAACGACAGGAATCGACGCTGGGGATGATTGCCTCCGAAAATCACGTCTCGAAAGCCGTGCTCGAAGCCCAGGGGAGCGTCCTCACGAACAAGTACGCTGAGGGATATCCCGGCAGCAGATACTACGGTGGTTGCCAGCACGTCGACACGGTCGAGGAACTCGCCATCGAACGAGCGAAAGAGCTCTTCGGGGCCGATCACGTCAACGTACAGCCACACAGCGGCACTCAGGCCAACATGGGCGTGTACTTCTCGGTGCTGAATCCGGACGACAAGATACTATCGCTGTCGCTCTCACACGGCGGACACCTCTCTCACGGCCACAGCGTCAACTTCTCCGGGCAGTTGTACAACGTCGAACAGTACGAGGTCAACCCGGAGACGGGATACATAGATTACGACGAACTGGAAAGCCACGCGCGCGAGTTCGAACCGGACGTTATCGTAAGCGGATCCTCGGCCTACCCGCGTGAGTTCGAGTACGAACGGATAGGCGATATCGCAGACTCGGTCGACGCGCACCATCTGGCTGACATCGCCCACGTGACGGGACTCATCGCCGCCGGCGTCCATCGGTCGCCCGTCGAACACGCGGAGTTCGTCACCGGAAGCACCCACAAGACGATCCGCGCCGGCCGCGGCGGTCTCATAATGTGCGACGAGGAGTTTGCGGACGACGTCAACTCCGCGGTGTTCCCCGGGAGTCAGGGGGGGCCGCTGATGCACAACGTGGCCGGTAAGGCCGCGGGGTTCGCGGAGGCCAGCACCGACGAGTTCGAGGACTACGCCGAACAGATGGTAGCGAACGCGAAAACGCTCGCCGACGTATTCAACGAGCGAGGGCTCTCGCTGGTGAGTGGAGGGACGGACAAGCATCTCGTGCTCGTGGACCTCCGCGAGTCTCACCCCGATATCACCGGGGAGGACGCCGAGGAACTACTCTCCGACGTTGGCATCATCGTAAACAAGAACACCGTGCCCGGCGAGACGCGGTCGCCGATGGTGACCAGCGGAATCCGGGTGGGGTCGCCGGCCCTCACGACCCGCGGGTTCGAGAAAGAGGAGATGGAGACCATCGCCGACCAGATGGTGGACGTGCTCGATAATCCCGAGGACGATGACGTTCACGAGCGGGTTACTTCGACGGTCGAACGTCTCTGCGGAGAGTTCCCGGTCTACGAGTAACGGAATCGGGGCGCCGTACCATCCCTCGACTCCCGTGCTTCGACGCTCACATCGTTCGGCGCCCCTCTAGAGCGGAGTGCGCAAGGAGCACGAGCGTCGGGGGTTCTTTTTCTCCCACTCTCGGTTAGAACGCGCTAGCACCGCCAGTAGCGCCAAACCGTCCGGAAATGGGCGCGGTGGGAAGGAACGAAGCAAACGAACGTAGTGGTAGGAACCATAGAATCTAGTTCAACGAGCGAAACGAACGATAGATTTTAACACAGCAGTAATCCACTCACCGAGTGATATCCACACCGAACGCACCGAACTGAGCGAACACAACGAGTAAAACGAATGATGCGAATTAATCGAGAGGGACGAAGGATATGATCGACACCGCACGAATCGCCTCGCCACGATGCTCAACCAGGCGCCGAGCGAGCTCTACCGGGCGATGGACCTCGCGTTGGAGACGGCCGAGGCCGCCGAGAGCGTCGACGAGTTCGTCGACCGGTTCTACGAGAACCACCTCGACTGGCGGTGGCCCGGGACTGCGTGGGACCGGGAGCAGTACCACGCCGGCAAGATATTCAGCGAGAGCGCTATCGAGAGCCTCCCGGCCGCCGTCGGACTCCTCGAACTACGCGGCGAGGACGCGAACCGCGCTCTCGTCGCGGCGGCCGGCTTCGGACGGGACTGCGACACAATCGCGTCCCTCGTCGGTAGTCTCTCGGGGGCCGTCCACGGAGCGGACGCCATCCGACGGGACCTCGTCGAACGGTCGGAGGACGCCAACCGGTCGCTCTTCCCGGACGTAGACGCCGAGTCGGGATTTCGGTGGACCGCCGAACGTCTGGTCGAGGCGTTGGAATCCGTGCGAACACGTCACCGAGAGCGCACCGACCGCCTGGACGACCTACTCTGAGACCGGCCCCTCCGACCGAACGCCTCCTCTCTTCCTTGTGCGAATGACACAACAGCCTAGAACGTTAGAGAAACGAAAGATGCTATATTCGCACGAAAACCACCGAGTCGGGACGTACAGAGTCATACCCCATTTATTATAACAAGACCAACACCGCACATATTTACGAGAGTTCCCGTCTTGCAGACGTTCGACTTACTCTCCCGGGCGGTCGGAGTCGAGAGCGACGTTCCGAGAGGTGACCCGGGGACGCGAGCGGAATCTGGCGGAGACGGTTCCGGAGACGATGACAGAGGGACTCGTCGGTCGGCGACGGGGGACACGTTCTCATCCGCCTCCGTTCGCTTGTACGCGAGGCCGCGTTCGACGACGTCGGCGACGCGCCCGACGGTCCCGGTGTGGTCGGTCTGCACTCCGTTCAGCCGAGATATCCGTCCGGGAGTACGTGGCGGTAAAGAGGCCGACCGTTCGGTAGACGCAGGGGATTACAGGGATACTGGTGTAACCTGACGGAAGTCGGCCGTCCGGATACACGCTGGAGCTGACCGTTCGCATATACCGTACGGGAGTTCCGCTCGGGTCGTCCGACGCCGAGAGAAGGGAGGTTCTGCCGGAGGTATCCGGCATCGTTCTAATAATACGAATCGGCTACGAGGAGAGTTCGCGCTCCAAGCGTGCCGCCACCTCCAGCAGGACGTCCGCGAGTACCTCGAAGACCGAGGGTACGAGACCATCGTCTTCCACGCGACCGGAACCGGAGGACGAGCCATGGAGGGGTTGGTCCGGCAGGGAGTCATCGACTGCGTCCTCGACGTGACCAGGTCGGCGTCTCGCTACTGCTGTAGGTGCTCTACCACCCGTGGTTCGGCGTGCTGCGGGGGACGAACTCGCAGCACTTCTGGTCGATCGTGCTCGTCACGGTCGTGATGCTGGCCTTCGGGGGGCAGGCGATTCGAAACTCGGCGTCCGAATCTGTCGCGGGGTGACGCCGAGTCGCGCCGCTCCGGTCTCGGTCTCTCTCTCCACCGGCGGGGCGTCTCGGACGCTCCGCGGCCACGGACCGACCCGGGGACGGTCGAGCGTCCCGACGCTCGTTCGGTCGGGAGCGTGCCGGCGAAGCGTTACTTGTACGTGAGGTTGAGTTCGATGACGTTGGCGGCGCGCTGGACGGTCTCCGTGAGGTCGGTCCGCAGTCGGTCGCGGGACATCCGCCGTTCGGGACCGCTGATGCTGATGGCCGCGCGGCGTCCGCCCTCCGTCGTGACGGGGGCGGCCACACAGCAGATGCCCTCGACCCGCTGGTTGCGTTCGTACGCGACGCCGTCGTTTCGGACCTGCTCTATCTCGTCGAACAGGGCGTCGCGGTCGGCGATGGTGCGTTCGGTGGGTTTCGGGAGGCCCCGGCTCTCTATCACCTCGTCTATCTCGTCGTCGCTCATGGTGGAGAGGATGGCCTTGCCCAGTGCGGTGCAGTTGAGGTGGACGCGCTTCCCGATGCCGGTGTCGATGTTGACGGCGTTCTCCCCGCCGGCCGTGTAGACGTAGACGCCCATCCCCGCCTCCTCGAACATGAGGTTGGCGAGTTCCCCCGTCTCCTCCGCCATGTTCTGGACGTCCGCCTTCGCGGTCTGGTAGATGTGGTCGTAGCGCCGCACGAACCCGCCGAACTCCAGACAGCGGGCGCCGATACGGTAGCGCCCGTCGCGTTTGACGACGAGGTCCTCCTCTTCTAACGTTCGCAGGTGCTTGTACACTGTACTCTGGGCCAACGGGAGTTCGTTCACGAGGTCGCTGGTCTCGGCTTCCCCACCCATCCGGCGGATGGTGTCGAGCACGCGGACGGACGTCTTCGTCGCCCCCACCGTCTGGCTCGTTCCGTTCTCCTCCATGCGAAAACGAACGACCCGGGGGGTGATAAGCGTATTCGGTGCCGAACGACCGCCGACGCGCCCGTTCGTTCCCCGTGTTCGGTACGTTCGCCGCACACATCCCGAGTATCTCCGACGTTTCGGCTCCGACCGTCCATTCCACTATTCGTAAAACGACTGGCCGACGACGTAATCTGTGATTTACCCCGGGTCGAGTCGAGCGCGAACGTCGGCGTCGAGTCGGGCGGTTCGGTGGTCGGTGCGAGGGTCTCCGGCGTGAGCGCGGACGCAGGGTCGGCGCGGGGCACAGGCAATTTTTACCCCTGCATGATAGTTTTTGATAAATCCCCACAATCGGACTCGCATGGTGGAGAGGAACACCAGCAGAGAGTTCGTCAGGACGTTCTTCACATCCCCGACGGCGGTCGAAGGGGACGACACTGCGGAGATGTTGCGGAAGGCGGGGCAACTCGACGGGATGCAGGCGCCGGACGTCTGGGTGCCGGACAACGAGGACGCCACCGCGCCGAACATGCGCGATGAGGGTATCGAGAACATCATCGACGTCCTCACCGAGTACGGCGAGGACTTCCCGGGCGAGATACACCCGCGGATGGTGTGGCACCGCGACTCCCCCGAGAAGCGACGGACGGGGTTCGAGCACATGATGCGCATCGGCGAGTCGGACGCCATCGAGCACATCGACGGCTTCGTCATCCCGGAGGTGGGGTCGCTCGACGACTGGAAGAAGGCCGACGAGTTCATCACCATGGTCGAGACGGCCAACGGCCTCGAAGAGGGGAGCCTGTCGATGTCGCCCATCATCGAGAGCGGCGAGTCCGAGATAGCGATGTCGCGTCTCGACCAGGAGATGGGCAAGCACTCCAACAACCTCCAGCGTCTCTTCCTGTTGGTCGACGGCGAAGTCGACTACACGAAAGACATGCGCGCCATCACCCCCACGGGCGCCCAGCCGGAGTGGAAGGAGCTCCGGCACAACACGTCGCGCGCGGCCAGCGCCGTCGGCATCCTCGCCGTCGACGGGCCGTTCGACGACATCCGCGACGTGGAGGGTTACCACGAGCGGATGACCGCGAACAACGCCATGGGGATGCTCGGCATCTGGTCGCTCACGCCCGGGCAGGTGGTCGAAGCCAACAAGCACCCGCTCCCGCCCGTGGAGGGGTCGTACCTCATCGAGGTCGACGGCGACGAGCGCGAACTCGAACGCACCGGCGAGGACCGGTACGAGTACGACGGCGACGACGTGGAACTGCAGGAGACCGACGACGGCTACGAACTCCGCATCGGACGTGAGGAGCTCACGCTCGACGAGGACGAACTCAATCAGGCCATCGTCGACCGCACGCAGTCCATCGTGAGCCTTGACGACTACGTCGACGCCATGGAGGAGTTCGAGGCGGCCAAGGAGGCCGGCAAGGGCGCCATCTCGCTCAAGCGCACGGCCACGCTCGTGCTCGACGGCACGGAGATAGAGGTCACGCGCGACCGGATGTGGGACGAGGCGACCTACCAGGCGGCCCAGACGCCGGTGTCGCTGTTCCAAGAGGTCTACGAGGCCCGCCCCGACCAGCGCGAGGAACTGGAGGAGATGTACGGCGAGGAGATAGTCGAGCGCGCACAGAACGTCGGGTAGCGCCGTCCGACCGCCGACCGAGCGTCTTCCTTTCTTTCACACCCTCGCCGGAGAGCGGCCGCTCCGCCCGGCGCCGCGTGCGACCGACCGCCGTCCACGGGACGAGCGCGGGGTGCCGACCGGACGAGCGCAGGGGAGCGAGAGAACGGAGAAAGGGGAGAGACGGGTCCGCGCGGCGACCCGTTCGACCTCAGTCGGCCAGCGCGTCGGCCACCATCTCGACCGGGTGGGGCGGGCGCTCGCCCTCGTAGCCGTCGCGGTCGTTCAACTGACTCCGGCAGGACGCGCCCGGCGCGACCACGGTGTCGCCGTCGCTGGCGTCGACCTTCTCGAACAGGCGACGGCCCATGGCCTTCGAGAGGTCGTAGTGTTCGGCCTCGTAGCCGAACGACCCCGCCATCCCGCAACAGGCGCTGTCGAGGGGGTCGACGTCGTAGCCGGCGCGCCGGAGCACGCCCACCGCGTGGTGGTCCTTGTTCGTGGCCTTCTGGTTGCAGTGGCCGTGGTAGGTCAGCGACTCCGCCGGCGCGTCGAACGTCATGCGGTCGTCGAGCCAGTTGGCGTCGACGTACTCCAGCACGCTGTAGGACTCGGCCGCGAGGTCCTCGACGGCCGGGTCGTCGAGCAGGTCGAGGTACTCGTCTTGGAACATCACGGCGTCGGAGGGTTCGACGAACAGGACGGACCAGCCCTCGTCCACGTGCCGGGAGAGCGCCTCGACGTTCTGCTGGGCTCGTTCCTCCGCGAGGTCGAGGAAGCCCTTGGAGTAGGCGGGTCGGCCGCTGGACGCCACGCCGGTCGGGAGTTCGACGCGGACGTTCGCGGCCTCCAGCACCCTGACCGCGGCCTTGCCCGCCTCGGGGTAGTTGTAGTTCGTGTACACGTCCGGGAACAGCAACACCTTGTCGTCGGCCTCGGCGGCGGAGACGCCGGCCCCGCGGCGCTCGAACCACTCCTCGAAGCTCTCGGACGCGAACGTCGGCAGTTCGCGGTCCTTGGCGATGCCGAGCGTCTCCTCCATGAGCGTCCGCGCGCCGGGGAGCTTCGGGAGCCAGTTCGAGACCGGCGCGAACGCGCTCCCGAGCGCCGACAGCTGGTCGATGTTGGCGAACACCCGTTCGCGGAGGCCGGGGTCCTCCCGCTGGTGGTACTGGTGTTTGACCTCCGTCTTGAGTTTCGCCATGTCCACGCCCGTGGGACAGTCGTTCTTACAGCCCTTACAGCCGATACAGAGGTCAAGCACCTCCCGCTGGAAGCGCTCCGTGTACATCTCGTCCTCGGGGAGTTCGCCGCTGATGGCCTCGCGGAGCATGTTGGCCCGCCCGCGCGTGGACTCTATCTCGTCTTTCGAGGCCCGGAAGGTCGGACACATCACGTCGCCGTCCGACTGGCGGCAGTTCCCACAGCCGTTGCAGAGTTCGACCAGTTCCGAGAACCCGCCCTCCTCGGAGAAGTCGAGTTTGGTCTGGGGCTCGACGGAGCTGTACGCCTCGCCGTACCGGAGGTTCTCGCGCATGTCGGCGGGGTCGTCGTCGCGGTAGACCACCTTGCCGGGGTTCATGCGCCAGTCGGGGTCGAACGTCCGCTTCACCTCCTTGAACCCCTCCCACAGGTCCTCGCCGTACATCTTGGGGTTGAACTCCGTGCGCGCCATGCCGTCGCCGTGCTCCCCCGAGAACGACCCGCCGTGTTCGACCACGAGGTCCGTCACCTCGTCCGTGATAGAGCGCATCCGCTGGATGCCGTCGTCCTCTTTGAGGTTGAGGATGGGGCGGATGTGGAGCGTGCCGGACCCCGCGTGAGCGAAGTACGCCGCCGAGGTGTCGTGGTCGTGCAGTATCTCCTCGAACGCCTCGACGTACTCGGCGAGTTCCTCGGGCGGCACGGTGGCGTCCTCGATGAACGGGTAGGGCTTCGGGTCGCCGTCGAGGCTCATTAGGAGGGGGATGGCGGCTTTCCGCAGTTTCCAGAGCTTCTTCTGTTCCTCGTCCGAGTAGGCCTCGATGACGTCGAACGCGTCGCCCTCGGCCACGAAGTGGTCGTTCGTCTCGGCGACTGCGGCCTCGAAGTCGTCGACCAGTTCCGAGTCGAACTCTATCATGAGGGCGGCCGCGGCGCTCTCGGGGATGGGCTCGGCGTACTGGGCGAACTCCGAGGACTCGCGGGCGAGGCGGAACACCTCGTCGTCCATCAACTCGACGGCGCTCACGTCGTAGCTCAGCGCCTCGGGCACGGCGCGCATCGCGTCGCCGAGGTCCGAGAAGCAGTAGAGCGCGAGCGCCGTCTCCTCGGGTTTCGTGACGAGGCTCACCGTCGCTTCCACCACGACCCCGAGCGTGCTCTCGGAGCCCACGAGGAGTTTCGAGAGGTTGATGACCTCCTCGCCGGCGTCGTTCTCGTAGATTACCTTGTTGAGGTTGTAGCCCGAGACGTTCCGCTTGAGGTCGGGGTAGCGCGCGTCTATCTCGGCTTCGTTCTCCTCGACCACCCGCCGGACGGTGCGGTAGATGTCGGCTTCGAGGTCGTCTTTCCCGACTATCTCGTCCCACTCCTCGCTGTCGAGCACTACCTCGCGCGTGTGGACGAGCGACCCGTCCGAGAGCACCACTTTCAACTCCTCGGTGTAGGCGTCGGTGATGCCGTAGCGCACCGAGTGAGCGCCCGTGGAGTTGTTGCCGATGCCGCCGCCCACCGTCGCCCGGTTCGACGACGCTGGGTCGGGCGCGAACTTGAGGCCGTCCTCCGCGAGGCGGCCGTCTAGGTCGTCCTGCACGACGCCGGGTTGGACCGTCGCCTCCTTCGCCTCGGGGTCCACGTCCACGATGTCGTTCATGTGCTTGGTCATGTCGAGGACGACGCAGCCGGGGCCGACGGCCTGTCCGCCGAGCGACGACCCCGTCCCGCGCGCGAGTATCGGTACGTCGTGTTCGGCGGCGACGCGCACCGTCGCCCGCACGTCCTCCACGTCGCGCGGGATGACCACGCCCGCGGGGCGCGCGCGGTAGATGCTCCCGTCGGTGGAGTACAGCACCTGCGAGTACTCGTCGAACCGGACAGACCCGTCGACCGACGCCCGGAGATCGGACGCGAGCGCCGCGTACTCCTCCGCGTCCTCGTGCTCGAGTCCCTCGGCCTCGCGGAACGTCTCGAAGTCGGTGAGGTCGGACGGGACGTCCTCCGTCGTCGTCGCCGTCCGAGGCTCGTCGGTTGCCATCGTACGTTCGGTAGCTCTGTTCTATTAATAATTGTTATGGTGTGAGAAACCCACGCACGCGGCGAGCGTTGGGTGGCCGACGAGGAACTGCTCCCGTCGCGCGTCCGCGGGAGATGGGCGACGGGGGCGGGTGCGGCGAGAGCGCCGTGGTCAGAACGCGCCCGGCGAGACCACGTAGACGAAGAGAAGCGCCAGCAGTCCCGTCACGGTGCCGTAGTACACGAGCGGGATGAGTTCGAGGCGGATGACGCGCCCCTCCTCGCCCACGAGGCCGACCACCGCGAGGGCGGCGACTACGTTGTGGATGGCGATGAGGTTGCCGATGGCGCCGCCGACCGCCTGCGCGCCCAGCAGGATGGTGCGCGAGACGCCGATGTCGCTGGCGACGCCGTACTGGAACGTGCCGAACAGGATGTCGCTCACGGTGTTGGACCCGGCGAGGAAGGAGCCGAACGCTCCCACGTACGCCGCGAAGAACGGGTACGACGCGCCCGCGAGGTTGGCGACGGCCTCCGACAGCACGATGAGCATGCTGTCTTGGTCCGTCGCCGCCCCCGACTGGAGCATTATCTGCACTGTCGCGACGGCGAACAGGAGGGCGAGGACGGCGGGAGTCACCTTCTCCGCAGTCTCGGCCCACGCGTCCTTGATCTCTCGACCGGACATCCCGTGGAGCGGTATCGTCACGAGGTGGACGGCGACGAACACCGCCCCCGGCAGGTAGAGCACCTGGATGGAGTTCTCGAGGCCCGTCCCCAGGATGTTCGGGAACGAGACGACGAGCGTCTCCTGGAGGAACGTCGTCAGCGGGTCCCACACCCGGGTCAGGACGAGCAGGAGCGCCAGTAGGCCGTACGGCAGCCACGCCATCCAGAGCGACATGTCGCCGTCGTCCGTGGCGCCCGCCCCCGCCGCGGGGGTCGCGCCGCCGTCGGCCGCGAGTTCGCCGCGCGAGGTGGTGGACTCGCCGGGCTTGATGTCGCCGATCCAGTGTTCGGGCCACTCGGACTGCTCGTCGAAGTCCCACTCGTCGTCGGGGTGGAAGTAGCCAGCCTTCAGCGTCCCCACGGTCACGAACAGGCCGACCATGGCGCCGATGAGCCCCGGGAACTCGGGCCCGAGGAAGTAGGCCGTCAACCAGTAGGGGACGGCGAAGGAGGCCCACGCGAACAGCGTGAGCGGCAGCACTTCGAGCGCCGGCCGTATCGAGCGGTCCTCGCCGAAGAAGCGGGTCATCATCGCCACGCCGATGAAGGGAAGCAGAATCCCGACGACGACGTGGTACGTGGCGGCCCAGACAGCGATGTCGCCGACCCACGCGGCGATGCTGGCGTAGGGACCCTGCGCGACCACCTCGGTCGTGATCTGCTCGACGGAGCCGAAGATATCTATCATCCCGATGATGAGCGGCGTCCCCACCGCGCCGAACGTGATGGCCATCAGGTTCCCCGTGAGAGCGACCACCACGGCCGCCATCGGCGGGAAGCCGAGACCGACGAGCAGGGGTCCGACGATGGCCGCCGGCGTGCCGAACCCGGCCGCGCCCTCGATGAACGACCCCATCAGGAAGACGAGCAAGACGACCTGCACGCGGCGGTCCTCGCTCACCTCGGCGAACCCCCGACTGATGACGTCGAACGCCCCCGTCTCCTGTAGCGTGTACAGGAGGAGGATGGCGCCGAACACTATCCAGAGGATGGTGACGGCGGTGACGAACCCGTTCAGCGTGGCGGCCGCAAGCCACGTGCCGTTCATGTTCCACCCGAAGTAGCCGGCCGCGACGGCCACCAGCCACGCCACCGGCATCGCTCTTGTCGCCGGCCAGAACCGCCCGACCATGAGGAAGGTGATGGTCAGCAGGGGGAGGAGTGCGACCACCGCCGTGAGCGCACTCACCATGTGCGGCGCCCCCCTCGACTCGCGTCCCGTCCGTACCGAAGGAGGGTCGGTGTCTCCCGGAGACTGTACCTTCTATCGTCCGACGACGGCTCTCGCGTCACATTCCCACACGCGACCCTGTGGGTTAAATAATTAATGTTCTTTGATGCTATAATGTGGCCGCGGTACGTCGATCCGCCGCACCGGCGGGCGAATCGACGCCGCGATAGAGTCGGCCGTGCGCGAGTACACGCGGACGGTAAGTGACCGAGGACCGACGCAGTGTCGGGCGTCGGGGAGACGAGCGTACCCCGGTTCCACGTCTCGTGTAACTATCGTTGTCGGGCACGAGCGGGACAGCGCGGAAGCGGAGTTCGACGCGCGGCGGACGAACGGAGGTTCCGATGAAGGCGCGTAGACGGCGGCGCGCTTCTGCGCCGCCGGAGTCAAATCGGGAAGTATTACACGATGAGTGGAAAACCAACTGTCTGCGCTGCGCCGGCGTACGTCGGAACGCCAGACGTCGCCGCGAAATCCGGCGGCCGGCGGCCCGACGGTGGTCCGCAGAACGCGTACGCCGTCGTCGCGGCGATTCGGTGCGTCGGGAGCCATTACAAAACTATTGCTGTAATTCGCCTGCGCGTAGGGCGGTCCGCTCGACTCAACGGCTACGCGGCGTCCCGTCGGGCGGACCACGTCCGGAGAGAGAACGTTTCGTCTCCGGTTACTGTCCAAATATATCTATCGGCATGCCGCTACCGTCCGGTCGTCGCCTACGCCGCCGAGCGTCCGTCCTCACACGGAGTTCTGATGGAATACCACAATATAGAGGGGAAGAGTATCGTCGGTTCGTCCTTATAGTTCTTCCGACGTACGAGGCTTTAGAGGCGATCTATCCCCATGTCCGATAGTGTTCGGATTGATTTCGTGACCGTCTGAGTGATATATCGCCAATATACGAGGGCGCTGTTCCTATAATCTTGCTAAGCCTGAGCAATTTTATGAATTATGTAATTACTTGGTTCATGGCCGAGTCTTCTCTGATCGTGAAACGTGCTACCGAGGAACATCGACGGTGTCATTGGTCGAGGAACCACGAAGCGGGAGTAGGATTCGCGGAGACAGAGCGGCAAGCGAACGCGCGAAGTGGAGGGGGCGCCGACCGACGAGACGCGGTCGCCGCGCGAGACGCGGATAGTTCTAGTTGCACCCCCGCGGTTCGGGGGGTCCGCGTTCCGGCCGCCGGCGTCGGGCCGGGTCAGTAGTTGCTGGTCGAGACGATGGGCGGACTGCCGTGCGGGCCGTAGGGCGCGTCGTCCAGCCACTCGCCGGCGGGTTCCCAGTAGTCCGCGAGTCGGGCGGCGACCTCCTTTTTCGCGTTCGTGATCGGGCTGTCGCCTTGAAGGTACTCCAGCGCCTGCCCCGCGGCGTTGAGGTTGTATTCGGCGGCCTTCTCGCGGCGCGCGGCGTACAGTTCGATCTCGTCGCGGGCGACGGCCTCCGTCTCGGCCTGTAGCGCGACGGTGATGGCCGAGGCCGCCTCGTCGGCGTCGGCGATGCCCGAGTTCATCCCCCGGGCGCCGAACGGCGCGAGGAGGTGAGCGGCCTCGCCGGCCAACAGCACCCGGCGGTGGTCGTCGACGAAGGTGTCCGCCATGACCTGCAGGAACTGGTACGTCGAGACCCACTCGATGCGGTCGGCGTAGCGTTCGCCCATGGTGGTGCGGACGAACCGGCGCATCGACTCGTCGTCGCTCAGACGTTCGGGGTCGTCGTCGTCGTGACACTGGATGTCGAGCCGCCACCCCCCGGTGAACGGCACGAGGAGGACGTTCCGGCCGCCGACCGCCGGGTCGTCGTAGTGGAACACGCGCTCCTGCGGGCGGGGGTTGTCGGGGTCCTCCGCGACGTCGGCGATGATGAAGGAGTTCTCCGACTGGTCGCCCTCGAACTGGGCGCCGATCTCGTTGCGAACGGTCGACCCGCCGCCGTCCGCGCCCACGAGGTAGAGCGCCTCCCACGTCTCGCCGTCCGTCGTCCCGACGCGGACGCCGTCCGACGAGGAGTCGACCGTCTCTACCTCGGACTCCCAGTGTACCTCGATGCCCGCCTCGTCCAGCGCCTCCAGCATGTACGCCTCGGTCCGGACCTGCGGCAGACTCGTGAAGTGCGGGATGTCGCCGGAGCCGCCGGGGTTGGAGTAGGTGCGCGAGAAGACCTCCTTCCCGCGGAACAGCGTCCGTCGGGTGGGCCAGACGAGGCCCTCGTCGACGAGTTTCGTCCCGAGACCGGGGTGGACGCGTTCGAGCGTCTGCAGCGTCGACCCGTGGACGTAGATGGCGCGGCTCCCCGACCGGTCGCGGTCCTCCGGCTCCGCCTCCAGTATCGTCACCGGCACGCCGCGCGCGTGAAGCGCGAGAGCGGTGGTCATGCCGACGGGGCCGGCACCGGCGACGACGACTGGTGTATCCGCATCAATACTGGACATTTTAGACTATTACATTGTAATACGCTGAGGGGTCATACATATTTTGGTCAGAGATAGATTAGCCGATACGTCGACCACCGACTGATTTCCGGGGTGAGCCGTGGTGACTCGGCGCGTCGACGTCGCGTCCGTCGGGACCCTAAATCCTCAGAAGTAATCATATTTGGAAAACGTCTTCCGCGACTCTTTCTCTCGACACTCGGCGTCGAGTTCGGGAGTAACGCCAAGAGGCCACCGCCGGGCGATACCTCGTCGCTCGTGTCGTTCGAACGTTAGACGAGCTTACGGAACTCGATACCGAGCCGTCGCTCCGTGGCCGTAGTGTGCAATCTGAAATGTGCATCGACCGCGCGCCGACGGGAGCGTCGGACCGTCGAGACGCCCGTCTCGCGGCGGTCCGTCCCGTCGGCGTCCGCCCGGCGGGCGCGCCGTCGGCCGGCCCCGAAGTCGTGTCCCCGTCGCTACCCGGACGTGGGGTCGACGGTGCTGGCGACCAACGTCTCCGTCGCGCGCCGGAGGCGCTTCGAGACGCCGGACGAGGAGATGTCCATCCCGTCCGCGAGTTCCGCCTGCGAGATGCTCCGGGGCACGTCGAAGTAACCCCGGTCGTAGGCCTCGCACAGGAGGGCCGCCTGCGGGCCCGACATCCCCGTTCCGGGGACGGCGTCGCCGGACACCTCGGCGAGGCGGCGCACCTCGGGCGCGAATCCGGCCTCGCGGCAGTCGCCGACGAACCCCGTGAGGGCGTCGCGTTCGGCCAGTCGGACCCGGAGGTGCCAGCCGTCGCAGTCGAGCGTGCACGTCTCGACGAACACGCCCGTGTCGAGGTCCGTCGCCACGGGCGGCGAGCGGTCGCCGGGGACGCGGTAGACGCGCCGGTCCGCCTCGCTGGAGACGAGTTCGACGCCCTCGACGGAGGGGTCCGCGCGTAGCGCGCGTTCGAACCGGTCGGGGTCGTCCGCGGTGACCGCGACGAACGTCCACCCGTCGGCGGCGTACTCCAGTTCGACGGCGGCGCCGGGTGCGTCTTCGAGCGTGCGTACGAGGAACGAGGACGTGCGGTCGAGGCGGACGGTCGCGGCGAGTCGGTACGGCTCTCCCGCGGTGGGTTCGGGGGCGTCGTGCGTCGCGTCGGTGTTCGTCGTGTTGTCGGCGTTCGTCGAGACGGCTTCGGGTCCGAGCATACTTTCGAAGAGACACCCCACGACCCAAAGTCCGGCCGCTAGGCTCAGAGCGCCGGGGCGTCCGACGCCGTATAGACCTAGCGCAGGGGCGTCGGGACACCCCCGAATCCGGGTCGGGAGCGAGCGTCGTCGGACCGCGGACCGAATACACCTAGCCCGTGACCGTCGCTCCGCGAATCAGGTTATAGAGTAGACATACCCGAAGACGGGACATTCGTAGATACGTGATGAAGGGAGACGAACTCACTCGACGCGAGATGATGCAAGCAACCGGCGGGTCCTTCGCGGCCTTCGGTCTGAGCGGCAAAGGCGGCACCGACGAGCGACTGACGGCCGGCGGGGCGGGCGGCGACCCCGCGGCCGACGTGACGAGCTACGAGGACCTCCAAGTGAAGCGCCTCGGCGCGAGCCACGTGTTCACGCCCTCGCGGAACGCGGACGTGGTCGTCTGGCGGACCGAGACCCGCATCTACGCGGACGGCCCCGACGGCGTCGTCGGGAAGGGCGCGGACTTCAGCAACGTGCTGCAGGCGGCGATGACGACGGAGCCGTCGAAGATAGTCATCGCCCCGGGCACGTACGTGATGAACGAGGCGGTGGAGGTGCCGTCCGACACCGTCGTGCAGGGCATGGGCTCGGACACGAAGATAGTCGTGAACGACAACCGGGGCTTCTCGGTCACCGGTCGCAAGCGGAACACGGTGCGACTCGCCAGCGACGCCGACGAGAGCGACGAGCGTCTCCGCGTGCGCAGCACGTCGGGGTTCGAGGCTGGCGAGTACGTCCTCGTCACGTCGGACCGGAAGACGGAGTACCGCGACCACAAGTACGGCGAACTCCAGAAGGTGCGCGAGGTCGAGGGCGGCGACACGCTGGTCACCGAACACGGCGGCCTGTTCGACCACTACGACACGAGCGACGACGCCCGCGTGTCGGCGCTCGACGTGACGCGGAACGTCGAGATACGCGACCTGGAGATGGTCGGCGCGGACCGCGACGTCTACCGGACCGCCGTCTTCGTCGAGTTCGCGGACAACGTGACCGTCGACAAGTGCGAGATACACGACCTGTCGCTGGCCTCGGTCCGGTTCGCGTCGACCGTCAACGGCACCGTCTCCAACTCCGAACTCTACGACGTGGGCTACCCCAAGGCCGGGGTGGGCTACGGCGTGGTAGTGGCGGACGCGTCGCGCAACGTCACGGTGCGCAACAACGTGATGTACGAGTTCAAGAACCACTGCACCGCGGTGGGCGGCGGCGGGGAGGGGTTCCCCCGGTTCCTCTCGTTCGTCGACAACGAGTACTACGCCGACGACGCCGACATCCACTTCGGCGACCAGGTGCTGTTCCGTGGCAACCGGTTCGTCAACTGCAAGAACGGCATCCTCACGGGCGCCGACTCGACGTGGATAGACGGCTGCACGTTCGAGAACATCTCGGGGCACGCCATCCGCCACCGCGGCCAACCCGAGCAGCTCAGCGTCACCAACTCCTCGTTCACCAACATCGGCGAACGCGCGCTCAACCTCTACAACTCGCCCAGCACGTTCCGGCGCGTCACCGTCCGCGCGAACGTGTTTCAGGACGTGGGGAGTAACGTGGTCAGGTTCCGCCTCGCCGACGGCTACGACGCCGACCTGTTCGAGTTCTCGAACAACTACGTGTCGAACTGCGGGACCAGCGCCGCGTACGCCGAACTCGCGGGCTCGGGGACCATCCGCACCGTCGTGTTCGACGGGAACGTCGTCGAGGACGTCGACGGCCTCGGACTCGGCACGGCCACGCTCGACGACGCCACCGTGCAGATAACTAACAACGTACTCCGCGGTATCGACAACGCGTACGCGGTCATCGCGCGCGGGCGGCACAACCAAGTGACCAACAACGCCGTGAGCGACTACTCCGGACGCGGCCTGCTGGTCCAGAGCCCCTCGCAGGTGGTGGGCAACGCGTTCTGCGGCGGCGACCGGAACGCGGTGCTCGTCCACGAGACGGAGAACGTGCTGGCGGCGTTCAACTCGTTCGAGGACACCACGGGCGCGGACATCCGCGCGGACTCCTCCTCGGGGTGCCAGCTCGTGTTCAACCACTACTGCACCGCCCTCAACACCGGCGACGCCAACGAGGCGAAGTTCAACACCAAGATCTGAGTCGGTCGACGCCCGCCGGTACGAACTCTTTTCTCTGCGACCGCTCCCGGCCCGCGACGCGAGCGTTTATGTCGGCGTCGGACGCCGTCTCACGCGTGCCCTCCGAACTCGACCGAACTCACCAGTTGGAGAGCGAGCGGTTCCCCGAGGCGTTCCGGTCGCTCGTAGAGTCGACGCTCCCGTACGCGACGGACGCCGTCGTGCGTCTGCGCGAGGACGAGGCGGCGACCGACCCCGACGGCGACGAGTGCCGCCGGGCGTGGGAGGCCGTCCGCGACCGGTTCGAACGCGCCGCCGACGAGGACCGGTACGGGGCGACGGCGTGGCGGTGCGGGACCGCCGCCGACGGGGGGCGGGCGGCGCTGTCGGAACTCGTCGGCCTCGCGTCGGGGATAGCCGGCCGGCACTTCCTGTTCGAGGTGACGCTCCTCCGTGACGGCGCGCCCGTCCTGAACGCGATACCGCACACCCCGAGCGCGGGCGTCGACGCGACGCACTTCGGCGGCGAGGTACGACCGGGTGAGGTCGCGTCCCTCGACGGACACGCCGCCTGCCTCGTGCCCGACGAGACGCGAGCCGAGTGGACCGCCGCCGAACGCCGGTGGAGCGTCCGGGGCGGGTCGCTCTGCGTCGAGACGCTCGACGGCCGGAAGACGAGCTGTGACGGGCTGAGGAACCTGCGGAGACTCGAAGCCGACGGCGGCGGGACGGCGCTCGCACTCGCGTGGGGAACGGGCGAGTTCCCGGACGACCCCGTCGGACGGGTGCTATCGTGGGTGACGGGCAGACTGTACCGCCCGCCGCCGGCGGTCCCGTGCGGGACGGCGGCGCGAGCGGCGGCGGTGGAGGAACTGGTCCGGGAGACGCTCGTCGCCTACGACGGGCGGGAACTCTGAGCGGGGTGCCCGGACGGCGCGCCGGTCGCCGGACGCGACGCCGGAGGGGGACGAACGCGTCGGTGCGGGTCGATGGGTGGAAGCGGGAGGAGTGGAGAACCGTAGCAGGGAGATCGGAGGGCCGAAGCGGGGAAGTGGAGGGGCAGTAGCGTCGGCGGGAGGAGGGCCGAAGGCGTCGGCGGGGGGAGGGCCGAAGGCGTCGGCGGGAGGAGGGTCGAAAGCGTCGGCGGGGGTGGTGGGGCCGGCGATTCAGGCCGCGCTCTCGGCGAGACCCGTGGTCTCGATGAGGTTGCGGACGGCCCGTCGGACCTGCTGCGAGACGGCGGCGGGCGTCACCTCGAACTCCTCGGCGAGGTCGGTCTGCGAGCACCCGCGGGGGACCGCGAAGTAGCCGCGTTCGAGGGCGGTGCGGAGGACCTCACGCTGGCGGGGCGTCAGCGCCGCGTCGTCGTTCGCGGGGACCGCGGCGGTCGGCCCGAGGCGGCGGACGTCGAACGACGCGTCGTCGTCGATGCCGTCGGCGAGCGACCGTACCGCGGTGCGGTCCGCCGTCTCGAAGCCGACGTGCCACCCGAACCGGTCGGCCCGGACGTCGAGCAGGTGAATCTCGGCGAGCGACAGCGCGGGGAGGAGGTGGGCCGCGTCGGCGTCGACTTCGACGGCGTACGTCCGACTCTGCGGGCCGGAGGCGACGAGACGCGCCGCGCGCACGGTGGCGTCGTCGGCGAGGTTCGTCTCGAACTCGTCGCAGTCGTCGCCGGACGCTTCCACGACTAGCGTGCCGGTCAGCGACCGCACGTCGGCGCACACGGTCACGTCCGTGCCGGCGAGCGACGGGGCCAGCGGGAACTCCGGGTGAGCGGCGTACACTGTGCCGTAGACGTCGTACTCGGCGTCGGGGACGCCGTCGGTCGTGGGGGTACTGTCCAACGAGGGGCTGTCTGCTGCATTCGACATACCTGTAGGTCGTCCCCCGGCGGGGAATGGATGAGCGCTAGGTACGGAGGCCGGCCGCGTCGCGGGGCGTTGGTAGCTAGCGGGGGATGAGCGTGGGAGGCGCGGTAGACGTGATATGCGCGGCAGGCGTGGTAGACGCGGCAGGCGGAGAGTGGGCGGACACCGTCGAGTTATCCGTCGTCGAGTCGCTTGCGCGCCTCGCAGTTGGGGCAGGGTTCGACAGAGAGCGGTTCGCCGCAGTCGCTGCAGTGGCCGGCGGGCGGGACGTAGGAGACGGCGGGCGCGCCGTCGCTCCCGCCGTCAGGGTCTTCGGCATCGCCGCCGGCGGGGTCGTCGTCGGTCGCGTCGCGCGGGACGCCGATGGTCCCGCCGCGGAGGGGGGTGAGCGTCAGGAGGTCGTCCGTCTCGGTCTGGACCACCTCGCGGCCGTTCTCCGTGTCGCCCATGCAGAACTTCCATCTGCCAGACTCGTACTGGCGATGGAGTTCGTCTGCGGAGTAGTACTCACCGTCGGACCCTTGATACATTTCGACCATACTCACGTTCCGAAAGCCGCGAACGTCCGTCTACGGCTTCATCATGTGATATTTTAAGAGGTGTCCGAGTATTTTCGATAATCTAGAGATATAGTTATATCGGTCAGAAGATATTTATGTAATAGATACTTTCGGAAAGAAAGCTTATTACACTTCACGAGACTATTCAGGTCACGAAACTTGAATGTCAATGAATCCGGAATCCATCCCGAAGAAAGGCAGGGCAGTAGGGGCACTTCCGGCAGCGTCGCGCAGGGCCGGTTCCGACCGGAGGGAGCTAGACGCGGCGATGACGGGTGTGCCGAGGGTACAGCAGGTCAACCAGCGGACGGGGCGATGTGAGCGGGGGGTCACACGTGACAGACGAGAACGGTGACAGCCCGTCCGACGACCGGGAGCGGCGTGAAGAGCGGATGCTCGTCGCCGAGGGCGACGACGAGTCGGACGAGGAACCGGAGGCGCGCGCCCGGGGAGCGCGCGAGGACCCGCGCCGGTCGACGGCAGAGGAGCGACCGGAGCGAGCCTCCGAGAACGACGAGGAGGAACCGCCGATTCGCAGGCGGGGCGAGGACGTCCGCCAGCGCGAGATACGGCTGGCGGCGCTGAACGACCTCGGACGCGAGGTGCGCGCGGCGGAGACGACGGTCGACGCCGTCACGCGCACGTGCGAGACGATGACGTCCGACCTCAGCTTTCCCTTCGTCACGGTCCACCTGTTCGACGGCGAGTCGGGGCGGCTCCGTCCGGTGCGCGAGGAGGTCGAGCGCGACCTGTTCGCCGCCGACTCGCCGCTCTTCTCTCCGGTCGACGAGGGGCCGGGCTGGGAGTCGTTCATGGACAGCGTCGAGGCGGTGTTCGACGACCTACCGTCGGAGTGCGACGCCGTCGACCCGGACGAGATAACGGACCCGGCGCCGCCCCGGAGCTGTGTCTTCGAACCGCTCGGGCGGTACGGCGTCCTCGCGGTGGGGTCGCCCCACCCGGCCGCGTTCTCGACCACCGACATCGAGACGGTCGGCGTCGTGGCGCTGACGCTCCGGTCGGCGCTCGAACGCCTCGAGAACGAGGAGCGACTCGCCGAACGGGAACGCGAACTCGAGGAGCAGACCATCGACTTGGAGCGGCTGGAACGGCTGAACGACACCATCCGGAGCATCGTGCGGACGCTGCCGCAGGCGTCGACGCGCGAGGAGGTAGAGCAGTCGGTCTGTAACCACTTCGCCGCCGCCGGGCCGTACAAGCTAGCGTGGGTCGGCCGCCCCGACGCGGCCACCGACGAGGTAAAACCGTTCGCCGCCGCGGGCGAAGCGGTGGAGTACCCCAGAGAGGTGACCGTGAGCACGACGGGTCCGCCGGAGAAACAGGAGCCCGCAGCGCGGGCGCTGGCCGCCAACGAGACGCAGGTGGTCGACCTGCTCGACTCGGGTCCCCCCTTCGAACCGTGGCAGAAGGAGGCGCTCAAGCGGGGACTCCAGACGGTCGTCACGGTCCCGCTGGCGTACGAGGACCGGAGCTACGGCGTCCTCAGCCTGTACATCGGCGAGGACGCGTCGATGAAGGAAACGGAGGTGGAGGCGAAGACGGAACTCGGCGGCATCATCGCGCACGCGATAACGTCGCTCGACCGAAAGCTCGCGCTGGTGGGCGACCGGTCCATCGAACTGGAGTTCGAAATCAACGACCCCAGTCTGGATATGGTGGAGTTGGTGAAGGCCACCAACAGCGACGAGTTCGAGTTCGAGACGGTGGTCCGGAACGCCGACGACACCCTCCGCGTGTTCTTCGCCATCAAGGGGCGTGACCTCGACCTGGAGAGCGCCGTGGAGTTCGCGGAGTCGAAGGTCATCGTCGAGGACTACTCTCTCCTGTCCCAGACCGACGACGCACTCCACTTCGAGTGTACGATGGTCGACCCCAACATCCTCTCGGACATGCTCGACCACGGCGCGGTCCCCCAGCGCATGACCGGGACGGACAAGGGCGTGCGCCTCACCGTCGAGGTGCCCCAAAACACCGACATCCGCCGGTTCGTGTCGATGATGCAGACGAAGTACCGAGACACGGAACTCGTCGCGCGCCGACAGCGCGACCGGCCCATCCAGACCAAACAGGAGTTCGGGACGTACCTCGACGACCTACTGACCGAACGTCAACTGGAGGTTCTCCAGACCGCCTACTACGCCGGGTTCTTCGAGTGGCCGCGCGATGCCACCGGCGAGGAGGTTGCCGAGGTGCTCGACATCTCCCAACCGACGTTCGCCCGGCACGTCCGTCGGGCCGAACGCGTCCTCTTCGAGTCACTGTTCGAAGGGGGCAAGTCCGACGACGACCGCTGACGACTCCTCCCTTCGGCGGACTGACTCCACCCGAGCGACAGCCACTCGTCGTAACCACCTCCCGAGCGCCGACACCGGCGTCCGCGCCGACGGTCGAACGCCGCTTGACTTCGCGCGGGCGTGACTCGGTCCCCAGAGGCGCCGGTTGCGGCGAGCTATCCCTCTATCTCAGTTTAACCTAAAGAAATAGGTAAAATCGGCTCGTCAGTTAGTTCAGAGATACCCCATCAGTTAGGCAGAATAGGTATAACCCCTAGGCAGGGGCGACCCGTATTCATCTACGTGATAGACCTTAGGGGGAACGGGTTCTCCGTAGGAGTAGAGATGAGCACTAACGTCGCTTCCGAGATAACCACCGAAGTCGAGAACTACGCAACCGTCGACGCAGGGCCGTCGGTAGACGACCCGATGGCCGCGGTCGAGGCGGTGTCCCTCCCGCCCGTCGTGAGCGAGTTCGCCGACCTCTACGACGAACAGGTAGGAGATAGAGACGTGTTCCTCTGGAAGTGGATTCACTCGCTGTTCCCCAGCTTCGAACTCTCTTGCGTCGACTCCGGAGAGATAGAGACTCTCCGAACGGAGAAGACGCTGCTCACGATATTCGTGACGGTCCTCGACGACCTCGTCGAGTGCCGAGGCGACGAGGCCACCTTCGCGGAGGCGCGACTCATCCCGTTCGACGCGGCGCGCGTCCGCCTCGACCGCGACGACGTCGACGGCGAAGTGCTCGGCTACCTCGCCGACCTCTGGATCGAACTCGAGGGGCGACTCCGGGAGGCCCCTTACTACGACGACTTCTCCGACCTGTTTCAGTACGACCTGCGCCAGACGATAAACTCCATCGCGTACGGCGAGATGATGGCGCACAACCCGGCCGCCGCCAACCGCACCGGCTACTTTCGATACGCCTCGCACAACATGTGCATGTTTCCGTACGCCGACGTCGACCTGATGCACTCGCCCGGTTTCGACGAGAACGACCTCGGGGCCCTCCGCGCCACCCTCTGGAACGTGCAGGAACTCGCGCGCATCGGCAACGACATCACGACGTGGGAACGGGAGATAGCCGAGGGTGACTACTCCGCCGGCATCGTGGCCCTCGCCATCGAACAGGGCGTCGTCGCACCCGACGACCTCCGGGGCGACGTGGACGCCGACCGAGTCGTCGCCGCCATCCTGGACGCCGGCATCGAGCAGACGTTCGCCCAGAACTGGGTGGACCAGTTCAAGGAGACGCTCGACGCCGCCGAGGACACGGCGACGGTCGACCTCGTCGACCTCGTCGTCGGCATGCGGACCGTCTTCCAGTACCACCTCGAGAGCCGCGGTCAGAAGTAACGGCGACGCCGGACGGGTCGCGCCGCTCGGAACGAGCGACACATCATCTCTGCGGCCCTTTCGTCAGGCCAGTCAATAACACTCGTCAGTATTACTACACAGTATAACTATCCAGTCACCGTCGAGCGTCGGCTCTAGTTCGTTTGCACAGAGTCGCGCCGGGGACAGTTCGGACGCGAGCGCCAGTTGTTCTCGCCGAAGGGGACACGGGTTCTCGTTCGGACTGAGGTCGTAGAATAGCCGTGTTGCCTGCCCGGTATAGTTGTTTAGTGTTACTGTTCAGTAACGCTGGTCAGTAAAATAGTTCAGTAAAACTTTTCGGTAAATACGACTAGTCGTTGGCGGCGCTAGCCGAGTCCCGTCCCCTACACAGTCCGTTCCTCCACATCTTCCTGCCGGAGAACGCCGTATCGTGGAAGCGCCCGAAATCTTTTGTGCGCCGGTGCGAACGCTCGGACATGCCGCTCGCAGAACCGCGGACGGGCGGTGCGGCCTGATGCGTCCCGTCCGGTCGCTCCTGTACGTGCCGGCGAACCGGCGGGAGTGGGTGACGGGCGCGCCGACGAAGTTCGACGCCGACGGCGTCATCTTCGACCTCGAAGACGCCGTCCCGGTGGACGAGAAGGAGACGGCCCGGAGCGTCGTCGCCGACGCCCTCGACGGGTTCGACGACCCCGAGGCAGCGGTGACGGTCCGCGTCAACCCGCCCGACACGGGGCTGTTCGAGGCCGACCTCGACGCCGTCGTCCGCGAGGGTCTCGACGCCGTCGTCCTGCCGAAACTCCCGCGCGTCGACGACGTGCGCCGGGCCGACCACGTGCTCTCGTACCTCGAACGCGTGCGCGGAATCGACGCCCGCGTGGAACTCGTCGCCCTGCCGGAGACCGCCGACGCGTTCCGGCGGGCGTACGACCTCTGTGCGGCCAGCGACCGAGTGGCGGCGCTCGCGGGCGCGACGGCCAAGGGGGCCGACGTGGAACGAGCGCTGGGGTTCGAGTGGACCCCCGAGGGCGACGAGAAGCGCTACATGCTGTCGAAACTGGCGATGGACGGCCGCGCCGCCGACGTGAACCAACTGCTGGCCGGACCGTGGCTCGACATCGAGGACACCGACGGCCTGCGCGCCGAGGCGCGGATGGCGCGCGGACTCGGCTACACCGGCTACCAGATAGTCCACCCCAGTCACGTCGGGCCCGTCAACGAGGTGTTCTCGCCGGACCCGGACGAGGTAGAGCGGTGCCGGGACCTCCTCGACGCCGTCGAGGCGGCCGACGCGGAGGGACGCGGAGCGGTCCGCCACGAGGGCGAGATGGTCGACCTCGCGCACGTCCGGCGCGCCGAGGACGTACTCGAACGCGCACGGGCGTTCGGACTGGTCGACGACGGAGAAGACGAGCGCTGAACCGTCGGGGCAGTCACTACCTGCCCCGGTTCGGCGCGTTCGTTCGGCCCGCCGTCGTGCGTTCTGTGGAAAGCGTCTCTGGTGACCGCCGGCAGAGTAGTTATACTGGTCAGTAAAACTAGTCAGTGACAATAGTCAGTCAGTGTTTTCAGCCAAGCCAATCACCTTTAGTAGATAGTGGAAAGCGTCGAAAGCGTCGATTCGGTCAAATTTCGGGGGCCGAGAACCGGACGAGACGGAGACGAGAGCCGCGACGGGGCGGGCCGCCGGGCGACCGAGGACTGATACGCCTCCGCGCCGTCACCCCGAGACGTCATGACGGAGGTCGTAGTCGTCGGAGGCGGCATCGTCGGCGCGTCGGCGGCGTACCACCTCGCACGGGCGGGCGTCGAGACGGTGCTCGTTGACCGGCGCGACGAGGGGCGCGCCACGGACGCGGGCGCGGGCATCCTCTCGGCGGCCACGTCGAGTCGGTCCGACTCCGACACGTGGTTCGCGTTCGGCGTCGACGCGGTGGACTACTACCGCGACCTCACACCGCGCCTCCGGACGGAGCAGGACGGCGACGTGGGTTACGAGCCCTGCGACCTGTTGAGCGTGGCGGTCACGCCCGCAGAGGCCGACGCATTCGACGAGCGAGTGGCGCGCCTCGCCGACCGCACCGAGAGCGTCGGACGCCCCGCGCCCGGGAGCGTCGAGGAGGTGTCCGCGGCCGAGGCGCGCGCCCGGTTCCCGCCGCTGGCCGACGTTCGACGGGCGTTCGCGTACGACGGGGCCGCGCGTGTGGACGGGCGAACCTTCACGTCGGCGCTCCGCCGGGCAGCCGAGGGACACGGACTGCGCACGCGCGAGACGACGGCGACGAGTATCGCCGTCGCCGACGGACGCGTCCGCGCCGTGGAGACGCCAGACGGACGCCTCGACGTCGAACGGGTCGTGGTGGCCGGCGGCGCGTGGTCCGCGGCGTTCGGCGACGACCTCGGCGTGTCGCTTCCGGTCGAACCGATGCGCGGGCAGATAGCCCACCTATCCGTGGGTAGAAGGGACGCAGAGACGGGCGCGGACGCGAACGCGGACACGGGCGAGTGGCCCATCGTCGGCACGTACCGCGGCCACTATATCGTCCCGTGGCCGGGCGGCCGGGTGGCCGCCGGCGCGACGCGCGAGGAGGGGTCGGGCTTCGACCCGCGGACCACGGCCGCGGGGGTGCGCGAGGTGCTGGACGAGGCGCTCACGACCGCGCCCGGACTGGCCGACGCGTCCGTCGAGGAGGTACGCGTCGGCCTCCGGCCGGTGACGCCCGACCGCCTGCCGGTGCTCGGCGGGGTGCCGGGCGTCGAGGGGGCCTACCTCGCCACCGGCCACGGCGCGACGGGCCTCCAGTTGGGCCCCTACAGCGGTCGGGTGGTCGCCCGACTCGCCCGGGGCGAGTCGCCCGAGGCCGACGTCGAACCCTTCTCGGTCTCGCGGTTCGCGTGAGACGGCCCCGACGACTCGCGCGGGCGCGTCACTCCTTCGGGAACGTCGCCACGAACTCGCCCGGCCCCACCTCGTCGACGGCGTAGTTCTCGGCGTCGAACGACTCCTTCTCGGCCTGCATCTCGTAGAACAGCGGCTTGGGGTCGTGGTCGTTCACGATGGTCAGCGCCTCCCCCGGGTCGAGGGCGTCGAACGCGGCGTGTATCTTCGGGTGACGCTCCGCCGGCGGAATCTCGCGGACGTCGATTCGGTCGTCTACCATACGCTGAGGTCGGTCGGAGCGGGGAGGCGCTTTCCCCGAACAGGTTCGCACGAGAGGGGCGGCGACGTAGGCGGAGAGTCACCGCATCTCGGCGAGGCGGACGAACGACCCCTCGCGCGCCGATATCCACGTCGTGAGTCGTTTCTCTGGCGCGACGTCGACCGGGAAGACGATGCACCCCGCGGGGCGGTCCTCGTACGTCTCGACGCGGGCGGCGAACGCATCGTCGGGGGCGACGTCGCCGAGTCGTTCGGGCGTCGACGCGTGGTAGTGAGTCTCAGCGTTCATGGTGGACGTGGCGGCGGGCGCCGGACGACGCCGTACCGCTCGACGGTTCGACGGAGGGGACGCCACAGGGTAAGTACCCCGTCCGGTTCCTCGAAACTGGGAATCGGTCCCCGAAGGCGCGAGAGACCGGCCTCCCGTCAGTCGCCGAACGGCGTCGCCTCGACGGGAAGGGGGTCGACCCGGGCGTCCTCGGGGAACCACTCGCGCGGGGCGACGGTGGCCGCCTCGCGCCCTGCCGTGCCTTCGGCGCCGGTCCCCCACGGCGTCGCCCGGAACTCGTCGCCGACGAACCCGAGGTACGCGGCCGCGCCGTCGGGTCGGGTCACTCTGAGTGTGACGCCGCCGTCGGTGCGGACGAGGGGGAGCGTCCAGTCCACGACGGACATCCGGGCGGCGGCGCGGGCGCCGGTCAGGTGTTCGAGCAGGTGGTCGACGGACGAGGAGGGCTCCGCCACCGCCTCAAGTCGGTCGACGAGCGTCTCGCGGTGGGCGTCGGAGAGCGGGGACGCCGGGTCCGAGTCGCCGGACGCCGGGTCGCGTTCGCGGGAGTGATGTACGTTCATGGTGGGGTCGCGGGCCGCCGTCCGTGTCGACGGCGACGCACGTTCATCTCGAACGTAGGACTCCAGCCTAATTAAAATTACACTCGAAAAGCGAGATTCTATATCAAATATTCGGAGGGCACATCGACTTGTGAGTTTGAACGTCGAAAGGAGAATACGTACGTTAGAGTGCGATCGAGCGGTACGGACGCTACCGCCGAGTTGCACGGTGTGAGACGTTTCAGGGCCGATTCGAACGGCCATCGAGGAGAGGTACGTAATATCTATTACACGATGTTCGGGAGGGTCGCGGCGGCGCCGCGGAAGGTAGATGTGGGACGAGTCGTTACGGACACGCGATGGACCGACGGAGACGGTTCGGGCGGAGGTGTCGGCGGTGACAGAGGCGGGAGTGCGGGTGGCCACCGCGCCAGGTGAACGCGCGGACGCCTTCGCGGTCAGAGAGCGGGTGTTCGTCGACGAACAGGGCGTGCCGATGGAACTCGAACGCGACGACCACGACGACGACGACGCGACGGTCCACTTCGTGGCGTACGCGGCGGACGGGGCGGCGGTCGGCGCGGCCCGCCTCCGCCGGGTCGGCGAGGCGACGGGGAAAGTCGAACGCGTCGCGGTCGACGCCGACCGGCGGGGCGAGGGATGGGGACGGCGGCTGATGGCGGCGGTCGAAGACGCCGCCGACGACCGCGGCCTGACGGACCTCACCATGCACGCCCAGTCCGACGTGGTCGAGTTCTACCGACGGCTTGGTTACGAGGCGGAGGGCGAGGAGTTCGAGGAGGCGGGCATCCCCCACCGCACGATGCGGAAGTCGCTCTGAAACGCGGCGTCGGGCCGCACGACTCGGCGCCGGGCGGGGCGTTACGACACCGACGCCACGGCCGCTATCTCGACGGCGACGCCCTTGGGGAGCGCACCCACCGCCGCAGGCGCGTCGTCCGTGCTGATGGTTCGTTTCACACCTCACGGTGGCCGCCAGCCGGCAAAAAGGTACGTCGCTTCCGAGGAGTTATTATAGGGTGGTAAGACAGAGTAGTAGCAAGAGCCATGACGGGACGGAGGCGCACCCCGGACGGACGGCGGACCGAGAGCGCGCGCCCGCGGCCGGGCGGGGGCGAACGTACCGAGGACGGAGCGGAGGACGGACCCCGGAGGCGGGGCCGGTGAGTTTCGAGGCGGGCACACGCGTTCGGAGCCTCGCGGCGCGGGCGGAGTCGTTCGGCCCGACGTGGGTGGCAGGAGCCATCGCCGCGGGGCCGGCGACGCTGGCGAGTCTGGTGGCCGCGGGGGCGTCGTACAGCTACGTCCTGCTCTGGGTGGTGGTGCTGTCGGCCGTCTTCGGGGCGCTGGCGCAGTACCTCTCGACGCGTCTCGGACTGGCGACGGAGGTGGGCATCGTCTCGGCCGTCGACGCGCGCCTCGGGCGGGGGTGGAAGTGGCTACTCGTCGCAGACGGCGTGCTGGCGGCGGGCCTCGCGCAACTCGTCATCATGAAGACGCTGGCGGACGTGAGTGCCGCGATTACCGGCGTCGGTCCGCGCGTCTGGGGCGTGGCGTGGGCCGTCGTCCTCGCCGTCGGCCTCGCTGGCGGGGGCTACCGCGCCGTCGAACTCGGTGCGAAGGTGCTGGTGTCGCTCGTCGTGGTCGCGTTCGTCGCGTCGGTGTTCGTGGTGCCCATCGACCTCTCGGCGGCCGCACGCGGCCTCGTACCGAGCGTCCCCGCGGGGGCGTCGGGCGCGCTCCTCGCCGCGAGCGTCCTCGGGGGCGCGGTCCACGTCACGCTCGTCACGATGCAGACGTACACGGTGCGGGCGCGGGGGTGGACCGAGGACGACGCGGGCGCGGCGGTGTTCGACGTCGTCTCCTCGATGCTGGCGGCGTTCGGGATATACAGCGCGGCCATCTTCCTCGTGTCCGCCAGCGTCCTCCACGCGCCGTCGGTCGACCCCGGTAGCCTCACCGCCACTCGGGCGGCAGAGGCGCTGGGACCGCTGGCCGGGGCGAACGCGCAGTGGTTCTTCCTGCCCGGCTTGTGGGGCGCGGCCGTCTCCACGCTCGGGGGGAACACCGTCGTGCCGCCGTACCTCCTCGCGGACGCGCTGGGGTGGGAGACGGACGTCTCGGACGCGCGCTACCGGGCGCTCCTCGCTGGCGTGGCCCTCCTCTCGGCCGTGGGCGCGTTCTACGACGGCTCCTTCTTCCCGCTGCTCCCCCTCGTGCTGGCGTTCGGCCTCGTCGGCACGCCGTTCGCGCTGGCGCTGGTGCTCTACCTGCTCAACGACCCCGACACGCCGGCAGACCCGCCCTCGACGGCCGTCAACGCCGGCGGACTGGCGCTGGTCGGCGTGAGCGCCGTGACCGCCGGGTCGTTCGTGCGAGAACGAGTCGCGGCCGGGTTCGACCCCGTGACGGCGTTCGTGGTCGGGTTCGCGCTGGTGCTCGGGGCCGCCACGCTCGCCCTCGCCGTCCGGTACGTCCGGCGATGAGCGAGACCGTTCCGCTGTCGGGGACGACGCTGGTCCTCGGCCCCTCGAACGTGGGGAAGACCCGGCTCACGGCCCTGACGCTGGAGCGGTGGGTGGAAGAACGGGGCGCGGAGGGCGTCGTCGTGTTCGACTTCGCGCCCGAGTTCGTGCGCGACGGAGCGCTCCTCGGCGGACGGCTCGACCGGTTCACCACCCCGCCGCCGGGCGTCTGGCGCGGCGGCCTGGACGCACACGCGCCGCGCGCGGAGACCGACGGACCGGACGAGGCGACGGCGCTCGCGCGGACGAACGCCGAGAACGCCGCCCGCCTGTTCGAGCGCGTCCCCCGCCCGCGCGCCCTGTTCGTCAACGACGCCACCATTCCGTTCCAGCACCCCTCGGCCGACCCCGGCGCGCTGACGGCGCTCTGCGAGTCGGCGGAGTGCGCCGTCCTCAACGCGTTCGAGAGCGACGAACTCGGGACGGACGACCCGGTGAGCCGCGCGGAGGCGGCCGTGCTGGACGCCCTACGGGCGGTCGCCGACCGCGTCGTCCGCCTCGAAGAGGGAGGCGGCGAATTCGGCGGCGTCGAGGGCTGACGCGCCGAAGACGTAGCAGACGGGCTCGACGCCGAACGCGCCCGCGTGGTACGCCACGCGCGGGACGCCGTCGGCGAACCTGTCGCGCAGCTCCGCGGCGCGGTCCTCGTAGGCCGCGTCGAACTCGACGGGGTCGACGCCGCGGGCGCGAGCGGCGTCCAAGAGACGGTCGGACGTGGCGAGGTTGAGCGCGCCCCGCACCGACGGGTCTGCGTCGGCCGCGACGAGGAGCGTCCGCGCGACGTGTTCGGACGCGCCGAACTCGGGGTCGGCCGGAATCCGCACCCGGCCCTGTGTGGCGTGGAGTCGGCCGGGGATGGCGGCGACGTCCGTCCGGTCTGACGGGTTCGGGAGCGCCATGGCGACGTTCGTGCCGACGTTCGGGACGTGGGCGGCCGCGCCGGGCGCGGTGGCGAGTCGCCGCGCCGCCTTGCGGACCGACCGCAGCACCGCGCGTTCGGCCTCGATTGCGGCGTCCGTCCCGCGGACGCAGAGGTCACAGCCGAGTCCGGCCAGCGCCGGCATCTCCTCCTCGTGGAGTTCGCAGATGGGGCCGCGGTCCTCGAACTCGCGCACCAGCGAGAACAGTTCCACCAGCGCCTCGTAGGCGTCGAGTTCGTCGGCCACCCAGCCGTCGGCGATTCGCTCGACCGTTCGTTGCATCCGCTCGTCGTCCGCGAACCGGTCCTCCGTCGGCGCGTCGCCCGAGACGTAGTTGCTCACCGCGGCCTGCGTGACGCCGAGGAACGCGGCGACGTCGCGTTGTGTCTCCCCCCTGTCTGCGAGTTCCCGCGCGAGCATCGCCCGCGCCGTGGGCACGAAACGCTCGGCGACTATCTCGCCGGGCAGTCGAAGCGACATACCACCGCGTCGGCCGCCCGAGCGTAAAGCTCCTTCCCACAACCGCGTCGTACCACCGGCTGTACAATCGGGTTGTATCACCTAGTTATTAGTCGGACGAGCGCTCAGTCGGGCGTATGGCGTTCACCGACGACGTGACCGACGTGACAGACCCCATCTGGGACGCCATCGAGGCGCACCCGATGGTCGAGCGACTGGGGGCGGGCACCCTCGACGAGGAACCCTTCCGCCACTGGGTCGAACAGGACTACCGGTTTCTGGAGAACTACTGCCGCGTGTTCGCCCACGGCGCGGCGCGCGCGCCGGACCTGCGCCGCCTCCGGACGTTCGCCGACCTCCTCCACGCGACGGCGGAAGAGGAGATGGACCTCCACCGCGCGTACGCCGAGGAGTTCGGCGTCTCGGAGGCGGAGTTGGAGGTCGTGACGCCCTCGCCGACGACCCGGGCGTACACCGACTTCCTCGTGCGCAACGCGGCCACGGGGACGTTCGGCGACGTGGTGGCGGTGCTCCTGCCGTGCATGTGGGGGTTCAACGAGACGGCGGAGCGACTCGCGGCCGACGGCCTGCCCGACGACGACCGGTACGCCGAGTGGATAGAGACGTACGCGGGCGAGGAGTTCACGGAACTCACCGAGTGGTGTCTCGACCTGATGGACGAGGTGGCCGCCGACGCCTCGGACGTCGACAGGGAGCGGTTCCGCGACCTGATACGTACGTCGGCGCGCTACGAGTACCGCTTCTGGGACGCCGCGTGGGAGCAGGAGGAGTGGTCGGTGTGACCGACCGCTTCACCGCCCGACTGCGGGCGGCGGCCGAACCCGCGTGGACCGACGCGACCGAACACCGGTTCGTGACGGAACTCGGGGACGGGACCCTCGACGACGGCGTCTTCCGGCGGTACGTCGTGCAGGACTACGCCTTCGTCGACTCCCTGACGAGCGTCGTCGGGCGCGCCGTCGCGGACGCCCCCGACGTGGCCGACAAGCGCCGCCTCGCGGCGTTTCTGAACACCGTGGTCGGTCCCGAGAACGACTACTTCGAGCGGACGTTCGACGCCCTCGACGTGCCCGAGTCCGACCGGACGTCGCCGACGCTCGCGGCCCCGACCCGGTCGTTCGAGCACCTCCTCGGGCACGGGTCAAGCGTCGGCGGGTACGCCGAGACGCTGGCCGTCCTCCTCCCCGTCGAGTGGGTGTACCTGACGTGGGCGACGAACGTCCGCGACGGCGGCGACGACGCGGGCGACGCCGGCCCCGACCGGTTCTACCTCGACGAGTGGGCGGCGATGCACGCCACCGACGAGTTCGCCGAGTTCGTGGGATGGCTCCGGGACCGACTCGACGCGGAGGCGGAGGCGGCGTCGGCCCGGCGGCGCGACCGGATGGAACGCCTGTTCGTCGACGCGGTCGAACTCGAAGTCGATTTCTTCGGCGCCGCGTACGACGGGGAGGGCGCGTGATGGTCGGCACCGCCGCCGCCATCGGCGCGACGGTGGCCGCCCTCGGCCTCACCACCCTCGTCGGCCTCTGGTACTCCCGGGGACGGGCGACCACCGCTGAGGGACTGCTCACGGCGCGCGACTCGGCCTCCGAGGGGATGACCGCCGCCTCGGTGGTGGCGTCGGTCATGGGCGCGTGGATTCTCCTGAGTCCGGCCGAGGCGGGCGCGGCGTTCGGCGGCCTCCCGGCGATTCTGGGGTACGCCCTCGGGAGCGCCGTCCCCCTCGCCCTGTTCGTCCCGGTGGGCGCGCGGGTCCGCGAGGTGATGCCAGAGGGTCACTCGCTCACCGAGTACGTCCGCGTGCGGTTCGGCCGTCGGTTCCACGCGTTCGTGCTCGTCGTCTCCGTCTTCTACATGTTCATCTTCCTCGCGGCCGAGATGACGGGCGTCTCGCTCGCCCTCTCGCTCGTCGCGGGCGTCCCGCCGTGGGTGACCGCGGGCGTCGTGGGCGGGTTCGTCCTCGTCTACACCGCCTACGGCGGCCTCGTGGCCAGCATCGTGACCGACGCGGTGCAGACGCTCGTCCTCCTCCCCCTGCTGGTGGTGGGGTTCGCCGGGGCGATACGAGCGCTCGGCGGCACCGACGCCGTCTACGCGGCCACGGCCGCGGAGTCACCGACGCTCCTCGACCCGACGAACCCCGCCGGGGTGGCGTTCGGCATCTACGTCCTGTTCGCCGTCCTCGGAGCCAACATGCTCCATCAGGGGGTGTGGCAGCGCGTCTGGGCCGCCGAGTCGACGGCGGCGGTGCGTCGCTCCTTCGCCGTGGCCGCCGTCGCCGTCGTCCCGATGGTGCTCCTCGCCGGCCTGTTCGGCGTGGCGGCCGCCGGCCTCGGCGTGGTGGGCGACACCCCCGGCGTCGCGTTCTTCCGCGTCGTCAACGCCGCGTTCCCGGAGTGGGTCACGCTGGTCGTGGTGGTGCTCGCCGCCCTCCTCGTGGCGAGTTCGGCCGACACGGTGCTCAGCGCCGTCGCCAGCCTCGTCACCGCGGACCTCGCACGCGTCCTCGACGACCCCGACGACGCGACGCTGGTGCGTGCGGCCCGCGTCCTGACGGTGGCCGTCGCCGCCGGCGCGATGTTGGTCGGCGCACGCGGCTACGACGTGCTGACGCTCTTTCTCCTCGCTGACCTCCTCGGGGCGGCGACGTTCGTCCCGTTCGTGCTGGGACTCTACCTCCCGTCGCTCACTGAACGGGGGGCTCTCGCGGGCGGCCTCGCCGGCCTCGCCGTCGGTCTCGTCTACTTCCCGTCGGTCCGGGGTCTCCTCGGGGGCATCGCCGCCCTCCCCCAGCCCTCGTTCCTGTGGGCGTTCGTCGGCGCGACGGGCGTCTCGGCGGCGGTGACGCTCGGCGCGTCGGCCGCCTCGTCGAGTCGCTTCCGATTCGACCGTCTGGACGAGTCGGTCACCGCGTTCGGGGGTGACGATCGGTGATATCGCCCGCGACGTTCGCGGCGCTGGTCTGGGGGTCGGTGGCGCTGGTGGCCGCGGTGTTCGGCTACGTCCTCGTCACCGTGGTGCGGGGCGCGCGGGAAGGGTAACCCCGCAACGAGGGATGGGCGACACGGAATCGCTCGCCGCTCGCGGGGGTCGGAGCCTCCGCGGACGGTGATAAACCCTATAATGACATATTAACGTCGGATTGTGTAGTTGCGAATAACCCCGAAGTTGTGCATGGAATCTGGGCCAGTTGTCGGATCTCGGCTGGTCAGCACTTGAGATTGTCGATCGACTCGTCGCCAGTGACTGACGGTTCAGAAAATTTCGGAGAATGCCGCCGAACGAGGGCAGAAAGGGAATCGCGGTTCGAGATGTCTCTACCGACGGGCGATTCAAAGAGGTAGTTGCTACAGGAACACGCTCACCCGTCGGTCAAGGAAGCCGCGGAACCGCGTAGCGGTTATCCGGGGTTTCGAGCGTACTCCCCCCCTCCATCGAGACCTGTACGAGGAAATCCACCAGCAACCACATGTTGTAGCGGAGAACGGCGAACCCGAAGTGAAACAGCCTGACCTCAAATTCCTTCGAGGTCGTCCAGCCGTCCCGACTCCCCCACCTCGAGGAGGGCGCGGTTGAGCAGTTCGCGGAGGATGAACTCCACGTAGTGCTGGGTCTCGCAGTACTCGCAGGGCTTCATCTCGCGGGCGACCGCCTCGATCTCGGCGCCGTGTTCCGCGTACAGCGTCTCGATCAGCGACTCCAGCTCCTCGGTCGCAGTCGCCTGCGCCCCTGCGAGGGTCTCCTCGCTGTCCTCGGGCAGGTCGTAAGAGAAGACCCGCGTGTTCGACCTGTAGTACTTCCGCGTGCCGCCGCCGGCCTCCTCGAGACGGGCGATCTCGACCATCTCGGCGTCCTTTAGGACGTTCACGTGGTGGCGCACCGTGGTCTCGGCCTTGTCCTCGCCGCGCCGCTGCAGCTCCTCGTGAATCCCCTCGATCGTCATCTCCTCCTCGGCCAGCATGTCCAGAACCTTCGCCCGCACGTCGTTCTCGAGGGCCTTCGCCTTCTCGGGGTCGGTCGTGACGACCTCGCGAATCGGCACGTCTGATTCAAGCAGGGACATTTCCTTGCCGTCGGGTAGGGGAACAACGATAGTAAGAGTAACGCCACGCAGCCGACTACGATACGGAATATCCAGTACCGCTATAATATACGTCGTAGCGGTTATGGGCGTCGCCCGTCAAAGACGAACCAAGATGGGAACGACACAGAAACAGTTCAACGTCGGCGGGATGTCCTGCTCGTTCTGCGCGGAGAGCATCGAGAAGGCTTATCGCCGCACCGACGGCGTCGAGGACGTCGACGTGAGCCTCGTCCACGAGGAGGTACTCGTCCAGTACGACACCGACCGCATCGGCGAGGTCGAGGTGAAGGACACGCTCCGCGACCTCGGCTACACCATCCGCGACCCCGACAAGGAGAAGCAGTACGAACAGCAGCAGGACGAACTCGCCGACGGCAAGCACCGACTCGTCCTCGCGGGGAGCGCCTCCATCGTCGTCGCCGCGCTGATGGGCTGGATGATCGTCGTGATGGGGCGCTTCGAGTCTGAATCGCTCACGATGGACGTGTTCGCGCTCGCGCTGGCGCTCGGAACGATGTTCGGGCCCGGCCGCTACATCAAGGAGAAGGCCTACCAGAGCCTCCGCCGGGGCATCCTCAACCAGCACGTCCTGCTGGAGGCCGGGTCGTTCGCAGGTTTGCTCGGGGGGTTCCTCGGGCTGCTCGTCTTCCCGAGCTTCCCGACCGTCCACTTCTTCGCCGTCTCCGTGTTCATCACCACCTACCACATCCTCTCGGAGTACACCAGTCTCATCGTCCGAACACGGGCCTCACAGGCCGTCCAGAGCCTGCTCGACCTCCAACCCGACACGGCACGTCGCATCACCGACGACGGCGATGTCGAGGAAGTCCCGGTGGACGACCTCTCCGTTGGTGACCGTGTCCGCATCAAGCCCGGCGAGAACGTCCCCGTCGACGGCGAGGTCGTCGACGGCACGTCGACGCTCGACGAGTCGGTCGTCACCGGGGAGTCCATCCCCGAGGAGAAAACGGTGGGTGACGCGGTGATCGGCGGCAGCGTCAACGAGACCGGCACGCTCCTCGTCGAGGTGACGGCGACGGGCGAGGACGCGTTCCTCAATCAGGTCGCTCACGAAATCGAGGAGGCGCGGGCGATGAAACCCGGAATCATTCAGCTCGCCGACCGCGTCCTCAGATACTTCGTCCCGGCCGTTCTGACCATCGCGGCGCTGGCCTTCGCGTTCTGGCTGGTCGCGCCGCTCGCGTGGGGTGCCGGCCCGAACGTCCAGCGCGGCGCGTTCGCGGCGCTGGCCGTCCTCGTCCTTGGGTATCCGTGTGCGCTCGGGATGGCGACGCCACTGGCCCTGATTCGCGGCGGCGGGAAAGCCGCAAACCACGGCATTCTGATGCGCTCCGGGGACGCCTTCCAGATCTTTCCCGACGTCGACCGCATCGTGCTGGACAAGACCGGCACCATCACCGTCGGCGAACCTGCCGTCAGCGAAGTCGTCGCGCTCGACGGCAAGGAGGATGACGTGCTGGGGATGGCGGCGAGTGCGGAGGCGTTCTCGGAACACCCGCTCGCCGACGCCATTCTCGACCGTGCCGACGAGCGGGGTGTGACGTACGCCGACCCCGAGGCGTTTGACTCCGTCACCGGCAAGGGCGTCCGGGCGACCGTGGACGGCGACGACGTACTGGTCGGCAAACCGAGCTGGCTCGCGGACGAAGGCGTTGACCTCTCGCATGTGGCTGACGAGATCGAGCGCCTCCAGCATCGTGGCCTCACGGTCTCGGGTATCGTCCGTGGCGACGACCTTGTGGGCCTGATCGGCATCGGCGACGAAATCAAGACCGATGCCGCCGCGACCGTCCAGCGGATGCGCGACGCCGGTATCACGCCCGTGATGATCACCGGCGACAACGAGCGCACCGCCGAGGCGGTCGCCGAGGAGGTGGGGATCGACCGCGTGATGGCCGACGTACTGCCCGACGAGAAGCGTGAGGAGATCGGTCGCCTGCAGGGTGCAGGCCACCGCGTGGCGATGGTCGGTGACGGCATCAACGACGCGCCGGCGCTCACGCAGGCGGACATCGGCATCGCCATCGGGGCGGGAACGGACATCGCCATCGAGTCCGCCGACATCGTGCTGATGGGCGACCGGCTCGGCGGCGTGATGGACGCCTACGAGATCGGCCGGGAGAGCTACCGGAAGACCCGTCAGAACCTCGCCGCGGCGTTCGCGTTCAACGGCATCGGCGTCGCGGCAGCGACGACCGGGCTTGTCCACCCCGTCTTCGCCATGATTGCGATGGTGCTGTCCGTGACGGCCGTCCTCGCCAACAGCTTCGTCGGGCAGTTGCTCTCAGGGGAAGGCGTCAACACGGAGTTCGCCGTGGAAGATGACGGAGAAACGGGAGTCGCCGAGACGCCGGCCGATTAGGCCGTGACCTCGTAACCGGCCTGTTCGATCGCGGCGTGGATGTCGTCGTCGGTGACCGAGTCATCGGCGACGACCTCGACGGTGTCGGCCTCGTGGTCGGCCTCGACGCGATTCACGCCCTCGAGGGTCGTGAGGGTGTTCGTGACGTTCTGTTCGCACCCGTTGCACGACATTCCCGTAACGGAGATCGTTTTGCGTTCCATGTGTGTCAATTGTGGTTGTTGACCTAAGGCTATTACGATGAAAGTAATAGCGGTATGATAATATCGGTATCGGAGTTGACCTCATCAGAGTGACAACAACTGGCCGCGATTATCCAGCAGCGGTCGCTCGTCCCCCAGAGTCTCCTTCGACAGGCCGGGGGAAATCTCATGCACAGATTTTGGCATTCGCAACTACAGCGGGTCGATACAGGGCCGCGCCGTCACTCGACGACGCCGGCGTCCCGGAGCGCCGAACGGGCGTCCTCGTCGTAGCCGAGTTCCGCGAGCACCTCGTCAGTGTGTTCGCCGACCTTCGGTGGGCGAGACTCGAACACGGCGGGCGTCTCGGAGAGGTCGACGGGGGACCCGACGGTGCGGAACGTGCCGCCCTCGGGGTGGTCCAACTCGATTATCATGTCGTTGTGTTCCACCTGCGGGTCCGCGGCCACGTCGTCGAAGTCGTTTACCTCCGCGGCCCAGATGTCGGCCGCCAGCAGTTCGTCGAGGAGTTCGTCGGCGGGTCGCTCGCGGGTGTAGGTTTCGAGCGTGCGCTTTATCTCGTCGCGGTGTTCGTACGTCTCCTCGGGCGTGGTGTACTCCCGGAGGGAGTCGAGACCGAGCGTGTCGGCGAGTTTCTCCGTGGGCGTCATCGCGATCGCCACGTAGTCGTCCGCCGTCTCGTAGACGCCGTACGGTCCGCCGAGCCACGCCTGCGCGACGCCCTCCTCGCTACGCTCGAACTCCCTGTCAGTGTTCAGCGCCGCGGTGAGCTCCTGACACTGGAAGTCGAGCGCGGCGTTGAGGAGATTGGCCTCCACCTTCTGGCCCTCGCCGGTCCGCTCCCTGTGGAACAGCGCGAACATGGTGTTGAGCGCGATGAGCGTCGCCGAGTGCTCGTCTACCACCGCCGTCCCGACGGGCGTGGGCGGGTCGTCCCGTCGGCCGGTGTAGTTCGCCAGCCCGCTCATCGCCTGCAGGAGGAGGTCCTGCCCGGGTCGGTCGGCGTACGGGCCGTCCGCGCCGAAGCCCGACCCCGAGACGTATATCACGTCGGGGTTTACCTCGCGCACGTCGTCGTACGAGAGGCCGAACGAGTCCATCACGCCGGGACGGAAGTTCTCGACGACCACGTCGGCCTCGCTCGCGAGTTCGAGGGCCGCCTCCCGGCCCTCGTCGCTCTTGAGGTCGAGCGCCACCGACCGCTTGTTCCGGTTCATGGCGAGGAAGAAGGGGCTCACGCCGTCGAGGAGTTCCCCGCCGGCGTCGAGTCGTCGCTCCCACTCACCGCCGAGTCGCTCCACCTTTATCACGTCCGCGCCCATGTCGGCGAGTTTCTGCGTCGCCCACGGTCCCTGCATCATCTGGGTGAAGTCGGCGATAGTGACACCGTCGAGTGCTTGTGCCATGGTAGTACGAGTCGCAGTGGAGGCTAAATAGGTTTCCACCCGCTCGACGGAGGAGGTTTCATTAGCCGGCCCGTTCTCGTCGTAGTATGGGACAGAGTCACACCGAAATCGAGGGCGCGGAGCGCGCGCTCGACGCCCTCGTCGACCGCGTGGACGCGACGCTCTCCGCCATCGGCGACGCCTTCCCCTACTTCGCCGACCCGGACACCGGGGAGTGGACGACCACGCCGGACGGGAACTGGTGCGGCGGTCACTGGGTCGGCCTACTCCGACTCGCCGCCGAGCGAACGGACGACCGGGCGGCCGCGCGCCGGTTCGCGGACGCCGCCCGCGACCGCACCGAGACGGTTCGCGAGTACGTGCCGCGCGACTCCATGTTCTGCGGGATGAACCTCCACTACGCAGGGTTCGGCGGGTACGACGCCACCGGCGACCGGTCGCTGTTCGGCCTCGGCCTCGAAGCCGCCGACGCGACGGTCGACGCCTTCGACGAGTCCGCCCGGCAGGTTCCGCTCGGCGGCCTCGCAATCGAGGGACCGGAGCAGTTCCGCGGCCCGGAGTCCGACCACGGGCCGTCGGGGGACCGCATCGGCGCGGTGGACGCCGTCTACACCTCGCTGCCGGTCCTGTGGCGCGCGTACCGCGAGACGGGCGATACCCGCTTCCGGGACGCCGCCGTCTCGCACGCGGACCGCCACCTCGACTGGTACGTGCGCGACGACGGTAGCACGTGGCACCACGCCGTGTTCGACCCCGAGACGGGCGCCCTCGAACGCCAGTACAACGAACTCGCGCTCGGCGACGACACCTGCTGGGCGCGGGGACAGGGGTGGCACGTCGCCGGCCTCGCGCGCGCCTACGCCGAGACGCGCGCCGGGCGCTACCTGACCGCCCTCCGGGACGCCGCGGCGTACCACCGCCGGAACTCCCCGGCCGACGGCGTCCCCCACTGGGACTACGCGGCCGAGGGCGACGAACCGCGCGACACCAGCGCCGCGGCGCTCGTGACCTACGGCCTGACGCGACTCCCCGACGAGGAGGCGACGGCCGACCTCCGTGCGTACGGGCGCGAGGTGTTCGCGTCGCTCGCCGACGACTATCTCGTGACCGACCCGGACGCCCCCAACTACGGCGCGGTGCTCCGCGGCTGTTTCAACCGTCCGGGCGAGTACGCCGACGACCACGAACTCCTCTGGACCGACTACTACGTCGCGGCGACGGCCGCGCGGTTGCTCGGCGAGGCATGAACGGGGGGTACGAACTCCCGCGGCCGGAGCCGGACGCCGCGGACCCGTGGGCGGGGTTCGAGTGGGCGCTCGGGGAGGAGTACAACGTCGCGGCGACGGCGCTGGCGACGGCCGAGGGAGACCCCGGGCGGGCGGCGCTCCGGCACGTGCCGATAGAGGGCGCCCCGACGACGGTCACCTACGGCGAACTCAACCGCTCGGTCGACGCGTTCGCGGCGCGACTGGTCGCGGCCGGCGTCGACCCGGGCGACCGGGTGGGCGTCTGTCTCCCGCAGTGCCCGGAACTGGTCGTCGCCCACCTCGCCGCGTTCGCGGCGGGCGCGGTGGTCGTCCCCCTCTCGATGCTCCTCGGGGGCGACTCGTTCGCCTACTCGCTCGACCACAGCGGCGCGTCGCTGCTGGTGGCCGACGCGACGCGCGCGGCGGAACTGGACGACACCAGCGCCGCCGACGGAGTCCCGACGCTCCGCGTCGACCCCGGGGGCTACGACGAGTCCGCCCTCGGCGGACTGTCGGCGCACGTCGACGGCGGCTCGGCGGCGTTCGACCGCGTCCGGACCGCGCCCGACGACCCCGCGCTGATACTCTACACCTCCGGCACGACGGGGAAGCCCAAGGGCGTCGTGGGCGGCCACCGCTACCTCGCGGGGTCGCTCCCGGGCTATCAGGCGTGGTTCGAACTGTTCGACGACGAGGCGGCGCGGGCGGCGCGCGTCTGGACGCCGGCGGAGTGGGCGTGGGCGGGGGCGCTGTTCGACGTGGTGTTCCCGACGCTCGCCCTCGGCGGCACCGTCGTCTCCCACGAGCGCCGGTCCGGGTTCGACCCGGCGGCGGCGCTCGAACTGGTCGAGCGGGAGGGCGTGTCCCACGCGTTCATGCCGGCGACGGCGCTCCAGCGCATCCGGAGTGAGGCGGCACCGCCCGGGGCGGAGCGGTCGCCGCTCCGCGTCGTGATGTCCGGCGGGGAGAAACTCCCGCCGTCGCTGCGGGCGTGGGCCGAGGCCGAACTCGCGCCGACGGTCCACGAGGCGTACGGGCAGACGGAGGCGAACGCGCTGGTCGGCAACTGCACGGCCGCGTACCCGGTGCGAGAGGGGTCGATGGGCCGCGCGTACCCCGGTCACGACGTGCGCGTCGTCGACGCCGACGGCGAGGCGGTGCCGGCGGGCGAGGTGGGCGAGATAGCCGTCGCCCTCCCCGACCCCGCGGTGTTCCTGGGCTACTGGAACGACGAGGCGGCGACCGCGGAGAAGTTCCAGGGCGACCTGTTCCTGACCGGCGACCTCGCCGTGCGCGACGAGGACGGCTACTTCCGTCACCGCGGGCGGGCGGACGACCTGATACTGACCGCGGGCTACCGCGTCAGCCCGCTGGAGGTCGAAGCGTCGCTGGAGGGACACCCGGACGTGGCCGAGGCCGTCGCGGGCGGCGTCCCCGACGAACGCCGCGGGGAGCGCGTGAAGGCCGTCGTCGTCCCCGCCGAGGGCGTCGACCCGGGCGACGAACTCGCCGCCCGCCTCCGCGAGACCGTCCGCGCGGATCTCGGCGCGCACAAGGTGCCCCGGGAGTTCGAGTTCGTCGACGCCGTGCCCGAGACGCGGTCCGGGAAGGCCGACCGCTCCGCGCTTTTCTGACTGGATTCCGACACGTCCCGCAACCGTTTTGGTCGGCTTGGGTGTCTGGTAGTGCATGCCAACCCTGCGCTTCGTGGGGCGGCCGTTCGACGGGTTCGAACGCGCCCTGCGGCGACAAGTCGCGTCGTTCAACGAGGCCCACGACGTCGAACTCGAACTCGAACGCGACCACCGACCTCTCCCCGAGATTCACGCCGAACTGGTGGAGACGGGCGACATCGCCGACGGCGAGTACGACCTGTTTCTCTGTCTGAGCGACTGGCTGCCGGCGCTCGCCGAGGAGGGGTTGCTCACGCCGCTCGACGACCACATCGCCGAGAACCCGCCGGCGGACTGGCCCGAGGGGTGGGCCGACAGCATGCGGGAACTCGTCAGCTACGACGGGACGACGTACGGCGTGCCGTACCACGACGGTCCCGAGGTGTTCCACTACCGGCGGGACCTGTTCGAGAGCGTCCGAGAACAGGAGGCGTTCCGCGAGGCGTACGGCCGGCCGCTCCACGTCCCGAAGACGTGGGACGAGTTCCTCGACGTGGCCGACTTCTTCACCCGACCCGAGGAGGACCTCTGGGGCACCGTCGTCGCCGCCCTACCCGACGGCCACAACGACGTGTACGACTTCCTGATACAGCTGTGGAGTCGGGGCGGTGAGGTGTTAGACGACGAGGGGCGGCCGGCGTTCGACTCCGCGGCCGGCCGTGAGGCGCTCCGGTTCTACCGCGACCTGATCCACGAACGCGGCGTCGCGCCGCCGGAGTCTGTCGAGATGGAGAGCGTGGAGGCGGGGCAGTTCTACGCCGACGGGAAGGCCGCCATGATGTGGAACTGGTCGGGGTTCGGCGCGATGGCCGAGGACCCCGACTCGGCGGTGTTCGGCGACGCGGCCTTCGGCCTGATACCGCGCGGCGACGGCCCGGAGGGGCGCCACACCTCGCTCACCGTGCTCTACGGTCTGACGGTTCCCGCGGGCAGCGACGACGCCGAACTCGCCTACGAGTTCGTCCGCCACGCCGCCTCTCCCGAGAACGACAAGGTCACGACCGAGGCGGGCGCGTCCGGGACGCGCTTCTCGACGTGGCGCGACCCCGACGTGTTGCGCGCGAACTCCTTCTACGCCGTCGCCGAGGAGGTCAACACGAGCGACGTGAACACCCTCCCCCGGATTCCCGAGTACGTCGAACTCAACGAGATTCTGAACGACATGGTGGCGGCCGCCGTCGTCGAGCGCTCGCTGTCGCCCGAGGACGCTCTCGCGGAGGCCGCGGAGCGCACCCGCGAACTGCTCGAATGAACGCGAACGCGGCGAGTGCGCTCGCGTTCACTCGGCGGACTCGCGCTGGACCAGCGTGATGTGCCGGCACGCGAGCACCGTCTCGCCGTCCTGGTTCTCGACCTCGTACTCGTAGACGACGCGCCCGAGCGAATCGGAGCGCACCTCTCGCTCGACGACTTCGCGGCGGGCCGAGAGCGTGTCGCCGATGAGGACGGGTTCCACGAACCGGAGTCCGTCGTAGCCGTAGGAGAACGACTTGGGGTTCATGTCGGCCACCATCGCCTCGGCGACGGAGAACACGAGGTTGCCGTGGGCGATGCGGCCCTCGAAGCCCGACTCCTCGGCGGCGGTCTTGCTCATGTGGAGCGGGTGGAAGTCGGAGGAGACGCCGGCGAAGTTGACGATGTCCGCCTCGGTGATGGTGCGCGCGCCGTCGACGCGGAACGTCTCGCCCACCTCGATGTCCTCGAAGTACCGGTCGGTGTCCTTGGTAGGAGACTCCATGGTCGACCGACAGTGGGACCGACGGCCGCATAAATCTACCCCGCGGTGCGCGAGACGGTGGGCGCGGGGCGGGCGGGGAAACGCTCAAACCGTCGGCGTGCGACCCCCGCGGTATGGCACGCGACACCGAACGCACCGTCTATGTCCAGCGCATCGACCCCGACCGGCGACAGGAGTACGTCGACGCCCACGACGACGTGCCCGAGGGCGTGACCGACGCGATGGAACGCGGTACGGTCACCGAGTTCGAACTCTACGTCCGGGACGACCTGGCCGTCTGCATCCTCGAAGCCGAGGACGTCGACGCCTATCTCGACGCCGTCACGGGCGACCCGGCGGTGGAGGAGTGGGAGCGCCACGTCGCCCAGTTCAAGCGCGAGGGCGTCGACGTGGACGCCCCCGAGGACGAGCAGATACCGTTCATGGACCGCCTCTGGTCGTTCCGCCCCGAGGACGGGGAGTAACGTCGGGGCGCGAAACGCGGAGCCGGGTGCGTCCCCAACCATTATCGTGTCTCGCGGCAGAGGAGGGGTATGCAGTTCGACTGGATGGTCCAGTGTTACGCAGGCGACGGCGTCCACCGGGACACGCCCCTAGTGGAGAGCCTAGAGCGAGAGGACGTCCTCGGCGGCGCGGACGCCGCCGTGGAGGCGGGACTCGGAGGGCTGTGGGCGCCCGACCACTTCATGCTCGGCCCGCACGCCGAGGAGTACGAGGTGTGGACGCTCCTGAGCGCCCTCGCCGAACAGACCGACGACGTGGACGTCGGGTCGCTCGTGAACTCCGTCACGTACCGCAACCCCGCGCTCCTCGGCAAGATGGCGACGACGCTCGACATCCTCTCGGAGGGCCGCCTCCGCCTCGGACTCGGGGCGGGGTGGCACGACGAGGAACACGCGGCCTACGGCTTCGACTACCCCGACGTCGGGACGCGAATCGAGTGGCTGGAGGAGACCGTACAGATAGTGAAGGCGATGTTCACCGAAGACCACCCCACGTTCCACGGGGAGCACTTCCAGATCGAGAACGCGCTGAACGAGCCAAAGCCCGTCAGCGACCCGCACCCGCCCATCGTCATCGGAGGGGCCGGCCCGCGGATGCTCCGCCTCATCGCCAAGCACGCCGACGAGTGGAACGTCGAGATAAGCGCTCGCGCCCGGGGCAAGCCCATCGAGTTCAAGGTCCGGAAGTTCGAGGAGTACCTCGAGGAGGAGAGCCGCGACCCCGACGACGTCGAGCGGTCGTGGCTCGCACACGTCCTCGTCTGCGAGGACGAAGACGAGATAGCCGAGTACGAAGAGCGGATATTCCCGCTGCCGTGGGGCGAGGAGTCGGACATGGACGACCGACTCGAAGACGCCGCCGACGCCCGCGAGAAGGGCGGGTTCCTCATCGGCACGCCCGCGCAGGTGGCCGAACAGATAGAGGAGATTCGGGAACTCGGGTTCGGAAAGCTCCAACTCATGTTCCTCGACTTCCCCGAGACGCGGGGGATGGAACTGTTCGGCGACGAAGTGATTCCGCAGTTCTAGCGGGGCGTCCGAGCGACGCCGCGGGCGAGTCGGACGATTTCCGACCCGACTCGACCCGAACTACTCTACCCTGACCCGGCCCGACGGCGGGGTGACCCGCCGCGCTCGACCCTACTGCGGTCGAGTGCCGGTCGACATCATGTGGACCAACTCGTCGCGGTCCACCGTCGAGGGGTCCGCCACGTCGACGAGCTTCCCCTGATAGAGGACGGCGATGCGGTCGGCCAGCCCGAATATCTCGTCGAGGCTGTGGCTCACGATGACGACGGTTATCCCCTCGGCTCTGAGCTGTCGGACCGTCTCGTGGACGAGTTCGGTCGCCTCGACGGAGAGCGCGCTGGTGGGTTCGTCGAGGATGACGAGGTCCGGGTCGAACGCCAGCGCCCGGGCGATGGCGACCAGTTGGCGCTCGCCGCCCGACAGGAACTCCACCTCGGCGTAGGGGTCGATGTCGCCGCGGTTCAGCCGCTCGTCCAGTATCCGCCCCGCGCGCCGGTACGTCTCGTCCCAGTCGACGAAGGAGAACGGCCCGAACCCGCGGGTGGGGAACTGGTCCATGTAGATGTTCGTCGCGACGTCGAGGTCGTCCATGAGCGCGAGGTCCTGGTACACCGTCTCGATGCCGTGCCGGCGGGCGTCGTCGGGGTTGGAGAACGTGACGGGTTCGCCGTCGACGTAGATGGTGCCGTCCGTGGGCTCGTGGACGCCACAGAGCACCTTCATCAGCGTGGACTTGCCCGCGCCGTTGTCCCCGACCATCGCCAGAATCTCGCCCTCGCCGATGTCGAGCGAGATGTCGTTGAGCGCGACGATGCGGCCGAAGTGCTTGTCGACGTGCTCGACGCGAATCTTGGGCGTTCGAGCCTCGCCGGCCGCCTCGGCGTCGACGTCGGCGGCCGCGTCGTCCGCGCGGCTCACGTCGACCCCTCCGACAGGACGCGGGTCCGGATGTTCTCTTTCATGTTGTACAGCAGGATGGCGATCAGCAGCACGATGCCGTTCGCCATCTCGACCTGCGCGGCCTCGACCCCGCTGAGGTTGAGTGCGGTCTGGACGATGCCGAGGAGCAACAGGCCGCCGAGCGCGCCCGAGATGAGTCCGCGGCCGCCGAACAGGCTGATGCCGCCGATGACCGCCGCGGCGAACGCGGGGAACACCATGTTCTCCGCGATGTCGGGCGCGACGATGGTGGTGTAGCCGGTGAGCATCAGCCCCGCGAGCCCGGCGAGCACGCCGCTGACGGCGTAGACGGTGATGATGACGCGGTCGGTGTTGATGCCCACGGCGCGGGCGGCCTCCTCGTCGCTCCCGACGGCGTACACCGACTGCCCGAAGTTGGTGTACCGCATCACGAACGCGAACACGATGAACACGGCGACGAGGACGCCGATGGCGAGCATGGACTGGCCGCCGAGGTAGATGTACGCCTCGGGGAGGCCGGTCACGGGCTGGGTGTTCATCGCCGTCTTCGCCCCGCCGAAGATGATGAGGAACGCGAGCGTCTGCAGGAACGGGTTGACGCCCAGCTTGGCAATCATGACGCCGTTGACGACGCCGATGAGCCCCCCGACGGCGAGGATGATGACGATGCCGAGATACGGGTTGGAGATGAGGCTCCAGCACGACAGGCAGTCGCCGATGAGCATCCCGGTGAACACCGCCGAGAAGCCCGCGATGGAGCCGATTGAGAGGTCGAAGTGGCCCGTGAGCAGGCACACGCTCTCCGCGAGCACCAGGAGGCCGAGGGGGACCGACGAGTACAGCACCAACTCGAACGACCGGAAGTTGGTGAACATCTGCGGCACGGCTACCGCGGTGACGAGGATGGTCACCGCCAGTATCGGCCATATCATGTGCTCTAAGAGCACCGGTACGATGCGGTTCGCTCGATTCGAGTTACCGGAGACGATGTTCGACATTGTGTGGTGTATCCGAGTGAGTGGTGGAGTCGGCGGACGGACGTTCGTCGACCGAGCTAGCCCCAGATGTTGCCCCAGAGGTAGGGGGCGTCGTAGTTCTCCTTCGTGATGGTGATGCCGTTGGTCTTGACGTGCGGGTGGCCGTCTTTCTCCTCGACCGTCGCCGGCGCCCAGATGGGCTCGGACCAGAGCTTCACGCCCTTGTGCTCGACGGGGTCGAACTTGTAGTCCTCGGCGGTGAGTTCCGTGCCCGGCTTCGGGACCGCGCTGTCGCCGTTCTCCCAGTAGCCCTGCATCTGTTTGATGGCGAGGGGAATGTAGAAGTAGTTGGGCTGGTCGACCGCGGCGTCGATGAGACCGTCGCCGATCTTGGGGTTGACCTGCGGGCCGCCGTCCAACTGCGTGAGGACGACGTGGTCGCTGCTACTCTTGGGGTTGGCGAGTCCCTGCCGTTCGAGGGCCGTGAACGTGCCGAGCCCCGAGGTCATGTTCGATGAGTAGATGCCGTGGGGCGTGTCGTTGCCGTTGAGCCACGTCTGGACCTTCGACTGGGCGTCGGACTGGGTCCAGTTGGTCTGGACCGTGTCGACTATCTCGACGTCGTCGTTCTTCTTGATGGTCTCCAAGAAGCCGTCGGTGCGCTGGTTGGAGACGCCGAAGTAGTCGCCGCGCACGTTGAGGATGCGGTACGTGTCGACGTCGGGCTTCTGGTTCCCCAGCGACTCGTACATCTTCTTGGCGCAGGTCTGGCCCGCGCCGTAGTTGCCGAACGCCGTGAACGACTTGATGGCGTCCGTGGTAGCGTCGCTGTTGGCCGTGAACACGGGGATGCCCGCGTCGTTGGCCTCCTCTATCACCTTGTTGAGCGACTCGTTCCACGGCACGAGGACGATGCCGTCGTAGTCCTGGTTTATCATCTGCCGGACCTGCGATATCTGCTTCGCGGCGTCCTGTTCGTGGACGAACGTCTTGAGTTCGTGGCCCTGCTGTCGCGCGTAGAGCTTCCCGGCCTCGAAGAACGCCGTTATCCACGACCCCCCGGCGCGGTGCTGGGAGATGCCTATCTTCTTGCTACCGGACGACCCGCCGCCGCTCTTGGTGGTCGTCCCGCCGCTCTGAGTCGTTTCGCCGCCGCCTCCGGCGTTCCCATCGCCGCCCGAGTCGCCCTGTCCGCCGCCCGAACATCCAGCGAGGGTCGTCGCGATAGCTGCGCCACCGGCTGCCTTGATGAAAGAACGCCTGTCACTCGAACGCATACCGTGAGAGTGACGGCCCAACTCTCTTAAATCTTTAGTATATTTCGGGAACATCACGCGGGCGACCGAGAGCGCGGCCGGTCGCTCCGCGGAGCGGTCAGCCGTGCAGGCGTTCGAAGGTCCGGTAGGAGAGGAACGCCCGGTCGCGCGCCGAGAGAAACTCCGCGGCCTCCAGCCACGAGAGGCAGTCCTCGTAGGCGGCCCAGTCGTCCATCCACGGGTAGTCCGACCCCGCGAGGAGTCGTTCGGGGCCGAACCACTCCAGCAGGTTCCGGACGTAGCCGTGGAGGTCCTCGTACGGCCACGCCGACTCGGCCGACCGGGGGAGCGAACTCACCTTGACCCACACGTTGTCGTGGTCGGCCACGTCGGCGAAGTCGGTCCACGGTCCCTCGTCGGGCGAGGTCGTCTCGTCGGGCCACGCCATGTGGTCGACTACGAGCGTCACGTCCGGGTGCTCGGCCGCGAGACGCTCGACCATCGAGAGCTGTTCGGCCTTCGGGAAGACGTAGACGCAGGTGTCGAGCGCCGCCGCCTCGTCCCACACGGGGGCGAGTCGCTCGTCGAGTATCCAGTCGCCCGTGCGGTCGAGGTCCGTGGGCACCTCCTCGTACGCCAGCGCCGCGTGCATCCGGACGCCGAGCATCCGGGGGTGGCCGGTCACCCGCCGGAGACGGCGGCGGACCGCCTCCTCGTCGCCGAAGAAGTCCAGCAGTCCCACGCCGTAGAGGCGGTCGGGATGGGCCTCGATGCTCCGCATCGTGTACTCGTTGGCCCGTTCCCCGCGGCCGTACAGCGGCGTCGTGACTATCACGCTCCGGTCGACGCCGACGCGGTCCATGTCGGCTATCAGGTCCGCGTGAGTGTACGCGCCCTCCCACCCGGGCGGGAGCACGTCCGCTCGCCACGGTAATTCGGCGGTGTCGCGGCCCCACGCGTGGGTGTGTGCGTCTACGAGTCGCATACCTACGGCGACGCGCACCGGCCGCATAAATGTAGGGTGCGAACGCCGGCCGGCCGTACGGTCACCCGCGGCGCGAGAGACGGAGACGGCGGGAACCGTCTGGCGGCGTCACCACGAGGTGATGTTCACGTCCTGTAGCGGCCGTTCGAGCGGCACGTCTATCTGCCCGCCGGTGTAGTGCGAGAGGTAGATGCCCACGATTATCTCCAGCGACCGGGCGGCCTCCTCGCCCGTGGAGTGGTTCGCCGCCTCGCCGTCGAGCAGGTCGACGACGTGGGTCGCGGCGTTGGCGAACGACCGGGTGTAGTCCTCTTCCCACGTCCACGCGCCCTCGATGCCGGGCAGGGACTCCTCGACGTGTTCCCCGTCCTCCAGCGCCCAGTAGCGCCACTCGCCGTCGTCGTTGTTCATGTAGAGTTTCCCTTCGGACCCCACGAAGTTGAGCATCATCGACGACGGCTCCCGGGGGACGGTGCAGTCGATGGTGGCGAACGTGCCGTCGTCCATCACGACGAACCCGCCGCCGCCCGCGTCGTCGACGGTCCGGTCCGCGCCGAGCGAGTCGACCGCCTCGTTCTCGCCGTTGACGTACCCCCCGATGGTCTCCGCCCGCGCGTCGAGGAGGTAGACCAGCGTGTCGAGGAGGTGCGTCGAGTTCCGGAGGAGTTCCATCCGGAACTGCGCCGAGACGGAGTGAACCTCGCCGAGGAGGTTCTCCTCGTGGATGAGGTCGCGGAGACGCTGGAGTTTGTCGGTGAACCGGAACGAGTGGTTGACGACGAGTTCGGTGTCGGTCTCCTCGCAGGCGTCTATCATCTCCTTGGCGTCCGTCACCTCCGAGGCGATGGGCTTCTCGCACCATATCACCGACGGGGCCGCCTCGGAGCGCGCGGCGTCGACGACGTGCCGGTGGTGGAGGAAGGAGGGCGTACAGACCGAGACGGCGTCCAAGTCCTCCTCGGCGAGCATCGCCTCGTGGCCGACGTACCGGCGCTCCGCCGGAATATCCCACGCCTCGCCGAACCGTCGTAGCTTCTCCTCGTCCACGTCGGCCACCGCGACGAGTTCGATGTCCTCCGCGGCGTCGTACCCCCCGGCGTGGCTGGCCTCTATCTTCTCTTTGCCTATCTTCTCCTCGTCGTGCATCCCGAGGATACCCATGCCCGCGATGCCGCCGGTACCGATGATTCCCGCTTTGTAGGTCATGGTGGTCTACTCGTAGACGTGGACGCTTCCCGTCTTGTTGTCCTCGATGTAGTCCCAATCGTACTCGACGCCGAGGCCCGGGCCGTCGGGCACCGGCACCGTCCCCTCGTCGTCCACCGCCTCCATCATGTCGGAGTAGCCGCCCTCGTAGACGGGCGGCATCGTGTTCCCACATTCGGGGTGAACCAGCGCGAGTTCGTAGTAGTTCGCGTTGCGCGTCGCGGCGATGCAGTGGCGCTGGGCCGGGCCGGGCGCGTGGAACTCCACGTCCAGTCCGAACCCCTCCGCGACCCGCGCTATCTTCATCGCGCCCGTGATGCCCGCGTCGTACTCCGGGTCCGCGCGCACGAAGTCCGTCGCGCCGTTCTGGACGAAGTCGGAGTGAGATTCGAGTCCGCGGACGTGTTCGGTCTGGAGGATGGGCGTGTCGAGTTTCTCCGCGAGTTTGCGGTGAGCGTGCTGGGAGATGCCGGCGTCGCGGAAGGGGTCCTCGTACCAGAAGAAGCCCTCCTCGTCGAGCGCTCTTCCCACCTTGAGGGCGTCGCCGAACGTCTCGTACTCGCAGGCGGGGTCGAGCATCAGGTCCATCTCCTCGCCCACTCGTTCGCCGACGGCGTGGACCGCCGCTATCTCGCGGTCGAGGTCGCGGGAGCCGTCGCCGCCGCCCCAGCCGTGAATCTTGAACCCGTCGAACCCGCTGTCACGACACTCCTCGGCGAAGTCGGCGAACGCCTCGGGGGAGTCGAGACCGCCGTTCTCGTCGCCGTGGTACGTCGAGGCGTACGCCGGCAGCCGCTCCCGGTAGGTCCCCAGTAACTCGTGGATAGGGGCGTCGTAGTACTTGCCGGCGAAGTCCCACAGGGCGATGTCTATTGGCCCCATCCCCATCCGGTCGTACTTCCGGAGAGCCCGCTTTATCTCCGACCAGTGTTTCTCGCGTTTCAGCGGGTTTTTTCCGACGAGGTAGTCCGCGAACATGTTCCACTGGGCGGCGGCGGGCGAGTTACCGCCCACGTACTCGCCCGTGATGCCCTCGTCCGTGTGTACTTTCAGGCCGAACAGCTTTCGCACGGTGGTCTCGTCCGGGTCGTACACCAGGTTGAACCCGTTCTCGTCTGTGCCGACGCCGTCGAGCGGATACGTGAACTCGACGCTTTCGATACGGGTGATTCTCGGACCCATGTCTCCCCCAATTTGGTGCGCCGCCTTAAAGGTGTATCTCCGCACCGGCGGTTCGAACGCCGAGTAGCGGACGAGCGTCGGCCGGCCCCGTGCGTTGCTCTCCGATGCTCCGCCGTTCATCATACACGAACATGATTTATATAATATGGACCCCTCTGGACGAACGTCATGGGACGCGACGCCAACCGCGCGAAGAACCCGGTGAAGTCGACACTGACGACGTTGCGCATCATCGAGGCGCTCAAGGAGTTAGACGGGGCGCGAGTCACGGACCTCGCACGCCATCTCGATCTACCCAAGAGCAGCGTCCACAACTACCTGAGCACGCTCAAGCAGGAGGCGTACGTGGTCGAGCAGGACAACCGCTACTACGTGGGGCTCAAGTTCCTCGACATCGGCACGGAAGCCCGCGACAGGCTCTCGATACACGAGATAGCGAAGCCGGAAGTCCGGTCGCTCGCGGAGCAGACAGGCGAACTCTCGAACCTGTTAGTCGAGGAGCACGGGAAGGGCGTCTACATCCACCGCGAGGTGGGCGAGGACGCGGTCCGGGTCGACGCCGGCACCGGTCAGCGCGTCCACCTCCACAACACCGGACTCGGGAAGGCCATCCTCGCGCACCTCCCGGAGTCTCGCGTCGAGGAGATACTCGACCAGCACGGGATGCCCGCCACCACCGAGAGCACCATCACCGACCCGGAGATTCTGTTCGAGGAACTCGCCGAGATACGGGACCACGGCGTCGCGTTCGACCGCGAGGAGCGACTGAACGGACTGCGCTGTGTCGCCGCTCCAATCCTCGACGAGGGGGACGAAGTCGTGGGTGCCGTGAGCGTCTCCGGCCCCACGAGTCGGATGGCAGACCAGCGCTTCACCGAGGAGATACCGAACTTGCTCCGGAACGCCGTCAACATCATCGAACTCAACATCACTTACGGGTGACGCCACCGCGTCCGTCGTTCGTTCTCAGATTCGATTCGCCGGTGTCATCACGTAACGTATTCCTCGCCGTTCGTTTGCTTCTCGATTCAAAGTATTTCGCTCTCACGAACAAACGATCACCGACGGCTCTCAGAGGCGCAATTCCCGAACGCAGTTTCGGCTCTCGGAAACATCACGGACGAGAAAGACGACGCCGCGAAGGCGAGAACGTCCGCGCGGCCACTCACTCCCGCGACGACACACACTTTTTCTCGGGTCCACACGGTCGTTCGGACTGTTTTGGCGGCCGGGACGAATCGTTCGCCGACTTCCGGCGCTCGACGAAAGGTGTTCGGTTATGATGGATAAGCATTCGTCTAAGAAGAATCCAACGTTCGAAACGACGAATCCGCCGCGAAGCGGTCACCGAGGCGTAGCGAGCCGGCCGTTACGACGTTACCCCTGTAACGCATCGCTGCTACTCGACCGGCGACGAATTTTATACGGAATATCCCGACATTGTATTGTTACTCCCATACATTGTCATGAGGAGAATTCTATTCGTATTTTTTCCTTAGTAGCCATTTTATGCGCAGAATCTACATCATTATATAGATATCGTTCTAGTTTATCCTCGTATCCCCCTCATATACTCCCTAAATGCCAATTTATTTTCTCTAATATTCGCGTTTCTGCGATATTCGGATGTATACTTTCACTACCATCGCATCGCGATTGGTTTCACTGGATTCTCGGTGGCTGGTATTTCCTATATTGTACAATATTCTTGACCAGAGTCGTCAGTGGAGAGAAGGGGGTCAGCCACGGATAGTTCGGCGACCGGAGAGCCTTACCGTCTGGACGACGTAAGGCGTGTCGATGAGCAAAACACGAACGGCCACGTTCGGAGGTGGGTGCTTCTGGTGTACCGAAGCCGCGTTCGAGGAGATAGCCGGCGTGGAGTCGGTCACCTCGGGGTACGCGGGCGGAGACGTCGAGGACCCGACCTACGAGCAGGTGTGTAACGGCGACACCGGCCACGCGGAGGTGGTGCAGGTGGGGTACGACCCCGACGTCGTGAGCTACGACGAACTGCTGGAGGTGTTCTTCGCCGTCCACGACCCGACGACGCTCAACAAGCAGGGGCCGGACGTGGGCGAACAGTACCGGTCGGCGGTGTTCTACCACGACGAGTCTCAGCGGGAGGCGACCGAGGCGTTCGTCGACGAACTGGAGGCGGCGGGCGCGTACGGCGGCGACGACATCGTGACCGAGATATCGCCGCTGGAGACGTTCTACGAGGCCGAGGCGTACCACCAGAACTACTACGAGAAGAACCCCTCGCAGGGGTACTGCGTGGTCAACGTCGAACCGAAGGTGAAGAAGGTGCGAGAGAAGTTCGCGTCGAAGGTGCAGGGGTAGCCGTGCGGGGCGAGCGACGGGACGGGGCGCGTCGTCCCCGCGAGCGCGGGGGTCAGACGGCGCGCGGCGACGCGTGATACGCCTCCGCGACGGCGTCCACTTCGACCTCGACAGGCGGGTGGTCGCCGACGCCCGGACCGCCGTCGGCGACGTGAACGTGGTCAGCCACGCCCACGCCGACCACCTGCCGCGCGGCGGCGACGCCCCGGTCGTGTGCTCGGCGGCGACGGCGGCGCTTATCGAGGCCCGGACGGGAAGCAACGTGACCTACGCGGAGTCGGCCCCGGGCGTCGACCTGTTCCCCGCCGGTCACATCGTGGGGTCGCGCGCCGCGCGCATCAAGTCCGACGGCCGGCGGTACCTCTACACCGGCGACGTCTCGACGCGCGACCGCCTGTCGCTCTCGGGGTTCGACCCCGTGGACGCGGACGAACTCGTCGTCGAGAGCACGTACGGCCGCCCGGAGTACCGCTTCCCCGACCAGTCGACGCTGGAGGGGCGCATCGAGGACTGGGTGGCCGACAACGCGGACCGACCGCTGTTCCTGTTCGGCTACTCGCTCGGCCGGGCGCAGGAACTCCAGATGCTCGCCGCCCGGGCCACCGACCGTCGCATCGTGGTCCACGGCGCGGTGGCCGACATGAACGCGGTCGTGGAGTCGGTGTCGGACCTCGACTTCCCCGCGGTTCCGTACGACGAGACTGACGGACTCGCCGACGACGACGTGTTCGTCGTCCCGACGTACATGGCGCGGCGGGACTGGGTGACCGACCTCGCGGACCGACTCGGCGCCGTGAAAGCCGGGTTCTCGGGGTGGGCCGTCGACGAGTCGTTCCGCTACCGCGGCGGCTACGACGAGACGTTCGTGCTCTCGGACCACTGCGACTTCGACGAACTCGTCGGCCTCGTTCGCGCGGTGGACCCGGAGGTCGTGTACACACACCACGGGTTCGACGCGGCGTTCGCGGACCACGTGGAGACCGAACTCGGCTACGAGGCGTACCCCCTCCGGCGGAACCAGACGACGCTCGGGGAGTTCTAACCGGCGCCCGCCACAAGACGTTACTGCGCGTCGACCCTACCCACTGACGTGACAGTCGAGAACGACGCGGCGACATTCGACATCGGCGGCGACCTCACGGTACACCGACTCGGGTTCGGGGCGATGCGCCTCACCGGCGACGACATTCTCGGCGAACCCGACGACGTCGACGCGGCGCGGGACGTCGTGGTCGAGGCGCTCGACGCGGGCGTTGACCTCGTCGACACCGCCGACTCCTACGGGCCGTGCGTGAGCGAGCGTATCGTGGGCGAGATCGTCGCGCGACGCGACGGCGACGCCCCGGTCGTGGCCACCAAGGGCGGCCTCCTGCGCAACACGGAGGGCGACTGGATTCCGATGGGCGACCCCGACTACCTCGAGAACGCCCTGCTCGGGAGTCTGGACCGCCTCCGCACCGACAGTATCGACCTCTACCAACTCCACCGGCCCGACCCCGACGTGCCGTTCGAGGACTCCGTCCACGCACTCGCCGAGTTCAAAGACGAGGGGCTCGTCGAACACGTCGGCCTGAGTAACGTGAGCGTCGACCAACTCGACGAGGCGCGGGACGTCGTGGAGATAGCGACGGTCCAGAACGAGTACAACGTGGCCGAACGCGAGGACGAAGAGGTACTCGAAGCCTGCGAGGACGCCGGTATCGGCTTCATCCCGTGGTACCCACTCGGCGGCGGCGACCTCGGCGACCGGGAGGAGGCCGTCGCCGACGTGGCCGACGCCCACGACGCCACGCCCCAGCAGATAGCGCTGGCGTGGCTCCTCGAACACTCCGACGTGACGCTCCCCATCCCGGGCACGTCGAGCGTCGAGCACCTCCGGCAGAACGTGGCCGCCACCGGGATAGCCCTGACCGACGAGGAGATGACGCGCCTCGACGGGTAAGTCGCCGGCGCTCTCTCCCGGCCCGCCTCACGACGCGTCGGCCGAAGGCGTCCGCGCTACTAGTGTTCCGCTCTCCCCACAGTCCTATCTCCGGTGTCGTCGCGTGAGCCACCACAGCGGTGTTCGCCCGTACCCGGCGTGCCCCCATTTCACGCTCGACAGGACACCGTCCCGTCGTTCGCGATAACTAGGAGCGGATGCGAAGTTCGAATCGCGAGTGCGGTGTTGTCTCACTCGCAGCGTACTCGTAGGAAGTCGACTACCGCTCCGGGTACGCGAGACCGTCCCATCCCGGCCCTTCGCCGATCCACTGGTGGCTGGTCTCCCCACCTATCTCGTCTTCGGTCCACTCGATGGGTTCCCAGTCGGGTTCGAAGTTGAGGTAGCCCGGTCCGGCGAACAGTTCGATGCAGAGTTCGCTCGCGGGGTCAGAGACGTAGAGGAAGTCGGCGCTGGTGATGGCGTGCTTGCCGGGACCGCCGTCGGGTTCGATGCCGTGTTCGGCCAGCACGTCGGCGGCCTTCCAGAGGTCCTGAAGGCTATCGACGTGGTAGGAGAGGTGGTCGAACATGGGGTCGGCGCCCGCTTCGAGGCGGTGGACGGCGAAGTCGTGGGGCAGGGGCGTGACCGAGAACCACCACCCCCAGAGTTCGCCGTCGTTCATCCGGTACTGCTCGTTCACCCCGAACCCGAGTTCCTCCTGTAGCCACGCCGCGTGGGCGGGCGACCGGCCGTCCTGCACGTGGGCGTGGTCGATGCGTCGCGGCGAGACGCGGTTCCCGGCGGACTCGCTGTACACCCGGTTCCGGAGGCGGGAGCGCTCCTCCTTCGGTGGGTTCGGCTTCTCCACGTCGTAGTAGAACTCGTAGGGGTGGCCGAACTTGTCCACACGGACGGCCTCGCCCTGCCCCGCCTCCTCGCCCTCGTCGACGTAGGTCACGTCTTCGCCGTCGGCCCCGAACCCCTCCGCGAGTTCGTCCAACGCCTCCCGACTCGTCGTGCGGAACGCGATGTGGTCGACCCCAGTCTGCCCGGACTCGATGACGCTCAGCGTGTGGTGCTCCCAGTCGCGGAGGCCCCTGAGGTACGCCACGCCGTCGGTCCGCTCCACGAGTTTGAGTCCGAGCACGTCGCGGAAGAACCAGACGGACTCGTCGAGGTCGGGCGTGTGGGTCGCGACGTGGCCGAGTTTGGCCACCGGGGCGGTCACTGGACTCACCATGGTCCCACCGTGCGGGGCGCGTGCGTGCAGTCGTCGGCCGGGACGCGTCGGGTCGGGGATGTGGTGACCGGTCTCATGAACTGTCGACAACGCAGGTGTATTCCCAGACAGTCATATACGTTTGGGTACTTCGCCGACCGCGGGAGGAGGCCGCGTCCGCGGCGTCAGCCGATGAGTTCGAGCAGGTTGTCCGCGAGGATGCGCTGGCGCGCCTCGTCGCTCACCCGCATGTCGTCGACGTTCCGGAGGCCCGCCTCGACCCACTTCTTGCCGCGGCGGGGGCCGAAGGGGTAGTCCGTGCTGAACACGAGGCGGTCGTCGCCGAAGAAGGAGTAGCCGAGTTCGTGGGCGGGGAGCGACCCGCTGACGGCCGTGTCGGCGTAGAAGTCGCGGAAGTAGTCGCTCACGGGGCGGTCGAGGTCCGGGAGGTCCGTGTCCTGATAGTTCTCGGGGAACTCCATGCGCGACTCGTAGAAGGAGTCGATGCGGCTCCCGTAGAACGACACCATCCCGCCCATGTGGTGGGCGAGGACGTCGAGGTCGTACTCGTCCATCACGCCGCTGAACACGAGACGGGAGAGCGCGAGCGTGGTGTCGAACGGCCACCCGAACAGGCGGTGTTCCATGTACTCGCTGGCCCAGTCGTACCACTCGTGGAGCTGTGGGTGAATCCAGAGGGGGACGTCCTTCTGGTCGGCGCGCTCGTAGAGCGGGTGGAACGCCGGCCGGTCTATCGGCTGGCCGTCGACGTTCGAGAATATCTGGATGCCGGCCATCCCGAGGTCGTCGATACAGCGGTCGAACTCGTCCATGAACTCGCCGTTGACCTTCGGGACGGTGCCGACGGGGATGAACCGGTCGGGGTACTCCTCGGCGACGCGCCGTATCTCGTCGTTGGCGAGTTTCGTGAGTTCGAGTGCGTCGTCGTCGTCCATCCCCTGCCAGATGGGCGGGAGGGCGATGGTGAGTACCTGTTTGTCGATACCGAACTTGTCCATGTCGTCGAGGCGGTTCTCGAAGTCCCAGAAGAAGGAGGGGTCGCCGCTCAGTCCCTTGAACTCGTGGTCGGCGACGAGCGTCTCGTAGAACTCCTCGGTCAGGACGTGCGTGAAGGCGTCGATACGCTGTGGCATGGTGAGTGGACGGGACGCGGTCACCGGAACCGGCGCCGGGCCGCGGCCCGAGTCGTCTCGACACACACCCCACCGACCCATAAAGGTGGGTGGAGCGCCGGCGCGGCGTCAGCTCAGAGGTTCGACCGCGCGTCGCCGCCGTCCACCATCAGCGCCTCGCCGTTGATGAAGCTGGCTCGCTCGGAACAGAGGAACGCCACGACGTTGCCGAACTCGCCCGGCGGGCCGAGTTCACCCATCGGGATGTCGTCGGTCCACGCCGACTCGCTCTCCTCGTAGGAGTCGTACTCGCCGCGGTCGACCGAGTTCTCGATGAGGTACACCATGCGGTCGGTCTCGTGAGCGCCCGGCATCACGGTGTTGGCGCGCACGTCGGGCGCGAGTTCCCGCGAGAGCGTCTTCTCCAGCCCCACGACGCTCATCCGCACGGAGTTCGACAGCACGAGGCCGTCGATGGCCTCCTTCACGCTGTGGGACGTGGAGTTGACGATGGTGCCGCCGCCGTCGGCCTGCAGGTGCTCGGCCGCCTCGCGCACGAGGCGAACCACGCTCATCACCAGCAGGTCGTAGGCGTGGTACCACTCCTCGTCGGTCGTCTCCATGAACGGCTTGCTGGCCGGGCCGCCGGAGTTAGTCACGAGGTGGTCGACCCCGCCGAACTCGTCGACGCACCGCTGGACGATGGCCTCGGTGTCCGCCTTCTCGGTCAGGTCGCCCTGCTGTGCCACTACCTCGCCCGACGCTTCGGCGCGAATCTCCTCGGCGGCCGCTTCGAGTCGGTCCTCGTCGCGGCCGTTGACGACGACGTTCGCGCCCTCGCGGGCCAGCGCCGTCGCGGCCGCCTTCCCGAGTCCGCTGCTGGACGCGGTGACTATCGCGGCGTCTCCGTCGATGCCTAGGTCCATACACACGGGCGAACGGCGAGCGGATATTTAGTCCTACCGCTCTCCCCGAATCCGGGCGTCCCCGCCGTCACGCGCGCATCCACTCGCTCGCCTGCGGTTCGTCCGGGTCGGTGCGCACCTCGACGAGCGACGGGCGGTCGGAGTCGAGGGCGTCGGACAGGGCCTCGCGTATCGACTCGGGGTCGTCCGCCCGCGTCGCGTCCATCCCCATCCCCTCGGCGACGGTCACGAAGTCGACCGGGTGGTCGGACCACCCGTACTCGCGGGGGCGGAGGTCGTAGCTCCGCCCGGCCTCCTCGCTGATGATGGCGTAGTCGTCGTTGTTGAACACCACGACCACGACCGGGACGTCCTCGGTCACCGCCGTGTGGAGTTCGTGGACGCACATCATCAGGCCGCCGTCGCCCGTGAGCGCCACGGCGGGGACGTCGGGGTTCGACAGCGCCGCGCCGATCGCGGCGGGCACGGCAGTCCCCATGGTGGCCCACGACCCGGGGTTGACGTACCGGCGGGGGCCGTACGCCTCGAAGGTGTTGAGCCCCCACACCCGGAACCCGCCGGCGTCGGCCGAGACCACCGCCTCCCGCGGGAGCGCGTCCCGGACGGCAGAGAGCGCGCCCACGGACGTGAGCGGGTCGCGGGCGTCGACGAGTTCCGACACCCGCTCCGCCGTACGCTCTCGGACGTGGCGGGCGCGAGCGACACCGTCCCCGTCCGCCGCGAGTTCACGGTCGACCAAGGCGTCGTCGAGCGCCGCCAGCGTCGGCTTGGCGTCGGCCACCACGCCCACGGTCGGCTCGTACCCCGTCCCCACGTCGCTCGCGTCGAGCGTGACGTGGACCAGTTCGTCGGGGAACTCCACCGTGAAACCGCGGGTCCCCAGCGCGTCGAGGTCGGTGCCGACGCCGAGGGCGACGTCCGACTCCGCGAGACACGACAGGAGTTCGGGGCTCGCGCTGCCGCCGAGCGTCCCCGCAGAGAGGTCGTGGTCCTCCGCGACGACGCCCTTGCCCTTGTACGAGGTGACGATGGGCGCGCCGAGGCGTTCGGCCACCGCGACGAGTTCGTCGCTCGCCTCGGCGCTCCGCACGCCGCCGCCGGCGAAGACGACGGGGGACGCCGCCGACGCCAGCAGGTCGGCCGCCCGCGAGACGGTCTCCGGGGCGGGTTCGACGCGCTCGCCGGCCGCCGACGTGCCGCGTTCGGCCAGCGACACGTCCATCTTGAGGAAGTTCTTCGGGACGCCGACCCGCACCGGCCCCCGCGGTTCGGTCCGCGCTATCTCCGCGGCGCGGTCTATCTCCGCGGCGGTCGACGCGGGGTTCTCCACGAGGACGTTCTCCTTGACGACGTTGTCGTAGGTGTCGGGCGGCGTCTCGTGGATGGCGTCCCCGCCCCGGAGTTCGGGTTCGGTCTCGATGGCGATGTGTAACAGCGGCGTGCAGTCGTTGAGCGCGTTCTTGAGCCCGTTCATGGCGTTCATGTCGCCCGGGCCGGGGATGACGACGGTCGCCGCCATCCGACCGCTGGTCTCGGCGTACCCCCACGCCTCGTGGGAGACGGCCGTCTCGTGGCGGGCGACCACGAAGTCGATGTCGTCGCGTGAGCCCATCTCCTCGTTCAGCGGCAGCGACTGCTTCCCGGGTATCCCGAAGACGGTGTCGATACCGTTGGACACGAGACGGTCTACGACGGCTTGGTTGACGCGCATACGCCACCGTTCGGGGCCGAGTACAAATAGGTTGCCGCAGATACGGGGCCCCACCCCCCTCGTCGACGGCGCCAGTCCGAGAACGGCGGCGGCCGCGTCAGCCCAGTTGGGAGTTCACCTCGATGACGTTGGCGGCCTGTAGGAGCGACTCGAGCAGGTCGCCCCGCATGCGGTCGTCGGTCATCCGGCGCGCGGGGCCGGAGACGCTGATGGCGCCGAGGGGGTCCGACTCGCCCGTGTTCAGCGGCACCGCGATGCACCGGATGCCGTGGACGCGCTCCTCGTCGTCCACGGCGTACCCCCGTTCGCGGATGCGCTCCAACTCGGCGGTCAGTTCGTCCAACTCGGTGATGGTGTTACCCGTCTGCTCGGGCAGGCCGTGGCGGTCCGCTATCTCGGCCACCCGCTCGTCGGGGAGGCGGGCGAGCATCGTCTTGCCCAGCGAGATGCAGTGGAGGTACTCGTAGTGGCCGATACCGACGGAGGGGTTGACCGCCTCCTCGCCCGTCGCGCGGTAGAGGTAGACCGCCCGCCCGCCCTCCTCGACGGCGAACTGCACCCGTTCGCCGTGTTCGTCGGCGACGGCGTCCAACTGCTCGGTCACGACGTCGTACGCCCCCACGCGGTCGATGGCGGCCTCGCTCAGGCTCAGGTAGCGGAAGCTGAGGTGGTAGCGGCCGTCGTCCGCGACGGCGTACCCGTTCTCCACGAGCGTCGCGAGGTAGGAGTAGGCCGTCCCCTTCGAGAGGTCGAGGGCCTCCGCGAGTTCCGAGACGCCGACGGTGCCCCGTTCCTTCAACAGGTCGATGACACGACACGCTCTCTCGACCGAATCGATCGTCCGTGGTGCGCCGTCCCGCGTCATACCCTCACCTCGCGGGCGGTCGGCATAAGCGTTCGGCTCTTCCAAACGTCCCGGCGGGCGGAAGTTAAGGGCAGATTCCCGTCCGGTTACTTGTGCGGCCGTATCAGGGACGGAGAGAGGGTTTGGGACCGTCGAACGGTCCGAGAGCGAGGCCGGAGGGGCGGTGACCGTCGCTGGCAGTGAAAACGTGACGAACGCGGCCGGCGAGGGGTCCGCGGTCGGACTACGACGGACGCCCCGCGGTCGGTTCGGCACACAGGCAGCGCCCATCACGTTTGGGAGACCCGAACGGCTCGGCGGGCGAGGGTCAGGAGTACGCGAGGTTGAGTTCGACCTCGTTGACGATGCCCCGGACGAGGTCGGGAATCTCGCTCTCGAACCGGTCGTCCTGCAGGCGGTGGGCCGGCCCCGCCACCGCGAACGCGCCCAGAACGTCGCCGTCGGGGTCCGTCAGCGGGACGCCCACCGCGCGTAACCCCTCGGTGCTCTCGCCGCGACTGAACGCCACGCCGCGTTCGCGCACGGCTTCGAGTTCCTCGAAGAACCGCTCCCGGTCGTCGATGGCGTTGCCCGTGGCGTCGCCGAGTCCCCGCCGGTCGAGTATCTCCGCCACCCGTTCGTCGGAGAACCGCGACAAGATGGCCTTGCCCGCCGCGGTCTGGTGCATGTAGAACCGCTTGCCGACGCGGCCCTTCGAGAACACGCCCTGATGGCTCACCTCTCGGTAGAGCACCACCGCGTACCCGTGCTCCTCGACGGCGAACTGGGCGCTCTCGCCCGTCTCCGCCGCCAGTTCCTGAAGCTTCAGCTTTATCGTGGTCGCGCCGGGTTTCTCCTTTCGGACGTGCCCGCCGAGGTCGAGAAAGCGGAGGCCGAGGCGGTACTCGTCGCCCTCCTTCACCACGAAGTCGGCGTTGAGGAGGGTGTAGAGGTGCTTGTACACCGAACTCTTCGACAGGCCGGTCGCCTCGGCGAGTTCGGTGACGCGCGCGCCGTCACGCTTCCGTATCTCGGTGAGCACCTCGATGGTGTTCTCGACGCTCCCTATCGTCCGCCCCTCGGGACCGGGGGGGTTCGAGTCCGACTGGTCGGCGTCCATACGTCACCCTCGCCGCGAGGTAGCATAGAACTACTGGGAAACGAACTGTGTCCCGCGTTCGTCACAGTGAAACGCCCCGGGCGTGTCGGGCGGCGAGAGCGAGGGAGTGGCGGACGTCCGGTCGTCGGTCACCCGTCGGCGTCGAACTGGTCGCGGACGGCGCGTTCGAAGGCGTCCCGGGTGACGTCGAACCGGGTGAAACCCGCGGGTTCCCGCTCCCGGTCGACGGTCAACACGCGTTCGCCGTCGACGTAGACGCCCCACGCGTCGCCGTAGCCGGCGTCGACGCCCATGAGTCGAATCTCGGCGTCGAACTCGGCTTCGAGGCGGTCCACCACCGGCGGCGTGAGGACGTCGTCGGCGAACCGGGGCGGTTGGTAGGGTCGGAGACCGTGTCGGTCGAACTCCGCTATCGAACGCGACCACCACGACGGTAGCGCGTCGACGTCGACGCCCTCGTAGGGGTCGTTCGGGTCCCAGCCGGGGGGACGGTCTTCGAGGTCGGACGGGTTCACGGGTGGCGTGAGGCGGCGGTCACAGTCGGACGTACAGTTCGCCGTCGGCGACGCGGACCTCGTAGGTCGGGAGGCGGTAGTCCTCGCTGGCGAGGTGGCGGCCGTCGGTGACGTCGAACTCCCAGCCGTGCCACGGGCAGGCCACTATCTCGCCGTCGCGTTCCCACGTGAGTTCGTAGTCGTCGTCGACGCCGACGGTGCCGGAGAGCAGGCCCTCGCAGGCCGGGCCGCCCTGATGGGGGCAGTAGTTCGACAGCGCGTGGAACTCGCCGTTCGCGCGTACCACGGCTATCTCCCGCCCTCGAACGTCGGCGATCACTCGGTCGGCGTCGTCGAACGCGTCGACGGAGACGACGTGATGGAACTCGTCGGCGTCGGGTCGTGGCTCCGGTTCGGTCCCCATGGTCAGAAGTCGTAGACCGTCTCGGCGGTCTCGCCGTAGATGTTCCGTATCTCGTCGCCGTCGAACTCGGAGCGGAGTATCTTCATGAGGGCGTCGGTGTTGTCGAAGTCGAAGTGGGGGTAGTCCGAGGAGAACATGAGGTTGTTCTCGCCCCCGAACAGGCGGGTTATCGCGTTGAGATACTGCGGGTCATCCGCGCCCTCGACGGGTTGGCTGGTGATGTAGAACTGGTCACGGAGATACTCGCTCGGCTGTTTCTCCAGCACCGGCGCGTCCCACTTCGACCCCTTGTAGTCGTGGTCCATCCGACGCATGAAGTAGGGGTACCAGCCCAGCCCCGCCTCCTGAATCACGAAGTCGAGGTCGGGGAACCGCACGGGCACGCCCCTCGTGAGCATGTCGGCGAGGTTGGTCTGGTGCATCATGTTGTGCGCGGTGACGTGGACCGGAAGCTGACGGTCCATGGCCTGCCACTGGGTGGGGAACCGGGTCATCATACAGCCCGCGGCGTTGTGCATCATCAGCGGGAGGCCCGCGCGCTCGCAGGCGTCGTAGAGCGGGTAGTACGACTCATCGCCGAGCGTCGGGTGGACCGACCCGCTGGGGAGCATCACGCCGGCGATGCCGCTCTCGTCGGCCCGGTCGTCCACCTCCTCGGCCGCCTCGTGTGGCTTCTGCGGCGCGACGAGGGCCGCGCCGTAGACGCCCTCGTCGGTGTCGACTATCTCGTCGAGCAGCCAGTCGTTGTACGCGTTCGCGAGCGCCGCCGCGAGGTCGTCGTGGTGGACCGCGCCGAGGTAGAGATTCTGCGTCGGCGTGGCGAGGGCCTTGTCCCACCCGATGAGGTCCCTCCCGCGGTGGACCGCCTCCGACGAGCGAACGGTGGGGTTGTCGCTCTTGCCGACCGTGACCGGGCCGACCATCCCGTGGGCCGGGTAGACGCGACTCAGGTAACCGTAGTCCTCCGTCTCGTCGCCGCGGTCGAGTAGCTTACCGAACGGGTCGTCGAGGTACGGAACGATGTCCTCCTGGCGTTCGGTGAGGTGGAAGTCGGTGTCCACGATGACCGCCAAGTCGTCTAGCGAACTGACTGCTCCGGACTGGGCTCTCGGCGAACTCATCACGTCGAACGAGTGTGTCCTGGTATATAACTGTGCCATTAGGGGTAAGAACTGCGACACGAGGTAGTTACGTATGACGAACGGCGTGGGAGGGCCTGAGAGCGGATACGAGCGGGGAATCTGAGCGTCGACGCCGAGGACCGAGCGACCCGCAGATGGTCACGATGGGTAAGGGTCGTTTCGCGATGCGAAGAAGTATTCGAGGAATTCCAACCGAAGACGAACGCCGCGCCCGCGACGACGGCATCGATGTGACGGCGTCCCGGGAGGAAGAACCGACGAGACGGCCGAACGCCCGTGTTCGACCACGGCGGCCGTTCGACACCGGCGTTCGCTATCGGCAGGACGGGCGTCGGCCCGAACACTCGCCGCCGCCACCGGCGGTCCGTTACGTCGATACGGGTGTAACGAAGGAAGGACTACGCCGATGAATGCGTTACGGTGATAGCGTTGTAACGGTCCGCGTCGGACGGAACGAACCGGCGCCGTCCGAGAACGAGGCGGGGCAATATGTATAATTCAGCTGATACGGAAGATGAAGGTCACTCGAACTGATAAGAATACACGACGAACGATGTACAACGATAAATAGGTCAATCGAATGTCCCGTCAGTTGGCTAATAGATAGTCCTACTCGGCGGTTCGGTCGACCCGCCTCGACGAATCGGCGTTCCATCGCGGCGGCCGGTGTCACGCCGGGAGGAGAACGGCGGGGACGAGGACCGGAGTACTCTCTCGTCGTATTCCGGCGGTGAGAGGCCGTAGCCTCCGGTTCGGTCTGTCTCTCCGACCGGTGCTCCGGTGGCTAGGTCGATACACCCCCGTCTTCGAGATAGTGCTATTTTAAATTATTTCTCTCGGATTTATCTGTTAGTGTTGAAATATAGCGATTTGATATTTTTCGTATAGTCGTTGTAAACCGCGTGCGGAGCGAACCCGCGGCGGGGCCGTGGGAATCATTTCACATCGGTAACGTTATGGGTCGGCTTCCGGGAAACGAGTACAATGGGATACCGTCGGACGCTCGCCCTGAGCGGTTCGCGGCGGGACGTCCTCGCGGTCGTCGTCGTCGCGGTGGTGACGGCGTTTCTAGTCGGGGCGACGCTGATGCTGGGCCTGACGGCGGCGGAAGTAGACGACACGACCGCTAGCCTCACCCGCGAGACGACGGTCGAGTACGTCCGCTCGCCGTCCGCGTCGGCCTCGAACGGGGAGACACTCCGGTTTCCGGTGGCGGAGACGACCGCGAACGGGCGGTCGTACGTGGTCGTCGGGATACCGCCGGACGCGCCGCCGGTCATCGAGAGCGCGTCCTACCCGTGGGCGGACGCGACGGTGCCCGCGACGCCGGAGCGGGGCGTGCTACGAGGCGACGTTGACGCCACCGACCAGCGGCAGTTCCCCGCTCGGTCGGGCCGGCGCACGCTGACCGTCGAACCGGCGCGGTCGTCCTCCATCCTCCCGCCGGGGTGGTTCGTCGCCCACCCCGAGACGGTCCGGAGCCTCGGGACGACCAGCGTGCTGGTCGTCCGGCCCGACCCGGCGGTCGGTAGCGACGGCGGCCTCGACCGGACGAAGCTCACGACGGCGGGGACGTACCTCCGGCGGGGCGCGAGCAGCCTCACCGGTCTGCTCTGGCTGGTGACGTTCGGCGAGGCGCTGATCGTTGGCGTGATAGTCTACTCGCTCACGCGCACGAGCGTCGTCGAGAGGTCGACGACCATCTTCGCCGCCCGGGCGACGGGCGCGACGAAGCCGGCCCTGCTCCGCCTGTTCGCCCTCCGTGGCGGCCTCCGAGTCGCCGCCGGGGTCGGACTCGGTGCGTGCGCCGGCCTCGCGCTTCCGGTCGCGGCGGCCCTCGGGACGGGGTACGTGCGCCCGGCGGCGGTGGTCGCCCCGCGCGTGGTCGACACGGTGGCCGGGGTGGCGGCCCCGGCCGCGGCGGGACTCGTCGCGTTCGGCGCGGCGGTGGGCTACGTCGTCGCCCACGCGGCCGTCCCGACCGCTCCGGCCGAGACGCCGTCCGCGACCGCAGAGGCGGGACGGGGAGTCGCGGGACGGGACTCGGTGGGGGCGCTCCGGCGCCTCCGCGACCGCCTTGCACCGACGGTGCTGGAGTGGCGCACCGTCGTCCCGACGGCGGCGACGCTCGCCGTGTTCGTCTGCGTCGGTGTGTTGGTCCTCTCGTCCGTGGTCACGCTGGCGCCGCTCGTCGAAACCTCCGGGAACACGGTCGTCCAGTCCGGGGTGCCCCACCCCCTCGCCAGCAGCGTCGACACCGACGTCGCCGACGCGGTCCGCGCGGACGGGGGCCGAGCGAGTCCGGAGATACTCGTCCCGGAGGTGGTCGGCGAGCGGTCGCAACCCTACCTCGCCCGGGGCGTGAACTACACGGCGTTCGCCGGGATAACGGGGTCGCGGCTGGTGGCCGGGCACGCACCGCGGAACCCGCATCAGGCGGTCGTCGGTTCGGACCTCGCCGAGACGCTCGACGTCGGCGTCGGCGACAGCCTCCTCATGGGCGGCGGGGCGGTCCCCGGCGTCGCCCGCGTCACCGTGGTGGGCGAGTTCGAGGCGACGGGGATGACCGACGACCAACTCCTCGTCCCGCTGGCGACGGCGCGCCACCTCTCGGCGGTCTCGGCGGGGGAGGCGAACCTCGTCCGCGTCGAGGGTGGGTCGGCGGAGCAGTACGCGACCGGGTCCGACGCCGGCGGAAACGGGTCGGCCGAGACCGGCATCGTCGTCAGGAACTACACGGTGCCGGAGGAGGCCGTGGTCGGCGAGAACGTGACCGTGTCCGTCCGCCTCACGAACTTCGGAGAGGTGCGGCACACGCGCACGCTCGAACTCCGGGTCGGGGCGAACGCGACGCGACGGAACGTCACGCTCGCTCCGGGCGAGACGCGGACGGTGCGGCTGTCGCTCCCCGTCGCGCGGCCGGGGGAGCACCGGGTCGCGTTCGCGGGAGTCGTCGAGCGACTCACGGCGTACCCCCCCGACGCGGCGCGCCTCGAGTTCGCCCCGACGCGCGCGCCGCCGGGAGCGGCGCTGACCGTCCGCGCCGTCTCCGCGAGGGGGGACCCGCTCCCGAACGCGACCGTCTCGCTGGCGGGGGAGACGGTCCGGGCGAACCGGACCGGCGCGGCGCGGGTGACCATGCCCGACCGCCCGGGGTCGTACAGGCTGGTCGTCGACGGTGAAACCCGGTCGGCCACGACGTACCCGCTCTCGGTCGCCCCGAACGCGACGCGCGACCTCTCGGCCGAGTTGGAGATGCCCCCGCCGGCGGTCGACCGGGACGCGACGCCGGTGGCGCGGCTGACGCTCTCGAACCCGTGGGACCGGTCGCTGACCCGCACCGTCGTCTTCGAGACGGACTCGGGGTGGAATCGGACGCGGCGGGTGACGGTCGGGCCGGGCGGCGAGGCGACCATCGACGCGCGACTCCCGACGCCGCCGGACGGCGTCGGGTCGCTCACCGTCCGCACGGCCGCCGGTGCGCCGCTCGAGAACGGCACCTACCGCGTCACCGAGATGGACGGGACGGCCGCCTACGGGCAGGGGTCCGGACTCGGCGCGGGGCGAACCGTCGAGAGGGTCGTCCAGACGCTCGTCTACGTGCAGGGCGCGTTCGTCGTCTTCGCCGGACTGACGGTGTTCGGGAGCACGTCTATTATCTCGGCGCAGGCGATGTTCGCCCGGCGGCGGTACGTCGGCCTCTACCGGGTCACCGGAGCGTCGCCGGGCCGACTCATCCGCGTCTTCCTCGGCGACGCCCTCCGCATCGGCGTCACGAGCTCCGTCCTCGCCGTCGGCGTCGCCCTCCTCTCGCTCCGCGCCCTCTCGGCCGCCGGGATGCTGACCGCCTTCGGGGTCCGGATACGGGTGTACGCGCCGCCGGAGCTACTCGTCGGCCTCGGCGTCCTGAACGTCGGCATCGTGCTCGCCAGCGTCGGCGCGGTGACGCTCCTGAGCCTCCGGGGCGACCCCGCCGAGCAGTCGAAGTCGGCCGGCCGGTGAGCGAGGTTCAGACCTCGGGCGGGGCGCGGGCGTCGACGATACGGCCGTCCCGCAGGTGGAGCGTGCGCTCGAAGTGGCGGCTCAGCCCCCGGTCGTGGGTCACGACGGCGAGGGCGGTGTTCGTCTCCTCGTGGAGTTCGAAGAGAAGTTCGAGCACCCGGTCGGCGGTGTCCGGGTCCAACTGGCCGGTGGGTTCGTCGGCAAGGACGACGGACGGGCGGTTCGCCAACGCGCGCGCGATGGCGACGCGCTGTCTCTCGCCGCCGCTCAGCGTCGGGGGGTACTGCCGCCGGAGGTCCGAGACGTCGAGCCGTTCGAAGAGCTCTTCGAGCCACGCCTCGTCGCGGCTCCCCGTGTGGTCCTGCGGGAGGGCGGCGTTCTCCCACGCCGTGAGGTCGCCGATGAGCCGGAAGTCCTGAAAGATGATGCCGACCGTGTCCCGGCGGAGGCGCGCCCGGCGGCGCTCGGAGACGTCCGCGACGTCCTCGCCGTCGACCACGAGTCGGCCCTCGGTCGGCCCGATGAGCAGTCCGAGCGCGTGGAACAGCGTCGTCTTGCCCGCGCCGCTCGGCCCCTGCACGACGAGTCGCGCGTCCCGCGGGACCGACATCGAAACGTCTTCGAGGAGCGTCGCGTCGCCGCGGTCGATTCGGAGGTTGGTGGCCTCGATGATAGGGTCCGTCATCGCCTACGCGGCCCTCCGAAGGCGACCCGCATAAAGGTACGTTCGTCGGCGTCAGCAGGCGCCGTCGTCGGCCCCCGGGGGGACGGTGACGTAGATCGGGTCGAGACCGTTCGAGGAATAGACGAGGTTGCGACGCGTCAGCAGTTGCCGGTGGCGGGCGTCGGACAGCGTCTCTGGGGCCGCGGGGTAGAGGTGCGCGCCCGCACGCGTCCACGACTCCCGCGAGACGACGGGACAGGACGGCGGGTCGCCGCCGGACGCCAGCCACGCCCGCGTCGGAGCCTTGGAGGCCCCGGCGTCGTCGTGGTAGTAGTGTGCGACCCGGGAGACGGGGTCGCCGGCGGCGAACGCGCCGCGCGTGTGGGTCGCCGCGAACGTCGCCGCCCGGAACTCGGACCGCGTCGTCGTGCTCGGGTATGTCGCCGTGTCGAGTTCGACGTAGCCCAGCGGGACGGTTCCGAGCAGGCAGAGCACGAAGACCACCGCGACGACGGTGCGCAGGCGCCCGCGGTCGACGCCGTTCTCGCTCGCACGTGCGTCCGACAGCCGAGTCCGGGCGTCGTCGACGGCGCCCGAGTCGAGGAGCGCCGCGACGGCGAGGCCGGCGAACGCGAACACGGCGGGGTGGGCGAACGACTGGACGCGCATCACCGCGTCGAAGAACGCCGGGTTCATCGAGGCGGTGACGCCGTAGTAGACGACGGCGAAGGGTGCGAGGAGCACCGACGCGGCGACGCCCGCCGCGGGGGCGCGCTCGATTCGGTCCAGCGCCAGCGCCGCTAGCCCCAACGGGACGAGGTAGAGCGACAGGAGCGCGACCACGAGCGGCGGGGACCGAACGGTCCCGGGGAATATCGGGCGGACGGCGTTGGCGGCGACGAGTGCGACGCCGAGGCAGACGGGCGACAGGTAGAGGAGTCGACGAACGCCGTCGGTCGTGCTCCGGAACCACCGGACGCCGGCCACGAACAGGACGACCCACGCCGCGAACAGGCCGAGGTAGTCACCCAAGAGCGTCTGGTAGGAGTTGCCGAGGCCGAGGCGGTCGGCGAACCCGTAGTACGCGAAGAAGTAGACCCAGAAGGCGGTCACCAACCCTCCGGCGAGCGCGACCCCCCGGCGCGGGGAGCGCCCGACGCCCAGCGCCAGCACCCCCGTCGCCGTGAGCAGGGCGACGACGGTGCTCAGGTTGTGGAGGAGCGGGAACGCGGCCGCGAACAGTCCCGTCACCGCCGCCCACCGCGCTCGTCCGGTGACGAGGATGCGGTGTACCGCGATGGCGAGAAGCGGGACGAGAAGCAGGCCCACGGCCTCCTCGTCGGGGACCCCCGTGCGCCGGAGGTAGAGCCCCTCGACGGCGACGCCGAGTACGGCGAGCGTCGCCGCGAGCCCGACGCGCCGCGCCGGCCAGTCGAGTTCCCGCCCCGTCCGGGCCGCGAGCGCGCCGGCCGCGATCGGGGCGACCGCACCGACCGCGGCCGCCATCGGCTGGGCCACGACCAGCGGCGCTTCCCCCACGACGGCGCTCAGCACAGCCAGCAGTGCGGTGAACACGAGTTCGTCCGACAGTATCTCCGATCCGAGGAGGGGGGCGGACGAGCGAGCCGTCGCGGCGAGGTCGGCGTACTGGAAGCCGTCGAGCGTCGCCGGGAGCGGACTCCAGTGGAGCGGGACGAGACGGAGGCCCAGCCCCGCCACGAACGCCGCCGCGACCGCGAGCGCGAACAGTCGGCGGCGGGCGGTCTCACTCACGGCGGTCACCCCCCGTCCGTCCCGGCGGCCGGTCGGCGACGAGGTCCGTCAGCGGACGGCGAAAGAGGCCGAACAGGGTGAGGACCGCGCCCGCGACCGCCAGCGCCACCGAGGCCGCGGCGGTCGCCGCGAGCACCGCCGGTCGCGGCGCCGTCGTCAGGTTCACGCCGAACGCGGTCATGTACCCCAGCGAGTCGAGGGCGGTCACGAGGGCGAGTCCGACGCCGACGGCTATCGCACTCGCGGCCGCGCCCACGACGAGAGCGTCCCGGACGACCGTGCCGAGCACCTGCCGCCGGGTCGCGCCGGTGGCGAGGCGGACGCCGACGGCCCGCCGCCGGGCGTGGATGGACTGCGCGAACGTCGCGGTGGTCCCCCCGACGGCCAGCGCGCCGCTCAACCCGAGGATAGTCGCCAGCACCACCCACACGTTGCCGAACGCGACCGAGGCGGCCCGGCCGATGCCCGAACTGCCCGTTCGGCCGCTGTTGGCGACGACGGACGCGAGGCGGTCGTCGCCCGTGACCTCGTAGGACGCCGACGCGAGCGTCCGGCCCGCGGAGCGAGCCGAGACCTCGTAGGTCCCCGGCGACCGGCGGGGGAGCCCTACTCGGACCGTCGTTCGCTCCCCGGGCGGGAGGGTGACGTTCCGCGACGCCGTCGTCCCCGGTCCGGTCACCGCGACCGACCGTCGGAGCGTCCGGTTCCACGGGTTGTAGAGGCCGACTCGGGCGTCCGGCCGTGCGAGCACCGTCGGCGACGCAGGGTCGACGCGGACGGTCCCGACGAGACGGCGGGTCGCCCCCTCGGCGACGGTGACCGACGCGGTCGCGGCGCGGTCGCCCGCCTCGACCCGCACGCGCTTCGCGCCCGGGGCGCCCAGCGGTACCCGGACGCGCCCGTCGGCGTCGGTGGTCACGGTCCGCCCGGCGACCGAGACGGTCGCGTTCGGCACGGACCGGTTCGTGGCCGTCCGCACGCGGACGAGCGGGGCGCTCCCGGGCGGGGCGCGCACGGGGAGGCCCTCGACGGAGAGCGCGTCCGGCCGCACGACGCGAACGGTCTGCGTGGCGTCGCCGGCGCGAAGGGTCGCGTCGCCGGGCGCGATGCCGTCGGTCGAGAGACGGACTCGGAGGGTTCGCTGACCGTTCGCGGGCACCGCCACGTTCACCCGGCGGGTACGGTCGGCCAGTCCGACGGTGACGCCGGTTTTCCGCCGCTCGGAGGCGGTGTTCCGCAGGGCGAGCGTCACCTCGACGGAGCGGTTCCGGGGGAGCGGCGACTGCGCGGACACGCCGGTGACGGTCACCGCCGGGCCGGTCGGCGCGTTGGCGTCGGGGAGCCTCTCGGCGCGGACGAGGTGGACCGCGTCGGCCGAGTCGACGTTGGAGAGGTGGCGCGCGACGGGGAGCGAGACGACTAGCTGGTCGTCGTACGACCCCGGAGCCGTGAACGTCCCCACGACCTCGACCCGCGTCACGGCTGGCGCGGTCGACCCGCCGAGCGTGAGTCTGTCGCCGACGTCGACGCCGAGCGTCCGGGCGAGGTCCGCGCCGATAACCGCCTCGTCGGTCGCCGTCGGACGGCGGCCGCGCGCGAGGTGCGCGTCGGTGGCGTTGGCGAACGCGGCGAAGTCCGCGCCCCGCGCCAGCGCGGGGGAGCCGCGGACCACCTCGAACAGGAGTATCTCGGCGCTGGCGTCGATGCCCCGCCCCTGCAGCGCCGTCGCGTAGCCCTCGGGGACGCGGCTGGCGACGGGGTGTTCGCTACCGGGCCGGGTGATGGTGCCGCCGTCGGCCGCGACCATCGGCGCGACGGCCCCGGCCATCGACGACAGCACGAGGACGAACGTCACGAACGCCGCCAGCGTCGCCGCCGTCGGGACGAGCGCCCGCCAGCCGACGAGGCGGAGTTCGGGGACGGGGAGTCGTCCCCCGAGTCCCGTCCCGCCGTCGACCGACGCGTCCCCGAGGCGGGCGGGCGAGCGCCGGACCGCGGGCCACGCTCCCGCCGCGCCCGCGAGCGCACCGACGACGAGGAGTCCCCCGAGTATCGGCGCCACGACGAGGGCCACCTCGCGCGTGACGCGAAGGGGGAGCGCGACCGGGACGCCGACGGTGACCGCGGCGCTGACGGCCGCGTTGGGGAGCACGACGCCCGCGGCGTAGCCGAGTGCGACCCCGACGGCGGTGAGGAGCGTCGCCCGCCCGGCGAACAGTCCGAGAATCGTCCGCGGCGCGGCGCCGGTCGAGCGGGCGACCCGGACGGTCGCGAGGCGGTCGCGGACGCTCATGCAGGTCACGCTGTGGACGGTCACCGCGACGAGGAACGCGCCGCCGACCGCCGTCGCGCCGAGGACGCGGAGCGCCTGATCGACGCCGCGGGTGAAGAACGCGAGTGCCGAGACGAGGGGCGCTCCGGACGGCGACGGGGAGGGCGAGGGTGACCCGTCCCCCGCCGCCGGGTGGACCACGAGCGCGGCCGACGGCCCCATCTCCGCGACCGTCGCGGCGTCGGTCACGTACCACTCGGCCGGGAACACCGTCGCGTCGGCCGGCCGGGGGCGCACCGGGGCCGTGACCGTCGAGCGCTCGCCCGCGAGGCTGACCGTCCCGGCGGCGGCAGCGGCGGTGCCGCGGGTGAAGCCGTCGGTGTCGACGGTCCTGAGCGACCACTCGCCGGTCGTCGTCGCGTCGGCAGGGACGCCCACCGCGAGCGTCGGGTCGCCGCTCGGTCCCGTGACGCGGACGACGGGGAGGACGACGTCGCCGTCGGCTGCGGCCGCTCGCGCCGCGGAAACGGAAGCGTGGTGTGTCACCTCGGCCGACCCGGAGTACTCGGCGGCGATGGCGGCGGTCTGCGTCCCCACGGCGACGACGAGCAGGGCCGTGCCGACGAGCGCCGCGACGGCTATCGCCACGACCACCACGGCGAGTCGGTCGCGCCGCGACCACCTGAACAGGAGCGCCCTCGCGTAACTCATGCGGGGACGAGCGTGAGACGGCGGTCCCGCTGCCCGAGTGCTGTCATGTCCGTACGTCCCGCAGGTTCGACCATAAGAGTAACCGTTCCGAACGGTTCGTCCCTCACTCGCCAGCGGAGCGGGCGAAGCCGCTCAGCCGTGCGAATACATGACGCCTAAGAGGCCGGGGGAGAAACCCGGTTTCCAGAGACGTATGACCGATAGACTCCGCCGGGCGACACTGCTGGTTCACCCGCCATAAGATGTCGGACGACGATTCGACCCTCGCAGCCCTCGGAACGAGTGCGGCCGTCGTCTTCGCGGCGACGATGCTGGGGAAGGCTATCGCCCTCCTCGCGGAAGTACTCATCGTGAGATCGCTCCCACCGTCGTTGTACGGCCAGATATCGTACGCGTACTCGATAACGTTCGCTTTGGGGAGCGTGTTCCTCTTCGGAATCAACGAGGGGGTGACGCGGCAGTACTCCGCCTCCGACGACGCGCTGTACCGGGGGAGAATCGTCGCTGCGGGGTTCTCGATGGCGCTGTTCGCGGGCGTCGTGGCCGCCGCGGGCGTGTTTCTCTTCCGCGCTCGCATAGCTCAGTTGGCGAACGCAGAGTACCTCGACCGACTGCTGGTGTTGTTCGTCCCGTACCTGCTGGTGTTTCCGCTGGCGAAGGTGTCTTTTGCCACGCTCCGCGGTCAGAAGCGGACACTACAGTCGGTTCTGGCTCGGCAGATCGGAGGGAAAGGGGTCGCGTTCGTCGCGTTGGCCGTCGCAGTACTCTGGGGTCGTAGTTTCTACGGGGCGTTGGCGTACTGGAACGGGTTCCCGCTGGTCATGTTCGGGCTGTCGGTTCTGTTTCTCGCGCGGGGGTCGGTCACCACCAGACCGAGACGGTTGCTCCCCGACAGTCGCTCGCTCGTCGATCTTTGGTCGTTTTCGTGGCCGCTGGCCCTCGGTTCCGTCGTCTTCCTGCTACTGGCACAGCTCGACGTTCTGATGATCGGATACTTCCTCGATTCGGACGCGGTGGGCTACTACCGGGCCGTACAGCCGTTGAAGAACGCGGCGATGATTGCGCTCGGCGCCTTCACGTTTCTCTTTCTCCCGACGGCCACCGAGCGCTTCAACGAGGGGAAGAGCCTCGGCGGAATATTCACTATCACCACGAAGTGGGTGCTGTTGGTGACTATTCCGCTGATATTCACGTTCGGATTCTTCGCCGGCGAGGTGACGAGGGTCTTCTTCGGCGCCGAGTACCTCCCGGCGGCACCCGTCCTGAGCGTGCTGGTGCTCGGGCTGTTTTTCCGCGCTGTGAGCGGGCTCAACGGCGATATGGTGAAGGCGATAGACCGACCCCGAATCGAACTCTACTCGGGGGCAGTCGGGCTGGTCAGTAACTTCGTCCTCAACGTGGTTCTGATCAAGAGGTGGGGGATAGTCGGGGCCGCCGCGGCGACCGTCGTCGGGTACGTCTTCTACAACGGCATCGAGCTACTGTGGATCTACCGTCTCACCCGAGCGACGCCCTTCTCCGGGAATATCGCGAAGGTAACCACGTCGATGACGGCCGTCGCAGCGGTCACCGCGTACCTCTCGCCACAGCGGATAGGACTGCTCGGTCTCCTCTCCGTCGGCGCCTTCTTCGTGATCGTCGAAGCCGTCGTCCTCGTCCTAACCCGGAGCGTCGACGAGGCCGACATAGAGCTCATAGAGACGGTCGAATCCCGGCTGGACCTCGATCTCGACCTCGTTAAAACGGTCGCGGGTAAGGGGTTGAAGACCGACCGGGAGCGGGCGTGACGACACCCTACTAGCATCTGCCAGCATCAGGTGGGCTTATGTGGATGCCGTAGGTCAACCAATTCATGCGCGGGAAGTCGTCCCCGAGAGTTCTGATTCGGTCCCCACGATCGCTTCATCGGCCGCCGGGTGGCGGTGCAGGTCGTCTGATGTGCAATATCGCGAGGGCTCTGGCCGACTTTGAGTGGGACGTCCACGTCCTGTGCCCCGAACCGTCACGGGGGGACGAACAGCCCGTCCTCGAAGGCGACGCCACGTACCACTCGTTTCCGTATCCGAACCCCAGCACTGCCGTCGGGCGGTTGACCGGTTCAGTGAGGGGCTTTCGACGGTTTCGATCGACGGTTCGGTCAGTCGGCCCGGACGTGATACTGGACGATATCTCGCACGTCCCCTACTATCCCGCTCACTTTTTCTCCCGGGACGCCACGAACTCGGTCTTCATGCACACGGCCTTCTTTAACGAAGCGTGGACGTTCAACGGGCCCGTCAAGGGGACCGTGGTGAATCTTATCGACCGCTTCCTCCCGTACATGAACGACCCGGAGGTGATCTGCGCCAGCGAGAGCACGAAGCGACGGATAACTGACCGCACGAGGATTACGGACGGGCATATTCTGAACCCGTGTATCGACATCACCGAGTTCGAGTACGAGTTCTCTACGGGTTCCGAACGAATCCTCTACTTAGGGCGGCTGACTCCTCGGAAAAACGTGAGCTGTCTCGTCAAGGCGTGGGCCGAAGTCGAGTCGAACTACGGCGACTACACGCTGTCGATAGCCGGAACCGGACCCCGAGAGGAGTCGCTGAAGGACTTAGCGCGGCGGCTCGGAATCGACAACATCGAGTTCCACGGGTACGTCGACGAGGCCGAGAAAAGACGGCTCTACGGGGAGTCGCTCCTGTTCGTCGTACCGTCGCTCATGGAGGGGTACATGACGACGGGGATAGAAGCCCTGGCGTCGGGCACCCCCGTCGTGGGGTCGGACACGTACGGAATACACGACTACGTACGCCCCGAGAAGAACGGGTACCTGTTCGAACCGGACGACGAACGGGACCTGACCGAGACGTTACAGGCCGCCCTCTCGAACCCGGAGGCGCTCCGACCGTTAGCCGAAAACGGACGGGACGTGGCCGAGGACCACACGTTCGAGAAGTTCAAGGTACGAGCGCGCGACGTGTTCGAGCAGTTAGTGTAGGGAGTCAGATGTAGCCGAGGTCTTCTAGTCGCTGTTGTGTCTGCTGGTCGACGTCGTTCGTCTCCCCAGTACTCGTTACGTCGAACGAGTTCACCCAGGTATCGAGTCGGGATTCGAGATCGTCGACGATACCGGGTCTTTCGTCGGAGATGTCGACCGTCTCGTGGGGGTCCTCTGCGACGTCGTACAGTTCCCTGGAGCCGTCGGACCCGCGGATCAGTTTGTGGTCGTCGTCCCGTATCGCTCGAAGGGAACGGTCGAACTCGTCCATCCGGTCGTGAGGGTCGCCCACGCGCTTCTCGATAGACTCCCGGGAGGGTTGCGGAGAGACGTACTCCGCTATCGCGTACTCCCGTCGGTCGCCGAAGACGGAAGCACCTTGAGCCTGGTCGAGGAGAGCGTCGGCGTCTATGTTCGTCTCTTCGACCAGCGTCGGGGCGATATCGGTGAGTTGGACGAGGCTATCGTCCGCTCCCCGGTCGGAGAACGAACCGCCGTGAGCGATGAACGGAACGTGTAGCAGCGAGTCGTAGAGGCAGTACTGGTGGTCCATCAACCCGTGGTCGCCGATGTTCTCCCCGTGATCGCCGACGACGAGAAACAGCGTGTCCTCCCAGATGTCAAGGGACTCGAGACGAGCGATAAGGTCGCCGATTCTGGCATCGGTGTACGCTATCTCCGCGGCGTACAGGCAGCGGAGGGTCTCGAAATCGGACTCCGTGAGCGAAAGCTGTCCGGTTACGTACTCCCAGGCGTTCTGCGATATCCCTCTCGCTTCCTCGTAGCTGACGTCGGGAGGGAGGAACTGCTCCGCGAACTCACGGGGCGGCGAGTACTCAATGTGCGGTTCTAAGTAGTTTATAAACATGAAAAAGGGGTCGTCGTCCGTCCGCGAAGACAGCCAGTCGGTCACCCACTCGTTGGTGCGACGCGCCCCGTCGTCGTCTGATTTGTCGAACCGAAGTTTCGCGTACAGCGCGTTGAGGAAGTTCTTCCCGATATTGCCGTCGAAGGCTTGCTTCGCGACGGCTTTCCAGAGATCAGTACCTTCGTTCATCAGACCGGCCTTGCCCAGGTCCGTTTCCGACTGAATGAACTGCCACCCTCTGTAGAACTCGTCGAAGCCGCGTCCGAATCCGAAGGACTCGCTAATCCACGCGTTGTTCGAGGCGGCAACCGTGTCGTAACCCGCGCTCGAAAACGCCTCCGCGAGCGTTCGCTTCCCTGAGTCGAGATGTTTCGATCCCGCGTGGGCATCGTGCTTCGAGGGGTACTGCCCGGTGAAGAGCGAACCGTGAGAGGGCAGCGTCCACGGAGCGGCGCTGAACGCGTTCGTGAACGTCGTCCCCGACTCGGCTATCCGGTCCAGATTGGGAGTGGTCGGCGCACCCCGCTTCTCTCTGTTAACGAAGTCGAATCTCGCCGTGTCCATCACGATTAAAATTACATTCTTACCCTGATTCATGTTTGAGATTGTATATTTTCCAGTCTGCAAAAAGGTTACGCATGGTCGTCAAACTGGCGGCAGAAGCGCATCAGAGCGGAAATCTCGTCGTTTCCGGTGGCGACGAACGGATACCCGTTCCCTGTCGCACTCGGCGAACTTCCCGTGGCCGACGAGTTCGGTTCGCGCTCTCCTCCTTTCTCTGAAGCTATTCGGTACGTCACCGCACGGCAACTGTTAATTACCAGTCAGCCAACTGTCGGTTCATGGGTACTGAAACCCCGAGCGTGTTCCTGATTCTCGGAGACTGCCTACGGGCGACGGACGGAACTCCGGATGCGATGCCGTTCACGAGCGGGTGGACAGACACCGACTGCAGACGAGCGCACGCGCCCGGGACGTGGACGCTGGCGTCCTACGCCAGCCTGCACTCGTTGGAGCCGCCGCTCTATCACGGAGTCACTCGCCGTAGCGACCGTCTCAGCGCGGGCCAGACCGCCTTGATAGACGAGTTGCGGTCGGAGGGATACCAGACCGCGCTGTTCTCGGAGAACCCCGCGTACAGCTCTCAGAACGGGTTCCACCACGGGGTGAGCTACGTCGACGAGTCGGTAGATCTCAAACCGTTTCGGACGGAGTACTCGCCGTTAACGCACGTCTCCGGACTCGACCTCGGCTCGGCCCTCTCGGCCGCAAGGTCCGTGTTGGGCCGTCCCCGACGGTCGAGGAACTTCGCGAACCTGTGTTACGGGCTGTACGAGCAGACGAACAGTCCGGACCCGAATCGGCACCCTCACCACGGCCGACGGATCGTCTCACACGTCGCAGAGTACCTGCGAGAGGTCGACGGCCCGACGTTCTGCTCCATCAACCTCCTCGACACGCACAATCCGTACTACGCCTACACGGAGAGGGGCGCCGAACGCGCCGGCATCGAACTATCGGAGACGACGCGGCGCGCGCTGATGGCCGCGACAGACAACCGCGAGTTTCTCTGCGAAGCGTCACCGGAGGTCCCAGAGGGTGCGAGAACCGCCTTCGAGTCGTGGGACGAGATCTACGAGGCCCAGCACGCGGTCTACCGCGCACAGGTGGCGGAGGTCGACGCCCTGATCGAGGATTTCGTCCGGGAGACCCCCGACGGAGCGGCGGAGGACGCGCTGGTCGTCGTGTCCGGGGACCACGGGCAGCTATTCGGAGAGGAAGGAATGGCGGGCCACCACACCTCGCTACACCCGGGCGGCGTACAGGTTCCGTGTTACGTGTCGTTCCCGTCGGACTGGGACGCGAGCGCGGCGAGCCGGTTCCGGGAACCCATCTCGCTACTGGGGGTCGCCAGAACCCTCCCGGCGGTCGCTTCGGGTGAGATAGACACTCCGACCGGATTTCTCGAGACAGTTCGTCAGCGGAGCCTGACCGACGGCGAACTGATGGTCTGTACCGACGGGCCGACGTGGAACAAGCAGGTGATAGCCGAAACCCCGCCGTCGGAACGAGAGAAGCTAGCCGTCCGCCGGGTCGCCTACGTCAGAGGCGAGACGCTCGTCGAGTACTCTTCGGTCTGGGAGAGCGACCGGATCACCCGCGTGGAGTACGACCTCGCCGACGGGGAGCGAACGCCGCGGGAGAGCGCCGACACGAGACCCGACAACGACGAGCACGCTCGCTGGCTCCGCTCTTCACCCGGCGACGAACAGCCGTCCTCCGAGGTGAACCGGCGCCTGCAGGAACTCGGGTACGTTTGAGCGCACGGTGAGCGATGCGTCGCTCAGTTAGCCGTCGCCGTCTCGTTCTGGCTCGGCCTCTCGAAGAGCGCGGTCTGGCCGTTCGAGTAAACCCGAGAGTACGTGCGATTCAACGTAGTTTCCGGCGACCACTGGAGACGGTACCGTCCCCCCTTCAGGCGATACACCTCCACGTCAGTTCGAACCGCGACAGATCGATAGTCCTCCTCCAGCAGCGTCCGCTCGAGGAGTTCTCGGCTCACGAGGTCACGGCTCCACGTGGGATGGGGGACTTGACGAAAGTGTCGCCCGCCCTCGGCGGCCGCTCTCCGGAAGTCGACCACCTCGTCGCCGTAGTACATGTCGTAGACGGGGTCCGCCTCGTGCTGGTTGTACCAGTGTTTTCCGGCCACTTCCCCCTCGGTGAGGTAGAACCGCGGTCCGTCTCCGTAATCGGGAGTCGCCGGCACGGAGACGAGATGAGCGACGACAACGGCGGTTACGACCACCCCCACGGCCATCTTTGCCGCTCCGGAGAAGTCAGCACCGACCATCGCGTCGTCTCGGCCCGCGACTTCGCCGAGCGCTATCGCGATGAGCGGGGCGAGGAAAATCGCGGTGAAGACGCCGACGCGGCTGAATCCGGGACCCGCGGAGAAGAGCGCTCCCGGGAGGACTATCCCCGTGGTGACGGCTACCGCCGCGAGCAGTACGCTCGCCGAAACAGCGTGTATGCGCCGCTTCCAGAGAGCGATGTACGAGACGGCGAGGTAGCTGAGACCGCCGACCGCGATCACCGTAGGGAAGTACACCATATCGCGGAGTCGAGAGAGGAACTCGGGGTGGTATCGTGTCGCTGCCGTAGGTGGCGGAGGGGTAGTGGTCGAGAGGTCGCCGAGGAGTACGCCGAGAATCGTCGGGAGGGCCTCGGTCACGTAGACGGTGGCGTAGATCCACTGTATGGTTAGCACGACGCCGCCGAAGAGAACCGAGAGCGTCATCGGATACTGACTTATCCTGCCGCCGAGGTACAGTGGTACCGCCAGAAAAATCACGATTCCGGCGGTTACGAACAGCGGGATCTTGTGTGTTCCACCCATTCCGAGCGCGAACACGAACAGGAGTAACAGAGACGCCGTGGAGCCGGTGGTCAGCCGGCGGGTCAGTGCGAACACGAACCCCCCCACAAAGAGCGCGGAGGCGAAGAGCGGAACCGGCGTGAATGAGTACTGGAGCGTCGGGGCCGAGAAGGATATCAAGAGGGCCGCGAGGCCGGCTACCTTCGGCTTCGGGGTGACGGTTCGAGCGATGCCTGCAGCGAGAAGCGGGAGGAGGACGCCGCCTGCGAGCGGCCAGATAGCGAGCGCCGTCTGCGGGGGGAGACCGGCGACCTGGGCTACGACCGCGGTTCCTGACGTGAAGCCGTTGGCGATCTCGTAGAAGCCGGTGATTGCAGAGGCCTGGTGACCGGTCGAGAGGTAGACCTGTATCCGTGTGGCGTACGCGTCGGGGTCGAATCCGATAAGCGAGGCCGGAAGGAGGAACACCGTCAGTCGATAGACACTACTCAGAGCGCACGCGGCGACCACGACGATCCGCTCGGAAATCACGTTCTGAAGCAGTCCGACGAGGAGGCAGCACGCCGCTGCGGCAGTACCGACCGGGAGTGACGGATAGATTCGACCGTTGCGTGCCCCGAAGACGCCGACGACAAAGCAGACGACCGCAAGCGTGAGCCACAAAGTCCGCCAAGCCCGACTCGATTCCATCGGGTAGATTCACTCACCGTTCCGATTTAGGTATTGGGGAATCCCGAGCGGAGGCGCCCCGAGTGCTCCGGACGGGGGGCGCCGACCCGCCCTGCGGACATTCCCGTACCACGACTTCACCGTCCGCCCGACGAACGACGGGGCCTCGCGGACGTCCGGCGGGGTTCGCGGCGGCAGTGAACCGAATATCCAGAAGTGGTCGGCTAGAACGTCGCCGTAGACGAGAATCCGTACGGCCTCACAGTAGAGTCCCGGCGCTGTCCGTTCCCAGTCACCGGCGAACGTGACCTCCGACGCGTCGACGTCGTACTTCCGCAGTTCCCGTCCCGCCTCCGCGAGTTCCCCTGGCCGAACGTTACCGGTAGAGTCGTCCGCCCACGCCGGTTGGTCGGGATATCGGTAGCCCGTTCCCTCGAAGATGCCGACGCTGTACACCGCGCCGACGAAAGTACCGCTAAGCGCTAACATCACCACCAAGGCGGCCACGAGACTCTCCGTGTTCAGCGACCGGTTTTCGACTCCGTCGAGCAGTACGTCGACGACGTGAGAGCCGAGACTGAGACTCACCGGCACGACTAATCCCCAGAGATAGTAGTCGTGCACGACGTGTCCCTTCGGGAGGAGGACGGGCACGGCGAGACCGGCCGCGGTCCAACCGAAGAGAACAGTAAACCGGACATCGCTCGACGAGACGCGTCGCAAACCCCAGTAGCCGGCAAAGAAGAGGCCCAACCAAAGGACGAGCGAATGACTGACGAAGAACGGTCGGAACAGATCTGTCGCCGCCCACCACTGCGGCGTGAGAAATATGGTAAGCGGATTGTCGAAGACGCTGTAGTTCGAGAGCGCGACCACCTGCGGTTGAAGCCTCGTCGTCAGTTTAGCGCCCACCACGGATACGGCCACGACGACCACGACGACGCCCGACCGAAGCAACTGCCGACGCTCCAAGAGCACGAGCGTCATCGGAAGCGCGATCGTCGCCTCCCAAAGGTGATTGAAGATACCGAGGGAGAGGAGCGCGAGCGAGAGGAGGAACCACCGGTCGTACTCCGATTCGTGGTACCTCAGGACCGCCGCGACCGCGAGCGTCGTGAGCGCGATACCCAGTCCCTCTGGAGTGATGGTCCACGTGAATCGGAGGTAGTATGGGTTCACGAAGAGGAACGCGACAGTCAGGACGCCCGCCTTGTGGTCGTAGAGGGCGGACGCGGTGTAACCGGCCCCGACGGCGGTGAGGACAGCGGCCAAATAACTAATCAGCCGACCTCCCTCAGTGTATCCCGTCGCGACGAGCGGCGACGCGAGCAGCGAGTAGAGGTGGATCGAAGAGAAGCTCTCCTGCAACGAGACGTAGAAGTACGAGTCGAGTCCGTCGCGCGCGAAGGCGAGCGCTTGGTAGTAGTGAGCGGTCTCGACGGTCGGCATGTGCGCCGTCGGGACTCGCGCGGTGAGGTTGAGGGAGACGACCGCCAACGGAAGACAGGCGACCAGATAGAGACAGAGACGCCGCCAGTTCACAGAGTCGCTCGCGTCAGCCGAGTCCGATGGGTCGCCGGAATCGACCGACTTGGGCGCGGATACGCCCGCTGCTTTCGCCGCTTTCCCGTCGTCGGTCGGTCCGACTTCGGCGACGCGTTCTACGAGGTCGTCGCTCAGGGACTCACGCGTACCGTACCGGCACTCCCGAATCTGCTCTTGGACCCGGCGGCAGATGTCCTTCGAGAGGAGGCCCTCGTCGCGCAACCGACCGACGTACTCGGTCGCGTCCTCCTCCGGACGCCTCTCGATTCCCGTGTGCCGCTCTAGGGTTCTGACGATACTCATCGACGGGACGTGCGATGTGTCGGACGGAACGAGGTTTCGCAGCGCTGCCGCGGCATCGGGTCCGGCGGACCGCCGGAGGCGCGACGCGAAGGGGAGCGTGAGGCGGGGACCCGGGCGACGAACTCGTCGACACAGCCCAGTGGGACGAGGACGGCCGAAGTTCCGGAGAAACACGACCGGAGGGTGTCGGTCGCTCTCCGGAGTTGTCCGAGTTCTGGTTCGGTGGACACGTGTTACCGAAGGCGAGCATGCGCGTATAGTGCTTTCTCTTTTCGGGACATGTCTCGTTGACTTTATATCTCGCTTGGTTGAAAATCTCGTATGGATACGGACACGCGTCCCACGGAACTACCGTTCGGGTCAGTTGCCGTCATCGTCCGGGGAGTCGGTACGCCTACCGCGTCGCACGGGGTAACGCACCGCGGACGGAAACGTCGGGTCGTCGTGGAAGGCGATAGCGAACCCGCGAATCGACAGTAGCCATGAGAGGAGAGGCCAGTCCGGATGCCAAGCGCGTTCTCGTCACTTCGGACTACGTCCCGCCGAGCGACGGCGGTGTCGAGCAGGTCGTCCAGAAGTTGGCGTTGCACCTTACCGCCGCCGGATACGAGGTCGGGGTGTTCACGCTCGACGACGGGGACCGCACGTTCGAACTGCGAGAGAACCCGGACGTATCCGTCTACACGGCGTCGGCGGTCGACCTGACCGACGCGATAGGACTCCAAAGTATGCTCTCGGCGTCGGCGCTAAGGGAGTTCGGCCGCGTGGTCGAGGAGTTCCGGCCGGACGTCGTCCACGCCCACAATCGATTCTTCTTCACGTCCGCGCTCGCGGCGGGGTACTCGCGGTACGCCGATTCCGAGTTCGACTTGGTGACGACGGTCCACCTCGGCGAGATAGACATGATTTCGGGCGTCGGCGGCGTGGCGGCCAGAGCGTTCGAACAGACCGTCGGACGCTTTATCGTCTCGCAGAGTGACCGCGTCGTGTGCGTGAGTCGGGCCGCGGCGGAGGCCGTGCGTCCGCTCGGCGCCACTTCCACGACGGTCATCCGGAACTCCGTCGATACCGACGAGTTCTCGCCCGCGCGAACGGACGAGAAGTCGCTGCTGTACATCGGCCGGTTCGTGCGGAACAACGGAATTCTCGACCTCCTGGCTGCACTCCCCGAGGTCGTCGACGCCCACCCGGACGCCACGGTACACCTCGTCGGGAGCGGGCCGTTAGAGGACGCGATTCGGGAGCGAATTCGGGCGACCGGACTCTCCGACTCGGTGACCGTGTACGGCTACGTCGAGGACATCTCGGAGAGGTACGACCGAGCGAGCGTGTTCTGTCGGCCGTCCTACTCCGAGGGGCTTCCGCTGACGATGCTCGAGGCGATGGCGTCCGGCGTGCCGCCGGTCGTGACGGCGATCGCCGGCGTCCCCGAGGTCGTCACCGACGGGGAGACTGGCGTGTTACTGGAACCGGGCGACCCGGACGGTATCTCTCGGGCGATCAACGAACTGTTCCGCGACCCGGAGCTCAGACACCGCCTCGGACGGAACGCCCACGCGTACGTGACGCAGAACTTGACGTGGGAACAGCGAACCGAGCGCGTGATGACGGTCTATCCGTAGGGAGTTCGCGTGGGATACGGAATCCGGGGCCGTCTACCGTGAGAGGGGTGTCGTCGTCGCAGCTACCAAGAGCTTTCCCCTCACCTCCGACGGACGGCTCGTCGCGCCGGTCCGGGCCGGACGCGGCAGACAACCGAGAACGCTCGACGGTCGGTCCGAGGTCCGGAGCCATCGTCACGCGGACGTCCGGCCCGTCGGTGCTGCTGGACTACTCGAACGGCGTGTCCGCGTCATCACCGCCGTCTCGAAACCGCGGACGGCGGGCGGAAGTCGACGTTACGTCTGCTCTACGATCGAGCCCATGAAGAACGAACTGAACACGATCTGGAGACCCAGCACGATGAGCATGAACGCCACGAGGTCCTGTGTCAGCGTCGGAAGCGTCGAGGTAGTCAGCCAGTCGAGAACGAGCGTGGCGGCGTAGACGCCGCCGATGCCGGAGAGAGCGGCTCCCATCGCGAGTCCGCGTTCGAGCGTCACGTGCTCCACGACGGCGTTGGTGAGCGGGTCGTCCGGTCGTCGGATGGGGTCGCTCGCCGCCGCTGCGAACACACCGAGCCCTGACACCTGCTGGCCGATGAGCGTCAACAGACTCCCCGCGACCAGCGAGTGGACGCCCGGCGCGACCGGTCCGAGCGTCACGTCGAACACGGCCATCGCCATCAACAGCACGCCGAGCCCCATCATCACGACGCCGGGTACCGAGAAGAGGTAGCCCGGTGCGTTCACCAGCATGAACTTCACGTGCCGCCAGCCGTCGCTGAAGCTCTCCAGCGTCGCCTCGCCCTTCCGGGGGTAGTACGTGATGGGCTCCTCCTCAATGGAGAGCCCCTTCGCCCCCGCCTCCATTATCATCTCGGAGGCGAACTCCATCCCCGTGGTCTGGAGGTCCATCTCGTCGAGCGCCTCGCGCGTGAAGACGCGCATCCCGCTGTGGGCGTCGCTCACGCCCGCTCCGTAGAAGACGTTCAGGAACTTCGTCAGGAGGGGGTTGCCGACGTGCTTGTGGAGCTTCGGCATCGACCCCGGAAGGATGTCGCCGTCGAGGCGGCTCCCCATAGCCATGTCAGCATCGCCGCGCTCGACTATCTCGAAGAGTTTCGGAAGCTCCTCGAAATCGTACGTCGTGTCCGCGTCGCCGATGGCGATGTACTCGCCGCGCGCCCGGGCGAAGCCGTACTGGTAGGCGTAGCCGTACCCCGGCTCGTCCGGGACGACGACGATGGCCCCCTTCTCGCGGGCGATCTCCGGCGTTCGGTCGTCGGAACTGTCGCTGACGACGATTTCGCCCGTTATCTCGAGTTCTTCGAGCGCGTTCTCGACGCGGTCGATGCACTCCCCGATGCCCTCCTCTTCGTTGAGCGTCGGGATGACGACCGAGAGCGTGGGACTCACCTCGCTGTCGGCCGGGAGGAGGTAGCTGTCCGTCTCGTCGGCGGACTCGGCGGGCGGGGATCCCGTGGCGGCGGGCGGAGACTCCGCGTCGACGGACGGAACGTCCGAGACCACCGCTTTGGAGCCGTCCGAAGACTTGGTCGGATTTCGATTTGAAGTCATTGTGTATTCATTTAGGTACCTGAAATTGTTGTAGCGGTTAACGTTCGCTTTCTCTTCATTTGATATAGTACTTACTATTTGCCACTTTATATTTAGAATATTGACTCAGCTGTAGAAGTGTGAGAGGACCCTATCCGGGTCGGCTCACGTTTATCCAGAGGTGGGTCTGGCGGTAGGCGTTCTGCACCGTCGGGTCGGCGGGCGGGTCGCCCCGGTAGAGGAGATACGCCAACCGGAGGCGATCGCCGGTCGTGCGGGGCGTCACCGAGTGGTTCAGCCGCCACGTCTCGTTCGCCGACACGCGCGCTCGGAACTGGCGGAGTCGACGGTCAGACTCCACCGCCACCGTGCCGTTGGCCGTCCGCACCTGCTGGAGTTCGACGACGACGGTGTACTCGACCGTCCGTCCCTCGCGGTTGTGTATCCCGACGTGAAGCGGTCGGCTCTCCCCCGCGGTGAAGTTCGTCGGGTAGCCCTCGGCGACCAGTTCGCCGTCCTCGTTCTCGTGGAGGAGGTAGAACTCGGTGAACTGTTCTCCCGCGCCCGGCGTTCCTATCGCGTATCCGACGCTCCCCGCGGCCACCACGAAACACACGATTAACAGGACGTTCAGCGCGCCGTCGGCGTACGTCGGAGGGCGGAGCAGTCCGCTCCGCGCCGCGCCGACCCACCCGCGGTAGGGGACGCGGAGCCGTTCACCTTCGGGAAGCTGTCGCCTCCGTCGGGCGGCGACGCCCGCGAGAACGAGCGTCAGGCCGCCGAGCGCGACCACCACCGGGACGGGTCGGACGCCCCACGGTGAGAAGTTGAGTGTCAGTCCCAGCAGGGTGACGAGGGCGATACTCGTCCCGACGGAGAAGGCGACACGTTCGAGGCCGCCGAGTCCGTCGGCGGCGGGGCGGGTCGCCCTCGACTCGTCCGTCGTCCCCGCTCCGTCGCCGGTCGCGCCCAGTTCGCCGCCGCGGGGGAACAGGGCGGCGACCAGCGCGTAGCCGGGGGCGAACAGCACGAAGGGAAACCCGAGGACGAGACGAATCGGCGTCTGACTCACGAGCGGCAGGAACACGGCTCCCGCTGTCGCCGCGACGAGGAGGACGACGGCGGCGAGGTCGGCGGGGAACGCACGCACCGCGGGCGGCAGGAGGAGGCGCCACCGGGAATCGGCCATATCCGTACGAATTCGGCGGGGCGTAAAAAATGGGTGGGTGCGCCGCCCGCCGGACCGCCGGCCGACGCGCGGCGAGCGGTGTCAGCCAGCGTTCTCGCGTCAGTCGCCGTCGTCCGATTCGACCAGTCGCCGTGCCGCGTCGACGGCGTCGCTCGCCTCCGCCTCGTCGATCCGCCGGAGGTCGAACGCCGCCCGCTCGTACACCTGCGTCAGGTCGCGGAGCGACTCCCTCTCGGCGGCGGGCGCTCGCTCGCGGCCCGCGCGGTAGAACTCCCAGTGGGTTCCGACGGTCCCGACGCCGAGGCTGTCCTCGCCCCACCGCCGGACCGCCGCGTACGCCGTCCGGACGGCGCCGTCCGTGTCCCCGCGGCGCAGTCGCTCCCGGGCGGCCGAGAGCAGCGTCCCCGCCGACGGGCCGGGGTCCGCGTCGTCCGCCCCGCCGCTCTCGTTCGACGCCGTGTCGTCCGGCGCCGCGCCGTCGCGGAGCACGAGCACCGCCCCGAGCAGCGTCAGGAGGAGCGTTCCGACGCCGACGTAGACGGTGCGCCACGTGACGTCGACCGTCACCCGGTCAGACTGGCCGGTAGCGGCGTCCGCGGACTGTAGCGTCGCGGTCGCCCGCGCCTTCGAGCGCTCCAGACTCGACCCGCGCCCGGGGTGGGTAGCAATCACCGCGACCGTCTCGTTCGACCCGCGAGCGCTCTCGGGGACGCGGAGTCGGGCGCGGAAGCTCCCGTCGGCGCCTGTCCGGACGGTCTTCCGGGTGTCGCCGGCCCGGACGACGACCGACCGGTTCGGTATCGGCGCGCCGTCGGCGGTCGTGAGTCGGCCGGACGCCTCGACCGTCCGGCCGTCGGTGGCCGTCGCGTCGACCGAGAGCGCCGTCGCGGTCGGAACCACCCGCACCGACCGGGAGGCGGCCGCGGCCCGCACCGCCGCGTCGTCGACCGCCGGCCGCACGCGGAGCGCTCGGTTCCCGGGGGGGACGCTCGCCGGGAGTCGCTTCTCGACCGAGAACTCGCCGTTCGGGCCCGTCCGGACCGTCCCGAGCGACGCGTTGCCGAGGGTGACGGCCACCGGCATCCCCGCGACGGGTTCGCCGTCGACCGTCAGTCGGCCCGCCGCGTCGACCGGTCGGTCGTACGCCGTCTCGTTCGGCGCGTCAGTTATCCGGAGCATCCCGTCGACGGGCCGGACGTCGAGCGACACCGTCGCGTTCGAGCGCAGGTAGCGCGACTCGTCGTCCGGCACGTAGGTCACGGTGACGTTCGTCGCCGCCGCGCGCACGGTGGTCGGCCGGTACGCCACCGCGAACGACCCGTTCGCGTCCGTGTTCGTCTCGTACGTCCGGTTTCCGACCTCGACCGTCACCTCCCTGTCCGCGACGGGCGTCCCGTTCGCGGTCCGCAGAACGCCCGTGATTCGCGCCGGGTCGTCGAACGACGTCCACTCTCGCTCGGGGGACGCCGCGAGCGTCGTCGTCACGAACTCGGTCCGCGCGACGTCCGTCCCCCGCGCCGAGACGTTCTGCCGGATGGCGGAGACGGACCGGCGCGCCCGGGAGACGTTCGAACCGGTCCGATTCCCCACGCGGTCGAGCGACCGCAACAGCGCGTCGCCGCTCCGGGTCACGTTCCGGCGTTGCTCGGCGAGTTCGCGAGCCAGTCGCCGGGCCCGCTCGGTGTTGCCGTTCTCCCGGGCGCGCTGGTACTCCTCGTACGTCCGCCGGAACTCCCGGGTCGCGTCGACGAACCGCCGCTGGCGGTCCCGGGCACGCTCGAAGGCCCGCGCCGACTTCGAGTCGGCGCTCTCGGTCTCACCGACGACGTCGACGTACTTCCCGAGCGAGTCCGAGTAGCCGGAGCCGAGCAGGTCCTTGGCCCGCCGGTACTGAGACTGGTCCAACCTGACGGCGCTCCGTTCGAGGCGCCGGGCCATCGACCGGGCGAGGTACGACCGTAGCTCCCCGGAGTCTCCGTCCTCCTCGACGCGCCGGGGGTTCTCGTGGACCGTCGTGTTGTTGGCCGGGGCGCCCGCGGTCGGCGTCCCGTCGTCCGGCGCGGTCTGGGCGCGAGGACCTCCGCCGAGAGAGTGCGGGTCGTCGGCCGGCGTGAGGGTCGGCGTCGACGCTGCGGCGGTCGCGGGAGCGGCGACCGAGAGGGCGAACACGGCGAGGGAACACAGGAGGACGGCGCGGAGGCGGCTCCCCCCGTCGGTCGCTCCCTGAGTAGGCACGCCTAACGTATCGGAAACGGAGCATAAATACGTGTCTCTCCGCTCTCGAACAGAAGGCTTCAACTGCGAGGCCGGCGGAGGACGTACGATGCGCGCCACGCGCCGATACTGGTCGGCGGTCGGGGCCGGCGTCGTCCTGACCGCGCTGGCGGTGCTCGCGAGTCGTCCGGCCAGCCTCGTCGGCGCGGCGGGGGTGGGCGCGTGGCTCCTCGCCTCCCAGTACCTCGCCGCCGAGCGCATGGCGGCGGTGCCCGACGAGCACGACGTTCGCCTCGACGCGGAGAGCACCCGGGTCGCCGTCGACCGGCCGGTCCGCGTCAGTCTCTCGGTCGACCGACGCGCGCCGGCACGGGAGACGCTCGAAGTCACCGCACCCGTACCGGTCGCCGCGCGCGGACCGGACGTCGAGGCGCGCACGGTCCGCCTCGACCAGTCCGACACCGAGGCGGCGACGACGTTCGAGGTCACTTTCCCCGTGGCCGGCGAGTACGACCTCCCGGAGCCGCGGCTGACGGTGCGAGACTGGACCGGCCAGTTCGAGGAGACGGTCGGACTCGGGGAGACGGACGCGCTCACCGTCGAGCCGAACGAACCCGACGACGTTCACGTCGGACAGGGCGGCGACCGGGTCACGTCGGTCTACGGCGAACACTCGAGCGACCAGACGGGGTCGGGGCTGGTCCCCGCCGAGATACGACAGTACGAACCCGGCGACGCCCTCTCGCAGATCGACTGGAAGGCCACGGCCCGGTTCGACCACCCGCACGTGCGCGAGTTCGAGACCGAGACGGACCGCCGGACGACGCTCGTGTTCGACCACCGGGCTACCATGGGGCTCGGCGCGGAGGGGGTCGCGATGCTCGACTACGCGCGCGAGGTGGGGCTCTGGTTCTCGCGCGTCGTCCAAGAGCACGACGACCCCCTCGGCCTCTACACCGTCGGGGACGAGGGGACCACGGCGGAACGCCGGCCGGTCGCCACCACCGACCGCTACCGCGAGGTCCGCACGCGACTCCGGAGCCTCGCCCCCACGGAGCGAACTTCGGCGGCAGAGCGGGGGGACGGTCGGCGGCCGTCCCGGACGCGGACGCTCGCCCGCCGCCTCCAAGGTGGGCGCGACGCGTTCGCGGCGACGCTCCGCCCGTTCTTCTCGTCGTCGGACACCTACGTGCACCGCGCCTCGGGTGACCCACTCTACGAGACCGTCCGCCGGCATCAGGTACAGACGACCGGCGACGTGTGGATGGCGCTCGTCACCGACGACTCCCGGCGCGAGGAGACGTTCGAGGCGGTCCGCCTCGCGGCCACGAAGGGTAACCGCGTCCTCGTCTTCCTGACCCCGCGGGTGCTCTTCGAGGAGGGCTCGCTGGCCGACGTCGAGAGCGCGTACCACCGGTACGTCGAGTTCGAGGAGTTCCGCCGCCGCCTCGGCGGCATTGCGAGGGTCAGCGCGTTCGAGGTGGCCCCGGGGGAGCGCCTCCTGTCGGTAGTCGACTCCAGAGAGTGGGAGCGAAAGCGGTCCCCCGCCGGCGGCCGGGACCGGTCGCGCGACGGCGCGAGACTCTGACGCGGCGGCAGACGCGCACGGGCACGGCACACGGCGGACGACGGAGGTTCGGTCGGCCGAATCCCCTGCCGGTGAAGCAGTAGTACTATACGTTCGATCCCCGAATCGTGGAGCGATGAACGAACCGGCACCCGGGAGCGGTCGGTTCTCCCCGCGACGGAACGGGCCGACGACGCTCCGGCTCCTCGGTGCGGTGGCGGTCCTCGGCGTCTTCGCCGCGTTGGGCGGCCTTCGCGGACTGATCGCCGGTGCGGCGGTGGCCGTCGGCGGACTCGCGTTCGCCGGCCCCTACGCGTTCGCGCTGGGCCACGTCGGACTGCTCTGGGCGTTCCCCGCTCCGACGGCAGTCGAGGTTGTCCTCGTCGAGGCTGCTCTCGTACCTGCGCTCCTCGCTCCACTCGCACCGTCTGTCGACGGCGTCCGGGGTGCCGTCGCCGTTGTCGCGTGGTACGTCGTACCGACCGCGGGCGTCGCCGTCGGCGTGGCGGCGACAGACGCCCTCCCGGCGGTCGCGGGGCTCCTCGCGCTCTTCGTCGCGGTTGTCGCCTACGCCGTCCACCGCCGCGAGCGACTCCGAGTCGGACTCGTCGACGAACCGCACGCACCCACCGCCCACCGCCATGAGTGAGCGCGCGACCGACGCCGACACCGACGGCCAGACCGGGAGCGGCGGCGACCCCACCGGCGACGGCGACGCCCGCGCCGCCGCCCCGGACGAACTCAGGGCCGAGATGCGGGTCCTCCGGGAGGAGAACCGTCGGCTCCGAGAGGCGTACGCCCACTCCCGCCGGACGAGCTACCGGCGGACGGCGCTCGGACTCCTCCTCGTCGGCGGCGTCGCCGGCGGCGGCGCCTCCCTCTTTCCCGCCGTCCGGCAGGTCCTGCTCGCGCTGGCCGCCGTCGGGGTCTTCGGGGCGGTGCTCACCTACTTCCTCACCCCCGAGCGGTTCGTCGCCGCCTCGGTCAGCGAGCGGGTGTACGCCGCTCAGTCACAGACGGTAGCGGACGCCGTCGACGAACTCGGCCTCTCGGACGCGCGAACCTACGTGCCGACGGACGGGCCGACGCCGGCGCGACTCTTCGTCCCGGGGAACGAGGACGACCCCCTCCCGGACGCCGAAGCGCTCGAAGACGTGTTCGTCGTGGCGGACGGGACCCGCGGCCTGTCGCTCCGGCCGACCGGCGGAGGCCTCTTCCGCGAGTTCCGCCGGGCGCTGGCCGAACCGTTCGGCGAGACGCCCGAGGCGGCGGTGCAACAACTGACCGACGCGCTGGTCGAGGACTTCGAGATGGCGTCCGGAACCGCGGTCGACACCGACCTCGACGGCGCGCCGCGCCGGGCGACGGTGCGCGTCTTCGACGGCGCGTACGGGCGAGGGGAGGGGTTCGACGACCCGGCCGCGTCCCTGCTGGCCGTCGGCCTCGCGCGGGCCGTCGAGGCACCCGTGTCGGTCGACACGGCGACCGACGACGACGCGCTGATAGTCACGTGTCGCTGGCGCGCGGAGGGCGACGGTCGCCCGACGGCCGCCGCGGGAGGGGTCGGCGGGTCGACGGTCGGAGAGGCCGGGCGCGACGGGTCCGAGGCCGCCGTCGAGGCGCGGGAGTGACCCCCGTCCGGGTTCCGAGGTCGATGTCGAGGCCCGCGTCGGCGCTCAACGACTCCCGTCCGACTCGGGGTCTGGGTCGGGGTCGTCGCCCGCCCAGTCCCACTCGGACGCCGACTCGGCGCTCCCGCCGGGTACCCGCGCCGGTGCGCCGTCGGCCACGCCGCCCGAGTCGGGGACGGTCACCCCTTCGAGCAGGTCGCGCACGGTGTCGTCGACCGACCGGTCGCTCAGGTCCGCCTCGGTGCTCAACACGAGGCGGTGCCGGAGCACGTCGAGCGAGAGCTGTTTGATGTCGTCGGGGATGACGTAGTCGCGCCCCCGGACGGCCGCGAGCGCCTTCCCCGCGTTCAGGAAGACCAGCGACGCCCGCGGCGACGCCCCGTACGCCAGCGCCGGGGAGTTCCGCGTCGCCTCGACCACGTCGAGGATGTACTCCCGGACCTTCTCGTCGACGTATACGTCCGCGACCGTCTCGCGCGCCTCGAAGAGGTCCGTGGGCGAGACCACCTGCCGGACGGAGTCGGAGTCGAGCGTCGGGTCGGCGTCGAACTCGTCGAGGAGTTTCCGCTCGTCGTCCCGGTCGGGGATGTCGACGACGAGTTTGAACTGGAAGCGGTCACGCTGGGCCTCCGGGAGGGAGAACACGCCCTCCATCTCGATGGGGTTCTGCGTCGCCACGACCATGAACGGCTCCGGGAGGTCGAGCGTCTCGCCCTCGATGGTCGCCTGTCCCTCCTGCATCGCTTCGAGGAGGGCGCTCTGTGTCTTCGGCGTCGCGCGGTTTATCTCGTCGGCGAGGAGGATGTTCGAGAACACCGGCCCGCGCTTCAGTTCGAACTCCCCCCGCTGCTCGCGGTAGACGTGCGTGCCGACGATGTCCGCCGGGAGGATGTCCGGCGTCATCTGCACCCGGTGGTAGTCGAGGCCGAACGCGCGGGCGAACGCGTTCGCCATCGTCGTCTTGGCGACGCCGGGGACCCCCTCCACGAGTACGTGCCCGCCGGTCAGCGCCGCGACCGTCAACCGTTCGACGACGTCCTCGTTACCGACGACGACGCGGTCTATCTGGTCGCTGATAGCCGCGTGTATCTCGGCCGGCTCACTCATCGCTCTCCTCTTCCGAACGGTCCGACATAATAGCTGTCATGACGCGGCTCAGCCGCCCCGCCTCGAACTCGGGGTGGCGGCCCGCGAGGTAGGAGACGAGAGCGTCGTCGCTCGGGAGCGTCCCGTCGTTCGCGGAGCCGTCGGCGTCGCCCCGGCGTCGTTCGGTCCCGCCGCGTGCGCCCCAGAGGCCGACGGCTCCCAGTCCGAGGAGTCCGAACAGGGCCTGCAGCGTCGGTGCCTGCCGGAAGCGGAGGAGCGCCACCGCGAGCGGCGGCTGGGCCGAGGCGTGGGAGTAGTCGAGCAACACCCGCTCCTCGGGGGCGAAGACGTTCCGGGCGAACCGCCGGTTGCCCGGACGGTCGAGCATCGCGTTGATGAAGACGCTCGCGTCGCTCACGACGACGACCCGGCCGCGGCCGACCGTCTCGGTCACGGCCACGGGGCGCGAGGCGAGCGTCTCGTTCCCGTCTATCTTCCCGTTCCGGTTGCGGTCGACGTACCCGAACTCCGAGGAGCGCACCAGCACCGTCGCGTTCCCGGGGCGGACGACCGTGCCGTAGTTGAGCGTGAGTCGGTCGACGCCGTCGGTGAGCGGCGCGTCCGTCACGTTTGTCGCCTCGGGGAGCGCCGACGAGCGGTAGTTGTGGCGTTCGTCGCGCAAGAGCCCCCCGTCGAGGCGCGCGTCGAGACCCAGCGCCCGGAGTAACGGGGTCGTCTGCCCGCCGAAGTCGTCGGCCACGACGAGGGTGCCCCCGCGGCGGACGAACTGTCGCATCCGGTCCCGCTCGGTCGGCGAGTACGTCCGCTCCGGGGCGATGACGACGGCCGCCGTCTCGTTCGGTCGGGTCGTCTCGTAAGCGGTCGTGTTGAGCACCACCCGGGACTCGGCGCCGGCGGCGTCGGCCTGCCGCCGGAGGTCGGACGCCCCCTCCCACGAGGGGTTGTAGACGCTGAACGCGGTCGAGGTGGTGCTTGCCGCGACGACCACCGCGACGACCACCGCGACGGTGAGACAGAGGAGCAGGAGTCGCGGGTAGTCGACGTCGTACTCGTCCAGCACTCAGAGCACCTCCGGGGGGAGCAGCGAGAGGACGCGCCGCGCGACCAGATACGCGAACGCGAGGAGACCCGCCGCCACGAACCACCGGAGACGGGAGCGCCACGCGGGCGTGACCGAGAACGGCGCGGTCACCTCCGTGACTATCAGGAACCCGGTCAGCGAGAGCACGAAGAACATCTCCAGGGAGAAGGAGCCGAGCGACGTCAACAGGAGTACCGAACCGAGCAGCCACGCGAGCGTCGCGTGGACGAACCGGTCTCGACGGGCCGTGGCCATCACCGGGGGGTTCACCACGACTCCACTAAGTGATTCGGGTCGCGCGCCGGCCGTCCCCGGTCGACCGTCACCGACGGCGGACGGCCGGCGTGCGTTTCCGCCACGCGACGAACGCCGCCACCGCCGACGCGACGACGACGAGGGCTAGCTGGAACCCGAGGAACGGGGAGACGTCCCCGGCGACGAGGCGGGCGGAGAGGCCGGTGAAGTACGTCCCGAAGCCGTGCTCCGTGCCGTAGTTGGGGGGCGGGAGGAGCGGCCACGCGAGGTTGGTGAGTCGGTCGGGGCGGCCGCGGAGGGCAGGCAGGACGCTGTCGGCCGCGAGGTGCGAGAGGTAGCCGATGCCGAAGGCGGTGCCCCAGTGCCACCGCCCGCGCCGTCGGGCGGCGTACAGCACCAGCGCCAGCACCACGGCGACGGTCAGAAGCGAGTGGGCGAGCGACCGTCCGGAGGGCAGGACCCCGAACGTCCAGCCGAGCGGTTTGTCCACGAGGTCGGGGAACTGCGTCCCGAACAGGAGGGCGAGGAGCGGACCCCCGTGGGGGTCGACGCGGCGGCGGACCGCGTACGGGACGTAGAGGAGATAGCCAACGGCGGCGTGGCCAAACGGCATCATTCGGTCGAAGGTTTCAGCGGTGGACGCAAATAATCTGTGTAATGGGTACTCTGACCTCTCCGTTCGCCACGTCCGCAGGGTGACGCCGGAGGCGTGATTTTCGGCGTCGCTGACGCGCTGCAGATAAAAGTGACTGGAGTACGTCACTGACCGAATCGTTATTCTTCTACACTCATATCAATTTTCTCACTGCTTATTTCAGCCGACCAGTCGACGGCCGAGAGTCGGGTGCGGTGGTGGATTCGACCGTCGCTCGTCCGGTTCGAATCAACGACTTACTCGGACTCTTATATCTCATCGAACATAGTGGTGGTACTAAAACACTTTTGTGAGGTTGCGCTGTAGAGTGCTTCAAATGCGTCGGCGACACTTTCTGGCTCTCGGCACGGCGGCCGTAGCCGGATGTACAGACGGCACGTGGCAGATGGGCGGCGGAGACACCCGAGTGGAGCGAGGCACGTCGACGTCCGCCGGGAGAGACCGTGAACCGCTGCCGGAGACGGACGATTCGACGGCGGAAGCGGACGACGGGGCCGCGACGACGAGCATCGGCGGCAGTCTCAACGGGCGCGCCCGCCGTCTCGCCGGCGACCTCCATCTCATCGAGAAGAGCAACACCCAGTGGCTACACGCGTTTCTCGACGTGCGGGGGAAGTACGAGGGGGACACGCCGCCCGAGCACGACCCGGAGGTCAAGACGCTCCGGGAAGTCAGCGCCGAGACGGACGTGAACCTCATCGTCAGCCTCAACTGGGACTTCGTCGGACTCTTCGGCGACAAGGAGAAGGTGCGCGTTCCCTCGCCCGGGTCCAGCCGCGAGCGGGCCCTCTTCGAGTACGCTACGGAACTGCTGACGGCCATCGAACACCCGGTGAACACCATCCTGCTGGGCAACGAGCCGATATGGGAGACCGCCGACGCGGACATCTACGGGCGGAACCCGGCTCTCGTCCCGTTCACCCGCCGGCTGAAGGAACATCTGTTGCAGAACTACACGCTCGGCGACCCCCGACTGTTCGTCGGGTCGTTCAACCGGCTGTATCAGGATTACAGGCGGACGGACTACCGCCACCTCTACGACCAACTGTTCGAGATGGCCCGGTCCGACGACGACATCGCCGGGGTCGACCTCCACATCCACTACGAAACGTACAGCGAAGCTCGGACGATGGTTCAGGTCGCGCGCAGGGAGGTCCCGAACGCGGCCATCACCGCCACGGAACTCTCGCCGATATGGCGGTACGACAAGAAGATAGACATCCCCCTCTACAAGTTCAGGGGCGGGAGGGAGTTCGCGGAGAAGTACGGCTACCCCGCCGACATGCGGCCGCTCGACTACTTCGAGGGCGCGAAAGACGACAGGCGCGCACCAAAGGAGATGGGCGACTTCATGAAGACGATGCCGTGGTACAACGTGCGGTTCGTGGAGGACATGTACCAGCTTCTGAGCAAGTACAACGTCGAGGTGGGCACGTTCGGGTTCCTGCTGGACGAGACCGTCCAGCACACGGAGTGGACCAAACACTGGCGCCCGTTCCAGATTAACTACCTCTTCCAGCGCGGCCTGATAGACTCGAAGGACGGGACCCACCCCTACTACATCCACGACTACCGCAACCGGGCGTGACCGGTCACGCCCGTTCGAGGACGTGACCGACTACGTCCGTTCGAGGACCACGTCGTCGAGCCTGCTCGAATCGTCGCCCGACCGGTACTCGCCCCTGATGCGGAGGCGTTCGAGGTCGGCCAGCACGGCGCGGAGTTCGTCCTCGGTGGCGAACGGCTCCTGCGAGGTGAGGTTTATCCAGTCGGCGTCCGCCGAGAGCGACACCTCGTACTCGGTCCACTCCTCGCCGGGGTTCGCCGAGGCCGGGCCGAAGTCGAAGACGAGGCGCGTCTCGCCGCTCACGAGTTCGACGTCGGCCCCTTCGAGCAGTTTCGCGTCGAACTGGGAGTCGGTCTGCGACTGTTTCAGGCGGAAGGAGAGCGTCCCGCCGTAGAACGCCTCGCGGTCGCCGAGGAACTCGAAGGGGGCTTGGTACGCCCACGCGACGCCGCCCTCGCCCTCCTCGTCGCCGATACACCCGCTGTCGAAGTGGTCGGGCACGTCGCTCTCGCCGTTGCGCGTTATCAGCCACCCCTCGGTCCCGTCGTCGAACGTGCTCTCGACTCGCTTCGGCGGGTCCGGGGGCGAGCGGTCGGTGTCGCGCGCCTCGACGGTCTTCTCGAACTCCCGCGACCCGTCCTCGGCGTGGATGCCGAACGTGAGTTCGGAGCCGTCCGCCGAGACGGAGACGGTGCCGTAGTTGTAGTAGTCGCCCTTGGCGAAGAACTCGGTGGGTCGGAGCGGCGGGTAGAGGTCGTCGGGGGTGCCGGAGTACGCGCCGAGGGGGCCGGCGATAGCCTCGTAGAGTTCGTACTCGCCGTCGTCGTCGGGGTCGTACGCCCCCACCTGCGAGTGGTGGACGTCGCCCGCCAGCGAGACGACGTTCCGTACGTCCTCACTCCGGACGTGGTCGACGACTTCGACGAGTGCCGCCTCGTAGCCCGTCCGGTCGGCCGTGGTGGCCCACGTGTCCGAGGGGTGTCCCATCGGCGCGGGCGTGGCGATGACCTTCCACGTGGCGTCAGACTCCACGAGGCCGGACTTGAGCCACTCCATCTGCTCGCGCCCCAGCAGCGTCTTGTCGAGGCTCTCGACGTTGGGGTCGCGGTACTGCCGCGTGTCGAGCACGAACAGTTCGAGGTGCTCGCCCCACTGGAACGACCGGTAGAGGCGGTGCGGGTCGTCGCCGGTGACCCGTTCGCTCCGGTCGATGGGCCAGTACTCGAAGAGGGCGCGCCGCCCCGTCGGCATCAGGGGTTCGACGCTCCCGTCGAAGTTGTTGATGACCTCGTGGTCGTCCCAGATGACGTAGGTGGACGTCTCGGGCAGGAGGTCCGCGAGGTTGGTCTCGCGCATCTCCTTGTACTTCGCGCGGTAGTCCGAGAGCGAGTCGCTCGGCGCGTCGGGGACCGCGGGCGTGGTGGCGTCGGCGTAGATGAGGTCGCCGAGGTAGAGGAAGAAGTCGGGTCCCATCTCCGCGATGGACGAGAGGCCCTCGAACGGCGGTTCGACCGGATCGTCGCCGTAGCCGTACGTGTCGCCGCTCCACGCGAACGTGACGTCGCCGCCCTCGTCCGGGGCCGGCGCGGTCACGAACGTCCCCGTCGCGCCCGTCTCCTCGTCGGGCCGCCCGGGATTGTCGCCGGCCGTCGCCCAGACGTGATAGCGGTACCGCGTCCCCGACTCCAACCCGCGGAGGCGGACCTGTCCGGTGAAGTCCGTCGACTCGTCGACCGTCACGCTGTCGCGCCGGACGGGCCGGCCCTCGTCCGCGGGGGCCCACCCGACGTGGAGCGTCGCCGCCTCGGCCGCGCGCCCCCACACCACCGCCGTGTCGTGCGTCACGTCGCCGCTGGCGGCCCCGTGAGTCAACTCGACGGGTTCGGCGTCGCGTCCGCCGCGACCGCTCTCCTCGCCGTCGCTACCGCCCTCGGCGGCCCCGGCGCGGCCGGCCACGCCGCCGGCCACCGCCGCGGTTCCGAGCGCCCGCAGGAACGCCCGCCGGCCGTCGTCCGTGCTCTTCTCCGTCGCCGTCGTCGTCGCGTCGTCGGACATGCCTCGCCCGAACCACGCGAGGGACGCGGGGTAACATTCACTATTTGAACAATATAATATTAGATAAGTCTATCTTCGTTCCATCCGAGAACAGTTAGCATATATTGAGAGACGTTGTCGAGGGACCGTCGACGCGCCGGGCGGTGGCAGAGAGACGAGACCGGACGGCTGTGGTGAGGAGACCGGACTGAATCGCGGTGACGGGAAGCGGAGCCGGACGGGTAGAAACGTGAGAGAAGGGAGGACAGGGGAACGCGGGCGGAAGAGGACGGCGGTGGCGCGCAAGCGGAGGGGGCGACGGTGGCGCGCTACTCCATGTACTCGTAGCCCCAGTCGCGGAGTTCCGCGGCCACCTCCTCGGGGTGACGCATCGCCACGAGGTAAGCCGCCTCCCGCAGGTCGAGGGTGTACACGTCGGCGTCGAGGATATCCTCGACGTCGCTCTGGAACCGGCGTTCGGCGCGGTCCGTCTCGTCCCGGAGGAAGAACTGGGTCACGTTCGGACGGTCCGCCTTGACCGAACTCCGCCGGAGGACCCACGGGATGTCGGGCGCGTCGTCGCTCGCTCCTGCGTCGTCGCCGTCGGCGGACGCGTCGGCCGCCCCAGCGTCGTCACTCGTCGCCCCGTCGTCGGCCGTCGTGTCGTTACTACCGTCGGTCGGGTCCGTCGCCGGTTCGGACGCGGGGGTAGACCCGTCCGCCGCGGTTTCGGCGTCGCCAGCCGCGTCGTCCGAGGCGTCGGGGGTGGTCGAGGCGTCCTCGGTGTCCGAGTCCCCGGCGTCGCCCGCGTCGGCGTCCGGGATCGCGGCGGGGTCGTCCGGGGTCTCGTCCGTGTCGTCTTCGTCCGTCGCGGCGTCGTCCGCGAACGGGTCGTCGCCGGTGCCGCTCTTCATGCGGTCTGCACCTCCATGCCGGCCTGTCGGACCAGGTGGGTCGCCAGTTGCTCGAACTGCTCCAGCGTATCCAGTTCGTAGTCGCGCTTCCGGTCGCGGTGTTCCTCGACGAAGGTGAACGCCGAGCACTGCTGGCGCCAACAGCCCTCGAACATCGAGGTGCGGTCGCCGATGGTGACCGGTACGTCGTAGCCGAGCGCTTCGAGTTCCTCGCGGTACGCGCGCTGGTCCGCGGTGTTCTTGACCTCGTTGGGCACCGCGGCGAGGACGCCGATGTTGATGTCGAGTTCCGACTCCAGTCCGGACACGAGGTCCGACAGCCCCTCGACGCTCTGTTCGCCCTTGCCCGAGAGTTCGAGCGGGATGACGAGGTTCCGCGTGGCGTAGAGCGCGTTGTAGAGGTGCGGTCCCGCGGTGGCCGGGGGGTCGATGATGAGCACGTCGTAGCGCGACGGCACGTCCGCCTCGCGCAGGACGCGCAGGAGTTGCTCGTGACGCGGGTATTCGTAGTCGGGGTCCGGGTGGGTGTCCTCCTCCAGTTCGGCGGTCTTGAGGAGGAGTTCGGTCAGCCGTTCCAGCATGTTGTGCGACGGGACGATGTCGACCCCGGCCTCCACCTCGTGTATCAGGTCGTCGAACTCGCCCAGCGGGCGGTCGATCATGTGCCTGACGAGGTTGTCGGAGTCGCCCGCCGACCGCTCGGTGTCGGCGCCGAACAGGTACGACAGACAGCCGTCCTGCGGGTCCATGTCCACGACGAGGACGTCTTGGCCCGCGCGGGAGTGGGCCACGGCCAGGTTCGCGGCGAGGGTGGTCTTACCCACCCCGCCCGCCTCCGAGTAGACCGTGTACGTTAGCATACGCCCCTCTATATCGGTCACCTATATAAAATTCCGTCAGACGAATTGGTCAGCTGGTGTGGTTAGTATGACTGGTTATACTGACTAGTTATACCACCCGATCGGTACGGTGAAACCGAGACGTCGGGGCGAGTCGACTGCATCGGCCGGGCGTGAGAGCGGCCGCGACCGTGTCGGGACACGACGCACAGAGAAGGAGGCGGACGGAGGGCAGGAGACCGGCGGACGATACGAGGACGGGACGGGGCCGAGAGAGGAGAGACGCGACGGGCGGTTACGACCGGTAGCGCGTGACGGCTTCGACGCCCACGAGCGCCACCGCCGAGAGCAGGAGTACCGCGAGTTCGAGCACCTCGGCGAAGCCCATCCAGACGGGGGTGATGTACATGAGACCGTTGAGGTACCGTCCGGGGAGGACCTGCTTCGCCCCGATGAGGGCGCTCTCGGCGACGCCCGGCGTGTGCGACGTGAGGTTCGCCTTCGCGGCGCTGGGGCCGCCCGAACTCTCGTCGCCCGTGCCGAGGCGTTCGGCCTCGTACGGGAACGCGATGTTGACGCTCCACACCACCTCGCCCCGTTGGTTCACCTCGAACACGCGGTTACCGTTCGAGTCGGAGATGAGCGTGTGGCCGTTGGGGAGTCGGTCGGCGTCGCGGGGCCACTGCATCTGCGCGTCGCGCCAGAGCCACGTCCGCTCCCACGACCCGTTCCGGCGCTGGTACTCCACGACGCGGTTGTTCTCCGAGTCGGCCACCAGCGCCGCCGGCCCGCCGTTCTTCTTCGGGATGTAGTCCGGGTTGTGCTGCTCGTAGAGTACACCGTAGTCGTCCTCGCCGCCGAGCGTCCAGTTCCGTTCCAGCCCCGTCGACCGGTTCAGGAATATCACTCTGTCCTGATTCCGGGCGCTCACCATGATACGCCCGTCCGGGAGCACCTCGACGTCGTTGATGTGAGTCCAGTCGTGCGGGTTATCGCCGCCGGACTCGGGGTCGAAGTCCCCGTTGGCGTTCCACGTCCACTCGGTCTGACCCGTCTCGGTGTTGACCACGAACACCCGGTCGAGGTAGATGTCCGCGACGACGAGATGCGTGTCGTTGATGCGGTCCGCGTCGTGGTAGCGCGTGGCCTCCTTGCCCGGCGTCACCCGACTCCAGACCGGCGTGACCTCTCCCGTCGTCAGGTTGACGCGTTCGAAGCCGTTCCGGGTGCAGGCGTCGGTCTCGCGCGCGTTCTCGTACCGGTCCCACTTCTCCTGTGAGACGTTCCGCCGGTCGAGGTTCGGGTTCGACGGACACTGCGAGGCGTTGAGGTGGTCGGCGTACATGTACTCCACCGTCGCCTCCGTGCCCGGCACGGGGTCGACGTCCCAGTGGCGAGTGTGACTGTCGTTGTAGTAGAGTACGCTCCCGTTGGGGGCGAACGCCACGAGTTCCGACCGCGCGCGCGGCCCGTCGGCCGCCTTCCCGCGCCACGAGTTGGAGTCCGTTGCGACGACGGTTATCCCGTCGCGTGGTTCGACCACTTTACCGGTCGACTCTTTGAGTCCATCTTTGGTGAGGTTGTCCTCGAACGCCGACCCCGAAGCGCCGACGGTGTACCCGAAGACGAGTCCGAGGCTGGAGAGAACCATCAGGGCGGCGAGTGTTACGCGTACGGCCCGCTTCCGCTTCATAGTAGCCCCGACGACGAGGGGAGAAAAAGGGCTTCCGGCTTACGTGTTGTCAGGCGTCGTGACGTTCACGTCTACCGATTAGGCTAGGCGGGTCGTCGCGGCCCGGCCGGCCACGGGTACCTTCTCGAAAGCTTCAGGTCGGTCGGCCGTATTAGATTGCGTGCTATGCAAGACACACTCACGGGGGAGACGGCAGTGATAACGGGGTCAAGCGCCGGCATCGGACTCGCTATCGCCGAGGACTTGGCGGACCACGGCGCGCGCGTGGTCACCAACTCCCGGTCGGCCGACCGGGCCGAGGAGGCCGCGGCGGCGATTCGGGAGGCGGGCGGCGAGGCGGTGGGCGTCGCGGCCGACGTGACCGACCGGGAGTCGGTCGGCGAACTCGTCGACGCCGCCGTCTCCGAGTTCGGGAGCGTCGACGTGATGGTAAACAACGCCGGCATCAACGTCCGGGGACCGGCGGAGGAGATGCCGCCCGAGGACTGGCAACGGGTGCTCGACGTGGACCTGACCGGCGCGTTCTACGGGGCGCAGGCGGCGGGCAAGCGGATGATTGAGCAGGGCGACGGCGGACAGATAATCAGCGTGGCGAGCATGATGGGCGAGATGGGACTCGGCGAGCGTGCGCCCTACTGCGCGGCCAAGGGCGGCGTCATCAACCTGACGCGGACGCTCGCGGTGGAGTGGGCCGAACACGACATCCACGTCAACGCCATCTCGCCGGGGTACATCAAGACCGAGATGGTGGCCGAGGCGCAGGACGAGGCGGACTTCTCCGAGGCGGACATCCGGAACCGGACGCCCCTCGACCGCTTCGGGACGCCGGAGGAGATGGCGAAGGTGGTCCGCTTCCTCGCCGAGGGGGGACACTTCCTGACCGGGGAGAACATCACCGCGGACGGGGGCTGGTCGGCGTTCGCGTGGGGGAGTCGCGGCGAGTAGCCGCGTCGGAGGAGTGAAGCGTCGGTTCGAGTCGTCGGAGACTCAGAGTCGATTCGAGTCGTCGGAGGGCGTCAGGTCGGCGAGAGTCTGCACCGCCCGCGCGAGGCGGTCCGAGAGACTGGGAGAGCGGCCGCCGCCGAGGCCGCGACGCCGGCCCCGGCCGCCCGTCCGCCGCCGGAGGAGGTAGCGGGCCGCGACCGGCACGCCGAACAGGAGGTTGACGCCGACGAACACCGGAACTGTGGGGGAGATGAGCGTGAGAGCGATACCGGTCACCAGCGCGCGTATCCCGAGCGCCAACAGCACTTTGTTCACAAGCTCTTTCGACGGGGTCTCGAACCGCCCGGAGACGCCGCCGGCCGTGGCAGCGCCGAGGGCGGCGGAGACCCTCGCCCCGGCCCGCGCGGCGAGCGAGCGGTCCCGACCGGAGAGAGAGCGGCGGTCGGGCTTTTGTGCAGTCGCCATACGAACGTAATAGGGCAGGTGGTATAAGAAAACCCGTCTGACGCACGGCGGACGGAGGCCGAGAGGCCCGCCTGTTCACGGGAGTGGTCGACGCTCTCGTCCGACCCGGACCGGGTCGTGGTCGAGTAGCCGGAGTGAGTTGGTCGAGTCAGGTCGTGGTCGAGTAGACGGTCCACGGCACTCCCGGCGAGAACACTCGAACGACGGCCTGCGACTACCGAGCGCCGTCGAGCGCAGAACACTTGCAGAGTGGCGGGTTGGTCGGTCGGCGACGACGGCGCGGTTGGGTCGGAGCGCCGTCGAACGAACGACGGTTACGGCGTCCGTGAACGGCGTAATCCGACGGGCACGGGGCTTCTGCTCGGCGAAAACACTCGAAACCTCCTGTGTCGGTCGGCGGCGTCGCGTCCGGAGCGACCGGAGAACACTCGAAAAGTGGGGGGTCCGGTTCGGGGGGCGGCGGCGGTATCGTCGGTGGAGTCAAGGAGTCGTCGGTGGAGTCAAGGAGTCGTCGGTGGAGTCAAGGAGTCGTCGGTGGGGTACGAGGAAGAGCGCCCCGGAACTCACTCCCGACCGTCGCCGAGTTCCATCTGGATGCTCGGCGCGGAGTCGCGCTCGTAGCGCTGGAGGATGCCGTCCATGTTCGGCGGGAACGCGCCGCCCACGCGCTCCTCGAACGAGTCGTCCTCCGCGCGGGCGCCGAGCGCCTCGTACACGAGTCGGGGTTCGACTTCGAGTTCGTAGACGAACGCGCGCCCGCCGCGGCGGCCGAGGTTGCGCTCCTCTACTTCGAGGATGCCGTACATCTGGATGGTTCCGAGGTGGTCGTGGACCGACCGCTTCGAGTAGACGTCGGCGTCGACCCTGTCGCAGAGGTCCTTGTAGACGGAGTAGATGTGCTTTACCTTCGCCGGGGTCTCGGGGTCGATGGAGAGCAGCGTCGTCGCGATGAGGGTGAGCTGCATCTGCGTGGTGAGTTGGTCGCGGATGAGGTCGGTGACCTTGTTGCGTTCCACCACGTCCTGTGCCTCCCGGACGTGCTCCTCGGTGACGACGTCGCTGTCGTCGTCGCGCGCGATGTTGCCCGCGGCCTCCATCAAGTCGAGAGCCTGCCGCGCGTCGCCGCTGTGCTGGGCCGCGAACGCCGCACAGAGCGGGATTACCTCGTCGGTCAGCACACCGTCTTTGAACACGAGGTCCGCGTAGTGGCCGAGAATCTCCCGCAGGTCGTTGGCGTCGTACGGAGAGAAGAATATCTCCGTCTCACAGAGGGTGCTCTTGACTCGCTGGGAGAGGTTGTCGCGGAACATCAGGTTGTTGCTGATGCCGATGACCCCGACGCGGGCGGTCTCAAGGTCGCCCATCTCCCGGGCGCGCGGGAACTCGTAGAGGATGGTGTCGTCGTGGCCGAGTTTGTCCACCTCGTCGAGGACCACGAGGACGTCCCCGCCCACCCGGTCGAGTTCCTCGTACAGTTTCCCCCACACCACGTTCTCGTGGAGTCCCTGTTCCGGTATCTTCTCGGACTCCTCGCGGAGTTGGTTCGTGAGCGTGACGATGAGCGCGTAGGTCGACTTGATCTTGTTGCAGTTGACTCGGAGGATAGTGAGGTCGATGTCGTGGGTGTCGGCCTCCTCTCGGAGGAACCGCATCATCACCTTGGTCACCGCCGTCTTCCCGTTCCCGGTCTGGCCGTAGATGAAGATGTTGTTCGGTCCGAACCCCTCGACGATGTCCTGCAACGCGGCGGAGTACTCGTTTATCTCCTCGTCCCGGCGCAGTATCTCCTCGGGGGTGTACTCGTCGTCCAACGGACGCTTGTCCTCGAAGATGCTCCCGGGTTGCTTGAACGGCGAGTCCATGCGTTGGTGACTCTCTCGCGTAGCAACAAGATAAAACCTCGGTTCATGTGTTTCATCTGTTTCGAGTGTTCCTCGTGCGTATAAGCCCGCACCCTCCACTCTGCAAGTGTTCTCGGCGGAGAGAGGGTCACACCCCCACTCTGCGAGTGTTCGCGGTGGACGGGAGACACACCCCCCAGTCTGCAAGTGTTCTCTGCGAACGGAGAGGGTGGTCGTCTCTCTCCTACCGAACGACGCGCGTCGGACACACCACCTTTCAAGTGTTTTCCCCCTCCTTACTGCCTCTGTATCCGGTGTTCGACCGAAGAGACGAGATGGCCGATCGTCACACCCGCGCGGTCTGCCCGGCGTTCCCGATAGCGGACCGTCGGACTCCCGGTAGCCGACTGTGCACGGGATCGCTGGACGACCCCCACCCCCCAGTTTTCAAGTGTTCTTCGCGTCGGAGAGGGGAGGGGGGTGGAGGCAGTGAACGAACCTGCATCGAGGTCACTGGACGGAACGTAGCGGACGAAGGCGAAAGCCGGAGCGTGCGCCAGTCCGCATACCAACGGTCGCTGGTACTAGTTCGTGAGGCGGTACTCCCATCGGTCGTTCGGTTCGGTCGGCGACGACGGGCGTTCGGTCGAGTTCCTTTCCCGTTTGCCGGCAGTGCCTCTCGCATTACTCTCTCACTAGCTAGCACAAACTAAACAACTAGTAACTAGCAGTAACTAGTCTAGTAGTAATCGTTCTATGACGCACCTAACATATTGTATTATATATCTTACTGTAACGGCAATAACTGGACACGAAGAAGGTCGATAGACCCTCCGACGAGCGAATAAACACTTGCAAACTGGGGTGGGTAACTGAGAGTTTATACGTCACATCGTGTTGTTCCGTCCCCCTCCCCCTCCCTTCGTACCGGCAGAACACTTGAAAACTGGGGGGTGTGCCCCCACCTGTTCAGAGAGACGTCGACCAACGCCACCGTCGACTGATACCGGGGAGTTCCGTACACGACGAGCGGAACGGCCCCGCTGGCCACAAACCATTCCCGACGGGTGAGCGTACGTGATGGAATGGCGACGAAGGTCCTCATCGACACGGACCCCGGCGTCGACGACGCCCTCGCTCTGACGACGGCGCTCGGCCACCCAGACCTCTCGGTGGTCGGACTCACCACCGTCGCCGGGAATACGACGCTCGAGAACGCCACGCGGAACGCGCTCTCGATACTGACGATGGCGGGACGCACCGACGTTCCGGTCGCGGCGGGGTGCGAACGTCCGCTGGTCGGCGACCTCACGACCGCCGAGTGGGTCCACGGCGAGGGTGGCCTCCGAGGCGATCTGCCGACACCGGAGGCCGACCCGGTCGACGCTCACGCGGCGGACTTCCTCGCGGACGCCGCGCACGAACACGGCGACGACCTCGTCCTCGCGTGCATCGGCCCGCCCACGAACCTCGCGCTTGCGCTCGCCAGAGACCCCGACCTCGCCGACGTCGTCTCGGACGTGTACCTGATGGGCGGGGCGTTCCGCGGTCCCGGCAACGTGACGCCCGCGGCGGAGGCGAACTTCCACAACGACCCCGAGGCGGCGAGTCGGGCCGTCGAGGACGCGACCCCCCGTCTGGTCGGCCTCGACGTGACGGACCGAGCGACCGTCCCGAGAGACCGGATTCGTCGGGCCAGGGCGGGGGAAGACTGCGGGGACGACCGAGACACGGGGTCCGAAGCGACCGAGAACGACCCGCTGACGACGGTCGACGAGTGGCTAGACTACCCCGAGAACTCGCTCGACTTCCGTCCGGACGGCGCGCACGTCGTCCACGACACGGCCGTCGTCGCCGACGTCGCCGCGGGCGTCCTCGACTTCGAGCGCTACGCCGTCGAGGTCGACACGACCGGCGGTCCGTCTCGAGGGTCGTCGGTCGCGGACCTCCGCGGCGTGACCGACCGGGACCCGAACGCGCGCGTCGCCACCGACATCGACGTCGAGGCGTACCGGGACGTGGTGGTCGAGAGCACGCTTCGACTGTTCGAGTAGGGCCGGAGAAGGCGGCGCGCCGCCGCCGGGTCGCCGCCGCCGTCCCTCCGCTGCCGTGCCGCCCCGTGCCGCCGGGCGGCCGCCGCTCAATCCTCGCCCGACTCGTAGTGCTCCCCGGCCTCCTCCGGGGTCTGCGTCCGACCGACCAGCGCGAGCACGACGATGACGGTGACGTACGGAATCATCTGGATGAGCGAACTCGGCACCTCGTAGGCCGGCAGTTGCTGGAGGCGGTACTGGAGCGCCGTGAGCGAGGCGAACAGGAACGACGCGCCGAACGCGCCCAGCGGGTTGTAGTTGCCGAACAGGTAGGCCGTGATGCCGATCCACCCGCGACCGTCGACCATGGTGGCGCCGCTGCCGATGAACTGCCCCACCTGTCCGAGCGCGAGGCCGGCGCCGCCGATGCCCGAGAGCACGCCCGAGATGAGCACGCTGGCGTAGCGAACCCGGCGCACGTCGACGCCAGCTGTGTCGAGCGCCTTCGGGTTCTCGCCGCTCGCGCGCACCCACCGCCCGAAGGCGGTGTAGTTGAGCACGTACCACGACAGCGGCGCGGCGACCACCAGCATGTACACCGTGGGGCTGGCGCTACCGAACAGCACGGGGCCGACGACGGGTATCTGTTCGAGGAACGGCACCCCGTCGGGGAGGGTCGCCACGCTCGGACTGTTGACCGACCCCCAGATGACCGAACTCGCGAACGGGGCGAACCCGAGCGCGAGGAACCAGATGGCCAGCCCCGCGATGATTTGGTCGGCCTTGAAGTCGATGGTGACGACGGCGAACACGAGCGCGAGGAGCGTGCTCGCCAGCACGGCGACCAAGAACCCCATCCAGAGCATCCCGACCGAGGGGTCGCTCCCCCCGAAGGCGTCGGGGACGAGGATGCTCACGAACGCCGCGATGATGAGCAGGCCCTCCAGTCCGATGTTGATGACGCCGCTCTTCTCGGCGAAGATGCCGCCGAGCGCGGCGAACGCGATGGGGACAGTGAGGCGGAGCGACGCCGAGATGTAGCTCGCATCGAGCGCGATGCGCACCACGTCGGTCAGCGGGTTGGCGGGGAGGTACAACTCCACGAGCACCGCGAGGACGACGCCGGCGGCGACGGCCGCGCCCGCCTTCCGCAGGTCCCAGTCCGGAATCCAGTCCCGGCTCATGGGCCGTCACCTCCCGACGCCGCGTCGTCCGACTCCGTCGGCGGCGACCCGTCCGCCGACGCTGCCGTCCCACCGTCTACCGTCCCGCCGTCGGTGGCGACGCGGCGCGACGCGCCGACGCCGTAGCGCCGTCCGAGCATCCGCAGGAACTCCGGCATGGCGATGAAGAGGATGATGAGTCCGCGGAGCACCCCGACCAACTGCTGGGGCACGCCGAGGCTCTGGATGGCGAGGCTCCCGCTCTTGAGGATGCCGAACAGGAACGCCGCCAGCGGCACGCCCAGCGGGTTGTTGCCCGCGAGGATGGAGACGGTGATGCCGTCGAACCCGAGCGCCGGGACGCCCACGCGCCAGTGGCCCATCACCATCATGACCCACACCGCGCCGCCGAGGCCGCCGATGGCGCCCGAGATAGCCATGCTCGACACCTGAATCGCCTCGGAGTCCACGCCGGCGTACTCCGCGGCGGCGGGCTGGACCCCGCCCGTCCGGAGGTCGAACCCGTAGGCCGTCCCGCGGAGGAGGTAGTACCCCCCGGCCACGAGGAGGAGGGCGAAGACGAGCACCATCAGCGCGAACGACGACTGGCCGAACACCGGGACGACCGACCGAATCTGGGCGTACTCGGGGAGGTTGACCGTCTTGATGCTCGGGCTGTCGGGGTCTTTGAAGTACGACGACACGAGGAAGAACGCGAAGTTGGTGGCGACGAAGTTGAGCATGATTGTCGTGATGACCTCGTTGGCGTCGGCGTACGCCTTCAGCGCGCCGGGGATGGCGGCCCAGAACGCGCCGACGGCCGCGCCGGCGAGGAGGCCGACGACGACGAGGACCGCGCCGGCGACGCCGCCGGACGGGAGGACCGGCGCGGTCCAGATGACGGCCATCGCGCTGGCCAGACCGCCGAGGACGAGCTGCCCCTGCGTCCCGATGTTGAACATGCCGGCGCGGAACGACACCGCCACCGCCAGCCCCGTGAAGATGAGCAGGGTGGTCTGCCGGAGGGTGAGCGCCGTCGAGAACGTGTCGAGCAGGAGCTGGGGCGGCCACACCGACACCTGACTCGGGTTGGTGAACGCGCCGAGGAAGAGGTACTTGTACACCTGTATCGGGTCGTAGCAGACGCCGACGCCGCCGACGGTCACGGCCGCGGACTGGCACGTCGCCGCGACGCCCGCCGCGAACACCACGACCCCGCCGACGAGTACGGAGAGGACGAGGGCGACGACGCTCAGCGCCACCCGCTCGGCGGCCGAGGCATCGACGAGGCGGCGCAGGTACGTCCGCCCCGCGTCGGCCCACGGGCCGCGTTCGCGTCCGCCGTCGTCGCGGTCGGCGCCGTCACGCTCCGTCGGGTCGGGCCCCTCGCCGGTCTCCGGACCGCGGCCGGGGTCGGAGCCGTCGTCCGCGTCGTCGCGGTCCGACCCGCTCATCGCTCGCCTCCGTCGGCGCGGGCGTCGCCGGCCGCGCCGACCTCGTCGGCTCGAATCTCCGCGATGCCGTCGGGTCGCTCCCCCGCCATGAGGAGACCGAGCTCCTCCTCCGAGACGGCGTCGGGGTCGACGACGTCCACGATGCGCCCCTCGTACATCACCGCGAGGCGGTCCGAGAGCGCGCGCACCTCGTCGAGTTTCGAGGAGACGAGCAGGATGGCCTTGTCCTCACGACGGAGGTCGCGGAGGCGGTCGTGGATGAACTCGACGCTGCCGATGTCGACGCCGCGCGTCGGGTGGGACGCCACCACCAGCGACGGGTCGCGCATGAGTTCGCGCCCGACGATGAACTTCTGCTGGTTCCCGCCCGAGAGCGAGTCCGCCTCGGCGTCTGGGTTCGGCGGCCGCACGTCGTACCGGTCTATCACGTCCTCGGCGTGGTCGCGCACCTCCTCCCAGTCGATGCGGCCGCCGGGGGCGAACCGCGGGTCGTGCTGGCTCCCGAGCACCGCGTTCTCTTCGAGCGGGAACTCGGTCACGAGGCCGCGTTCGAGGCGGTCCTCCGGGATGTACGCCATCCCGCGCCGGATGTGCTCGGCGCGCGAGAGGTCGGTCACCGCCTCGCCGTCCATCGTCACGCTCCCCTCGTCGGGCACGCGGAGGCCGGTGATGCTCTCGACGAGTTCGGTCTGCCCGTTGCCGTCCACGCCCGCGACGCCGAGAATCTCGCCGCCCCGGACCGACAGGTCGACGTCGTCGACGCGGGTCACGCCCTGGTCGTCGACGACGCTCAGGCCCGCCGTCGACAGCACCTCGTCGCCGGGTTCGTTCGGTTCGAGGTGGGTGTCGAGCACCACGTCGCGCCCGACCATCATCGAGGCGATGTCCTCCTGCGTGGCGCCGGCGGCGTCGACTGTCCCGACGTTCTTGCCGTCACGCAGGACGGTCACCTCGTCGGCCACTTCCTTGGCCTCGCCGAGTTTGTGAGTGATGAAGATTATCGTCTTGTTCTGGTCCGTGAGTTCGCGGACGACCTCGTAGAGGTCCTCCACTTCCTGGGGCGTGAGCACCGCGGTGGGTTCGTCGAGGATGAGTACGTCCGCGCCCCGGTAGAGCGCCTTGAGTATCTCCACCCGCTGTTGGACGCCCACGCTCACGTCCTCGACGGTGGCGTCGGGGTCAACGTCGAACCCGTAGCGGTCGTTGAGGTCGGCCACCCGTTCGCGGACCGCCTCGCGGTCGACGGTGAGGCCGAACCACTTCCGGGGTTCGTTCCCGAGGGCGATGTTCTCGGCGACCGTCATCGGGTCGACCAGCATGAAGTGCTGGTGTATCATTCCGATGCCGGCGTCGATGGCGTCGCGCGGCGAGTCGAACGACTGGGGCTCGCCGTTCAGGCGTACCTCGCCCTCCGTGGGCTCGTAGAGGCCGTACAGCACGTTCATCAGCGTCGTCTTCCCGGCTCCGTTCTCGCCGAGGAGGGCGTGGACGCTCCCGCGTTCGACCCGGAGGTCGACCGAGTCGTTGGCCACCACGTCGCCGAAGCGCTTCGTCACGCCGACCATCTCGACGGCCGCCTCGCCCCGCGTCGACGTCTCGTCGGTGTCGCTCGTAGTCATCTCTCGTGGCCTCTCCCACCGCTTCTCACAGCTTCGTGGGGACGTCTATCTTGCCGTCGATGATGGCCTTTCGGGACTCCTGCATCTTGGACTTGACCTCTTGGGGTATCTCGTCGCCGAGTTTGGTGCCGTAACTGGCCTCGACGCCGTTCTCAGCGAGGCCGAGCGTGACGTGATTGCCGCCCTTGTAGTTGCCGTTGACGACGTGTTTGACGGACCTGAACACCGCCGTGTCGACGTGTTTGACCATGCTGGCGAGGATGACGTCGGCGTACTTGGGGAGGCTCTCGGACTGGGCGCTGTCGACGCCGATGGCGAACCGCCCCTTCTGCTGGGCGGCCTTGAACACGCCGTTCCCCGACCCCCCGGCGGCGTGGTAGACGACGTCCGCGCCGTTGTTCATCATCGAGAGGGCTATCTCCTTGCCCGCCGCGGGGTCGCTCCACGACCCGACGTACGCCGACTTGACCTCGATGTCCGACCCGGCGTGTTTCACGCCCGCCTGGTACCCGGCTTGGAACTTCTTGATGAGCGAGTTCTGCTTGCCGCCCACGAACCCGACCACCTTGTCGCCGTTGGTCTGCCCCGCACCCGCTTTGAAGTCGCGCGTGGTCATCAGGCCCGCGAGGTGGCCGACCTGGAAGGAGCCTTGGTGCTCCTTGAACGTGTAACTCGCCACGTTGGGTTCGTCCACGACGGCGTCGACGATCATGAACTTCTGGTCGGAGAACTGGGGCGCGTTCTGCGACAGCGCGTTCATCTGGTTGAATCCGATGACGCAGACGAGGTCGAAGTCCGGATTCGACGACGTGGCGAACCGGCGCTGGAGCGTCCGGAAGTCGCTCGGCCCGCTTGGTTCGGCGTTCTCGAACGAGATGCCGAACTTCTGTTGGGCGTTCTTGATACCCTGGTGGGCCATGTCGTTGAACGAGTTGTCCCCGAGGCCGCCGAGGGCGTACACCATGCCGACGTTGACGTCGCTGTTTCCGGACCCGCCGGCCGTCCCGGTGGACGCCGTCCCCTCTCCGCTCGCGCCACCTTCGGTGGTGGTGCCGTCGCCCGACCCGGAGTCGCCGGACCCGCCGCCGCCGATGCACCCTGAGAGGGCGGTGAGCCCGACTGCACTACCGCCAGCCAGTTTGATAAATCGCCGTCGGTCTACCATAACTAACGGCCTGTTTTCCCGCACTGATTATAGGCGTTCCGCTCTACAACCTGTGCTCGGCCGTTGCGAACCCCGACTAGCCGGTGCGCGGGCGTAGCCGTCTGACTATCGAGCGTCCTTCGGCTACCGTGCGCCGGTCCCGTTCCCCTCACTGCCACCGACCGCCACGGGGTGAACGAAACTCGTACCGAATTCGAACACATAACATCATACATACTAGTAAGAAAATACGACAGAATCGCTCGCGACTCTCGACGTTCCGGCGCCGACGCGAACGCCGTGCGTACGAGGCCAAGGCCGGCGGTGTCGTTCCGTCGTCCGCACCGTCCCGCAGAGACGCGGCGCGGACGCGGACGCGACCGAGGCTTTCGGTGCGACGACCGAAAGCGGCGCGTATCCGGTCGAATTCGCCGATACGCAGCGCGCTTGACCGGCGCGAACCACGAAAACATTCGAATCTGATACGTCCATATTCGTATTCGAAAACGTATGTGTAGTACGGCCGGCGTCCGAACCGACGGGTGACCGTCTGACCGGACGGAACCGTCCGGACGGGGGTCAGCGGCGGAGATGCGGCGAGAAGGGGACCGGCGAGCGGTGCGAGTTCACCCCCGGACGGGGCGCCGTCCTCAGATGGTAGTGACGCGCTGGTAGTCGTCGTCGAGGGCGGCGGCGTCCTCGGGGAGGAGGGCGACCACGAGGTAGTCGGGGTACTGCTTGAAGTAGTCGACGAGGGCGGCGATGCGCTCGGAGTCGACCGCTTCGAGCGAGTCGAGCAGCATGAACGGCACCTTCTCGTACACGTCGTGGACGAGGTAGCCGGCCAGCGCGAACACGAGCCCGGTCACCTCGCGCTCGGACTCCGAGAGGTGGTCGATGGTGTCCTCGTAGGTGGTGCCAGCGTCCGTCGAGCGGACCACGTGGAGGTCGAACGTGGTCTTCTCGACCTTGCGGCGGCCCTCGCGCACCTCCGTCTCGGTGCGCTCGATCCAGATGCGGTCGAGGTTGGAGTAGTCGAGGATGTCGAGCACGCTGTCCATGTGCTCGTTGAACTCCTCGACCGCCTCGCGCTCGATGCGCTCGATGCGCGTCCGGAGCTCCTCCAGTTCGTCGTTGATTTCGTCGCGCCGAGCCTCGAGTTCGTCGCGCTCGCCCACCTTGCGGTCGACCGACTCGATTTCGGACTCGACCTCTTCGAGTTCGTTCTGGAGCTTCCCGAGCTCGAACTCGAACTGGTTCGCCTCCTTGTGGAGGTCGAGTATCTCGCTGTAGTCCTCGCCTTCGAGGTCCTCGACCTCGGTCTCGAGTCGCTCGATGTCGTCGTTCAGCGCCTCGCGCTCGTCTTTGAGCTCCTCGATGCGGGTCTCGCGCTCCGCTATCTCGCTCTCGGTGCGCTCGATGCTACGCTCCAGTTGGTCGCGCTGGCGCTGCTTCTCCTTGAGCTCCGCCTCCCGGGTCGAGCGGTCGTCGATGTCGCCCCGGAGGTCGTTGCGCTGGCTTATCTTCTCCTCGCGCAGGTCGCGGAGGCGCTCGACGGTGCCGCGGATGTCCTGTTTCTCCACCGTCGACCCGCAGGTCCAGCAGGTGACGGTCTGGGAGTCGTCGACGAGCTGGTCGGTCACCGACCCGTCGGAGTCCTCATCGCCGTCCCGGAGCGCGTTGAGGACGTCCTCGTCCGTGCCCTCCAGCATCTCCTCGTTGAACTGGATGATGCTCTCGAGCTTGCCCACCTCGGCGTCGAGGCGCTGCTTCTCACTCCGGAGGCGTTCGAGTTCGTCCTCCACGCCGTCGAGTTCGCCCATGGGCGTCTCGGGGAGGGTGTCGAGTTCGTCCTCGTACCCGTCGAGTTCGTCCTGCAGTGCCTCGATGCTGTCCTGCTGGACGTCGAGGTTGAACCGCACGTCCTCGAGCTTCGACCGGGTGTCACGCAGCTCCTCCAGCTTGTCCTCGAGTTCGGCCTTCTCCTTTTTGGTCTCCTCGACGTCGGCGTCGGCCTCGGCTATCTCCTCCTCTTTGGCCTCGAGCTGTTCGCGCTTCCCCTCTATCTGGTTCTCTATCTCGGTGCGGCGCTGTTCGAGCGAGGGGAGGCGCTGCTGGAGGTTGGACAGCTCGTCGAGCTGGTTCTCGATGTCGCGACGCTCGTTCTCCAAGCGCTCGATGCTCTGCTGTATCTCCTCGGTGTCGACCGGCCGCATGATGAGTTCGCGCAGGTCGTCGGACAGTGCGACGGCCCGTCGAGCCTCGTTGGACTCCAGCAGGAACGAGAACAGGTCCGCGAGTTCGGGGTCGTCGAGGAAGGGTTCGCCCTCGGTCGCCACGGTCCCGGCCTGCCGGGTCAGGTTCCGCGTGTACGTCTCGTCGCCGATTGTGAGTTCGACCTCGCCCTCGTCGGCGTCGCCCTTGAGCGAGACGTGCTCGCTCCCGAGCGCCGCCATGATGGTCTGGAGGAACGACGTCCTGTTGGTGGCGTTCCGCCCCGTCAGAATGGTCACGCCGGGCGTGAACTCGACTTCGGTCGAGTCGATGCCGCCGATGTTCTCGGCGCGAACCGTCACTTTCTCGCGGGTAGATTGTACCGGACTCATTGTCGGAGTTTGGAAGACCAGACGTATAATTCTTCAGGTTCCGGAGCCCTCCCGGTCGGAAATCGCGCTCCGGGCCGCGTGAGCGCGGAACTGGCCGGATTGGAGAACGGACTCGCTCGAATCCATTACGAGATTATGTCTGTAACGACAGTGAACCGGTGCTCCCGTCACTCGTCGCAGTCGCAACCGCCCTGCGTGAGGAGTTCCTCGATGCGGACGTAGGTGCCGCAGTCCTCGCAGGTCACGCGAATCTCCACGTTCACGTCGAAGGTGCCGAGCGTCAGGTTGTCGTTGCGGACGAGGCGTTCGAGCGTCGACTCCGTGACCGCCTTGGTCCGGTTTTTCAGCCGCTGGATGGTGTCCTCTATCTTCGCTATCTGGTCCTCCTCGTCCATCTCCTCCGTGGGGTACTCGACGTTGCGGTACTTGGTGAGGTAGGTGTGGATGGCCTGATGGGAGACGAAGTCGCTCTCCAGTTTGTCGATGTCGATGCCGTTGCGTTCGAGTGTCTTCTGGGTCTGGATGCGGGTCCCCTCGGTCACCTCGTCGTTGGTGAGCAGGCGGTAGGTGTTCTCGACTTCGCCTTCGAGGGGGTCCTCGTCCGCCTCCCGCATCGCCATGCGCAGGACCTGCTGGTTGAACCACTCCGCGAGTTCGCGGAGGCTCTGCTGTTCCTCCTCGGCCAGCCAGCGGTGTTCGAGTTCCTCGCCCACGCCGTCGAGGCCGTACTCCTCGATGACGCGCCCGACCTTGCTGTTCGTGACCGACCTCCCTTCGGCCTCCGACGTGACCGCCTCTCCCTCTGCCTGAGTCATGTCTGAAGGTCATGGACCGCCCTATTAAAAATCCGTCGTCCGTTGTGCTCGGTTCCGTACGGTCGCCGCCGTCAAAGCGGCTCTAACGACTCGTTCAACCACCGGCCGGCACCGCGACGGCGGTGCCGGACCGCGCCGCCGTCCGCTACCAGAACCGGACCGCGGGCGTGCCGCACTCGTCGCACAGGACGGCGCGCGTGTCCTTGTACTTGCCACGCTCCAGTTCGCCCTCCTCACAGTAGTCGCAGTCGTCGCCGGTCAACTGGTCGAAGACACGTTCACGGGGTTTCGCTTCGGCGGTCATACTTCCGGATACGTGGCAACGTTACATCAACTTTCGGGCGTGTGAAACATACTTTCCGGACGGGTGTTCTTTTCACCCGGCCCGAGCGTTCGAGACCGCCTCCGCGCTCGTCCGGGTCCCCCGCGTCGCCCGCCGGAAGCGGAGCGCGTCCGCGAAGTCCGCCCGCGTCACGACGCCGACGACGCCGTCCTCGCCCGTCACGAGCGCCACGTCCGTCCGGCGTTCGGTCAGGACCGACAGCGCGTCGAACGCGTCGTCCGTCGCGGCGACGGTGGGCGGGTCGAGCGTCGCCACGTCGGCGATAGTGGCGGACGAACGCCGGTCGGCGTCGACGCCGAGCACCGCCGAGAGCGTCACGACGCCCACCACTTCGCCCGACGAGTCCACGACGGGATGGGCGGTCCGACGCCCGCCGAACGCCCGGGAGACGAGTTCCGACAGGTCGGCGTCGGCCGCCACCGGGTTCGCGGGCACCGTCCCCACGTCGGCGACGGTCAGCCCCGAGAGCAGGTCGTTCATCGCGACGAGGCGCGACTCCGAGTTGGCCCCGCCGTAGACGAACACCGCGAGGAGGAGGAGCATCGGGCTGAGGGCGAGGACGCCGACCACCGCGAACAGGAGGGCGAACAGCGACCCGACGCGCGCGGCGGTCCGCGTCGCCGCCGGGTAGGGGCGGGTGCGAGCGAGGAGTGCCCGCAGGACCCGCCCGCCGTCCATCGGGAACGCCGGGAGCATGTTGAACGCCGCGAGCATCACGTTCGTAATCGCGAGCCACCCGAACACGAACGCGACGACGGGTGCGGACGCCGGTGTAGCCAGCAGGCCCGCGGCGGCGACGACGGCCACCAAGACGCTCGAAATGGGACCCGCGAGGGCGATGACGAGTTCGCGGTCCCACTCCTCGGGCATCTCCTGGAGGTTGGCGAGGCCGCCGAGGATCCAGAGCGTGATGGACTCGACGGTCAGCCCGTACCGCATGGCCGCCCACGAGTGCCCGAGTTCGTGGAGCGTGACGCTGACGAACAGGCCGACGGCGGCCACGACGCCGACGAGCCACGGCGTCGCGCCCGCCTGGAGTGCCGCGACGTCGAGCGACGTCCCGAACGCCGCGTTCACGATGCTCGTGTAGATGGCTATCTGCTCGCCGCTCCCGATGAGCCACACCAACACCGGCAGGAAGACGAACAGCGAGATGTTGAGACGGATGGGAATGCCCCAGACTCGTCCGACCGTGACGTTTCGCATGTGTCGGCCTTGGGACCGACGACGAATATATACGACGGCCCGACGGGTCGGACGGCCGCCGACCGTACCCCGACCCTGCCACGTTCGAGCAGAAGTGTTCGTACCCGAGACGCGCAACCGCGTCTCACAGATACGCCCGGGCGACGGTGTCCGCGTCGGGGCCAACCGACGTGCAGAGTGGGGTTCGACCTCCCTGAGACTCGTCACTCGTCGCGAATCGTCGGGAGCAGTCACTCGTCGGCGTGTAGTCACTTCCGTGTCGAACTCGACGGCGTCCGCTCACGCGGACTCGGGCGGCGCGTCCCACTCCTCGGCCGTGTCGACGGGGTCGTACTCCACGGTCTCGCGGGCGTGGTCGAGGTCGAACCACCGCCGTTCGTTGTCGCTCACGCCGTAGAACGCGCCGAACGTCACGTCGTCGTCCGCGAGACAGCGGTCGACGAGTTGCGCGCAGTCGCGGCGGGACTGCCACATCGCCTTCATCCGGGCGACTCGCTCGGCGTACGCGTCGCTCCCCCGCTCCCACCGGCCCTGGTCCACGCCGCGTTCGGCGTCGCCAAACGGGTGGTCGTAGGCCGGGTCGCGGACGCTACAGATGCGGAGGGCGTAGAACCGCCGCGGCGCACCGCGGCCCTCGGCGTAGTACCGTCCGATGTCCTCGCCGAACGACTTCGAGGCCCCGTAGAGCGAGTCCGGCCGGCGCGGCGAGCGGTGGTCGACCGTGAGGCCGAACCCGGGTTCGTAGATGGCTGGCGCGTTCTCGACCTCGTACATGCCGACGACGTGGTTCGAGGACGCGAACACGAACGACTCCACTCCGGCGTCGCGCGCGGCCTCTAGCGCGTTGTACGTCCCGACGACGTTGTTCGGAAGCACCTCGCCCCACGACCCGTCGGTCCGGGGGTGGCCGGCGAGGTGGACCACCGCGTCCTTGCCCTCGAACGCCGGGCGTATCGCGTCGTAGTCGGACACGTCCGCGACGACGCCGTCGCGGGAGTCGCGTTCCGCCCGGTCGAGGTAGGTGAACTCGTAGTCGTCGCGGTCGGCGAGGTGGTCGATGACCGCGGTGCCCACGGTGCCGAACGCGCCGGTGAGGAGGACGTCCTGCATGTTCGGGGCGTCGTCGGCCGCGGACAAAAGCGGCGGGGGCGTCGGTCCCGCTCCCTCGCCCCCCGTCCCGGCTTACTCTATCCGGAACTCGCTGAGGGCGTCGCGGTCGAGGGTGACGCCGTGGCCGGGGCGGTCCGGGAGTTCGAGGACGCCGTTCTCGGGTTCGATGGGGTTCTCGATGACGTCGTCGAACGCCTTCACGTCGGAGTCGCGGTAGAAGTACTCTATCCAGAGGCCGTTCTCGACGGCCGCGAGGAGGTGGACGTGGAGGTCCCAGTTGTAGTGGGGCGCGACGGGCACGTCGTGGGACGCCGCGGTGTTGGCGACGCGCATCCACTCCGTCACGCCGCCCACCACCGACACGTCCGGTTGGACTATCTCGACCGCGTCCTCGCGTAACAGGTCGGCGAACCCGTAGCGCGAGAACTCCAGTTCGCCCGCGGCGACGGGGTAGTCGAGGGCGTCGTTCACCTCGCGCATCAGGTCGAGGCTGTCGGGCATCACCGGTTCCTCGATGAAGTAAGGGTCGTACTCGCCGAAGCGCCGGCACGCGCGCACCGCCTCCTGCTTGTTCTTCCACTTGCCGTTGGCGTCCAACAGGAGCGTGCGGTCCGGGCCGATGGCCTCGCGCGCCACCCGGACGCGCTCTACCTCGTCGGCCAGCGACTCCCGGCCCACCTTCATCTTGACCACGTCGTGCCCCCGGTCGACGTACGTCTCCATCTCGTCGCGGAGACCCTCCAGTCCCTTGCCCTCGCGGTAGTAGCCGCCGCTGGCGTACGCCGGGAGTTCGTCGGTGTACGCCCCGAGGAGCTTGTAGAGTGGTTGGTCGGCGTCCTTCGCCTTGATGTCCCAGAGCGCGGTGTCGATACAGGAGATGGCCCGCACCATCACCCCCTTCCGCCCAATCTGGACCGTACCGTCGAACATCTCGCGCCAGAGGCGCTCCGTGTCCCGCGGGTCCTCGCCGACCACCATCGGTTCGAGCACCGACTCGACGGCCTGTGCCACCACGTCCGCGCCGCCGTAGCCCAGCGTGTAGCCGAGTCCCTCGACGCCCTCGTCGGTGCGGACGTAGACGACCGTGTGGTCTCGCTCCTCCACGACGCGCGTGGCGAACGCTACCGGCTCCGCCAATGGTATCGAGACGGCGAACGCCTCGACCTCTGTTATCTCCATAAGTGTGGTCACCGCATCACTACCCGCTCACATAACGGTTGCGGTGGGTGGTGACAGGTGACACGGTGTTCAGTCGACACTGTCCGGCGGCGGTCTGACTCTGACTCGCCCGGCCGTCGCGCCCCCTACCGCACCACGTCGGCCTCGACGGAGCCGACGCCCTCGACGACGGCGCGGGCGGTGTCGCCCGGCGAGATGGGTTTCGCGCCGGGCGTCCCCGTCGAGATGACGTCGCCGGGTTCGAGCGTCATGACCTCCGAGTGGAACGCCACGAGTTCCCGCGGCGGATGGGTCATGTTCGCCACGCTGTTCTCGGCCGCCGTCTCGCCGTTCACGACGGTCCGGACCGTCACGTCGGCGAGCGACGGCACCTCGTCCGTGGTGACGAGCCACGGCCCGAACACGAGGAAGCTGTCGAAGCTCTTGGCCCGCGTCAGGTAGCGGGGGTTCTTCTCCAGCACGTCCTCTGCGGTCATGTCCACGACGGGGACGTAGCCCGCCACCACGTCGTCCACCTCATCGACGCTCACGTTCCGGCAGGTGCGCCCGATAACGACGGCGAGTTCCGCCTCCGCGGTCACGCGGTCGGTCAGGTCCGTCGGCGGCAGGACGATGGGGCCGCCGGGGCCGGTGGCGGCCGTCGCGGGCTTGAGGAAGCTCCCCGGCTGGTCCGGGGTGTCCTCGTCCAAGTCGTCGGCGTGGTCGACGTAGTTGAGGCCGATGCCCCAGAGCTTTCCGAGCGACTCCAGCGGCCGGGCGAACGACAGCGCGTCGGCCGGCCGCGGCGTGGCGGGCGCGTCGGCGACGTTCAGGTCGCCGGCGGCGGCCGCGGGGAGCGCGTCGACCACTCGGTCGAACGAGGAGTCGGCCGAACTCAGCGGTACGAAGCCGTCGTCGTCGCCGACGAGCGGCGTTCCGTCTGCGGTGCGTGCGAGGCGGGTCATGCGGTGTGTGTATCTCCGTGTCGGTGGTTCCGGTGCGGTCGTAGGCGGTACGGCGAGCGGCGAGCGAGAGCGCCCGCTCTGCGGCGGGCTACAGGTTCGACGCGCCCGACCCGCCGTCGATGGGGACGGCCACGCCGTTGATGAAGCCGGCGCGCTCCGAGGAGAGGAACGCCACGGTGTCGCCGAGTTCCATCGGGTCGCCGATGCGCCCGAGCGGTACCTCCTCACCCCGGGCTTGGCGGCCTTCCTCGTAGGTGTCGAACTCGCCGCGGTCGACGGAGTCCTCGATGAGTTCCTGTATCCGCGCCGTCTCGTGGGAGCCGGGGAGCACCGTGTTGGCGCGCACCTCGGGCGCGAGCTCCTGCGAGAGCGTCTTCTCCAGCCCCACGACGCTCATCCGCACGGAGTTCGACAGCACGAGGCCGTCGATGGCCTCCTTCACGCTCCGCGAGGTGATGTTGACGATGGTGCCGCCGCCGTCGGCCTGCAGGTGTTCGGCCGCCTCGCGCACGAGGCGCACCACGCTCATCACCAGCAGGTCGTACGCCTCGTACCAGTCCTCGTCGGTCGTCTCCATGAACGGCCCGGAGGGGGGACCCCCGGCGCTCGTCACGAGGTGGTCCAGCCCCCCGAACTCGTCGACGGTGGTCTCGACCAGCGCCTCGATGTCGTCCTTCTCGGTCAAGTCGCCCGGCTGTGTCACTACTTCGCCCGTCGCCTCGGCGCGTATCTCCTCGGCGGCGTCTTCGAGTCGGTCCTCGTCGCGGCCGTTGACGACGACGTTCGCGCCCTCGCGGGCCAGCGCCGTCGCCGACGCCTTACCCAGGCCGCTGCTCGACGCGGTGACGAGCGCCGCGTTCCCCTCTATGTTCAGATTCATACCGTCGTCCATCTGATGTACGCGGGGGTATAAAACCATGGGTGAGACGGCAATCCGCCGGCGCTCCGCGCGCGACGGCGGCGGTTTGGCGACGGTGAACGCCTCCGCGCGACGACTGACGGCCCACACCCGGCGGCGCGCGCGTTCTAGTCTCGCGGTGCGACCGTCGTCGCGACGGACGCTAATTTAGCGTGGCAAAACAGTTATGTCTACGGAGCTATTTGGTGACGTACCGCATGAAGCAGGCGCGCAACCCGGTGAAGGCCGTCGAAACCACGATACGCATCCTGGACGCCATCCGAGCGCTGGACGGGGCGGGGGTGACGGCGGTGGCCGAACGCGCGGGCACGACGAAGGGCACGGCGCACAACCACCTCACCACGCTCGAAGAGCACGGTTACGTCGCGCGCGAGGGCGACGAGTTCGTGTTGGGTCTCCGCTTCTTCGAGTCGGGCATCTACGTCCGCGACCGGAAACCCATCTACGAGGTGGGCGTGCCGGAGGTGGAGAAACTCGCGGCCGAGACGGGCGAGATAGCCAACGTGCTGGTCGAGGAGCACGGCTACGGCGTCTACCTCCACCGCGCCACGGGTGAGCAGGCGCTCTCGCTCGACACCGGCGTCGGGGCCCGCGTCCACCTGCACAACACGGCGCTGGGCAAGGCTATCCTCGCGCACCTCCCGCGCGAGCGTGTCGACGAGATACTCGACGCCCGGGGACTCCCCGCGACGACGGCCAACACCATCACCGACCGCGAAGAACTGTTCGCGGCGCTCGACGGCATCAGGGAGCGCGGCGTGGCGTTCGACATGGAGGAACGTGCCGACGGCGTCCGGTGCGTGGCGGCGCCCGTTACCACCAACGACGGCACCGTCTGCGGCGCGGTGAGCGTGGCGGGTCCGACCAGTCGCATGAAAGGTGAACGGCTCGAATCCGACGTTCCGGAACTCGTCCGCCGGGCCGCGAACGTGGTGGGGATCAACCTCACCTACCACTGACGCCGTTCACCCTCTCGAAACGTCCGCCGCCTTCGGCCGCGAGCGGCCGTCACGCCCTCGTTACACCACTATTCGTGTAATGAACGTGCGGCGTCAGGAGTAGTTGATGTCGAGTTCGACCACGTTGGCGGCGTTCCGTACCATCTCCGGCACCTCGTGTTCGAGTCGGTCGCCTTTCATTCGACTCCGCGGCGACGAGATGCTCATCGCGCCGAGGACTCGCCCCTCGGACGTGCGGACCGGCACCGCCACGCAGCGGAGACCCTTGAGTCGCTCCTCGTCGTCGACGGCGTAGCCCCGCTCCCGGACCCGGTCGAGTTCCTCGAAGAGGACCGCCTCGTCGGTGATGGAGTTGTCCGTCTCTGGCGGGAGGCCGTGCCGGTCGAGTATCTCCTCGACTCGGTCGTGGGGTAGGTGCGCGAGGATGGCCTTCCCCAGCGCCGTGTTGTGGAGGTGCGTCCGGCGGCCGGCGTAGGTGTCGAGGTCCACGGCGTCCTCGCCTTTCGCCCGGTAGAGGTAGACGCCGACGCCGCCCTCCTCGGTCATGAGGTTGCAGAGTTCGCCCGACCGCTGGGCCAACTCGTTCACCTTCGGTTCGGCCACTCGGTAGAGTTCCATCCGGTTCCGTCGCTGTCCCCCTACTTCGAGGAACTTGAGGCCCGTCCGGTAGGTGTCGCCCTCCTTCACCACGTAACCGTGCTCCCGGAGTGTACTCAGGTGGTTGTGGACCGCGCTCTTGCCCATGTCGACGCGGTCCGCCAGTTCCGTCACGCCGGCCCCGTCGGCGTCGCACAACGCCTCGACCAGTCGCAGCGTCTTCTCCGTCGTGCGGACGGGGTGTTTCGCTCCTCCGGCCATGAGCGTACCTCTCCGTCCGGTCCCTTAATTCTTGTTCTGGTACAGAGAACGCCCTCGACATGGGCGTCCACTCCCCGAAACGCTCGGACGGTGCGCGAACCGAACGATCAGGCCCTCTCGGACGGCTTCTGTCGCGGCCGGACCGGACCCATGCTCGCAATTTGTGTTCTGATGTAGAGAACACCTGCCGCTCAACCCGGCTCCGCTTCGCGGGGAGGTCCGTGTCGCGGCGGCATGCGAAGAGCTATCCGCCGCGGCCCGGAACGCACTCGCATGGAACCGGCACTCATCCTGCCACCGGAACGCGACGAGCGGTGGGACCTCGCCAAGCAGATGGGCGTGGAGTCAGCCGTCGTCCACACGCTCGAAATCGGCGACGACTCCCGGCCGTGGCGCTACGAGGACCTCCTCGACCTGACACGGCGGTTCCGCGACTACGACCTCGACGTGGCGGCCATCGAGGGCTGCGTCCCCATCTCCGACGACACCCGCCTCGGGCGCGAGGGCCGCGACGAGGAGATAGCGCGGTTCAAGCGCTACCTCCGGAACCTCGGCGAACTCGACGTCCCCGTCGTGGCCTACGATTGGATGGCGGGCAAGCGGTGGGCGCGCACCTCCACGGCGCTCCCCGTCCGCGGCGACTCGCTCACCACGGGCTACGACGACGACCTGATGACGAACGCGCCCGACCAAGAGATAGCGCCCGTCGACGCCGACCGACTGTGGGACGCTCTCGAACACTTCCTGAACGAGGTCGTCCCCGTGGCCGAGGAGGCGGGGGTGAAACTCGCGCTCCACCCGGACGACCCGCCCATCGGCAACCTCCGGGGCGTCGACCGCATCGTCACCTCCCCCGAGAACTACGAGCGCGTGATGGAGATGTACGACAGCGAGCACAACGGTATCACGTTCTGTCAGGGCAACTTCTCCGCGATGGGCGTCGACGTGCCCGACACCATCCGCCGGTTCGGCGACCGCATCAACTTCGTCCACTTCCGCGACGTGATGGGCGACGCCGAGCACTTCGTGGAGACGTGGCACGACGCCGGTCCGACCGACATGCGCGCCTGTATCGACGCGTACCGCGACGTCGACTTCGAGGGGCCCGCCCGTCCCGACCACGTCCCGACGATGGCCGGCGAGGAGAACTCGAAACCGGGCTACATGACGAAGGGTCGGCTCTTCGCCGTCGGGTACATGAAGGGACTGCTCGAACGGACGGCGGAGTGAGGACGAGTCGGTCCCGTCCGGCGGCCCGCGACGCCCCGTGCGCCCCGGGTCCGACAGAGTTAGGTGGGGCCGTGTACCCCTCTCTCACATGCCTTACCACCACGGCGACGAACTCGCGGCCGTGTACGCCGACGCCCGCGACGGCGGCTACGGCTTCTTCGCGAGCAACGTCGTCCAGTTCGACATCGCGGTGGGACTGCTCCGCGGGGCGGCCGAAGCCGAGGCCGACATCGTGCTTCAAGCGAGTCGCGGCACCTGCGAGTTCTACGGCGACGGCGACGCCGCCGCCGGCCTCCGCGGGTTCGGGTCGTACGTCGGACAGCTCGCCGACGCGACGGACGTGGGCGTCTTCCTCAACGTCGACCACGTCCACCTGCCCGACCAGCGCGAGTTCCTCGACGACGTCGTGGCCTCGGGCGTCCCCTCCTCCGTTATGGTCGACGCCTCGGACCTGCCGTTCGAGGAGAACGTAGAGCGCACACGCGAGGCCGTCGAGGCGGTCAGGGACGGCCCCGAGGAGATGCTGGTCGAGGCCGAACTCGGCCGGGTTGCGGGCGAAGAGGGCGGCGTCGAGACGAGCCCCGACGAGGCGTTCTACACCGACCCCGAGGACGCGGTCGAGTTCGTGGAGCGAACGGGCGTCGACCTGCTGGCGGTGTCGGTGGGCACCCAGCACGGCGTGGCGTCCGGGCGCGACCTCGACGTGCGTCCCGACGTGGCCGCCGAGGTGGACGCGGCCCTCCGCGAGGCGGGCCACGACGTGCCGCTGGTGGTTCACGGCTCTTCGGGCGTCTCCGACGAACAGGTGCGGGAGTTCGTCGACGCGGGCGTGTGCAAGTTCAACAAGAACACGCGCTACCAGTACGAGATGGCCCGGACTGCGGCCGACTTCTACCGCGATCACGCGGACGCCGTCCGACCCCCCGAGGGTGCGACCGACGACCGCGACGCCATGTTCGCCGGCAGCGAGTGGTCGCCCGACAAGACCCACTTCCACCCGCAGGTGGTCGCGGGCGAGGTGCGCGACCGTCTCGCGGAGGTGATGGTCGACCTCGCCGACGTCACGGGGTGTGCGGGCGAGAGCCGGTACGCCGGTGCCGACGATGGGTGACGACGCGGTGCTGGTGGGGGTCGACGCCGGCCTCACCAACACCAAGGCGGCCGCGTTCGCGCCCGACGGCGAACGCCTCGCCCGCGCCTCGCGCGAGACGCCGGGCGTCGACGCCGGACCCGGCCGCGACGAACAGGACCACGACGCCCTCTGGGAGACGGTCGCCGACGCCGTCGCCGCCGTGACGGGGAGCGACGCCGTCGCCCCCGAGAGCGTGGCGGGCGTGGGCGTAGCCGGTCACGGGCACGGTCTCTACGGCCTCGACGCCGGGGGCGACCCCCTCGTCGGTATCAAGTCGACCGACTCGCGCGCGGTCGACCGCCTCGACGAGTGGCGCGCGGACGGGACGCTCGACGCGGCCGCGGACCGCCTCGGCTGGGAGCCGTTCGGGGCCGACCCGCTCAGCCTGCTGGCGTGGCTCCGGGACGAACGCCCCGACGCGTACGACCGACTCGACACGCTCCTGTTCTGCAAGGACGTGGTGACCCACCGGCTGACCGGTCGCCGGGGCACCGACGCGATGGAGGCCAGCGTCTTCTACGGGCCGGACGGCGAGTACGACCGCGCGGCGTTCGAGGCGTTCAGCGTCGGCGAGGCGTTCGACGCCCTGCCCCGAGTCGTGGACAGCACCGCCGCCTGCGGCGAGGTGACCGACGGGGCGGCCCGCGAGACGGGTCTGCCGGCGGGGACGCCCGTGGCCGCCGGCCTCCACGACGTGGGCGCGTGCGCGTTCGGAGCCGGCGCGACTCGGCCGGGGCAGGGCGCAGTCATCCTCGGAACGTGGGGCCAGAGCGTCGCCGTCGTCGACGACCCCGGCGACGGGACCGCGGGGCTCCCGCGGCGCTTCCTCGACGGCTGGCTCCGCTACCGGGGCACCCGGTCGGGGGCCGCCTGCGTCGACTGGTTCGTCGAGGAGTTCGGCGGCGACTGGCGGCGCGAAGCGGACGAGCGAGGCGTCGACCCGTTCGTCGTCTACAACGAGGCCGTCGCGGACGCGCCCGCCGGCGCGGACGGCGCGCTGTTTCACCCGTACCTCTCGGGGTCGACCGACGACCCGGACGCCCGCGGCGGGTTCTACGGCCTCACACTCGACCACTCGCGGGCCGAACTCCTGCGCGCCGTCTACGAGGGCGTCGCCGTGGCCCAGTGCACCGGGCTGGCCGACCTCTCGACGGGCGTGACGGACCTCCGGCTGACCGGCGGCGGGGCCAAGAGCCGGGTGTGGTCGGAGACGTTCGCGGACGTTCACGGCGACCGGGTCGCCGTCCCCGCCGGCGACGAACTCGGCGCGCTCGGCGCGGCGCTCTGTGCGGGGGTGGCGGCCGACGTCTACGACGACCACCGGGCGGCCACGGACGCCGCCGTCGACGTCGAACGCGTCCACGACCCCGACCCGGCCAACGCCGACACGTACCGCCGCCTCGCCGCCGCGTTCGAGCGTGCGCGCGAGGACGTACGCCCCACATGGAAAGAACTGAGTGCCATTGCCGCGGAGAAGGAGTCATGACCGACGCAGACGACGCAGACGGTGGAGACGACCCCGGCGGCGAGGGGCCGACGTGTCTGCTGTGCGGCGACCCCCAGCAGCCGAGCGAGTACATGTACGAGGCGCTCTCGGGCCTCGAATCCGAGGGCGTCCGCTTCGAGCGGATGGACTGGCTCGGCGACGCCTCGCCCGTGGAGTTCCGCGACGTCACCATGGACATGGAGGCGGTGGGTCCCGGCGGGTTCGACGCCGACGACATCGCGGAGAACGTCCGCGAAGGTGTCGAGGTGCTGGTGGTCCACAAGGCGCCAGTCTCCCGGGAACTGATAGAGTCCGCCGAGGACCTGCAGGTGGTGGCCGCCGCGCGCGGCGGCACCGAGAACGTCGACGTGGCGGCCGCCCACGAGAACGGCGTGACCGTGCTCCACGCGCCCGGGCGGAACCGGAACGCCGTCGCCGACTACGCCATGGCGATGCTGCTCTCCCGCCTCCGGGGCATCCCGTTCCACCACGACGCCATGACCGACGGCGAGTGGAGTCAGGTGTTCGACCCGGACCGCCTCCCGCCGGACGTGGAGCACACGTCGGTCGGAATCGTCGGGTTCGGCCACATCGGCCGAGGCGTCGCGCGCCGCCTCGCCGGGTTCGACGCCGACGTTCTCGTCTACGACCCGTACGTCGACGACGCCGACGTCCGCGACGCCGGGGCGGAACCACTCGACCTGCCCGACCTGCTCGGCCGCGCCGACGCCGTCACGCTCCACGTCCGCCTCTCCGAGGAGACCGAGGGGCTGTTCGGCCGCGAGGAGTTCGACGCGATGCGGGAGTCGGCGTTCCTCGTCAACACGGCCCGCGGCGGCCTCGTGGACGAGGACGCCCTCGTGGCGGCGGTGCAGGACGGCGACATCGCGGGCGCGGCGCTCGACGTCTTCCGCGAGGAACCGCTGCCGGAGGACCACCCGCTGTTCGACTGTGAGGGCGTCGTCCTGACGCCGCACGTCGCCGGGTCGACGCGCGACGCCGTCCTCGGCGGGCCCCGTATCGTCGGCGGCGACCTCGAACGGTGGCTGGCGGGCGAGGAGATGGAACACGTCGTCGAGTGAGGAGCGCTGGCGACGCCGCCGTCGGCGCGAACGCGGACGACCCCGACGGGCCCGCCCCGTCCGGGCCTCCCGGTCTCAGTTCAGTCGTAGACGTGGACGCTGCCCGTTTTGTTCTCCTCGATGTAGTCCCAGTCGTACTCGACGCCGAGGCCCGGGCCGTCGGGCACCGGCACCGTCCCCTCGTCGTCCACCGCCTCGACGAAGTCCGAGTAGTCGCCCTCGTAGACGGGCGGCATCGTGTTCTGGCAGTCGGGGTGAACCAGCGCGAGTTCGTAGTAGTTGGCGTTGCGCGTCGCGGCGATGCAGTGGCGCTGGGCCGGGCCGGGCGCGTGGAACTCCACGTCGAGGCCGAACCCTTCGGCCACCCGCGCTATCTTCATCGCGCCCGTGATGCCCGCGTCGTACTCCGGGTCCGCCCGCACGAAGTCCGTCGCGTCGTTCGCGATGAAGTCCGTGTGAGGCTCGAGTCCGCGGACGTGTTCGGTCTGGAGGATAGGCGTGTCCAACCGCTCGCGGAGTTTGCGGTGGCCGTGCTGGGAGATACCGCCGTCGCGGTAGGGGTCCTCGTACCAGAAGAAGTCCTCCTCGTCGCAGGCCCGTCCCACCTTGAGGGCGTCACCGAACGTCTCGTACTCGCAGGCGGGGTCGAGCATCAGGTCCATCTCCTCGCCCACTCGTTCGCCGACGGCGTGGACCGTCGCTATCTCGCGGTCGATGTCGCGCGCGGCGTCACCGCCGCCCCAGCCGTGAATCTTGAACCCGTCGAACCCGTTGTCACGACACTCCTCGGCGAAGTCGGCGTACGCCTCGGGGGAGTCCAGACCGCCGTTCTCGTCGCCGTGGTACGTCGAGGCGTACGCCGGTAGCCGCTCCCGGTACGTGCCGAGGAGTTCGTGGATGGGGGCGTCGTAGTACTTGCCGGCGAAGTCCCACAGGGCGATGTCTATCGGCCCCATCCCCATCCGGTCGTACTTCCGGAGGGCGCGTTTCACCTCCGACCAGTGTTTCTCGCGTTTCAGCGGGTTCTTTCCGACGAGGTAGTCCGCGAACGTGTTTATCTGGGCCGCGCCCGGCGAGGTGCCGCCCACATACTCGCCGGTGACGCCCTCGTCCGTGTGTATCTCCAGGCCGAACAGTTTGCGCTCCGTGGTCTCGCCCGGGTCGTACACCAGGTTGAACCCGTTCTCGTCCGTGCCCACGTCTTCGAGGGTGTAGGAGAACTCCACGCTTCGTATCTCCGTTATCGTCGGTGCCATGCGTTCGTCGTCGCCACCCGACGCAATAAAGGTGAAGGGAGACGCGCCGGCGCGTTCGGGCGCGGCGCGGGACCGATGCGCGCCACCCGCCGACCCCGCCGCCGTCGCCCGGTCTACACGTCGGTCCGTTTTCCGCTCTCTGCCGCTTCGAACACCGCCGCCGCGACTTCGACGTCCACGAGGCCGTCGCGGCCGTCCGGTTCCGGCGTCTCGCCGGCCCGCACGCAGTGGGCGAAGTAGTCGAACTGCTCTCTGACCTCGTCCGCGCCCGACTCCGTGACGGTGAGGTCCGTCCCCTCGCGTCGGACCCTGACCGTCCGGGGGAGGGCGGCGTCGTACGCGGGGTCCACCTCGACGGACCCCTCGGTGCCGACCACGCGGAGGCGGTTCTCGGCGTAGGCGCCGTAACTCGCGGTGCAGCTAGCGGTCATGCCGTCGGGGAACTCCAGTTGGAAGGCGACGTGTTCGTCCACCTCCTCGAACCCCGCGTCGGGCGACGCGGCGGTCGCCTGCACGCTCGTCGGGTCGGCGTCCAGCAGGAACCGCGCGGCGTTGACGGGGTACACGCCGAGGTCCATCAGCGCACCCCCGCCCGCGAGGTCGGCGTCGAGTCGCCACTGGTCGGCGTCGCCCCCCGACTCGGCCAGCAGGTCGAACGAGAAGTCGCCGTGGAACTGCACCGGGTCGCCCACGACGCCGTCGCGTATCAGGTCGCGCACACGCCGCATCGTCGGATGTATCTGCATGCGGTAGGCCGTCATCAGCGTCACGCCCGCCTCGTCGCACACGTCGACGAGTTCGCGCGCCCGTTCGGCGGTGGCCTCGAGCGGTTTCTCGACCACGACGTGTTTCCCCATCCCCGCGGCCGTCTCGGCGGCGTCGAGGTGACGCGCGTTGGGCGTGGCGACGTAGACGGCGTCGTACGCGCCTGCGGCGTCGCCCGCGTGGAACTCCTCGTACGAGAGGGCGCGTTCGGCGTCGAACTCGTCGGCGACCCGGCGCGCCTTCTCGGCGTCCCCGCTCACGACGGCGCTCGGCACGCAGTAGTCGGCCGCCGCCATCGCCGGGAGCGCCAGTTCCCGGGCGAACTCGCCGAGGCCGACGACGCACGTCCGCACCGGCGCGTCGACGCCGCCCGCGTCCCAGTCGCGCCCTCCCTCGACCGCGAAGTACTCCCGTAGCGTCATGGCCCGACTACGGGCGCGGCGGGTAAAACAGTGGCCGACTCGGCGTGTCGTTGGCCCGCACCCGGGCCGCACGCACGCGCCGCTACTCCCGGTGGCCCCAGCGCCGGCCCTCCTCGTCGTAGCGCGCCTCGCTGATGCGGTCGTGGTAGTCCCCGGACATGTCGAGGCCGGCCGCGCCGGCGTTCTCCTCCAACTGGTCGACGGTCCGCGCGCCCACGATCGGCACGCAGGTGAACTTGTCTTGGTCCATCAGCCACCGGAGGGCCACCTGCGCGGGCGTGGCGTCGAGTTCGTCCGCGACGGCCTCTATCTCCTCCAGCACCTTCCACCCGCGAGCGGAGATGTAGTAGTCCTCGAACATCTCGTCCAAGTCGGCGCGCGACCCCTCGGGGGCCTCGAAGTCGGAGACGCCGTCGCCTGCTCGTTCGTACTTGCCGGTGAGGAACCCGCCCGCCAGCGGCGAGTAGGGACACACCGCGAGGTCCTGATCCGCGCAGACGTCGAGGTAGTCCACCACGTCGTCGCGGTAGGCCGCGTGGAACAGCGGCTGTGTCACCTCGAAGCGCTCCAAGCCGTCGACGTCCGACTTCCAGAGCGCCTTCGTCAGCTGCCACGCCGCCATCGTGGACGCGCCGAGGTAGTTCACCTTCCCCTCCTCGACGAGGCCGTTCAGGGTCGAGAGCGTCTCCTCTATCGGCGCGTTCTCGTCCCACCGGTGGATGTAGTAGAGGTCGAGGTAGTCCGTCCCCAGCCTTTCGAGCGTCCCGTCTATCTGGTTGCGGATGTGCTTGCGCCCGAGTCCGCGCTCGTTGGGACCGTCGCCGAAGTCGAAGTACACCTTCGACGCCAGCACGAAGTCGTCTCGCTCGTGGTCGTCCAGCCACTCGCCGATGTACTCCTCGGCCGTCCCGTTGGGGTCGCCGTAGACGTTGGCGGTGTCGACGAAGTTTATCCCGCGGTCCCACGCTGCGTCGAGGAGTTCGTGGGCCTCCTCGCGGTCGGTCTCGACCACGTCGCCGTGGCGCTTGCCGAAGCGCCACGTCCCGAAACAGAGCTCCGACACCCGCGTTCCGGTCGACCCGAGTTGCACGTAGTCCATGTCCGGTGATGGCGACGCGTCCGGCAAAAAGGTGCGCTTCGCGGCAGCGGTCGGCGGTCAGAAGTGGCTGAACTTGTCGCGCCGGTAGAAGTCGACGCTGCTCGCGGTGTTGGGCGGCGACTGCTT
>CP175568.1:0-318692 GCA_046097085.1 Haloferacaceae archaeon 50 | reverse complement strand
CCTCCCGGTCACCCGCATCGTCGACGAGTTCGCCTCGTGGACGCTCAAGGAACTGGACTTCGAGGTCGAGGGGGCACAACCTCGAAGAGTTCCGGCGGAACTTCGCCGACTGGGACGACGTCACGTTCCCCGCGGTCCACTGGGACCTGACGACCGGGCGCGTACTGACTATGGAGAAGTTCTCGGGGATGTGCCTCCACGATGTTCCAGAGGCGGTGTCCGAGCAACGCCGACATACGCTCGCACAGCGTCTCCCCGAACTGCTCATCAAGATGTTCGTCTCAGACGGGTTCTTCCACGCGGACCACCACCCTGGGAACATCTTCTTCCAGCGCAACGAGAACATCGCACTTCTCGACGTCGGGATGGTCGGGCGGATGACCCCAGAGTAGCGGGACCGTTTCCTCGCGTACTGGATCGCGATTACACGTCGTCAACGCGACAGGGCGTTCCACCACCTCGTCGCGATGGCCGAGTCGACCGACCAGGCCGACCTTGATGCGTACCGCGACGTGTACGACGTTCTCCTCGACCGCTTCTACGATAAGGACCTCTCGGAGCGGAGTCTCGCGCAGACGTACCTCGAGATCGTCTACTCCGGGGCCGAACACGGAGTCGTCTTCCCGTCGGAGATGGTTCTCCAAGCGAAAGCGGTCGTCACGGCAGAGTCGCTGACGCTCGTCCTCGCTCCGGAGTATCGCTTCAGTGAGGAGATTCGCCCGATCGTTGCAGAGGAGTTGGCAAAACAGGCGACGCCGCGAGCTACAATGGACCGCGTGTGGGGTGAGGTGGTCGACTAGATACTCCTGGGGACAGGTGGACCCAGTGGGTCACCACCGTCGGCTGCTGAACCGAATGAAGCGGAGTTCCGTCAGGAGGCTATTTGCGCATTGGCGGACGTCTGGACCGATGACGTCGACGCGCTACTCCGGGATCTCCAGTCTGACGTTCCCGAGTATACCTCGGCCAACTACTGGCGTAACCATCCGGAGCACTACGCACTGCTCGAGACCGCTGTCGGGTTCCTCTGGATGTTCGGAACCGAGCTTCAGCGTCTCGAAGAGCGCAGTGACGTATCGACCGAGCTGGATGCGTCACCGTTGACTGACGTTTCCGGGCCGGGCGATATTGAGGATGAGTTGCTGACGGAGAATGTGACCGACATGATTGAGACGATTCAGAGCGATGCGGAGCAATATAGGTCACCCGAGTTCTGGGATCAGAACTACGAATCCCGCGTGGCGTTGGTTTCGGGGCTAACCGCACTCCGAAGTTGCTGACGCGACTCAACCAGAGTGTCGATGCACACTATGGCCAGAGGACGCCAGACATGAGTGAGGACTGAGACGGATGCAAGGTCGATTCAGCCAAGCACGTACTCGAGGATAGGGTATCTCTGAATTAGCGATTGGCCGTCGACCTCGTACTGCTCGACATACGCATCGAGGCCGAGTATGCGTCCTGCACCGAGTGCGGCGACTGAGAGGAACACGAGCATGTACATGAAGTCGCTGTTGATGGGGCCGTGAGCCAGGTCCCAGTTGCCGAAGTAGAAGAACAGCATCATTAGTGCCCCGAAGAATGCTGCCAGTCGAGTGAGAAATCCGACCATGAGTCCCAAGCCAATAGCTACCTCCCCCCACGGAACTGCGACGTTCACGAACGCCAGGAACCACTCGGTCTGACCCATCCACGCGAACATCCCGGCCAAGGGGTTCCCGTTAGTCGCCGCGACGTTCACCAGGTATCCCTGTGCATCGAATCCTCCAAGGACCTTCTCGGCGCCCGAGTAGAAGAACGCGAACCCGATTACGATCCGGAGCGCGAGTACGAACCAGGCACTGAGGGAATGGGCACGTCCCTCAACTGTGGTATCTCCGATAGTCGATCGTAGCTCGTTATAAGGGGATTGCGTGTCTGACACAAATCTCACCTCTTGTTTCGACTACGGCAGCAAGAGAGGAATAAGTGTTGTTCGTGTCCCGCAGCATCCTTCTACGGAACTGAAGATCGCTTGAGAGGCCTCACTGAGATTGGTTCTCACAGACCTATTCGGCAAGTTTGTGAGGCGCTGTATAACCCCACTATTACCGAATAGAGAATGGCCCCCAAGCATTATTCTACGAGGCCATGAATGAGTCACCGTGAGTTCACGAACACCGAAAGAATGCGTCGAACTCGCCGTCGACACCTCGGCAGATTCAGCGGACCGAGAGAACGCTATTCATGAACTCAAGATGGCGAACGAATGCGACGAGCTCGCCAGGATCGTGTTGAACGAGGACATCGAAAAGTCGTACCGACAGCGAGCGCTCCGTGCTATCGGTACCCCACAATGTGATACGACACTCGATCGGCTCGTTGAAGAGGAATCCCTTGAGCCATCTCTCCAAGAGACCGCCGAAGAACTACTTGGGGCGATGGAAGACGACTAGGCAACAACCAAGGGCAACTACGAACTCAGTCAAGTTCTTCGACGTTCGTTGTCTCCACTATCTCGTCCTGTTCCTCTCGATGAACCCGAAGACGGATTCCTTCTTCGGTCGTGCTTTCCTCAACGACGTTAACTATCTTTGGCGTCGCTTCTGAATCCAGTACCGTCAGCCGGTCGTCTTCGGTGACGATTCCATAGCCACTCTCGACACAGTGGCCCATTAGTGCACACTCACTGGAGTGCGTCCGCGCCTTCTCCAACAGATCATCCCGAGCATTCTTCCTGATACACCCGACGTCAATGAGATACCCCTCCACCGTTTCGGATATTGCCATAGCGTGAGTCCTAGTCGATAGGCCCCTTTCCGTGTTGGGGCACCTCCTTGATTCGGTGCCCGAGACTGGGAACCACGAGGAGCACCTGAATCGCAACAGCGGAGTAACAGTTCTGAGACCTTCAAGGTGTTTCTCTGTTTCCTTCGGTCATATTGTGGAATCGGTTTTTACTTCCAAAATTGGACCTAGAGCTACCTTAGGTTGCATAAGCCGGAATCACTGAAAGGCTGGCACCGTTATACCAAAACCTCGACGACGTCCATCTCCTCTGAGTGTTCCCCGACCAACTCTACGACGATCTCGTCAAGTTGATTTCTCGAAGAGAGTGTGAAGTGGACGTAGATGGCGAGGCCGATAATCCCCAACACACCCTCGTACCACGCGATAGTACTGTCCCAGGTAGCAACGAGTAGGAACACGGCGGATGCCATCAGTAGCGGCAGGTCGACGCGAACGAGTTCGCGTTCGATCTGAAGGGTTCGCGTCGCGACGGCGGCGAGTCCGAGCACGAGGAAGATGTTCGCTATGTTCGACCCGACCACCGTTCCGAGAACGATCCCGGGTGCGTCGGCAAAGACGGCGAGTACCGACGAGATCAGCTCTGGCAGTGAGGTCCCACCGGCAACGACGGTTGCACCGACCAGAAACGGTGAAATGCCCAGCGCGAGGCTCAGCCGTTCGGCCGCCGAGGTGAACAGATCGGAGGCGATCAATAGTGCCCCCAGAGAGACGGCGAACACCACGCCAGAGAGGAGAAGTGATGCCACAGTGGTGTTCCATACCCCTCAGTTAAAGAGTTGCAGTCAACCGAGCTCGTGACGCACTACTACCATCGAACACTCCGGCCAGGGTAGGTATGCCAGAAAAACCGGCAGCGACTCGGCCTTCGATCGAGGCGCTAATCGGTCTAGTAACGTGAAGTCTGGATCGGGATCCTCGGGTGAGAGTCGTGTCCGTAACCGAATCAGCGGCCTGCGCCGCTCCGTCGATTCGGAGTACTCCCCATCGAATCCGGACCACCGAACGGACACGTGCCTTCGGATTTAACTCCGCCGTTCACGTACATTCGACGAGGTGTCTCAGGAATGTCACTCGTCGATGGCCAAGTAGCGGTCGTCACCGGTGGTAGTTCAGGTATCGGTCGCGGAATTGCCCGAGGATTCGCGGAGTACGGTGCCGATGCTGTCGTCGTCGCCGACGTCCGTGAGGATCCAAAAGAAGGCGGTCAGCCGACACACGAAACAATTGAGGAAGAGACCAACGCGCCGTCGACGTTCGTACATTGCGACGTCACGAACCGAGCAGACTTGGAGAGCGCGGTCGACGCGACCGAGGAGTTCGGTGGCATCGACGTGATGGTCAACAACGCCGGAATCTGGCGCTCCGAGGAGTTCTTCGACGTCACCGAAGACGAGTATCAACAGTTGATGGATATCAACCTCAAAGGTGCGTACTTCGGGTCGCAGGCTGCTGCGACGCGGATGGCGGAGAGCGACGGCGGGAGTATCATCAACGTCTCCAGCATCGCCGGCCTGTTCGGTAACGGTAGTTGGCCCACATACTCGGCATCGAAGGGCGGGTTGACCATGCTCACCTACTCGCTAGCGCACAAACTCGGCGACTACGGGATCCGTGTCAACGCTATCCATCCCGGCGGTGTTCAGACGATGATCGGCGGTGAATCCGCCGACCCCGAGGCGGCCGCCGAACAGGCTGAACAGTTCACGCAGATGGTTCCGCTCGGACGGTACGGCCAGCCCGAGGACATCGCTGGTGCCGCGACGTTCCTCGCGAGTGATCTGGCGGGGTACGTTACCGGGGAGTCGCTCGTCGTCGACGGTGGCTGGACCAGCTGGCGCTGACCCGGTTCGGTCCCGAGCGGGAAACCCGAATACGTACCCGTGCCGTCGGGCCGTCCCCGACCCACAGCCCTATTCGAGGGACGAGCGACGCGCTCACCAGATTACCGGCTCCCTATCCGTCGTTCCTCCGGCTCTCGGTACTCCTCCCGGCCACGGGCGGTCCAGCGTTCGCGAGTCGACCGTCGGACGTACCAAGCGATCCCGAGGAACCCGGGGGAGGCGACTGCGAGCGCCGCTAGGAGACGCCCCCAGTCGCCGATGGTCAGCGGAACTGTCCCGAAGTACTGGTTCAGCGGCGTATAAAGAACCGACAGATGTAACAGGAACGATGCGAGGACGGCCACCGCCAACCAGCGGTTCGTCAGCGGTGACGTCCCCCGGGCCCAGCGAACTACGTACAGTTTGGCGAACTCGAAGACGACGAACCCGGTGAACACCATCGACATGACGTACGGCGTCACGTCGGGGGCCCCGTCCAGCAGAAGGAACATCACGCCGAGGAGGACAACAGTCGTGGTCAGCCCGACGCCCCCTATGAGCGTGGTCATCGTTCGATCGATGATGCCACCGGTGGATTTGCGGGGTTCCCGTCGCATGACGTCGCTCGAAGCGGAGTCGGCACCGAGTGCGAGCGCCGGGAGACCGTCGGTCAGGAGGTTGATCCAAAGTAACTGGACGGCGGGGAGGATGAGGTAGCCGAACAGCGACGCGACGAACACGAGCAGTACCTCCGCGAAGTTGGCCGACAGGAGATAGGCGACGAATTTCCAGATGTTGTCGAAGATCGTCCGCCCGCGCCGGATGGCGTTCTTGATGGTCGCGTAGTTGTCGTCGAGGAGGATGATGTCGCTGGCCTGTTTGGCGACGTCCGTCCCCCGGACGCCCATGGCGATGCCGACGTCGGCGTTCTTGAGTGCGGGCGCGTCGTTGACACCGTCGCCGGTCATCGCGACCGTCCGTCCATCCTCTTGGAGGGCGCGTAGGATGCGGACCTTGTGACCCGGTGTTGCCCGGGCGTAGATATCCACGTCTTCGACGTCATTTCGCAGTTCGGCGTCGTCCATCAGGTCGAGGTCAGATCCGGTGAGGACGTCCGACTCGATGCCGACCTCGCGACCGATGGCCCGCGCCGTTCGGCGTTCGTCGCCCGTGATCATCTTCACGTCGATGCCCGCGGCGTGGGTCTCCGCGATGGCGTCCGCGACCTCGGGCCGAGCCGGGTCGATGAGTCCCTGGAGGCCGACGAACACTAGGTTCTCCTCCGAATCACCGCCTTCGTCGATCGGCTTGAACGCGAACGCGAGAACGCGCAGCGCCTCGTCCGCAAACGATTCGACCTGTCCTTGGATCCGTTCTCGTGTTGCACCAGTCAGCTCTTCGACGCCGTCGGCAGTCAAGAGGCGTGTCGACCGCTCCAGTACGACTCCGGGAGCCCCTTTCACGCGAATTCGGTCGCGGTGGACGGTCGTCATCCGCTTGCGGTCCGACGAGAAGGGGATCTCGTCCTCGCGGGGGACCTCCTCTCGAAGCGCGGCCACGTCGATGCCCGCTCTGATGGCTGCCCGGAGCAGGGCCTGCTCGGTCGGTTCGCCGTGTTCCTCGTCGGCGTCGTTGCAGAGCGCCCCGACCCGGAGCAAGGTGCCGACCCGGTCGTCGCCCGGGTCGAACTCCCCGTCGATCACCTCGTCGTGAACCCAGAGGCGAGCGACGTGCATCCTCCCCTCGGTGAGCGTCCCGGTTTTGTCGGTACAGACGACGTCTACGGAGCCGAGTGACTCGACGGCCGGGAGCGTCCGGACGAGCGCGTTTTCGTCGGCCATCTGCTGGACACCCAGCGCCAGCGTCAGCGTGACGACTGCGGGCAGTCCCTCGGGGATGGCGGCGACGGCCAGCGAGACGGCAGTCAGCGCCGCAGACAGAACGGTGGTACCACGAAACGTCAGGAAGGCAACCACGAGTGAAGAGAGGGCGAGGACGCCGAGGCCGATCCGTCGACCGAGACGGTCCAAGTCGCGTTGGAGGGGCGTCTGACGTGTCTCGGCCTCCGCGAGTTCGGTCGCGATGGAACCCATCTCAGTGGCCATGCCGGTCTCGACGACGACCGCCTCACCGCGGCCCCGAGTGACGGTCGTTCCCCGGTAGACCATGTTCTCGCGCTCGGCCAGCGGCGTCTCGCTTTCGAGTTCTCCTAGCGACTTCTCGACGGGGACGCTCTCGCCGGTCAGGGGTGCCTCGTCGACTTGGAGGCTCGCCGACTCGACGATCCGGGCGTCGGCTGGGACGGCGTCGCCCTGTTCGAGTACTAGAACGTCACCGGGAACGACTTCCGTGATGTCGATCTCCCGTCGCGTTCCGTCGCGGTAGACCGTCACGCTCGGAGCAGCCAGTTCCCGAAGCGCCTCGAGGCTCCGTTCGGCGCGGTACTCCTGGACGAACCCGAAGAGCCCGTTGGCGAGCAGGATGATCGTGATGAGGGCGGCGTCGACGGCGTGCCCGACGGCGACCGACAGCACCGCAGCCCCCACGAGGACGAGCACCAGACCACTGGCGAACTGGGAGACGAACACCTTGAGGGCGCTCCGCCCTTCTTCGCTCGTGATCTCGTTGGCACCCACATCTTCGAACCGCCGCTTCGCCTCCTCTGTCGAGAGGCCGTCAGCGTCGCTGTCCAGTGCTTCGAACACTGTCTCGTTGGAGCGGTTGTGCCAACTCATAGTCACCCTGGCAGAACGAGGTTTAACAACGCGACGACGATACCGGCTAGACCCATCCGAACACCGGCCACGATCCAGCTCTGCTCGGAGATTTCGGCGAGATACGCACCGAACGTGAAGAGGATGGAGACTGCGTTGCCGATAGAGACGAGCGTCGCGTCACGCATACTCAGGAGCGTCGTCTCGAAGAGGAACGGGAGCATCGGGAGTACGACGCCGATGATTGGCCCAACGCCGCTCATCAGCGCGTTCACCTGACGGGCACTGGCCTTCTGACGCTGAATGTGCGTCTCGTCGAGGTCGGTTAACATCGCGCGCTCGATGCGCTTGAGTTCGGCCCGTTTTTCCGCACGTTCGATCTCCCAGACGCTCCAGACGCCCGACGTGTCCAGCCCGATCGCGGCCCCGATGCCGACCTTGAACACCGTCAGCCCATCAGGAACGCCCGAGAGGTACGAGCCGACTGCAACGCCGACGCTGGTGAGCGCCCCGTCGAAGCCGTTCGAGATGAAGTAACACCGCGAGATGGAGCGGACGTCATCGCGCTCCAGCGCTCTCCGGAGACGTTGCAGACGGGAGGGCATACGGTATTCAGTCCTGTGGCGTGGCGCTCGCCTCGACGATGATATCTCCACAGACCACCTCGTCGATGGAATGGACCGTCCCGCTGAGGTCCTCGACGGTGTCGACTGGTATCAAGTCGCCTTCGATAGTCATCTTCACGTTCTGAACCTCCTTGTCGGTCTCCAACAAGACGACGTTGACACCGGAAACGCCCTCACAGCCGGCAACGGACTCGGCGAACGTGACGGCATCTGGATCGTGCGGTTTCAACAGGTCGAGAACGAGCCGTCGTACATCTGGCATTTCGAGTGAGTAGTTCGTCTTCTTGCTTAACCTCGGGGGTCGCTCGCTAGGTGGCCGTGGAATCCGGGACGGTGTTCGCCTCCATAGTCCGGCCTCTGTAGCGGTTTGTGGAGAAGGGAGCGTCAAGGAACCCCGGACACTGTGAGATAGCGGGACCCGACTTCACTTATGATGATTGTGACCGACCACCGTGAGGGCGACCCCTCCGACTGTGATCCGAGGAAATCTGAACAAGTTGGGTACAGTTATCGTCACGAGTCTCATCCTCTACGCTTGTTCGTAGCGGCGTTCTCACTAGACAAGCGGCCAGATGATGGTGAAGAGCCCGAAGGACAGAACGGCGGTGACTACAGCCATCGCGACGTCGAGGATCAGCCCCGGACGGAGCATGTGATCTTTCGTCATCTCCCCCGTGCCGAAGGCGATCGCATTGGGTGGCGTGGCGACGGGGAGCGCGAAGCCGAAGCTCGCTGCCACGCCACCCGTGACGGCCAGAAAGACGCTGGCCACCGTCGGAGAAGTGCCGAGTGTCCCCGCGTACTGCGGTCCCATCGAGATCAGGATCGGGACCGAGATCGCCGCCATCGCTGTGTTGGACGCGATCTCCGAGACGGCGATCGTGGCCGCGGCGAGTACGAGCGCGACGAGTAGGACTGGTGCCCCCGCGATCAGCCCAACGACCGCCTCGGCCAGCCAACGTGTGGCTTCCGTGGCCGCGAGGGCGTTCGCCAGGGAGATACCGCCACCGAGCAGGATAATCGTCCCCCAGTCGACGTGCTGGACGTCATCCCAGTCGAGTACACCAGCTATCGTGAGTGCCGGAATCGCCGCCAACCCAACGGTCACGTAGTACAGGAGGCCCTGATGTGGACCTGCCCCGAAGAGGTGGCCGTCTGTACCACCGAATAGGGTCACGAACCACGTCGATGGAAGAACACTCTCGAAGAGAAATCCGAGCCCGCCGAGCAGCCAGAGTCCAGCGGTCGCACCGGTCACGAGGAGAACCCGGCGTTCGGCGGTCGACGGCGGACCCGCCTCGCGCAAGTACCGCCTCGCTTCTGTGCGCGCTGCACTCGCGTCATCGACTGTGGGTGGATACACAATCACTACGAGTACGTACCACGTCAGCGGCAGGCCAACGATGACGAATGGAAGGCCGACGAACAGCCAGTCGACGAACGTGATTGTGTAGTTGAGTTGCTCGGTGAGCTGCGAGACGAGGATGGCGTTGGGCGGCGTCCCAATGAGCGTCCCGACACCGCCGATGCTCGCAGCGTAGGCAACGCCCAACAGCATCGCGATCCGGAAGTTTGGTTGTTCGGAGACGTCGGCGAATCCGTCGTGTCGGCCATCGCCAGCAATTGACGTCTCGGATGCATCGTCGGCGTCTTCTGTCGTACCGGTCTGCGGAGCGTCTTGCACTACCCGGTCGGCGATCCCGAGCGCGACCGGGACCATCATGGCAGTAGTGGCGGAGTTCGAAATCACCATCGACAGTGCCGCCGTCGCGAGCATCACGGCGAGGACGATTCGCCGGGGAGAGGTGCCGACCGCAGCGAGTACGTGATAGGCGATCCGGCGGTCGGTGCCGTGTTTCTGGAGTGCCTCCGCCAGGACGAACCCGGCCAGCAGGAGGAAGATGATCGGATCGGCGAAGCCAGTGACGGCCGCTCCAGCGCTCGGCACGACGCCAAACGCCGTCAGCAAGACGGGGATCGACAGCGCCGTCACTGGAAGTGGTAGCCCGCCGGTGACCCAGAGGACACCCGCGAACGCCGTCGTGGCGAGCGCGTACTGACCGGCCGGGGATAGCCCACTCAGGGGAACGGTGGCGACAGCGGCGAACGCGACGATAGCTGCGACGACTGCCCGTCGATCGGACATCTATGCGAACCCACCCAAGGCTACGCCAGTGGCGAACGCGACTCCGGCCGCCAGCATACCGACCGTGAACATCTCACCGCCAGCCGCGTACCATCGGCGGTTCGTTACGAGACTCCGACTAGCTCCGACCACAAAGAACGCAACCCCGGTCACGAGGACTGAGAGCCGGAACGACGAGTGAACCCTAAATGCGTACGGCACGAGCGGCGCCCACCCCGCGATCACGAATGCCAGGAACGTCACCAGCGCCGTGTAGGCCGGTGGGTGACCATCTCCGGTCGTGCGTCCCTGGGCAGCCACGTAGTCCTGTTCCGATCGCTGGCTGAGGTAGTTACTCATGCCCATCGAAAAGCCGTCGGCGAGTAGGTTCGCGACACCCAGTATGAGCACGATCGCTGGGTCAAGAGCGGCCCCAGCAACGCCTGCGACGACAGCGAACGTCGTGACGATACCGTCGTTGGCGCCATAGATTACCTCGGCGATGTACCCGCCCGCCATCTCTAGTTCGTCCCCGAGCAGTCGTTCGATCATTGTCTTGCCCGTTGCTTGCGCCGCACATAATGATACAGTGATGAGTAGAGTCTCTTACACACCCCCAACGAGTGGGGACCGGACTCTATCCCAACAGATGAACCAATGCCCGATTGTAACCGCCGTATTCACCAGTACTATTTTCGACAGCCGAGTACCGTATTCCATGAACCTCCGAACCATCTCGGTCGCGGTTGGCGCAGGAATTACGGCGTTTATGCTCGTTGCAGTCTCCGTAATTGAGTTGTTGCCGTTCGAATTCTCGGCACTAGTCGGGCTCCCTGTTGGGCTGCTCGCCGGGGTGATCGTACTCGGCGGTATCCTCGTCAAATATCAGGTTATTAGCGAAACTGCCCAGCAACTGACGGCGGCTCTCGCCGGATTCGGATATGCGATCGTCGTGCTCCTCGGTGTCAGTTACGTGAATCTGGGTGGACTCCGCTCTAGAATAACAGTCGAACTCATGATCGGTATCGGCATCGCGACCGCTATAGCGGTGTACCTTGGAGCACGGCTAGGGGACTGACGCACGGTCACATAATAATGGTAATCGCCTGAGTCAAAACTCCGTGGAGTTAATCTGGTGGTCTTGTTGGAACTTCAAGTAGTGATGAGTTTCAGAGGCCATGCAAGATACAGTGCGTGTAGCTCGCACGGGAAAGCTACAGATGACTCTCGTCGTTGGCTACCGGAGAGGTTCTTCGTCAAGCAAGCGTAATCTCGGCCTCTCGTTACGCCTCAACTTCACTATCGGGACTTGCTCCTGCCCGGACTGGGTCGGACTCGGGACTGATTGCCAGTAGAAATCGACCCATCAGTCCCAGACTGATGGCTGTCAGTGTTCCAAAGATCAGGATCTGGGGCAGCGGCACAGCCTGTCCGTCGAGGACCATGTAGATAATCATCGCTAGGACGGCGCCACCGAGCGTGGCGATTTTCACGAGCAGGACGGCGGTAAACGCGTATCCCCAGGACCGACGATTCCAGAGCCAGTAGGCCGTCAGGGCGAATGCAGGGACGATGACACCCAAGTCCAGCGAGTAGATGACGGAGGTCGGAAGTCCCGCCTCGGCGATGCTCGCAGGTGTCGTCCCAGTAAGGGTCGCTGGCAAAATCTCTGAGAGCCATAGCAACGAGATTAAAACGACCAGCAACAGTTGGAAGGCGGCGTAGGGACGGACGGACATCTCTCCGAGGTCCCGTTTCAGCGCTGCCGCGTTGAGGCGAACCATCCCGCCGACGAACGTGAACAGCGTCAGCCAGAGCAACGTCGTATACACGAGGTACAATTCGTTGAATGCGGTCATGAACGCGTACGAGGCGTAGGTGTACAACAGGTAGCCAGTCACGCCAAGCCAAACGACGTAGCCCCGTAGCGACCCACGGTCTGTGTAGTACAGCGATACAGCGAGGGTTGGAACACCAACCACGAGCGTTAACAGGTCTTGCCCGTAGACCTGGGGAAGCAACACCGGGTCGTCGCGGTAGAAGTTCGGGACGAATAGTCCGACGACGGTAGCGACTATCGTCAGCAGCAGCGTCGTGAGCGATGCGACACGGTACGAACGGGGAATCGGTGACCGGGGCATGCTCACTCCCTTAGTAGTTGCTCCGACTCGTCCGCCGAGGGATGCATTCGGCTCTCCATCGAACGGAGGTAGGTTACGGCCAGCAAGGCGGATACGAGGATCGGTAGGAACGTAAATACGGCTGCGATGGGGCTGACGGTAACGGTGTCGCCTGTCATGAACACCAGTGTCATGATACCGATTGGGGCCGCAAGCGTTCCACCTAACACCAATTCGACCCCGGCGAAGACATATCCCCAGGTGCGCCCCTGATACAACCACATTGCAGAGAAGAGGATCGACGGTACCACGACACCGAGGTCGATGACGTGAGTAGCCATTGCCTGCTGGCCAGACTCCTCGACGAGGCTCGGTGTCGTCCCGCTGAGGAGCGGCGGTACGACGTCTGATAGCCAGAGTACCCCCAGACCGAGTCCGATGACGGTCAGCGCTCCACTGTACAGTGGCACGTTGATGTGTCCTTCCAACGTCTGGCGAATCCTCTCAGCGTCGGTCGATATCACACCACCGACGAACGTGAAGAGCGAGAGCCCGAACAGCGCGATATAGACGAGAAACAGTTTGTTAAACGGAATTTGGATCGCAATGCTAACCCACATATAAGTCATGTATGCTAACCCGCCGAGCCAGACGATTCGGCCTCGCGGCGAGCCCTGCACGGAGTACCAGAGCCCGGAAGCGAGTACAGGAATGCCGACGACAAGAATCGTGAGATCCTGCATCTGATACGCTTCTACGAGTTCTGGAGAGGCTCGATAGTGGCCAGAACGAAACAACCCGAGCAGTGACGAACCGGCAGCGAGAACGAGGACAGCGACCGTCGAGACGATATGCCATCGGCGAAGTTGACGGGGCGTTCTGCTCATCGAATGGAAACTGACGACGAAGGGGTTAATTTTGTTTGTGAATCTTATCTGGAGACGCCCGCTTATTCCTTGGGTTGTGACGTGCTTGTTTCCCCACAGTTGATTAGTGAGGAAACTCCAGATGTGAGGTCACGTCCGCTGAAGGTTGATCACATACATGACCGTGATTGTGGCGTCCGGATGCTTCGTGACGGCCCGTTCAAGTGCTCGCTGGGAGAGTGGTGATCCATAGAACGGGACTAAGATTCGTTCACCATGGTCTTCCATCGGTCCAGTGTACGAAGGAGTTTTTCACGAGAGATGTGGACCGACGACACTTTGCGGCCAGTCGCCGATGCAGCACAACATGATTGAGCGGCTCCTTGGTGACGACGTCGAATCGTCTGGGCGATACCTCGCCGAGATCATTTACGGAGCGAACGACGGGATCGTGACGACGTTCGCGGTCGTGTCTGGGGTCGCGGGAGCCGCGCTCAACCCGTCGATCGTTCTAATCCTCGGTGCAGCAAATCTCTTCGCAGATGGGTTCTCAATGGGAATGAGCAACTACCTCAGCCGTCGTTCTGAACTCGACTATCAACGCTCGCAGACTGGCATGAACCATGAGGAAATGCCCTCGCTCCCAGATGGAAAATCACCGGGGCGAACGGCGTTCGTCACGTTCCTCGCGTTCGTCGTCGCTGGGTGGGCGCCATTGCTCCCCTACATTCTCGAACTCACTCCCGTCTTCCCGCTTTCAGTCGCGTTCACGGGGTTCACGTTCTTTCTCGTCGGGGCCAGCCGAAGTTTGGTGACCACTCGGCGATGGTATATCAACGGCGGAGAGATGTTCGTCGTCGGGATGGCTGCTGCCGTCGTCGCCTACACCGTGGGGACCCTCTTGAAGGGGGCTTGCATAATGACTGGCGGGGTTCCGTCCGCCCTTGGCGAACATCTATAGTGATCGAATTCGAATCAGATCTACTCAAGCCTATCGTTCCAAACCTCTCCGGAAGACAGACTGCGAGCGAATAGACGTACTCCGAACGCAATTACACCTTCCACCTCAATGGCCTTGTTAAAACCCTTAATCGGTGATGGGTTCCAAGATTCATGTGGCATACAGGGCGCGTAGTATTTATTCACCGGAACTAGCCAGCAGATATCCACCAAAGGCGAGTACCCAAATGATGAGTGGATAAGCAACCCAGCGTTCAATTCCGCCTGATCCGAGGAACTCAAGCGGATGAGGTCCACCGATAATAAGCCCATAGAAGAAGACACTGAGGAGAACGAGAAGAGATATTCCGCCGAAAAGCCCACAAAGGAAGGAGAACGGTCTGGATACGACCTGAGAAGAGAGAACGACCGTGATGCCACCAGTGAAGAAGGTGAGCAAGGCGAACAATCCGTGCCACGGTGTTATGTTGCCCGGGAAAACTCCGACGCCAAACGCGCCAACTCCGAAAATAGCGAGTGCAAGAGGGAATCCACGGCTATCTACGCTGCGGTATACAAAATAGGCAGAAACCAACAATAGTGCTCCCGTTACCAGCATCGTACTATTGAAAATCGTCGCAGACGGTTCGTGGATAACCGGGTTTGGCGGCACCGTAGATCCCAAATCGCTGATGTCCTGTCTTGTTGAGTATTCGGGATAGAGCACCTCTGCGGTGATAATCCCCATAAAGGCGATGAAACCAGACAGCACCATGCAAAAACCCGCTATCGACGAATCCGAATATCCGAGCCGGGTCAAAATACTACTGTTGTATGATCTTTTCATAGAACAATACGCCATTCGTTCCGTTGTGAGAAAAATATACGGGCACTATCGGAATACCTGCTGAATATACACTCTAAGCCGGTCACGATATACCGGTTACAACACGGGTGTTTCGAGCTACCCTGCTACATACACAGTGCATATCGGTTATACACAGGCCGTCTTCACCACGTCGGCTTCGCGAAACTTCTACATTCGATGCACGATTTGCAAAGCATTGTCAGTCTCATCATCGTGGCGGTGCGGCTCCGGAAATGCAGACGGGTTTTATTAATTGTTAGGGTGCACTGGAATTATGACCATCTTGAAGTGGCTTTTCACGGGGCTTCTGCTATTACAAGCCCACTTCGCGGCATCGTACCTCGTTCCCTTGGACAGACAGGCCCAACGAGAGTTTGGCGGCCTGTTGAGGTGGGTCTGGCCGTGGAGCGGTGGTGATAGTGGGCTGTTGGGCCAAGTCACGGTGGCTTCCGGGTCCCCGCTCTCTGGAATCTTTCTCGCCATAATCGCGGCGAGTCTCTTTTTCCTTGCGGCCCTCGCAGTGGTGGGGATCTGGGTTCCGTTCCGCTGGTGGAGAGTACTGGCTGGGGGAGGAGCCATCCTGTCACTCGTGCTGATGGCGGGATTCTTCGGAGCAACGAAGGTACTGCCGATGGTCCTCGACCTCGTCGTGTTATGGGCCGCCATAACCGATAAGCTCCAGTTCACCGGATGATGGCGATAGCTCTCACCACACCGCGATCGGGGAACGATCAGGAGGCCGGAGATCTGAGGCCAGATATGAAGGAGGTGCAACGATGAAGACAGAACCACCAAAGGAAGCCCAAACGAAATCGGTCAAACAGTATAGGTTCTCATGGAAAGCCATTATCGCACTCGGGGTAACGTTGTCAGTGTATCATGCTCTTCTTCGACCTTGGCTCAGGACATGGGGAGCCACAGCGGATGAAGTGAATAGACAGCTTCCAGGCGACGATACCGTCCCCGAAACAACTGATGAAACGACTCGGGCGGTCACGGTGGATGCGTCCTCTGATGAGGTGTGGTCGTGGATCGTTCAACTCGGACAGGGTCGCGGAGGTTTCTATAGTTACTCATGGCTAGAAAACTTGGCTGGCGCGGACATCCACAATATCGATCGCATCGTCCCAGAACTCCAAGAGTTGAACGAAGGTGATTCGATCCAAATGGTCCGAGAGGACTATTGGCTACAAAGCCCGATCACATCGATGACTGTCAAACAAATTGATCCGGGGCAGACGCTTGTTCTCCAAGGACACGACGGCGGGACGTGGACATTCCACCTTGACCCCGTAGATGAGCAAACAACCCGTTTCATCGTGCGTGGACGAAAGCCCAATAACCGAACGATGATCGGGTACATCGCGCGATATTTGACGTACGAACTGCCGCATTTCATCATGGAGCGAGGGATGATACTTGGAATCAAAACTCGCGCCGAGCGCGTCAGTTGAAATGAGGAAAAGTACTCATTTTGATAGTCATCAGCGAATACCAAACAAACTAGTCCAAGTACCGCGGATACTGGGTCGGAAGTCCGCTCCACCCTCTTCTCGCGACCCCCGTAGAAGTGATCCATCATCGTCTCCTTAGATAGAAGTATACTGTGACGAATAAAGTTGGGACGGGAACCGTAACAATCCAGAGGAGCCAAGCACGGTCCACACGGGGTCAACAATACAGGCGAGAATAACCGGGAGCGTGACAATCTCATTCAATATGAACAATCGCCTAATCCATTGTTCTACCCCTCGTTCGGTGAATACCCATGCCGCAGCGAGTGTAGATAGTCCTAAGAACAGGTAACTGAAGCCGTCTAGGACGTGGAGGAACGTCTCGTGGGCGGCGGCTGCTCCTAAATCACCGAGTCCAGAAGGGCTAGTAACGAAGAGATGAGTCATATAGACGATCGACACGAGGACGGCATAGAGGTGCGCGAAGGCGAGTGCCGTGTGCGTCCAAATCCGTCTGCGTTCAGGCACGGTGTGATGAATACTCACCATCATTACCACGAAGGGTGTCGCAATTAGAAGGGAAGATGCGTAGACGATCTGGTCGTCAAGAGCTGTCGGAATGAAGCCTACAACATTCAGAACCGCGGTTATTGAGCATACTGCACTGCTCATCGCGGTTATGGTAGCTGACCAGAACCCGAGGTTGTTGACCGGGTTAGTTCGCCACTCCGACCCAACGTTCTCAGCCACAGTTTACAATAAGGATTAGTCTCCGTGAAATCACATGCCATCTCCCAGCCTCCATCACATAGAAGTGAAAGTACTAGTGAATCCATCTTCAGAACCCAGCACGAGATGAGTAACATAATTCCATCAGATAATTCGAGACGTGCAAGATACAGAGCGCATCTTGGCCATTAGATGTCGTCGTTAGCTTCGGTCGTCCGGGGGAGATACAGTAGGGCTGTACACCCCAGACGGACGAGACCGAACTCACCTATTCCGGGCCCACGCCAGGCGATATCGAGAGCGCGGCGTGTACCGAGTGCCGCGCGAACGTGTGGACAGTCAAGCGGGGCCCGTACGCTGCTGAGTATGATACGGGCGAAGTTTATGGGTACTGTTGCTATGAGTACTACTTCTCGCACCGACATCGGAACAGCCTCGAGGAGACTGCCGGCGAGCAGAGCGTCTACCTCCCACCTGCGTAACACCACGTCCTGTTTTATCGCGCCCTTCGGAGAGGACGAGGGCTTGCTAGATCAGGCCCTCCGAGATGGTAATTTCCGTGAGCCAACAACAGAGTGTGTCCGACGTCTCGGTCGATGCAATTCCAGTCGACGTAGCGAACAGCCAGTCAGCTGGGGTCGAACCAGAAGATGTCCCCGAGGAAACCAGTTGATTACGCAGGTGCTCGCGACCGAGCAGCCGCCGACGAATCCGCTTGTCGTCCTGAAGGCGGCTCGCTGGTGGTATATCCACGGCAAGGGTGGCACTGATCCGGTGTTTCAGTGGGCCATCGAGTGGGTACGCCACCTCGCGACCGACAGGCCCAGCGACATCGACCAGTTCGACTCGTTCCTCGACTACCTCGTCACAGTTGGATTCGCTGATGAGAAAGCCGCCCTCCGGTAGCCGCCGTCGCGAGTTTTTTTGTGCGCCGTGAAGAGTGCGGCGTGGTCTGAATTGAAGCGATCGCGGTAAGGCGAGTTTCAGAACATCATGGCTACGACGAGCGACTCGTCGGCCTCCTTCGAGGAGACCGACACACGAAAAGACGAGATGCACAGTACGATCGAAACATGGATCGACGAACTCGTTGACGACGTTGGTGCGGCGCAGGCCAGCGATGAGTTCCAAGAGTGGCTCGACGTCCAGAGTCGGTTCCACGACTACTCCTTTCGCAACACGCTCCTCATCAAACTCCAGTGTCCCGAGGCGACGAAGGTCGCCGGCTTCAACACCTGGCGGAATGAGTTCGATCGGCACGTCCAGGAAGGCGAACAGGCGATCTGGATCTGGGCACCGATCATTACGAAGCAGTGCCCGGAATGCGAGAACTCGTTCAGCTACCACGAGGACAGTGATTGTGAGTACGACGAGACGCCGCCCGAGGAGTAGTCAAAAGGACTCGTCGGATTCAAACCGACTGCCGTCTTCGACATCTCACAGACCGAGGGTGAGCCGCTTCCAGAGTTAGAAACGGAGGCGACGGGCGACGCCGAGAACTTAATACCAGTACTCACAGAGGCAGCAGATGAACTCGGCGTGACGGTTTGCATCGTCGACGCTGACGAGTGGAAGTATGGCGACGCAAAGGGTGTCTGCAAACAACAGAGTCTCCACGATTTTACGCCACTCGTTGAGGCGAAAGCACGGACGAACCAGGCCGACCTCGCGGTCACGCTGATTCACGAGTTCGCTCACGCGCTGCTCCATTTCGACGTCGACGACGAGAACGAACGCTCAAAGCGTGAAGTCGAATCGGAAGCCGTCGCGTACATCGTTGGTCGGTATTGCGGCCTTGATACGAGCGGCTCAGCGTTTTATCTCGCCGCGTGGCAAGACGATGATCCCGAGGTGATTCAGGATCGTCTTGGGCGGATCAGTTCGACCGCGCAGGAGATTATCGGGGCGGTCGTCGAGGGCTGAAGACGCCGTTCTCACCCGTTAACCAACATTCAGGGGCGAATACGGCTTCGTTGGTTAATTCTATCTGCGCCGGCCGAGGGGCGGAGGCGCATTTCCCGTCTCCACCGACCCATGACCGACCGATATCTGACTACCGTTCTCGAAGAGGCGGAGCGAGTCGCTAAACACCACGACCAAGTCGCCCGATCATCAGAGAACCCGTACCACGAGTATCTCCGGTACGCCGTCCTCCGGCTGCTCGAAGGCAAGGCTGACGAAATGTCGGTAGACATGCCGCGGATCAATGGCGTGACTGTCGGATATGGGAAGGACGACGCGATGTGCGACAGTTGGGACGAGGACGTCGAGTGGTGGGAGACGGTTCCGCCGCAGAAGGAGTGTACCCGCTTCCGGGTGTTCTATCCTGACGAGTACGAAGCTGTTCCGCGAGTCATCGTCGACGTGATGGCAGCACTCGGGGCGTGGCGTGTCTGGACTGGGAGCGCAGCCGCCTGCGGCTCCTACGACCATCGAGAGCGTCGGGAAGTCCACTATCTGTGGCCGGAGAGGCATCCGGTCGAGGCCCTGCTTGCAGACCGTCTCCAAGATCCCGAGGCTACGGTTGCCCCAGACGGCGGCCGTACCGGCGACGTGCGCGATCGGATGGTCGTCACGGAGCACTCGACCTAGCACGATGACCTTGAGCCGCGAACCAAACGTGCTGTCGATGAAGAGATGGCCGTCTCACTGCTCGAAAAGGGTGGCCGGTACGAGGTCCGATCGGTGTCCGGTAACTGGTATGAAGTCGACGTAATCAGTGAGTCGTGCACTTGTCCAGACTGGCGGAACCACACGCCCGAGGGCGGATGTAAACACCTCCGACGAGTTGATCATGAGATCAAGCAGGGGCGGGTCCCACGACCTAATGGTCGACTTCCCTCGAACTCGTAGGACTGCCCAGAACTCGAGAGTCTCCGAGGCGACTGTAACATCAGACGAAACTCATAGATGGAGAATTTCGAGTAGTGTTACAGCTGCTGGAGTACCGTTGAAAGCGGTTGGTTTCGGGTTTAACCAACAAAACTATGCTCCTTGTGTCTGTGTTGGTTAACACAGATCGGCCCATGTCCTACGAGCCACCGACGCCCCCAGCGGACCTCCCCACCGACGTCATCGACACACTCGACGACTACTCGCCCGAGCTGCTCCGAGACGTTGCCCACTATGCAGAGGACCTCGCCAAGTATCGCGAGCGTGAGGCCCGCCACGCCGAAGCCGAGGAGGAAGACGAGATCGACGAGCGTCCCGACGACCTTCCCGATGACGTCCCCTCGAAAGCGACGATCACGATCAAAGAGATCAACGACAACCGCTACTACTACTGGCAGTGGCGGGAAGGAAATCGCGTCAAATCAAAGTACAAATCCCCAGTGAATCCAGACGAGTAGACGAAATAGCACCCCAGTCGGATGACCGGTGGTTCGGGGTAACACTCCGTCTGCGAAGTAATAGACGGAAGCTGTTAGCGCTCGGGTCGCGGAGCGGTCTCGTATCGTTTGATGTCGTCGGTCTTCTCTACTCGGTCGTAGATCTCTCGGAGTGTCTCCTGCGCTCGGAGGAGCTTGTGCTCCTCGAGGAACTGCCGACCACTCTCACTGATTCCGTAGAACTTGTACGGTCGATCGTTCTGCCGGCGGTCCTCGGGCAGGAGGACTTCCTCGACGATGCCAGCGTCGACGAGCTGCTGGAGGTGCTGACGAATCGTCGTCTGGCTCTTGCTCGGGTTGACGTAGTCGAGTTCCTTCAGCGTCGGCAGTTCCGACGGATGCCCGAGGATGTCCTGGAGGAGCGCGAATCGCGTCTCCTGGGTGACGACGTTGAGCCGCTCCCGAACGGACTCTAAGTCGCTTGGCGGATGATCGGACGTACTCATTACACCACAATTCGTGTAGTGCGGGCAAAAGCGTTTCGCTCAAATACGAATCGGTCTAGGGCGATACGGTCGCCGATGCGTTCGCCACATTGAAGCAGGGTACGGGAGAAGTCCCGGTTAGATGAGTGAGGAGCCGGTCACTGTCGACGAACTCGCCGAGAAAGCCGACGAGTATCTCCACGAGGCCTCACTCACGCCGGAGGAGTACGAAGCGCTCAAACAGAGTGTTGCGGAGCTCGCGCCGATCTTCTCAGCTGAGAGTTCGTACTTCGTCCTCGGCAGCTACGGGAAACCCGAGATCTACCGTCTCCAGCTCGTGAAAGACCGCCTCAACCGACAGCCCGGTGCGTACGCGTTCCTGATGGTCGACATTCGAAGCGAGTGGACGAATACCTACCTCAAGTTCCGGCTGCTCGCCGATTACACGGACTTCATCGTGGGCGTCGCCGAACACGCTCAGGGCGGCTTCCTCGTCGAGCAGGGCTACTTCACAGCCCTCGAGGAGTACTTCACGAAGACCTATGTGTTCAAACGTGAGTATGACTCGTTGGATGCAGACGCGGTCGACACGGGCATCGATATCGACAACCCGTATAGCGGAATGCAGACCGCGATCTTCGAGATGCTCGACGATGCTGGACGTCTCTGTCAGTGGTCATCTGAGGACGACCTCATCGAGTGTGCCGAGGCTCTCGTGGGTGAACAGAAATAACCGTAGACAGAGACGAATCGGGGGCTTAGACCCCCATATTTCCGTCGTTTCTCCACACAATGTCCTCGTCATCAATGGCACCGACGATGAGAAAATCGAAGGACACACCCCCCGTTTTCGAGTTGTAAATGGGAAAGGGGAGGAGAAAGTATATTACATGTAGTAGAACGTCGAATTTCTTGGCTCACCCACCCCCCGTTTTCGAGTAGTAACGAGACACCCGATGAATGATACCCCCCCCATTTTCGAGCTGTAACGAATTACCCCGGCCGCGAACACCCCCCGTTTTCGAGTTGTAACGAGAAAACCCGGAGGATGACACCCCCCATTTTCGAGCTGTAACGCATTCCCCAGAGCGCAAACACTCCCCGTTTTCGAGTAGTAAGTCGGTGGAGAACAGAGTTGAGATTAGTTATTGCTCCGGAACTGCTTCAGCCGTTCGCGGACAACCGCGCTGATAGTCGCCTCTTCGTGAGCTAGATCCTCGAACCGGGAATCCTCACGAATCGTCTCCATGATCGTTTCCGGATCCTCGGAGAGGGAGAAGTACATATGCACTCCTCTGCCTCGCCCCTTGCCTCGACGCTCGAAGTCCAATACACCGTACGTACTCTGCTCGGTGACGTGGTTTACGAACGTCTCGCGACTGTACTGATCTGCATCCATCGTATCAGCGATGAATTGGTACGTCTTGAATGCAGGTCCAGCAGGGATCCACTCAGGATGTTCTCTTGCGTAGTGGGCAGTGGCCGCCACAGCGTAGATTGAGAGTTTCTTTTGAGTGGAGATCCCGCTAATATGGCGAAGTTTGCGGTTTTCGGTGTATTTCGTCTGGGCTTCACGGACATCAGTCTCGGTAACCGTGTCAGCTCCACGCCGCTCAGCTAATTCGCCAGCCCATCTGAGGAGATCAATTGCTTTCCGTGCATCTCCATGCGTTTGGGATCCGAACGCAGCAACAAGCGGAACGACGTCATCTGCAAGTGATTCTGGCTTGAAGGCGTCTCGTCGGTTGTGGAGAATACTACGGAGTTGGTTCGCATCGTAATCGTCGAAAAAGATGTCGTCTGGGTTGTAGGAACTCTGTGCGCGGCTATTGAGGTCCTTCATGAAATCAGCGTAGTTCGTGATAGTCGTGAGCGAAATCGGGCCGTCAAAGTCAGCGAGCTTTCGAGCTCGTGAAAGCTGATAGATGAGAGAATTGTACTCTGCTTCCTGATACGGCCCTTCGAGCATATCGATCTCATCAAGGATGAAGATGACACCATCGTAATACTCTCGCATGAGTTCGTACAGCCGCTCAAGTTTCTGATCCGTTGAGACGCCGGTTTGAGGAACACCAAGTTCGACACCAAGGTCGTCGGCAGCAGCTTTAACTAACCGATAGACAGCCCGATCTGCAGTCTTCGGCCCCTCGCAGTTGATAGAGAGAACCCCGAAGGTCTTGCCTTGTGACTCACACAGTTCGACGATCTGTTTGCAGACTGCATGAATGATGAGCGATTTCCCCGTTCCAGAGGGCCCGCTCAGGAGCATATCGGGGATCCCCTCATTCTGGAGGACCGGTTTTAAGTTGTCGACGACACGGCCCAGCTGGCCATCACGACCGACGATACGATCCTCGTCGATGATAGTATCTGAACGAACGAGGTCTTTATTCGCGAAGACGCCACCGGACGACTCAGTTTGTAACCGATCACGAATTGAGATACCGCCACCGTCGCCGTTGGTTGCCTCTTGAGACGAATCGGTTGGATCTGAGCCGTTCTCGAACGTAGTTTGTGACGTATCGGGCGAATCTACATCCCCACCCGTCAACTCAGGGTTGTCAGGATCAGCAGAAGAGGATTCGCGATCCTCCTCATCTTCCGGATGATTCGATCCTGCTCTACGTCCCTCTCGTCCCATTATGAATCCCCTCGAACTCTGGGTATAAAAATATGGACCCCTGTGGAGTTGTAACCCGGTGAAAACAGGCTATCTAACGACTACAGCCCTGTATTCTCGAAATGAGTTAGATACCATCTTCGGAATCTATCACCCTCCGTTATCGAGTTGTAACGGTTTGCCAGAATTTCTATCATCGAAATTTCTCAATGACCCAGACTCCCCGTTTTCGAGTTGTAAGACTTCGAGGGCGGTAACACCCCTGGTCTGATTCTCCCACCTGCCTCATTTTCAAGTTGTAAATAGAGGTGAGTCAAACGGAGTATAGAAGCAAAACTCAGATAGTCTGTGTCTTGCGAATAATGCTCGGAGTAAAATGGTCTGCGTCGCACTCCCCGTTTTCGAGTAGTAAGCACTAGAATTGCCGTGAAAGGACGACGCTCGTAGGAGTCGTTCGCGAATGAGTGTAATACCGGTCTACAAATATGATAACGGGTAAGGCTGGTTTGGTGATCTCGAATGTTCCACCCCCTCCCCCCTTTTTCGAGTTGTAAGTCGTTGGGTACAGGTCACTTCAGATGCCGTGTAACGAGAGTTGAGTCAATAAAAGCGGGCGTAGAGGCGATGAGGCGTGGTGATCCACGCGATTAGAACCACGTATGAGATCAGGAGTCCATGTGTTCCCTGGGATTTCAATCGTCTAGCTGAACTAGTCAATTCATTTCCTTTGGCTCTAGTGCGGTTATGGTAGGCAGACATATGACATAAACTTTCGCATTTCTAGTGGTGAACTAGAGAATTTGATGTTTAGACCTTCTATTACGTGTATCCGCCACAATCGGCGGTTTTACTATTCCTTCTGCTGTTCACCCCTCCCCTCCGTCACGAGTTTACAACTCGAAAAAGGGGGGAGGGGGTTGGTCAGATCCAGTCCGTGATACTAACTACATGTGTTCCATCGAGTTCTCGTCGAGTATCATTCTGATCCCAGCCAAGGGGAGAAAATATGCTCTCGACAGCCCTGACCAGCCGCGTCTTGTAGTACGAGGCGTTGTAGGTCTCGATCTCTTCGTAGGCAAGGGCGACACGGTCACGCAAAGACCTCTCGTCGACAATCACGTACTCGATGTCCTGCTCGGGATGGACAGCGAGATCTTGGTCGCGTGCCCGTTTCAAGGCCGCCACGTTCTGTGTATTCTGAGTATAGCCTTCTAACGGCTTGGAAACGCGATTCCGCTCGACGAGCCGCTCAACCGCAACAGTACCAGCCCGAAGTTCTTCGATTGCTCTTTCGAGACGTCCAAGTACCGCATCTGGGGATCGCCTAGCATCGAGTCGGTTGAGACAGTCCCGCTGGACATCCTCGATGAATGGCGTCGTCGACCGCTGTCGGGCTTCAATCCCTCTGACTTTGAATTCGTCCTCGCCAGCGATCTTTCCAAAGTACTGCGTCAACGCGCCAGCGTCACTCTCGCGTTGCGGGATGAACACGGCCCAATCGTAGTGCGCTTCATACTTGAGACGGAACTTGACAGACTCTGTTATCTTGGTCGCAAGTGCGTCAAGATTTTCTCGCTGACTGTCGTCGACGTCTGGATTCGGCGTCTCCCAGATTGAATCGACGATCCCGTGAACGACACGCCATCCGCCGGCTTCGAGGCGTTGCTTCGCCGTCAATTGAATTTTGCGGGCAAACGCGTTGATTGCCTCGTAGTATTCGTTGCGTCCGAATTTGGCGTTGCTGAACCTCCACTTCAGCGCTCCCAACCGCCCTTCGAGTCCCTCGAGGCGTTCCTCGTCGGGATTATTGCGCTGTTCTTCGTGACGGATTGCGGTCTTAATGTCGTCGCGAGCGTCGATGATGAGCTGGAGGACGTCGACGAGGTAGCTGCGGTCGTCGCAGATCATATAGTCGAGGTCGGGCACGTCGTCGCGGTCGCTGTGGCAGTCACACCGGATGACGTCGGGGGAGACGTTCCGTGATAGATGATGTTCGGATACAAGCTCGAAAAGTCGAGCTCGTAGACATCTTCGTGTATGCCGACCTCGGTCGCGGAAATGAACCCGCCGCGATCGGCATCGTGGAGCGTCCCCCATTGGCTTGTAAAGCTCGTGGCACTAGGAGTTCCACGGGACGAGGACTCCACGGTCGTGCGCCTCACACTGGTTCGCGGTGAGGACGTCTCAATCGACACCCAAGTAAGCTCTTGGACGGGCTTTTTCGAGCGCCACACGAGGTCAAGGACACCGTCGAGGTTCCTCTCCCGGGAAGAACATGTTCCACTTGTCGATGATCGCTCGGCCAGTATGGCCTAACCTATGGGATAAATAGATGTACACACTCCATATATATATATATATATATATAATCCACCTACATAATCTGTCCACCTAATCTATTTCTCGAGGGTTAATTCCAGTAACCTCAACTCAAACCCCTTAGTCGCGCCCCTGAATGCCATTTACCTATATTATCTACTCACCTAATCCGTGCACATGATCTCACTATAGCTGTTCTGGAAGGTTTATCGTATTTCCCATCTACATTATCTACATATATTAGGTGAGTTGATTAGGTGGATTGATTGGGTGGGTTGATTAGGTGAATTAACTAGCCATATGTCTGACGTACCTTTATTATGAAAACGAGCAATCTGACGAACACATGCCCATCACATATACCATCTACTCAGAATCGGGGGGCATCCACAAAACTACGTGGACCGCCAACCTCGCCGAGGCCCACGCTCGACAAGGGTACGATGTCCTCGTCATTGACCTTGACCACCAAGCTGCGAACCTCACCTACCTCTTCGATGTCGAGAACGTTCGTGACGATCCCGATACTGACAATCTCGTACGACACGTTCTCGGGCGACCAGCCGGTGACTTCGAGGATCTAATTCGTAGCACCGAAGAGGGAGTTGACGTACTCCCTGCCCACGATATGCTCGAAGAGTTCACCGAGCTCCTCCTCCAACGCGAACGCTTCGAGGAGAATATGGGTGACGAATTCAACCGTTATGAGCAACTATACAACGTCCTCTGGGAGGAGAATAACGTCCAGGACGACTACGACGTGGTCATCATCGACCCGAACGCCCGCGCCGAGATTATGCTGTACAACGCCATCTACGCCACTCGTACTCTCGTCGCACCCAGTAAACCAGCTGGGAAGGGCAACAAGAGTCTCGAGGGGCTCGCAGGGCTCTTAGAGAGTATGAGTGAGAATCTCGGCATCGATGTCGGCGTAGCCGCTGTCATTCTCTCTGGTGCTGGTACAACGAGTACACATACCCGTTACATCGAAGAAATGGAGGATGAGTACGGTATCGCTGCTACAATTGGTGAACGACAGAGTATGATGGACGAGATGTGGGACGCCCAAGGTACGGCGTTCAAAGTCGTCGAGGAAGGTTGGCACAACGGGGAACCGGGAACCCGTCGCCTCCGTGAGCGTGAAGTTGAGACACTCGAAACTATTCTCAAAATCGCCAACTATCTCACTGATGTGTTCGGCGCTGAACCACCTCAGGAACCATCGCTCAACATTGAGGATACGGAGGTTGTGTCCTGATGACGGGGCTGAAGAAGGGAACAGGGAGCCTTGACTTCGACGAGGAACCCGACGAAAAGGACGACACCAAAGTCTCCGAACCTGAGGCGGAGGAGAGATCAGCAGACACAGACGCTCAGCCGGATCAACAGACCGAATCTGAATCACCCGCAGAGACGGCATCCTCCTCAGATGGAACGCCACAGGCAGAGGCACAAGCACAGGTGCAAGCAGGCGATTTCGATATGGACAGCCTTCCCTACCTCGTGCGACGGCAGATGCGTGGTGCGTCGGTGAACGCCGACCGGACGAAGCAGCTGCTGCTTGAGGTTCGTCCCTTTGTCAAAGAGGGCGAAGAGGCCTTCCTCGACGATCTTCAAGACTTCGTCGATGGCCCAGTTTACAAAGGCGACGCTCGCGAAGCCGCAATGGTAGTCGCACAGGAACACCCCGAACTCGTTGCCGAGAAACTCCGCGAGTGGGGTATCGAATACCTCGATAAGTAAACCGAAAAGCGCCGAGATTCCCGGTTCTCCCCGTCTCCTACGATTCTACTCGAGAGTGCGACTGTCACAAATCGATGCATAGCGGTCGCGACGCCGGGAGGGTTACTCGCCAGTAGCGTGGGAGTCAGAGTCGGCGCCGGCGTCGCGTTGAGTTCGGAGTTCTTCATCGTGTTCGGCAAAGGCGGCTTCAGCGCGTTCGGCCAGCTCGCCCGCCTCGATGTGCGAGTAGTGTTCGCGAACGATTTCTTCGGAGTTGTCTAGGTATCGCGCTGCCTCGGCGTGCCCGTATGCCCGGACGAGCACCTCACCGACACCACGACGAGCGCCGTGAGGGGCTAGATATCCATGTTTATCGTTGAGGTCGATGCCCGCTTCTGCTGTGAGTCGCTTCAAGACTTCGCGAGCGCCGTGCGTCGTCAACGCGGGCGGTTCGATACCGTAGTCAGCAAGAAGTTCGAGAGGCGACGCCTCGCCGTCGTTCACTATCTCTCTGCGGATAGCTTCGACTTCAGCCGGTTCGTATCCCCGGGCGGTCATCTTCTGGGCGAACGTCTTCACCAGCGTCGGGTAGTCCAGGGTCGGGAACACCGGCCACTCCTCGCTCGGTAGGTCGATGATGCTCTTCAGCCGCTCAAGTGGAGGAATAGCAGGATCTGGCAGAGGTCGATCATCCCATTTTCCCGTCTTCCCGAGCACCTGAATGTTGTTGTCCTTGAGAGAGACGTCCGACCACCGCAGGCCATCACGTCCGCGTCGATCGAAGCCACCGGTACGAACCAACAGTGGACGTTCGAGATCCGCGGTGATGACCGAAGTGACATTGCCGCCTTCCAACGACGGTGTCAAGAGCTGGACATCCCGATCACGCTGACGGAGTTGCACGCACTTAGACCGGTTGAGACGGCGACTGAAGCCGCCCTCACTGACACCCAGCAAGAGGCGCTGGTGCTTGCCTACGAGCGTGGGTATTTCGAGTCCCCCCGCGAGGTTACGTTGAAGGATCTCGGCGAGGAACTCGGTATCTCACAGCAGGCCGTCGGCTCCCGCCTCCGAAGGGGGATCAAGCATGTCCTCGGAAGCACGCTCTCCGCTCTTACAGTCCGATCCTGATCGGGTACTTAAAAGCGAGTTGTATATGAAAAAGTCAACGTGATTGCCGTCGGTCGTCTACAGTAGTATAATGAATCACATGAATGATCAAATCACGGAACTCGGAGAGTGTACCGACTGTAGTCAGACCCACACGATTTCTATCTCGTCCGATGGGTATATGGAGATCGCTGGACCCTTAGACCAATGTCACTGCGGGAGTACATGTTTGAGGCGCCTCTCTGTTGACGAGGCCTTTGGCCGAATCTCTGTATAACTATCTATGTAATGGATATTAATATCAGGAAGAAAGTATAAATCTATACCCTATTTATATTTTATATAATAGACAGCATAATATTCGAGGTAGCCTGCTCGGAGTGTCCCTATTGCGGTCTCGTAGACGGACTCGATACAGTTCTCGAACTCCAAGATGACCATCAAATCGACTGTGGCGATGATCACATCTTCGAGTTCGAATTGCTCCGCTGAATCTACTCTTCGTTGTGTCTGGAAATGAGCACGTGAGAGGGAGTTCCCCTTCGACCGGCGTCTAATGTTGGGAGACTTCGGACTTGTGCAGACGGTGTGTGGCCCCACCGCCAATACTGTCAAGTAGGTGAATAGAGATCGTTTTTAGCGTCTAGGGCTCCGCGGCGCTCACGAATACGTCTCATGACTGAACCGACTCCGGTTGACGAGACAAGCAATGACCACAAGCGACTTGAAGCCGAACAGCTCGCATAAAACCACGATGCCGCTCGCCCGACAGCGCACCGGAGGAGTTGTGCTCCCGCCTCGTCTTGATACAGACTGATCCAGAGAGTATTTCATGGTCTACGGAAATACCGGTAGCGTGGCGGGATAGCCCACTCGCCACGTCATTGAAGCACCCCATCTGTGACCGAGGGGATCGCTCCCACCCTCTCGGTTATCGTTCCATGGACGACTAAACGCAAGAGGTTATTCTGAGTCGCGAACGTGAGTAAACCGACGGTGACCGGCACCGTCTCCAAGCATGTCCGTGGTCTCTCACTACATGGACTTCATGAGCGCGAGGTCATGCTCACCCCTCGTTTTACTCACGGCTGACACTGATACCCGTCCGGACGTGGACGCTGAGTTTCATGCCTCACTCGATGTTTCGCTCAGTCGGTTAGTTTCTCTGCGCCGAAGACGACCGAGGCGCTCACGACCGCGTCTCGTGACTACTCATGACTGGTCCGACTCTGTTCGACGAGACGAGCAACGATCACGAGCGATTCGAAGCCGAACAGCTTGCACGAAACCACGACGCCGCTCGTCAGACGGCAGACCTCACCGACGAGGCGGGGGAGCTCCGTCCCAGCGTACGAGTTCTTATCGACGGGGAGTCGGCGTCACTCACCGACCAGCTCCCCCCGGACGCGTCGATGACGTTGTTCCCCGCGATGCGTGGAGGCTGACCGGCCGACTCGGATTCAGAGGTCGTACTGTGCTCTGACCGTCTCAGCGAGACCGACCTCCTCAAGCAACTCCATCGGTGCAAGCATCGAGAGCTGAACGACGCCCGGGAGACGTGCGATTTCGACGCCGCCAGTGAAGGTACAGCGCGAACGAATCTCGCCCTCGCTGATGCCGAACAGCTCACTCGCTCGGTCGAACGCGTTTTGCGTCGCGTCGTTGATCGTCGCACCCGAGCCGATGAATTGTACCGGGCCAGCGTCGTGGAGCGGCTCAACCCCGTACTCGGCCGCGAGCGCCTCACCCGCTTCCCACTCCTCCTCGGTGTAGGGTTTGGCGATGTGCGGGAGGTCCTCCTCGTTCGGTAGCAGGAGCGGCCCCGGCAGGTCGAGACCCTTGATAACCTCGACTTCGAGTTCGGTCCGCCCGCTCACGTCGGTTGTGTGCAGGGAGAGTTCGCCGTCGCCCTGATTAGCGTGCAAGTCGCCGACGTACAGTCCAGCGCCTTCAACACGGACGGGACAGATGAGCGTCGCGCCCGGGCGCACCTCGTTTGAGTCCATGTGGCCGTCCGTCCGCGCCGCCAACGCATCCTCGTCCGGCAGCCCCCAGTCGTGCTCGCCGCCGATGAGGAACTGCCCGAAGTCACCCGCGTTGTGCGAGTCGGGGAGTTCGATTGCGGGCGTCGTCCCGATGTTGCCGATGAACGGCCGCAGGCGTCCGAGCGCCCCTGGCATCTCGTCGGGCTCGTAGAGCAGGATGGGGTGCTGTCGGGAGTTCTCGGGCAAGGCCATTGCCTCGTCGGCCCGCTGGGCCAAGTCGTGTGCACCCCCCTCGCCGACCGTGATACCGACCGTCCGGTCGTCGTCGAATACGACCGTGTAGCCGTACTCGAAGCCGAACGACGAGGCGTTGGCCCCACACTCCGCACACCGAATGGCACCCTCGCCGGTCCCCTCGACGACGCTCTCGGGCCACTCGGTCCCACACTCCGGGCACCGGTGGTCGACGAACGGGTCGTCTCCGAACGCCCCCTCGCGTTCGGCCATGCTCCCCGTACTCGTCGCGACGCTCGTCACCTCGATATCCTTGATGCGGACGACGAGCGCGTCGCCCGGCTCTGCGTTCTCGACGTAGATGGGCCGTGTGACCTCGTGACCGCCCCGGAACTCGGGGGTGATCATCGGTCCCCAACACCCGGCCGGGGTGTGTGTCCGCACCGTCCCGCCGTCCTGGACGGTCCCGGCCCACTCCTGTTCAGGCCCGACCAGCCCGAGGGTGAACGTGTCGACATCCAGCGTCTTGCTGACCTGTTCAGACATACCGGTATACTCGATAGTCTACTGTGTTAATTGCATCGCCGGAAAGGCCCGCTGGGGCAGGTTGCCCGTCGTGGCCGAGCGACTCCGACGAGGGAGAACAGTGATCTAACAGACGCTCTCCGGCTATTCCTTCTGCGATGCGGTTCCCGGCACGGATGTGGGGATCCACACCTGGGGAAAAGACGAGCGAGCCACGCACCCAATCTGCGTCGACTGCGCAATTCAGTCGAGTCCCGATCCCAACGACCCCTTGACGAGGGTGTGGTAACACCAGTTGCGGAACGACGGGTACTCGTTCATGAGCCGACTGGCGAGGCGTTTGACTCGATCAGTCAACTCGCCGTGTTTCATCGTGGGTGGACGGCCGCTCGTGCTGCTGACGCAGAAGAGCCGTGAGTGGCTTCTGAATCTTACCTAACGAATGTCGGCGTCAATGCTTGGACGTGTTGGGTAAGAGATTGAGTTTATCTGCGCCGGTACGGGTGAGGCGCACATTTTGAGGCGTCTCGTGCACTCCCATGACTGAGTCAGAGACATTCGACGAGCCGGCGAAGACGTCCGACCAACAGGGAACGACGACAGACGAAGAGGACGACGAAACATGCCCGAACGGTGCGGAGTGGTGCGACGGTGGCGATGGCGACCAGCTGCCCTGCTTCGCGTGCTTCCAAGATGCATGGCTGGAGGAGCGCGAATGAGTGCTATTTCCGCTGATGACAGGTCGGCTGAGAGGGTTGAAGATCTATCGAGGCGGGAGGTCCGGGCACTCACCGAGCGGCTGGTCATTCTTGACCGTGACGTCCCCAGCCTGTTCACGGTCTACTCCGAGGAAGGAACGAGCACTCACGTCCTTCACTAATGTCCGAGATACGACCGCAGCGGTCGAGGCTGAACCCGACAATCTCGGCACGGTTGATGATCCCGACCTCCAAGAACAATACGCGGCCGAAGCACAGCGAATGCAGGAAGTCACGACCCGAACGACGCGATCTAATATCCACTCGTAGACAACGCCCCGGGCCATGGGTTATGTCGTAGCAGGCCGTACACAGGGTATGCGCGAACTCGTCTTCGCCCTCGAATACGAGCCGGGCTGCAACAAGGTGGCAGACGCCCTCGCCGACCACCCCGACGCCCGCGTCCGCTCGCTCTCGCTGCACGCCACTGCCGAGCATCTCTGGCGGGTCGACCATGCTACCGGAACTCCTGAGGCGCTCGACGCCATCGAGGACGCTTTTCTCAACGGCGACTACTATGCTGACTGTCTCGCCACCGAGGACTGCGGCGCCACGCAGACCACTCGTGTTCTGGATCGGACGGACGACACACTCATCCTCTACTCCGACTGGGAGCGCACTCCCACCTGCGCCTCAGTCCCCCATATCGCTCGCGACCACCTCGGCGATGGCGTCCTGTTCGAAACCCGTCACGAGGGCCGCCACTACACATGGCGGCTCATCCACTCCGGCGAAGGCGACGTGGCAGCGTTCTTCGACGCTCTCGAAATCGCCGTCGGGGAGTGTGCCCAGATGGAAATGCTCCGCACAGCGGACACAACAACATCAGCTAGGGGAAGCGACGGGACACCGAGTGGCCTACCGCCAGCCCAAGAGGCCGCTCTCCAGGCCGCCGTCGAACACGGCTATTACGAGTCGCCCCGCGAGGTCAACGTCGGCGAGCTCGCCGAGCATCTCGACGTGCCGCGGTCAACACTTACCTACCGGCTCCGTCGGGCGGAGGAACATTTGGCGAAGGAACACGTCGCCGGCGAGCGGATAGCGGAAGAACGGCTGGCATCGCACTGACGCCCGCGGTTGGAATATTCCAACAAAGACATATCGAACTCCCGCTCCTACCGTGAAGTGATGACAGAAAACCCGGATGCAGCGGGGCCAGCAAGCGGCGGTGGACAGCGACGTAAGCTGACCGCCCGACTTGCCGTCCCCGATATGGACTGTCCCTCTTGCGCTCAAAAGGTCGACAAGAGCCTCCAACGTGTCGACGGCATTATCGACGCCACGCTCCAGCCGACCACCGGCACGGCCAATGTCACGTACGACCCTGATCGCACTAGCGAAGCCGACGTGGTCAAGGCGATTGAAGGCGCCAGCTATGAGGTCGTCGGGGGCTCGAACGCCGAGAGTGATAATGAGCGCAACCAGACGGCCGACGGCGTTGACATCGCGCCACCGTCGGAGGTCTGGACGAGTCCTCGCGCGAAGAAGACGTGGCTCGGCGCAGTGTTCGTCACGCTCGGTCTGCTCTTCGAGTTCCTCCTTACTACACAGAACATCACGGTAGCGAGCGTCCTCGACTATCCGCTGCACGTCGCGGACATCCTGTTCCTCGGCGCTGTCGCCGCCAGCGGCGTCCCCGTCGTTCGCAGCGGGTACTACTCCGCGAAGAACCGGAGTCTAGACATCGACCTGCTGATGGGGACGGCAATCATCGCCGCGACCGGCATCGGCTACTTCGTCGAGGCCGCTACGCTGGCCGTCTTGTTCAGCATCGCCGAGTTGCTGGAGGACTACGCGATGGATAGGGCGCGGGACTCTCTGCGCGAATTGATGGAGCTGTCGCCCGACGAGGCCACCGTCATGCGCGACGGTGAGGAGGTGACGGTGCCCGCCGATGAGGTGGAGGTCGGCGAGACCGTGGTCATCCGACCCGGTGACAAGATCCCGCTGGACGGAACGGTCGTTGAGGGCGAGAGTGCAGTCGATCAGTCGCCAATCACCGGCGAGAGTGTCCCCGTCGACAAGACCCCCGGCGACGAGGTATACGCCGGCGCGATCAACGAGGAGGGCTACCTTGAGGTAGAGGTCACCTCGACAGCGGGCGACTCGACGCTCTCGCGGATCATCGAGATGGTGCAGGGTGCACAGGCAAAGAAGACCGAGACCGAGCAGTTCGTCGACCGGTTCTCGGGTTACTACACGCCGGTCGTGGTCGTGCTGGCGATTCTGACCGCCGCCATCCCGCCGCTGGTCATCGCCGACCCAGTGTCGGTGGATGTGGCCGGGTACGGGGTCAGCTTTGCCGGTGACTGGCAGACGTGGTTCATCCGCGGCCTTACGCTGCTGGTCATCGCGTGTCCGTGCGCGTTCGTCATCTCGACGCCCGTCTCAGTCGTGTCGGGCATCACCAGTGCCGCGAAGAATGGCGTCCTCATCAAGGGCGGCAACTACCTTGAGGCGATGGGCGAGGTCGATGCCGTCGCGGTCGACAAGACCGGGACGCTCACGAAGGGGGAACTTGCCGTCACCGACGTCGTTCTGATCGGCGACACCGATGAGGCGACGCTGCTCCGTCACGCCGCCAGACTGGAGCGCCGGAGCGAACACCCCATCGCCGCCGCAATCCTCGCCCGTGCCGACAAGGCAGGCGTGGACAACCTACCCGACCCGACGGATTTCGAGAGCCTGACGGGCAAGGGGATCCGTGGCGAGATCGACGGCGAAACCTACTACGCGGGCAAGCCAGCACTGTTCGAGGAGTTGGGCTTCGATCTCTCACGGGCCCGCTCGGCGACCGACGGCGGCGTTCCGGCCGCGGATGCGGTCGAGGCTGACGACCGAACATTTGCCGAGGACGCGCTCGCCGCGCTGGAGCGGGAGGGCAAGACGGTCGTCATCGTCGGAACGGAGTCAAAGTTGCTGGGTGCCATCGCCATCGCCGACGAGGTGCGCCCGGCCTCAAAGCGGGCCGTCGAACGCCTGCACGAGTTGGGCGTCGAGCGCGTGGTGATGCTGACCGGCGACAATGAAGGGACTGCCCGCGCCATCGCCGAGCAGGTCGGCGTCGACGAGTACCGTGCCGAACTCCTGCCGGACGAGAAGGTCGAGGCAATCGAGGAGTTACAGGCCGAGTATGGCGACGTTGCGATGGTCGGCGACGGGATCAACGACGCGCCCGCGCTGGCGACTGCGGAGGTCGGCATCGCGATGGGCGCCGCCGGCACCGACACCGCACTCGAGACAGCGGACATCGCCCTGATGGGCGACGATGTCGGAAAGCTCCCCTACCTGTACGACCTGTCGCACACGGCCAACGGCGTGATCCAGCAGAACATCTGGGCGAGCCTCGGCGTGAAGGCACTGCTTGCGCTCGGCGTCCCGCTGGGGCTGGTGAGCGTCGCACTGGCGGTGGTCGTCGGCGATATGGGGATGAGCCTCGGCGTCACTGGAAACGCGATGCGGTTGTCACGGATCAAGCCCGACCACCTCGTCAACGCGTGAACTGTAGAGCAGGACCAGCGTTTTCGAATCAGCCTGTTCTGTGGTCGGCGACGGCAGAGGCGATAGTCCAGTAGCCGAGTTGGTTCGAGGCAGCTGCTGTTTTTCAGGGGCAGGAACGGGTGAGCCCCGCCGAAGGCTCGTGATTTGATGACCCCACATGCTGACGACGATCCGTTTCATGACTGCGAGTTGGGTCCTGATGCGGTCCTTGGGACACACACGTTCGAAGACGCCCTGTTCACTGACGACACGGAAACACCGGTAAACGTGTTGACCGGCGAGACACCGGCACATCCACAAGCGACCGTCGAGGAAGCGAAGGAGTTCGCTGCAAGTATCGACACGGACACGCCCCAAATCGCGCTTCCGGCTTCCGTCGAGACGCAGATCGAAACCCAAAGCAAGCCCTACACGGCGGTCGCGTTTTTCCACTTCAAGGCGACGGGCTCACTCGAACGCCACCGTGCTTACCACGCCGCCTACGAGGCGGACGCGTTCGCTGTCGACTTCAAGGCCGACTACGTGTCGGGCGATCTAACCATCACTGTCGAACGAGCAGACGAACCCTGAGAATCCTCCGCCACGAGGAGAGTTTTTCAGGCGCCGGCGATGGGTGCCGGCGCAGCAGGGGCGAGCGAGCAACGTTCCTCAGTGCGTCGGCGCTTCGAGGTGTTCGAGATGCACATGGTGATTTACGCACTGGTAGAAGAATCGACCCACGACGACGCGCTGGCCACCGGAAAGACGGTGTTCGACCGCCTGGTCGGCGCGGACCAACACGCCGGCGCCGTCTTCGACTACTACGTGACTTTCGACGAGGAGGACACGTCCGTTGCGGGGAAGGTGCGATGGGGTGAGCTCCCGACCGCGGTGCCTATCGCCTCTGATGACGGCCAAGACCTGCTTGAGCGTGGCTGGGAGGCAACGAAAGGAGAGTTCGAGCGCAACCTCGACCGAGTGAAGGAAGCACTCGACGAGCTCTCCGACGAGGAGATTATGCGCGACGAGGACCTTGTCCGGCATGCCTTCCACCAGGTCGGTGCGTACGACGGCTCGGCAGTCTTCCTGTACACCGAACACGCGACCGGTATTCGCCATCGTGGGCAGTTGGATCGACTTCTCGAAGAGAACGAGGACCTCTGGATCGTGCCCGCAGACGTTCACTTCTAATAGATGCCCCGAATCACGAATTGGCGGCACGAGAGCCACACGCCGACACTCGTGGACCGGAATACCGAGACCAAAGCGCAAGCCGTCCTGCATCGGACCCTAAACTCCTACCGGTACAACTGGCGTGGGGCAATTCTCGTCGACGGCTATCCTGTCTGGTCACAGGGGTACGAGACGAAGGAGACCACCACGTTCCGAGATGTACTCCGGGACAAGTCGACCCCCGAACTCACCTGTCCCGAGTGTCTAAACAACGACGTTGTCGTCGGCCAGAAGGCAGCGGATGGCACGAAGGTACAGCGATGGTTCGACTGTCCTGACTGTGGCTACGAAGGACGGTCGAAAATCGTCTGCAGTGCCGAACGCTGAGAACAGCAGCGTACCTGCGGTGAAGTCTATTTTCGGGGGCGAGAAAGGTGGTTCATCCCGATTCGGGCCTGATTTAGAGATGAGTCTGGAAGTCATTGACCGCCACAGTGAGGCACTGTTCGAGTTCCTCTGGTGTCCCGTCTGCGGGCACGAGGTGTTTAGTCATATCCCGTTCGAGGGGGTGTTCTGCTAGAACTGCAACACGCAGGTCGAATTCCAGGCATCCTGCGAGGCACGTGGTTACGAGGAGGCCGTCCTCGCCTGCTTCGACACAGACTCGACCTGGAATCTCCATGTCGGCGAGAAACTGCGTTGCGACCTTCCCGACGGATCGGCACGGGTGAAGATCCTCGGCGCGCCGGGCGCCTACGAGGTCGATTGGTGGAGTCCGGAGCCGGGTGAGGACTGGGAGCCGGTTGAACGAGGCGAATTCGACGACGCCGAGGAGCCGGCAGACGTCTCCCACCTCGCGTAGGGTACGGCGTTTGGTGTGGCTGTTTATCGCCCCCTGAGGGGTGCGGGGGTGTTCGAAGGAGCCTCCCGCGGACCAACCGATGAGTGGAATCAGCGACCTACACTCGCACGAACAGTCACGCCCTTCGGATGATTCCGACGTCGTCTACGTCGGCTACCGTCGTCGAGGCCGCGCCATCGTCGAGAAACAATCCGACCAAGAACAGCTGGCGCCGGATCGGAGCCTCGAGTTGGCGAATCACAGTCCGAGTGGATTCAATTGGGGATACGATGGCAGCGGGCCGGCCCAGCTCGCACTCGCGCTCCTCCTCGATTACACTGACGACGAGGACGTCGCCCTCAAGGAGTACACGGAATTCAAGACCAAGGTCGTGAGCCAGCTGGAGTGTACAGAACCAGACGGCTGCTGGCGACTCACCGGGCGTGAGATCGACGTAGCCCTTTGCGAGCTAGCCGACGAACCGGTTGCACCGTCCGTCAACTAACGACCAGAGAGCAATCCATGACAGAACACACGCAGCAGTCTCGTACGAACGCTGAATCGGCACCGAACAACGAGCGACAGACATCAACCGAGTACGTCGAGAGAAGTGACGTCGGCGTCTCACTCACCGTGAAGTTCACTCGCGGCACTGGAACCCGCGATCAGGACAAGCTCACGGCCAAAGTGAAGGCGAAAACGCTCGAGGATGCCCGCGAGGATGTGGAGTCCCTCCGTGAGTATATCCACGACCTCGCCGAAGACGACCGCCAGATCCAACCGGGAGACGACGAGTAGCGCATCGGAGCTGTTTCTCGTCGCCTCAGGAGGCGTGGAGGCGACCTGCAATGAGCGATACAGAAGAATACGGCCCAGATTCGAGCGAACTGTCTCCAGAACAGCGCCTCGACCCATCGAATACCCGACTCATCAACGCTAGCATCGCGACGATCACCGACATGGAGACGCTGCGAGCGTGCGTCACCTACGAGAACGCGAACCAGCAACGCGTCCCGATCCTCCGCCGGCTCGAAGACCGAGCTAGCGAAATTCGGTCAGACGATAGCTGAGAGGACGTTCGTGGGCTGTTTGTCGGCGCCGTCATGGGTGGAGGCTCGAAATAAATGAGCAATCGACCCGAGATCGAGATTCAGCAACAGACCGCACTCGGTGAGGATGGCCAGTTGGAAGTCACGGAGACGAGCGTCGAAACGTCACTTGGGGACTTCGGTGCAGATGTGGATCATCGCGACCGGGATTCACGGCTTGATCGACCCGAGGCTAGTGAGTTCGGCGTCGACGATCGGCCAGAAGTAAAGAAAGGATCTGATGGAGAGCAGTCGACGCTCTTTGCCGATACGGACGAGGATCAGCAGATGCTTACCGGCGACGAGGCAGCGAGGCGGTGTCTCTTCGACGGGTAACCACCAGCCGGTTCAGTCGAGACAGACCTGCAACTGATCGGTACGTCGCAACATCGTCGAAACGAGCGGTATATCGGCTGTCCTCGCATGATCTCTCCGGATAGTCAGTAGTTCTCTCAATCCGTCAGCAACTGTGGCCACTGATCTCCGAGTTCCTGAGTAGCCTTGCTCATGACTTGTGGTTTGATCGCCGAGGCGGTCTCGGCAAGGTCAATAGTATCGTCTTCCTGAGAGTATTCAACGACATCTGCCTCAGCGAGCGGCGGAATATGGTCGTGGTATAGGGACATGTACACGCACAGGCACTCGTCAAGCAGCGACTCAGCTGGAGTACTGTATTCTAACTCGGTTACGCGATCTGCGAGTGTCGGCAGCGTCATCGGGGTAGCGAATCGGAAAAGACAGTACAGTGCGTATCGACGGCGATAATCAGCAAAGAGCGTCTCGAGTTCCGCTTGAGAGAGGTCATTCGTCACGGTATGAGCGAGCACCCATTTCCCGAAGAAATAGCCGTTGAAATCTGTTCGCCCATCATCGGAGATTAAACGTATGCAGCTGTATTTCCCGGAGAATTCATTCTCCCTGAGCTAGGATCGTTCTCCCCTTCTCTCCTGAAAAGTCACCTTCCGTCAATCCTCTGGACCTCTCGATCCCTCACCGCGATTTGCCGCTTCGTACTTGGCTGTTGAGGTACTCTCTGTTCGACCAGTAACCAATCCTCGTCCGACTTCCGTGGTTGTTGGTTAATTTCAGAACGTCTGTCTTGCCCCGTGGATCCCTGCAGGGCGGCGGAGTCCCGCAGGAGACTCCTCATGGCCATTCACGACAGCGCAGACTCAGTTAGCAACAGCTCTACTGAGACACACACTGACGCTCGACAGGCAGCGTACGTGGCGTTCCTCCATCGGGTTCCGTTTGCGCTAGACGCACTGAACATGGGCTTCCTTCCCGGGTTTCGCGAGGGCTGCACGTATCAGCAGTCACAATTTGATACCCTCGAATGCCCGGTAGGAATGCTCGACAACGATGTTCGGAATCCCGACCTCGACCGATACATCGATCGGGCCCTCGAATACGAACCCGGCGTGGGTATCATCGGTGACGCCTACGACGCTGCAGAAGCACAGACGTATGTCGACACGATTCAAGAGCTCGAGAAGAGACTGCCCAAGACGGAGTTCATCATCGTCCCGAAACGCCGGACCGCAATTGAGGCGATCCCCGACGATATTGTGCTTGGCTACTATCACCTGCTGGGGGATGCCGGTGCATCGATTGCAGTCATCATCTCAATGGCTATCATCATGTTTACTGACTTCCTGCTCGTCGATCCGCTCACGGCCGTACTAATCGCCGCGCTCATCGTCTGGTCAGCAATTATACTGCTGCGTGAAAGTGGTGCGATTTTCTTCCAACAGAGTCCAATAGACATCGACGAGGTCCGGAGGAGCGTCGAGTTCCTTGACAGGGTACAGAGCGTAGAAGACATCCATGTTTGGGCTCTCTAGTCAGATCTCAGTCGCGTCAGTCTACGTGACTGATTCTACGACATCGCTCGAAGAACGGGACGCACTCGTTGCACGGGTCCATGAACTCCTATCATCCACATTTGACATCACGCACACAACGGTCGAGGTCGTGTCCAAACAACATGAGCATACACTATCATGATTAATCTAAATTATATTAAAATCCAGAACAGGATGTTCCCGGGGTAGGTGATGACTTCGCGAACCACTGCCGAACATACAACCGTCCTGCAGCCGTTGACTCGACATGGAGCATTTCGACTTTCTCGTCATCGGGTCTGGATCCGGCCTTGACGTGGCGAATGTCGCTGTGAACCAGGGACTATCAGTAGCTATCGTCGAGAAGGGGCAGCTCGGTGGTACGTGTCTCAATCGTGGCTGCATCCCGTCGAAGCTCCTGTTGTACCACGCGGATGTACTAGAAACGGTCGAGCGGGCCCATGAATTCAATATCGAGACGGAGGTTACCGATATCGCGTTTAGCGACATCGTTCGCGAGGTAACTGAAGATGTCCAGGAAGACTCGGAATCGATCCGTCGTGGTCTCCGGCAGTCTTCGGACCACACGCTTGTCGAAGGGGAGGCACAGTTTGTCGACGATCGGGCCGTAAAAATCGTGGCCGGCGACGACGAAGGGAGAACCATCCAGGGTGACACAGTTCTCATCGCGGCTGGTACCCGTCCCTGGATACCAGACATCGAGGGTCTGGAGGACGTCGATTATCTGACGAGCAAGGAGGCACTTCAGCTAGAGGAACTGCCCGACCACCTCGTCATCGTCGGCGGTGGATATATCGCCGCGGAACTCGGTCACTTCTTCGGTACTTTCGGGAGCGATGTGACTGTTATCGGGCGTCGCCCCTACCTCCTCCCCCAAGCCGACGAAGAAACTGCAGAGGCCTTTACCGAGCGATTTGCAGAGCGATTTACCGTCCACACTGGTCACGAAGCCACCGCTGCCAGGCAGGACGGTGACGACGTTACTGTCGAGGCACGACCGTACACGTACGGCGACGACGCCGGTGTGACTGGCGGGGAAGAGGCGACAGTGAGCGTGACGGGCGACGCACTCCTGGTCGCAACCGGTCGCACCCCGAACACCGATATACTACACGTTGAGGAGGCTGGGGTCGAGACTGACCAGCGGGGCTTCGTCGAGACCGACGAGTATCTGCGGACGACTGCCGATGACGTGTGGGCCCTCGGTGACATCGTCGGAGAGTACCTATTGAAACACAACGCAAATCATGAGGCACAGGCGGTCACGTGGAACATCTTTGGCGACGAGCTAGACCCGGTCGATTACACGGCGATGCCGTTCGCTGTCTTCACTTCTCCCGAAGTCGCCGGCGTCGGAAAGCGCGAACAAGACCTCCGGGGCGCCGACCGCGAGTACGCCACGAACACCTACCGGTACGAAGACACGGCCCGTGGCGACGCGATGAAGGCCGAGGGATTCGTGAAGGTACTCGTCGATCTCGACGGAGAGATACTCGGGTGTCACATCGTCGGCCCTGATGCATCGACACTCATCCAGGAGGTCGTCGTTGCGATGAAAGCCGGAACCGGTTCAGTACACGACATCCGCGAGTCGGTCCATATCCATCCGGCTCTCCCGGAAGTCGTCCAACGGGCGTTCTCTGGTCAGTTCACACAGCAGGGCCACGACCACCATCACCACCACGGCGACGGCCACAACGACGGTCACGGCGACAATCACGACCACGGCCACTAGAACGTCGACTGGTTCCGGACGGCTCTCCGGTCTCGCAGCGGCCACGCCTGGCGGACGAAGCGAGGCGGACACGGATCGCCCTCTTGGAACTCACGACCGGTTCAAATACCGAACAGCTGTAACAGGCGATCCACCGCCAGCACCGTACTGCCGATGAGAAGCCAGAGTACAGGGACGACCGCGAACAGGACTGCCCAGTGTGGTACCAGCGTCGACGGCGCAACACCATGCAAGTAGATCGCGGCCCACGGAAGTATGACCGCCGCTACGGAGTAAGGCTCGCTCATTGGCCGTCAATACTTTGATCAGACTCCATCAAGCGTACCCCTCCGAATCGACGTCTTGAACCCGTAGCCCCGTTCTGTACACGTAGTACCCTGCAGCGACGAACAGGAGGCTCACCGTAATCCAGTGCGGGTTATATCGACCGCCCTGTGATAGAGGTTGGTGGAGCCCCAAGAGTATGTGGTCGACGACGGCGTCGAAGATGTCGAACACGCCGAGGCCGATCACCGCCGTGCCGGCGAGCGGTCGCACGGCCAGCGGCGCGGCTGTTCGGCGCTCGGACTGCCACAGAAGTCCGGCCCCGACGCACATGATAACCAGCATTCCAAGCGAGAATATTCCATCTGCGAGGATGTTGGTCCGCAGGCCGGCAAGCGTATCCATCGGATAGAGCCCGAAACGAGATGATGCCATTGGAGGACGTGGTGGAGAACGAGCACGTCGATCAGCCCGCTGAAGCCGAAGCCGAACATGCCCGCCGCGAGGAGCGCCCGGCGCGTCACGGTAGGGTCACGGCCCCGTCTGCCGGCCTGTCTGTCGCTCATAACACCTCGATGTACGCGTGGAACACGGAAATGAGGACTGTTTAGACAGCCGGCAATCCCGGTCGATCTCCGCCTCGCTTGCATCTTCTAACCCCAGCTATTTCGGAGTACTCCATCGGATGACTACGGCAGCAGTCTACCGATCAACGGCCGGTTTTCGGCCACGAGTCGATATACGCGCTCGCGGACGGCACCGTAGCCGGGGATCCGTCGTAGCGCCGGCAGTGCCGCCGACGGCGGGAGCCCGGTCCGCTCGTAGGCGCGTTCCATTGCTTCGCCACAGGAGTAGACACTCTCGTCAGTGATCAGGTGTGCACACCGCTCGTACTTGGTCGGGAGTCGCGTGCGCAACTCATCGTCCAGGTTCGAAAAGCCCACTATTCCGATGTCCGACCGACGCTTGACGTAGTGTGCCGCACGCGTACAGATTCCGCAGTCGTCATCGTACACGAGCGTCGGGGATGACATCCTCAGGGACCCTCCGTGTATGCATACGGCCCGGGGACGCAAAACGCTAGTTCTACAGGCGGGGCAGGCCGAGTGCCTCGGGGTCGTTCGAAAATCGGAGATTTTCGTGATGACGAGACGCGAAGCGTCTCGAACCACTTGACCCCGAGGCGGTTCATTTCGCAGTATTGTATAAGCTGAGAAGTACTTTAGTTCGTTGCGACCCAATCATCGGGTATGAGCGACTCGTTCGTCGTGGCCGGTGGCGATGCCGCGGGAATGAGTGCGGCGAGTAAGGCCAAGCGCGAGGATCCAGACATTGACGTGGTCGTCTTCGAGAAGGGGCAGTGGGTCTCCTACGCTGCCTGCGGGATGCCCTACTACGTGAAGGGAGAGGTCGACGAACTCGAAGATCTCGTCGCAATACCGCCGGATCGGTTCCGCGAGGAGCGCGATATCGACCTCCGGACTGGCCACGAAGTCGTTAGTATCGATCCGGAGCGTGAGACAGTCACGGTCGAAGGCGACGGCGAGCGATTCAAACAGGCATACGACCACCTTCTCATCGGGACTGGGGCGAGCGCGATCGCTCCGCCGTTCGACGGAATCGACCTCGACGGCGTATTCACGATCCACGATATGGACGAGGCGGGCGAGATCGAATCGTACGTCACTGAGCAGTCACCGAAGCGGGCCGCCATCGTTGGCGGGGGCTACGTTGGTGTCGAGATGTCCGAGGCACTGTCGGCTCGCGACGTCGACGTCTCCCTCTACGAGATGCTGCCGCACGTCCTGCAGCCGTTCGGCGAGCCAGTCGCCGAGGTCATCGAGGACCACCTCCGCGACCAATGCGTCGACCTACACCTCGACACCGCTATCTCCGGGTTCGAAGGTGACGGTCGCGTCGACCGTGTCATCCTCGAGGACGGCGAGTTCGACCCGGCGGACATCGTAATCGTGGGCGTGGGCGTGGCACCGAACGTCGACCTCGCAGAAGAGGCCGGGATCGAACTCGGACCGACCGGTGCTATCGCGACTGACGAGTACGGTCGGACGAATTACGAGAACGTCTATGCTGCAGGCGACTGCGCTGAGGCTCGTCATGTCGTCACAGGCGAGCCGGCTCACGTCCCGCTGGCGTTGACCGCCAACCGCGCTGGCCGTGCAATCGGGCAGACGGTGACTGGCTCGCCGACACCGACCGGCGAGATAGCGGGAACGGCTATCGTCAAGGCCTTCGACCTCGGTGCCGCGAGGACTGGCGTCATCGACGAAGAACGGGCTCGTGAGGCCGGATTCAACCCGGTCTCGGTAACGATTACCGACGAGTCACGCCCCGGCTACTACCCTGGGAGCGAGGAGATACAGATCACGCTCGTCGCGGATCGTGACTCCGGGAGACTTCTTGGCGGTAGCGTCGTCGGCGCAGAGGGAGCCAAGCGCATCGACACTGTAGCGATGGCCCTGCACGACGGCACGACCGTGTCTGAGCTACAGAACGCGGATCTGGCGTATGCGCCGCCATTCAGTCCTGTGTGGGATCCGGTTCTCACGGCCGCCAAGGTCCTCTCGGGGAAACTCGAATGACCGTGAGCCCGCCCATCGATGTCTCTGAACACCGCTCGGAGCTCGTGGATCTGACACTGGATCTACTGTCGATCGACACGTCGAACCCGCCCGGCGACACGCGCGAGATTGTCGATCTGATCGAGGCATGGCTAGAATCGCTAGACGTCGAGACCGAACGGTTCGCGGTCGATCCCGCGAAACCGAATCTCCTCGCGACTGTCCCCGGCGAAAGCGACCAGACGCTACTGTTCAACGGCCATCTGGATACGGTGCCGTTCGATGCGGACGAGTGGTCACATGACCCACTCGGAGAGCGCGCTGGCGACCGTATCTACGGTCGTGGTGCGACTGACATGAAGGGCGCCGTCGCGGCGATGCTGGTCGCTCTCTGGGGTACGCCGGGAGCGGGACGACCCCGCCGGTGACCCTCCTGTTTGCCTTCGTCAGCGACGAAGAAGTCGGCGATGACGCCGGCCTCCCGGCGCTCTTGGAGGACGAGCGTCTCGACGCCGACGCCTGCGTCATCGGCGAGCCGACCTGCGAGGAGGGGCGCCATTCGGTGACGGTCGCCGACCGGGGGAGCATCTGGCTGACTCTGGAGGCGAGCGGCGATGCCGCACACGGTTCGCGACCGCCGCTGGGCGAGAACGCTGTCGATCGTCTCTACCGAGCCGTCGAGACGATGCGTGAGCGTTTCGGGACGCGTGAGCTCCACATTGCTTCCGAGATGGCTCCCATCGTCGAGGAGTCCGTCGAGTACTATGCGCCCACTATGGGCGAGGCGACCGCCCGCGACCTCTTTCGGTATCCGTCGATCAATCTCGGTGTCCTCAATGGCGGTGAGGCAATCAATACCGTCCCGCAGACTGCCTGTGCGGAAGTCGACGTCCGGCTGACCGCGGGCGTGGACACGGCGGACGTTCTCGTGGACGTCCGGGACTGCGTCGCGGATTGCAAGGGCATCACGATAACGGATGTCTCTTGGAGTGTTGGGACCGCGGAACCGATCGACAGTCCGTTGGTCGAGGCCGTCGCGTCGACCGCCGAAGACGTGACGGACGAGCGCGTGTACCGTCGGAGCGCGACGGGTGGCGGTGACGCGAAGCGCCTCCGAAATGGGGGGATCCCGACGGTCGAGTTCGCACTCGGCACCGACACCGTCCACGCCGTCGACGAGTACATCACTGTCGACGCATTGGTCGGGAACGCGGCCGTGTACGCACGGCTTCCTAACGTATGGACAGGTGCATTATCCGACGCGTAAGTCATCTTCCTCTCAGGTATTGCTCAATACACCCAAGATTATTAAAATTCGTGGCGCGTACCTCAAACCATGAACCACAGCGAGTCACCAGCAGGCACGGGCGCTGTCGACGCCGAGGAACCACTCACTGTCGACGAACTAGCAGAAGCCGTCGATCGTGAGCGGTCAACCGCCTATCGAGCCGTCCAGCGGCTACTCCAAGCTGGCTTCATCCAAAAGGAGCAGATAAACTACGATCAGGGCGGCTACTACCACGTCTACAAGCCGACGGATCCCTCGAAGATAGCCGACGACATGCAGCGGATGCTCAACGACTGGTACGCGAAGATGGGACAGCTTATCCAAGTCGAGACGAAATACGAACAGCAGGACGCGATGACACAGTCAATCGAAGGATAACGCGAAATTCTAGTTGTCCATATCCTCTCTCTTTCTCCCAGCACACGTCCGTTAGAAGTCTCTTGCCCGGTATAGACCCCAGCATTAGTATTCGATGTGCTGGGGGGTTAGGTCCTGCAGCGTCGCAATCTGTGTATATCGGTGCCGATTTCTGCTGCCAAGATAGTATTGTATAGTGCACCCAAAACCCTTAACTGCTGCTAGGCCATACAGGATAGTGATGACAGCTAATAGCGCTTCCACGGCAGAGAGAGATACTCCAGACGAGCCGATCCACGTTGAGGCTGAGACTGAGCTTGACGATCTGGTGGCCGAGTACGATGTCGTCCTCACTGACTTCTATGCCGACTGGTGTGGTCCGTGTCAGATGCTCGAACCGGTCGTCGAGCGCCTAGCCGCGGAGACTGATGCGGCCATCGCCAAGGTCGATGTCGACGCCAACCAACAACTCGCCGGGGCCTACGGCGTTCGTGGCGTCCCAACCCTGATCCTGTTCGCCGACGGTGAGCAGGTCGAAGAGATCGTCGGGGTGCAGGGCGAAGAGCAACTGCGCTCCTTGATCGGGAAGTACACCGAGTAAATGACTGAGGAGATACAAGATATCATCATCGCCGGATCCGGAGTCGCCGGTCTCTCGGCGGCCGTCTACGCCGCGCGCGCTGACCTCGATCCGCTCGTCCTAGAGGGCGACGAGCCCGGGGGCCAGCTGACGCTGACGACCGACGTCGAGAACTATCTCGGGTTCCCTGACGGCGTCGGTGGGATGGAGCTGATCCAACGCGGGAAGGAGCAGGCCGAGCAGTTCGGCGCCGAATTCCAGCACGGCAGCATCGAGTTAGCCGACCTGAACGGGGAGCCGCTGGAGCTGTCGCTCTCGACCGGGGAGACGCTCCGCACCCGCGCGCTGATCGTCGCGACCGGTGCCAGCGCCCGCTGGGTCGGCGCCGAGGGAGAAGACGAGCTCATGGGTTACGGCCTCTCTACGTGTGCGACCTGCGACGGCGCGTTCCATCGCGGGGATGACGTCCTTGTCATCGGCGGCGGTGACAGCGCGATGGAGGAAGCGCTCTTCCTCACGAAGTTCGCCGACTCCGTGACGGTCGTCCACCGCCGTGATGAGCTCCGGGCGTCCGAGATCATGGGCGACCGCGCCCGTGATAACGAGGACATCGAGTTCGCCTGGAACACGGAACTCGTGGCGATCAACGGGTCGCAGGAGGAGGGCGTGACGGGTGCGACGCTCGTCTCGCACTCGGACGGCTATCCGCGGGAGAAGTACGAGGCTGGCGAAAATGTCGAAGTCGAGGAGGTCGACGTCGGTGGCGTGTTCTACGCCATCGGCCACGAACCAAACACCGACTTCCTCCGGGACACGTCCGTTGACCTCGACGACGACGGGTACGTGCAAACCTCCACCGCCGGGGACGCGTGGGCGACGACAGCGACGGCTGCCGACGGAGTCTTCGCGGCTGGAGACGTGATGGACCGCGAGTACCAGCAGGCGGTCACCGCCGCCGGCATGGGTAGCATGGCCGCCCTGGACGCCGAGGAGTGGCTCGAATCAATAGACGCGGCGTTGGCTGACAGTCCTGAACCGGTTGCTACGGAGGCCGACGATTGATGAGATCGACTGTCCGACGCGGTGTCAACACGACGGACCCAGTCACCGTCGACCATCATGCGGACCGGGTCTCATTTCGTTCCGGTCACCGGAGACTGATCCAGACGACACCGATGACTAGTGGGTCGCAGACAGCGAGTGGCTCCAGGAGAATATGACGGAACACACGTACCGTCGGTACCTTCGATGGGCCCATGCAGGAGCTGTCGTTGTCGGCGACGGGTGGGAAGAGTTCGTCAACTGCGGCTGTGCGAGTCCGGAAGACGTGACTCTCCGCGTTGAAGATGTCGAAGGCGGGACTGCAATCGGTTCGGAGACGACGATCGAAGTGGTCCCGCGAAAAGACATCATTGAGAAGGGCATCGACGACGCGATGGACGACGCCGGGCAGTGAGCTCTTTCGGTCGGACGTCGCTGACGTTTGGTACCTAAAACTACGTCCGGGTCACAGGAAGAGCGCCGGAATCGTATTCCGGAAGATATTGAGTGAGATGACGAACAGCAACGCGACGACGAACCAGTTGAACTTCTCTTCGTCCACTTCGAGACGGCGGAGGTACGTTCCAAGCAGGAGGCCGACGATGGTGACGACTGCGATCACCGATCCGAGCCACAGCCGATAGGTTGTCAGCAGGTTCGTGAACAGGGCCATCTGGATGATCCGGACTGTGAATATGGTGCCGAGGACCATCGAGAGGCCACCAATGTATCGTTCGGTGTCCCGCTCGAACGTGTGGAAATATGCCGGGAGCAGTGGGCCGAGGTTCGCTACAGCCAGGAGGAATCCCTCAAGGAACCCCGCGACGCTGAGTCCGAGCGGATTGTGCGTCTCTTCGACGGTGACGAAGTCCTGGACGACTTGGAAGACGACGTACCCGAAGATCACGAGGCCGATGAGGAACGGAACAATCGGACCTGTGCTAAATTCGGCGAGAAACGCGACTCCGATTATCGAGCCCACGATAGCCAGAAGAACGAGAACCCATTCCTCACGGATAAAGGTCAGACCGGTGTCGGTCTCTCCGATCTGGAACATATTGATCATCCACGGCGGTATAGCCAAGACGACGACCGCGAAGGTCGGATCGATTACGGAGGCGAAGATGGGCGTCGTGATGAGTGCATAGCCGAAGCCCACCATCCCCTTGACGGCACCAGCGACCACTGCTACGAGAATGAATACCGCCAACAAGCCGAGCGAAACATCGGCCTGCAGACCCTTGCTGAGGTTATCGAACCCGGGGAAGAAGACGATAGAGCCTGCCACGACAGCGAGAGTCGCGAAAACCATCATCACCTCGCGGTACTGGAACTCGAGGAAGTTCGCTACAAACTGTTTGACGTTTATTCTTGACTCTGGAGTAATCATAGGTCAGCACCGTTCAGGTCAAACTGAACCGTCACTTTGGAGAGAGAAAGACGGCGAGACGTATCTCTGTCCTCGTCACGGCGAGATCAACGGCTATTCGAGTTCACTCGGACAGGTGTGATTGGCAATACTAACGGCTGAAACCACTCCATACCCCGTTCTATACGTGTTCTCTTCTGTCTTAGACCGGGGCAAGTTTGGCAGGTAAATATGTTTTTCGCATCTTCAATATCTAGTATATGCTCTTCAGCGGTACTATATCATTGATTGACTGGCGCTTATAGAGACGACCGGTAGCTCATAGTTCATTGAGAACTCGTTCGAACCGAGCGGAAACATCCTCAGATATTCCTTCCAGGGCAGGATTTCCAGTTATACCCACGAGTTCTGAGGGATCAACTGCGCTTACTGTGACCGAACCATCGTCAGTCTCATAGACGATGAGATTGCACGGGAGTAAGGCCCCTAGTTCGATCTCGTCTTCGAGGCCCTGATAGGCCAGTTCCGGATTACATGCCCCAAGAATACGATACTGGCGGAATTCCTTATGGATCTTTTCTGCGAAGGTGGCTTGCACGTCAATATCACAGAGGACTCCGAATCCTTCGTCTTCTAAAGCGGTCATCGTCCTCTCAACGACCTCGTCGAATGACCCCGAGACGCGCTTTTGGGTTGTATAGGCCATATTGTACACAATGCTCTCCATGGTGATTACTGTTGTGCGGAAAGATTGGCAGGACAGACTGGGGTCACTGTGGGAGAGCGCGATGGCGGTGCTCTCCGCGGAGGACGACCGTAGGCCCGACAGCCAGCAGCTGGGATGTCCAAGCAGCGTCACACTCTCACCCGGTACGTCGACGAGCGACCCCACGATGCCATCGAGACGTACACGATACTCCCGGTAGGTACCGATCTCCTCAACGACTGGAGTATTGACGTCTACCGGAAGAAACAGCAGTGGGACGCCGCCAGTCTCCCCGACCCGGTGATCTCGCCGCTGCGGAGCTACTGCCAGCTGATGGACCCGCCAACCGAGCGGTGGCCGGTATTCCCGACGTTCGACCAGCGGACCTTGGCGAATTTGGTTCGGGAGGAATTGACTGATCGAGGCGCTCAACCCGAGGCCATACAGGAACGGCGAGACGCTTACGCGAGGGATTTGCTATTGGTGCTTGAAGAGGATATCCGGCCAGAGTCGATTACCACTGACGGCGCTCGTTCGATTCTTCGGCGGCTCATGGATGCGGCCGGTATCGAGATTGACCATCCGAAACACGAGTACCTTGTCCCACACGGCGGCCGTCGCGGGATGGGCAAGGTCCTAGTCCGAGCCTCTGGGCACACAGTCGCCGCCCGGTACTTGGATAACTCCGAGGAGATGGTTCGGGAGCGTTATTCTCACATCGAAGCCGGAGAACTCGGCGATGTGGCGACTGAGGCACTCAACGAGATCGACCCGGTCTCAGGAGTTGCAGAGGACAGTTAGCTCTCCCTTCCTGCTCGACGGTATCCTTCGTAGAGGGCCGGCAGTCCGAGTGGCAGTGCCAGTATACCGAACCCGAGGAGTGCGTACCTACGCATCCGTGTTCGCTGGAGTACGAGGAGCGTGGCGACGATGCCGAGGAGCGCGATTGCATAGGCTGCGTTGCTCCAGACGGCGTCATAGGTCGAACAGTACAGCCAACAAACGAACGTGTAGACGGGGGCGTTCCAGGTGGGCGGGTGGAGCTTCGGCCAGAAGAATCGACAGTACGTGGTCCAGCCCAGCATCGCGATCGTTGGTAACCCAACGAGCCACACCGCTGTCCCACGAACTACGTCGCCATATCGGCGGTATCCAGCGAGGAAGAGGGCGGGAAAACAGAAGACCCACAGCCAGATTCCGATAGTGTAAGTCACCGGCCAGTGCTCGATTCGGGGCTGTGCAACTGGCAGCCGTAGAGACTCGGGCAGCGTCGCCCACGGAAACGAGTGGTCGGGAACCGGATTCGTGAGGAACGCGACCAGGCAGAGTCCCGTCCCGACAAGGAGTCCGTTTAATCCTAGCGTCGTGTATCGGTCAAGCCATGCTGGAAGTTGCGGGCGGATCGACTGTTGACGGTGATCGGAGAAGCCGGCCATTCTTCAACTTTGTTTCGTCGTGTTCAGGTATCTCGTTCGAGTGCTTCGCGTCGCTGTTCGTATTCCTCATCGGTCAGCTCTCCGCGGGCGTAGGTGAGCCGGAGCTCTTCGAGTGCTTGATCTGAGTCACTTGTATCCCCCGTGATCGTGCGATAGATGAGGTACCCACCACCGACCAGGGCGGTGAGGAACAGCAGCTGTATCACGATGCCGACGATGAACATCCAGCCTGGCATCGTTCCGTCATCCCACATTCCACCGCCCCACATCCCGCCCATCATCGGACCGAACCCCATCATTCCGAAGCCCATGAAGAACAGCGGGAAGATGACGAACGCACCGATGATAATGAGGAGGATTGTGATGAGCCGTGTATCGTCTGTATTTGTTGGCATATTGTGGTCCCTCCGTGAGTTGCGCTCGAGTAATAGTACGCGTTCACTATTTAACGCGGTTGTGCCTTCGATCTTCCTTCCCCCCAACCAATCTACTTTTGAATTCCTTGCTTGACACGGTGTCGAGTCGAACTAACTGAAATACAACTTCAAAAGAGGATCCCTTCGATATCAGAGCTAACCTCCAAAGAAGTGTATCGAGAAAAGTTACCAGAGACGGCTTTCCGTCTCGAAGACTAACCCAGAGGCGTGAGTAGTCAGCATTCACGCCCACCCGACCGAACCGGTTTCTCCGGTAATTCCACCATTGATAGAGTCCGCCAGTGCACTGGCTGCGGTGTCCAGAGGCAGGTAGAATGAATACGGTCTACCTCGTTTTCGGCGCGTTCTTACTCTTTGTAGCCGTAGTCGACATCCTCTGGACGACGCTATGGGTCGAGGGCGGCGCCGGTCCCCTTACATCTCGATTGATGTCCAGCACCTGGAAGACGCTCAAGGCAGTGTCCGGAGAGCGCCCTCGCGTGCTCTCGTTCTCCGGACCACTGATTCTGATTCTTGGCCTCACCATGTGGATCGCACTCCTCTGGACTGGGTGGACGTTCCTGTTCGCAGGCGGCGAAGGCAGTCTAATCGACACGCGGAACACTGGCCCGATTTCCTGGACAGAGCGGTTCTACTTTGTCGGATACACGGTATTCACGATGGGGAACGGGGATTTCACACCGAACGGCGGTATCTGGCAGGTCGCGACTGCGCTCACGACGGCCAGTGGCATGCTCTTCGTCACACTCAGCGTCACGTACATCCTCAATGTTCTCAGTGCCGTCACCCAGAAACGCTCGCTCGCAAGTAGCATTAACGGACTCGGGGCGCAGAGTACTGAAATCCTCGAAACGAGCTGGGACGGCAATACATTCCAGGGATTGGAGGTGCCGTTGAACACAATTGCAAGCCAGCTCGACACGCTCACAGCGAACCACAAAGCGTACCCCATTCTCCACTACTTCTTCACGCCGCAGGCGTCGCAGGCACCGACGACGAACATTACGGTATTAGACGAAGCGCTTACGCTCCTGCGGTTTGGCGTCGCCGCAGAGCACCGGCCGAATGTGCTAGCGATCAGGCAAGCCCGGTCGAGTATCCAGAATTACCTTGATACGCTCGGCAGCGCATTCGTTGAACCAGCGTCACAGTCACCACCTATCCCGGATCTCGAACACGTTCGGGACGGTGGAATCCCTACGGTCTCAGATGAGGACTTTACTACCTCGCTTGAGGAGGTAGACGATCGACGACGCCATCTGTTAGGCCTCGTTGAGTCGGACGCGCGACGCTGGCCAGGTGCCGACAGTCAATAAGGAACTCTGCAGGCCCACAAATCCATCAACCTCGGTCCCGTACTCTCGTCCACTGGCCACCGATGGATAACCACGACCATTCGTCCGATGAGGCGGGGGCATCTGACGAACACTCTCATCACGAACATCGAAAGACAACAGAAGACGAGAGCGCCGGAGAGGCGGACGAATCACGAGTGGAGCAGTCGATGCTCGAGGACGAGGCCGAAGACGCCGGCGACGCCGAACAGGCGATTGAGGAGAAGCACGAACACCACATGGACCACGGAGAGGGAGACCACGAGCATAGCGGGGGCCATGACGGCCACGGTGGCATGCACGAAGGTCACGAACAGATGTTTCGCCGTCGGTTCTTCGTCTCGACGATACTCTCGATTCCTGTCCTGCTCTACAGCCCGACGCTTCAGGAGTGACTGGGATTCTCCGTGCCAGCGTTCCCCGGCAGCCAGTGGATTAACCCCATCTTTGCGGTCGTCGTCTTCGCGTACGGTGGCATCCCATTCCTACGGATGGCCGTCCCCGAAGTGCGAGACCGCTCGCCAGGGATGATGACGCTCATCTCGATGGCCATCTCAGTCGCGTTCGTTTATAGCTTGGCGACCGTCGTCTTCCCTGCACAGTCGGCGTTCTTCTGGGAGCTCGTGACGCTGATCGACATTATGCTACTGGGGCACTGGATCGAGATGCGGTCGGTCCGCCGGGCCTCCAGCGCCCTTGACGAACTGGCGAAACTAATGCCGGACACTGCGGAACGAATCACCGACGATGGTGAGACCGAGAATGTTCCCGTGAGTGACCTTGAGGAGGGTAATCTCATTCTGGTGCGGCCTGGGGCGAGCGTCCCGGCCGACGGCGTCGTCGAGGAGGGTGATTCCGACGTGGACGAGGCGATGATCACCGGAGAATCCAAGCCCGTCTCGAAAGAGCCCGGCGACGAGGTCATCGGTGGGACGGTCAATGGCGATGGAAGTCTCCGCGTCCGCGTCGGAGCGACGGGTGAGGAGACGACCCTAGCCGGGATCATGCGACTCGTCGAGGAGGCCCAGCAAAGCAAATCCCAAACGCAGGTCCTTGCCGACCGGGCGGCCGGCTGGTTGTTCTACGTCGCCGTCGGAGCCGCTGCCGTGACTGCAGCCGTCTGGACCGTCGCGACTACGTTCGATGCGTCCGTCATCGAACGCGTCGTCACCGTCCTGGTCATCGCCTGTCCCCACGCGCTTGGGCTCGCAATTCCACTCGTCGTTGCCATCAACACCTCGCTGGCGGCGCGTAATGGGATGCTCGTACGCGACCGTATCGCGATGGAGCAGGCCCGCGAACTAGACGCGATCATCTTTGACAAAACGGGGACACTCACCGAGGGTGAGCACGGCGTCGTCGGGATGGAAACCGTCGACGGCGTCGGCGAGGACGAGGCGCTCGCGCTGGCGGCGGCCGTTGAGAGTGACTCCGAGCACATGATTGCACGAGCCATCCGCGAAGCTGCCGGCGAACGAGCCCTTACCGTTCCCGACGTGGCCGGTTTCGAAGCAATCAAAGGTAGGGGCGTCCGCGCGAACGTCGACGGGAACGAGGTCTACGTCGGGGGACCGAATCTGCTGACTCAACTCGACAGTGAGGTTCCTGCCCACCTCCAGCGCTTTGCGGATGAGGCCGGCCAGAACGCCCAGACGGTAGTGTATCTCGTTCGTGAGGGGGAGTTGGTTGCTGCGTTCGCGATGGCTGACGTGATTCGCGAGGAGAGTTACCGCGTGGTCGACGCGCTCCACAACCTCGGTATCGAGGTGGCGATGCTCACGGGGGACTCCCGAGATGTCGCCGACGCGGTGGCCACGGAACTCGGCATCGACACTGTATTTGCCGAGGTCCTTCCCGAGGACAAGGACAAGAAAGTGCAGGAACTCCAGAATCAGGGCAAGCTTGTGGGGATGGTCGGCGACGGCGTCAACGACGCGCCGGCGTTGACGCGGGCGGACGTCGGCATCGCCATCGGGAGCGGCACCGACGTTGCGGTTCAGTCGGCGGACGTCATCCTCGTCCAGAACAACCCGATGGACGTCGTTCGGCTGGTCAAGCTGAGCAAGGCGAGCTACCGGAAGATGCAGGAGAACATCATCTGGGCGGCCGGGTACAACGTCTTCGCGATTCCGCTTGCAGCAGGCGTGTTGGCACCGATCGGGATTCTGCTGTCCCCCGCCGTGGGCGCCCTCCTGATGTCGCTGAGTACGGTGATCGTCGCCATCAACGCACAGCTACTCCGCCGGGTGGATCTGTCCATCCCCGAGCTTCCAGGCGGAACACCATCCGCGGAGGCACAGCCCGCTGACTGAGAATCTCACTGATCACACCACCTTCGCCGAGACTCCCCGCCGGTTTATCGAAAACATCGTCTGGTCGTTGTCTGTCAATTTGGGCGAGGTACAGATGCGCACAAACGTTTCCATGATCGTTTCAAGAATCACCGTCGGGATCTCGAAACAACCATTAGGCGAGGTGTCGGGTACTGAACGAAGTGATGAGAATGCCGATGTATACAAGTAATCGCTTGCCAGTAGCACTGCTGTCGGATCCATCGTAAGCGAGTACGGATGATTGTCGGTGAGTGAACGAGCATCCTATTTCTAAGACGAGCATATCCACGGGAGCAGTTTCGATTGCTAGGACAACAGAACAGACGATCTCAGGGTTCTAACGCTCTAAGAAGTCAAATATGAAGAAGGACAAAGCATAGATTGGCTTGTACCTATGTACAGACGATAAGGTGATTTTCGGGCCATCGCAGTTGGTCTCCCTTCTCCTGTGCATGGACGAACGCCTATCGGAGAACGGTCAGTAACATGTCCGTCTCTATTTCTGTGTCTGACGGTATTCGCAAGGTTTCATATCCATAGTAATCAATGACATCGGCATAGTATCTGTAGACATAGTCAGTTCATCCTCGATCTGGGATTCTACCGCATTAACCATCTCCTCGACTGTAGCGTCGACCCCATCGGGAAGCGAGTAGGAAAACACGATCATATTTTCGGCGTTGTACTTCGTAGTGTACCGTGGCCCTCCTCGGATCGAATGACATCTATGAGCCCGGCATCACGTAGCTTATTAATGTGATGACGGACAGAGTTCCCAGTACGATCGATGCTCCAGTCGTCGAGTCCGTTGTGAACGCCAGTCGCCGTCAGCGCCTCGTCTGCGGAGAGTTCTGACACAATTACCATATTTTCATTGGAGGTGCAGCTCGGGGAGGATAGAATCCTCGTCATCCACTTTTCAGGCCCTAGATCGTTTGCTTTCGGCCGAAATGGACAAATCCTCCACGAGTCACAACGAACTGCCGTCAATTACTGTAATTCGCTGTTGTCTGGTTTCACCCAAAATATGACCCCGATTCTCTCGCATTCGAGGCTCCCACCACCTCGTCAAGCACAATTATTCCAGACAACCTTATCTTGAAGTTCGTCGAGGACATTATCACGGCCGGAGAACTGCCTGACATCTCTCTTGTCTAATCTAAGCCTGTTTCGACGCCCTTTGCACCTCCAAATTTGTCCAAAGGAAGGCTAGGGTACAACGGTGCAAGCGCCGCTGGCTCTCTCGGGCCGAAGGGCCATCAAACGACGATCGTCGGTTGCAGATATATCAGAATTCACTCAATGGGTAGTTATGCGATTCGCGGTGGAGTTTATCGCCCCCAAGGGGGGCGAGGGGCTGTCGTAAGCGCGCGCTCAACAACCATGTCTTCTGAACGCGAGCAACAGCGATCACGACTTCACGGCGAGCAAACTGAGCAACCGAGCGACGAACCGTGGGCGGACCTCAAACTGACGATCCCGCACAGCAGAAGTCCGACTGCCATCGTCTCACTCGTCGAGTGCGCGCTCGTCGAACTCACTCACGAAGACGTCGGAGCTGAGTTCGTTTCGACGAGTGTTGCGGGAGGGAAGCGGACACAGTACATCGCCATCGATGACGTCGGCCAACGGTTCCAGAAGCGATTTTTCGACGAGCGGCTCGGCCGGCACGAAACGACTGTCAGTCGTGAAGCGGTTCGTGATGAGCTGGTCAGCCGGCTCACACACCAGTCGTCACTGGGCGGTGAGGTAGGTCAGAATGACGTTGACGGTGGTCAAGACAGCTTCTGCGTGAAACCAGCTCGAGAACTCCGATTTCAGGAGTGATGTTTAACCAACACCTAGGCAAGCGGATTACCCAATGTTGGTTAAGGTGCTGTCAACTTGTGGATCCCAACCAAACAGATTCAGGAAACTATTCCCTGAAGTAAGAACTATATCCTTCACCCTGTAATCCCAAGTATGTCCGAGACAGATGGCGCCGATGGGCCGCCCCCCTTCGAAGATGCGTTCAGCAGCGACGATGTCGAACAACGCATCTATGGTACCATTCTGCAGACCCGCGAGCCGACAACGGCGAGCGCGATCGCCGGCATTGCCGACTGTGACCCCAAGACTGCCCGGAAGTACCTTGGCTGGTTCGATGAGTTGGGGATCGTCACCCAGCACGATGGCCATCCGGCCACCTACGAACGGAATAACGCGTATTTTGAGTGGCGACGCATCAACCAGCTCGCAGCCGACCATTCCGTCGAGGACCTGCAGGATCGCGTTCGTGAGCTGACGACGCGCATCACCGACTACGAGGCGACGTACGACGCCGCGTCACCGGCCGCCGTCGACGCCGTTGCCGCCGCGGAGGGCAGCGACCAGCGGACCATCGACGACGTGTACAGCGACCTCGCCGACTGGACGACCGCCCGCGAGGAGCGTGACCGCTACGAACGCGCGCGCCAGCAACGCACGGGTGGCAAGCGCGAACAGGCGTCCGGATAGCCCACTCGATGGTGCCACCGACAGGCGATGGCGGGAGCCCTGCCCCCATCGATCGTCCCATCCTCGAGTTCCTCCAGACGCGGCTCCAAGCGACGAAGCAAGTCTCCCGAGCGACCGTCACGGACGCCAGCGGCCATCTGGAACTCCACGTCGTCTTTGCCCCGTCGTACTACCCGGCAGCCGTCGACGAGGCGCAGTTGACGGTCCGTTGGTACACGAACGACGACTTCAAACTCCACTATCGAGAGCAGCACGCGGACCACGCCTGGGAGTGCCGGTGGGACCGGCACCCGAATCCGCACAATACACGGGACCATTTCCATCCCCCGCCCACCGCTCCGACGCCCGGCGAGGACGCATCGTGGCCGGACGACCATCGTGACGTCGTTGTGCTCGTCCTCAACGAGATCGAAGACCGGATCGCGACCCTCTGGAGTGAGTAAGGGCTACGCTCTCGCGTGGAGTGTTTATCGGCGTCCCCAGAACGCTTCGCGTTCTGGTATGCGAACGAGACACGATGCGTCTCGTTAACGCCGAAAGGCGTGCATCGCGCGACAGCGTGCGCGGCGTGACTCACTATGACTGATCCCGATCCCACGACGACACGAGCGCCGACTACGAACAGCTCGAGAAAGAGCAACTCGCGCAGGACGCGACGTCGCCTGCGTCGACACGGCGGACATCGACACCACGATGGCCCGCAGCCTGGTCGACGATCTCGTCGACGCGGACGTCGTCACTCCCGTTCCCGAGGACCGCGTTCTCGTTCACGAGCCAAGTGGTACTGCGTTCGACTCGACGACGCAGCTAGCCGTCTCCCACCGTGGCTGGACGGCCGTCCGCGACACCGACGCGGAGGCCGAGTGATGTAGCAGACCCTCGTCGGCTGTGCCTTCCGTGACCCCTCTCCTGGCACCGAGACTGGTGAGGCCCATACCTGGGGGCAGGACGAGCGGTCGTCTTCTACATGCTCAACGGCTATACGTTCGACTACAGCGATGAAATCTGAACCTTCTTACACCGCTTTGCAACCGACAAAGCTGCGATCGACACAGATACTGTAGTCGTCTCAGATACTGTAGTCGTCTACTACCAGGCGTGCGCCCGTCGCAATTGATAAAGAGGCACACGGACTATGTTCAATAGAGAGATGGCGTCCAGCACCGATTCCTCCATTGCAGTTGATGACGAAGTCCGCCAGCTGTACGAGCGGTATCAGGCGGCCGAGAGCGACGCCGAACGTCGTCAGATCGCCCTCGAGATTGGGAAGCTTGATGGACGCCGCCACGCAGAGATCTACGCCGCACTCGAAGACGAGTGATTCAACAGGGTTCTCAGCGCCTCCGTAGCTATCGACGGAATAGCTAGTACACATCGAAGAATTCGGAGTTGAGGGCTACTATGTTGAACTCAAAGGACGACGTGGTCGCCTACACGAGTATGGTCGAGAGCACGCGCACCGCAAACGACCGCTTCGGTGAGGAGGACATGGACGAGTGGTTGAAACACGCCGTCGACGACAAGGAAACTGAATGAGCTATCAACTCGGCGACAACGCCTAAGTCGAAAGTGGGGTCTCTCGGCAGATCTACGCCTCGCTCCCATCTCTTTCCTCACGAGCGAGATGGCAGACGGAGTTCGTCATGAACTTCGTAGAGATAACCCTTCAAGAGCAACTGCTCGATGTGTTCGTGTGCGTCGGCCCGTTCGACGCCCTGCTCCATGAGGTAGGCGACGGCATCCTCTCGTGTGAGGGGCTCGTCATCTCCCGCCGTGTCGAGGTACTGCTCGAGGTGATCGAGCGCAGCTTCCTCGCTGGAGGTGATCGGCGTCCGCGAGTTCACCATTATCTGTAGTATGAACTCCCCGAACTTAGACGATTGGGGTGGGTCTGTCGTGGTACTGCGGTTCAGTCTGTCGGCACCGCAAGGGGTGCGGCACGCCTGACGTGCATGCCGGAAGGTGAGGTCCCATGACTCGTCCAGGTACACGCGACGATACGACAGCCGATTACGAACGACTCGAAAACGAACTTATCGTCCAAGATCGGGATGCGGCCCGGGTTTCGACGGCGGACGTCGTCGAGACAACGGCGCGGCAGCTCGTCAATGCCCTCATCGACGATGGTCTCGTGACGGCAGTTGCCGACGAGCGAGTGCTGGTACATGAACCGAGTGGCGAGGCGTTCGACTCGATCACGCAGCTCGCCGTCTTTCATCGTGGATGGATAGCCGCCCGTGGTGCTAACTTAGACGAGCCGCGAGTAACTTCTGAGTCTTACCTAACGAACGTCGACGTCGATGCTTGAATGCGTTAGGTAAGAGACCGAGTTTGTCTGCGCCGGTGCGGGGTGAGGCGCACATTCTGAAGCGTCTCGTGAACGCTCATGACTGGGTCAAAGACACTCAACAAGCCGGCATCGACCTCTGATCAACAAGAAGCGACGACTGACGAGGAAGACGACGAAACGTGCCCGAACGGTGCGGAGTGGTGTGATGGTAGCGACGGCGACCAGCTGCCTTGCTTCGCGTGCTTCCAGGACGCACGGCTGGAGGAGCGCCAATGAGTGCGATTTCCACAGACGACGGGTCAGCTGAGAGTGTTGAGGATTTCTCGCGTCGGGAGGTCCGGGCACTCACTGAGTGGCTGGTCGTCCTCGATCGTGACGCCCCCGGCCTATTCACGGTCTACTCCGAGGAAGGAACGAGGTACACGGTCGATATTCAGAACGGTGGTGCGTGTACGTGCCCTGACGTTCAGTTCAACGACCCTGACGAGGGCTGTAAACACCAGCACGCCGCACGCTTTCTGGCCGGGGACCGAGAAATTCCGTCGTGGGTGATTCGAGAGAACATCAACGCCAAGATGACGACGACGGACATCGGGGAGGCGCCCTGATGGCTGAGACAGGCTCATGCGCTGCGTGTAAGACCCGGTGTGGACGATACAGTATTGGTGGCGGATTGCTGTGTGAGACGTGCATGAGCGAGCTCTCGGTCGACGCATGTGACTCCGAGCGATCGGTTACAACGTGGTACGTCACCGAGAACGGCCAGACGGCTCATCGGAGTCGTAATTGCTCGGCGCTTGGCCATTCGACGATAGTCGAAACACTGTCGACTGCCGAATTGACCGAGGATTACGTACTCCGTCGGTGCAACATGTGTCGGTACGACCATGTACCGACGCTCGCTGATTGAACTGACTTGGAAGGGTTATAGCCGAAAGGAACATCGAACAGGGTTCGTTCTCTCCCGAGAGTTCCCAGAGTCTCTCGTTCGGTAGATATCTCAAGAGGTGTTCTACCACCGGAGCTGGCTAGTATACCGAAAGCAAATGGAGCCTAGATCAATATGAAACGCGGCGAGTGCTTCTCGCTAAGAACGTCTCTCCCACCTGCGCCTTTATATGATACGAGAGCTTAGTTTCGAGTAATGAGGACCGCCGAGTTGAGTACTCTTGATGATTCCTTCGACGTTGATGCCTGCCAAGCTGTCCTCCGGGAGCATCCAGTTCGACTCGCGATTCTCTTCGGCTCCCATGCCACCGAGACGACCCATGCCACGAGCGATATTGATCTCGCGGTTGAGTTCGACGAGCATCGGCCATCTGACCCGGACTACAACGATGTCTTCCTCGGTCTGAGCGCCGACCTCAGTGACGCGCTCGAGACGGATGACGTGGATCTGGTGGATCTCCACACGGTTGAACCACCGCTTGCAGCAGCCATCTTTGAGAATGGCATTCTCCTCGTCGGTGAAGCAGAGCACGCCACCGAGCTACGTCGCTGGCTCACGGCGTCCGGGGACGACCAGCAGTCACCCCGCGACCGGCTGGATACGGCCTTGGACAGAATCGACGACCATCTCGGCGACGGCGATACTGGAGTCCCAGCCGCGGGCGAGGCAGAGGACGACGGATGACGGACGCGGGACTGCCGGCGGATCGCCTCAGCCGGATTCTAACTGCTGTCGAAACCATCGAGGAGAGCCTCGGCGTCCTCGCCCGCAAGCAGCACATCAGTCGGGCGGACTACAAGGCGGATTCGGATACCCGTGATATCGTCGAGCGCCGCTTCGTGAAGATGACCGAAGCGAGCATCGATATCGCCGAGGAACTCGTCAAACACGAGCGCGGCCAATCCCCCGCTAGTAATCCCGCGTCGATGCGCACGCTCGGTGAAATGGGCGTCCTTTCGGGAGCATTGGCCGAGGAAATGGCGCAGGGCGCTCGGTTCCGGAACGTACTGTCCCATACCTACGGGAACATCATCGATCACGACGTCGTCTACAACGCACTGCAGGATCTTGAGCGCTACCGAGCCTTCGTGCAGGCCGTCCGGGATTATCTCGACTCCATCGACGCACTCGACGACTGATTGCTCACTATTCCTCAGACAACGAAAGCCCTCGGCCGCTCGACATCCCGCTCACTGCAGCGCGCCACGATCGCGGCCTGTCGACAGAGATCGGTCGCGGTACCGACGCGAAGGGGAACGAACTCTCCGGGCAGAAGCGACGACGACTCGCGCGAATGCGCCGTGAACAGACCCGTGGCCGCTGGCGGTCGAAAGCGGAACGAAACCTCGCACACGGGCTGGGCGAAGTCCGCCGGCTGGCGAGTGTCCTCGAACTCTCCGATTCGGTCCGTGACCAGGCGTGTCAGCTCTTCCGGAGTGCCCAGAACGGGGATCTGCTTCGTGGCAGATCCATCGAAGCCATCGCCGCGGCCAGCGTCTACGGGGCCTGCCGGTGCAACGGCTTCTCGCGGTTGCTGGGCGAGGTCAGCGAGATGGCCCGCGTCGCGGAGTCACGGGTCACGAACGCGTACAAAACGCTGAACGAGGAGATGGGGCTCCCTGCCGAGCCCGTTTCCCCCAGCATGTTCGTGCCGCGACTCGCCTCGGACCTCGAGTGTCCGGACGAGATCCGACAGCGGGCCCGAACGCTCGCGGAGCAGGCCGAGGAGCGCGGCGTCACGACGGGCGTCCATCCGGCCGGGTTCGCAGCGGCCTGTCTCTACAAGGCCGGTCGCGAAGAGGGCCGATGGTTGACGCAATCCGAGGTTGCAGGTGCCGCTAACATCTCAACGACAACGATTCGGAACCATCGAGACACACTACAACAGCTTGACGATGAGCAGAAGGTGGGTACCAAGGGCGATACAGAGAAACGAGGGGCACCGACAAAAAGCAGAGGTTAGATAAGCGTTGTCACAGAGGACATCGATAATGGACGAGGAACCGGGGTCGATCAGCTATTTGTCGGCTGATGATATCCGTGACATTCACGAGTTGATCGTGGAGTCAAATGCGGATACAGCGGAGGGCATCTCTTCACCAGGTGATATCGAATATACCATCGAACATATCCAGGAAGGCCATTTCGGCCAAGTGCCCGAATCGCTCCACGAGAAAGCATTCCAGCTGCTCCGGCTCATTGCGGCAAATCATCCATTCGTCGATGGCAACAAGCGAACGGCGCTCATGTCGACTCGAATTTTCTATGCGCTGAATGGCCGCCGCTTTAACTACGATCGGGAGATCAAAGAGATTCTGAAGGCGCTCGCGACAGATGAGGCTGATGTCGATGCGGACGACGTGGTCGAGTATCTACGAGCGCATACAGAGCCGCTGGCACCAGAATACGAGGCGACCATCAATTTGTGGCTGGCACGTATCGAAGGTGCAGACCAGCTACCCACGGAGCACGACACAGGCGACGATGAACAACACGAACCGAACGATTATGACCACGAATCCCATAGTGAGGAGTAAGTATGGCCGCCGGAAGTGACCAACCCGAGTTTCCCGATGAGATGTCCCCTGAGGAGGCGCGGAAGTATCTCATTCGGTTCCTGGGACGACAAGACCTCGACGAACACGAGGAAATCTACGACGAGCTCGCGACCGAATAGGGTGCAGTCTGGCAGCCTCGAGGTGTCCGTTCGTTCTTCGATACGACGCTTGTCTTCCCGAGACATATCTGTATAGTAGAAAATTTCACGGAAGTGTGAAGCACAGCCCCGGGGTTCAAATACCATTCCGGTGGAAATCCTGAGCAAATAGATGAACAATCACTACTCCGACTTTGAGGAACTGTGGCCGACCGGCGAGGCGTCCCACATTCCGGACACGAGGCTGGACGACGGGTGTGAAGGTGACCCGCGACGGCAACGCGTCGCGACGAGCACTGGTGGCTACCCCGATGCGCCGACGGCCACCGACGGCGAGTGCCGGTCATGTAGGGCGTCAGTCCCAGACGGCCAGACGAAATGCTGGTTCTGTCTCACCAACCATCTCGGGAGTGACGCCACCAGCACGGACGAGACGGCGACGATGACGTTCCTCGGCATCGTCCACCTGATCGTCGAGTCGACCACGTTCTACGGCGCCGTGGCGAAGGGCGGCGCCGCGGCGAACCTCCTCACCGCCAACGATGCGGAGTCGGCCGTCGACGACTACACGCTCATCTACGATCTCGACGAGGCGCCGGCGCGCCAGCTGGCCGATCAATGGCCCTTACTCCCTGACGCGGTACAGGTGTCGTCAGAGGAGGGAGAGCGGCTTCTCAGTGCCGCCCGTGACCGGACTGGGTGGCACGGACAGGAAGCGTCGGAGCCTAAGGAGCAGGCCCCGACGCGGCTCTACGACCAGCGAGGGAACGGCATCCGCGACGAGTCGCATCTCGAAGCGGTCCTCGACGACGCCGACGACGCGGTGTGGCTGGTTCCAGCGATGGCGCTGACCGAATCCACTGGCGAGGCTGCGGCTGATCGCCAAGTGTCGTCGGTACCGACGACTCAGGAACTCGACTGTCAAAACTGTGGACGGACGACCGACCATCGGTTCAAGACTCACGAGTCGGTCCCGGATGAGGCGTGGACGGGACAACCGATCTGGGAGTGCCGGGTGTGTAGCTCGGCTCGCTACGGACCCAGTCTCGAGTAGCACAGGGCTGGACGTCGATTAACCAACAGCCTGCGAGTAGCGTCGAGGTTCGTTGGTTAAGGTCGTGAGTTCCTCCAACCCCGACGACAGTCTCGTGAGGAGTCTTTCCGCGCCGGCGAGCGGTAAGGCGCTTCCGATGGACCAACAGTTCAAACTAGTCTGGACCTGTCGGAATGAAGTGTTCCTCGGTGATCTCAGTCGGGGTCTGGACAAGGAACTCGTCGAGGGATTCCCACAGAATCGTGTACGTGTCGGTCTGTTCTTCGACAGTCTGGCGGTGGACGTGATGGGCAAGCTCACGAGCGAATGCACTCAGCTGTTCGAAGCCGTCATTCAATGCGTACGTCCCGTCGTCAGTTTGATAGACGATTCCGCGATGTTGGAGCGGGGCAAGTGCACGGTGGACAGTACTTCGGTGGACGTCGGCGAGGCGTGCGAGTTCGGTCGCAGCCCGTGGGGTATCGAGGAAGTAGCACACACGGAGGACAGCCCCCGACAACAGTTCCGGCCAGTCGATGTGTGAATACTGCTGGGTGAGGTTCGCGAGTAACTCGAGTGCCTTTGCGTCCGACAGTCGAATCTGCTTTGTTTTCCCCTGTCGGCGTGTCTCGACGAGGCCAGCCGTTACGAGCCATTCGACGAGCTCTGAGGTGTAGCTGAGACTCCGATCGAGATTCGTCGCAAGGTCAGAGACCGTCTGCTCACCCTGGAGGGTAGTGAGGGCGCGAACCTCGCCTTCTGTGAGCATACTAGCGAACCAATATATAAATCACTTCGCTATTTTGCAACGTAGAGCTGACTCTGTCGAGGACGTGGACATGACGGATGAAAGCCCTCGGCCGTTCACGGGCGGCGACACCGCCCGTTAGCTCGGGAGAGCTTTGCTCTCCCGCTGCTCGACATTCCGCGACCTCTTTACTCGTGAAGCGGGATCTTCGACGTGAATCATCGCTGATCTCCCGGTTTAACGGTCGATACAGACGCCGTCCAGCGATTCATCAAATCCCAATATTTGAAACGCGAACATGTTCGCAGGTCTCTTTCTACGTTGTCAGTGATTGGAGACTAGTAAATGCAGATGGAACCCAATGCAAAGCTCACACGGCGTACCGTACTCAAAACGACCGCAGTTGCAGGTGGAAGTCTCCTACTCGCGGGTTGTCTCGGAAACAGTGGTGACAACAACCCCACTGAAGGTGATCCAGAGAACACCGAGACAGACGACGTATCTCGAGAGCCATCCGTATTCGGGGATTGGTTCGAGGATGTTCCAAACTATGACAGTGTCGTGGACGTCACTGACAAGGATACGATCACTATAACAGTCGGGGCGGAGAGCGGATACACCTTCGCCCCGCCTGCGATCAAGGTATCACCCGGAACGACCGTCGTTTGGAAGTGGTCTGGAAAGGGCGGTTCACACAATGTCATCGAAGCGAACGGTGCATTCAAGAGCGATATGTCTGTCGAAAAAGGACATACGTTCGAACAGCCGTTCGATGAGAAAGGGGCATACCGATACTACTGTGAACCGCACAAAGCGATGGGAATGAAAGGCGGTGTCCTCGCCGAATAATAATTACTGTACCGCAGTCGCTACAAACCAATCGACGATCCTTCCCTCGGCCCGATGGAGAATGTCGCTTGCCGTGGCTTTCGAGATACCCAGCGACTCCGCGACATCCGTCAGTGTTGCCCATCGTGGCGTCTCGTAGTACCCCTGTTCAACGGCTGCAAGGAATACTTGCTGCTGGCGGTCAGTCAGAATAGACTCGGCATCGCTGTCGCCGATGCTTCGAACATAGTCAATATCGAACTGGATTCCCGACGCTTCCAACTGTTCACCAAGCGCGGAAAGTCGGGTCGAAGAGGTCGTCAGTTCCCACCTTACAGTACCGTCGGTGACCTTGAATGGGGTCTGCAACGGAACTCCAATCTCCCAGATTGGGTCTAGCAGCACGGGGTTTGTCGTTTCGACCTGTAACAGTGCTTCGTCTTCATCCTTCCAAAGCAGCTCGAGTGACGTGATATCCTCGTGGCGTTCTGTGTCGGCGAGTATCGCCATAATATCCCGTGTCGTCAGTTCGAAAAGCGCAACACTCTTTTCGACTCCTGAGAGGACGGTAATGACTTTGAACACACAGTCTGGATGCTCTTTCGAGACCTGGGCGATCCACGTTTCATCCGGGATAGTGATAGAGAATTTAGCTTGTGGCACTTGTTTTCCTCGTTGAACGTATCTAGGAGACGCAACGCTAAGAGGCGTTTCCTAACATGTTCGCATGGTGCTGACCTGTTCGCACGAACCGTTTCGGTCGCTTATGATAAGGAGTGTACGAGAGGTAATCGAATACATGCAACGACGAAACGATCCCTTCTTCCTTATGGCAGGGCTGTACCTGACGGTCGGATTACTGGCCGTGGTCGGGAAGCTCGCTGTCGGCGTCGGATTCATCGAACCGCTTTCACAACTTCGCTGGGTAATGATCCACTTAGTCACCATTGGCGCGATGACACAGGCGTTGTTCGGCGCACTTCCCCACCTCGTCAACAACGTCGGCAGTTCGACGAGCCGTCTTTCGCCTCGATTCCGTTGGTCACAGTGGATCGCCCTGAATACGGGGTATCCACTCATCCTCTTCGGGATGACGACCGGTTCGACCCTCGTGGCAGTCACAGGTGCGACCATCGTGCTATTCGCACTGGCGCTTCTGTTAGTCACGGTGTACCGTATCAGTGCTGAATCGCACGGCTCACTACTGAGCCGATACTACCGCGTCGCACCGTGGTTCCTGGTTGTCGGCATTCTCGCCGCGTTCGGGATGCTGTTGAACGTCCACGGCCCTGGCGGGTACTTCGGCTCAATCGAGGCCCACGTTCACGCGAATGTCTGGGGGTTCCTCGCTCTCGTCGTCGCTGCGACGTTGCTCCAGCTCGTTCCCGCATTGGCGGGTACTGAACTCCGGTATCCCCGCCTGAAACGTGTTACGTTCTGGGGTGTGACCATCGGCGCGGTCGGTCTCGTTTCAGGTCCGTGGTTGGCGATGCATGTGTTGACGTTCACAGGACTCGCCATCTACGTAATCGGAACGATCGCACTACTAGCGAATATCGTTGGGACCACGCGTGCGAGCGGCTATACGAACGATGCCCGAGTCGGTCACATCTTCGGCGCTTATTTGTGGCTCATCTTCCCAGTACCGTGGGCACCTCTTGTGCTTCTGTTCCCGAACGTCGTTCCAGGGGCTCCCATCGAAACGGCGGCTATCAACGGGTTGGTCTTCGGCTGGATGCTCCAGTTGGCAATGGTATTTCTGCCGATCGTGATTGGTGCCTTCGAGGAACCGGAGGGAGTCGTGGACGTGACGAGTGCAGTCGAATCGAGTTCGTACGCTCCATCGTGGATGGGCGTTGTCAGCATCAACTTCGGGATGCTTGTCCTCTGGGCAACGGCGCTCCCGATGTTTTCGAACGTCGCGGAGATGCTCAGCGTCGCTGGCTTCGCGCTCATCGCCCTTCCATGGACCGTGTTCGTCGTCCGCCTCTGGCAGACGTTCATCGATGATGATCCACACGCCCGCCGCGAGGAACCAGCTGATGCATCGGCATCTCCTAGCGACTGAGACACACTCACTGCACTCACGCGATTCCGTGTCGAACCCGGGCATCTCGAAGCGCCGTTGCAGCTGTGTACTCGCTGTAACCCCCGGTGGCCCCGCGACGTACTGAACGCGGGACCTCGAGACGCACGTCATCGATGAATAGCCTACCCGGCCCACCACTCTCAGTCGATCAGCGAGACCGAGTCGGTTCAAAAATACGTCGATACATCTAATACACGCAGCGACAAAGCAATACGTATGCCCATCGACATCGAGACGTTCGAATCCTCTCCCGAGGACCGCCTCCAGCACTCCGGGGAGACGAACGCCGATCGCGTGATGCGGTTCCTCGCTGTGCATCCCGATCAGGCGTTCACGCAGAGCGAGATCCGCGATGCAACCGACGTCAAAGCGGGGAGCATCAGCGTCGTCCTCTCTCGACTTGTGGATCGGGGACTCGTCCGGCACAAGGGCAACTACTGGGCGCTCGGTGAGGCCGACGATGTCGTGGCGTACACCAGCATGCTCGATAGTACGCGGGCGGCCAACGACCGCTTCGGCGAGGAGGACATGGACGAGTGGTTGGAGCACGCCGTCGACGACGAGGACGAGGCGACTGAATGAGCTACCAGCGAGGTGACGTCGTCTTGGGTCCAGATCCGTTCAAGTCGGGTGAGAACCCGTGGCCATGGCTGATCCTGAACAACGACAGCCACCCGTTCGGTGACGAGGAGTACATGACGGTCACGTTGACGACGACACCCCACGACGAAACGATCCCGATCGAGGACTCTGACTGGATCGAGGGCGGGATGCCACGCCAGAGCTACGCCTCTCCATGATCGGTGGCGTCACCGAAGCACGCCGCACTCGTCCGTCGACAGGGCCGTCTCGATGAGCTGTTCATCCAGACCGTTATCGACGAACTGGAGACATATCTCGAACCTCCTGCCGACACTCGATAGTGACCGACATGGTCATGACTGAGCGCGACGCCGCGTGCGCCGTCTGAGAGGGACTGAGAAACCCGATCGCGTGTCGGTCGACAGTGGTCGTCTCAGGACGAGCGCCGGTGGTTTCTGAAGAACCTGACCTTCGAACGCATCGTAGTCGGCGTCAGCGCCGACGAGGAGGGTCACGTTTCGGCCGTCGTCGTGCCCGGCCACACGGGTGAACTGACGTTCAGTTTCTTCGTCGACAATCCCGGCGACTGGCTGGTCTACTGCCACGACCACTCTTACCCCGAAGCGGGCATTGCGCGTGTCGCAAATCACACTGGGTAAACAGGCTGACGAAGAATCTACGAACGAACCAGCGCCGAGCTACCGAACGATCGTAACCGGTATCGGTGCTTGTCGCATCACCCCTTCTGCGACACTCCCGAGAACGAGCCGTGATATACCCTCACGTCCGTGGCTCCCCATTATTATGTGCTCTATACCCTGTTCGTCCGCGTAATCAAGTATCGCACGCACTGGCCGACCTGTTTCGGTAACTGTCGTGATGCCGCAATCGTGTTCGGCGGCCTGCTCTTCGGCGTCCGAACAGGTCTCGTCCGCCCAGTCGGTCATCCGGTCGTACCACGATTCTGACGCAGGCAGTCCCTTCGTCTCTGATTCGTATATAGCGAGGAGAGGGTCGATCACGTAGAGGACAGTGATCTGTGCATCCGGATGGTTCGTCACGGCTCGTTCGAGCGCTCGCTGTGACAGGGGCGATCCGTCGAACGGGACGAGAATGCGTTCTCCCATGGCCCTTCGTGGACGTTGGAGCACGAAATTCTTCCCCCGCTTCTTGCGCCTGCCGAGGACCGGGATTGATTAACCGAGGCGGGTCGAGCGTTCACACGGATGATCGAGCAACTTCTCGGTGACGACGTCGAAGCTTCCGGGCGGTATCTCGCCGAAGTGATCTACGGCGCGAACGACGGTATCGTGACCACGTTTGCCGTCGTCTCCGGCGTCGCCGGAGCCGCACTGAACCCGTCTATCGTGCTCATCCTCGGAGCGGCGAACTTGTTCGCCGACGGGTTCTCGATGGGCATGAGCAACTACCTCAGTCGCCGGTCGGAACTCGACTATCAGCGCTCTCGGCAGAGGAGTAACGAGAATCCGTTGAGAGAGCTTTCCGACGGTAAATCGCCCCGACAAACGGCATTCGTGACGTTTCTCGCGTTCGTCACCGCCGGGTGGGCCCGTTGATTCCGTACATCCTCGATATCGCGCCGACGTTTCCCCTCTCGATCGCGTTCACCGGCCTCGCGTTCTTTCTCGTCGGTGCGAGCAGGAGTTTCGTGACGACGCGGCAGTGGTACGTGAACGGCGTCGAGATGTTCGTCGTCGGGATGGCCGCTGCGATAGTCGCGTACACGGTCGGGAATCTGCTCGGAGGTGTCGCTTGAAGCATCCGTCGCCTGCCTCGTCGTCTCTTTTTCGTGTCCGTTAGCGCACTCCTATTCGAGGACCCGCCTCAAAAGGAGTCATCTGATATCAGTCACAGGACTTCTGATAGAGACCGACGGACCGGAAGGCCGGGTGACCTTTCACCGTCAGTCTACAGCGTGACCGTGTTCGTCGTGGCCGCCCTCGCTGTGACCCTCGTGCCCGGCCGCCTCGGTGTGGAGGAGCCAGTAGAGGTGGAAGAGTCCGATCGCGATCACATTCAGACTATCTTGTGATCCGTCTCGATGGGGACTTCGGCTATCTGGACGCTCGGCGGCGCCGGGACGAGACCGGCGGTGAGGGATACGAAACGAATCGCGAACCCTGTCAGCCCTGCCGAGATGAAGATCAGCCCCGGCCGGACGGCGGTGAACTTGCCCGAGCCCAAAACCGAAAGCAGACGACATCGCTTTCTAATGGAGTGATGCACCTAGAGGAACAGTGCGGGAACCGTGTTTCGGAAGATGTTGAGTGCGATCACGAACAGTAGCGCGACGACGAACCAGTTGAACTTTTCCTCGTCGATTTCGAGCCGTCGGAGGTACGTCCCGAACAGGAGTCCACCGATCGTCACGACGGCGATCACACAGCCGAGCCACAGGCGGTACGGCGTCATGAGGTCCGTGAAGAACACCATCTGGACGAGTCGAACGGTGAAGATAGTTCCGAGCACCATCGACAGACCGCCGATGTACCGTTCGACGTCACGCTCGAACGTGTGGAAGTACGCGGGGAGGAGCGGCCCCAGATTCGAGGCCGCGAGGAGAAATCCCTCGAGGAAGCCCGTGACGCTGAGTGCGACCGGATGGTGTGCCTCCTGAATCGTCACGAAGTTTTGAGCGACCTGAAACAGGACGTACGCGAAGATGATGAGTCCGATGAGGAATGGAACGATCGGGCCGGTGCTGAATTCCGCGAGGAAGAACACGCCCACGACGGAGCCCACGACCGCGAGCGTCATCAGCACCCACTCCTCGCGAACGAACGCGAGTCCGGTGTCGGTTTCGCCGATCTGGAACATATTAATCATCCACGGTGGTACGGCGAGGACGACCACAGCAAGCGTCGGATCGATCACCGACGCGAAGACAGGCGTCGTGATGAGGGCGTATCCGAATCCGATCATCCCCTTGATCGCGCCAGCGACTACTGCCACGACGACGAACAGCGCGAGCAATCCGACCGAGACGTTCGACTGAATCCCCTTACTGATGTTCTCCATTCCAGGGAAGAGGAGGATCGACCCCGCGAGAACAGCGAGGGTCGCGAACGTCATCATCACCTCGCGATACCGGAAGTCGAACAGGTTCGTCAGAAACTGCTTCGCATCAGGCTGTGATTTTTTCGTACTCATAGCGGAATCGAAGTCGAGCGTGGAGTCGCTCGTCCGTCGATACCGCTCGTAGGACCCCGTCACCTTTCGGTCTGTTTTAGCCAGTAAAGCGTGCGGGAGGTCCGGACGGCTATAGTTCACCCGTTCGCCGACACACGGGACGAAAACATCTCGGAAGCGCCGATCTCGTCGTATTCAACTAACGTAGATATCGGCAACAATTGCTTATAAATGGGCGACTCCTGCTGAGAAGTGATCTACGCAGCGCAGTTGTTCGCGCCGGTTTCGAGCTGTGTAGCTTCTCCGTTCGCCGGGTACTCCTCCCGTCCGGTATTGATACCCATGATCGCCTCGTAGTTACTGGGTTTCTCCGGCACATTCTCGACCATCCGGTCGACGAACTCGTCTCGGTCGAGTCCGACGAGGTCGAGTCGGTCTCGTACCACTTCCAGCGGCGCGGCGACCGGCTGTCCCGGGGAGCCGTTCTCGTAGTGACCGTCGTTCGTGATGGTGGCGTGGCCCGGGAGAACGGTGATGTCGTCGGGTTGCTCCATGAGAGTGTCGTGGAGCGTCTCGTACTCCATCTCGGCCCCTTCTTCGGCCCCCTCTTCGCCGAACTCGAGTTCGGTGCGGCCGACCGAGTCGAGGAACAGTGCGTCGCCGGTCAGGAGTGCCTCGTCGTCGACGCGGTAGTTCACCATCTCGGAGGTGTGACCCGGCGCGTCGAGGACCTTGATGTCGACGTCACCGATACTGACGACATCGCCGTCCTCGACCGGGACGAAGTCGTAGTTCAGGTCGCGCTCTTCAGCGTGCGTGCCGAGATGATAGGGTACGTTGAGGCGGTCGGCGAGTTTCCGCCCACCCGAGATGTGGTCGGCGTGGACGTGCGTGTCGAGGACGCCTGTTATCTCGACGCCGTGTTCGGCGGCGGCGACGATGTACTGTTCGACGTGACGTGTCGGGTCGACGACCACAGCCTCGCCGGCGTCCGGGGAGCCGACGAGGTAGCTCAGACAGCCCTTCCCCCGCCGCTGGAACTGCACGATCCCCACGTCGTCGCTGGTGTCGACGTGGGCCTGTTCGTACAGGGAGTTCCAGTCGCGCATTCCGCCTTTCACGACCTCGACGTCGTCGTACTCGTTCGCGTCGAGTTCTGCCGCCAGGGTGGTTGACGTCGCCCCCTTGCCACAGATAGTGGTTATCCCGCCGCCGTCGGCGAGGTCGTCGATCTCGGCTCGCTGCTCGTCGTCGAGCGTCTCCGTCGGACCGAACGGCACGTTCTTCGCACTGGGAACGTGCCACGACTCGTAGCTGTCCTCGGGACGCGTGTCGATAATCGTGCGCTGGGAGTCGTCTTCGTCGATCTCGTTCGCGAGATCTCGTGCGGTGATCGTCTCGAACATCTCGTTTCATGGTCGTGGCTCGTCCGGGATAAATATTGTGCGAAATAAACAATCTTAGTTCGAAGCGAGACAATGTAATTCGGCACCGATATCGAGTTCGTTCGTGTATGAGGCAATCAATAGCCGATATAGGTCGAATATAAGTATTGATGTACGGTACAACAGTTTCTTATCGTCAGTCAGTTTTGTTCTATATGAACACTACTAAGTGGGTCCGCCGACACGGTTGGCACGTATGAGCACCAACGACTATGCGAGCGATGCACTCGTCTCGGCGGAGTGGGTCGACGATCACCTCGACGAGTTCGGTCGCGACGACCCCGAGTACCGACTGGTCGAGGCGGACATCGACTACGACGAGTCGTACGCGGAGGGGCACATCCCGAACGCCGTGGGGTTCCGGTGGGGAACGCACCTCCAGGACTCAATCCAGCGAGACATCCTGAAGCGCGACGCGTTCGAGGAGATCATGGGTGAGGCAGGGATCACCGAGGACTCGACCGTCGTGCTCTACGGCGACGAGTCGAACCAGTGGGCCGCGTACACCTACTGGCAGTTCAAGTACTACGGCCACGACGATGTCCACCTGTTGAACGGCGGCCGCGCCTACTGGGAGGACAACGACTATGAGATGACGACCGAGGAGCCCGACTTCCCCGAACGGGAGTACGACGCCGGCGGCCCGTTCGACGGAATCCGGATCTACCGCGAGGGAGTCGAGGATGCGGTCGAGATCGGCGTGCCACTCGTGGACGTTCGGAGCGGGGAGGAATACCGCGGCGAGAAGATTGCCCCCGAGGGGAGTCCCGAGACCGCACAGCGGGCCGGTCACATCCCCGGGGCGCAGAACATCACGTGGAGCGAGAACCTCGCCGAGGACGGGCGGTTCAAGACGCGCGAGGAGTTAGCGGAGATCTATGACGAGTACGGCATCACCGGCGACAGCGGCGTCGTCACGTACTGTCGCATCGGCGAGCGGTCGTCGATCACCTGGTTCACCCTTCACGAACTGCTGGGATACGATGACGTCCGGAACTACGACGGCTCGTGGACCGAGTGGGGCAACCTCATCCGCTCGCCCGTCGAAGTGGAGACGGACGATCCCGCGACCCGTGCGAACGAGGGATAAGTAGATCACTGTCCTCCGTCGATTTTCTCGGCCGCGTTCGACACTCGACACGGGGAGACGAGGGCAGAACTATCCACGTCTCTAACTTTCATTCGCCCCGATCGTATTAGAGAGCGTCACGTCCGGATGGCCGTCGTCGACGATCGGAGCACGGAACTTTCGGCGACGCCGGTCGAAGTCATCACTGTCCGCCGACTACTGGTAGAGTGAGTATGAGATCGACCCCATCCCTGCGAGTGCGAGTCCGGTCCGGACGAACGACGCGGCCGGAATCGGCTCGTGCAGGAACGACAGGACGGTACAGTCCATCGCCTGAGACGTGCTGACGAACAAGAACCCGACGGAGATGAACAGCATCGTGGAGCTGTCGTTCCGCCGATATCCTCGGTACGACTGATACGCGATGAAGTAGCCTAGCGCGATAGCCAGCAAATTGCCGGCGACGAGTGCGACGTTCACCTGTCGTCACCTCCGATACGCTCCCAGGCGTTCGTGAACCTGTCCGCGGGGTCCGTCGTCCGTGATACGTCGATGTGCATTGTTCCCTCTTGGATAGTAACGTCGATGTGGTCGACCGCCGCCTCGTATCGCTTGTAGTGGTTGCCCTCGGGGTCGATATCCGTTGACTCGATTACGAGATCCTGATCGAGAAGATCGTCGACCCGCCGATACACCGTTGGTAGAGAAGCGCCGAGTTCCTCTCCGAGTTCCTTCGCCGACATCGGCCGTTCGCTGGTCGCAGTGAGGATCGCCCGCGCGTAGTCGTCGTCCAAGAGGTGCAGGACCTCCGTCGAGTCGGAACCCTCACTCACGTCCGGGAGATGAATTCCACCCCTAAAGGGTTCTCGGGTGTTTTCCGACCCGGAAAACGCTGCCCACGCTTCATGTGTCCCCCACTGGAATTCCCACCGATGACCGGACAAGGAGAGCGATACTCGCGACGTCAGCTTCTGGGCGGTGCCGGAGGAACGCTGGTAGCGGGTTTCGCTGGCTGTATCGGTACTGGTACGAGTGCCGGTTCGAACACCTCCGGGGGGACGAAGACCGCCGATGGCGCAACCCCGGCGAGGCGGACCCAGTCGGCGGCTAGAGAGAAGTCGAATTCCGGCTCCCTTCCGCCGGTGAACGTCGGAGACGGGACGACCGGGTTTGACCTCTCGGTCGACGGAAACGCTATCGTCGGCCGGACCGGCGCATCGGTTGACCTCTACTACTGGGGCGACTACCAGTGTCCGTTCTGCAAGCGCTTTGAGGAGGGGGCGTTTCCGAAACTTCTCGACGACGAAGTGGCGAATGGAACCCTTCGAATTGTTCCGCTCGCGTTTCCGAATATCGGGGAAGCCTCGTGGAACGCGGCCGTGATGTCCCGTTGCGTCTGGAAGGACGTCCGTGATACGCATCCGACCGCGTTTCTCGAGTGGCATCGGAAAGTGTTCGACGCACAGCGGAAGCCCAACTCGGGATGGGCGAGTCCCACGCGACTCTTCTCCATCGCGAAGTCCGTCGAAGGTGTCGACGCGAGTGCCGTCAGATCCTGTTACTCTGGAGAGAACGCCGACGAACTCGACGGTATTCGAGCAGAACGGCGACGCGCCCGCGAGGCCGGTATCGACGTCACCCCCGGGTTCGTTGCGTACGGTCGCGAGACCGAGCGTTCGAAAAAGCTCGTCGGTGCTCAACCGTACGAGCAATTCGCGAACGCCGTCGAGGTGGTCACGGAGTGACCGTGAGTCGAACTAGTATTCGGGACCGAACCTACTGGTTCCTTGCAGACCTCGGCGCGGCACTGAGGTATCCGACGACGACGCCCCTCCGACTCGGAGCGATGGTGGGAGTCGCGGCGGCGACGTTCGTCACACTCGTCTTTAGTACGTTTCCCGGGTACACCGTTCAGATGCTCTCGGCGGGTATCGTCCGCTACGCGACGACCGTGTTCGTGGCGCTGCTGGAGACGACCTACCGGTCTGTCGGAGCTATCGGAGTCGGACTCATCAGCGCTTACGCCGTATTGACTGGCGTGGCTCTCGTAAACGTCGGTGCACAGGTGAGACGCACACAGATTTCGGGTACCTCCGACCTGCTCGGCGTCGTTCCCGGGTTGCTCGCCTCCGGCTGTGCGAGCTGTGGTGCCGGTGTGTTAGGGCTCCTCGGGTTCGCTGGTGCACTCGCCGCGATGCCGTTCCACGGAAATTTGCTTCGGCTCGCGGGGCTGTTGTTTCTCGTCTTTTTCCTCGGTCGTGCTGGTGATCCTCGTCGGTGTCGACTCACATGAGACGAGTAGACCAGAATTTCGGGCTACTCAACGTTTGTAATCAAGGAGAGGCGTAATTTCGTCTAGGACACCTTGTTGAAATCAGCAGCAATTGACGGGAATCGAGTGCTGTATACAGAGGATGTATGCAGCAAAGTGTTATCCACAAGGGAGGGGAACAGAGGTCATACACAGTTTCATTGGATCATCGGCTATTGTATTTCTCTCTCGCCTACTCATGTCACCAACAGTTCCACCGACAAACAGACCGAATACGGAACTGACAATAGCGTGAGGAGAATTATCGGTTGAGTATGGCAACTGAAGCGTCGTTCACCGTACCGTCCGAAACGTTCCCGCTCGGGACCGTGTTCGAAGCGCTTCCGGGTGTGACGGTCGAGTTAGAGCGGATCATCCCCGGCGTGGACGTGGTTATCCCGTATTTCTGGGTTCGAGGAGCCGACACTACCGACATCAAGGCTGCGTTCTCAGAGCACGAGGGGGTAAAGGAGATTCGGTTGATCGACAGCGTAGAGGACGAGTACCTCCTCCGCGTAGAGTGGATGCCAGACTACGTTGGAATCCTCACAACACTCACCGAGACGGGCGTCATGCTCATCGAAGCAGTCGGCACCGACGAGCAATGGACGTTCAAGATACGTGGTGACATGCGGGCTGATGTGGCGGAGTTTCAGCAGCTCTGTCGGGAGCGGAATATTCCAATTACCTTGACAGCAGTCCACGCGCTCACGCCCGTCGAAACGGCGACTGAGAAGACCCTAACCGACGCGCAACAGGAGGCACTGGAGCTGGCCTACGAACGGGGATATTTCGAGTCGCCACGACAGGTGACAATGGAGGAACTGGGAGAGGAACTCGGTATCTCCCAGCAGGCGGTCGCCTCTCGACTGCGACGTGGGACCCGTAATATCCTCGGCCAGACGCTCTCGGCCCTAAGTGAGGTGTCCTCGGATAGATAAAGGGATTGTATAACCAGAAGTCAACCTAATTTTCTCAGAATGAATATTCGAAGCTATAGTATGCCCATATCAGAGGTGACGAGCCAGAGACGGCGTTCCAATTCCGTCGACAGACAGAAGCAGGACCACCCCCTCGATACAGACTTCGAGTGGGTCTACCCCTATCGTGAGGCATCCAAGATCCACTGGTCCAGCGAGGGGCATGAAAGGAAAGACGCAGTAATGACGCTTCGAGCGCAGTAACGATGGCGAAAAAGCAAGACCGTCGGTTAGTGGCTTGCGAGCGGTGCGATTCAATATATCCTGGGTTTCTCGACGACGGTGGGACCATACAAGTGATAGGAGGACCCGCATGCCCGAACTGCGGAGGGTCAGGATTTACAGAAATTGAGGGGATACCATGACGAAGCAGTTGACGCTGTCTTGTCCAACTTGCGGGACTGAGCATGGAGGAAAGAGTAATCCACAAGATGAGATAGGAAAGGTGGAGAAAACGAATAGAAATCCCGATGGTATCGTACGGGTGTCCTGTGGTCGCTGTGGGGAGGAATTCGACGTAGGATATCAAAGGGTCAAGTAATCCAATTTAAAAGTGGTATACGAGAGGCATGCAATATGATGGTGAGAAGGAAGAGGTGGCGAAGATGAAAATAGAGTGCACAGAGTGTGAACTTTCCAAAATTCTTGATCGGTTGCCAACTGACGCTTCTGTAGGGGACGTAGAGACCCATGCGGTGGAAACAGGCCATAAACTTCGTGCCCTTCCATTACTGAGTGAGAACTCACCTTCCTAATACGCTCTATCGAACGCTTTGGACAGCAGATTTTACTGTACTTACTTCAAGTACTACTTTACGTAGGGGAGAGCAGTGAAATATCACGTGTCCTGTGCTCAATGCGGTTTTGAGGAGACGATCGATGACCTTGAAGTAGTCTTTGATAGGCAAGAGGAGCACCAAGAACAGAATGCCGAAACTCATATTCTTGAATTTGAGGTAGACACATAGATTTATTCCCTGTGTGATACCGAAATTGAGAACGCCGGATGACTGATACGCGCCCTGTATTTAGTAAGGCCGGAACGACCTATATCAATCTTGATAGAAAGTGCGTGCTGACTACAGAGAGTGGATTCAGCAGCCGGGAGGTTCGATCGCCATGGCTGCTGTGGCGCCCCGGGGGCCGTCAGCCGTCGGCCGCCGTAGGCGTCGACTGCCCGGCCTCCAGACTGGTCAGGCGGTCCTCGACGGTCCCCAGGCGCTCAAGCAATTGCTCGTTTTCGGCTTCCAGCTCGTCGAGCCTATCTTCCTTCTCGGCGAGGGCCGTGGCTGTCTCGTCCAGTCGCTCGGCCAGCCCCTGAATGGCGGCGAAGGCGACCCCATCAGCGTTGATGGAGTTGATAGCGGTGTCGTCGGCGCCGAGGTCGGCGAAGGTAGCATGGAAATCTTCGGCCATCGGGCCCATGTGGCGCGTGCCGAGCCCGCCGCCGGCCTCGTCGCGGTACTCCCAAGTGCTCACCTCCAGAGAGGCGACGCCGGCCAGCACCGCCTCAGGATCGACCGGTTTGACGTTGGTCTTGACCGCTCGGCTGGAGGCAGTCTGCCACCCCGTCGAACCCCCGTCAAGGTAGGTCGTCCCCGCGGCGGTGACGAACCGCGCGCCATTTTGCGTCCGCACGTGGAACGTGTCTTCGCCGCTCACCGGTCCGCCCGGGTTCGACGCGAAGTCGCCGGTTTGAGTGTCGGCCCAGACGAACGCTCCCTTGTTGTTGGCCTTGGCGTCCCTCCCGGCCGCGAACGAGGTACTCCCGTGGGCGGCGTTGCCTAAACCGCCTGGGACGGTCGCGCCGGCCCCAGTGGCCTGGTTGCTGTCCCCGCCGCTGACGGTCGCTCTGCCGTTGGTAGCCTTGTTGAGCACACCGCCGCCGACGGTCGCGTAGACGGCGGTGGCCTCGTTGAATATGCCGCCGCCGACGGTCGTATCTTGATCGGTGGCCTGGTTGTCTTCCCCGCCGCCGACGGTCGCGCCGATGGCGGTGGCGTGGTTGGCTCTCCCGCCGGCGATGGTCGTGACGCTGTCGGTGGCGGTGTTGTTAGTGCCGCCAGCAACAGTCGCATCGTTGCCGCTGGCGGTGTTGTTGGTGCCGCCACCGACGGTGGCTTGATTGCCGCTGGCGGTGTTACCGTCGCCGCCGCCAATCGTTCCGAAGTCGGCCGTGATCGTGTTGTTCTGGCCGCCGCCGATGCTGTCGAACGCGCCGGCAGTGTTGCCCGCCCCGCCAAGAATCGCGCCGAAGTCGCCGGTCACGCGATTGGGCGCGCCGGCCGCACCGCCGCCAGCGATGGTCGCTCCCTTGACCTCCGCGTCGACGCTGTTGGGCGGGGCGCCGCCCACGAGATTGACGGTTGCGCCTGTCGGTATCGGTTCGAACCGGACGACAGGCTCGCCGGCGATGCGAATCTCCAGTGGACTCCCGTCGGTGGAGTCGATGACGGGGTCGTCAATCATCTCCAGTTCGGGAAGATTGAACAGTTTGTTGCCGTTGGCGTCGACATCTTTCTGCCAATGAGGGCCGCCGTGGCCGGCCTGCGCGGTACCACTCAGCAGGCCCAGACTGCCAAGTCCCACGACCGTGGCCAGTGCGCCCCGCCGCGAGACGGGTACCTGAAGCCCCGCTGTCTTTTGTGGCTCGTCGTGGTGGTTGTCCGTCGGTTCATCGGCCGGCTGAGCCGGGGCTGAATCCGGCTGGGGGTCGGATGAGTCCATTGTCTGTTCCTACTCATGGCTACGACCGGGAGCCCACGGACAGTGGTGCAAGCACAGTCCCGATCTCCCTCCCCGTCCGCCGCCACAAGCGAGTGTCCGTTCTCACCCGCTGGAGATGAGTGTTTGCCATGGTGTACCACACCGTACGCCCGGCCCAGCGGAGCCCAAGCACGTCGGGCGGGTTACCTCCTGGCACTGCTGAATACGCGCTCTATATTCAGCACAGCCTCGGAAAATTATCATCAAACGATTATCTCAACAAGGGCTGACAGAACGTTTTTCAGTGGATTTGTGCCGAATATAGGCATTCACATACCCACCAATCGATTCTTTCCAGTAACCTGCAGAACCACCTCTTCGATGCATTTGCCTTCATATATGCATTTACACACGAACTATCGTGCTTCTTTGACAATCTCCTCCAATAATTCTCGCTTGCTCAGTCCCTGGACAACATAAGTCTCCAATGCATTCCGCGCCACCTCGTAACTTGAACCGTGAACCCAGCCAAGCAGCCCGAGAAATAGAATAGCCAGCTGTGAAGGGATACTGTTCAGAACCGCCTTATTCCAGCCCAGCATCAGCTCAAGATTGCCCTTACGCATCGCATCCTTAGCGTCCGCCCGGTCGAAGGCCAGCAGGTCGAGGATTACGATACGGACGAGAATTGAGACTGTGATAGCCAACACGTACACCGAGAGGATTTGAGAGAATGACGGCCATAGGTTAAGCAATCCGATGAGAACAGCCACTACGCCGCCCCAAAATGACACTACAAGTTCCCCGATTTCGTGCTTCTTCTTTGCTTTCAGATAGATGAATCCTACCTCGGCTCGTAGGTCTTTCCGGGTTCGTCCAGTGTTTGCTGAATGCTTTCGCACCATTATCTCCATCATGTCGTGACGGAAGGACTCAACACGGTCTCGAAAGTCGAAGTCGGGCATCCAATCTCGGGATTCGCTTTCCAGTAAGGCTTTGCCAAGTAGTGGCACCGGAAGAGATAGAGTGTACAGTAGAGTGACGATGAAGAAGGTGAGTAGTACGAAGATTCGTTGAAACAGCCATTTGAAGAACGCTGGCAGGCGCAGAAGGATGTAGATGCAAAGTCGGGAGATGATTCCACCTATACCCAGTATCCATTTCAATCGACTAATCATTCTACTTATATCTCTGTTGGCAGCAGAGAATAGTTAAAAATGGGTGACTCTATTGAAACCTACAGCAACAGATAATATTGGCGGGTGCGAGATACAGAGGATGTATGCAGCAGACGGCAACAGCTTGTTTCAATCCCTCAGCGGCAAAATAGCTGTTAAATTGGTCTGCGAGGGGGATCATTTCTTTGATCCGGGATGATCCTCGTCCCCTCAAACTCACCCGTGCGAACAGCAGTAAGAATGCTCTCAGGGTCGGCTCCATCGAGGGGGATCGTTTCACATAGTGTCCGTTGAAACATCTTCGCAGCGTGAAGGTCGATTGGTACACTACTTCCAGCGCTCATGTCGATATCGAGAATGAGGGAAACCAGCTGCTACGTAGGATGGCGCACCTCCCAGTCTCTCTTGCTCGTACCATTCAAGCAGACGGAGGTGCCAGGGGTACAGTAGAGAGCAAACAACTCATGGTCGAGACAACCGCTGTTGTATTGGGAGTGCTCGTCTCCTTCGTAATTGCTATTGGTGTCCGGTTTCTGGCAAACCGAGTCACGTTCCCATACACCGTTTTACTTGTTACAGTCGGATTCACATTGACGATTTTTCCTTTGCAGACGTATCTCGGCTTCAGCCTCGACCCTCTCTTTACGCATGACACGATCCTCTTCGTATTTCTGCCCGCAATTTTGTTCTATGGCGCTGCAGAGATCGATCACGATCTATTTCGACGCAACTTGCTGATCATTGTAATAACCGTTCTTGTCGGGCTTCCGGTCGCTATTTTAGCAATCGGCTGGATCGGCGCGAAGCTCTTCGGAATCCCGCTGTTAATCATGCTACTATTTGGAGCGATGGCCTATCCGATAGATCCCGTTGCCGTCCTCTCACTCTTTGAGGAATCAGGAGCCCCACCACGACTGGCGGTTCTTGTCGAGGGGGAGAGCCTTCTCGATGATGGACTTGCTATCGTTTTGTTCTCGGCGGTGTTCGCACTCGTACGTGATGCTAGCCCCACGGATCTTACTGGAACGGGGCTCTTCTCGCTAGACCGGCTGGAGGCATTCATGACTAATTTTCTCATTGTGAGTCTCGGTGGCATTCTTGTCGGTGTTGGAGTTGGATACGCCATGTACCGAACACAACGGGTAGTGAACGACAAGACGAATCTCTTCATGATTTCAGTCGTTGGGGTCTACGGGGGCTTTTATCTCGCGGAACACGTACTCCACGTAAGTGGAATTCTCGCCACGGTAGTCACAGGCATCGTCCTGGGAACATTCTCCAGACAGTATGCACTGAGTGAGGAGAACCTCGAGTTTTTGGGGGAGATTTGGGAGAAAATCGTCTTCCTATCCGAAACGATGCTGTTCGTTGCCATCGGCATCGAGGTATCGTCAATCCAAGTGCTCAGGACCCTTCCGGTTGTGCTAACAACTCTTCTTCTTCTGATCGGTGTCCGTGCTGGCGTGATCTACGGAATCGTAAATCTCCTGAATCAGGTGATTAAGGACCCCGTCCCCGTAAGCTATCAGCACGTTATAATTTGGGGTGGAATGCACGGTGTGATACCAATCGCTCTCGCGCTCAGTCTCGGACCTTCCATTCCCTTCGGAGGTCAGCTCAGATCGGCGGTGTTTGGAGTTGTCATCGCAAGCATGATCGTCCAAGGACTGTCAATGATAAGTGTTCTCGAAGCGACCGGTGTAACCTAATCCGGTGAGGAAGACCGAATGGACAGCGTCTCTCTAGCTTTAGCCTCACTCTTTGGGCGCTTTAGTGCCAAGACTGGCGCTGATTCGGAGGTCACCTCATTGTGGGAAACTAGTGCATATCTCCCCTTTGCGTGCCGATCTGTCTTGGGTTCAGTTGGAACATTTACCGTGTTGCATACGCGCCCTCTATTCAGTACGACTTGGCGGTACTCCCAATCCACCAGCATGAGCACGGCTATGGGTGTCTCATCACAACCAACCTACGACTGAATGGGCGGATCGTCATCGGCGGGCGCTCACGACCCGACATACCCATGAGGATGTCCTCACCGACCGCCAGTTCGAATTCTTGCTGGAAGCGTGCGCAGGCCTTCCAGCGCCACACGATTTTGAGGCGCGATTCATCTGTCTCGTTGCAGGCCGACTCGGGCTTCGCGCTGGTGAGATTGCACACTTCCAGACTGCGTGGGTGAACTGGAACCGCCGAACGATTCGCATCCCACAACACGAACCATGTCGGTGCGGGTACTGCCAACGGCAGGCCCGACAGGAAGCCACCCCACAACGACGACCTGTCCGTTGAGGATGCCGTCGCGTCCCGCTGGCATCCGAAGACAGTGGCCTCGGCTCGACTAATCCCGTTTGATCTCTCGCTTCGACTGGAGCTGAGTGTCGAGCGTTTTGCTAACCGATACGATGCGTTTCCCCGGTCACGGTCAACAATCAACAGACGAGTACAGGCTGCCGCGAGCGCAGCTGACCTTCCAGGTCGGGTCTATCCGCACTGTCTGCGAGCGACCGCCGCCAGCTACCACGCGTACAAAGGCGTCGCCCCGGTGCCGCTACAAGCTCTGATGGGGTGGAGCGATTTGGCGACTGCACAGAAATACATTCGTATCTCGGGGACAGCAACGGTTGATGCGCTGCGTCGAGTCCATAACCAGTAGGACTACTCAGCCATCCCTCAACAGTTCCGTGCTGGATACAGAGCGTGTATTCATCAGACCAACCATCGAGTGATTCCGATCTCCGATAAGCCCGCCATCGTATCCCTGGTCACTGCCCCCGGTTCAAGGGTATTCATTGTCTCGAAAGGAGATGAAATCTAGAGTGGTTGCCAGAAGACACGAAAGACCACTTTATCTATGTGAGACGCGTTTGAGGGACACACTGGAGGGACCGCTTCTTCTAGTATCTAATAATTCGGGAGAACACCATGAAGGCCATCGTTCATCACACGTACGGCTCACCAGACCTCTTGGAACTGACGGAGATCGACACGCCGGCGATCAAAGACGACGAGGTGCTCATACAAGTGTACGCGGCGTCCGTCCACCCGGATGTCTGGCACATGGTGAGGGGCCTGCCGTACGTCCTCCGCCTCATGGGGGTTGGCCTCCTCAGACCGAAGAACCCTGTTCCGGGAACGGACGTGGCCGGGCGCGTCAAGGCTGTGGGCGAGAACATGACGCAGTTCACCCCGGGTGACGCCGTATTCGGCGAGACCATCAGGGGCTATCAGTGGACAAACGGCGGGGCATATGCCGAGTACGTACCTGCACCCACCGATGCACTCGCGCCCAAGCCCGACAACATCACGTTCGAACAGGCCGCAGCCGTCCCTACCTCCGGATTGATTGCACTTCAGGGTGTTCACTATCAGGGCCAGGTCCAGTCGGGACAGAAGGTGTTGATCAACGGGGCTGGAGGTGGTGTGGGTACCTTCGCAGTCCAGCTTGCGAAGGCGTACGGTGCGGACGTGACCGGCGTGGACAGTACCGAGAAACTAGACGTGATCCGATCGATCGGCGCGGACCATCTCCTTGACTATACCCGAGAAGACTTCACCCACGGAAGCGAGCGCTACAACCGCATTATCGACATTCCAGGGAACCATCCGTTTTCGGCGTGCAGACGCGCGCTCACCCCTGAGGGAAAATACGTTCTAATCGGCCACGATCAGTACGGCGCCGTAGGACACCGCTATTTCGGGAGTCTTCCTCGATTCATCAAATTGATGGTGCTATCAGCCTTCGTGAACCAGCTGCCCGAGATTGGCTTTTCGACGCCGCCCAAGAGCGACTCGATGGCCGTGTTGACGGAGTTCCTCAAAGCTGGAGAGATCACTCCGGTTATCGACAGAACCTACCCGTTGACCGGAGTCCCCGAAGCCATCCGGTATCTGGAATCAGGAGATGTTCAGGGGAAAATCGTCATCAGTGTGAGGGACTAGCCACTATGCATGGTAGTACGCCCGATGGCTGGACGTAGCATTTCTTTTGGAGTGAACGATACACGCCATTGGTTCAGCAACCGGTGAACGAACTACCCGATTGGTATCAGGAACGGCGTGCGCGACTCAGAGGCTGTTTCCAACACGACAGGTGACTTCTATTCACGCTGGATTGGCTGATTCAGCTGTTAGAATATGTTGCATACTTAACACTGTATCCCTGGAACTACTATCCGTCCCTCAACGTTCTTCCTCAAACACCGCAGAGGAGCGACCAATCGGCCCACCGAGAAACAGTTCTCGAATAGAGAGTTTATTTCGCTCTCCAGTTTCTTCGGGAACTACGTGTTCTTCAGTCAGGCCGTAATTGAGAACCGCCACGAGAATGACTCCCCCCAACGTGTTCCCCAACAACACTGGGAGTAGGAAGTGCCACGCGAGCGGCCACAGCGCAGCCCCACCTTCGAAGAAGAGATACAGCGCGTCGCACATCGAGGTGATGATGTGAAACAGGCCCATGGCTGGAACCAGATACATGATGAAGAACACGATGAGGATTCGCGCAGTCACGGAGTTAGCGGCATGGTCTAACCAGACCAGTCCCGCGACAAGCCACCCTGCGAAAATCCCCTTGAAAAAGAGATCCCACCACGACAGATGAAGGGCTTCGGCTCCGAACCCCGCGGCCACGGCTGCGGCCTCCGGTGACAGGACGCTCGTGTTCGCCAGTACGTACGCCCCGATACTTACGCCGACCAGGTTGCCGAAGAGGACGAGTCCCCAGATGCGCAGGAGGCCGGGAATGCTGATGAGACGGAGGAGGACAAGCGCCACCGGTGGCAGCGTGTTTTCGGTGTACAACTGGTAGTGGCCAATGACAATGAAGATAAAGCCCACTGGATAGAACAGCGGGCCGACGAGGCCCGACGACCCATCCACGGCGGCAGTCCCGACAGCGTATGCCAGCACAGTCACCGTGATTGCGAACCCCGCGGCGACACCACTGAGGAACAACTCCTGTTTCCGCGTCTCGTATTCGTCTTCGGCGCTTGCGATGACGCGCTGGAAGATATCCTCCGCCGTGAAGTGACTCGGGACTGCTTCACCGCTTGCGGGCACACCACTTTTGGCGGTGTCTCGTTCTCTTCTCCCCCGAACAGCGTCTCGACCGTGAGCGTCCTCGTTCTTATCCCCAGAAGGCACAGCTTCTCTACTCTTTTTCTCCCTAAGAATCTGTGGTCCGGTAGGGATTCCCAGTTCGGAGAACACTGCGTAGCTTGAGCCAGTCGCGGGGATAGTGCTAGTTTGTCACCCCCACCGAGTGGCCGTGTGACCGCCGTACTATGAGGACAGACAGTATCTACTGCGTAAGGTCAGACATCCATCGAACCCCCGTGAGAATACGAGAGAACCTTGCTCAGAGAGATCGAAGAGATGTATCCGCAGAGAATGAGTGCGTTCAATGGTCGCTCTGGATGTACCGATTCAGTCGAGGCCGAATCGCGATCTCCTCGGTGCTGAATATGCGCCCTGTATTCAGCACTGCTGCTGAAAGCTATCACCGATTGAGGATTTCAACGAGGCCGTTGTCAAGAACTTCCGGGTCTCCTCAGTGAGCCGTAGAACCTTCAGGAAAACCCTTGTCGGTGCTGATCGTCGTCCAGCGCGTCCTCCTTGACGATGCCGGCGTTGCTCTGTCCTTGGATGTACTTGTAGACGATAGCGTCGCTCACACTGAAGTGAGATCTTTGAATTCATCCATTAAAGGGGCTGATCGAAATGCTGGAGGAGGTTGTTGACGAGCGCGAACTGCGTCTATTGGGTGACGAAATGGACGTGTTCGCGGTATTTCAGCCGTTCCCTTGGTCCACACTCATCCGTCACAGTATGTACTCTGATTAGAATCAATCAAATAAAATACCGCACCAAATGTAATTTCACATAATAATTGTGGGTTCTAGTCCTTCGATTGAATCTGAAATAAGAGTTTAGTCGGCGCTCGCGCTGTCGCCGCTTCCGTCCATCTCGGCAGGGTTACCCATTCCTTCCTTGACACCGAAGATGATGAGTAGAGCGTTGACAGGGTACGCGAAGATAAACCCGATAGTCAGTGAGAAGAACAGAGCGGTCCAGAACAGCGGATTCGTCCACCCCGTCCCCCCGGCTAACAGGAGATCCGTCCCAATGGCAGCGATTTCCATAATCGTGATGCTCGGCGTCTCACTCCATAGAGCGTCCTTGACCGCTTCGCCGAACCCGACGCCCTCCTGCATCAGTGGACCGATAGTGAAGCCGAACCCGAACAGGTATGCAAGCGCAAACGTGACGACGACCACCCAGAGTACCGGAAAGCTGAGGATAATCGTCGCAGCGGTGATGCCAATAACCTCGCCGATGCCGCACCCTGAATAGCAGTGAGAGGTCGACCGGAACCCCTGTTTCCAGAGCGAGTCCTCGTCCATTTGGGTCCGTCCCGAGTACCAGTATACGGCGAGTCCCACGGGTCCAGAGTACGCGATCACCAGACTCCAGACGAATTTCATCATCGATGGCAGGTTCTGATTGCGCTCGCGCAGGTCCCACCATAGGACCCCCAACGACACGAGATTGAGCGTCGCCCAGATTCCGAGTGTCCACCAACTCGCGAGGATCGGTTTGATCACGTTCCTCGCCGGCGCGAGCGCGTGTTCAATCTGTTTCCCGAAGTCAACCAGCCACGAAGGGACTGGCGAACTTGCAAGTACAACCTCCCCAAGCAAATCTAACATTCTGTACCTAGTTACGGACTCGCATCATACGGACGTTTTGGCTAGCAACACTCGAATTAAACTTGGTGTAGTTTTCGAATCTAGCGTTGGGCTGGCTACTTACTTATAATATAGATACTTGTATTGTCTACCAAATAGAACCGAAGCCACTGTACAATGGGAGGTAACAGGTGAATAGAAGTCTACGTCTATACGCGTTGTTTTGACCATACAACGTGCCACGGCTTCGAGGGGACAGATTCAGGAGTTTCGCATCTTTTTATCGTCTTATGGTTGAATTAGACTCGACGGGCGCTGAAATAATCCATCGTCTCTTAAAGGACGCACGTTGTTCGTATCGAGATATCGCCGACGAAGTCGGCCTCTCCCCGCCGTCCGTATCGAACCGGGTTGACCGACTGCAGGAACTCGGGATCATACAGCGATTCACGCTCGAACTGGACCGAACCCAACTCACGGGACCGGATGAATCACTTGTCGTTTTAGATATTGAACCCGGCAAAGCCGAAGAAATACTCTCGAAACTCGACGGGATGGAAGGAGTCGAACATGTGTTCCAAACCGTCGAATCACGTGTCTTCGCCAAAGCCGTTCTCTCCCCTTCTGAGATACATGAAGTCGTCGCCGACACACTTGACGAAACAGCCCTCCAAGAGTATCACGTGGAGTCTGTGATTCGGTTCGCGTGGCATCCTCAGTTTGGGGGCGGCGATTTCGATATCGAGTGTACGATCTGTGGAAAGACGGTCCCAGATGACGGCGAAACGGTCGAAATAGGCTCTGGTGACCGCTACAACGTCTGCTGTTCCTCATGTGCCGAGGACGTCGTCAAGCAGTACAAGTCTCTCAAGGATGCCGCCGACGGCTGAATCCGTCCAAGAACGAAGCCTACCGTAGCCGTCGACTCCTCAACGCACTTTCCAGATACAACTCCGTAACTTCATCCCTTCGGTGACCCGTTTTCTGGGGAGAATCATCTATGAATTCGGGATTTCTTAGTCGATGATGCGTCGATAGTGCATCGGACGCGTACTGAGAGAACTCTCGTCCGAACGTATCACTTCTCCCTCGGGTCGGGCCACTGTCGCGCGTCAAGTTCGATCAGCGCCAAGAGCTTTCGTCGTCGTTCTCCGAGTTCATCTAGGGAGTCGTCGAACTCTTGGGCGGAGACGGTCGGGATGCCTTCGTTCCGAAGTGCGTCGAGATCGGGCGGCGGCGGATTTCGATCAGAGGCTGGAATCATCGGATCGAGCGTCTCGAGGTACACGTTTGAACGCTTGACCGCGCGCTTTCAACGACCGCCCTACTGGGACGATCGGACTTCGGGACTCCGAAGCGAAGCATCGTCAGTGCGTCGTCGAGAATTGCGACGCTGATCGTCGGAGCTTCTTCGACCTCTGGCGTGTAGAAGTAGTGAAGGATCGGGTAGGCCTTGTGATTTGCCGTGAGCGTGTTGAGCTGCGACGTGAGCGTGCTGAGCGGTAGTTCGAGTCCTTCGAACGTCGCGTCGTCCCATCCCCGCTGTACGATCGTGTGGCTATGCCCGCCGAGTCCCGTCACCTCGGTTGCGAACGCGCGCTTTTGGGACACTGCGTCGAGCACCGAGAGGATATAGGTGATGCTCAGCGTCACGAAGAGCATCCCACCCCCACTCGCCAGTGCGGTTGCGACTTGTCAGACACCGTCTCGCGGAACGTAGTCGCCGATGCCCAGCGTAAACACCGTGTATCCGGTGAAGTATATCCGGTCGGCCTAGGTGATCGGATTCTTGCTCACCGTGTCAATGAGTGTCCCTTCGGCGCTGGCGAACACGAGCGTCCATCCTCCCCACATCAACGTGAGCCACCCGATAGTGGTGAACGCTAGTATGAGTGGCCCGGCGAGACTAAGTGCGCGGGAGCCCGGTTCTGTCACTCGTCGGAGTCCCTTCCACGACCATCGCATCAACCGAGTTGTCAGCGGTCCGGCACCCTCCTGCACCCAGAGCGTCGTCCAGAGGAGATCGATCGCGACTCCAGCCAACGCGAGTATACCGAGACCGAAGTACAGCACGTTCATCGTTCGTTGACTCCGGCCCGAAGCGGTGACGCGTATAGTACCCGAGAAGTAGTCGTCGTATACCGCTCTTCCGGCGTCTCGAAGCCCTCAGAGTTCCTTCGTGCTAACGTAGGGACTATGAAGTCGGCGTGTTCGTTACGGTCCACGTCCGAAAATTGGGGCTGCTCACGTAACCGCGTTCTGACTAACACACCTCCGGTTGATCGACGCTCTATTTTCGTTCGTTAACCACTCGGTTCGGATAGATGAGTGCCCCGGATAGCAAGTGCCTGGAATCTGTAAATAGCACTGGAGATGCATTTCTCTCAGCCATTCCAACCTGTTGATCACACCGGCAACTTCGAGATTGCTGGTCTTCCTCGATGGAGAGAAATCGGCGGGTCGCCGGTTGGTCTACCGTTTCATACCCCCGTAGTCGAGTTCCCACGCGCGTACAGGTACCCGAGTACGCCGATGAGCGCCACCTGTACGACCTTGTCCAGTAATCCGAAGCTACCGAGGTGGGGCATTCCGGCGTCGACCCAGAGGGCGAGTTGCGCGAGCGTGTATGCGATTCCCGCTACGTAGAGGTACCGCCGTGCAACTCCGGCGAAGAGGAGGACGACTCCGCCGACGAATCCGAGTCCGGCGAGGAGCATGATCACGGTGCCGTGCTCGAAGAACAGGTAGAGGTGGACGGCCGCCGTGAACAGCGCCAGGAGCGCTCCAGCGAGGTGAAGGGGGCCAAGCGCGATGTTCTTGGCCGACTGAACGTACCGGTAGGTCGGCGCAGTCGTCACGGCCCCGAGGAGGAACAACCCGCCGACGATAGACATCCATCCACTGAGGAGTCCACTTTCCTCGGAGTCGTGAGAGTGACCGTCACTCTGCTCGCCGGACTCGTGGTGGCCAGAGGCCGTAGCCTCTCCGCCGCCATCGTGGCCGTGGCCGCTCGCGGTCTGGTGTGCGTCTTTGGTATCGTGACGTGTTTCCGTCTGCCCCGAGTTTCCACCCGCGTGCGTAGCGGTCCCGGTATCGTGATGCGCCGTAGACGTGGCCGTCGTGACGGTCGTCGTCGTCTCTGCGCCTCCGCCTCCGTGTGCGAGTGCGACGCCGGAGGACGCTAGCACTATTACTATGCCGACCACGAGCAATCCCTGTCCGACGCTCTGCCACTGAGATTTCATACTCGGTTCGTCTGTCGACGAGGTAATAACTCATCAGGGGCGTTCTCATTCGTGAAATCGCGAATTATAATTTACTTCCATGTACTTAATCTTGTCACTGTCTGAAAATCAGACTCCTGCGATGAGAGTGGCCAGTAGAGATATGCCTCACTCGAAGGTCATGAGAACTATGCGCGGCCGCGAGAATTCGACCGATCGCCTTCTCGCACTTCTCGGCGACGAAGCAGTACGTATTATCTTGACGGAGACCGACGAGCGACCCATGTCTGCGCAGATGCTCGACGAGCGATGTGACGTGTCGCTGTCGACGATATACCGTCGCATCGAGGACCTCCTCGACCAGCGATTGATTCGGTCACACACGGAGGTCCGGGCCGACGGGAACCACTACGACTTGTACGAGTCGAACTTGGAACACCTCGACATCACGCTCGAAGACGGCGACTTCGACGTCGAACTGACCCGCCGGAACGACGCCCCCGACCGCTTCCGTACTATCTGGGACTCGATGCAGGGGCGCGACGAATGATGCACGTCGGTCTGGTGGTTGCCAAACTCGTTGTCGTCCTCCTTGGATTGCTCATCGCGTATCAGGCGTATCGAGCGTATCTTCGAGAGCGAAGTCACCGGATGCTGTTCGTCGCGGTCGGATTCGTACTCGTCAGCGTCGGCTCCGTACTCGAGGGCGTGCTGTACGACGTCGTTCACCTCTCGGTGTTCGTCTCGGGGATGGTACAGACAGGCTTTCTCGCCCTCGGGATGACGTTGATCCTGTACTCTCTGTTCGTCACGGGACGGAACGAGCGAGGTAGTTCCTCGCCGGACTGGGTCACCGACGATTGAGCCACGTGAGGTTGCCCTCTCGCCCCGTCGATAGAGCGCCTCAGCGCTCCCGAACGACCCCCGACCTCAGTCCTCGAGTTCGACGGTACTCCCTCTTCTTGCTTAGGTGAGAGATCGTGATGGAGAGTTCTGAGACGACCGGAACGTACTGGCGGTTCAGCGTTACCCGGCTTCTACATAGGAAAACAAGGTTCGACGCGACTCGAGCCACCACGAGCAACTCTGCGACGACGTGACACGCTACTGGCGGGAATGGGCCGAGGCGTCGCCCGAGACGAAAGAGGAACCGATCGGCGGGGAGTGGCATCGGACTGTGATTCGCTCCGCGCTGGCACTCAAGCTCCTCATCAACCACGAGTCGGGCGCCATCTGCGCGGCACCCACGACGTCGCTCCCCGAGGACGTGGGCGGCGTCCGAAACTGGGACTACCGCTACAACTGGATCCGTGATGCCGCCTTCACTGTGAGAGCGCTAGCCGAGGTGGGCCACACCGACGAGGCTACGTCGTACTTCGACCTGTGTCTGGACCACTGCTCGCGCCACGAACCGGCGGACATCCATCCAATGTACGGCTTGGACGGGGGAGAGGTCCCCGACGAACGGACGCTCGACCACCTCTCCGGCTACCGCGACTCGGCCCCGGTCAGAGTCGGCAACGCGGCGGCGGATCAGGACAAACTCGATGTCTACGGCGAACTCGTGCAGGGCATGTACGCGACGAGTCGCTACGGGGCCGACATCGACGAGGGCGAGTGGGACGTGCTGAGGGACATCATCGACTACGTGTGCGAGGCGTGGCGCGAACCGGACGCCGGCATCTGGGAGACGCGCTCCGACCGCCAGCACTTCGTCTACTCGAAGGTGATGTGCTGGGTCGCCCTCGACCGCGGGATCGATATCGTCGACGCGACGGACTTCGACGGCCCGGTCGACGACTGGAAGGAGAGTCGGGACGCGATACTGGAGGCCGTCCTAGAGAAGGGGTACAGCGAGTCGGCCGACAGCTTCGTCCGCGCCTTCGGGGACGAAGACACGCTCGACGCGACGAGTCTCCTGATCCCGCTCGTCGGATTTCTGCCGGCCGACGATCCGCGCGTCCAGTCGACGATAGACGCCACGCTCGACAGGCTGGTGACTGGCGACGGACTAGTCAAACGGTACGAGGGCGACGACGGTCTCCCCGGCGAGGAGGGAGCGTTCGCCCTCTGTTCGTTCTGGCTGGTTTCGGCCCTCGCGCTCTCCGGACGCGTCGAGGAGGCAGCGGCCCTCTTCGACGACGCGTTAGAGCACGTGAGTCCGCTCGGCCTTCTGGCCGAGGAGGTCGATCCGGAGACGGGCAACTAGCTGGGGAACTTCCCGCAAGCGTTCAGTCACATCGGCCTCATCAACAGTGCGCTCTACCTCCAGAAGGCACGCGAGGAGACGCAATCAGAACCTGACGCGCTTAGAGCCGACGCATCATCTCGAGAGGATATATCGAGCGACCAGCCGACCGGAGGAAGTACCCATGGTTGACGAGTCAGATCTTCAATCGACCGATGGCGACGAACAGAGCCGCGACAACGGATCCGAGGACGGAGACGAGGAGATGCAAGAGCCGGGAGGGATGATGCTCAAGCATCCCCTCAAGGAGTCGTGGATACAGTACGGAGTCATCTCGCTCGGCCTCTGACTCGTCTTCAGTCCGTTCTCACTCGGATACGAGAGCGTATGGATGACGTGGAGCGACGTCGTCACGAGCGTCGTCCTCGTCGCCTTGGCTGGTGTAACGCTGATCCGCGACAATCCGTGGGGGTCGTACGCAAACGGATTTGTTGGATTCTGGCTTCTGATGGCACCGCTCGTATTCCACGCGCCGACGGCCGCCGCGTATCTCAACGACACGCTGGTCGGCATCCTCGTGATCACGTTCTCCGTCATCATCATGATGCGCATGGAGATGGAAGGAGCCACCGTTCCTTCGGGCTGGTCGTACAATCCGTCGACAGCGGCCCAGCGAGCGCCGATAATCGCACTCGGTCTGTTCGGATTCTTTGCCTCGCGTTACATGGCGGCCTACCAGCTCGGATACATCGACGCCGTGTGGGACCCCGTATTCGGGAACGGAACCAGACAGATCCTCGAATCCCGAATATCGAGGGCGTTCCCGGTTTCGGACGCCGGACTCGGTGCCGTCGCGTACGCGACGGAGTCGCTCATGGGGTTCATGGGCGACAAGAGCCGCTGGCGGACGATGCCGTGGATACTCGGCGGCCCGACGGCGGCGACGTGGAGTAGCGTCGTCGTCGGGATACTATTGATCCTCGTCAGTATCCCGCGCGGGACGATCCGAGACAAGTACGGCGAGTGGTGGCCGCAGTACATCGCGTAGTAAACGATCAACGGAGACTATTATCATGAGTACGACAGACGAACCGGAAGTTGTCGTGATAACGGGAGCATCGGCCGGTATCGGGCGCGCGACGGCGCGCGCCTTCGCCGAAGAGGGAGCGCGGGTCGGACTCCTCGCCCGAGGTGAGGCCGGCCTCGAAGGCGCGCGTCGGGACGTCGAGAGCGCTGGCGGCGAGGCCCTCACGGTGCAGACGGACGTTGCCGACCCCGAACAGATCGAGGAGGCGGCCGACGCCGTGGAGGAGGAGTTCGGCCCGATCGACGTGTGGGTGAACGACGCCATGACCTCGGTCTTCTCGCCGGCGAAGGAGATGAAGGCCGAGGAGTACCGGCGGGTCACCGAGGTCACGTACCTCGGGTTCGTCTACGGGACCCAGACGGCGCTCGACCGCATGCTTCCTCGAGACGAGGGGACGATCATCCAGGTCGGGTCGGCGCTCGCCTTCCGGGGGATTCCGCTCCAATCAGCGTACTGCGGCGCAAAACACGCCATCCAGGGGTTCACCGAGTCGGTGTGCACCGAACTCATCCACGACGACAGCGACGTCCGACTGGCGATGATACAGATGCCTGCGCTCAACACGCCGCAGTTCGAGTGGGTCAAGAGCCGCCTGCCGAAGAAAGCACAGCCCGTCCCACCGATCTACCAACCGGAGGTCGCGGCCGACGCCATCGTCCACGCGGCCCACCACGACCGTGACGAACTGTGGGTCGGGCGATCGACCGCGAAGGCGATCATCGGCAATCGGCTCATCCCTCGGCAACTCGACCGGATGCTGGCGAAGTCCGGGTTCGACTCGCAGATGACCGACGAACCCGAGGACTCCGACAGGGAGTACAACCTCTGGGAGCCGGTCGACGACGACCAAGACCACGGGACGAACGGCCGGTTCGACGACCGGGCCCGTAACCGAAGCTACCTGCTCTGGGCGACGATCCACCAGAAGTCCCTAGCCGCCGGACTACTGGTAGTCGCACTCGTGTCGGGGGATCTCTCTCGCCGGGGGGAGTCGGAATGACTTCGTGGCCGGCGCGAGCATATTACCGAAGACTCCGAGTTTCGTGGATCTGGTCGTCCTGTGCCCGGAGATACGCGTCTCGGCGGGCTAGTTCGGATCCCCGAGATACTGTGGGCGACATTCACCGAGCGTTCATAGAGCCGACGGATAATTCGACGGGAGCGTTTTCAGCCAGTTCGAACGGCGGCGATCGAACGTCGGTTCGCTTTTCCGTACGATTCCGGCGGTTGCAGTCCCGACCCTTTACGGACACGTCGCTCACGTAGAGGAGGTTTCGTACGTCCATCTGTTAGATTTAGTAGGGGTTGGCGGTGATTAACAATGGGGCTACCGCGATTGAGTTTCCTCGATGCAATACCTCGTATTCACAAACACCCCGGCTCACGTTCACGTCTACAAGCACGCCGTCCGCGAACTCGAAGCGCGAGGACACGAGGTCCGCATACTCGCCCGCGACTACCAATGTACTCTCCCCCTCCTCGAATACTACGATCTTCCGTACCGAGTGTACGGGCGGTGCGGCTCTACCAAGTACTCGCTCGCTGCGGAGCTCCCGAGCCAGTACGCTTCCCTCGTCGTCCAGACGCTCCGGTACGACCCTGACGTGATATTCGGGATGGGCGCCTACGCCGCCCACGCCGGACTCGTCTCGCGGACGCCGACGGTTCTCGTCCTCGACTCGGAACACTACGAGTTCGACCACGCTATCTCTCACCCGTTCGCCGAGACGCTCATCACGCCCCACGCCTTCCGGAAGGACCTCGGCGAGAACCACTACCGGTTCCGAGGGTTCATGGAGTGCGCGTATCTCCACCCAGAGGTGTACGACTCCTCGTCGTCGGTCCGAGACCGGCTTGATATCGGACGTGACGAGCCGCTGTTCGTGTTACGGCTCAACGCCTTCGGTTCACACCACGATGTCGGTGCCTCGGGGTTCTCCCGTGCCGACCGACGCAGACTCGTCGATCGCCTCACGGAGTGGGGTACTGTCGTGGTCTCCGCCGAAGGGTCCGAACCCATCCTCTCCGACGCCGACGTACGCCAGTACGACCTCCACCCCGCACACCTACACGACGTCCTCGCCGAGGCGCGTCTGGTCGTGACCGACACCGGGACGACGACCACCGAGGCCGCTCTGCTCGGCACACCCACTATTCGGTCGTGTTCGTTCGTCGGCGACGACGACTTCGGCAACTTCCTTGAACTTGAAGAGGAGGGGTTGCTACACAACTACCGCTCGGTCGATGACGTCGTATCGCGAGCGGTCGACATAGCGAGGGAGCCATCTATATCCGCCGCTTGGGAACGACGCCGGCGGGAATACGTATCGGAACTGACGTGTCTCGCCGATCTCATCGTCGATGTGGCGGAGAACGGTGGCGATGCGGACGACGTGGCCGGGCTCTGCTCTCAGATGCAAGGCAGGTAGACGGGTCGGAGGTGACGGTGAGAAGGCGAACTCCGCATCGGGAACAAATACACTCATCTGAATTCAGGAGACCTACTCTGACCGCGGGACGGACGTAGACGCCAAAATGCCGACCGCGAGCCCCCCTGATGGAATCGAGCGAAGAGTAGACCTCCGCTCGACGTGCAAACCAAGCACTCCCGTATACGTAAGGTAACAGGAACCGATAACGATCATCGATGGATCTACGTTTGACCACCTCCTCGGAATTTCGTTCTCATGTCTAGAAGCGGCTCCGTCGACCAACTTAGATCTCGTCGTCGGGATCGTGCTCGCTGGCGACGCGGTCGGCCTCGTTCGCGTAGCGTTCGCGCGTCTCGGGGTCGTTGACCGGTTCGAGGTTGTCGGGGTCGACGTCCTTGGCAGCGGTGACGGTCTTCGTATCGATCACCTGCGCCGCGAGTTCCTGTGTGAAGGCTCGATCACCGTCGGGAGTTGCATACGTGAGGATGACGAGGTCGCGGTTGTTGTACCCCCGCTCGACGAACCAGCAACGAACAGTATCGGTCACGCGAGTAGATTCGAATCCGATGGCCTTCTAGGCTTGGATGTTGATCACCGCAGGGTTCGGTTAGGGGGTGAACCGCTCAACGGCAGCTGCGACGTTTTTCGACTCAAAATACTACGTAGAAGTAAAACGAAGACGCTGTTAGCGGAGCATCCCGAGCAGCTTGTAGTCGTGGTCGGGGGTGTACCGCCGGAACAGGAGGCTGTTCGTCAGCACACTCACGCTGGAGAACGCCATCGCCCCCGCAGCCAGGACCGGCTGGAGAAGTCCGAGCGATGCGAGGGGGATGAGCACCATATTGTACCCGAGGGCCCAGAAGAGGTTCTGTTTGATCTTCGCGAGAGTCCCCTCGGATATGCGGATGGATTTCACTACGTCGCGAGGGTCGTCACGCATCAGGGTCACGTCGGCCGCTTCGATAGCGACGTCGGTGCCTGACCCGATGGCGGTACCGACGTACGCCACCGCGAGCGCGGGTGCGTCGTTGACGCCGTCGCCCACCATCATGGCCTTCCGACCTTCCTCTTGGATAGATTCGACCGCGTCGGACTTGTCCTCAGGAAGGACGCCCGCACGGACGTCGTCCGGGTCAATACCGACCTGTTCGGCCACGGCCCGGGCAGTCTGCTCGTTGTCCCCCGTAATCATCATGACGTCGGCACCACGCTCCCGAAGGGCACTCACCGCGTTCTTCGAGCTCTCCTTGACCGTGTCGGCGTCGGCAACGACCTCCACAAGTCTAAGTCGTCGCCGACCCGGTGTCTGAGCTATTCGCTTCTCCCCGACGCTCCGCCAAGCCATTTATAGACAATACACTTGTGAATAGAATTCTGGTAATATAGCCGATATCGCTTGTCTCAGGCCGAACCCACGCTTGTTGTCCGTAGTCCGGTCGACCTGAGCTTAGAAAAGACCATTTTCGACCGGCAAATAACAATTTACCCCATAGATTACAGGGCTATAAGCGTAATGACCGAAAGAGAACAGTGAGGATAAGCTACTGGGGAATCGCCAACCGATCATCCTCTCGACAGACGAACCAATACGATGCTGCCCGCCTTGAGAAGCAAAACAGGTACGAGTCAGTCTCGCCAAGATACTCGTATGACCGACCGCTACGTTCGACTGAGGTGGTTGAGATGATCCGACGCCGGGCCGATGCTATCGCCGGTCTCGTCGTAGCGACAGTAGTGGTCGGCGGTGCCGCTCTGAACTGGCAGGCACCTACCAGCGCCAGCAGGTGTTCGACCAGATGGGAACGATGATGGAGACGTCGATAGCGGCCGTCCGCAGGACAGACTTCCTTCGGTACGTGCTCGGGACGCTCTTGGTCGTGAGTGTGATCAGGAGGATGTACCTCGTCGTGCGTGACGTCTTTCTAGTGGAGGAGGCGAACGAACAGCGCTCGGACGAGCCGTCAGATACGACCATCCAAGAGAACCCAACACCTCCGGACGATCTGGTCCCGACGAAACGCTCTCGTCCGAGCGACGACCCAAATCTCGAGTGTTCGATATCCTGCCGGACGACGAACGCCGCGTCCTCGAACCCGTGCTCATGTCACCGGGTACCACGCAGATCGAGCTGCGGGACCGATCGGACTTCTCGAAACGTAAGGTGGGTCAGGCCGTGAGCGAACTCGAGAAGCGCGGGCTTCTGTATCGCGAGCGGCAGGGCCGGATGTATCGAGTCTATCCGAGCGACGAGCTACGACAGAGTGAGAGCTAGACCCTCAGCGGGGTTCCTACCACGGTTCCGTAGTCTTCGTATCTCTTCCTACGGCAGTTGCCACGCCGTCACTACGAGCGCGAGGAACGGATCGGTGGAGTCGGCAGAGATGAGGAAAACAGCTCTGACCGCTTTGGCTTCGAGGCAACATCGCCGATCTGGTCGGCAACGACCACGGTGACCACTCGCTAGCCGGTTCACTTGTCCTCTTGGCCGGCGGTGTCTCAGAGGATGACGGAATTAATTCGTGTCATCCTATGCATTTTAGTTTGGTTAGACACAACAAGTGCAATCAACCATGCCGACGTGAAGCGAGCTATGAGAACGAACTCTTCCCCACCTGAGCCGTTCGACGGGAATGGTGGTAGTGACTCCCGCCGCCGGCCGCTGCCAGCTTCACTTGAACGGGCGGCGACGGCCGGTGTGTACGCTCTCGTCGCTGGTATCGTCCTGATGGGCGTGTCCTTTCTCACGAACCCCGTCCCCGACCCGTCGTTTCCATGGGCGACGCTCCCCGCGTCGCTCCGAGTCGACTACACGCAACCGCGGATCGAACACTGGCCGGTCACCTACACCGTCGGGCTGTGGCTGGTCGTCTTTGCGCTTCCGCTCGTGCTACTAGACGCGTACCGGCGGTACGGTCCACGGTTTCCGCTCCGTCCGAGCGCGTGGCTCGCGGTACTCCCCGTGACGGCGATGTTCGCGCTTACCACGTACTGCCGGTTCTTCTGGCCTAAACTACGACCGCCGACCTGGAACGCGCCGTCGTACACGCTGGTTTGCTGGGGTTACTGCTCGACGTACGACCCGCTCTGGAGTAACCTCGCCTACGTAGTTGCTTGTGTCGGTGCTGGCGCTACGTACCTCGCTTATCAAGAGTCGTCGTACGCGAAACACGCGCTCGCGACGTTCGGAGTGCTCGCGTTCCCGCTCGGGGTGCCTGCACTCTTCGACGCGTACCGTCGACACGTCCGACGTACGAACTTCGATCGGTGAACCGCCTTACGGTTGAGCCCCGAAGAACTCACCTTGTTCGCCTGTAGATGCGAGGAGGCGGCTGCTGTGACATGCTCAGCACGAAAGCGAACCGTTACAGGGAGTCAAGGCCGTCAGCCGTCAGTGTAGGAGAACACGCGTGCCATGCCAGCTTCGAGATGGTAGAGGTTGTGACAGTGGAACAGCCAATCGCCGGGGTTGTCCGCGCGGAAGTCAAACGTCACGCTGCCCATGTGACCGGGCACGAGTACCGTGTCCTTCACGAGGTCCGAGAACTTGAAGAAGTGGCCGTGGAGGTGCATCGGGTGCGGGACGGGGCTGTGGTTGGTCATCCGAACCCGGACGTGGTCGCCCCGGTTGATGCGAAGCGGGTCGGCGTCGGGGTAGACCTGCCCGTCGATGGTCCACGTGTACGACCCGCCGCCACGCGAAAGCGTCAGGTCGAACGTCCGGTCCGGCCGCCCTGACAGTGAGAGGGGGTCGACCGCGTGCAGGTCGTCGTATCCGAGTCGCCGCCCCGACGACGAGGGGGCACGGGGTGACCCAGATGCCCCCTCGTACGCGAGAACGCCGCGGGCCGGCGGCTCCGAGCCGTCAACGGCGTCGGCGCGTACCTCCCAGACGCCGGGGTTGTCGGCCTCAATGACTGCGTCGTATCGCTCCCCCGACCCGAAGATGAACGAGTCCACGGTCGTCGGTTCGACCGGCCGGCCGTCGGCGTGTGTAATATTCATTCGGTGGCCTGCAGTTCGGACCCGGAAGATTGTGGCCGAACTCGCGTTGACGAACCGGAGGCGGACCTTCTCCCCCTCTCGGACCTCGAACCTCGGCGGGTTGGCGGGCAGGCGACCGTTCGCGAGTAGGCCCGCGTAGGGAGGCCGCCGGTCGCCCATCATCCCGCCACCGCCTCCGCCCCCCATCTGATTGCTCATCATCCCGCCACCGCCACCACCCATCATCCCGCCACCGCTGCCCGACGATCCGCCCGACTCAGAGAGTGGCCGCGGTTCCCCCGAGAGGTAGTCGTCGAAGAGGACCACGTACTCGCGGTCGTACTCGACGTGCGGGTCCTTCTCCTCGATGATGAGCGGGCCGTAGAGACCGCGGTCGAGTTGGAGGCCGACGTGGCTGTGGTAGAAGTACGTTCCCGCGGGTTCGGCGCGGTACTGGTACGTGAACGTTTCACCGTTCTCGATAGGCTTCTGGGTGAGACCCGGGACACCGTCCATCTCGTTCGGGACGGGGACGCCGTGCCAGTGAATCGTCGTTCCCTCGGGGAGTTCGTTCGTCACGTCCGCTCGCAGCACGTCACCCTCCCGGACGCGGATCGGCTGGCCGGGGAACGACCCGCCGTAGAGCCAGTTCGTGCTCTTGGCGTCGGGCCCGGGCGTCACTGTCCCGGCCGACGCCGTCAGGTTTACCGTCTGGTCGGCTCTCTCGTTCGGCGGTGTCCCCTGGGAGGACCCTCCCGTCGACCCGGTAGCGCCGTTCGGAGTCCCGTCACCGCTACTTCCGCCGTCACCGCCGCCACTCGGCGTCTGTGACGCACATCCTGCGACCGTCGCGAGACCCGCCGCGCCCAGGGCGCTGAGCACCGTCCGACGGTCGACGGAGGGAGACGGGTCTCCCGACTTGCCCGGACGCGAGTTCGACCCCTCGCTCATTGCTGGTTCTGAAGTCGAGACGCGCGTTCGTCGAACTCTTCGTCGGATATCTCACCGCGGGCGTATCGCGCACGCAGTTGTTCCATCGCGTCGTCCGGACCGCCGCTCGACCCTCCGCGCGACTGTCCAAGTACCCATACAAGGAGTGCGACGATGCCGACGAGTACCAACAGCATCGTGAGCCACCCGAACAGCCCCGCACCCCAGCCGAGGCTCATTCCGGACCCCATCCCGGATCCCATCTGGAGTAGTACCGGTTCCATAGTTTGATTTAGGCCCCCGGCAATAAAAATGCGTCGGTGTCACAATACTATTAGATAGTATGGCTTGAGATCCGAGTAGAGTGGGCTTATAATATTTGAGTCGTGTATAATACTGTCACTTCCGGCCATGAGAGTTATCTGCTCTTCGGATGGTAACGGACACATGGCGTTCGAGTTCCTCCGGTTTCTCACTGACCCGTGGTTCGTCGTTCCGTGGTACGGCGTTGGACTGCTGAGCGCTGTCGGCGTACTCTACGATACACTATATGTAAACACGGAAGTAAACAAGGCGTTGAAGGCGGCGTGGCCTGTCATCGTCTTCTTCTTCTCGGTTATCGGTCTCGCCCTCTACTGGTGGACGTGCCGCCCGCCGAACATCGGCGCAGAGAGCGGAGAGGCAGAAAAGCGGATACACGGGGAGTACGTCGACGATACGATGAAAAAGGTAACCGGGTCGGTCATCCACTGCGTCGGGGGTGACGGACTCGGCATCGTGACTGCGATGGCGGCGATGCGCCTCGTGAACGCCGACTTCTGGACGGAATTCTGGGTTGAGTACCTCGTCGGGTTCCTCTTCGGCTGGATACTCTTCCAGACCCCAGCGATGATGAACATGGGCGACAACGACCTGCTCGAAGCGCTCTGGAAGGGGGGCCGGGCCGAGTTCTTCTCAATGATCACGGTAATGCTCGGTATGGGACTGGTGATGCGGTACGTCACTCCGAGCGTCGTGGGGCACCCGCCGCCGGACCCCGCGTCTGCGGCCTTCTGGGGCTTCGGCGCGTTCGGCCTGTTCGTGGGAGCGGTGTTCACCTACCCCATGAACGTGGCACTCGTGAAGATCGGGTGGAAACACGGAATGGCGTAGCAGATGCGGAATGGCGTCGGAACGCCCGTTTTAGACCGCCGGTGGCGTGGACTAGGATGCGGCCTGAACGCTACACACGGGTGAACTCACGGTACTGGCCGTCGACGTCGAACGCGTACACCACGAACTCACCCTGCTTCGTCCCGCCCATCCCGGGACTCCCCGCTGGCATTTCGGGGAGCGAGATACCCGCCACGGAGGGGCGCTCGCTCGCGAGTTTCTCGACCGCCGCCAGCGGAATGTGTCCCTCGACGATGTAGTTGTCCGCCTCCACGGTGTGACAGGACCAGAGGTCTCGCGGAACTCCTAACTCGCTCTTGACCGAAGCGAGGTTCTACGTCTTCTGCACGCTGAGCGAGATATCCCGGTCCGCGACGTACGACGCGTACTGCTCACAGCAGACACACGCCGGAGACGAGTGGAGGACGCCGTTCGACAGGAGTGTGCGGGTCTCCTCGGCGACGTCTGCCGACGACCCGAGACAGCCCGTGAGCGCAACTGCTCCCGATGTGCCGACGAATTGGAGAAACCGCCGACGATTCCGTTCGAGTCCCATACGGAAGATGGGGGTGAATCGCGGATAAATGTCTTCCGACTCCCAGTATGATGACACCTCTTCATCGCTGCCAGCGAACGGGGTGAAGGCTGTCGAGACGTGAATCAACTGAATCGGGAACGGGGAACGACGTTCATTATCGGACACGTCCGTCTCAAGCCGAGTATGGCGCTTTGAGATGGACATATCACCGAAGAAGTCCGCGATGCGGAGTGGGTGTACAGTTCCGCACACCGCAGACAGGCTCTCTTTGTCGACCGTTACGCCGATGCCCAGGTATTACGCCATGCAACGGCAGCTCTCCGCGCACTCGCGGAGGACCTCGGCGCACGTCTGACAGTGGTCGTGGTCGTGCTGTTCGCACTCGTCGGCGCACTCCTCGCACATCTCGGCGACCTGCCCTGCCATGTCCTGACTGTATTCGGAGTCGCGCGCGAGGAAGCGTGCGTGCAGCGAGGTGTGGTCGGCCACGTCGCGGCAGAGCCGGATGCACTGCAACATGTCCATGTCCTCGTCGAGGCACTCGTCGGCACACCATTCGCAGACGGTGGCGGCCTCAAGACAGTCCTCGAGACACTCGCGCTCTTCACTGGACAGATGGTCGATCTTGGAAGCAGTTTCTGAAAGGGACATCGCACTCTACTAGACGAGCACATATATTCTACGGATTATGGCTAACAAAAATAGGGATCCGGAGTTCAAATATTACCGTCGCTCGGGGAGTGCCGCCAGTGAGTTCGAGAGATGAAAACCGAGGGCAGGCTAAAGAGCGCACTATCCTACCAACGCTCCGAGAACAGCATACAGAGAGCGTATTCGAAGGGTAGAATATGGAATCGAAATCAGAGACGAGTCGTGGCTACAAGAATTCGGCGGAGACGAACGGTTGTATTCGAGAGGAACCTTTAGAAGGCTCTATAAACGCTCTTGAACGATCTCCTGGTCCGATCCACACTCAGACGGATAACTCGTGAGTCCTCCTACGAGTAACCGAGGAGAAAGACGATGACCGACCGTAACATCGAAACGTGGCTGCTCGTGGTGTTCGCTGTAGTGGAACTCGCGTTCGCCGCCCCCTAATCAGTGCACACGGAAACGAAACGATCGCTGACGATGTGCCTCCCTACAACGGTACCGCGACGGAGTGGGCTTCATGAATGGAATCACACATGACCGAGCACATGGGTCCCGGATCGGTCGCGGGGATGGTGTCGCACAAGGCGTGACCGTCGACGAGATGGCTCAAGACACGGCTGACGGCGACTACGACCATAGGTACGGTATATCCGGTCAGGGACGCAGGTGTTAGCTTCCCATCCCAATCGCTTCGTCACCGGACGAACAATACGTTATCCGATGAGCCATACTATTAAGACGACGGAAGTAGTAATGTCGAATATGTCCTATACAATACAAACTCGGACGACGGACGACTTCGATCAGGTAGTAGAGGCGACTATCGCGGCCTTAAAAGACGAGGGGTTCGGGGTCCTGTGTGATATCGACATACAGGCGACGCTGAGAGAGAAACTTGACGAGGAGTTTCGCCAGTACCGCATCCTCGGCGCGTGCAATCCACAGTTGGCGTACGAGGGGCTAACAGAGGAGATAGAACTCGGTGCACTCCTCCCGTGCAACGTCATCGTCTACGAAACCGACGACGGGGACGTAGTGGTGAGTGCCGTTGACCCGGAACGACTCGTGGGCGTCGCCGACAACGATGCGCTCGACGAGATCGCGTCTGAAGTGCGTGAGCGGTTCGAGCGCGTACTGTCGGCCGTCACCGACGAACTCGAATCCACCTCGGAGGTATGAGTCCGGATGTCGTCCGCGAATCAACTCGACACGACGACTCTCATCTTACTCGTCCTCGGAGCGATAGTCGTCCTCCCGTTGCTCACGATGGGGATGGGATTCGGTGGCATGATGGGCTATGGCGGGATGATGGGAGGATACGGAAACACCGGTGGCTGGTGGCCGTTGATCATGATGGTCGTCCCGCTCACGCTCCTCCTCCTGCTCCTCGGAGGCGGATACGTCGTCCTCCGGCGCGTGAGTGACGCGGGGTCGTCTCGGAACCCCGCGATGGAGGAACTCCGCGTGGCGTACGCTCGCGGCGATCTCACCGATGAAGAGTTCGAATCCCGACGGGAGACGCTCGAACGGTCAGAATAGAAGGTCGTAATTTCTAGAACGGACGACTGAATTGAGACCCTCAGGTCCGGGTCCGGCACCGGAACGGAAGTCTTGGTCGGCCAACTTTATCACCGTTCTCCGCGTACTCTAGAGGGCTCACCATGTCCACAGCACGCACCTCTGACGACGTACTCCGAGCGATCTTGATCGTGCTGGCGGTTATCGTCCTGTTCCCGCTACTGATGATGATCCTCGTGATGCCGATGATGGGGATGATGGGATGGTGGTGGGGTGGCGAGATGGCTGGGGGTCTCTCACCACTGTGGGGCGTCGGGATGGTGCTCGTCTGGCTTGTCGTCCTCGTCGGCATCGGCTACCTGCTCTATCGGGGCCTCGTCGGCCACGTCGGATCGTCGGTGACCAACGACCGAGCGCTCGAAGAACTTCGGATGGCGTATGCTCGTGGCGATCTATCCGAAGAAGAGTTCGAAGAACGTCGTGCGAACCTCAACCGCAAGGAGGCGCGATAGTCGACCGTGGTTTGAACTCTTCGTGGACGCTTGAGCAGGAAATCCTTCCCTCATCTCTTGTCTCTACCGAGAACCGGGATTAATTAATCGGGGGGTTTGAGCGTTCACGTGAATGATCGAGCAACTCCTCGGTGATGACGTCGAACCTTCCGGCCGGTATCTCGCCGAAGTGATCTACGGCGCGAACGACGGTATTGTGACCACGTTTGCGGTCGTCTCCGGCGTCGCTGGAGCCGCCCTGAATCCGTCTATCGTGCTCGTTCTGGGAGCGGCAAACCTGTTCGCCGACGGGTTCTCGATGGGGATGAGTAACTACCTCAGTCGCCGGTCGGAACTTGATTACGAACGCTCTCACCAGGAGACGGATGCAGATCCGATGAGAGAGCTCTCTGACGGCAAGTCGCCCCGACGAACGGCCTTCGTGACGTTTCTCGCGTTCATCGTCGCGGGGTGGGCCCCGTTGATTCCGTACATCCTCAATCTCACTCCGACGTTTTCTCTCTCGATCGCGTTCACCGGTCTCGGGTTCTTCCTCGTCGGTGCGAGTAGGAGTCTCGTGACGGCGCGGCAGTGGTACGTGAACGGTATCGAGATGTTCGTCGTCGGGATGACCGCTGCGATAGTCGCATACACGGTTGGGAATCTGCTCGGAGGTGTCGCCTGAGGCCGACGTCGTCCGCTATCCGTTTCGGCCGAACGGAGTGACGATATGCGAGCCGCTACTCCCCCTCAACAGGGGTAGTTGACTCAGCCTGCTCATACTTGGCCTCGAACTCGTGGATGAGTTGTCCCATCATCGCGTACCAGTCGTTGAGCATCCGCTGCATATCGTCGGTGATCTGTGAGGGGTCAGTCGGCGAGTAGACGTGATAGTAGCCACCCTGTTCGTAATTGATCTGCTCTTTCTGAATGAAGCCCGTCTGAAGCAACCGTTGAACCGAACGGTACGCAGTTGAACGTTCGCGGTCCACTGCATCAGCGATCTCGTCGACTGTAAGTGGCCCCTCTGCATTCACGAGGACCTCGAAACACTCTCGGTCAAGTTGCTTGAGACCGTGGAAACACTCGAGTAAGCCCTCACACTCCATATCTTGTTGCAGTTGTGCGGCCATCGAATCAGGCATCGGTATCACCACTAGATAGCAGGTATGCGAGTAAAAGACTTGTGTATAGGTGGCACAATCACGCGCTCATCTCTGAGTGGCGAGTCGAGTGCGAGACGCCACGTGGATTTCGCGCCGAGAATCCATCTCCTCTCTTACGGACGGTCGCTATCGCGCTTCTGTCCGTACCTGTCGTTGACGAGCCTCGACAGCGGTGTTTTGAGAGCGTCGTCCGACCGACGCTCGGGATGGGTTTCTCGCAGCCACGCCAACGCGACGGTTCCGGAGATGAACATTGCAGCGGCGACGGCGTAGAACGCGGCTTCCGTCGACACGAGATCGGCCGTCACGCCGATGAGGATTGCGCCGAAGCCGTAGCCCGCGTCACGCCACATTCGGTAGACGCCTAGACCGGTCGCACGCCACGAAGGGTGTGCGGCGTCACCGACCACCGTGATCAGGTTGGGGTAGAGCAGCGCCATTCCGACGCCGGTGACGCCGGCGGTCAGAATCCACGGCCGGTACCCCTCGACCAGTACGGTCGCAAGCACACCCGCACCCGCGACGAACATCCCGGCGACGACCGGCGGTCGGCGGCCAATATCGTCCGCGAGCTTTCCCGTGTAGAGCTGTAGGACACCCCACACCCCTCCATACACGCCCACGACCACCCCCACTTCGGCGATCGATAGCCCGGCGGCCGTGAGGTAGAGTGGGTAGGCGATCCAGACGAGTGCGTCGACGAACTTCTCGACGCTCCCGGCCTGTGCCGCCGCAAACAACGTCCGGTTGCCCCACGTCGCCCGTTTCAGTATCTCCCGAAACGGGAGGTCGGCGTCCGCATCGTCGGTCTCTTCCTCGGCCTCGGTTCGAGCATAGGGGAGCGTCTCCTCAACGAATAAGACCGAGACAACGAGTGCGACCACGACGACGCCCGCGAGGAAGTAGAAGGGTTCAGGACGGAGGCTGTACTGCGCGGCGATGACGCCCGTCACCCACGTGCCGATCGCGACGCCGCCGTAGCCGAACGCCTCGTCGAGGCCGACGGCGAACCCGCGCGCGTCGCTGCCGGCGAGGTCGATCTTCGCGTTGACGCTCATACTCCACGCCAGACCCTGATTGACGCCGAGGAGCACGTTGCCGAGCGTGATCCACCACCAGTTCGGGGCGTAGATCAGGATCACCGGGATCGGCAAGGCGACCAGCCAGCCGGCGATCAGGATGGGTTTCCGCCCGTACGATTCGGACCACTTCCCGCCATAGAGGTTGAGTACGGCCTTGACGAAGCCGAAGCTCACCACGAACGAGCCGATCACCAGCATCGACTCGACGCCGAGCACCTCTTGGCCGAGGACGGGGACGACGTTGCGTTCGGCTCCGATCGTCAACCCGACCGCGAAGACGGTCAGTAACTGGAGGACGAACTGCGGCCAATTTCGTCGAATTCCCTGCGCGTGCGCCATCGAGAGGGTGTGTCGGGATTAGTTAGCCGCGCAGTTGTTGGGACCGAGTTCGAGCGACTCGATGTCCTCACCGGGCTGTTCCTTCCCCCAGTTGATCTGCTTTATCTCGTTGTAGTTGGCGGGTTCGTTGGCGAGACTCTCGACGATGGTCTCGACGAACGCCTCCTCGTCGTCGTCTTCGACGTAACTCAGGAGCTCGTTGGCCGTCTCTGCGCGGAGTTCGCCCAGTTCCGTCGCGAGCGGTCGGACCTCCTCGTCGTCGAAGTGACCGGGGAGAACGACTGTCTCGTCGTCGCGGTCAGTGAGATGTCGGAGGCTGTCGAACAGTTGGCTCGCGGCCTCGCGGACGGCGTCCTCGGAGCCGTCTTCGAGGTCGGGGCGGCCGACGCTCCGGAGGAACAGCGTGTCGCCCGAGAGGAGGGCGTCGCCGTACTCGAAGGAGACGCTGCCGGGCGTGTGGCCCGGCGTGTGGCGCACGTCGAGTTCGTGCTCGCCGACCGCTATCGCGTCGCCGTCCTCGATCTCGGTCACTTCGCTGAGGTCGCCGGCGTCGTCACCATGGAGGTAGTACGGAACGTCGAGTTCGCCCGCGAGGCGGCGGGCCCCGGAGACGTGGTCGGCGTGGGCGTGGGTGTCCGCGACGCCGACGATCTTCAGGTCGCGCTCGTCGGCCGTGCCGAGGTACTCGTCGATGTACTGCGAGGGGTCGACCACGAGTGCCTCGTCGCCGTCGTGGACGAGATAGGAGACGCACCCCGTCCCGGGACGGACGACCTGAACGACGCCCTTGACGTCGTCGAGGTCGTACTGTCGGTGGACGCGGCCCCACCCGTTCATCCCGCCGTCGATGGAGCGGGCGTCGAAGCCGTGCTCGCGGAGGAACTCGGCGGCACGCGCGGACGTGACGCCGGCGACGCACACGACCGCTATCTCCTCGTCCTTGGGAAGTTCGTCCAGGTGGTCTTCGAGCGTGGAGTAGTCGTTCTCTAAGAGTTCGTCGTAGACGGGCAAGTTGTGGCTCTCGGGGATCTGCCACTCCTCGTAGTCATCCTCGTTGCGCACGTCGAGGACGAACAGATCCTCTGTGTCTTCCTCCACTCGCCGTGCAACCTCCGACGGAGCGTAGTTAGTATTGCTCATTACATACACTACTATTGGCCGATAGTACTTAAATTCGTCGGGTAAAACGGCGGGGGCGGCGACGGGGATACTCGGTAGAGTGTATCAATTCTCCACTTCTCCGCCGAGGAGGTGCTCCCGAACTGAGGACGGCGACTGACGGTGGAACGATGCTTATTTCGTGGTCGTTCCACTACTGTGTAGCGATGGGACACCACACGTTCGACGCCGCGAAGGCGGAGAAACTCGAGAGAGCGTCCGACCGATACCGGTACGTCTCTCGCGAGGAACTCCTCTGGGGGCTCACCCCCGACGGTGACGGGTCCGTCGCCGACCTCGGAAGCGGCACGGGGTTCTACACGGACGACGTCGCGCCGCACGTCGAGCGCGCGTACGCCGTCGACGTGCAAGACGAGATGCACGACTACTACCGGCAGAAGGGTGTGCCCGAGAACGTCGACCTCGTCACGGCCGACGTCGGCGACCTTCCGTTCGGAGACGCGCATCTCGACGCGGCGTTCTCGACCATGACCTACCACGAGTTCGCGGCCGACGACGCGCTTGACGAACTCGCCCGGGTGATCGCACCCGGTGGTCGACTCGTGGTGGCGGACTGGGCCGCGACCGGCTCCGGTGCGGACGGTCCGCCCGTCGACGAGCGCTACACCGCGGCCGAAGCCGTCGATGCGCTCTGTAACCGCGAGTTCACGAGCATCTTCGAGGCGACGCGGCTGGAGACGTACTTTCTCGTCTTCGAGCGCGCGTGAGAACCATCGCGGTCACGCGCTCTCGATGCGTCGACCGACTACGAGGTAGTGAGCCGACACCACGTCCCCGTGCGGTCACCCCGAAGTCGACAGACGGCCGCGAGAACCACCGCCCCGCTGACAACGGTCGCCGCGCCGAAGATGAGCGCGATACTCACCGTGTTCAGCAGCTCGATCCCGTACGCGTTCCCGAGGCTCTTCGCGGCGACCGCCGCGCTCCCCGCGAGCAGCATCGCCGCGAAGTAGCCTTTGATCCCGTCCTCGTCGACGAGTTTCGTCGCGCCCGCGCCGATACGAGCGCCGAGCGCACTCCCGACGAGCAACGCGCCGACGACGGGCAACGCGACCGACCCCGACTGGGCGTAGAGGTACGCACCGAACGCCCCGGAGATGGTGATCTGGAGGATGTCCGTCCCGACGGCGACGGCGGCCGGAACGCCGAGGCCATACATCATTGCGGGCATCAGGAGGAACCCCCCGCCGACGCCGAGGAACCCGGACAGTACGCCGACGACTAGTCCCACGGCGAAGATGATCACGCCCGAGACGCGAACGTCACCGCGCAGGGTCACCATCGGTGGGACGCGGAGTGACTGCACGCGACCGGCGAGGTCGAGACGCTCTGCGTCGTCGGCGCTCTCGGCCGACCACGCGTCACGCAGTGTGAACAGGCCGACTATGGCAAGGAGCCCGACGTATGCGACGTTGATGATGAGGTCGGCCATCCCGGTTGCTTCGAGGAAGAACACGGCGCGTTTGCCGCCCTCGATACCGAGGGTCATGGCGAGCGTCATGATGACCGCGAGCGTGTAGTCGACTTGGCCGTGGTCGCGGTGGCGCAAGGCGCCGATGACGCTCGTCCCGAAGACGAACGCCAGTCCGGTGCCCACCGCGACCGTTGACGGGTATCCCATCACGAGCAGCGCCGGCGTGACGAGGAACGACCCGCCCATCCCGAAGAACCCGAACAGGATACCGATGAGTAGGCCGAATCCGGCGAACACCGCAATCATCGCGAAACTCAGTCCGAGTATCTCCACGGTCACTCACCTCCGAGTTCGTCGAGCACGGCCGAGCCGACGAGCCTACTCAGCGCCCCGTAGCCGACGTACAGCGCGATAGCCTCTAGGAGTACGAGACTCACGGTGACGACGCCCTCTCCGAGGCCGAACGCTTCGAGTCCGAACATCTCACGGCTCCTCCCTTCGATTGCATTGCTGAGTAATTTCTATACAATACTGGCTGGGTGCGAGGGTTGAAGGGTAGTTTTGAAACATGAGTTGTCAGTTGGCCTGTGCGTCGCTCGCAGAGTCGGTGCTGTCGGTTCCGAGCGAGCGGGCGTACCCTTGCGCGTACGCGCCGAGGAACATCCCGCCGATCGCCCACAGAACGGGGTAGTTGCCGATGCCGACGCTGGCGTAGGCCGCGCCCGGGCAGATGCCCGAGAGACCCCAGCCGACGCCGAAGATACTGCCCCCGATGACGACGTTCCGGTCGAACGATTTCAGACGCCGTTTGTAGACATCGCCGGTGAGGGGGGCACGGCCGAGGTAGCGCGTCGCCACTGCGAACGTGATCCCGGTCACGACGGCCGCTCCGCCCATCACGAACAGGAGGCCGAAGTCGTCGAACTGGAGGAAGTCCAGCACGATCTCGGGGCGGGCCATCCCGCTGGCCGCCAGCCCGAGCCCGAAGATCAGCCCCCCGACGTATATGATCGGGAGGAACAGGGGACTGCGCTCGGCGTCGGTCATGGCGACACCCCCAGCGCGGCGACTAGTTGCGCGGTCCCGATGGCGAACGTCATGAACGTCGCCACGTTCACCAGCGACGTGTTCGACAGCGAGCCTACGCCGCAGACGCCGTGGCCCGACGTACAGCCCTTCCCGAGTCTGGTTCCGACGCCCACGAGGAAGCCGCCGCCGAGGAGGCGCCACCACTGGACGTCGGTGGGTGCCGCCACCGTCCAGCTATCGGGGTTCAGCACGAACGCGTACAGCGCCGCGCCGCTCACGATACCCGCCGTGAACACCAGCCGCCAGCCCCGCGACTGGACGTACGTGAAGCGATTGAACCGCGGGACCTTCGAGACGTACGACAGCGTCGACTCGAGGAACGTGCTCGCGCCCGCGATGATGCCCGTCGCGAGGTAGATCGTGGCCGCTCCCGCGCCCACGAGCAGACCGCCGAGGAGGTACGGCACCACCCCACGCGGGAAGAGTTCCCTGAGTGCGACCAGTGGTGTGAGCGATTCCATCATCAGTTGGTCATCGCCTCGTCGCTCGCCGCACAGTTGTTCGGTCCGAGTTCGAGTTCAAAGGCCTCCTCGTTGTCGGGCGATTCCTGACCGAGATTGGTGGCGATGATCTCCTCGTAGTTCGCCGGACGGGGCGGCATATCCGCGACGATGAACTCGACGAACTCGTCTTCGTCCATCGTAAGTGCGTCCATCTGGCCGACCAGATCGCCGAGCTCGGCGGTGTAGCTCCCGTCTTCGCTCGGCGTCGCGGCGTCGCTGAAGTGAGCGGGCGCGACGATCGTCTCCTCGGGGAGCGATAGGACTCGCTCGTGGAGGCTCTCGTAGAGCGTCCGCGCGGCGTCCTTCGCGGCCTCGGGGTCTTCGAGGTCGGGGCGGGCGACGCTCTCGGTGAACAACCCGTCGCCGGTGAACAGGACGTCCCCGACACGGTAGGCGGTCATGCCGGTCGTGTGGCCGGGCGTGTGAATCACTTCCATCTCGACATCACCGATGGTCAGCGTCTCGCCGTCCGCGACCGTCTCGTAGTCGACGTCGTACTCGACGCCACGTTCGGCGGCCGCCTCGGGGAGCACCGCCGTCGCAGCCGTCTCCGCGGCGAGGTCGCGAATCCCCGAGACGTGGTCTGCGTGGACGTGAGTGTCGACCGCGTACTCGATATCGGCTCCGAGTACCTGCGCGTCCTGGACGTACGCGTCGGTGAACGCGCGGAGCGGGTCGACGACCGCCGCCTCACCGCCGGAGACGACGAGGTAGGCAAGACATCCGCTCGACGGTCGCCGGTACTGGGCGATCGTCGCGTCGGTATTCACGTCGAGTTCCGCGTACTCGTAGATGCGCGCCCACCCCTTCATGCCGTGTTCGAGGTGCTCCACGTCGTAACCCTCGCCTTCGAGACGCTCGGCCACCATCTCGCTCGAACCGCCCTTCGCACACAAGACGGTGATGCGCCGGTCGTCCGGAAGCGCGTCGTGGAGGTCCTGCGGGACGCCGTCGAGCAATTCGAAGTAGGGGTAGTTCACGACGTCGACGGTCTCTCCGTCGATCCGCCACTCCTCGAAGTCACCCTCCGACCGTACGTCGAGGAGAAACACCTCCTCACCGTCGTCGATACGGTCTTTGAGCCCTTCGGGTGTGATCGATGCGACCGCTTCGTCGGTGTCAGATCGGTTCGATCCGGTCATCGTCACCTCCACCTATTCGGCCCTCCCAGTTAAGGCTTTGTATAGTAATTCGACTGCTGAGCAATACTATCTTCCGGAGATGGCTCCAGTAGCTATTTTGAGGCGGATTAGGGAACGGACGGCACTTTAGTCGTGGGGGAGGTGCGTATTATCACCGACACACTTTTTACGGTCTGACCGGTATTGGGCAATGAAGTCAATATCATGACCGAGTACGAAATCACGGAGACGCTCGACGTGAAGGGGCAGAACTGCCCGATGCCGGTCGTCAAGACCAAGCAGAACATCGACCGACTCGCCGACGGGGATGTTCTCGAAGTCCTCGCTACCGACCCCGGCAGCACGAGTGACCTCGGTGGGTGGGCCGACGCGACCGACGGCGTCGAACTCGTCGACCAGCAGGAGGGCGACGGCGTCTACAAGCACTACGTCCGGAAGACGGAGTAGACGATGAGCACGGACACACCCGACGCGACCGTCGACGGGACCGAGGCTCCCTCGCGCGCCGAACTCGCCGCTCGCGTCGAAGAGTTGGAGGAACGGCTCGCCGACGCCGAAACCGCAGACGAGGACGGACAACCGAAGATGTCGATCATCGCGACGAAGGGGACCTTGGACATGGCCTACCCGCCGCTCATCCTCGCGAGCACGGCCGCGGCATTCGGCTACGAGGTCACGGTGTTCCACACGTTCTGGGGGCTCGACATCCTCCACGAGGAGCGCTCGAAGAGCCTCAAACTGAGTTCGGTTGGAAACCCGAACATGCCCGTGCCGAACATCGTGGGCTCACTTCCGGGTATGGACCGCGTGACGACGTCGATGATGGAGCGGCGGATCGCGGACAACGACACGGCGACCGTCGAGGAACTCATCGAGACCTCCCTCGACATGGGCGTCGAGTTCCAGGCGTGTCAGATGACCATCGACCTGATGGACTACGACGAAGACGATTTCTACGATGGTGTGACCACCGGGGTCGGCGCTGCCACTGCGATTCAGGATATGGCCGCCGCCGACATCCAACTGCTCATCTGATTACTCTCCACTCCGCTTCAGACTTGCTCGGGACGACCGCTGCGGAGCGGACACGCTCTGTGGACGACCGCTCGCACCCGGTTCGATTCCAGATAGCCGTCGACGGAACGACGCATTCCCTGCCTGCACAGGGAGGATTTCGCTTAGATGACAATGCCACCAGACGACGATACCGAGACGAACTACGAAGCAGAAGCCTCACCAGGCGTCGGTGCGGGATTGCTCGACGAGGAGATGGGACCGAGTTCCGCGATGGCTCACCTCTATCGGGGTGAGCTCCACCGGATGAAACTGTGGCGGGAGCGGCTCGACCGCACCACCAACTGGGCGGTCATCGTGCTCGCCGCCATCATCACGTGGGTGTTCTCCAGCCCGGACAATCCCCATTACATCCTCCTCGTCGGTGTCGCTACTCTTACCGTCTTCCTCACCATCGAGGCTCGACGGTACCGGGGGTACGATATCTGGCGGACGCGAGTTCGCATCCTCCAAGAGAACGTGTGGGCGTACGGACTCGACCCCGACGGCGGCCTCATCGACGCGAACTGGCGAAAGACACTCGGGGACGATTACCGGACACCTACGCTCAAGATCACAGCCGAGGAAGCTATCGCGCATCGCCTCCGGCGGGTTTACCTACCGCTGCTCACCGTGTTACTCGTCGCGTGGCTCATCCGAATCACCGCATTCGATCCGGATCCGTGGACCGAAGCGGCGGCTATCGGGACGATCCCTGGGACGATAGTCGTCGGACTTGTGGTTGTCTTCTACGTGGGGGTACTCGTCGTCGCCGCTCGACCCCGCACGTGGCACGCGAAGGGAGAACTTCGCACCGAAGACCTCCGCAAGCGCTGACAAAAATCATAGGCGCGACGAGAGGACCTGAATAGTCCTATTTAAATTCCCAAGGTCTGATAGGTTTGGAGGCCATGCCGAATACAAGTACAAATACCGTATGGCGATATCCCGTACAAGTCGCCTGTAACGGTATGAAACCCTCTTCTTTAGAATCCAGATTTTCGTGAACTATTGGTCACTACACTCGCATATTGACCGCCAACGATTCTGCCAGCTTCGATAGATGTTATTCGCGGCGTGCTGAATACAGAGCGCATAGTCAGCACACGTTGAGAGTGGTCAGGAACAGTAGTCATTACTTAATACAGGTGGTGTCCCAGCAGTGAATTATCGTCGGGAGAGAGCCTCACTACGAGCGAGACTGAGGGTCTAGACCTAGTCGCTCTCGAATGTCGCCTGGGGCGGAGTGAACGTCCCCACTGACACCGAGTACAGCGACACCGTTGCAATCCGGAGCAAGGAGGCAACCAATACTGCGAGCGGTGAGAGTATTACGCCAGTTGTGACTGCCACCACGATCGGCATATACGCCGGGTCGATCGCGGTCGGCATGTCCGAGGCGCTCGTATAGACGAACGAAAGAAAGTACGTGACGAGGACAGCCGGGACGCCGGTGTACATCAACGCCCGAGAGAGCTTGGCGAGTTCCTGCTGGAGGGTGAGGGTCTTGAAGAACTGCCGCATCGTCGCGATAGCCTTCAACAGTTCCAGAACGTCATCCAGTGCCTCTCCAGTCTCGTCAGGAAGGCGCTCCCCGTACCTGGCCTGGAACTGCCGTGTCGTATCGAGATGCTCAGCGTAATCCTCGCCGAGCACGAGGAGTAACACCTTGAACGGGTCGTTGAGCTCCTCGGCGGTCGAGAGGTGCTCAGCGTAGTCGGAAACCGCTGAGGTGTACGCCACAGGGTCGTCCCCGGCGTCAAAGGTCACGGCTGTACTCGCGGCTTCGCGTCGGAAGTCCTCGAGACGGCGCTTCAGCGTGTCGGCGAGGAAAGTAAGGAACGCGCTGGGTTCGTTCGGACTCACGGCCACGTCGGCGATGGCTTCGACTGAGCGCCGGTAGTCGAGCGTACCCTCGAGTTGGTCCGAGAGGGACCCCGCCGAGCCGAATAGCCGCGAGAGGATGAGCTGGTTGATCGACAGGGCCACCGTGAGAAGCGTCAGCAGCCCAGACAGCATACCGCTCGAGAGTGCTGTCGAGAGGTTGCTGCCGGGGCCAACGTAAACGAGGCCGAGTTCGATCAGCAGTGCCGCCAAGACGACGAACAGCAGCGACAGGACGGCGGCTACCCGAAGGCGGTTTCCCGTGAGGAATATCCATCTGACTACTGGATTGGGGAGGTCCCTAGCCCACTCCTGGCTCATCGGCGGATCACAGACACGATCGTATTACCGCCCGAAGCTGGTTAACGGGCGTGGTAGTGGTCGTGACTCGAGAGTTCGGGACGTTCAGTACAGTCGACCGCTCTCCGGCGCCGCTCGTTGCGACCGTCCGCTGGCCCCAGCCGGGACTCCATCGCCGACCGGGGCTCGACAGGAGAGCCATACGCACACCGAGCGGTTGATGTAATGGAGGGTATCTGGAAGAAACGACGTCGTTTCGCTGCCTACATCCTCCGTGTCTCGCAGGGTGATTTTGCCTGGATTCCACTAGGTGATTACGGGGTTGGTGCATACACAGCCCACATGGAGGACCGAAAATTTCTGAGAATGAGCCTGACCGAACTGGTCACAACGACTTGGTAGCGGTCACGCCAGTGGAACACTACAGGGAAGAGCTGTGTCGAGTAGAACCTCAGGACCCGGTCAGTGCGGAGAACGCCTCCGTGACATCGTCGCGGCGGATGTAGAGCACGATGAGTCCAAGGATAAGTAGACCGACTCCCCACCAGACCGAGTCCCCTGGAATGAGCCAGAGAATGATGCTCACGATGCCCGACGATACGAGCGACCAGCCAATTGTGGTCTGATACGCCATAGCGATGGTTTGTGTCCGCGGTGGTTATGCGTGACGCTGCCCTGTGACTTTCGAGAACGAGTTACTCTCCGTGGATTCACGCTCAAGTGAGTACTAAGCACTCTTATCGTACGCCTATTTCCCCCTACCCGCGCAGAACAACAGTCCGGACTTGCTGCATAGATCCTCTGTAGTCAGCACGTCGCTTTTGACAGCTTTTGAGCAGGTTTCAGTGGCTGTGCTGCAGAGAAGGCGCTCTCACTCAAGAGATTCGGATCGGGACTCACAGCAGGCAAACTGATCGAGAGACCGGCGACTACGGCTCGGATGACGCCCCGACCCCGTCAGCAATCGCTTGAAGCTCGGCCTTCCGGAACGTGGAGTCGTCCGCCGCCTCCAGCGACTCCGCGACGCCGACCTGCGCCCGGATGAGTCGGCGCATCCGCGTCGTCGACGGTCGCCTCGACTCGTCGACGTCGACCTCGAGCGCCTCACAGATTGCCTGTAGCTCCTCTTTCGTAAACGAAGCCTCGAACTCCCGTTCGAAGCGGCCCGTCGCCGCTCGAATCGCGTTCCGCATCTCGTGGACGGTCGGACTCATGAGTCTCCACTCTCCTGTTGCCACCCTCAAGTTTCCTACTCGGTAGCACCGAGCGTTTCAGAAGATGTGGATCGGATGTGATCGCTGACCATTGCTGGACGCGTCCTCTGTAGTCAGCATGCTAGTTCCGCTAGACTCATATCATTTTAACAGAGCCAGATTTCCCTCACTTTTTCGAAAATTGGGTTACAGAGCAGAATCGGGTCCTTCTGAATTCCCGGAAGACAATTATCAGAGGCTAACACGGCCTGAATCGTAGGAGTCGGGGTATTTCATGATTCGAAGTGCCGAGATGGAGGACCTCAAAGTATCCAGAACCGGTGGAGCAGAGATCCAAAGAAATTCAGATACGCCCGATATCTCCATCATAACCCCGTCGTCGAGCAAATTTTGGGTTGTCAGAACTATCCCAAACTCGTCGAGGTATTTTCTACCGCCTCAAATCGGCCTGACGGGGTTCTTCTCCAATTTGAGGGCGTCATATCATCTTGCAGATCGTGCGATTCGTCCAAAGATAGAGTCGATATGCAGGGTGCGAAGGCCGCCGGCTCTCTCAGGCCGAGGGGCCGTCTCGGAGGATTGGGTTCCGAGACCTATCAGATTCAGTGCATAAATTGGGCCGGTGAGTTCTGGTGGTGTCTGTCGTCCTCACGAGAGGGGCTCATCACGTGCTCTCTATAAACAATGAATTCGGACCGAACCACCGAGACACAGAAGGCGAATCGAGAGACGAACAATCCCGACAGTGAGATCCCGGTGGCAGACTTCAAATTGACGATCCCCCACAACAGAAGTCCGACTGCCGTCGTCTTACTCGTCGAGTGCGCACTCGTCGAACTCACCCATGAAGACGTCGAAGCCGAGTTCGTCTCGACGAACGTTACAGGGGTGAAGCGGACACAGTTCATTGCCGTCGACGACGTCGGCCAGCAGTTCCAGAGGCGGTATTTCGACTAGTGTCTCGGCCGGCACGAAACGATAGTCAGTCGTGAAAGGGGTCGTGACGAGCTGGTCAGCCGACTCACACCAGTCGTCACTGGGCGGTGAGGTAGGTCAGAATGACGTTTACAGCGCTCAAGGCAGATTCTGCGTAAACCCAGCTCAAGAGCTCCGATTTCAGGAGTGATGTTTAACCAACACCTAGGCAAGCGGATTACCCAATGTTGGTTAAGGTGCTGTCAACTTGTGGATCCCAGCCAAACAGATTCAGGAAACTATTCCCTGAAGTAAGAACTATATCCTTCACCCTGTAATCCCAAGTATGTCCGAGACAGATGGCGCCGATGGGCCGCCCCCCTTCGAAGATGCGTTCAGCAGCGACGATGTCGAACAACGCATCTATGGTACCATTCTGCAGACCCGCGAGCCGACAACGGCGAGCGCGATCGCCGGCATTGCCGACTGTGACCCCAAGACTGCCCGGAAGTACCTTGGCTGGTTCGATGAGTTGGGGATCGTCACCCAGCACGATGGCCATCCGGCCACCTACGAACGGAATGACGCGTATTTTGAGTGGCGACGCATCAATCAACTCGCAGCCGACCATTCCGTCGAGGACCTGCAGGATCGCGTTCGTGAGCTGACGACGCGCATCACCGACTACGAGGCGACGTACGACGCCGCGTCACCGGCCGCCGTCGACGCCGTTGCCGCTGCGGAGGGCAGCGACCAGCGGACCATCGACGACGTGTACAGCGACCTCGGCGACTGGGCGACCGCCCGCGAGGAGCGTGACCGCTACGAACGCGCGCGCCAGCAACGCACGGGTGGCAAGCGCGAACAGGCGTCCGGATAGCCCACTCGATGGTGCCACCGACAGGCGATGGCGGGAGCCCTGCCCCCATCGATCGTCCCATCCTCGAGTTCCTCCAGACGCGGCTCCAAGCGACGAAGCAAGTCTCCCGAGCGACCGTCACGGACGCCAGCGGCCATCTGGAACTCCACGTCGTCTTTGCCCCGTCGTACTACCCGGCAGCCGTCGACGAGGCGCAGTTGACGGTCCGTTGGTACACGAACGACGACTTCAAACTCCACTATCGAGAGCAGCACGCGGACCACGCCTGGGAGTGCCGGTGGGACCGGCACCCGAATCCGCACAATACACGGGACCATTTCCATCCCCCGCCCACCGCTCCGACGCCCGGCGAGGACGCATCGTGGCCGGACGACCATCGTGACGTCGTTGTGCTCGTCCTCAACGAGATCGAAGACCGGATCGCGACCCTCTGGAGTGAGTAAGGGCTACGCTCTCGCGTGGAGTGTTTATCGGCGTCCCCAGAACGCTTCGCGTTCTGGTATGCGAACGAGACACGATGCGTCTCGTTAACGCCGAAAGGCGTGCATCGCGCGACAGCGTGCGCGGCGTGACTCACTATAACTGATCCCGATCCCACGACGACACGAGTGCCGACTACGAACAGTTCGAGACCGAACTCCTCGCGCAGGACCACGGCGTCGCCGGCGTCGGCACGGCGGACATCGACGCCACGATGGCCCGCAGCCTAGTCGACGAGATCGTCGACGCGGACGTCGTCACTCCAGTTCCCGAGGGCCGCGTTCTCGTTCACGAGCCGAGTGGTACTACGTTCGACTTGACGACGCAGCTAGCCGTCTACCATCGTGGCTGGACGGCCGCCCGCGACACCGACGCGGAGGCCGAGTGATGCAGCAAACGCTCGTCGGCTGTGCGTTCTGCGACGCCCCGCCCGGCACCGAGGCCGGCGAGGCTCATACGTGAGGTCAGAACAAACGGGTCACTCACCCCATCTGCGCCGACTGCGCGATCCAGACGGAGCCAGATCCTGACGAGCGCGATCACTACGCTTGCGACGGCTGCGGACTCGTCGTCGACGTGCTCCCGGCGCTAACGCGGTTCCGCGTCGAACTCGCCCATCTCGAAGGCTCACTACAGCTGTGCGAGCGGTGTAGCCCAGGTGGCTTGGCGACGTACTGAACGCGCGACCTCGAGGAGCATATGGTCAAGCAGTAGCTACTCTGGCTTCTCAGCCGATGTCATCTGACTCCATCATTTAGAAATACGTCGATACATCTAATATATTCGCCGACAAAGAAATACATATGCCCATCGACATCGAGACCTTCGAATCCTCTTCCGAGGACCACCTCCAGCACTCCGGGGAGACGAACGCCGCCCGCGTGATGCGGTTCCTCGCTGCGCATCCCGATCAGGCGTTCACCCAGAGCGAGATTCGGGACGCGACCGACGTGAAAGCCGGGAGCATTAGCGTCGTCCTCTCGCGCCTCGAAGACCGCGGGCTCGTCCGCCACAAAGGTAACTACTGGGCGCTCGGTGAGGCCGACGAGGTGGCCGCCTACGCGAGTATGGTCGAGAGTACGCGAGCGGCCAACGACCGCTTCAGTGAGGAAGACATGGACGAGTGGTTGGAGCACGCCGTCAACGACGAGGACGAGGCGACTGAGTGAGCTATCAGCGCGGGGATGTCGTCTGAGGACCGGACCCGTTCAAATCGGGTGAGAACCCGCGTCCGTGGCTGATTCTGAACAACGACACGCACCCATTCGGCGACGAGGAGTACATGACGGTCACGCTGACGACGACGCCCCACGATGAGGGGATTCCTCTCGAAGACGCCGGCTGAGTTGAGGGCGGGATGCCACGCCAGAGCTACGCCTCGCCGTGGGCAGTCGCGTCGCCGAAGCACGCTGCGATTGTTTGACGGCAGGGCCGCCTCGACGAATCATTCGTCCAGACCGTTGTCGACGCGCTCGGAACATATCTCGAACCACCGACCGAGGAATAACCCATCATGCGACCGTGTACGACGTCCAGGAACGAACTGGCAACCCCGCACACGCATCTGTCGACAGGGTTTGTGAGCGTATGCTCGACCGGGCGGCTGCCCCGCGAACGGATCACCCGGATGCACATCTCGATGGCACGATGGCCACGGTTGTCGATCGATACGGGGCTGCAGTCGTCCGGTCCATCATCCATCGGATCCTCGTCGACGGCGTCTCGTTTCGGACCGCTGCTGCAGACCACGACGTGGCGGCACTGGATGGTGTTCGGATCGGGACGGTCGCGACGCAAGTTCTCGGAGAGCTGAATACGGAACCGCAGGCGTAACTCTTTGAAAGCCCTCGGCCGCTCGACGTCCCGCGACCGCCGCTGCGCGCCTCGTGCCTGCGGTGCTTGGGGGTCGGGGGACGGCCGAGGCGGCCTCGCCCTTTCTGAGTCCGCCAGGACGGTGGATGGCTGGCCGAGCGACATGGCCGGCTGAACAGGTGTGTTCGTTCCGGCCCGCCCCGCTCGCCGCTGCCGCCCTCCGCGTCGCTCGCGACCGACCATTCCGGGCATGCGGGCGCTCTCCGCACCGCCCGCGCCCGTTCCGGGCTAAAGTGTATGTGCCCTCGACGCCAGCGAGTAAGCGCGAGGGGTTGCGCGGTGTCGGTGCTCACCACTGACTGGTAGACTTCTGACTGAGGGAGTTATAATCACTGTTCACACGGTAGTTATTTTTCACTGTAGATTTGAACGAACGCGCTGGTACGTAGATTTGCGTATCTATCGCCGTAGTTCCTCGGGGATCAACTCGTCTAACGATACCGTCTGCTTGTGTCGGGAGTTGTTGATACTGCTGCAACCTAACGGCTATTGCGTCATCGGCTACGCCCTCGGCTGGGATTAGTCGTGAGCGACAGTTGTGTTTCGCATTGGTCCACCACAGTCGGGACACTCATCTTCATGTTCCGGGTTTTCGACACCAGCTCCACACTTTTGACACACATACAACGTGGACTCGGAGGGGGCAGGATCAGTTTTTACCATCATCGTTCATTACGTATGAGGGCAGATAAGGTATGGGGTCTAATCATCGCGGTACAGTAGCAACGGGGCAGCAATCCATACAAAGTTGGGACACGTTGGTGGCTACCCACACTGCATCATCCGTCCTTGCTACCGCTACGTCACGCTCCTCGTTCAACGTGCACATCTGAGTTGAAATCCCTGCCCGAACCGATGAGAGAGAGAGCTGTCACCGATCGGCTCTCGGAACTCGCTCGTCTCCGTCAGGTGAGCCCCCAGAAGAACGCGATTCCAAGGACTGTGACGACCGACAGGAGGAGCTGGAGCGGGGCACCGATGCGGGCGTAATCAGTGAACTTGTAGCCACCGGGTCCGTAGACGAACAGGTTCGTCTGATAGCCCACCGGCGTGATGAACGCGGTGGACGCGGCGAAGGTGACCGCGAGGATGAACGCGAAGGGATTCCCGCCGACTTCCTGTGCAGTCTTGACAGCGACGGGGATCATGAGGACGACACTGGCGTTGTTCGAGATGACGCTCGTGATGAGGCCGGTAGCGATGTAGAACACCCAGAGAACACCCAAGACGGGCAGGAACGTCCCGGTGAGCGCGATGATCGACCCGATGTACGTCGCTGCCCCGGACTGTTCGAGCGCGATGCCGAGCGGGATCACTCCCGCAAGGAGGAGGATGACGCTCCAGTCGACACCGTCGTAGATCTCCCCGGGTTTGATGACGCCGGTGACGACCATGGTAACGACGCCGGCGAGCGCGGTCTGCACGATGGTCAAATCGATAGCCGCGAACGCGCCGACACCAGTGATGGACGCGACTGTGCCCCAGGGGATACCGACGAGGCCGACGACGGCGACGATGATACCGATAGCCCACGGGATCTTCTCCGTGCGGTAGTCCGCTGTCTCCGATTCGTGAGCAACGATGAAGTCCGGATTCGATGAGAGACGGTCGATGCTGTCCGACGGGGCTTGGACGAGAAGGGTGTCGCCGACGCGGAGTTCGACGTTATCGAGCCGACTCCGTATCGTCTCCCCGCCGGAGCGGAACGCGAGGACGCTCGCGTCGTATCGTTCACGGAACGAGGCGGTCGTGAGCGTCTCGCCGAGGAGAGAGGAGCCGGACTGGATGACGATCTCGACGAGCGCCTGTGCGTCCCCCTCGGCTTCGAGTTCCGAGTCGGCGGGTGGGGTGCCGACGAGGTCGAGCCCCTCGAGTTCGCGGAGGGACCCGAGCGTCTCGCGGTCAGTTCGGATCGTGAGGACGTCGCCGGTGCGAATGCGCTTGCTTCCGATCCCTTCGAAGTACGTCTCCCCGTCACGGACGATCTGCATGATGTCCGCGTCGAATCGGGATTCGTCGATGGCGTCTCCGACCGTTCTTCCGACGATGGCGGCGTCCTCGCGGACGACGACTTCCGTAACGTAGTTCTGGAGTTCGTACTCCTCGATGTAGTCTCCCCGGGCGGGGACGCGTTCGGGGAGCAGTCGATGGCCGACCGTCATGAGGTAGACGGACCCGGTGACGAGCACGATGACGCCGAGGGCGGTGAAGGTGAACATCGAGAACGACCGATCGATGAGACGTTCAGAGACGCTGGAGGCGAGAAGGTTCGTGGACGTTCCAATGAGTGTGAGCATCCCACCGAACATGGAGGCGAACGAGAGCGGGATCAGCAGCTTGGAGGGGGAGGTGTTCCCCTTGTGGGCGAGATCGGAGATGACAGGGACGAGGATCGCGACGACCGGTGTGTTGTTGATGAATCCCGAGACCGGGCCGGCGACAGCGATCGTCGCACCGAGTTGCTTGCGCTGGCTTTTACCGGCGAACGCCGCCATCTTCCGGCCGATGATCTGGACGATACCGGTCTTACTGATGCCGGTGCTGAGAATGAGCATCGCGAGGACGGCGATGGTCGCAGTGCTAGAGAAACCGGAGATCCCCTCCGTGACAGAAATGTTCGTCCACGGCGAGAGGAAGGTGAGCACGACGATGATGAATATCGCCGTGATGTCGATCGGGAGGAGTTCCGTGACGAAGAGGAAAAGCGCCAGGAGGACGATCCCGAACACGACGAGCATGTCCGTCGTGACCGGCGGGATCGTCCCGGCCTGCGCTTGAAGCAATGTGAGATTCATAGTTCGATTTTCAGACACCCATTCATACGGTGGCTATGGAGGTCATATGTATAGGTTATGCATTCTTACTGATATAATTAGCGGATATCCGGCCATACATTCGCCACTCGCCTGTGACCTCGACTCTGGCCGTCATACACGACCGCAACCTCGCCACGGACTTCGTTCTCAGTGAGGCCAACAGCTCAATAACCGATACAGCTCTGAATAGTTTCACTAAATTCAGTCATATTCTCAGGAGTTTGCTGCATACAGAGAGTGGATTCAGCATCCCACTGCCCTCCGTTTCATCGTTGAGCGGCTAGATTAGCCGATAGAACGGTCCTGCAGAGCTATCAATTTCAAACCCAAGTATAACAACAACTCGAGATCCAGATTCTAGCCCGTGAATAAGCAGTCTGGGTATTGGTCCCGCTCGGAACAACCAGTTCCTCTCTGTACTCGGTCTAAGCCTCCTATCCTCATTGCAGGTTATACCGCATTCAATCTGTTTATGTGAATATTTTCGATATGAGGAGACAGCGGAACAGTCTTTTTTACGCAGCCCATGTACATCTCCACACTTCGTAGGTTAGATGTGGCCTATTTCACAAATATTCAAAATCAATACATGACTGAGGAAGAATATTCATCTCAAAGGCGGTGGGTCGGATTTAAGATTATACTCTCTGACGTAGGTCTTCTTCAGCTCATCGTCGCGACACTCATGCTCCTTCCGCTTCTAGTGTCGATACTATATCGAGAGTGGTATTCGGCTCTATCTCTTCTAATGGCAGCGGGAATGACTGCGATAGCGGGAGGAATACTCTACCACTGTAATCGGGGCGCGCCGGAGCCGAAACGGTATCACACGATGCTTATCGCAGCGGTTGGATGGTTTCTCATAGCCTTCTTCGGTGCACTTCCGTTCTTCGTCGCCGCTCACATTACGCCGCCTTCGGTCATGGAAAGCTACGTCCCAACGAGTGCGACCTATCAGTCCAGTCTCTACAACTTCCGAAACTTTCTCCACGCCCTCTTCGAGAGCATGAGTGGATACACGACGACAGGTCTCACAATGACGACGCACGAACCCTCCATCGGCGAGGGGCTACTCTTCTATCGGTCGTTCCTTCAGTGGATCGGCGGTGTGGGAATAATCGTGTTCTCGATAGCGGTGCTCCAACACCGCGGGGAGGAGAGCGGATACGCGCTCTATCAGTCGGAGGCGCGCGACGAGAAAGTCCGCCCGACTGCCATCGGCACTGCTCGCGCCATCTGGAAAGCGTACATCGGACTGACCCTGCTCGTCACAGTTTATCTGGTGTGCGTGACGTGGGTTTTCTCGCCGCACCACTCATCGCAGTCAGTCGTATTCGACGCCCTGAATCACGCCATGACTGCAGTGTCAACGGGAGGTTTCAGTACCCTTGACGCCAGCATCGGCGATTATGAATCGTCACTACTACGACTCGCTTACATTCCGCCGATGTTCCTCGGGATGATCTCACTTCCTCTCTACTACGAGTACATTCAAGAGCGGGATTCATCTATCTTCCTGCGCGACGCAGAGTTCCGAACCTCGTTGCTCCTCCTCGCTATCGGGATGCCCACGCTGGCGGCGCTGTTGGCCACCGGTGGCACACTGGAACTCTCCGGCGGTATTGTGGATGCCGTCCAACGTATCCTCTCTAGCCGAGTTGTACGTGTTGCCGTCTTTCAATACGTGAGTGCGCTCTCTACGACGGGATGGCAGACTGCAACCATTGATCTGTGGGCTCCAGCCCCTGTCGTCTTTCTCGTAGCGTTCGGTATGAGCCTCGGCGGTGCTGCGGGCGCCACCGTCGGCGGAGTCAAACTCATTCGAGTCTACCGCGTCGGGCAGGGAATTCAATCCAAGGTCGCTCGTCTCTTCCTTACTCGAGAAGAGATAGAGGACCTCGACGTGGGTAGCCGGACGCGGTCGCTTGACGATATCGACGCTGAAGTTCGCAACGCCGCACTGTTCATGATCCTCTACTTCGTGTTCCTCGTCGTCTCTCTTCTGATCCTCCTGATCGTCATTCGGCCAGGGTTCACGTTCACGGACGCGCTCTTCGAGGTGGCGTCGGCACAGGGGACCGTCGGTCTCTACACTGGAATATCGGCACCCTCCATGTCCCCCATCGCTGAGGTACTGTTCATCGTGTTGATGTGGGCGGGCCGCCTCGAAATTCTCCCACTACTCGTACTCGCACGTTCAATCTTCAGAAACAATTATACTCCCGACAGAGCCGACTCTTGAGAGCTCTCTCGCATCAGGCGGCGAAGTCGCCTTCCGCTCGGTCATCGTCAGCTCGCTGTTCTCGCTCGCGGTAGGCGGCTTCCCTGGTCGGTCTCGAAGACCACCGGTCACAAACAGTTCTCACCCTGTCTCTACCGACTCGATTGCTCCAACTTGTTGAGTGCCCAGTGGCCCATATGCGCTGTGTATTCAGCACACGATTTCCCCCAATTCCTGTGGGCTACACCGTGGGTAGCGGGCCTAGGACGCAGGCGTACGGAGGCACGTCTCATCTTTGTGTGTACGTAACGGCCCGCTCCGCTCGCCGCTGCCGCCCTCCACGTCGCTCGCGACCGACCATTCCGGGCATGCGGGCGCTCTCTGCACCGCCCGCGCCCGTTCCGGGCTGAAATGTATGTGCCCTCGACGCCTCACAGGCGTGGAGGCGACCAGGAGTGAGCGACACAAGAAATCACGACCTAGATTCGAACGAACTGTCCCCAGAACAGCGCCTCAACCCACCGAATACCTGGCTCATCAACGCCGGTATCGCGACGATCAACGACATGGAGACGCTACGAGCGTGCGTCGCCTACGAGAACGCCCACCAGCAGCGCGTGCAGATCCTCCGTCGACTTGAAGACCGAGCTAGCGAAATTCGGTCAGACGATAGCTGAGAGGACGTTCGTGGGCTGTTTGTCGGCGCCGTCATGGGTGGAGGCTCGAAATAAATGAGCAATCGACCCGAGATCGAGATTCAGCAACAGACCGCATTCGGTGAGGATGGCCAGTTGGAAGTCACGGAGACGAGCGTCGAAACGTCACTTGGGGACTTCGGTGCAGATGTGGATCATCGCGACCGGGATTCACGGCTTGATCGACCCGAGGCGAGTGAGTTCGGCGTCGACGATCGACCAGAAGTACAGAAAAGATCTGATGGAGAGCAGTCGACGCTCTTTGCCGATACGGACGAGGACCAGCAGACGCTTACCGGCGACGAGACAGCGAGACGCTGTCTCTTCGACGGGTAACCACCAGCCGGTTCAGTCGAGACAGACCTGCAACTGATCGGTAAGTCGCAACATCGTCGAAACGAGCGGTATATCGGCTGTCTTCGCATGATCTCTCCGAATAGTCAGTAGTTCTCTCAATCCGTCAGTAACTGTGGCCACTGATCTCCGAACTCCTCAGTAGCCTTGCTCATGACTTGTGGTTTGATCGCCGAGGCGGTCTCGACAAGGTCAACAGTATCGTCTTCCTGAGAGTATTCAACGACGCCTGCATCAGCGAGAGGCGGAATGTGGTCGTGGTATAGGGACATGTACACGCACAGGCGCTCGTCAAGCAGTGACTCAGCTGGACAACCGTATTCTAACTCGGTCACGCGATCTGCGAGTGTCGGCAGCGTCATCGGGGTAGCGAATCGGAAAAGACAGTACAGTGCGTATCGACGGCGATAATCAGCAAAGAGCGTCTCGAGTTCTGCTTGAGAGAGGTCATTCGTCACGGTATGAGCGAGCACCCACTTCCCGAAGAAATAGCCGTTGAAATCTGTTCGTCCATCATTCGAAGATCAAACGTATGCGGCTGCGTTTCCCGGACAATTCATTCTCCCTGAGCTAGGATCGTTCTCCCCTTCTCTCCTGAAAAGTCACCTTCCGTCAATCCTCTGGACCTCTCGATCCCTCACCGCGATTTGCCGCTTCGTACTTGGCTGTTGAGGTACTCTCTGTTCGACCAGTAACCAACCCTCGTCCGACTTCCGTGGTTGTTGGTTAATTTCAGAACGTCTGTCTTGCCCCGTGGATCCCTGCGGGGCGACGGAGCCTCACAGGAGCCTCCTCATGGCCATTCACGACAGCGCAGACCCAGTTAGCAACAGCTCTATCGAGACACACACTGACGCTCGACAGGCAGCGTACGTGGCGTTCCTTCATCGGTTTCCGTTCGCAATCGACGCACTGACCCTCGGCTTCCTCCCTGTGTTTCGCGAGGACTGCACGTATCAGCAGTCGCAATTCGATACTCTCGAGTGCCCGGTCGGAATGCTCGATAACAATTTTCGGAATCCTGACCTCGACCGGTACGTCGATCGGACGCTCGAGTACGAGCCCGACGTGGGTGTCATCGGTGACGCCTACGATGCTGCAGAAGCACAGATGTACGTCGATACGATTCGAGAGCTCCAGAGGAGTCTGCCAGAGACAGAGTTCATTATCGTCCCGAAATGCCGGGCTGCCATTGAGACGATTCCCGATGATATTGTGCTTGGTTACTCGCGAGGCTACGCGAACACACTTGCACACGAGTTCTCCGATCCCATCGACTGGCGTGGCCGTCGCGTCCACATCCTCGGTGGCAGTCCACCCAAGCAACTCGAAGTCGTGGAGCAGCTCACCCAGCCAACGCTGACGGGTGACCCGCCGGCCGACATCGTCGGCCTCGACTGGAATGGTCTGCATCGCGGCGCACAGTTCGGTGAGTTCTGGACGGCCGACGGCTGGGATGACAGCGGTCGCGACGCCAACCACGTCACCGTCCGAAAGACGGTGCGTCACAGCCTCACCCGCGTTCGTGAGTTCTGGAGCACTCACGGGATCTGGCCTGAAACGACACCGCACGACGAGGGGCTGGCCGTGGAGTACGGGGACCGAGTCCTGCCGATCTCGAGCAAGCAGCCTGTACCGAGTGCGAGACGAACGTCTGGCGAACTCGCCGCGGCCCGTACGTCGCCGAATACGATACCGGCGCAATCTGTGGATACTGCAGCTACGAGTGCTACTTTAGCCACCGTCACCGGAACAACCTCGAGGAGATCGCCGGCGAGCAGAGCGTCTACCTCCCGCCGGCGTGACTTCGCGGTCTGTTTTTCGTGCCCCCCGGAGAGGGCGAGGGCTCCTTCGAAAGCCCTCAGAGGTGACTTCCAGTGAGTCAACAACAGAGTCCCGACAGCGTCTCAATCGACGACATCCCGGTCGATATCGACAACACGCAATCAGAGGAAATCGATCCCGCCGATGTCCCTGGCGAAATCGAGTCCATCATCCGTGGGCTCGCCGCTGAACATCCGCCGACGAATCCGTTGGTCGTGCTGAAAGCGGCCCGGTGGTGGTACATTCACGGCAAGGGCGGCACGGATCCCGCCTTCCAGTGGGCCATCGAGTGGGCACGTCACCTTGCGACCGACACGCCCAGCGATGTCGAGCGGTTCGACGAGTTCCTCGAGTACCTCGTCACGATCGGCTTCGCTGAGGAGCGCTCAACGCTTCGCTAATCAGATCTCGTAGCACGCGACATCTTCAGCACCGCAAGTTGGACACTCATCGGCATTCTCTGAGAGTGTCTCTCCACAGTGCCGGCACTCCCACACCGTCGTCGACTCCCCTTCGACGGCTTTGCGGAGTGTACTCAAAATCCCCATTCGGGCGAGATGAGGTTCCCTCGGTTGTTAACACTATCCTCTAACTGTCGCCCCTACTTAAATCGGCATTCGCGGTGAGCTGTTTTTGAACGCCCCCGAGGGGTGCGGCGCGGTCTGAACAGACGCAGTCGCCGTAAACTCGATTCGGTGAACACAATGGCTACGACCAGTGACTCGTCGGTTTCCTTCGAGAAGACCGACACGCGAGACGACGAGATGAACAGCACCATCGAACAGTGGATCGACGACCTCGTCGACGGCGTCGACGACGCGCAGGCCAGCGCGGAATTCCAAGAATGGCTCAACGTCCAAAGTCGCTTCCACGACTACTCGTACCGGAACACGCTCCTCATCAAGCGACAGTGTCCCGAGGCAACCCGGGTGGCGGGCTACCGGACGTGGCAGGAGGAGTTCGACCGCCACGTCAAGGAAGGCGAGTCGGCCATCTGGATCTGGGCGCCGATCATCACGAAGCAGTGTCCGGAGTGCGAGAATTCGCCGAGCTACCACGAGGACAGTGACTGTGAGTACGACGAGACACCGCCCGAAGAGTGGTCCAAGGGGCTAGTCGGGTTCAAGCCCGCGCCGGTGTTCGATGTCTCCCAGACCGAAGGCAAGCCACTTCCCGACCTCGACACGGAAGCGACCGGGGACGCCGGCGACCTCGTCGAACAGTTGACTGCCGCCGCTGATGAGCTCGGCGTGACGGTGCGAATAGTTCCCGACGAAGACTGGACCCACGGCGAGGCAAAGGGTATCTGCGAGCAGTTGAGCCTCGTCGACGTCCAGCCACTCGTCGAGGTGCGTGATCGGGAGAACGAGGCCGACCTTGCGCGAACGCTGATTCACGAGTACGCGCACGCCCTGCTCCACTTCGACGTCGACGACGACACCGAGCGGTCGAAACGCGAAGTCGAGGCCGAGGCGGTCGCCTACGTCGTCGGGTGGTACTGTGGGCTGGATACCAGCGGGTCGGCGTTCTACCTCGCCGCGTGGGAGTCCGACGATCCCGAGATTGTTCGCGAGCGCCTCGGACGGATTAGTCGAACGGCAGAAGAACTTATCGACGTTCTCGAGGGCGAATCCTCGTCCTAACTCAGTTAACCAACAGAGTGATGGATCCCTTCCGGTCTGTTGGTTAAGTTTTTCAGCGCCCGCGGAGGGGCGGAGGCGGAATTCGACCTCCGTCGAATGATGACTGAACCCTATCTCACGACGGTCCTCGAGGAAGCCGAGCACGTTGCCGAGCAGCATGATCAGGTCGCTCGAACGACAGACAACCAAGCCCACGAGTACCTCCGATACGCCGTCCTCCGGGTGCTCGAAGGCGAGGCGGATCACCTCCCGGCAGACTGGAGGCCGATCGACGACGTGACTGTCGGCTACGGTCGCGACGAGGCAATGTTCGACAGCTGGGGCTCCAGCGAAGGCTGGTGGGACACCGTCTAGCCCCAGAAGGCCTGTACTTGCTTTCGGGTGTTCTTCCCGGAGGATTACCAGACGGTTCCCCGTGACATCGTCGACGTGATGGCCGCACTCGGTGCCTGGCGAGTTTGGACTGGGAGCGCAGCCGAATGCGGCTCCTACGACCATCGCGAGCGCCGCAAGGTCCACTACCTGTGGCCGAAAGGCCATCCGGTGGAGGAAGTGCTCCACGAGCGGCTCAGTGGCCCTGCGGAAGCCGTCGCTCCGGACGGGGGCCGAACGGTGCCGTTCATCCTGTTCCCGCTCGTCGGTGCATTCATCGTCTTCGCCGGGTTGCGGCTGGCGCAGTGGGACGACCCGATCCGGATATGGGGCGTGGTCCTGCTGCTGGTTGTGTTCCTGCTGTTGACGCTGCTCCTGCCCTGAAACCGGTGAACCGTCGTGGACGGCTGGAACGCGGTGAAACAGGTGGGGATTCTGCTGGTGACGGCTGCGCCGCTGACCACGTTCTTCGTGACGGTCAAGACCGAGTCCGAGGCCGGGTTGGTACTGGGACTGGGGATGCTGGTAGGCGGGACCATCGTTGCCTGGCTCGGCGGTGGCGGGCGTAACCGTCCCTGTCAGTGTCGATCATTCCTCCAGTGTTGTTACGCTGAATAATCGTCAAGGAGTATATGATAGTGTTATACCTTATGTGAACTGTACTCTGGGAATATGGATATTCGACTTACGATCTATCGCATAAATAGCCTGTCAGACGCCTATTATCATGGTCGAGTATTCATCGAAATCTAAGTATTTCTATTAGCTCACATTATTATGGAGTATGAAACGTGATAGTTACTGGAGGTTCTGTCGTACACACGCAATCTCCGGATATCAGTACTACCGATTCGACGGATAGCAGAATAGTGCCGACTGATGCTAGTATGACAAGATTAAGATATACCAGTAATCAAACACGGTTTTAGATCCGGAAAATAAGGATCCCGTCAAGGAGACAGTCGTTCAACGACACGATCGAGATACCAGAGAAGAGAATCGAGAAAACTAGCTGATTACCCGGTTAGAGAGTTTCTCAGCGATGATAGCAATTGATAGCGAGAACAGTACTATTAACGTCCCAATAGCGTTGATTGTCGGGTCAAGCCCAGTCCGAATCTTCGAGTAGATCACAATCGGTAACGTCTCGGTATTTGTCCCGACCCAGAAGAACGTTTGAGTGAAGTTGTCGAACGAGATGGTGAAGGCAAATAGCATTCCTGCTACAATACCGGGTGCAATGAGCGGGAGTGTCACCTCGTAGAATGTCCTGAGTTCGGAGGCACCGAGATTCTGTGCGGCCTCCTCAAGTGACCGGTCAAACCCGTACAGACGCGAGGAAACGACCATAATAACGAACGGGACGGTGATGAGCACGTGTCCGAGAACGACAGAGAAGAACGACCCCTGAATACCAATGATATTGTAAAGCGTCAACATTGCAATACCCGTCACAACCCATGGAACCACAATGGGCGACAGGAACAGGGTGTTCAGTAATCGAGAACTGAGCCACCGGGACTCAAAGTCACTCCGAACCATTCCAAGAGCTGTAGCCGTTCCGATGATACCTGCACCGGTTGCTGACAGGATGCCGATTTGGATACTTTCTATAAGCGCGTTAATGAGCCGCGGGTCGTATCCTGGCGGAAGTAGCTGTGCGTACCACTTGAGCGTCACTCCCGTTATGGGGAATGTGGGTACGCGCCGATCCGTGAATGAGAGGAGGACGACGATTGCAATAGGTGCATACAGGAATATGTAGACAAGTATGGTGAACCCTTTGAGTAGCCTGCCAGTCGTCTTGTCAGATATGTTTACCCGACCGAGGACTTGATTCGAGAAGTTCACTGCGTCTCACCTCCTTCACCGTACAGTTCTTCAAGGCCGACGAGGCTATTGAACACGTAGACGAACGAGAGCACGAATAACGTGACACAGATGGCCATCGCGCTCCCGAGACTCCACTCAAACTGATCAATAAACGTCTGTCCGATGATGTTGGCGATCATGAGATTTTCCGTTCCGCCGAGGAGTAGCGGTACGACAAATGCTCCAAATGCGAGGACGAATGACAGGACGACACCTGCCGCGGCGCCGGGGATGCTCTGAGGTAGCGTCACCTCGTAAAATGCCTGTGCCTTGTTTGCACCAAGATTTTGCGCTGCCTCTATATGGTCCCTGTCGATTCGGTCGAGCGACACGTACATCGGCAACACCATGTACGGGAGAAAGATGTGTAAGAGTCCGATGACTATCGCGTTTTGCGAGAATAGGAGATTCATCGGTTGGTCAACTACACCAAGTAGATTGACGAGAACGTAGTTGATCACGCCTTGGTTGCCGAATATCAGCCGCCACGCGTACGTCCGGATGACCAAGTTGATCCAGAACGGCAGAAGAATCAACAGGAGATATAGGTTCTTGCGCTCGCTGTCCGTGAACGCCAAGTAATACGCTACAGGGTACGCGACGATGAGCGCTGCGACAGTTGACTTGACCGCGATGACCAGCGACTGCCAGAGTACCACACGGTAGAGGTCGTTGGTCAGGAACTCCACGTAGTTCTGTAGCGTGAACTGAAAACCGGGCTGCGGCGGGGCCTGAATTAGGAAGCTGTAGAAGACGATGATCGCGATTGACGAGCCGAACATGAGCAGAACGGCAAGTCCCAACGATAACTGCACTGCGGGGATCGTATTTTCCTGTCGCCGCGACAACTTCCCGAACCAAGTGGTAGTATCTGATATCGACTCAGTCACCGACTCTGGAACGACGTCTCTCAAAGTTGAACGAGTACTCATGATCGTCAGTTTGCCAGGACGAGGCAGTTGCCCTCGTCCCATTTGACCCGCACCTGATCGCCGGTCTGGAACTCATCTTGTGAACGCCTCCCTGGGGCATCGACCTGAAGTTCGTTGTCTCCGATATCAACGAGGAACGTCGTGGCCTTGCCTTGGAACGTCTTCGTCGTCACCGTTCCTTCAATGGAGGTCTCCGTCGCGTCGTCAGGAGTGACGAGTTCAAGGTCCTCCGACCTGAGCGAGAGGGAGACGCGGTCACCGTCTTCCATCGTTTCATCTGAAATCGACTCACTGGAGACGGTGACGCGATTTTGTCGAGCACTGTCGATCTGAACGTCGATAGTTCCGTTTTCCCGGCCAATTATCTGTCCTTCGAGAATATTTGATTCACCCATGAAGTCCGCGACGAACTCATTAATAGGTTCGTTGTAGACTGTTCGCGGAGAGGCTATCTGTTCGGGTTCACCCTTATTCAAGACGAGTATCTTATCGCTCATCGAGAGTGCCTCTTCCTGATTATGGGTAACGTAGACCGTAGTGATGTCTAGCTCTGTTTGAATGCGTTTCAATTCAAATTGCATCTCCTTGCGGAGCTTTAAATCAAGGTTGGAGAGTGGCTCGTCCAACAGGAGTACAGAGGGTTCAATGACGAGAGCCCGAGCTAGGGCAACACGCTGTTGTTGTCCGCCGGAGAGTTCCGTAGGACTCCGTTCTTCGAATCCTGGAAGCCCGACCAAATCGAGAATGTTCGCGACACGTTCTTCGCGCTCTTCCGGGTTGACGCCTTCCATCTTGAGCCCAAATCCGACGTTCTCTCCGACGGTCTTGTGGGGGAACAGTGCGTAACTCTGAAACACCATCCCGACATCGCGATTGTATGGCGGCACTTCGTTGACCGTCTTGCCGTCAATGTTGACGGTTCCTTCGGTCGGCTGTTCGAAACCGGCGAGCATGCGGAGTGTTGTGGTTTTCCCGCAGCCGCTAGGCCCAAGGAGCGAAAAGAACTCACCTTCTTCAATCTCGAATGATACATCGTTGACAGCGATTATATCGTCGAACTCCTTCACGAGATTCTCGACTTTGACTGCTGTGTTAGCCATGTTCTGGTGGTTCATCCGCGGACGATCTGTTGGAACTTCTGGGACCACTGCTTTTGATGTTCCTGGAACACCGACTGGTCCCAGATTTTCACTCGGTCAGGGTACTTCTTGTCGGGGATCGTGCTATACGACTCCGGCGGGTCGGAGATCTTGTTCGCCTGAGCGTAACTGATCTTCTTTGCGAGCCTGCGAGACGGCTTGTCGGCGAGGACGTAGTTGAGGAGTTTCTCGCAGGTCCGGCGCTTTGGGTCGTCAACGTTCGAGTTGATAGCCCAGACGCTCGCATATCCGACTGCACCTTCTTTAGGAAGCGTGTACTTGACCGGTACGTTGTTCTCGTTTTTTAGAACACGGGTCCGTCCGACCCAGAAGTTCCCTGCGAGGGCGGAGTTGTTCGTGTACAGTTGCTGAGCCGTGGTTGCCGAATCCCACCATTGGTAGGCGTACTTATTCTGTTTCTTGACTCGTTTCCAGACCTTCTTAACCTTCGCGTCGTCCTTAACGAATTTATTGATATCGTATCCGAGGTCCAGTGCCGCGGTTCCGACAACGGAGGACGTAAACTGGCTCAGCGTTACATTGCCCTTTAGGCTGCTTGTGTAGAGGTCCTTCCAGCCTTTGGGTTCTTTGTCAACCTTCTTCGTGTTGTAGACGAGGCCGTATGCACCGTAGGTGTTTGGGACATGGTGGATCTTGTCGCCGGGATCGTACGGCACTTCGCTGGGTTTGAGCGTTCGAAGCCGGTCAAGGTTCGGGATGTTCTCCGTTCGGAGCGGTGCCCAGATACCGTCCTTGATACCCTGATACAGTGGTGGGTCCGTCATAAGCATCGCGTCGAGATTTGCTTGTCCCGCCTTTATTTTCGAGATCATCGTACTCGGGTTCCCGTACGTCTGGAGTTTCACCTTCACACCGGTCTCCTCTTGGAATGGCTTAAGAATCGCCTCATCCATTTTCCGAGCCCACGATCCGCCGGTTGAGTAGAAGGTTATGCTGTTGGCGAGGTTATTACTGTCTGAAGATCCTGTCGTACCTCCGGATCCGTCAGATCCATTGCCGCCCCCTCCGCCGCCGGTACAACCGCTGAGTGCTGCGATGGCGCCTGCAGCTCCTGCTGATTTGAGGAACTGTCGTCGCAAAGTACTATGCGTGTCGTTACCGGACTCATCGCTGTCTGATAACATACCACTTTATCGGAGTTCATAGCACATAAAGATTTTGCGAGCCTGTTTATGATTAACGTCTCACCAGATCATACACTGGGCTGCAGTATTCTCAGGAGCTGGTTATTGAGTATCCGGTGGAGCTGCCGTGAACCCCAGAATGGTAATTGTAGTAAGCGGGATTGTGGGAGTACGTAGCTCCGATGAGAAGCCGACTACCTTTTATCCCGCAGTCCTTTCCGTTTAGAGCTACTTCACAATGAGTTCACGAGGGAAGTTCGCAAGCACCTCAGCGCCGTCTTCAGTCACCAAGAAAGACTCGCTTATCTCAATGCCGTAGTCGTCGAACCACACACCGGGGATCATATGAAACACCATGTTCGGCTGTAGTTCGGTGGTATCTCCGGGTCGAATACTTGCGGTTTGTTCCACCCACGATGGCGGATATCCAATTCCAGTCGAGTAGCCGATACGTGACTCCTTTTCGACCATCGTCCCCGCGATCTCGTCGCGCCACGCCTGTTCAACCTCTTCGCACGTAACCCCCGGTTCGACAGCCCCAAGGGCCGCTTCCAGACCGTCGACGATGATTTGCGAGGCGGTTCGAACACGTTCCGGGGGTTCACCGAGGAACACCGTCCGCGTCAGCGGTGAGTGGTATCTGTTTACGACACCGGCAAGTTCCAGGATAACAAGTTCGCCTTCCTCGTAGGTTTCGTTTGTCCACGTGAGGTGCGGCGACCCGGTCCCTTCGCCGGACGGCATCAACGGAACAATAGCCGGATAGTCGCCGCCCGTTTCTTCGGTTCCTTCAAGGAGTGCCTTGTACACTGTCGCAGCGACGTCACACTCGCGCGTTCCTGGTTCGATGGCGTCAATGCCGCGTCGCATGGCTTGTTCGGAGATTTTTGCGGCCTGTCGGTGGTATGCGACTTCGTCGTCGCTTTTGATCATCCGAACCTGGTTGACGAACTTCGTGGCGTCGGTCAACGTCGCGTCTGGAACAGACTTAGACAGTTCGTGGTAGGCATACGCCGAGAAGTAGTACGCATTCATCTCGACGCCAATTGTCGAATCGGCTTTATCCGATTCGGAGAGGATGTCCGCGACGAAGCTCATCGGGTGCTTGTCGGAGTCAACGTATTCATCGGAGTACACCACGATGTTGTCGTTGTCAAGCCATGTCGTCTTTGCGGCGCAGGTGTAGTCTTGATCGCGGCCGACCCATATCGGTTGGTCCTGTTCTGGCGTGACGATGAGTATCTGTGGGACATAGAAGGAGTACGCGTCGTACCCTGACAGATAGAACATATTTGCAGGGTCGGTGATGAGCAGGACATCAAGTCCACTCATCTTCATCCGACGCTGGGTCTCGCTTAGGCGCTGGCGGTACTCACTCTTACTAAATGGCTGTCTGGCTAGTTGAGCCATACCATCACATGGAGGTGTATCTGGTATAATTCTTTGTGCCGGCACAGCGAGTCGGAGGTCCCTTGTGCAAACTCCGCTACGCTAATCTGTCGAACCGGAAGAGATCCGTCGGGTGCTCAGTCTTTCCGTCGATTGCGAGGTCTGCGAGTATCTCGCCGACGACGCTACAGAACTTGTACCCGTGTCCCGAAAAGCCAGCTGCGATGATGACTTCCGGGTAGTCGGGGTGAGTATCGATGATGAACTGTTCGTCGGGCGAATTCGTATAGAGGCAGGTGGCGAGGTTCATCGTCGGGCCTGCGCCATGCGGGAAGTGCTCTTCAACCATGTCGCGCAGCACCTCTTCGTCCTCGGGACGCGGAGTTCGGTCCATTGTGTCGGGCGTTGTATCCTGTTCAAGGTGGTGGTGTCTGCCGACTTTGAATCCGGGGACCTCGAAGGTCGGGAAGCCGAAGTATGGGTTTCCGTCGAACGTCGCGGTGAAGATGGGGAATGAGTCCGGGGTGAACTGCGCAGGTTCCTTTGGTTGGAACCACCCGAGAACTTGCCGTTCGGGTGTCGCGCTTCCTCGGAGATCGTCGACGAGTTCTTGGGCCCACGGACCTGCACTGATAACGAGGCGGTCGGCGGTGTATTCGTCGTCCTCACTTTTGACGCGGACACCGTCCGACGTAACTGACCAGTCGAGAACTTTTTCGTGAGCGTGGATCTCTCCGCCCTGTTTGAATGTTTGCTGGACGTGAGCGATAAGACATCGATCGGACGCGAGAAAGCCACCATCTGGCTGGTAAACCGCTTTGAACTCGTCCGGTAACTGATATCCCGGGTACCGGCTGGACAGTTCCTCACTCGATAGAATCTCGTACGGCAGGTCGTGTTCTTCGCAAGCTTCGATAGCGCCATTGTAGTTCTCTTCGTCTGGGAGGCCGGCTGCGATAGAACCCTGTTGATAGAGCAGCTGTTGTCCCTGTTCTTCCTCTAGTGCCTGCCATAACTCGTATGCTCGATCGAGGAGTGGAACGTATGCTGGATCCTCAGAATATGCTTTTCTGATGATGCGCGTGACTCCGTGACTTGATCCTTTCTCGTGAGGGATCCCGAACTGTTCTAGCCCCAGAACATCGTGTCCTCGCTTCGCCAGGTGGTAGGTCGCTGCGCTTCCCATGCCGCCGACACCGACGACGATGACATCATAGTGATTGTCACTCTCAGTCATATACTGGACTCAACGTCGAGTATGACGCGTTTTATGGTAACGCGTTTCGTACAGGCAGTAATCACCGCATGTCACCCAGTACCCTCCATCGACCGTTCGTCGTTATCCACGATACATGGTCATTTAAGTCCTAATCATTCAACAGCCGCCCTTTTGAAAGGTGCAGAAGCAGTTTGTCGTCTCAAGTTTGTCCTCTGCGTGGGATCACGGTCAGAAACCTAATAAATGACCGGACATAATGGATTTACTATATTGTGAGTCAATAATATTCCACCGGTAAGGCGGGCGTCCCCGCTTCGCTTTGTGAACTCCAAACATGGTCTCCATATCGTGGATAATTAAGTGGTGGCGCAAATATGCGATGAAGGATTACAGTTCTAATATCGTAAGGGTTAATCACTTTGTCGGGATGGGGATTACGCCTCTATGTTTGTAATGCTCAATAGCAACAAAGTAATATATTTTCTCAAAAACTGTTTACAGTATGCATCCTTGTGTTCCTTATTTCCAATTTTCCCGGGAGAAAACCTGATATTAGGGATGAGAGTGATTTCCTAGAACAGAATCGACAAATAAGAAGAGAAGCCGTACACAATTTTTGAGAGTACGGAATTAAGATGTAGGGTGAGAGATAGAATGATACAGGTGGGCCACCGTGAAACATCTGCTTCCGGATATCACTACACCATGAGAAGGAATACGTCTAATCGAATTCTGAAGACGACAGAGTCGTCCTTAGAGCTGCTTGAAGTAGTGCTTCAGGAGGAGGGAGCAACAGCAACAATGTTGGCCGAGGAACTTGATCTGGCGCACAGCACCGTTCACAAGCATCTCAATACCCTTTTGGAGTACGGATACCTCACTGAGGAGGAGAATACGTATTATGCTGGTGCAAAGTTTTGCCATATAGGGGATTATGTACGGAGGCGTAAACCAGAATACATTATCGCTGGCGAGATCGTCGCTGAACTGGCCGACGAAACGAAACTAGAGGCCGACTTCGCAGTGGAGGAAAACGGCCATGTCATCTCACTCCACAATGAGTTAGTATTCTCTGACAGCTCGCATTTCCTGAATGTAGGGCGGTTTTTCAATGTACATAGCACTGCCTCTGGAAAGGCAATACTAGCAGAATACTCCAAAGAGCATGTGGAGCGGATCATAGAGAAGTGGGGGCTTCCGAAGAAGACGGAAAACACGATACGGTCGAAGGAGGAATTGTTCAACGAGCTAGAATCTGTACGTGAACATGGATATGCGACGAACGACGAGGAAGCGATTGAAGGAATGTGGGCCGTCGCTAAAGTTGTAAAGAATCCAATCGGCGATGTCTGTGGATCACTCAATTTGAGTGCACCGACGTACGTCTACGACACCGATGTCCGTCAATCAGCGATAGAAGCACTGGAGGAGAAAGTCGATGCGTTTGAAGAGCGAATTGAAGCACAGTTCAAAGACACCTACGGAGAACTGTAATCAAACTTTAGCGACTAGATACTGACGAATGAGATGCTAGCTTTTTGCTCGGAAATCAACCTTGCCCCTACGGCTACAAGACCTGAACACTTAGACCAGCAGCCGAGCCCTTCATTATTTAAACAAAAATAGACAGTAGAGAATACATGCCTGCCCGGCAGCCACTGCTCTACCTCGCCGCCTTCGCAATCGTCCTCCTCGGACTCATCGGCGGCCTCGCCTACACCTTCACATAGGGCTCGTTTCTGCCCACAACCGACTATACGTGGGAACACGTCCCCCACCCGCCGGGCCAGAGCAGCCATTTCGAGAGCATCGACGCCTTCCTTACCGCCTACACCGACGCCAACCAGGACCTGACCGAAACCGGACTGTGGGAGCAGTTCGACTTCGACAAACGCAACGGCCAGATCAGGTATCGGTCCTGCGGGGTGAGCCAATGAACACACGAAACCTCCTCTCCTTCACCACCCTGTTCATTGTCTTTCTTACCTTCGCCACGACCGCATCGGCCATGGTCCGTAGCTGCGACTCACTCAGCTACAGCAGCAACAGCGACCAGTTCTCCGGCGACCAACTCACCTGCGCCTTTACCAGCGACTTCGCCACCGACGCGATCCAGCTCGACCTCTCCAACCAGATTCCGAACGGGCAGGCCGACCAGAGCCTCGAGCTCTCCGTCACGAAACAGACAAGCAAGGCCGTCTACGGTTTCCGCAGCACCGGGCTGGAACCGGTCACACTCTTCCACTACGAAGAGGACAGCGTCGATGTCCTCTGCTCCGATTCGGTCGCCACCAAACAGGCAAAGGTCGAACACGTTATTGGAGGCAATGCTTACGATATCGACGGGTCCGGCGACCTCTCCACCGCCGACTACTACGCCAAAGAACTGCTCAACTGGAACGGCTGCGAGATGCGGACCGGGTATATCGATACTACCGACCAGTTGGCGTCCGTCGCCGAAATCGATTCCAGCCCTAACATCGTCTGGGAGACGACGTGGCGCTATCAGGCCGGCTCAAAATCGGACACCGTCACCATCACGAACGGCGATGTCGGCGCACAGGAATCAACCTCCATCGGCCGCTATACAACCATTACATGGACCGGCAACCTGCAATGGGACGAGCCGCTCGAAGTCATCAACGAGAACAATTACAATACGTGGCACAGCGACATCTCCACCCTTTCCCACAACGTGGAAATGCGGGTCAAGCGACAGATAACGACGAACAACGCGGTGACCGAGGCAGTCAACCGGGAAGCCTTCGACGCCGTCGCACCGCACACCAGTAGCGAGTTCCACGGCGGCACGTTCGACGGCACCTCCCTGTCCGGTGCGACGTTGAACATCCCGTTTCGCATTGTATACTGAGCGATCACAGATGACCGTATCTGCCGGGATGATAATATCGTTGGACGATTTTACCGTCAACCGGCACATCGGATTCTCCTCGTTGAGATCTCGAATCACTCAAGCTATCATGTAGTATATATTATACGCCACAAGATTCATTTCATACGTAACTTACTTATTGGGACACACATATTCTATCACTATGCATCGTTCCTCAACTGGTGCATATCCATACCGGAACGGATGATAACACGGTCAGTCACCATCGAAGATATCGATGAACTGTACCTGAAGTGGAACGACTACATTAACGCCTCTGCCCTCTATCGTCGTGCCCTTCGAGAGGAAATGGAAGTTCGCGACATCAACCCCGACGACCTCCGCGATCTTCTCGAACGGGCCCACGAGCAAGGCTACACGACAGACGAAATCGCCGACGAGACCAATCGCTACGCCGACCTCAAGACTCTCGTCGAAGATACAGACGAATAACCCGCCATGTTACTAGACAGTACACCCTCCGAACCATCTATGAATCGTACTGGAAGTCAGTCCGTGGTAACGAGCTCGGCCTTCAGACAGACAATCCTCTCTGCTGCTCTGTTGAGTCTGTTTGCTGCCCAGCCAGTCGTGGCTGCGCAGACTAACGCTGTCTGTAGTGCGGATAACCTCCCCGGCATGATCGAGGGGTTCTTCCAGTTGACCACGGGGTTGGGCATCGTCGGCCTCGCCGTTGTGTGGCAGGCGGACTCCCTTATCGAGATGTTCACCCTCAACCCCGAGCAGAAAAAGAGCCTCAAGCGACACAAACGCTCTGCCATGAAATCAGCCGTCGTTCTCGTCGTCCTCGGCCCCCTGTACACTGTTGCCGGGTCGATGATGAGCCTCCCGCTGGCAGAGTGCGTCGACCTCGTTCCCTGGTAAGTCACTCTCCCATCCCCGTCGTGAGCCCCATGGAACACCGAGAGCTCTCCACGCTGGTGGCCGCCCTCTTCGTGACGAGCCTAGTCGCAGGTATCGCTACCGCAAACCCGCCGCGGCCGGGGGCGGAAGGGAATGGCCTCTCCGAAAACAAGTCGGCGACGCTCTGGTCTCGCGATACGGACAACTACACCAGTCGGGAGGCGTACCGCCAGCGCTACGGTGACGAGCGGACGGCCATCCACCAGCTTGCGAATGGAACGGACATCACGTTCAAGCGGCCACCCGCGACTGCCGCAACGTGGACCCGGAACGATTTCGAGGATCTCGAAGCAGGTGACTCCGGCACGTCCGTTCATCCGCCCCACGCATCGCTCGAGGATGGCGTGTTCATCGCGGATGCCCATGCAACCGTATTCGCGGTTCAGCCGTCAACGCGGGGACACCTCAAGTCCGGCGAAACCCCACTCTACATCGCCCCGAATGGGACGATGCGCGGGTTCGTCGATTACCGCGTCCGGGTTCCAAACGGAAGTTCCTCTGGGAACAGAACCGTCGATTGGTCGCTTACGAACCACGAGATTGATGAAGTTCGTCTGCAGAAAGATGGGGAGACTATTGCGAGGGCCGATGGGTCGCACACGCCAGCAGTCGACTATCAGATCGACGACGACTGGAGTGCAACCCTCACTCTCGAAGCAGAGATCCACGCTCGGTTGAAGAAGACGATACGGACCGACGTGGGGAACGGCACCGACGTCGACGTCGTCTACCGCGAGGAGACGCGAAACGTCTCGGACTCGATCGACGTCGAAATCTACGACCTCTCTGCGTACCCCTACTACACCGAGTACCCCAACGGCGATGCAGGCGTTGCCATCTTCCAGTCTCGGCCGTGGCAAGGTTACACGCTTACCGACGCGGGGAACGCGAGCGTGCGTGGTGTCTGGCGGTTCTACACTGCCCGCAACACCAGCTGGGACACGCTCGTCAGGTCGAACCGAACCGACAGTGCGGAGATTGAGTCCGACGCAATCCCCGTGTACGTCCACGCGTATCCGTCCCGGATCGGACCGCAAGCTGAGCCCGTCCGGGACGGCCCACAGATCATCGACACGTGGGGTACGGAACGTCCCTCCCCGTCGGGGACTATCGGCGAGAGCGTCAACCTCGAGGTCGTAAACCAGTCCTACGAGACGACGTACGGTGTCACCGTCCGTGCCGAGAATGTCGACAGAGATGCGCTACACGTCGCGGGCATCGTTCGTGGCGTGAACGCGTCTATCGTCGAGCCCGACGCCGGTTCCGAGCGGCAGCTTCGTCGCAGCAACCTCACGGTCGAAGTTCTTCAGCAAAACCAGTCACAGGCGACGCTCCGAATTGAGCTACGTAACCACCAGACTGGCGCACCGATCGTCCTCAACGATAGTGCTCGCCGATATCCCATCGGTGACAGGCCACGTGATGGCTACATCACTATCGCCAACCAGGAGATTGAGACCAACGCCTCTGGCGTAGCCATCGTGACAATCAGTGAACCCGGCATCTACACTGCCCGATATCATCCGGGTTCGTGGCTCGGACACAACCCGGCCTACGTGAGTGATACGGCGACCGCCCGGTGGCATCCGCTCGGAACCATCGACGACTGGTTCGCGTTCATCTTCGAGGTCGGCTGGCAGTTTATTCCCTTCTTCGTGATGTTCTACGCAGGACGCCGTCTCTTCCGTATGCTCGGCCCAGAAGATATCCTCCAACGAAATACATGACCAGAAACCATCCACACATCAGTCGACGAAGCGCCCTCCGAATAGTGGCAGGCACGGCGCTTGCAAGCGTGGCTGGCTGTCTGAACGACGGTGGAAGCTCTGGAACTCCCAGTGACGGGATAGCCGCTACAGATAGTCAGGGGCCGCTCACGCGAGTCGCCGTCGAGGGCACGACGCTCGTCGTCGAGCTCTCGGCAGAAGCCGACGTCGATCGGGTCAACCTCATTCAGCCGAATGGTGAGCTGTTCGGAAAGCGTGAGGTGGCTGCAGGGGCCCAACAGGTCTCGTTCGAAATCGGAACCGCATACGAGCCCGGAGAGTACCACGTGGTCGCACTGAAAGGCGAGGAGAGTGTGGTGGAGACAACTCTTCCTATACAACCAGAACTCAGCATTGTAGAGATGGGTATTGGCAGGAATCACCCCGAGAAAATGTGGGATGGTTCGAGCGACGAAATTGCTGAAGAGGCATTCGTGACTGTTGAGAACCGGGGTAGCGGCCCAGATACGATTACGAAACTTCTCTTCCTCGGTGACGTTCCGTATCCCTCTGACGAGGAAGGAACAAATTATGCGAACAACGAAGACGTTAGCGGAATCTACGATCCTCAGTCTGATTCCGAGGTGAGCGAGGTCATCGTTGCAGCAGGGGATCGAGTTACGATTTACAGTTCTCGATCTCCCTTCGCGTTCGTTCCTGGCTCAGGCACTTCGTGTAAAGACGAACAGCAGAGTGGCGAGTTCAAACTCATCCTCGAAACGCCAGTAGGGGAGGATCAGCTAACCAAGAACTACAGCATACAGTATTCGGCCTCAACAGAGGCAGACAACTGTGAGATAACGATTAGTGAATCGTAACCATGGTGGACCTAATAGACGTCGTCCTCGAGGGATTCAAAGAGGTCGTCGACTGGTTGATCGGCCTCTTCATGGAGGGTCTGCAGACCGGATATGACACCCTCACGGAGGAAATGTTTGGAACCCCGACGCCACAAACAGATGGGACGTTTGTATTTGGGACGCCCTCCAATGCTCCGTGGCCTGCGATACAAGACGCCCTAGTTGGTGGCGAGATTATGCTAATCTCGTTACTCCTGTTGCTGATGTGTGTTCAAGGACGGCACACAATCCGAATTTTCAACATCGGAAGCGCATACGAAGCGAGGCGGACGGAGAAAACCGCCTGGGTCGGAGCCTTCCTCATCATTACGTGGTACTGGGTCAGTATTCTGTGCCTCTACATCGTTGATGGGTTCACAATTGCTCTGATGCCGAGCCTCAGCTCGTTAGGAGATGCGATGCTCAATTTCTTAGAAGTCTCTTTGAGCAATCCAGCACTCGCCTTCGTCTTTGCTATGGTTGGTGGACTCTCGATGTGGGCACTTGAGGCCCTCTACTACATTCGGGAAATCCTCCTCTACGTGTACGTGTATGGAATGCCGATAGCGTTCGCCTTGGGTTATGGGAATATCCCCGTTCTCTCCGATATCTCAATGGGATTCATCAAGCGGTTCGTTCCGTTCGCAGTTCTACCCCTCCCCGCAGCGGTAGTGTTCAAAGGATACGACCTACTCTACTCCGAAGGTGCGCTTGCCCCCGGTAGCGCATTTTTGAAATACCTCGTAGCCGCGTCACTACCACTGATCGCTCTCTATCTCACTTGGAAGACGTTCAAGTACGCGACTCCGCTGACTGCAAAGGTCGTCGGAGGCGCGACGAAGGGGGCGGCACTCATCGGTGGAGTCGCAGCTGGTGCGTACGTCGGTGGCGCTGGCGTCGCGACGACCGCGGCCCGTTGGGGACCAAAGGCAGCTGCTGGTCACGCTGTCGCGAAGAAGGCCGCAGCTCGAGGAGAGAGAAGTGACGAAGAGAACAGCACGCCGTCGTACCGGCGAACCGAGAACGACCCTGGAAGCTACTAAGCACCCATGTCGATGGATCAAGACGCAGCCGCACGGCGCATCATGGACCAGTTCGGCGAAGAGAGTCGAATCCCCTACCTCAACATCGAGGAGGGAGACGTCGGCGTACTCATCACCTTCCCGATTATTGGGCTGTTCGTCGCTGGTCTCACCGGAATCGAATCGCTCGCCCTCCCGTTCGTCGCAGGAGGATTCGGGTTTGGCGTTGCCGTCATCTACGTCTCCCCCGACCACCTGAACGCGTGGACGTGGACGAAGGACGTCTATCGCTACGCCAAGCGTCCGCGAGTAACGTTCAGTGCCCCAGACGAGCCCGAGAGTACCACGAACGAGACAGAGCGAAACGAGGGCGGGCTTGCGAACTACACGCCGTTCAATCCGGACGAGCGAACGCAGGACCTCACGAACGTCAAGCGGGCGTGGCCCGGTGCTGGAGCGATTCAACGGGCAGACGGAACGATGGAAGCGTTCATCGAGATCGACCCAGGGAACATGGACTTCGCCATGTCCGACGACTGGGCACAGCTCCAGGAGGCGGGCGAAGAGTTCGCCAACAAAGAACTCGACTCGAAGTTCAAACTCCACGCAACAACACGGTCGTTCCCGGTGGAACAAATCACCGAGACGATCGAGGAGCGGCTCAACGACGAGGACGTCAAACAGAACCCGATCTTCAGGGAACTCCTCGAAGAGTATCGTGAGACGCGTCCCAAAGAGATGCGTGACCGAGGTATCCAACAGGTCCGCTACTATATCGGCGTCGAGGTCACGCCGCTCGAAGTCTACGATAGATACCGAGACGAAGGGACACCTGCCGAGAAACTGACACAGTTCCCTGTCATTGGGTTCCTGTTCAATCCGTTCGTGACTCGTCGTGAGGACCTTACAGACGTCGAGCGCCATGCCCAGATGTTCGAGAAGCTGGACAGCCGCGTCAACGACGTTCGCGCCGAGTTCATCCAGCAGGCGTCCGGGTGGTCTGCTCGCCGGCTCAGTACGGTCGAACTGTTCGTCCTAAACATGGACTTCTGGAACGGCCGGGAGCACGACTACGACGAAGCAGAGCGTGTTGTTCGCGAGCAACCAATCATCGGGCACTCGCGCCGGGAGGATGAGACTAATGCGTAATGTCGTCCTGCAGACGGGTGGCGAGACCTTCACCCAGGTCACAGAGTGGCTACTGAACCCAACGTCGCCCGAGGGGGCGGCGATTTACCTCCTATTGGTTGTGGTCCTCGGAGTCGTCGGTAAACTCCTCTGGGATCGGTACACCGACGACGACGAACCCGAAGTCGACTTCTCGGACGTCCTCGACGAGGAGACGCTCGAAGAAGGCCGCGCAGAAGGCCAGCTTCTCGACGATATCTCCGAGTCCCACAAGATGGTGACTGCGCCAGCAGCTATCGAGTGGGGGACACGAGCTGCACGCGTTGGCGAGCAGTGGACGACGACGCTGTACATCGCTGACTACGCCGACTACCCGAACGACGGGTATCTGAGCGACCTCTTCGAGCTAACCGACGTCGAGTTCGACCTCACAGCGCACATCACGCCGAAGAACCAGCAGCGGGCCCGGAACGAACTGCAGGACATCGCTGATGACCTCCAAGTTGACGCCGATCTGGAACAGAGCGTCCGCAGTGCGTTCCTCCAGGAGCGAGCGAACGAGGCCGTTGCGACCTACAAGGCCGTCGAGAGCGGAGCGAACGTCTTCGACCAGGGGATGTTCGTCACGGTTCGCGCCGACGACAAGGAGGACCTCAGGGACTCAGTCCAGAAGGTCAAGAGCGCCCTTCGCGACGACCCAGCGAACCTCACGCCGAAGACCGCGATTTGTCGGCAAGACCTTGCCCTCCAGTCCGCCGCACCCATTGGCGACAACGAATTCGGTCGCGAGTCGATCGCCCTTGGGGGTGCCGTCGGAGCGTTACTCTCCTCCCCGCACAATGCAACGATTCTCGAGGAAGGCGGTGTCGAGTTCGGTATCCACAAGGACAACCAGAGTCCCGTCGTCATCGACCCGTTCGCTCGTGACAACGGGTACGCGATGTTCACCGTCGGCGATACTGGGTCTGGGAAGTCGTTCGGCTCGAAACAGAACTTCATCCGCTCTATCGAGCAGAGCAAGGACCGGATCGGCATTATCCTCGAGCCGCTCAACAACTGGGCAGGCGTCTCCGAAGCCCTCGGTGCGAAACGCATCACCGTCGGTGGGACGTTCGGTCTGAACCCCCTGGAGATCCGCCAGACGCCCGACCACGTCCAGCGAGCGATGGGCGAGGACGCGAGCCCGTTTAACGAGAAGCTCGATGACGCGATGAGCTTCCTCACGAACTTCTTCGCACTGCGCGGTATCTCACTCGGGGATCGTCGAACCACGCTCGAACTCGGCCTCAAGCGCGCCTACAAGCGCAACGACATCACTGACGATATCTCGACGCACAGCAACCCCAGTCCGACTATCCGGGAGATGATGGACGTCTTCGAGGACATGGTCGATGATCCCGAATCATTCGTCGTCCGCTCCGACGAAGAGGCTGGAAAGATTCGCGAGGACGCGACGTGGCTTCTGGACCAGCTTCGTCCCTTCGAGGAGGAGGGTCGCCACGCTAATCTCGGGAAGTCCTCAGAGTTCGACATTCGCGACGAGAAAGTCATCTACCTCGATCTCGCACAACAGGAGGGCAGCGTCGACAGCAGTACGGCACTGACGATGCAGTTGCTCATCTCGCTCGTCTACGAGCGGGCGAAAGAGACGGACAAGGAGGTCGTGTTCGTCATCGACGAGGCGCGGTACATCATGCAGGACGCTGCGAGTCTGGCGTTCCTCGAGACGGTATTCCGACATCACCGTCACCACGATCTCTCGATTCGTCTCGTTACCCAGACCGTCGACGAGTTCTTCGAGCACGCCGAGTCCGAAGCCATCCTTGACCAGTGTGCCGTCAAGCAGTTCCACCGCCTGGATGGAATGGACGACCAGTGGGCCGACGAATTCGGGTTGAACTACGCCCAGATGCGCTACGTGCAGGACGCGGTCCCCGGTAACGAGGACGCTGGGTTCTCTGAGGCGCTCGTCGGCGTCGACGGTGAGTGGCGCGGCATCAAGGTCGAGGCAATGCCCAAGGAGAAGCAAGTCATCGACTTCGACCCGACCGAGCAACGGCGGTCTTCACTTCCCGGCGCTGGCGAGGAAGTAGTCGATACAGACGTTCTGGAGTTCCGTGAGGAGCTGGAAGAGCAGGTGACGAACGGACAGTCGAAAGAGTCGAAAACCGTTTCTGCCAAACCTGACGGCGGGTCGATGGAGGGAGAGGACGATGCGTGAGTATCTCCGAGTCACGCCCACATCCGAAGGCCTGGATCCTGAGGGAATTCCTCGAGTCCTCGAAAGCCTACATAAACTGACGACCACGGAGTCAACGGGACTCGCACAGAAGCTGAACCCACTCAACAGTGACACACCGCTCCGATTCGAGTTTCTCGCACTGAGTGAGGGAGCAGACGACCCTGTCGAGTTCTTTTACGGCGCCGACGAGCATCTCGACACACTCGAAAAACGGCTCCGTTCGATCTATCCCGAGACATTCGATATCGAACGCGTCGACGTCGACGTCGCCTCTCGGCTCATCCAGCCAGTCGAATTCACACGAGCAGAGTTCCTCGAACACTACGAGGCGGGGCAACTACAGTACGAGTTTGGTCCTGACGAACAGCACGAGTTTGTCGATGAAGACCGTAGCCAAGACCAGACACCAGCGGCCGAAGCATCCCCCTTTGCAGATGGCGGCGCAGCGGTCGAGTCATCTGCTGGTCACTTCGTTGAGGTTGGTGATACCGCCCTTGAGCTGGCACCACCGAGCGAAATACCGGACGAGCAGCCACTGACGACGCTCGAAAAGCCAACCGAGACGGACGAGGGAACGATACTCGCTCGGCCAACCATCGACGCAATCTCGCCAGTTGGCGTGCGCTGGTCTGGTTCGACCACCCGGAAGAACGACTGGATGACGTCATTGACGCCCTTCGCCTCTGGCGATGGCGACGACGCCTTAGTGGCTGTCGACCAGCCCGGCGCGACGCTCGCGTCACTCGTCGACCACTTGATGGAGGCGGCCTCACCTGTGGCGTTTCAGGTTGTGTTCCAGCGACGGGCGAGCTGGCAGTCCGACGCTGAGGTCCGAAAAGAGGATCTCGTCGACGGGCGGGACACCTTCTTCCAGGAAGTCGTTGGATCCTTCCTCGAGGTTGAAGACCAGCGGAGCGATCACGACGAGAAGCAACTCAGTGAGTCAGTCGAAAAACGCATTGAGTATATCGACGCGAAGAATCCCAAGCGGTCGTTCACTGCTAACATCCGAGCAGTCGGCGTTCCGACAGGGGATGAGGCTCGCGACGAACTCGCGGCCCAGATGGACTCACTTCGCCCTGTGTTCGACCCAGTGGACGGACCCTATTACGAAGTCGAAGGAAAACGACTCCGGGCAGACGGTTTTCGTGAAAAGACGAAGGAGAAGAACGCCCAGACAGCCCTCCGACAGTTGCTAGATCGAGAGATTACGACCGGCCGAGGGAAGACCCGACCGGATTTCGTCCTCAGTGGGACGGAACTCGCAAACTTCGTGCTCGTGCCATCCTCCGAGCAACTCACCGTTGAGGGGACGCGAGGAACTCGAGCTGAGCAGCAGAGCCGGAACCCGCTCCCGTGGCCCAATCCAGATTTGGTTCAGCAGTTCCAAGAGGGCATGGCTATCGGCTACGCGCTCGACGAGAACGGCGAGCCGCGACCGGACCCGATCCGGGTTCCGCCGGATTTGCTGACGACGCACTACGGCCGGTTCGCATCGACTGGTGGCGGGAAATCGAAAGCGATCATCAACGACGCGCTCTCGCTCCGCGAGACGACCGGCGGACCTGTCGTGATCGTCGATCCGAAAGGCGATGGGATGTGTGCGAACTACCTTCGCTGCCACTACGAACGTTTCAACGGATTGGACGACGTCTACCAGTTTCGCGTCCCAGACACTGTCCCAGCGTTCTCCTTCTTCGACATTCGTCCCGCACTTGAAGCCGGTCGTCCCCGCGAGGACGCGATTCAGGACAAGGTCGACCACTTCCACGACATCCTGCGGATGATTATGGGCCGCGAGCAGTATGGCCAGGCGTTTGTCGCGAACGAGATCCTCAGCTACCTCATCAAGGCACTCTTCGACGAGGAGTACGGGAGCGACGTCTTCGGTCTGGACGACCTTTTCGCGGCAGCTCTCCGGATGCAACGAGAGCGAACTGTCCCACCGGTTTCGGCGGACAACAGGAACGTCGAGGAGTCACTCACGCGGCACTTCGCGAAGGACGACCACCGGTTCCAGGTGTCTATGGACGCCGTCGGAAACCGTCTGGACAAACTCAGAGAAGACGCGCACCTGCGACGTATCTTCAGTCACGTTCCGGAACAAGACGATAACGGCAAATACGTCGATAACCGATTCGACTTCCGCGAGTTCCTCGACGAAGATGCCACGATTCTGTTCGACTTGGGCGACCTCCGCCCGGAGGCACAGCGCGCGATCACACTCCTCCTGTTGAGTAACCTCTGGGACGCCGTCCAGGTGCGCCGGCGTGATGGAAAGACAGACTACGAGAACCTCACCAATCTCATCATCGAGGAGGCCGCCCCCGTGGCCTCGACAAAACTCGTCTCCGAACAACTGCTTCCACAGGGACGGTCATTCGGCCTGAGCATGGGACTTGTGATGCAGTTCCCCGGCCAGGTTCGAAATCGAAACGAGCGCGCCTACGACGAGGTCCTCAACAACATCAAGACGAAGCTCATTGGGAACATCTCTATCGAGCGCGACCTCGCCGAGTCGTTGGCCCACGAAGACCTGAGTCCGACTGACCTCCGAAATCGAGTAAATACGCTCCCCAGCGGAGAGTGGATTGCTCAACTCCCGAGCCCCTCGTTTGGGAAGACAGGGCCTGCTCCGTTCTCAGTGAAGCCGCTCCCGATAGCAGCGGGCCATCCAGAAAGCGACGAGCCGCTCTCTGTCGAACAGGAGGACCACTTCGAGTCCGTGGCTCTTCCACGGCTGTCGGAGCGTACACAGACCCAGTACGGACTTGCTGAGGCCCCAAGCGAATCGGAGACAACCGACGATGAGGGATGGGGGAGTAGACCGAACGCTGGACAGTCCGCATCTGCAGACTCCGCTAACCCTGTGGACTCGACGCAATCATCGTTCATCGGACAGGCAACCAGTGGTTCAGCAGCCGACGAAGAGAGGGAGAAAAACGCGGACACCATTAATTCCCTGTTTGGAAATATGGGATCCGTAGAGTCAGAAGAGTCGGCCACAGAAGAGGAGACGAATCCCGTCGACGAAAACGGATCGTCGCCAGTACAGGCAGGTGGCGTGACCGTCTCGGATGACGAACTCCGACGGCGCGGACTCACTCACGACGACATCCGGTTCTTGACTCGCGTCCTCGACGTGATGAACAGGGACGCACCGAATCATGGACTCATGGATTCAATGAGTGCGTTCAAGGACGACTTTGATGACCTAGACATGCAGCGGCTCATTGACCAGGACCTGCTGGAAGAAGGACGAGCCTGCAGTCGGAAGTACTACACCGTCCTCCCGGCAGGGCGTGAACTACTTGGCCAGAAGCTCAAGGTCGGCCCTGGTCAGGGAGACATCGGAGAGAAGACACCGCACAAGGTCGGTGTGAAGCTGCTCGAACTGTGGTTAGAAGCCCGTGACGATGTCGTACAGGTCGAACCCTACTACGAATACGACGAGGAGACGGTGTTCGACGTCGCCGCCTTCGACGCTGACGGAGAACTCGTGTGGGTCGGTGAAGCCGAACTCCCGAGCAACAACAAATACGCGCTGGTCGACGACTACGACAAGCAGAGTGCGGTGGACGCAAACGCTGTCTGGGCGTTCAACAGACGCGAGACAGCCGTCGAGGTGCTGGATCGGCTCGCAGAGGCTGACCGGATAGAAAGCAGTGTGAGTGGGCGTGCAGCCCGTCGATTCTCGGATATTCGGGAAGCCGTCGAATCGTTCGACGCAGAAGGGATGACGACGATTCGGAGCTTCAACAAGCTCGATGAGGAGTTCAATCTATGAATTGGCGCCAAGCTACGCGCGAGGAGATTTACAGGTACTACACAGAGGAGTTCCCCTCGTACGTCGACGAGCTCCCGTCATTCATTACCGCGAAGGGGCCGAAACAGTACGCACTCGCGTTTCGAGAACCCCACCCAGTACGGAAAGACGGAGTTCCAGACAAGGACTTCATCCGACGAGATACGTGGCAGACAAACGCCGCTGGTGACCGAACCACAGCGGCATTCCATGAATTCGATGACGTCCTCAAGTTCATCCGCCATCCAGCACGGAATGATCCACTCGGGCGAAGTGACTTCGCGCTCGCCGATCCCGATCTGCTCGAGAAACCAAACCCACGTCCCGATGCGGTCTACTACGCCCTCGATCATTGGGAACGGCCGTGGGTACTCCTCGTCGATATCGATGCGAAAACGATAGCCCGAGAGCGAGCAACGCAAGCAGTACCGGATGAGGATATTGCAGGGGGCAGCGAGGCACTACTCGATGCCGCAGGAATTCTCGAAGCCGACCCAGCAGGCTACCCATATTCCTTCGAGGATATCGAACAGGCCATCGAGTACGGCTTCGAGGTGCGGGACATCTTCGAGGACGACTTCAACGCCGAGGAGACGATGGTGGTGTACAGCGGCCAGGGCGTTCACGTCTATCTCCTCGATACTAACCCTGCCCATCGATATGATGCCAAGAGTCGAGAGGTGCTGAACGACCTTCTGCAAGACATCTACCAGATACCCATCGATCCCGTGGTTACCGCCGACCGTCGCCGAGTCGCTCGGCTCCCCTACTCGTTGCACACGGACGTCTGTCGTATCGTCACACCAATAGAGAGCCCAAACTTCGACGTTCGGTCTGCAACACCGGAGGTTATCCAGTCATGACTCAGTCGACGCCTATTGAGGACGAGCATACTGCCTATCGCGTTGCGACGCTCCCGCTCGAATACGGCACGACACGCATCAACCAGCTGTTCACGCGGGGCTACAATCGCTACATCGTCGACGGTGAAGACCAACCAGAAGATCTGTTGAACGACCTCGAGCGGTTCGGAACGGCGGCGTTCAAAGAAGACATCAGGACAAACGCTGCGGAGGAACCATTCGTCGACGAACCGGGAACACTCGCCGTGCTCGCGACGTTGAGCGCGATCTGCGTCAAGGCACACCCGAAGTTCGAGCACGCTCCGCCGCGGAAGGTGCAGGTCCTCTACTATATTCGCGAGCTCTACGTCAACAATCTCGCCTCCCTCCTTCGGGAATTCAGTGATGGGAGTCTCCAACAGGATATCGCAGAGGTGCTGTACGCGAAAGACCCCGGCGAGGACGGACCGCACCCCGGTCGTGTTTGTACAGGAATTAAACAGATGCCCGAGTTCGGTGACGGATTGTATCTCGAAATTCCGATGGCTGCAGCATCGAGGGACTGCCTCGTTCACGCCGATACTGAGACAGGAGAAGCCGAGGAACTGCTCACTCGCGTCAAGAACAACTGCCTCTACGTACCGGTCGGTGATTTCGACACGAAGTATCGCGAGTACGCCAGGCGTGCGTTCAAGAAGCTCCTACGAGTCTAGGAGGAGAACCTCTCCGAAGACCAGCTGACGTGGCTGACGACGAATGAGTCGGCCATCACAGAGCGTATCGACCGCTTCATCGAAACGGGACACCACGAGCGACTCTGGCGAGACTGGGACCCAGGTGAACGGACCATCCGTGTGCTCCGGGATGCGATTCGAGACGCCCCAGACGAGGTTGTCTCACTGGGGGAGTTCCATTCAGCGAAGGAGCTGTTTGAAGCAGTGGAGGCGTACGACCCGGAAGCGGGCTGGGAGCAAGACGTGTGTAATCGTATCTCGAGTCCCCGGAGTCTCGGGAATCTTCTCGCGTCCCAGGACGACCACCGGAGCCTGACCATTCGGGAGCACGGAAATACGAACCACTATCGGATTCAGGAGTCTGCGCGTGGCGTCCAGTCCCTCACTGTGGGGTCAATCGAGGATCTATTCGAGCTCCCCTGTATGGCGAACATGGCCGAACGTCTCCACGAGAAGAAACCAGTCCGAAAGGACCTGTACAATTTCGCCCGGATGGTGATGTGGCTGCCACAGTACCAAGACAGCGACCTCGAGACGATCGTCGCAGACCTCAAGGACGTCTTCTCGCGGTGGCCGTGGTACGACGAACAAGTCACCGACTACCAGATTCGCTACGAGTTCTCGAATACGATCGGTGGCAACACCCCGCTTCCGATGAACTGCGACAACGACGATATGCAGCGGTACTGCATCGGACAGGATCAATGTCCATATTCGATCTGGGGAAGTCTCCCCTTCCCAGATGAGATGTACGACCAACTGGATGAGACAGAGCCATCCATGAGTGGATTCTGATCCTTCACGACATACCCACCAGTTTCACGATATATCTACCGCAGATGCAGAACTGCCGAAATACGAACCACGTCACGCACTTTTTAGACGCTCTACGCTGCGATTTCGACAAAAGAAGGTGGAATACAGACTGTAACAGAGTATGAGTCGTCTCTCCGTGTCTCCCGTACTCTCCTACTACCGCTCTTTTTGATACCCAATTCAGCTAATCTCGGTTGGTTCACCCGCCCGTCACGCACATTTTCGTTCTGCCATCGTGGTCGTCGTTTCGTCGAGGACATTGTAATGGGAGGAGATGTGCGCGACGGACCTCTCGCGAGATTTGCGACGTTTGTAGTTCAATCTGTACCTTCGATATTCTCCAAAGGAAGGCTAGGGTACACCGGTGCAAACGCCACTGGCTCTCTCCGGCCGAGGGGCCATCAAACGACGAGCGCCTCTTGCCAATATATCAGAATTCACTCACTGGCTGACGATGTGATCCGCGGTGGAGTTTGTCGCCCCCGAGAGGGGCGAGGGGGCTGTCGTAGGTACCCACTCAACAACCATGTCATCCGAACATGAGCAACCGCAACCACGACTCTCTAGCGAGCAGGCTGAACATCCGAGCGAAGACCCGTGGGCAGATCTCGAACTGATGCTCCCTCACGGCAGAAGTCCGACTGGCATCGTCTCCTTTGTCGAGTGCGCACTCGTCGAACTCACCCACGAAGACGTCGGTGCCGAGTTCGTCTCGACGAGGTGGCGGGCGTGAAGCGGACACAGTTCATCGCCGTCGACGACGTCGGTCGGCGATTCCAGAAGCGGTATTTCGACGAGCGTCTCGGCTGGCACGAAACGACAGTCAGACGTGAAGCGGTCGCGAGGAGTTGGTCAACCGACTCTCGCGGTTGTCACTGGACGGTGAAGTAGGTCAAAGTGACGTCGTTGGCGACCCAGACAAATTCCAGGTAATGCCTGTTCGGGAGCTTAGAGTTCAGGGGTGATGTCTTAACTAACAATATCACAAGAGAATAACTTCTGTTGGTTGAGATTGCGGTCAGCTTGTGGATTCCGGCCCGCACAAAGACGGGAAACTATCCTCGAAGCAAGAACGATATCCTGTGCCACGCAAAAACAAGTATGTCAAACAGTGAGTCTCCAGATGGCCCGCCCTCCTTTGAGGATGCGTTTCGTGGCGACGACGTTGAGCAACGCATCTACGGGATGATTCTCCAGACTCGCGAGCCGACAACAACGAGCGCCATCGCCAACGTCGCCGACTGTGACCCGAAAACAGCTCGGAAGTATCTGGGCTGGTTCAGTGAACTCGGTATCGTCATGTGCCACGACGGCCATCCGGCCACGTACGAACGCAACGACGCCTACTTCGAGTGGTGGCGAATCAACCAGCTCGCGGCCGACCACTCCGTCAAGGACCTCCAGCAGCGCGTTCGGGAACTGAGCTCGCGGATCAAGGAGTACGAGAACAGGTATGGTGCTCCGACGCCAGCGGCCGTCGACGCCGTCGCCGCTGCCGAATCGAGCAACGACCGGACGATCGATGACGTATACGGTGACCTCGGCGACTGGGCGACCACTCGGGTCGAGCGAACACGCTACGAACGTGCCCATCAGCAACGCGCCAGTACCGACTACCAAGGGATATAACGTACGTCGAGTGTTGCAACGCGGAAGAAACGACTATTGGCTAGCACGAAAGAGTCGCAGTTGTGACTGACGACGTCGCGTATCCTTCGGTCGAGCTCATCCTCGATCTCCACGAGCAGATCGTGGAAGAAGGCGACGCCACGGAACCCGGGATTCGATCGGAGGACGCAGTCGAATCAGCAGTGCAGTACGTCTCTGAAGGATACTTTGGGGAGGTCCCACAAACACTGCATGAAAAAGCAGTGCATCTAATGCGTCTCCTCGTTGCAGATCATCCCTTCGTCGATGGAAACAAGCGGACTGCACTCCGAACGGTGGTCGTCTTCTACATGTTGAACGGATACACGTTCGACTACGGCGACGAAATTCGAGCCTTACTGCACCGCTTTGCGACCGAGGAAGCAGCCGTCGACACTGAGACCGCAGTAATCTACTTCCGAGCGTGTGCTCGTCGCAACTGATAAAGGGACACAATGAGTACGTTCGATACAGAGATGGCGTCCAGCACCGATTCCTCGGCGACGGTCGACGAAGAAGTCCGCCAGCTATACGAGCGGTATCAGGCGGCCGAGAGCGACGCCGAACGTCACGAGATCGCCCTCGAGATGGGGAAGCTCGACGGACGCCGCCACGCAGAGATCTACGCAGCACTCGAAAACGAGTGATTCAACAGGGTTCTCAGCGCCTCCGTAGCTATCGACGGAATAGCTAGTACACATCGAAGAATTCGGAGTTGAGGCTACTATGCTGAACTCAAAGGACGACGTGGTCGCCTACACGAGTATGGTCGAGAGCACGCGCACCGCAAACGACCGCTTCGGTGAGGAAGACCTGGACGAGTGGCTGAAACACGCCGTTGACGACAAGGAGACTGAATGAGCTATCAACTCGGCGACAACGCCTAAGTCGAAAGTGGGGTCTCTCGGCAGATCTACGCCTCGCTCCCATCTCTTTCTTCACGAGCGAGATGGCAGACGGAGTTCGTCATGAACTTCGTAGAGATAACCCTTCAAGAGCAACTGTTCGATATGTGCACGTGCGTCGGCCCGTTCGACGCCCTGTTCCACGAGGTGAGCGACGGCGTCCTCTCGCGTGAGGGGCTCGTCATCTCCCACCGTGTTGAGGTACTGCTCGAGGTGATCGAGCGCGGCTTCCTCGCTGGAGGTGATCGGTGTCCGCGAGTTCACCATCGTCTGTAATTTGAACCTCCCGAACTTAGACGGTTGGGGTGGGTCTGTCGTAGTACTGCGGTTCAGTCTGTCGGCGCCGCGAGGCGCGAGGCGCGTTCGAAGTGCCTGCCGGAATGTGAGTTCCCATGACTGATCCAAATGTACGCGACGACACGACAGCCGATTACGAACGACTTGAGACTGAACTCATCGCCCAAGATCGGGATGCGGCCCGGGTATCGACGGCGGACGTCGAGGAGACAACGGCACGACAGTTCGTCAATGCCCTCGTCGACGATGGTCTCGTGACGGCAGTTGCCGACGAGCAAATGCTAGTACATGAACCGAGTGGCGAGGCGTTCAACTCAATCACTCAGCTCGCCGTCTTTCATCGTGGATGGACAGCCGCCCGTGGTGCTAACTCAGACGAGCCGTGAGTAACCTCTGAGTCTTACCTAACGAACGTCGGTGCCGATGCTTGGACGCGTTAGGTAAGAGACCGAGTTTGTCTGCGCCGATGCGGGTGAGGCGCGCATTCTGAAGCGTCTCATAAACGCTCATGACTGGGTTAGAGATACTCGACGAGCCAGCATCGACCTCCGACCAACAGGAAGCGACGACCGACGAGGAAGACAACGAAACATGCCCGAACGGTGCGGAGTGGTGCGAGGGTAGCGACGGCGACCAGCTGCCTTGCTTCGCGTGCTTCCAAGACGCACAACTGGAGGAGCGCGAATGAGTGCGATTTCAATAGATTACGGGTCGGCCGAGAGCGTTGATGATCTGTCGAGACGGGAGGTACGGGCACTCACCGAGCGGCTGGTCATCCTTGACCGTGACGCCCCCGGCCTATTCACGGTCTACTCCGAGGAAGGAACGAGGTACACAGTCGATATTCAGAATGGTGGTGCGTGTACGTGCCCTGACGTTCAGTTCAACGACCCTGACGAGGGCTGTAAACACCAGCACGCCGCACGCTTTCTGGCCGGGGACCGAGAAATTCCGTCGTGGGTGATTCGAGAGAACATCAACGCCAAAATGGCGACGACGGACATCGGGGAGGCGCCCTGATGGCTAAGACAGGCTCGTGCGCTGCGTGTAAGACCCGGTATGGACGATACAGTATTGGTGGCGGATTGCTGTGTGAGACGTGCATGAGCGAGCTCTCGGTCGACGGATGTGGCTTCGATCGATCGGTTACAACGTGGTACGTCACCGAGAACGGCCAGACGGCTCATCGGAATCGTAATTGCTCGGCGCTTGGCCATGCGACGATAGTCGAAACACTGTCGACTGCCGAATTGACCGAGGATTACGTGCTCCGTCGGTGCAACATGTGTCGGTACGACCATGTACCGACGCTCGCTGATTGAACTGACTTGGAAGGGTTATAGCCAAAAGGAACATCGAACAGGGTTCGTTGTCTCCCAAGAGTTCCCAGAGTCTCTCGTTCGGTAGATATCTCAAGAGGTGTTCTACGACCGAAGCTAGCTAGTATACCGAAAGCAAACGGAGTCTAGACCAATATGAAACGCGGCGAGTGCTTCTCGCTAAGAACGTCTCTCCCATCTGCGCCTTTTATATGATACGAGAGCTTAGTTTCGAGTAATGAGGACCGCTGAGTTGAGCACTCTCGATGCTTCCTTCGACGTTGATGTCTGCCAAGCTACCCTCCGGGAGCATCCAGTTCGACTCGCGATTCTCTTCGGCTCCCATGCCACTGAGACGACCCATGCCACGAACGATATTGATCTCGCGGTTGAGTTCGACGAGCATCGGCCATCTGACCCGGACTACAACGATGTCTTCCTCGGTCTGAGCGCCGACCTCAGTGACGCGCTCGAGACGGATGACGTGGATCTGGTGGATCTCCACACGGTTGAACCACCGCTTGCAGCAGCCATCTTCGAGAATGGCATTCTCCTCGTCGGTGAAGCAGAGCACGCCACCGAGCTACGTCGCCGGCTCACGGCGTCCGGGGACGACCAGCAGTCACCCCGCGACCGGCTGGATGCGGCCTTGGACAGAATCGACGACCATCTCGGCGACGGCGATACTGGAGTCCCAGCCGCGGGCGAGGCAGAGGACGACGGATGACGGACGCGGGACTGCCGGCGGATCGCCTCAGCCGGATTCTGACTGCTGTCGAAACCATCGAGGAGAGCCTCGGCGTCCTCGCCCGCAAGCAGCACATCAGTCGGGCGGACTACAAGGCGGATTCGGATACCCGTGATATCGTCGAGCGCCGCTTCGTGAAGATGACCGAAGCGAGCATCGATATCGCCGAGGAACTCGTCAAACACGAGCGCGGCCAATCCCCCGCTAATAATCCCGCGTCGATGCGCACGCTCGGTGAAATGGGCATCCTTTCGGGAGCATTGGCCGAGGAAATGGCGCAGGGCGCTCGGTTCCGGAATGTACTGTCCCATACCTACGGGAACATCATCGATCATGACGTCGTCTACAACGCACTCCAGGATCTCGAGCGCTACCGAGCCTTCGTGCAGGCCGTCCGGGATTATCTCGACTCCCTCGGCGCACTTGACGACTGAATCCGTGGAATAGAGCAGCTACACGTAGACCCGATTGTCCATCGCTACGGCCTGATCTAGTGGTGATATGGAGGACTCGACTGATTGCTCGCTGTTCCCCGGACAACGAAAGCCCTCGACTGCTCGGCATCCTGCGACTCACGCTGTGTTCCTCGTGCCTGTAGTGCTTGCGGGGTCGGGGGATGTTCACGGCGCATCGCGTCGTGAGCTCGGGAGACGTAGTCTCCCGGTGACCGAGACGGCCTCATCCTTTCTGAGTCCACCAGGGTAGCGGTTGGGTCACGGAGCGACGAACTCTGTTGATCCGGTGCTTCGGTACGGCCCGCCCCGCTCGCCGCATTCCGCCCTCCGCGTCGCTCGCGACCGACCATTCCGGGCGGTCTGCCTGCAGTAGCGGGCGGACTGCCGGGCTAAAATGCATGTGCCCTCGACGCCAGCGGGAAAGCGTGAGGGGTTGCGCAGTCTGCTCACCCCCACGCTTTCTCCGCTGGCCGCTCGCTCCGGGCGGGTCGGCGCGCGGTGCTGGATGATGTACCTCACTCGGGCGCGCTCTCGCTCGCGCCCTATGGGGCGCTCACGAAGGCGCGAGCGAGAGCGTGTAGACGAGTCTGTCGGTCGTAGTCGTCGGAAAACCGCGATGTAGTAGCATCGCGGTGTCGGGCGCGTGAGCGCCTTCAGGTAAACAGCAATGTCGAGTAACAACCCAAGTCGGAAGGTCGTTTCGGTGGATGAACAGGCGTTCGAACAGGCGGACGAGCAGACGGTCGATGAGGATGGCTTCCCGGTCGTCGACGAGACGCCGGAGTTCGAGGCGGCGGTCAATCAGGAGACGCAGGCGAAGGTGGATGCGAATCACCCGGACGGAATCGCAGACACGAGTGAGGACCGGATTTACGGCGTCACTCTCGAACAGGAAGAGCGCATCCAAGCGCGGGAGGAAGAACTGGAGCGCATCAGTGCCAAGGCTGAATTCAGCATGCAAGAGGGTCGAGAAGAACGGACGCGAGATATCGCGGCGAAACAGAACGCTGAGCGACGTGTGGAGTTTCAGAAGCGGGCGGCAAGCGTGAACCCGATAGCGGACCCGGAGCGAGACGATCCTCGTGCAGAACTCACGCAGGAGCAGTTGGCGGCGGTGAACAAACAGTCGATGCGGCTGGCCGAGAAGCTGGATAGCTGGTCGCGCGCAGCGATTGGCCGGCGGCTGGGGGAAGCCGTCGTCGGTGGGAAAGATCTGACGAGCGCGGTCGTCGAGGTATTCGAGGAATTACGGACGGCGCCGGGACGAGTGGTTCCCATCGGGGAACTCGAGGAGATCGATCGCGAAGAGGTGAGCATCGAAGGGCGTGTCGAGGTGCTGTGGAAGAGTGACTCGCCGGCCATTCAACAGGTTGGCCTTATCCAAGATGAGAGTGGGAAAACGAAGTTCACCAGCTGGGTAGCAAGCAATCAGCCCCAAGTCGAAGAGGGCGAGCGTGTTCGACTCCACGGCGTGGCGAAAAACTGGTACGACGGACACGTCTCGGTAGCGCTGACTGGGTGGACCACCGTGCATTTCCCCGAGCGCGGTCGGTGGTGGGAGTAGCCGGGCATCACTGCCTTCTTTTTTGCTACGTACCGGACCGACCCAGACCCCACCATCCCACCCTCCTCTCCGTGCTCACTCAGCGAGACTCGCTTCGCTCGTTTCACATGCTTTCGTTCGCACTGCTCACGAGAATCTTCGTTGCGCGCGCAGCTACGACCTGTGACCTGAAGAGATTATCCACTTGACCACCGAAAGCCGCTATGCAGTCGTGCGACCAGCCGACGAGATCGTCTCAAGGCGAGGGCGAGAGGGCCAGACCCGAATCCACAAGGGGCTGGTGATGTGATTGACGACCCCCCTCCCGGCCGAATACTTCTCGCCACTCGCCACGCTCGTTGACGAGGTGCTCGCACGCATCGGCTACGAAGTAGCGACTGACACCGAGGCTATCGACGACGCCGTCCCCGGCTACGGCGGTTTGTTTGACTCCGCGACCATTCCGGACGAGTTGCGCCACGCACTCGAATGCCTGTTGGCGTCAGAACTCTCGCGACCCTCTGTCCCTGAGCCGACCGGTGATTCTTTCGTCCTCTACGTCGACGGTAGTTCACGCGGCTACCCCGGCCCCGCGGGAGCGGGCGCTGTCATCATGGACGCCGAGGAGAATCAGTTCGCCCGTCTCGGTCGACCCATTGGCTCTCACACAGGGAACAACACCGCCGAGTACATCGCCCTCCAACTCGAACTTTCCGAACTACTGACCCGTTACGAGCAACCCTCTCTGGAAGTACGTATCGACCCGCGGACGGTCATTTGGGATGTCTAGGGTGGCGATGATCCAACAAAGCCGGGCGTTGAGACGTACAACGAGGCCGTTGGGGCGGCGCTGTCGAGCGTCCCGGAACACCAGTACACGCATCTGGCCGACAGCGACCCGAATCCCGCCGATGCGTTGGCGACGGTTGGCGCCGATATTGCGGTGTTCTGACCCGAGTAGTAGAACCGTCGGCTGTTGAAACCCTCAATAACTGATTCGACTCGCATGCTGAATACAGAGGGTGTATGAAGCAGGAACGCCTGGTGTGCTACTTGTCCAGATTTCGGTAGAATATCTCGGCCTATCTGTTGGCTTCTTCTGGGAAATGACTGCGTCCAGCTTTTTTCCGTCGGTACTCAGCCACACCACCGAATACTGCCCCGGTTATCATCCCGACCGTTCCGCCTACGGCAGCTAACGGACCGGCCCAGATAGCAAGGAAGGCTCCAATAACGAACCCGATAACGCCCAAAATTGGAATCAAGGGGACAGATGTGACCGCACTCCAGATAGCTCGTCCGATAAATGAACGAAGGTATCTCTGTGTGGCCTGCTCTTCGGATTTCATCATATCGCTATCGAGAGAGTCGTGTTCCGCTTTCTTAGACGCCATAGTTCAATATAGAATTATGAATATATAAATATTCCTTGAATTATTACTTTTCGATGGAGACGGAGCATCCGTGACTACCCCTCTGTATCGGACAATCACCTTGAAGGGGGCTGTCGCGGCTGACCGATTTACGTGCTATATTCAGCACGGCTGCCGAAACACGTCACCGATTGATGGTTTCTAACAAGTCCGGATCTTTGTATCTCGACCGACACGGTGAACCGTTCGCTGTGGCCGTCAAAGACCCACGCTCCAGGGAAACTGTACTGAGTAGCCAGTCACCAAGAGTTGACCGTGAGAGCCGGGAGTGAACAAGAACAGGTACGCAAAACACGCACGAGCTATCAGCGTGCGTCACGACGAGGATCATCTCGGTTTTCTACACGAACTCGGTTCGTATAGTGAGGAACGGCTGGTCGACGAAGACTGGCTGGAAGGGAAAACAGGTGCAGAAATCAAGAACCCGAATTACTGGACTCAGCAAGGGAGGAGGTCCGCCCTCAGTCCTACTACGACTTTCTTATGAAAGATTGCTTGGAGACCCACTTGGTGTTTTACCGGGAGTTCCACGGCTACAGCGACGATGACGAGTTCATGGATGATGTCCTTGAAGAGAATGTTGGTATGGGTTCGGAAGAGAACGTGGTCAAAGCCTACCAACGGTTCGAGGATACCGCTGTGCCGGATAGCTGGCCTCCACGCGAGCGTACAGGGCCTGCCGAGGGAGAGGTCGAGGCTTCGAAACCGGATGATGTTGAGGGCCAGACCGGATTCGACGACTGGATAGGTGATAACCAGTGAAAGACTCGGATAAGAAAACTATAGGAGGTGTAGATACGGAGTGCAGGAAAAGCAGTTGAACAGTTCTAAAGTATTATACTGTAATTACTGATCTACAACCGAACCATCCTTGTGAAGACGAGTTGTAAATTCCCGTGACTCATATGCATCCTCCTGTCGAGAGAGCTCCTCCTCATCGAGCGTAATCCCTAACCCGGGTTTATCCGGAATCTTAAGGAACCCGTCTTCTCGCTCAAAGTCCTCTTTAATAAGATCTTCACTAGGTGCACGCTTAAGATCTGGTCGATAAGGATACTCAACAAGACCTAAGTTTGGTATAGCGGCGGCAAGCTGAAGAGCCTGTGCTGTACTAACCGGCCCAAGAGGATTATGTGGAACAACCTTCACATCGTGAGCCTCTGCGATTGCAGCTATCTTTTTCGCTCCTGTTAAGCCACCCACCAAACCAACGTTCGGCCGGACGAAATCAACAGCATCTCGGTCAATCAACTGAGTGAACTCTGCTGGTGTATGCAAACGCTCACCAGTAGCAATCGGGATTTTACATTGACGAGCTACCTCTACCATTGAGTCGAAATTGTCCGGTTTAACAGGATCCTCATAGAAGAGCGGATCACATTCTTGGAGTCGGTCGGCTAATCCAATTGCTTCCTCGGGATCAAGGCGGCGGTGTATCTCTAAACAGAGGTCCACTTCATCACCGACAGCTTCCCTGTAACGTCGGACGCGTTTTTCTGCTCGTTTGAATCGTTGAGCGTGCGTCTCGAAAGCTCGTTCATCTCGTGATTCATCAAGCAGTGGTGAAAGGTGGCCAACAGCGGTGAAGCCTTGATTTCTTGCTTCACGGCATCGTTTGACCAGTTCATCGGTAGTTTCGCCAAATGCATGGCAATAGGCCCGGGCTTTATCTCGACAACGCCCGCCAAGGAGATCAGTAATGGGAACCCCAAGGTCCTTTCCTATCACATCCCAGAGTGCAACGTCAATAGCTGAAAGTGCACCCATTAATGTAGCTCCACGAAAGTGAGCGTTCCGATAGCAATACTGGAAATGGTGATCTCGACGACTCGCGTCCTTACCAATAAGGTAGTTCGCGAATGTCTTTACTGCTTCAGCTGCAGATTCCTGATAACCCCAAGTACCTGATTCTCCAACGCCAGTAATGCCGTTCTCTGTTTGAATACGTACTATGAGCCATCCGCTTACACCGTATCCTTCAAGCGGTGCATCTGAGCGAACAAGATGTGCATCTACGTCTTTAATTATTGGACCAGACATATTTATTATGTAATTATATGTGCGTTTTTAGTCTTCCCGATTTATACAATTCAACATACCTTTGAGATACCCTGCCGTATATGACTGACCGAGTGGACTTACAAATCCCCAGTCAGTATCACCCTCCATAACAGGGACGTGATCAGGAGCTAACACTCCGTCAAAGCCGATATCACTTAAAGCCTTCATGACTTGATATTCGTCATAATTGCTTTCTTCATCATTAATGAAGGTTTCGTGAAAGCTGGGAACTGTACCAACGACGTCTCTGAAATGGACATAGATGATGTTTTCTTTACCAAACTCATGAATTACATCCGGCAAATCCTCCCCCATCTGTGACCAACATCCGAGACAGAGCTTGAGACCATGATTTTCGCTTGGAACAAGCTCGAGTGCTCGTTTGAAATTTTCCCGGTTACGGAATAACATTGGTAGACCTCCTAATTGCTCTACTGGTGGATCACTGGGATGTACTCCCATTTCTACTCCTGCCTCTTCTGCTACTGGGAGAACTTCAGTAAGAAATTCCTCATAGGATTCCCAGAGTTCCTCCTCGGTGAACTCTTGATCAGTGATCCCAAGATTATCCTCGTCCAGATCCTCCTGATTAAATGCTGATGTGATTGCACCTCCACGTACGGAATAATTCTTATCAGTACGTACAGCACCTATGGGAGGGTGACCGCTGTAGCCAAGCACTGGGATGTTTACTTCTCCCATATTTCGGATAGTCTCTTTTACAATCCCAATTTTTTCCTCCTTATCTTCCTCTTCGATCAAAATATCGTAAAGAGGAATAGGTAATTTTTCTATTGCGTATAGCTCTAACCCAGCTGCTTGGATCTTTTCTTGATGTTCTCTGAGATCGCTTTTCGTCCAGACTTCGTCGAGAGACATAACGGAATCATATTCGCTATGACGGTGTGGAGCAAGGAGAACGTCTTTCACCCCAAGTTGCCTCATGAAACGGAGGGATTCGTCCGTCAGAGGTTTGTAAGTCCCTATTCCTACTCTCATCAATTCCGATTCTACACGTTTCTCCATGCCTTGTTCTGACATCGCATTGGGAATCACAATACCAATATAAATAGTTTATCCCTATTGTCTAACATTTACCTATCTCTTGCGTTTTCCGTATAAAGTTCGTATTCTCTCAGAAGAGGCCAGGGAAAGCATTACAACCGTAGGAGCGTAATAGACCGTTACGCTACTAACGCTGTAATTCATACGTTATAAGTAATTTATAGGGCTGATCGCCTAGCATCCGGTAGTCCTTCATCCTTCCCCACGTTCGTATTTACCGAACTTTATAACGGTGCGAGCAACCAACCACTGGCTCTACCAGAATCTGTATCCAAATTCATTGCACCGATCGACACTGCAGTACGATTCCTTCCTTGATCTTCTTTAATAAAAGAGGCGGAATTTTTATGTATGCCCCCTCTATATTCCCAACGGCAATGGCAGACAATGCCAATCGTAGCGCACAGCAGAATGTAGAGGGCCGATCTGATCGACGGAGGTTCCTCCAACGAACCGCTGGTATTGTGAGTGTTGGAGGGCTCGCAAGCGTTACTGGATGTACTGGTGGCGGTAGTGGAGGTGGCTCTTCGGGTTCAGGGGGGACATCCGGAAATAGCAACTCCTCCTCTGGAAGTGGAAGTTCTGGAACAAATAGTTTCCAATGGTGGGACTACGCAGGGAACGCTTCTACGCGTGCTAAAAAACGCGTACAAGCACGCACAAAAGAATTCGAGTCCAATTCTAACACCGACGTTGAAGTGAGCATATACGGTTACAGCGATATAACCGGTACGAAATGGCGGTCGTTGTTTAGTCAAGGACGGTACCCTCCTGTCATTGACAACTTCAGCATCTACAACGGTCCGTTCATTGAGCAGGGCTACCTCAAACCAATGAACGAGTGGATTGACTGGTTTTCCGATGATGTCAAGCAAGCCATAGAATGGACAAGACCCATTCTAAAGAAAAAGAATACTGGCTTCTCAGGAGAAGCCTATAGCCTTCCTTGGGGCGTCAAATCCTATCCCTTCCTTGTTCGAACAGACCATTGGGAGGAAGCTGGTCTCAGCCAAGACGAGTTCCCTCCGACAAGCTACGACGATCTTATTAAGAAATCAAAAACACTTCAGTCAGAAGGCCCCGGAAAATGGGGATACCAGATTGTAGGCCAAAAATTCGACATAGCTGATACCGATCTACCTTCTTGGACCATTGCTGAAGGAGGCCAAAAGGGACTCTTCTTTAATAAAGATTTCAGTGACGTACTCATCGATAACAAAACTTGGATTAACACATTCAAGAGATACGTTGATGTCTACCGTGAACACGAACTTTCTAGCCCGGCAACTCCACAAGCATCTGACGAGCAAAACATGTCAAGGATTCTAAACGGATCCGGTAGCATGATGACCGCAAATATCGGTGCCCATCCCACTATACTCAACCGTGCTCCAAAACTAGCGAAAAATGGAAACGTGAAATACGGTACTTTCTGGGGACCCGGTGTCCTCTCATTCTACAGTTTCTCCTTTACTACTGCACCCGACGGTACGGATCCGAAGAAATGGGAGAAAAAGCAAAAGAAAGCGGTGAAAATGATCGAAGATCAGTGGTTTGCTCCTGAAAAACAGAAGGCATCCCTGAATTACCTCGGAATGATGCCGATCAGAAAGGACACGTGGGATTCAACTAGTGCAGGAGGCAGTACGAATTTAGTCGATGTGGAAGCGAATCACATTGAAGAGTGCTCGCTAGGATGGCGGAATCATCCTGAACTTACTAATCTTCTTTATACAGTTATACCTCCGCAAGCCCAGCAGGCCCTGAAAGGAGAAATCTCTGCGGATGAAGCACTTAAAAACGCTGCTCAGGAGATCCGCCGAAATCTCTGAGAGATTTACTTCTGGCTGGAGCAGCATTGAATCCAGAAATCCATAGGATTGTGAATTTTTACGAGTGGATCCCAGTTAGAGCGTTTTAAGCTGACTCTGTCCTTGTTTCTCCTCTCTTTTTAGATGACTGAACCGCCTCTGAACGGCCAAAAGATGGGGAAAAATTAATAAGGATCCCACCGGTCTTTGTGTTCGCATGGCGATTGAGAACCAAGAACACAGTGATGGTGCTGTGGAAGACGAATCAACGGTAGGAATCGAAGTAACCGATCTCAGGAAGACCTTCGCCAACGGAGATATAGTAGCAAACAACGACATTAACCTTTCAGTTAAAGAAGGAGAGTTTCTTGTCTTCCTAGGACCGTCGGGCTGTGGAAAGACAACGGCTCTGCGATGCATAGCCGGACTAAATACCCCTGACTCCGGACAGATTCTCATTCAAGGTGAAGAAGTCACGTATGAGCCACCGCGTAACCGGGACTTAGCGTTTGTATTCCAAAGCATCGCTCTCTTCCCCCATATGACGGTACGGGAAAACATTCAATTTGGGCTCGATATGGAAGATGAGCTCTCGAAGGAAGAAAAACAGGAACGAGTAGAGGAAGTCACCGAATTACTGGGACTGGAGGGAATGCTTGATCGAAAACCAAGCGAACTCTCAGGAGGCCAGCAACAACGAGTAAGCCTTGGGCGAGCCATGGTAATGGAACCAGCTGCGTTCCTACTCGATGAACCCTTCTCTGCTCTCGACGCAAACCTTCGCGACCAAATGCGTACAGAGGTCAAGAAACTTCAACGTGAGCTGAATACAGCGATGGTCTTTGTTACACACGACCAAGAGGAAGCGATGTCTTTAGGCGACCAGATCGTTATCCTTGACGGAGGAGAAATCCAACAAATCGGCACCCCTTACGAAATATATAACAATCCAGAAAACAAATTCGTTGCCGACTTCATTGGATCCCCATCCACAAACAGCATACCATCAACTGTTCGTCGGAACGGAGACGATATTATCATATCTAACGATATCTTCGAAATAGAACTATCCGACGATCAAAAAGAGAGAATAAACCTGAACTCCGGTGAAGAGATCATTATCGGTATACGACCTCAGTATCTTACTATAACCGAAGAAGATCCTCTATTTGAAGCCAATCTCACAGTAGTTGAACCTCATGGTGACCATGATGCACTATTCTTAGAATCAAACGGAAGAGAGATAACAGCTACGACCACCCAAGGTAAGGTAGACCGAAAAATGAATTCTGTTGGCATAGACATTGATGTCACCGATATCTGGCTTTTCGACAAGTCTGGAGAGCGTCTCCTGTAAGACAACCAACCGGACAAACTAACTAAATATGAGCAAACCAACCGAGTCACCGCTACAGCAAAGCCACGAATCGGAGGATAACCGCTTCTCCGCTTTACTGGAAACTATCTCCGAATATCGATTTGAATACACCCTTCTATTCCCGACACTAGTTCTTATTATAGCGATCCTCTGGCTTCCGTTTATCAGAGGTATTTGGATGAGCCTCCATAACTGGCCGTTCTTCGAAGAGCCACAATGGATTGGCCTAGAAAATTACATATACCTATTCCAGTGGGATGGCTTCTACACCTCTCTAAAGGCAACCGCAATATATGGACTAACGGTAGTCGGCCAATTAGTATTGGCCTTGGTAGCGGCATTAGCGATCAAACATCAAGATCGATTTAAGGATGTGGCCGGCAGTCTCATCTTAATACCGTATACGCTACCTTCGGTAGTGACAGGAACAATCTGGCTATACATCCTCAATCCCGATTTCGGTCCTATATTTGATTACCTCACGCAATGGGGTATCCTTGAAGGGCCGGTATATTGGTCGACAGACGGAGAATTAGCGTTGGCCGTTATCAGTCTTGTCGGTGTCTGGAGCTTCTGGCCATTTATGTTCATTATCATATTGGCCGGGCTCGAGAATATAAATGATGAGCTCTATGAATCAGCGAAAGTATATAAAGCGACGAAATATCAGATGTTCCGCTACATTACTTTACCCCAGATTAAAAGTTCGATTCTCGTAGCACTAATTATCCGGACTATCTGGAATCTCTCGAAAGTTTCTCAGCCCCTCCAGATGACTGGAGGAGGTCCAGGATACCAAACATCACTGCTAGCAATACTACTCTACAACACGGCGACGGTTGAGGGTAGTATGGGGCTTAGCTATGCAATTGGTATCATCCTTCTGCTAGGGACATTCGTCCTCATAGCAATATTCGTTAGAGAGTTTGAGCGTAGTACGGAGGAGATCTAAAATGAGTAAGAAAAACTCTATCTCGAACGTTCGGTGGGCAAGTGTCTCGTACGAAAGTGTCCGTGTTCTCCTACTCTCTTTCATCATAGGGGTATCTATAATCCCGATAATTTACATTATCCTTAGCTCGTTTAAACCTCCAAGTGCATTCTTCAAGCCTGGAGTCCATTGGGTTCCCCAGCAGCCGACGCTCCAAGCATGGGAACAGGGATTGGCCGCGTTAAGTGATCCGCTTATCACGAGTGCTATGGTCGCCTCTGGTACGACCTTAATTGCACTTATTATTACGATCCCTGGAGCCTATGTCTTCGGTCGACGAGAATTCCCTGGCCGAAAATTGACCTTCTATATGATTGTAGTTTCTCTGCTCTTCCCCTATATCCTCCTTATTATACCGATTGCAGATATCTGGAATGATATTGGCCTCTATAATACTATTCCAGGTATTTGGCTCGCCTACCAAGTATTCGTTGCCCCATTCGCAATCTGGTTGCTGCGTGACTTCTTCGCAAACCTTCCCACTAATATTGAAGAAGCAGCCCAAGTCTATGGCTGTACTCCATTTGGAGCATTCTTCCGAGTTGTTCTACCGCTTTCGGCACCTGGTGTCATGGCAGTAATGTTCATGGCATTTCTTATTTCTTGGAATGATTTCCTCTTCGCGAATATGATATTGCAGCAGAACAAGCAAACTGCAATTGTTGCTCTCTTCCAATCGACACAGGGTGGAGAGCGAACTTATTGGGGAATGCTGATGGCAGAAGCGTTAATAATTGGTATTCCTCCGACAATTCTCTATATGATTGCTCGGAAGAAGCTAACAAGTGCCTTCGCCGTATAAGCTCCGCTCTGCCTTTCCTGAATCCTCTTCTTTGTTTACCCTTGCATAGTCATATCTAATTCAAATTCCTCAACAGTAGTTTTCAGCTCTGATATTATGTCCTGTCTCTCCTCCTCGTCTTTAAAAATTTGAGGAGGACAAGATACGGTAAACGCACCTAGGACATCACCGTTGGAATCTACGGCCGCAACTGCAATAGCACGTAGTCTTTCAAAGGTCTCACCTCGATTAAGAGCATACCCGACATCCTGGATCGTCTCTAACTCTTCCAACAGATCTTCCTTGTTTGTAATCGTTTTGTCCGTGTTTTTAGGCAATCCCCATTTCTCGATGATTTCATCTACACATTCTTCTGGCTTTTCTGCAAGAATAGCCTTTCCAATCGCACTATTGTGTAAAAAGAGTTGACTTCCAGTCCGTTCATGTGGCCATACCTTACGACTACCGGTAGCCGTATGGATGAGCACTACTCGACCTTCCATTTCAACTGCGAAGCTTACTCGGTGACCTATATTGTCGAAGAGTTCCTCAGCATACTCTCTTCCGACTCTATATTCCTTCTTTCGACGGGATACATAATCGCCTATTCGTAGAAATTCTGGACCCGGGAAATAGAAGTCTCCTTCTTTAATCACTAAATGGTGTTTCCTAAGTGTTTTAAGATATCCATGGACAGTGCTTTTAGATTTACCTATCTCTTCGGATATTTCGCTAACTCTTGCACCATTAAGATCTTCGAGAATATTAACGATTTTTACTGCTGATTCAACGGTTTTCAATAGCCGGTCGTCAGATCCATCCACATTGAGGGTATTTTCTCCTCGTATATAGTTCATTAGACTACCAACTTCTAAACCATCTACATCAATGGGTGACGCTTAATGCTAAGGAATAGAACGTCAAAAGAAGTAGTTTGACTAAGATTACTCTCTAAAGGGATCTTCAAGCGCCCAAATGGCAGTGTTCGGATCTAATTTTGATTTTGTATCGTTACCGCGCTCGGTAAGTAGTCCCACGTGATAGAGGAGGGCTTTGTACTGAAACGTAGTGTGCGTCGAATACACAGCGCCATCCTCGAACTTTTCTACATCCACTTGGTCTTGATTTTCCGCGCCGTCAAGAACGTCATCCCGATCGATTGGACTAACAAAGAGGTCGAGTGCAAAGTCAGGCTTTTCTCGCGCAATAGTCTTCGCAACTCGGGCAAGCGATGGTTCAGGGCACCCTTCTTTCGCCAAGTCGCTCAGCGTGTTTATGAGAACCTGTGTCGGTGGATAGGTAAGAAGTACTTGCCGTGCTACCGTTCCCATAACTGGTAGTTCGTCTATGAAACGTGTAGAGGTGCCTCTTTGCTCTCTGATGGCCTCTAATGCAGTACTGATTCCGTCGTGATGATACGCTATTGTTCGGACGGCTTCGCGACCGAGTGCGGTGAGTTGGCGGCGATTGAATCCTTCGCCGACCAGTCCGAGTGCAGCTGCGTCAAGGCGGGAATCAGCAACTGACTGGATCACGTACTCTTTGAACGTCTCGTCCGGGTCGTTGCTTAGTTGTACGGCGAGGGCATATCCTATGGCGTTCTTGGGATGGTTTTTCTTCAGACTCTCTACTGCGACACCGCCAAGTTTCGCGTGAAAACGGATGGTGTCCGTTGTCTCTGACGTTTCAGAACCAACCATCCGGGGTCGCTCTACCAGTTCAACGCCAGATTCGTCGACGAGGAGGAGTCCAATATTCAGTTCGCGAGCGAGTGCATGTTCCCGTTCAGTGACGATGCTCCGCGGAAGGGCCGCATATCCCAGATTGGCCTCTTCGAGATGGCCGTGGGCCTGCGTGATCGCGACACGTCCTGCATTTCGAGCTGAATTCACGGTTTCTCCCTTTGCCTCAACAACCGCCAATGGAATGCTATCCACGTCATCGCCTGCCGGTTCACGATATGCTTCCGAGCGAGGAGGAGCAATGAGTGCATCTGGATGACCATTTCCCATTGGGAGGGAATTGATGGGTCGTAAACGGCGCCGCAAATTTTCAGTGATGATCTCTGATCCCCACTTTGATTGCCGGAACTGAGCATCTACAACCGCGTATCCGGTCTCTACATTTGGGATAAGATGTTCTTTGGCCTGTACAAGGACGATAGGTTCCAAGAGTAAATCAGATCCCATCTATTGGTGTGAAAGTGGCCTATACCTTCAAATCTCTCGATAGATGACTCGCCAACTCCGCTCCTGTCTGCCTTTTCTGGGGAGTCATTCCGGCGATAACTTAATAACTATCGGTGGACTGATATCAGAGAATAGATGAAAGATACGCTTAGTATTACGGAATTTGAGGATCTATGGCAGGAGCAGAAGGTTGGAAGATAGAGCGTGGAAAACAAGATATTCTTCGGCATGAAAATGGTCCTCTATGGGTACTCGCCGGACCGGGAACAGGGAAGACCGAGGGCCTAATCATTCGAGCGCTACGGCTTCTCCTGGTCGACGGTGAGGAGCCTGCCTCGATTTTTCTCACGACGTTCACGGAAAAGGGCGCCGAAGAGCTAGAAGACCGCATCTCGCGAGCGGTCGCGGAGTTCGGTTACGACGACGAAGTCGATGTCTCGAACCTTCGGACAGGAACGCTCCACAGTCTCTGTGATGAGGTGATGAGCGAATACCGCTATCCCCGATACATCGATCTCGAACTCCTCGACCAAAACGACCAGGAGTTCTTCATCAAGCGCCACAGCGAGATGGTGGATTGGGTGAAAAGCAACGACTATGTCTACGAGTACTTCGAGACACTCCGTCTCCCCTGGAAGACGCGGTACCCACCGAACACGTGGGAAGCGACGCGGATGGCGGTTGAGCTCGCTAATCGGACACGTCAGTACGTCACGGACCCGGTTGAGCTGCAGAAATCAGACGAACAGGCGCTCGCAGAACTCGGCGAGCAACTCGTCACCTATCAGGACCTCCTTGCCGACGACGAGCATCATCGCTGTGATTTCGCCGAGCTTCAGTCACACTTCCTCGACTTTCTCGACACCAATCATGGTGAGCGCTTCCTCGACGGAGACGAAGAAGTCGACAAGCCGCCGCTCAAGCACGTGCTCGTCGACGAGTATCAGGATACCAATCCGCTTCAGGAGCAGATTTATTTCCAACTCGCCGAAGCTTGCGATGGGAACATTGTCGCCGTCGGAGACGACGATCAGGCCCTCTATCGATTCCGAGGTGGGACCGTGGAGTGTATGGTCCGTTTTGGAGACGTTTGTCGGGACCGCCTCGGCCAGTCTCCGGAGGTCGCCCAACTCGTCGACAACTACCGCTCTCACCCTGATGTCGTCGACTGGATCAATCGCTTCATAACATACCACGAGGATCTCGGCGAGGGGACACGCGTCGCGGACAAAGAACAACTGAACGCCGCATCAGATACCGACGGCAAGTACCCCGCTGTCGCCGGTATCTTTGGGTCGAGCCGCCCTGATACAGCGAAGAACGTCGCCGACTTCGTAAAATTCCTTATCGAGGACGGCATCGTCACCGACCCCAATCAGATCGCGCTCCTTCTCCGCAGTACGAGGGAGTCACCACAAAATGCGGGTCCGTTCGTAGAGGCACTTCGAAACCGCGGCATCGATGTCTACAACCCTCGCAACAAGGCGCTCACCGACCACGAAGAGGTCGAACTCGCACTCGGCTGTCTACTCATCGTTCTCGACCGTGAGATGCATGTACGGGACAACACAGGAATACGAGGGAACTTCCTCGAGACGGTCGACGACTGGGTCGAGACGTTCGGCACCTATCGTCAGACGCCCGACAGTGACGAACTCGACGAATACGTCGAACAGTCACACGAGAATCTCGAAGCTATCGGCATGAGCGAGCGGGTGGATTCCCTTCAGGATATTTTCTATCGTATTCTCTCGTGTGAGCCATTCAGTACGTGGCGTGAGGAAGATCCCAACCGGTCGAAGCGACTCGCCATGCTGACTGACCTCCTCGAGGCGTTCACTAACGTCTACTCCGGAAACCTCAGAACATCGAGCCACTATGAAGGACACTTCTCACACGGGTGGCTTCGTGGATTCTACTACAACTTTGTCCAGTATGTCGCCGAATCCGGCTTCGACGAGCCTGAAGATCCATATGACCAGCGACCAAGCGGCTACGTCCAAGCGTTGACCGTTCATCAGGCGAAGGGGTTGGAGTTCCCGTTCGTAATTGCGGGCGATATCACCAAAGACGACCCCCCGGGAGGCACGCACTTCCTCGAGGAGGTACTTAGTCCCTATTCCGCGCTCAACGTCGAAGGAACGTCCAAAGAGGCCCGAGCAGCGAGTGACAACGTCCGTCGGTTCTTCGTCCAATACTCCCGCGCACAGGACGCGCTTATTCTCGCCGGCGCCGAATCCGGCGTGGAGCCGATCGCACTTGGGAATGAGTCTAACGGCAATCGAGTTCGAACGGATTGGTTCGACCAGCACGACCGAGGGCTTCGCGGTCTCCCCGACTTTGAGCGGTATCGCGACGTCGACCGCAAGTTCGATGAGCAAGGACCACCACGGCGCAAGTACAGCGTCACGGGGGATATTCTCTCATTCCGCCGGTGTGCTCGACAGTACGGCCACTTCTCCGATTTAGGATATACGCCTGCCCAAGAAGCACAACTCTACTTCGGGACGGTTATCCACCGGACGCTCGACCGCCTCCACCAGCAGTACCGTGGTCAGATCGACGGAAAACCGGCAGGGAAACCGAGTAAGGATGATGTCGAGGAGTACTTCGAACAGGTCCACAAGTCGCTGGTTGCTCACGGAACCCGCCCGATGGGTGAGGAGGCGAAAGAGCGGGCACGCGATTATCTCGTTCGCTTCAACGACCAGATGGCCGAGGAGCTCTTCGGAAAGATACTCGACACAGAGCACCATCTGAAGACCCGACGAGACGATTTCGTGATGGAGGGAACCGTCGACGTCCTGGCCCGCGAGAATGCGCCAAACGACGACCCCTCGACGTGGGAAATCTGGGACTACAAGGCATCGAAAGTCCCCGATGGAGGAAGCATCGACCTCGAGAACTATCGCTACCAGATGCAGGTGTACGCGGGAATGTATGAGAACAAGAACGGTGTGCTCCCCGAACGTGCAGTACTGTATTTCCTCGGTGAGGACGATCCAGAAGAGGCGAGATACGAGATATCGTTCGACCGTGCACTAATTAATGATGCGATGGAGCGATTTACCGATACCGTCGGTGATATCGAGGACTTCCGGGCCCGCGAGGAATGGCCCGCTCCGGCAGAACCTCCGTCGAAGGAAACCTGCGACGCCTGTGACCTTCGATGGGACTGCGAGGCAGTGGAAGATGAGTATCCGAGGCGGACGCCGTAAGTAAGAGACGGAACTCAATTTAGCGATTGAACTATATTCTCTACAATAATATTGGGTAGAATGACTATTGACCGCCATATCCAGTGTCCGGTCGCAAGTTGTAACTACAGTGGTTCAGTCGCGTCCGTCGCTGGTCACGTAAGCGGTAAGAAAGATGCCGCACACGACTGGCAGACGCTCGGATACGACGGCGCAAATCATTTCAAGGCATCTATCAACCAAGCGGCGACACCGTATGAACGGATTATCGAGTGTCCCGTTGCAGATTGCTCGTATAGCAACGTACCAGCATCGGTTGCGGCACACGTCAGCGGGAAGAAAGACTCTGCGCATGACTGGCGTCGGCTCGAATACACTGGAAGCCGAGAATTCAAACGTGAATACGCATCTGAGTCTTCAGACAGTTCTTCAGTAACCGTACTCCACATGACGGATACTCATATCGGTAAGCGCCAAGGAGGGTACGGAAAAAAGAAGTGGCCTGTCGACTGTAAGCGAGGTTTTGAACGGGCCATCGATGTAGCACTTAGTGAGAAAGTCAACGCTGTCCTCCATACGGGAGATATATTCCATAACGACCGTCATGGGATTTCAGATGCACAGATGGCGTTCTGTCGAATGCAACTACAGCGTTTACAGGAGCAAGCCATTCCGTTCTACTATATTCGAGGGGACCATGCTCAGCAGGAAGGACGCCAGCGAATGAAACAGCTTGAGGACGAAGGTCTTGCTCGAAATCTCACGTGCTCACCAGTCGTCGTCGACGGAAAGATTCCCCTGTACGGAGTCAACAATCGTCCGGCTGACTGGTGGGAAGCACCCGATTGGAGACCAAAGCGTGCGTCTGGCCCCGCGATTTTAGCTTTACATCAGTCGATGCAGCCGTTCACAACGCCCGGCTATGCTGAATGTGATTTAGAGATACTCCTCAAGCAGTTCAAGCAGGCCGGTGGAACTACCCCGGATGTCGTCGCTCTTGGACACTTCCACCGAGAAATCGATTGTGAGGTAGGTGGGTCACGCGTCATCTGTGGTGGATCGACTGAGCGGTTAGGTGCAAAGCGAACAGCGTTCACTCCTTATGTTGGAATTTTACAATCAGACGGAGGATTCCTCACATACCGCAAACAGGAACTCGTTTGAGCGAACGGTTATATCTCTATAATAGGATCATTTCGTTTAAAATCGTAAAGGCCATCATCGGCACAATAGACTGACTTTCGGTAGTCAGTACAGGGGGTCATTGAACCAGTAATCATGCCTATTTCTCTACAGATTCACATTAATAAAGAAAGAAAACAACAATAGGGCAAATATTGAAAGATTATTTGTAGCCACTATTCAATAGAAACAATCTACAATATGACTCGGGGACCACGTTGGCATGTCATAGCTGAATTTATTCGAGAACGAGATCAGAATCAGTGACAGAGATGTAAACACAGTGTTTCCGACGAAGAACTTAGCGTCCACCATTTCAGGCCAGAAGATGAGATTCAGGACGAGTGGGATCCTCATCTTCCAACAAATCTCATCACTCTATGTTGAAGTTGTCATAGCTTCATCGAGAATCTGAATTTTGGGAAACAACTATCAGTCTGCCACATAGAAAATAAATATGTTCTGATATTAGGGGACAAAATCCGGAAAAGACTTAATATTCGACTTAGGAATCGAGTTAGCAATGCAGTAGCTCGGATTAAAGAGCGAAAATCCCGCCAGTTTATTCAAGGGTTCGAACGGTCTCTTTTCGATTTCGAGTCTCATTTGATATAGGAGTCAGACGGTCTTAGTCCCGCTTTTGCAGGGGATTGAGGGGTATTACTTGGCAATAATTGAATTTGTCGAATAGCTGTACAAAGTAAACTATGACAAGCATTTATGTCAATGCACTTATGACGAAGAGTAGATGGCGATAGAAGGGATGCGGCCGTCTACCTCACTCACTCCAAGCGGAATCGGTCAGTATATCAACCACTCGGGCTGCTCGCGATTCTTCCGGCTGAAATACTTTGACCAAGCAATCGTCGACGAACGGAACTGGTACGATCGGACTAGCCACAGTGGTCTGTTCGCTGAGATCGGCCTCTCGTTCGAGGATGCCCAATTAGAGGCGCTCGCCGACCGAGCATCACGCGTCGTAGGTGACGAAGCAGAGAACGGTGATCCAGTACTGTTCGACGAGACATGGGCGTCGGCTGTCAAACTCTCGGACGGTCGTGAAAGCGAGGCACCGGACGACCGCTGGAATCAAGCGGTACGGACGCATTTCGAGGAGTTCGTCGAAGACGCAGCGGCACTTGATGCGGACGACGATCCTCTCGTGCTCTTCCAGTTACCGATTACCGGCCAAATCGGCGTCTGGGACGTAACTGGGATCGCCGACCTCGTTACTTTAGAACCGATCGAAGGTGGTGTCCGGTCACGCGTCCTCGAAGTGAAGACCGCCTGGAAGGATAAGACTGCACACCAGATCCAAGCCGCGATATACAGCCTCCTCATCGACGAGGTGATCACCGACCTCGGATTTGAGCACAAGCCGCTCGCGACTGTGGTGAATCGAGAGGCCGATCTCCGAGAGACGACGCTGGATGATCTGGAGTACATCGACCGAAAGTCTCGAACCGCTGAGGTCAAACGTCTACTCAAGCGCGACGGCGAACTCCACGACCTTTCCCAACAGTCCTTCGAAGAGGTGAGCTACCGCCTTGAACGGAAGTGTGACGGCTGTCCCTACAACGGTGTCTGCTTCACGAAGGCAATTGAGTCAGCTGACCCAGCACTGCTCAATCTCACACAGGGCGACCAGCGCCGTCTCGAGGCACACGGCATCGAGCGCATTCATGAACTGAGCGAACTGTACGAAATCGACCCAGACAAGCGACCTATCGACTACGACCGTCTCGGCGTCGAGAACGAAGACCTCGTTCGGGCGCTCGAAACCGAGGGTCGTCTCGGCGATCGACTCGAAGAGATCGTACAACGGGCGCAGGTGCTTCGGGAGGAACTCGATCCCCAGTACGACCAGTTCGACGACGTGGAGTTCCTGAAGGGGACTGGAAATGGGTCACTCCCGGACGATGATCCCCACCCGGCGCTGGACGTCCCTTACGAACGCGGATCACTCATTCGAATCTATCTCTACGTTCAGGAGGATCACATTCGCGACCGGCTGGCACTCCTCGCAGGGCGAATCAACGGGAATCGAATCGAGCCACGCGAGGTAGTAGAATTGTCAGAGGACCTGTCGACCGGGCAATCAGAGAGTCGTGGAGACGAGAGCGAGTTATTAGAACGGTTCTTCAATGCACTATTCGATAACCTTCACAACGCAGCAGTAGAGGCCGGCTTTGACGATGAAGCACGGGCCCACCTCTATTTCTACTCTCGACACGAGCGGGACGCACTCATGGAAGCGGTTCAGCGCCAGCCGAGTACGTTCGGATCACGCGCAGTCCGCGACCTACTTGGATTACGTGAAGGGATCGACCAGCGAATGGTGTCAGTCGTCCACGACGACATCACCAAACGGCTAGCATTACGTTATCCCGGGACGGGACTAATCCAGACTGTCGAACAACTCACCGCCTTCGCCGGCGATGAGAAGCACGACAAGTGGAATTGGAGCAAGGATGATTGGACCGTGAAGCAGGCAGGTGAACAACTCGATTTGACCTCGGTGTTCCGGACGGGGTTGTTCGAACGCTGGCGGCCGTACGTTTCTGAAGGCAACTCTATTCGTCTTCTGCTTGGTGGCGAAGACGAAGAACCGGAGGGTTGGTATCCGCTCCACAACCGCTATGGAAACCAGATCCCCCTAGAGTACGTCTGGGCCGCTCAGGGCAAACTCGACGAAGTCGTTGCTGACTCAGACGAACAGAGTCTCGACGCGTTCGAGGCGTACCAGTTTCGGGAGGGCTCTGACGGCGAGCGCATCAAGCAAGGGGATGTTACTGCTCTCGCACTAAAGCTCTGTGAGGCACTGGAGCACGCCGAACGGAGTATCAGCTACAAGAACTTCAAAATGAGTAAGCAGCCCATCTCTATCCCCAACCTGCCGGACTTTGGGCTCCCAGACGCGAGTCTCGGACAAGCATGTAAGGAGTATCTCAACCTAGAGTACGCAACTCATCGCCAGGAGTGTCTCGAACATTACCTCGACCCGCCGCGTCAGCGAGTCCAATCGGGCGACTCGACGATGTTTCGGGTGACGAACGTGCGCGATGACGGGCGGTATGACATCCGTGTCGAGGGTAAACTGCTCTACGGCGAACTCTTCGACGACCCAGACCACGTACTTGACAGCTGCCGAGTCAAGGGTGGTGACGAGGGAGGCTCCGGAAGTTGGCGCGTGATGACGAAACTCGAGTCAGATGGCAACGGCGGATTCGAGCATCAGGGGATCTCGTCACCGGAGCATATCGAACACTCTGCGAAGGCGACCGTCGAGCATTTCGACCGGCAGAATCATCGCATCGTCGTCAACGCATCGAAGATGGGCGGATTCGGTCGCGGTCACTTTTTGGAATGGCACTGTGACGCGACGATGGACCCGTCGGACGTCGGAGACTATGATACCCTCGTCGAAGAAGACGATTGCTTCATTCTCGACCCGTACGCCGACAGCTACCCGAGCAACCGAGCGTACTCCGCATTACAGCACACCGATTCGAACGCACTGTACGAGCAACTCGACGCGGCGTTCACCGACGGACGCTCGGACCAGTTCGAACAGCAGTTCTGCTCACCCGACGCTATCAATGCGTTTCTCGACCGCTATGAGGAGGCAACCGGACAGAGTCCGAGAGGACGTCAGAAGCAGTTCGTCACCGAGGTCGACCACACGGTGTCGGTCCTCCAAGGTCCGCCCGGCACGGGCAAGACGAGCTATACACTGGCACCTGCCGTACTCGCTCGTCTCTGGGCCGCTGAACAAGAAGGACGTCGGCTAATCACTGTCGTGACCGCCCCGTCACACACGGCAGTCGACGAAGCTCTGGCAGACGTTGCCGCCCGATGGAATGCACTCCACGAGACAACGGGAGATCTCGGCGAAACATCGTTCGTTCGTGTGCTTTCAGGAGACCGAAAGAGGATCAACCTCCCGAACGTCGAGTATCTGAGCTACTACGAAAGCGACGACCTTGATCGAGCCACCGAACTGCTGACACCGCACGTAAGCGAGGATCCCGATGTGGACCCGAAACACCTCGTGCTCTTCACCACGACGCCGTCGCTCAGGGGTATCATCAACAAGCTCGCTGGCCTGTTCGGTGCTGATACTGCCGAGGAATTGATGGAGACGGGTGAGTCGTTCATCGACCTGTTGGCTATCGATGAGGCGAGCATGCTCAATCTCCCGCAGACGCTGTTGGCGAGTGCCTATCTCCGAGACGACGCTCAAACGCTCCTCATCGGCGACCACAGACAGATGGAACCTGTTCAGCAACACGACTGGGACGGCGAAGACCGGCGGACCATCGAAGAGAACGTTCCGTTCATGTCCGCACTGAACTTCGTACGCTTCCTTCGAGGCGATCTCGACGAGGTTGAGTACGCCATCCCCGCCTCTCCGGAGGTGGGGGACGCGATCCCTATCACTCGGCTAGACAAGACCTACCGGCTACACAAACTGGTCGCGGATCTTCTCACCGACTTAGTGTACACCGACGACGGCATCCGTCTTCGCTCCGAGCAAGAGGACCTCCTCCCACCGGTCAAGTCTGTCACCGAGGGTGTCGACGCAGCCATGGCGCCAGAGTATCCCGTCACACTCGTCCTCCACGACGAAGCAGAGAGCCAAGACGCCAACCGAACCGAGGTGGCGTTAGTCCAGGCGATGCTTGAGGCACTTGACGATACGTCCGGAGATATTGGCGTCGTCACACCCCATAACGCCCAGAAGGGACGTCTCGTCGAGTCGGTCGGTAACCGCGTGACCGCCGACACCGTCGAGCGATTTCAGGGCGGCGAGCGAGACGTGATGTTCATCAGTGCGACGGCGAGTGACCCCGAGTACGTCCGAGACGAGGCGGAGTTCCTCCTGAGCCCCAACCGACTGAACGTCGCCATGTCGCGGATGAAGAAGAAACTCGTTATCGTAGCCAGCGAGTCGGTGTTCCGTGTAACGCCCTCGGACGCCGACGAGTTCGACCAGACGCTTATCTGGAAGCGTCTGTACGACGCACTCGGGATTACTGATGAGGACTCCGAGACGCTCAGTTGGACGGGTTCGATGCGGCAGTTCTGTTCGGACTCTTCAACGCTTCCGGCAGGGTCCGACGAGACATCTCTATCGGTGTATACGCTTCGTCTGAAAGAAAATTGAGGGACTCTGTCGAAACCTTCAGATCGTGATAGAAATCGCGGGCTGGATATAGAAGTTCTGTTGAGAGTAGATCTACCCTCGCTAATCTAATTGAACTCCGCCGCCCCGAGAGTGAGAGGGTAGTTGTCCCAAGAAAGCGATCAAGCTGATGGGCCCGGACGAGTTCGATGCAGACGTGGTGGTGACCCCGTTCGAGACCCATGCGAACGAGATCTGAGAGTGGCTAGACGATGAGGGAATCGACGTACCCGTCGTACTCCCCGAGCAACTAGAGGTAACGATGAATCGGGCTATCGTCTCGTTTGGCGTATCGAGTGAGTACGGCGTGCTCCGTCCGCCGCTTACTGACCCTGAACTCCTGTACCAGCGGCTTTCGTGCGCCGAGGAGATACTGCTGGTCGGTCACGGCGAGACACTGCGTTCGAAACGAGACTTGGAGTGGTTGGTCGACGAGGTAGCTGAGGGGTATGTGTCGGATTAGACACCGTTACTCCACTCTGATTGCGCTTCCTCTCCTTCCAACCGTCTAACCTCTTCATGACGCCGTCCATTCTCCTCGTCGTATCCCTCCCACTCACACTCCTCGAGGACTTGAGGTTTCTTGAACCCCTCTGACTTGCTTCCCCCTCCATGTTTTTCTTGCCCGCGATAGGTGGAGGCGTACTCATGCACTGCAGTAATACCATGTGTGTTGGATCCTTCATCCGACGGAACCGCCACCAATTAACCCTGTTCAGAGGTTGGATTGATGCCTACTGACGACGTTGAAACGGTAGCTCTCTTTGACCTACTCGGGAATCGACGTCGATTACTCGTCATCGAATACCTCTCCTTATTCGGGCGGGATGCGTGTGTCGAGGTTCGTCATCTGGCCCGTATCGTTCGTGGGATCGAACTCGGTGAACCACCACGCCAAATCGGTTCTGACGATTACGAATCCGCCTACAATGGACTCATTCAGACACACCTTCCGAAACTTGCCGCACACGACGTTCTCAAATATAACGATGCTCGAAAGACCGTCACGCGGACGTCTCGTGTCGAACAGTACGCTCTCCTTGCACAGGTCGCTCGGCATCTTCGCTAACGTCGTGATCGCGGAAATGAAATTTTGACCTAATGTAGCGTTGACGCCGCTGTCTCGTCCATCTCGCGCGCCGTAATCACCGGTACACTAACGAACGTTAGCGCCCTTTAGCTATCCTTCCGAGAAAGGAGGATGCGTCCGGTCGTAGCCAGCTCGACGACCTTCGTTTTACCGTGCGTTTCAGATGTGACGAGTCCTTGTCGTTCGAGGAGTTTCACGTGTCGGGTGATGGTACTCTTTGAGACGTCCATGGCGTCGGTGATCTCAGTGAGCGAGACGGGCGTGTCGAATGTGTCGATGGTCTCGAGTGTCGACTCCGTCTGTGCCGGTGCGTTCGCCGTGAGGTCGGGGAGGATGCGTTCCCGGACTTCGCCATCGATATCGCTGAACTGGTAGCTCGCGTGAATATGGTGCGTCTGCGAGAGCGCAGCGACGGTGAGGGGTAAGAAGATATCTCGGGCCCCTCCTCCGAAGATGACGACGACCTCCCCGACGGCAGCATCGATGAGTGACCCGCAAGTCTGGATTGCTGCCTCGAAATCGTCGTGTGGTATCTTGGTCGTCTCAATGTCCACATTAGGTTCGATCTGTTCGACCATCCGGCGAACGTCGTTGATCGCTTGAGTACTGCGGCTATCGTCCGTGGTTGTGGTCGGAATGAGGAGGTCGATGTGTGTGTCGCGCCCGATGCCTTGACTGAGTATAGGGCGTGTTACGCGAGTGCTATCGTATCCTATGGGGGCGATATATGATCTCATTGTCCTCTGGCATCTCTCCCCCGTATATAATACTGTTGCGCGTATCTGAAATGGTTCTATTCCAGTGTGCTATTCTCGGTCGGCCATACCCCCGGAATTCGAGTGTCTCTCCGTATCTGTTATGTTTGCACACATAAAACAACCGGAATATGTGATGTCTAGTGTTGTGCTTTTCTTCTGTTTGCAATAATGGTAATTATAGCGACAGATATAATACGTGCATAGTGCTATACGATTTCACAAATCACCATGCAGCAACGAGGTATCCGATCGTGACAGAACTGATCCAGGGTGGCGTGAACAATGATATTAACCGTGGTTTTATGATAATTCATCCCAAATGGAAGGACGTGTCTAGCCCGCCTTCTATTGATGATATCCTGCAGACGACGACACCGACCGTCGTCATGCGGGACCCTCAACTCCAGAAGCGCGGCAAACACGCACGCGCACAACTCCGGAGTATACCTTTCTTCAATGAACTCGGCATCGACACCGTCGTCCACGCGGACGTCTACGACAACGATTTCAAACTCATCGACTATACCCACCACTCTTCAAACGACGTCGCAGACACCGTCGACGACATCGAGTTCCCTCTTGTCCATATCACCACTCAGGAGGGGATCGAGAAATACGGCGAGGAAGAACTCGTACGTGCACTACTCCAACGTGCCACCGAAGAACGCGAGCGGTACATCCTCGTCACCGACACAACCTCGCCTCGTCTCCCGACGTACATCCAGAAACCGGGGCGGTCGATCGTCGACGACTACGACGTCGCCGTGAAGGATTACAAGACGCTCTCTGCTCGCTACCTCGAAGACTACGTCGACTCCACGCTCCCGGCGTCTCAGACACGCAACCTCCACTATCACCGGGCCTCCGAGTACCACAAACAGCGCGACGCACCCGCAGACACACTCGAGAACATCTACGACTACACACGTGCACCCTCGGGGAGTCCCGTCTGGGAACCGCTTTACTACTTCATCGAGCACGATCTCGAGAACGTCCTTGACGAGTACTCCGAGCGTATCAGTGACGCGCTCCGATCGTGGACCGAGCGTGGCGAAACCCGGAACGTCGCAAATCAGATGCTCGACGAACTCCGCGTCTGCGAGTTCGAGAAAGAACAGCTCGAGGAGTACCAGCAGACCGACCCTGACCTCCGCTAATCATGGCTGACTATCGATACGCGGTGAACAAACCGGATAGAGTGCTAATTAATCACAATACGGTCCGGCCGGCCGAACTGAAGGCCGTCTACGAGTCGCTCGTGAGCGATCGGACGGTCCAGAACATTGTCTCGGACTTTGTACATGAGAAGGAGGACAACGTCCACGATTGCATCAACTTCCTACACGCGATTGACCTCCTCGAACGCGGTCGCGACGACCGTGTCGTCTCCCCCTTGAACCGTGATATCTTTCCGAATCTCGCGTTCGAAGCACGGCTTCTCTATCACCTCCGCCAGCAGCCACACCCCCAGGATCATCTAACCCATATTCAGAATATCGCCATCAACACTGCCAGTCGGTCGATCACCTTAGATGTGCTTCTCCCACAAGTAAGAGGGAGCCTTGATCAGTACGACTTCAAGTGGAACTCGGTGAAACTCGGAATGTGGCAGGCGCTCAGTACGCAACTTGGGTTGGTCTCCGAAACGGAAACGCGCGGCGTAATCCTGAGTCCGTGCCGTCGCCTTCTCTACGATCTTCTCGAACTCTACAAACAACAAGAGGACACCACAGACCTGTATAGCGCTCTCACGTGGATTGAGGAGAACTTCTTCAACGTCTTCGAGACGACGACTGGCTCACCCCGCGTCCACCCTGCGATCTCGGACGTCCTCCAAAACATGGAGTCCGAGGACGTTCTCGAACTTCGCGGGATGTCCGATGCGAAGGACGTAGTCACACTCCCTGAATCCGTGCATACACAGCGCTCTCGGTCGGTCAACGTCTATGACCTGGCTGCACTTCCCGACTCGCCCACCTACCAGTATCCGCTTGCGCAGTTCGAGCAGGTGATCACGCAATGAGTACAATGCCCAAAATCTGGGACGACAGCGTCGTCCGCGACTACCTGACGCCGGAAGCTCATCAGAAATCTCGCGAACAGTTCCTGAAGACACACATCGACATCGACAAGATCCGAGCAGACTACCTCTTCCCGCACGAGGGAACCGACGAGTTCGTCACGCAGGAGGAGTTCCGCGACGCAATCCTCAAATCGAATGTCGACGACGACAATCGGATATTCATCCTCCGCGGTGAGACAGGAAGCGGGAAAAGCCAACTCTGCCAGTGGCTCGAATACCAGATCGGTGCCGAACCCGATGAGGGGGACGAGACGCACATCGCACTCCACGTCTCCCGGAGCAAGACGGGGATCGGCGATATCCTCGACATTATCTCCGGGCCGATCGACACCGACGTCACCGTGAGTAACGTCTCGGATCTCGACCCCGAGAAGGTCGCCGCCGCTATCATCACTACCCTTCGGGCGTTCGGTGCGGGGATGGAGCAATTCAGTGAGGACGAGATCGAGACCCTCACCGCGAATCGCTCGAACGCGACCGATCTTCGGACGATCCTCGAGAAAAATATCGCCGAGTATCAGGAGTCTGCGACGAGCGAGGGCGAAAAGCGAATGTCCGACCTCATCACGAAGAAGGACTACAGGGACCTCGCGGTGGCGGCCTTCGGCTCGACGAAGGGCACCGATACGCTCTTCCCCGCTCTGCAGAGTCAGGTTCACGAGATTCTCTCTCGGAACCTCGGCGTCGAAGACTTCCAAGGGAAACTCGAGGAACTCTCCGAGGAGTACGAGAAACGTAATCTCCGTCCCGTCCTCATCTGTGAGGACCTCACAACTTTCACGGTCCTCAAAGAGCAACTCCTCGATCACATCTTCCAACTCGACAGCGGCCACTACGACGTCGTACTTGGCTGGACGTCCGGTTGGGAGAAGGACGACCTCTCGCGCGCCCTCGGCACGAGCCAGGGCATCAGCACGTACATGGAGGATCGCGCAGAGGGGTACCTTAGCACGACGGATGAGGACGGACGGGCGTACTTCCTCGACGACGACCTCACCGTCAAACTCGCCCGGAAATATATGTCGACTATCATTGAGGAGTCGGACACGGACGAGTCACTCCCCGATGGTGTCATCAAGTCGTTCGACAGCCTATACCCGTTCAATGAGACGTTCATCGAGGAATCCTACAACCATCTCATTCAGGATGGGAACAAGCGTCGTACCCCCCGCCTCCTCTTGATGCGAGTCATTCGAGAGTGCCTTAGCTCGACCGTTCCGCCGTTCGACGCGATCGAGGACAACCCGTACGTGGAACCGTTCCCCTCCCCAGTCGATCTCTCGTACTCGGAGAGTCTCCAGCGACTCGGCAAATGGTACGGGAGTGCGACGACGGATCGTCGGCTTCGCGTTCACCGCCAGATCCCAGAGACGTTCGACGTTCCACTGACCGATGTCGACGTCGACGACGACTGGGCGTATTTCCAAGCAGACGTTCCTGCTCCGAAATTCAACCTTGGGGTCAGCGAGGGAACGTTCCACCCCAGCGAGTACATCACGCTACGGGCGACGCTCGACGGCCGTGGCGAGGAAGGCGTCACGATTTGTCTCAACGGCAACGAGGTCGCGACGACCGACTCTGACGGCCTCGCTTCCGTTCGGCTTCCCGACGAGAAGGGAGACGTTACGTTCCAAGCCGAGAAAGATGACGAGACGGACGCGACGACCGTTACTGTCGTCGAGCCCACTGACAATACGTCCGTTTCCGTCACGGTCAACCCGAAGACGCCGACTGTGAACGACGAGGTCACCGTCACGGCACGCGTGAACGGTGAACCGCGAAGCGGTGTGCGTGTCTCAGTCGACGATGACGAACTCGGCGAGACACACAGTGACGGGAAGATCCATTTCAACGCGCCAGATACTGGTTCGGCCACCGTCGAGGCAGTCTACGGCGACGCACGCGATGAGACGACAATCGACATCGAGAGTTTGGACATCCACGTTCCCGTTGGGACTGACCTCGACTCGACGACGGTCAAGGAGTACCTCCTCCAGTATCGCAACTGGATCAAGGTTGGTGATACCTACGACAGCTCGACAGTCCTCCGAGAGGGTGCCGCTGGCGTTCTCAACGAGTGGCATGACCCGACGCTACTCGGCAACCTTAATGCGCGTAATGACGGTGTCCACGGCATCTATTACACGCGTGGATCTGACGTTCCGGTCACGATCGTCGGCGCAGATGAGCGTCAGGGGATAAGCTTCGATCTCGATTTCGGTGTCGAACACGACGACATCTACGAACCGCTATTCTGGTACGGCATCAGCGAGTCGGGCGAGTTCCCGCAGGAAGACAAATACGACCTCAACTACGACCTCCTCCGCGCGTGGTCGGACAAGCAGGTCGCTGACTTTCGGGCGGAGATGCGCGCCGATCTCGAGGCGTGTATCGAACCGATGACACTCGAGGAGTTCACCGTGCTCGCGCAGTTCCTCATCCTCAACGCGACGACCGGTCGCCGCGAGATCGAAGCCGAGATGATGCTCGAGAAACCGCCACAGAACGGATTCGTTCCCGGTACCGAAGACGAACAGCCGTCTGCCCTACAGGATGCAACGATGAGTCTCCTCAAGTCTCGAGACGCTCCATACCACCTCTCCAAAGGCCTGTTTCTCCTCAAGTCCAACGTCGTCGACCACGAACGTCTCTCTAAGGCGGTCCAGAGCGTCTCCGAGAACCTCGATCAGTACCTGCTGCAGGCCATGCAGTTCGACACGGCGGACCTCTCTAGCGCCTACCAGATTAGCACCACTCGGTCGACCGGCTACGGCGTCGACGTCCTCTTCGAGCGCGTGAAGAACTACGCGACGACACTTGACGATGTCTCAGCCGAACAGAACGCCGCGCACGTCACTGAGACCATCGAAACGGTTACGACCTATTATGAACCGAACCACGACCGGGACGACCTCCACGACGCACTCACGCGGCTCCACGATGTCCTCGATAAACTGGACGCGAGCAAGTACGAGTCGTGGAGAGAAGCCCGCGAAGCGGTAGCGGGCGACGCAGAGATCGACCTAGGACGGTTCCGCCAGCGAATGCGGACGTTTGAGGACATCTCCGATAAGCAAGGCTACGAGCTCATCGCGACGCTTCACGACTATGAGGAGAGCCGAGCGGCGGAATCGGCATGGGAGATCTACGAAGCGATCGCAGAGATGATCGAAGAAGCCGAGGGCGTCACGCTCCCCGAGGATGTCGGCTTCCGTGACCGCGTCAGAGATCTCTCGGAATTCGAGACTTACGAGCAGCGGCGGCATGCCATCGAGACCACACTTGGAGGAAACTAACCATGGCCATACAGACCACGGCGCTCGAGTCAGAACTCGATAACCTCGAACAGAAGGCGGAGGAGTACGACAGGCGAACGAACACGGAAAATCGGGTCGTCCAAGCCGAAGAAGACCTGAAGAAACTGAATCGGGCGCTTAACAAACTCGAGAATTCCCTCGACGGCTTCGAACGCCAGGCGGGAATCCTCACAGAGGTCTTCGGACGCTCGCTCCCGTCGAAGGCGACGAGTGCCCGTGACGAGGCGCGCTCGATCACACGCGTCTCGCAGGATGGTGTTCTCGACATGATCGACGAAAGTAGCCAGTCGTTGTCGAGTCATATCGACGACGTCCGAGAAACGCGAGAGGACGTGAACGACGCACGACACTTCATCGACGAGCACCTAAAAGAGATCCAGCGCCGGCAACTCGGTGACGCTGACACCGCAGAGAGCATTCAGAAGATCGTCGGTGAGGACCCGGATGCGATGAAGACGATCAGCCGGTATCGGTCGTTCCTCAACTCCATCCTCAACCCGAACGACTCGGTCTCCCACCTAAAGTCTCAGTGGCAGGGACTTGAGAAGGCCTTCGAGAACCTCGATACGGACTGGAAGGGCTTCCAGAGACGCCACGGTCTCAGCGATCAGACGATCGAGGATCTGAAGACGCTCAGCGAGGAGGGCCAAGTTGACCTCGATGACCTCTCGGATACGAGCGTCAACGAGATGCTAGACATTCCCGAACTCCGCTCGACGATCAAGGTGAGTCTCTAGACACCGATGGAGAATCCTGCCAGACGCGCGGAGGCGGCGATGGACGCCTATCGGAACTACTTCATCGGTGCCGGTGGACGAGCGGCGCGAAACGTCGCGCATCGCTTCGAAGCCACCGACAACGGCGAGGACTCCGTGATCGGTTTCCGTGGCCCGTATCTGCAAGCGCTTGATGTTGCGAACTGGAGCACAACGTCGTGGCTCACGTTCAGCAAGCGGGTAGGGATCCATCCGCTCGTCCGCCTCGCGTTCGAGGACATCGGGTTCCGCCGCCTCTACGACTTCCAAGAGCGGAGTGTCGAGACGATCCTTGACGGGCAGGACACCGTCATTACGGCCGCGACCGGCCGGGGGAAGACCGAAGCGTGGCTCATCCCGATCCTCGACTACATCCTCAACGCGAATCAGGGGAAAGTCGGTGAGAGCGGCCCGGACGACGTCAAAGCAATTCTCACATATCCGACAAAAGCGCTCGCCCAAGATCAGCTGAAGCGCCTGATCCAGTATCTCTATCGGATCAACGCAGAACTTCCGACGAACGACCGCATCACCGTCGGGATTTACGATGGGGACACGCCGAGCAACATGTCCTCGCGTGCGGAGGGCTACCTGAATGCGACGTTCAAGTACTTCGAGTGCCCGGGTTACAATGACGTACTCGAAAAATGCCAGAACTGTGGGAAGAGTGTTCACGTCCGGAACACTGGCCAGCGTTACGAACTCGAACCCGAGAAGAAGCAGTGCGTCGACGACGTTCCCCTGGACTTCCTCCGGTTGACGAAGAACGAGATCCTCGAGGAGGGGGTCGACATCCTCCTCACGAACCCGGACACGATCAACCTCAAACTCGTCAACACGAACGCGAGCGACGAACACGACGCGTTCGTCTACGAGCCACAGTTCTTCGTCTTCGACGAGGTCCACACCTACGACGGCCTCTTCGGGAGCTATACGGCGACGCTTACGAAGCGCATCCGCGCACTGCGTGAGGCACGCGGCGTCGACGCCCCGCAGGTGATCGCGAGCAGTGCCACCGTCGAGAACGACGTCGAACTGTTCCGCCGCATCAGCGGAGCGGCGGACGTCGCGCACGTCGACGAGAACCCCCGCGAACTCGACCCACCGCCACTCGAGAACGTACCCGACGCCCTCTACGAGGAGCCGATAACGGTCGCGCAGTTGCGTCGCGCGGTCCGAGGTGAGAGACCGTATCCGGCCGCACTCGACTCGTTCGAGCCGTCCATCGACGACCCGAGCACGATCGACAACGAGAGCCTCGACGAACTGCTCGGTGACGCGCTCTTCGAGCACCTCACCACGACGTCGAGTGACTCGGTCGTCCACGCCGTACAGCACCTCCATCAGGAACTCGCTGAGGAACCGCGGACACGCGAGGCGTTCCTCGACGACCTCCGGACGGTATACTCGCTCACTGACACACAGGCGGAGACCACCCTTGAGAACTTCCGTATGCTCGGCGAGTATTCGGGCTTACTGGAGAATCGAAGTCACCTCTTCTCGTGGCCGCTCGACGGATTCTACGCCTGCGCACAGTGCGCGGCCGTCTATCGCTCCCCACAGGACTCGTGTGCGGAGTGTGACTCGGGCGTCGTCACGCGTGCGACGTACTGCCGTCGATGTGCTGAGGAAGCCCTCGTGGCGTGGTACTGTCCCGAGTGCGATCAACTCGAGTCCTATACGCCGTCCGAAGAGGGAAGTTTCGCGTCGCGAGACGAGCAATACTGTGGGCGGTGTGAGGCCGCACGCGACGACGAGGTGCGTCTGCTCCGAGTGTCGTTCACGCCTGAACTGGAGTGTCAGTCCTGTGGCACCGTCGAAGAGCGCAGCGTCATTGAGACCTGTACGTGTGGCGCGGCGATGACGCGCACCGCCATCGACGAGTGGACGTGCACAAACCCACAGTGTGGCCGGACGGAATCCGCGGATGCAGGGTGTTCTACCTGTGGTTCCGAGCAACGCGTCCTGCGACGGAGTGACGCGGCCGTCGAGTGTCCGTCCTGTGGGCAGACGTACGACGCCACAGACACCCCATGCCAATGTGCGTGTGGGCATTCAGTCGCGAACACCCGGCTCATTCCTTGGATATGCGCGCACGAGGGATGTACGTGCGACTATTACGCGCCGTCGCCGCCGGCGGAGTGCGAGTGTGGTGCGGAGATGTTCGTCAAAAGGGGTCTCTTCGAGGTCTTCGAGAATGACCACTGTGCCGAGTGCGATACTGCCGTCCTCCCCGGGTCGTCCTGCCAGTGTGACGATCCGGCGCTCCAACAGCAGGCGGACGCCTTCCAGTCCTATCAAACAGTTACTGCGGACGGATGTATCGTTCCGGTTCGCGACCATACGTCGGTCGTCTCGTGTCGTCATCAACGACTCGGGTATCGGATCGGACAGCGCTACGACGAACTAGTCCGCAGCCCGAACAACATCGCCGTCACGACCTCGCAGTACTTGCTCCGCGAGGTCGCGGACGATGAGGACTACTCGTCGGCGAAGATGCTGTCGTTTGCCGACTCCCATCGCGACATGAAGGAACTCGGTCGCGACTTCAACGAGCCGGAAGTCGAGACACTCCTCGATCAAGCACTCGTCGAGGCGATCCGTACCGCCGACGACCCGTGGCCGACGCTCGACGACGTGCTCACGGAATCACTGGCGTGTATCGACGCCCTCCACGATGAGCTCAGTCCACCACGGGGCCTCCAGGACGTCTCGTTCGACCTGAAGGAGCATCTCGTCGACCGCGCCCACCGGTTCATGGACACCGAAGAGGCGATCCGGGACAGACTCCGTCGGCGGGCGATTCCACACAGCTACACGCAGCGGTTCCGAGAGCGCGGCGGGTCGCTCGCCTCGGACGGTCTCGTCGACGTCCGTGTCGATCCAGCGGCTCTCATGAACCTTGATGATGCCGGGCGTGACCTCCTACGTAGCGTCGTCGAGAACGGCAACGACTGTCCCGCCGACTCACTCGCCGACCGTATCGACGACCGAGCACGCGACGACGTCATCGACTCACTCGTCGATCGTGGCGTCCTCAACGAGGAAAGCGACGATTATCTCTCTCTGAACCCGGCAGTGCTTGAGTTGACGCTCGCCGGTGACGCCGACAGCATCCAGTACGACCCCGAGTCGGGCCGGTTCTCGCCATCGTGGCTCAATCAACTTGGGATCCGATCGCGTGACGCGGTCTCCTTCCAGACCACGCTTGCGGAGCGCGCTGATCCGAGTCATCCGCAGTTCCACCAACGCGCGTACCGGGCTGAGTACTCGCGGGCGCACATCCTCATCGCGAAAGTCTATCTCGGGATGACGGACAAACGCGAGCGCCGTGAACTCGAGTACCTCTTCCGCGAGGGGAACTACCCTCACTTCCTCTCCTCGGGGCCGACAATGGAACTCGGCGTCGATATCGGCGACCTCGACGCGCTCCTCCTCTACGGAGTACCGCCGAACATGAACGCCTACCTCCAGCGCGTCGGCCGCGCCGGCCGCAGTTCGCACTCCTCGCTCATCCACAGCGTCAGCCAACGGAGCCCGATCGACTACTACTACTACGAAGAACCGACGGACCTCATTAGCGCGGACCCGAAACCCGTTCCACTCAACGAGCACAACGAGGAGGTCCTTCGCGTCTCCCTCTCGTGGGGCGTCTTCGACTACATCGCAGCAAACTTCGTCGTCCCCTGGGAGATAGACGGCTGGGGACCGAACGCCACCGTATCGGGCGGTGACGACTTCGAGCGTCGCGATAGCGAGACGGACGATTCCGACTACGGGAAGCTCACTCACCTGATGACGCTCCCCGTCTCGAAGCTCGGTCTCGACACCGACGTCTCGAAACTCGCCGCGCTCGGAACGATCGTCAGCGACAACGAGCGACGGATCCGCGACTACTTGCGGTCTCTGCTCGCGTACCGGTACTGCACGGACTGCAGTGCGAAATACGACCGCGCAGACGCGATCGACACCTGTCGCGTCGAAGGGTGTGATGGCCAGGTTCTCGACGCGCAAGTGGAGTTCGGCGACCTCGTCGACGAGGCGGTAGCGTCCTTCCAAGAGCGCTACTTAGACCAATATCGGACGTACCGCGATCGTCTCGTCGAAGAACAGCAGGCGTTGAGTCAGGAGCGGACGAACCTCCGGCGGGAGAAACGACGCGCCGGACGCGACGAGGCCGCGCGTCTTCGCCGTCGTGAGAGCGTGGTCGCCGAACGGATCAGCGCACTCCAGAAGCATCTCGACACGCTCGAGCGACAGTCCTACTCCGACTTCCTTCAGAACGCTCGCACCAGCAAGTTCGCGTTCACCATGCGGAACGTCTCGAACAACGTCGGGTTGACGCTAGTCACCGAGCAGGATGGCGAGTACACTCGCCGCGAGGTCGGTGGGAGCTATGGCGGACGGAACGTCCGTATGGCCATTCAGGAACTCCACCCCGCAGCGGCGTACCTTGATGACGGCGAGACGTACGTCGTCAGTCACCTTCGAACGGACGACTTCGAGTCTTCGACCCTTCGTGAGCAAGTCGTGGACGCCGATACCGACGCCGACCACCTCGCCGAGGAGAAAGTCTGTAGTGCATGCCATACGTCATATCCGCTCTCTGCGTCCGAGTGCCCCTGTGACCACGACACCCAGCTCAAGCGCCGCCGCCTCGTCGCGATGGACAGCGTTGAAGCCCACCGCGACGACCTCCGAATGAGCAAGGGTGGTGACCAGGCTCGAGAACTCTATCAGAAACCCGAAGAGGAAGTCCAGAACACGTACGCGGAACGCGAGACGTCCGTTCTGGAATTTGAACCGATCGAATCCTTCCACGTTCACGATGGAGACGGCACGCCGGTCGGGTCACTTGAGTATGGGGACTACACCGTGCTTACGCACACCAAGAACTACCGCGCGAAGTACAAGAACGGTGAGACCGATCCACGCCAGACACCCTTCGAGGTCTGTGGAGAGGAGAACTGCACAGGCGTCGTCTATCGTGACGACGAGGGGCACGCGCAGTGCTCCGCGGATCCCGAACACAGTCCGAATCGGCACGGCGCCGACTCTGAGTACGTCCGTCTTGGTTACTCCTATGAAACGAGTGGCATCCGTGTCTCACTCGACGACGCCGAGCAGTCGCATACGTTCGTCCACGGCCTCCGCGTCGCGCTCCAGTCGCTCGGCGGAGTAAATATCAGGGAGCTTAACGAAACGACGGCTGACGACCATGTCGACCTGCTCGACGCTCAGGAAGGCGGTGCGAACATCGCCAAACTTCTCGTCGAACGCGACGCAGGTGACTTCCGGAATTTCCAGCACGCGATGGAACTGGTCCGCGACCACTTCGTCTGCGACTGCGAGGACGGCTGTCCCCTGTGCCTCTACCAGTACGGTTGTGACGAACACAATCAGCCGCGGTCGTTCGCACGCGACAGCGTTCTCGACTACTTCGAACTCGGACTGCCGACGATCGCACCGGTCGAGACAACTACCACCGATTCGCTAGCTACCGACTCATGAGCCACGACACACTCGAGCACGCTGAAGACTTGAAACGCACATACGGCGACCACTACGTCGCCAGCCAGAACACCGCGACGCTCAAAGACGTCATCTCGCGGTACGAAGGCGGGACAGAGCAGTCGCTCCACGATCGACTCCCCGAGTTCATGCGGACGCGCGGTCCGTTCCTCCAGGCGCTTGATCTGCCACGTCAGAGTGACACTCCGTGGCCGGCGTTCGCCGAAAGCCGGCCGTCAATCGCCGACAACGCGCCCGACGGCCTCCACGACGACATCGTTCGAACGTTCTCCGAGGCTGGCTTCGAGCGCCTCTACGCGTTCCAAGAGGACACCGTAGACGCGATGCTCGCCGACGACCACACCCTTGTCACCGCCGGGACGGGTCGCGGCAAGACCGAGAGTTGGCTCATCCCCATCCTCCAGTACATCTGTGAGGCAAAAGCCGGCTATCACGACGCCGATCCGCAGAGCGTCAAGTGCGTCCTCACCTATCCGACGAAAGCGCTCGCACAGGACCAACTGAAGCGTCTCATCGGGTACCTCTCCACGCTCAATGAGACGCGAACTGGCACCGACCGAATCACCGTCGGGATCTTCGACGGTGACACTCCGCACAACGACCCGGACGCCTACTCGTATCTCGACACCTCGTTCAAGTACTTCGAGTGTCCCTGCAGCAACTGCTCGTCCTCGCTGACGGTCGAACGAACCGAGGACGGCTATCGCGTCACGCACGACTCGCCCGCCGAAATGGACGTCGGCCTCGACTTCATCGAACTCACGCGCGAGGAAATCGTCGACGCGGAAGTCGACATTCTCCTCACTAATCCAGACACCGTCAACTATCGGCTGTTCAATATCAACGAGCAAGACGAACAGGCCGCGTTTGTCACGGAACCGAAGTACGTCGTCTTCGATGAGATCCACGAGTACTCTGAGCTCTTCGGCTCGTTCACCGCGACACTCATGCGGCGTTATCTCCGCTCTCGTCGTTCACTGCTCGGACTCGATGACGACACGGACGACGACCTCCGACTCGTCGGCGCTAGTGCGACCGTCGAGAACAAGCGTGCGATCTTCCAGCGCATCAACCCCTTCACGGACGCGGACATCACCGTCGTCGAGGAGGACCCACGAGCGCTCGAGTGCCAACTCCCCGACGATCTCCCAGCCCCGCTCGTCGAACACACCGCCGACCCGGATCGGCTCGCCGATACACCCTCGAAGTGGACGCCCGCCGAATCCCTCGTCGCGGACGTCATCGGGGAACTGCCCAGTGACGCCGATTCCGACGAGCGACGGCGTATCGCCGGCGACCGACTCTACGACACCCTCCTCGACGAGCGCGACGACGACCTTGACATCGTCCGCGCGCTCTACACGACCCTTCACGAGGAGGCGCAGCGGCCCTCGGACCTTCGCGAGACGCTCATGGAGACTTACGACCTCACCGACGACCAGGCCGCCCGACTCGTCGATAACTTCGTCACGCTCGGTCAGCTATCCGGTGTCCTCGAGAGCCGTGCTCACCTCTTCAGTTGGCCGCTCGACGGCTACTACACCTGCGTGAACTGTGCCGCCGTCTACGACACACCGCAGTCCGAGTGCACCCAGTGCGGCCATCACTTCGTCACGAAACTCGCCTACTGCAACCACTGCGGTGAGGAGGCGCTCGAATCTTGGTTCTGCCCGGACTGCGAACGGCTCTCCCCACTCAATGTCACGTCTGGTGAGGGCCGCTTCGAATACTTCCAAGACCACACGTGCAGCTGTGGAACGGAGACGATCCGGACGGTTTGGCGTCCCTACTACGAGTGCTCAGGGTGTGGCGATCGACAGAAGATCGACCGGATCACTCACTGTCCGGACTGCGACACCGTCATGGTCCTCAGCGACGATCAAGGCGAACTCGTCTGTCGGAACCCCGACTGTGACATCACGCTGGAGACTGGGACTGAGATCGTCTGTGAGAACTGCCACTCGCACGACCTCGAACCGCTCAGCGACGACTCCGTCCTCTACTGTGAAGACTGTGGCGACGCCCGCGAACAGGAGGCCGGCCACCAGTGCAGTTGCGGGGGGATGCTCCGTCCGAAGCGCTACCTCGGTTGGTCGTGCAGCGACCCGGATTGTGACGCCGTCTATTTCGGCGAACCGCCCAACACCTGCGACTGTGGGAAACGGCGGTTCGCACGCACTGGTTTGCTTGACATCAACGCGATTGACCACTGCTCGAACTGCGACACCGACCTCTTGCCGGGTGCCGAGTGTCGCTGTGACGACCCCACGATCTCGCCGACGGTTCGCGGGTTTCGCGAGTACAAACTCGTCGACGAACTCGGACAGATCCGCAAACCCTCGTCGTTCCACGGCGCCGTCCCCTGCTACGACCCCCGGAAGACCTACCGGAAGTCCTCGCGCTATGAGTCGATGATCCGCGGGCCCGGGAACACCGCCGTCACGACTGCACAGTACTTCCTCCGTGAGATCGCGGACGTCGACGACCCGGACTCGTTCCGGGAGGCGAAGATGCTCTCCTTCGCCGACAGCCAGTCGGACATGAAGGAACTCAACCGGAATTTCACCGAACCCGAGCAGACGCTCTTCGTCACGCAACTCGTCGTCGACACGCTCGATGAGGCCGACGACAACTGGGTCCCGCTCGCGGACCTCCAGTCCACGGTCATCAAGCGCGCTGTGGAGTACGAAGATATGCTCACTGAGGGCGATAGTGGATTGCTAGAAGCCATGACGGGCTATCAGCAGTCCGTCGATGACTTCCTGGAGGAGGAAGTCGCAGCACGCGTCCTTCGCGGGCGCTACAACAACCGCTGGCGGAGCCGCGACCACCTCCCCTCCGATGGCCTGCTTGACGTCAGCCTTGACATCGACTGGAGTGACCTCGACGCGGGTGAGAAAGCCGTCATCGAGGCGTTGAACGAGCAGAGCAAGCAGTACGTCGGTTCACTCAGTGACGATATCGAGGACGCGGGTCGACACGTCGAGTCCCTCATCGAACAGGACATCCTCTGTCGCATCGAGACCGACTCCGGCTATCTCATCGGATTCAACGAATCCTGTGTCTGCTGCACGACTGTCGACGCGGAGACGCCGATCACGTACGTTCCCGCAACGGAGTCGTTCTACTCAACGCTCGATGAGGTCTTCACTGACCATGACCGGGATTCCGACACTGTCACGTTCAGCGCTGACTTCGAAGCCCGAAGCAAGTTCACACATCCTCACTTCGATCTCACGGCCTACCGGGTAAGCTGCTCGGACCCCCTACTGCTCGTCTCCCGAGCCTACTTCGGACTCACGGAGAAGGACGAACGCCGCCGCATCGAGTATCAGTTCCGGGAGGGGCGCTATCCCAACTTCCTCTCTTCCGGGCCGGCGATGGAAGTCGGGATGGACATCGGTGACCTCGATGCGCTCCTCCTCTACGGCACTCCGCCAAACACGAACTCATACCTCCAACGGATCGGTCGCGCCGGCCGACAGTCCGGGTCGTCACTCGTCCACTCGATCAGCCAGCGCAACCCGATCGACTACTACTACTACGAACAGCCGAACGAACTCATTCAGGCCGACCCCCAGCCCGTCCCACTCAACGAGACGAACGAGGAGGTGCTTCGCATCTCGCTGACGTGGGCGATCCTCGACTATTTCGCCGCCGAATACTGGATTCCGTGGCGTCGCGAGAGCAGCGACGTCGTCGACGAACTCTACTGTGAGGATGACCTCGTCCCGCGGAGTGAGCCGCGGCCAAACGACATCGTGACCTTCACCGCGCTCCTCGCGAGCGAGAACGAAGCGATCCAGTTCGTCGACGAGGAAGCTCCCCTCCAGACGCTCAAGGCGGCGTACGAGGAGCATCGACCTGATGTTCGTGACTGGCTTGAGGACATTCTCGGCTTCAGTTACTGTCGAGATTGCGGTCGGAAGCACGAGGCCGGCTACGAGGGGCCGTGTAGTCGCTCGGAGTGCGACGGTCGTGTCGTCTCTGCGGTCGACGCACACGAGGACGTCATCGGGGAGGCGATGACGGCGTTCGTCGACGAGTTCGTCGAGAGTTACTTCGACTTTGAGGACGACATCCTCGACGAACTCGACGAGGTCCAGACACAGCTAAACGAACTCAATCTAAAGTCACGTGGCCGGCGAAACCACCGCCGACAGAACTCGGATGATCGCGTCGAGCAGCGCGACGAGCGTGATCGACTACAGAGTCGGAGCGCGAATCTGAACCAGTATTTAGACCGACTTGCACGGATGGATTACGGGTCGTTCCTCGAAGAGCACAGCACCACGCCCTTCAGTCTCCGCTCCGTCGAGGATACCGTCGAGTACGAGCTTATCGGTGAAGACTTCGAGTCTGTGACTGACGACTTACAGTCTCGGCCACTCCGGATCGCGCTCTCCGAACTCCATCCCGGAGCCGCCTATCTCCACTCGGACAACCAGCACTACGTCGTCACCGGCGTGCGCGCCCACTCCTATCAGACCTCGCAGCTTGAAAGCACCGCCGCGATCTGTCCTACGTGCGGCGCCGAATACGACCTCGGTGAGGGCCCCTGTGAAGAGTGCGGTTCCGACCTCAAGCGCCTGAAGACGATCGTTCCCGAGCGCGTCACCGCGTACAAGTCCGACCTCGTGCTCGGTCAACTCCCGAACGGCGACCCCCTCCTCCCGACTCGGCTGTACCAGTCGGATTCGGAGGTCCAAGACACCTACGCGCCCACTGAGACAAACGTTACTGCGTTCGACCCCGATCCGGAGAAAGCGTTCACCATCACGACAGACGACGGCGACCCGGTGGGGCGGTTCGACTACGGAAATGTCTCCATCAAGTCCTCCGTCCGTCAATTCAGCGCCCACTACGTTGGTGGCGGATCCGATCCGCTACCGAACGTGTTTGAACTCTGTGGAAGGGAGAACTGTGACGGCGTCATCGCACGCGACGACGAGACGGCGTATTGTATGCGTCATCCCGAACACTCGACTGAGGACACGGACGTCGTCCGCCTCGCGACCGAGTTCGACACGAAGGCTGTCCGTATCCAGTTCGACGACGGAGATCTCGAGCACGCCTTCTCGCACGGCGTCCGCATGGCGCTCCAGTACATCGGCGGCGTCGGCGTGCGTGCCGTCCCCGAATCGCTCGGCGAAGACGGAACCTATGTCTTCGACAACGAAACCGGTGGCAGTGGCGTTACCGTCCTCCTCACAATGGGATCCGGTGACACGCGGGAGAAATTCGACACCGCGATCAACCTCATTGAGGACACCTTCGAATGTGACTGTGATAGCGGCTGTCCGTTCTGTATCTATCAGTACGGTTGCGAGAACCAGAACGACCCCGAGACGATCGCGAAAGATGACCTCATGGACCTCATCGACGCCGGGTTAACACTTACTCCACGTGATATCGAGGCGAGCGATGACGAATAGCCTCCCCGACGCAGTCGCCGACCTCCGCACTCGCTCCCCAGAATCTCTCTGGGGGGTCTCAGCTGAGAGTCTCTACCTCGCCGTCTGCGCCGTCGCGGCCGATACCAGCCTCACGCACGCGCTCAGACCACACCATACCGCTACCGTCCTCCAGACGAACGATGAACGCGCTCCCGAAATCGTCGCCGACGCACACCGCTACCTCCTCACCGAACTTGGACTCGTTACTGATACCCATGAGCTGACCAATAGTGGGAGATTCGTCTTGGCAACCGAGTGTCCCGCGGACGCTGTTCGTCTCGTCGCCGCTCGTCACCTGCCGCGCATCCAGCAACTCCTCCGTGAGTTCGCCACCATCGAGACGGACCGCCTCCCACGAAGTGAACTCGATACGCTCATCCGTGACGCGGAAGACGAGGTCTTCATCGCACCGCTCCTCGCCTCACTCGCGTTCGTCGGCCTCTATCCGGAAGGAGTCGTCCTCAACCACGAGACGATCACACGGACCGTCGACCGACTCGAACGACACACGACACGTCCGAGCACGGCGATCGCGCTTATCACGGCACTCACGACACTCGACGATTCTCGTCTCATCGCCCGCATCGCGACCACTTACACCGACACGACTGTCACACCGACGGATGTCGACCAGACGACCTCACTCGACGCACTCGCCACTATTGAGCGCGACTCACCAGCACGTACCCCAGTCGCCGAACTTACCGACGCGATCGAAGACACCCGACTCGCCGTCGCGCATAACGCAGAGACCTTCGAGACCGCTCTCGACCCCGAGGACCACTCCGTCGAACGCGACGGCGCGACCGTCGATAGCGACCTCGTCGCGGACGTGTTCCCGGACGATCCGTCCCGTGAGGCTGTCACGACGACACTCGACCTCATTGCCACGATTCACACCCATCCCACTCTCCACTCGGTCGCTCTCCCCTCACTCACCGATACCCTCGAGCTAGACCCCTATCCCCTCTACCGCACCGTCTCCAACCTTCCAGGGGTCGGCTGTTCGCTCCGGGATGACCTCCTCCTAACCTTCGACGCCGTTCCGGACGCCCCGGAGGGGACTGACCGCTACGACAGCTTCCGCGATGACCTCTTCGACGCACTCCACACGCGACTCTCGTGGTCCGACGTCCTCACCGATGTCACGCTCAGGGAAGCACCGCAGGTGCGAGAAGACGTCATCGAATCGATCGTCATGGGCGTTGACGACGATGTTGTTGCCCCGACCTACTTCGTCTACACGCTCCCGGATCCAGACGCTCTTGGGAAGGAACGCATGGAGCAGTACGTAGACGATCAACCCGCACTGCGACGAGAACGCGCGCGCTTGAAGCGCTGGAAGGACCAGCGGGACAACGACTTGCGCCGCTTCACCGAAATGACCGACCGCCTCTTCACACGTGGCCAAGAACGTGACCTCGACGAACGCGTCGTCCGCATCATGACGCCGTACGACGACGACACTTTCTCCGAGTATACCTCACAACTCCGGAGTCTCCTCCGGGACGGCTACGAACTTCGCCTCCTCACTCGACACACGAAACGACGCTGGGAGTGGGAACGACTCCGCGACAATCTCCTCGGCGACCTCGAGGAGAACCGCGAGAACATCACCATCCGGACGTACTCCCGATATAAGAAGTATCAGCGGATCACGAGCGAGACGGACGAAGCTGACCTCGCTGAGTTCGGCATTCATGCAAAACTACAGACGATCGGGCACCCGACCGAGGGTGCTGCGCTCCTTGGCTCGGCGAACTTCATGGAGAACAGTTACAACTGGAACCCTGAATGTGGCGTCTACACCGAGAATTCGAACTTCGTCGCCGCCGCGATCGACTTCTTCGACCACGTCTGGGAACTCTCCGAGGCCGACGAAGTCGATCTCACTAGCCTCCAAGAGATTCCTCGGCGCTCCTTCTATCCTTCCTACTACACGTGATTACAGCAGGCCGCAGTCGTGACTTCCAGCCGCTGTTTTTTCGACGAGGTTCAATCGTTCACGTGGTTAATTAGGGAGTTAACGTAACAGATTGTCTTTCCGTGTTGGAAGATCGGGCGAGTTGAATAGACTGGGTACTCCAGTATTGCTGACCCCTGCTATTCCGTTCAACCCTCTGTATATTCCGGACGTTCGATGTATTCGATTGGATCACTCACGCCGATGTTCTGGAAGGCCTGAAGTCGAAAGGCGCAGGCGTCGCAGGTGCCGCAGGCGGGTTCCTCGTCGCGGTAGCAGCTCCACGTGAGGTCGTAGGGGACGTCAAGTTCGGTGCCCTTCTCGGCAATGTCTGTCTTCGACCACTCGACGAACGGCGCTTCGATGCTGATCTTGGTGTCGTCCTTCGTCCCAACGTCCACAACCTCCTGGAAGGCGTCGAAGAACGCCGGCCGACAGTCCGGATAGCCGGAGAAATCTTCAGAGTGGGCGCCAATGAAAACGGCATCACAGTCGTTCGCCTCCGCGTAGGAGGCGGCCATTGCAAGGAGGTTTGCGTTTCGGAACGGCACGTACGAGGTCGGAATCTCGTCGCTCTCGAGGTCGATTTCTTCGACGTTCATCTCCTCGTCGGTGAGCGAGGATCCGCCGATCTTCGAGAGGTGGTCCGTGGTGAGATGGAGGAAGTCGGCGGCGTCGAAGTACTCCGCCTGCGCTCTCGCGCACTCGTACTCCTTATCCTCGGTGCGCTGGCCGTAGCTCGTGTGGAGCATGTAGAGGTCGTAGCTCCGTTCTTGGGCGACGGCGGCCGCGGTCGCGGAGTCCATACCGCCGGAGGCGAGGACGACGGCACGTTTCTCGTCACTCACCGGTGGTCCTCCGCACGGGCGATCGCTGCGTCGAACTGTTCGCGTTCGACGTCAGTAGGCTCACCGATCGTCGTTCGTGTCGTAGTCGTACTTGCAGTCTCGATACCGCGCATAGCTTCACAGAGGTGAATGGCGCTCATCTCAATGAATACTATCGGCGCGTCCAACTCATCGGCCAGACCAGACGCGATATCGTTCGTGAGGCGTTCCTGCATCGTGAGTTGGCGAGACTGCCAACGGACGTACCGCGTAAGTTTTGAAAGCCCGACGACCTCATTTCCAGGCCGATAGGCGATGTGAACCGTACCATGGAATGGGATGAGGTGGTGCTCACACAGCGAATAGAACGGAATCCCCGTTTTGATTACGAGGCCGTCCGAGTCGGCGTCGAACGTCCGCATTATCGGCTTCGCCGACTCTCGGTTTCCATCGGTCAGCGTCGCGAACGCTTCGGGGACACGGCGTCGCCAAGTATCGGCGATCCCCTCCCGGTCAGGATCTTCACCAAGCGCTTCGAGGAGAAGGCGAGTCGCTTCCTGCGCCTTCTCTCGATCGATACCATCCGTATTTGATTGTGCGAACTGTGAGTTATTTGTCATTTATGTCCCAGGGGCGTCGTTCCAAAGATCGACGTGGAGACGTGGTGTGTAGCGATAGCCGTATTCCATCGCGAGTTCTGCCACGTTGTTGCGTGACTCATCGAGAGAATCACGCGTAGTTCCTTCGGGCATGAGGAGGACGTCGGAGTCGGGAACCGGCGTTGACGCGACATTCCGTATTCGCGAGAGAAGATCCTCAATCTCCGGGAGATCGTTGCGGCCGGTGACGACGAACTTTAGTTGAGAATCGTAGGCGTCGACGAGATTGGCGAGTACGTTGACATCAATACGGCGGTCTTCATGACGCTCGGCCCATTCGCCATCTCCCTTTGGATCCTTCTCTGAGGTGGGCGTGCTAGAAGCGAGTTTCGGGCTGATACTCGCGAGGTCGATCGAAGCATCTCGATAGACCGTGCCGTTCGTCTCTACGGTCGTGTGATAGCCACGCTCATGGAGTCGTTCGAGTAATCCAATAGCCTGCTCGTGGATAAGTGGCTCTCCACCGGTGAGGACGACATGGTCGGCTTGTTCGAATCCTTTGATTGCTTTTATGATTTCCTCAAGGGTCATCTTACCATGCGTGGGTTCCCACGAAGTATGATAGGAATCGCAGAACCAACACCGAAGATTACATCCGGAGGTACGGACGAAGACGCTTGGAACGCCGGCGAGTATCCCCTCTCCCTGTAGAGAATAGAAGAGTTCGTTAACCGGTAGAGTATCCTCGTCACCTTCCACAGACATATTATTGTCAGCAGTCGAATTGACGGGCATTAATATCCTCCAGCGCAGAGTTCAGCCGTTTCGCGGACGGTAACAGAGATATCGGAGATACGATCAGAGAGTGTATTGAGAAGACGTTTTTCGAGAAGAACTCCCATTACTTCAGCTGTCGGTGGGTGTTCAAGAACAATGATGCTATCAGCGTCGCCGCTAGCTTCGAACGCCTCTACAAGTGGATCCCCCTCCTGAAGAAGGAAGCGGTGGTCCCACTCGTCGATGACACCTGTAATGTCGCCTTTGTCGACCACCCAGCCGTTTTCGGAGAGAGTACCGGTCACTTCGACGGAAATCTCGTAATTATGGCCATGTGGTCGACTGCACTTACCGTCGTGGTGAAGAAGGCGATGACCAGTACTGATACGAATCGGCCGGTCCTTGCCGATATAAAGCGTTCTTTCCCCCTTATCGGCAAGTGTCGATTCAGATTCCTGTTCTATTGACACGCCTCTAGGTTCTCCGAGTACCCTCATAGTATTATCGATAGAGCACTGGGGTAGTAACGGATCGAGGTGTATCGGTCGAAGGCGATATTCATATAGGAGGGCGGGAGAACGATAGAACGGTGAATAGAATCTGTGAGATTCTACGTTCCTGAGTGGGACGACGCGGTCGACGCTCACTATGACTTCGACCGCGACGAGCTCTCGACGCTCAACCGTCAAGAGCGCGATTTAGCCTATGTCTGGGACATCTTCGACGAGCGCGAAACGGTACCCATTGACGGTGTACTTATCTCTCGGGAAAAGGTCGAAGAGAGTAATCGGAAGTTTGAGCGTCTCACTACGTCCGGAGTCTACGATGACCCAGTACTCTCAATACCCAAATGGCTCCCCACCATCAGTGACTGCGGCGCGTGGGGATACAAGTCCCTCCCCTTTCCTCCGTACAGTAATGAAGCAATGCTGGATTTCTACGAAGCACTTGATGTCACTGTTGGCGTTACTATTGACCATCTCGTGTTGGGTTCAGGGAAGGAAAAGGGGCGCCTCTATCTTGACGAGCGAGCCTTTACAGGTGACTTGAGCGAGGGCGATATCCCGGACGCGATCACGGACGTCGTCGACCTGATGATTGATGAGTGGCCCGACGCCTGGCCCGCCTACGTCGACGAGTACGAGCCGACAATTCGGACAGATACTGATACCGACGTTGAACCGTTTATCGCCGAAGACTTCCAAGGCGATATCGACGACGTTCTTTCCCGCCTCGCACAGGATTCGCGTGCAGTCTACCGCGAAAACGACGCTGAATTTCGCTACGATCTCACACTACGGAATGCTCAGGAGATGTACGATCTCTACCAGCAGCAAGCGTATCCATTCCGTCTGATGGTCGCTATTCAAGGGTGGGACCCAGACTCCTATGCCGAAGCCGCCAAGGAGGTTCTCGAGATGGGGTACAACTACCTCGGCATCGGCGGTGTCGCCGGCAGCCCAATCCACGCCGTTCGTACCATTGTGAAAAGCATCGGAAAGACGGTGAAAACATTCGAACGCGAACACGGAACGCGGGTCGACTCACACGTCTTCGGATTCGCGAAGACTGATGGATTCGAGATGGTCGGCCGCACCGGCATGACGAGTTTCGACAGCGCAAGTATGCTTCGCGCGGCATGGACTGGCAAACAGAACTATCGCCTTGACCAGGACGAGCGCTATGAAGCTATCCGCGTTCGTTATCCATCGAGTCGTGATGATCTCGAAACGTCCGTCAGGACCTCGTTACGCGGACGTGAGACGCTCGTTGCCCTTCGTGCGTATGATGAAGACAATTCAATCTATGATGCTCTTGAGGACTGGTATGCCCTCGCAGCGGAGGTGCTTCCCGCAACGAAACTCTACATTCGTGAGCATCGTCATGACGAACAATTCGATGAAGATCGGCTCCAAGAGGTTGAGACCGCATTCCGGAAGGACTTCGAATACGGCCGCGAGCTCCAAGCTAGTTTCAGTGATACCCTCCGCACTGATCTCGTCAAACTTCTTCGGAAGGACTCTGCCGAGGACCCTGTTCCGTTTGGTGAGTATGATTCACTCCTGAGTGCGGCTGCGGATGTATTTGAGCAATTCTCGTGTGCGACGGCGACTCTTGATGATATCGATCCGGGAGATGATTACGACCGGATCTGGGCGATTATCCGAGAGTATGCGACATGGATCGGTGACGATGACCACCTCTCGGGATATCAGGAAACGCTGCGCGAACGTCCGTGGGAAAAGTGTGATTGCCCGATCTGTGACGAACATAGTATCGAGGTTTGTATCTTCCGTGGAAACGACCGAAATCGGCGGCGTGGTTTCCACAACACACGACGGTTTTACGATGAGTTCGAGGAAGAACTCCCAAAAATTCTCGTTGCGACAAAAGGAACGGCGAGCCTCAATAATTATGATACTGTTGAGGAATATCTCCGAAACAAACACCCCGACTTCTGGACTCATACTCACGACCTTCCCGTGGCTGAACTCGGCGTACTCGATGCAAACGGTGTGACTGAATGGTGGGAGTCTCCTGAAGGCGTTTCGTTCGCTCCTGGTCCTATGAAGGAGAACATCACTAAGCAGACCAAACGCTATAGTCACCTCTTCGTTCAGAGCGATGATGGAACGCTCGCCGACGGAGTCATTAAGACTGTACGTAAAAACGACTGCAAAGTCACGACGTATAGTGATCCGGCTCAGCTCCGAGAACAGGTGCTTGAGACGTGCGGGGAAAATTATGCAGTCGGTGATGACTTTCTCCCCCATCCGCCTGAGGTCGAGACCGAGGATCTAGATATCCTCGTCATTGACCAGTGCTCGGGGTCAAAAGACGTCCCGAATGATGCACCAGTCTTCGATGCTGACGAGACACTTCAGTCTTCACCAAAAGCTCTCCTTGACCTCGATAATGTGCCGAGGATCGCTGCACGCGACCTCTACACCGGTCGCCAACAACAGTATGTCCAAGAGGCAGTTCGTCGCCTCCGGTCGAATGGCCACAACGTCGATCAGTACTTCATCAGCGCCGGATTCGGACTCGTCTCTGAGGATGACCTTCTTCCACCGTACGAAGTTACGTTCTCCTCAATGAAGGTCGCTGAGATCCGGGAACGCTCTTCGAATCTTCATATCCAGAAAGACCTTCGTCACGTTCTCAGAGAGAGCGGCTACGATATCGTGTTCTTCACACTCGGCAAAGATTACTACGTCAGCATCGACATCGATGAGATGGTGCAGGAGGTCCGGTCGGACCAAATTGGTGTTGTATTTAACAGAGAGCTCGTTGAAGATCAGTTCGATAATATCGACTCAATTCCTGCCCGCTTGGAGGACGCTAAAAGGCACAACACGACCGTCCTCGGCCTCAAGGGCCTCTATATGAAAAACTTCGCTCGGTACGTCGATGAAGTCGAGACGATTTGTCCCGAACGGGTCGAAGAGCTCTGTCATCGCGTTCAAGATAAGCCAGAGCAAACGACATTATGAGCGGTCGCTGCTGAGTTTATCTAATAGAGAGCACTCAAAATTTATTAACAAAATATTATACTTTCTATCAGCCTAATAGATAAGTAATAGAACTGTTTATCCGAGCAGGAGGTATGTTATACAGACGGCGAACACTCGACCTTCCCCGAGGAGAATTGAAGACACCGGTGTTCTTCCCAGTACGGAACCTCGGAAAACGCTCGAGCGATAATACTCCCGCATATGCGGGTACTATACCAGAATTTTCAGCGGCAATGATCAACGCTCGATCTATCCGAAATCGAGAACCTATGTGGGACCGGCTCACAAACGGTGTTTCTCTTAGAGAGGAAATGGATGTCCCCGAAGAGACGATTGTCTTCGCAGATAGCGGTGGATTCGACTTCTCCGCTGATAGGGTAGACACTACCCCAGCAGAAACACTTGAGACACAACGTCAACTCAATGCCGATATTTATGGTACGGTGGACCTCCCTCTCTCGAAAGAGAATCGAGACGCTGAGAATGAACGCCGTGTCAGTCAAAGCACGCAGTACGCCCTGGAAGCAAGTGACAGGCATGACGGTGGGGGACTCCTCTTCGCTAGCGTTCATGGATATGACCCAGAAACCGTTCGCAATAACATCCGTTATCTTGAGAAGAACGGTGACTTCGATGGCTATGCCCTCGGAAGCATGGTCCCAATTCGGACAGACTATAAAAAGGTAACAAAGCTAATATTGGCTGCTCGGCAAGCAACAAATAAGCATCTCCACGTCTACGGACTCGGCGGCCTCGTTTATCAACCACTCCTTCTCTATCTCGGTGTGGATAGCTTCGATTCCTCCTCATTCATTCGTAGTGCAGGAAATCGGGATTACCTGATTCCAGGGTTCGGTGGTGAGAACCTCTGGGATATTGACTCCCTCGAGTATCTTCCCTGCCAGTGCCCAGTCTGCGGGCAGCGAAGTCTTGACGAAATCCGCGAGGACCGAACAGCACTGACGAAACACAATCTCTGGGCACTCGTAACCGAACTCCGTCGGTTCCGTTATATCGCCGAGTCCGGTCGTGATGTCGAGGAATACCTCGACCTCCGCTTTCAGGGGAACGAGGTCACGCAACGCGCATACAGGACCGCCAAGCAGCAAGTCCGGAGGCTCACATGAGCAACAAACGAGCAACCATCCGACCAGTTACTCTCAGTCGGCTCGTCGAGGCTACGTATGTCTGTGAGAACGAACCCATGGAGACGGCGGATCTTGAAGATGCGCTCAACGTGAGCCATCGGCGTGCACGGGGAACAATTCTTGAAGCCGCCCGGATCAACCTTCTCTCAGAGGACGATACCGGAGATGAGCCAACGTACACGACAACTGACGTTGGTAGTAGTTTCCTGAGCGCCGTTCAAGCAGAAAACTGGACAGGGGTGAGTCAAATACTCGCGACACACAGCCCCCACTACGGGGCATTCGTCGACGCCGTTGAGGAAACGGAACATGCGGACCTGGAGACCCTCCTCGAACATCTGGAGGCCGAACAGGAATTCACGCCTTACTCCTTCAACCAGACCGTCATCGAGGTAGTCGGTGACTGGGCTGAGCGACTTGGTCGCGTCCAACGTAATGCTTTCAGCGGAAGTTACTATCCGGCCGCGCAGACACCGATCCCGAGTAACTTTCACTTCATCCTACTGGATGTCTACGATGACCTCGAACAGACCGCCGGTGTCGACCTTCGTCAGCGGTATCTCTCTATTCCCCGACTACGAGAGAGAACATGCGAGCGAATCGGCTGTGCCCGTGAGACATTCAATGAAGCACTACTTGCGCTCTGTCAGCAGAACGTTGGAAAACTCGAACTCTCGGGTGCACCGATAGACACAGAAGCGAAGGATGCTGCACTTGGTATCAAGCAGATCGAACTCGCGGGCAACGACGAACTCGTCTCCACTTCACAGTCAAGTCAGCAAGTCATGGCCGGTGTTGAGCAGTTCGATAAAAAATACTACTATCTCGCAGTCCACGACCGCGACATAACCTTCACACAGGAGGATTCCTCATGAACGACGCATTCACCATCACCGACGAGCAACAGGATTACTCGCAATATGACCTCGCCGCGAACCCCTTCCCGTACAGTCCCGTTCCTGCAGAGGATCCCGAGCTGTACTGTGGGCAGTCGGAGGTCACGGAGCAGATAAGTTCGACCGTTTCCTCGGTGCTGTCTACGGGGAAATCGAAGCATCTTGTCGTCACCGGGAAGTATGGAAATGGGAAATCACATACACTCAAGTACACGCGTTCGTTGCTTCGCGACCGTAACGATATTGTCGTCGGTTATGTCGCCCAGCCCGGAGAAGGCTTCATTGATGTTTATCATGAGTTCGTCTACGACCTCGGATTTAACCGCCTCCAAGAACTCGCCTACGAGTATCTCGCCGAGACTACGCGAGATATTACAGACGCAAATCCGTCCAACGCAAGCGAAATGGAATCGCTCATAGATGAGGGAGATGTCCTTCTCTCCGAAATTGTTCCTGAGGCGATCCGGCGATTGAGCGATGTGACGAAGTTCGCGGACTTCGCTCGCGCAATCATTCATATGGTCTACGAGGATACGAATCTCTATGCATGGCAATGGCTCACCGCTGAAGGCATCCGTTACGAACAGCGCAAAGAGATGGAGATTCACAGCGCTCTCGATGACGACACGATGGGTGTTCGTGCCTTTACAGCATTGAAGAACCTACTCCTCGATCTCGGCTATACTAGTGTCTTCGTCTTCGTCGATGAGTTTGAGAGTATCGCTCGTCTTTCCCCAAAAGACGAGCAAGCCACTCTAAACAGTATTCGACACCTTATGGACCAGAACAGTTCCGGACTTTGTATGCTGTTCGGCTGTGCGCCCGAAGTCTGGCAAGATGTGATGAGTGAGTATCATGCTTTTAGTGAGCGTATCGGTCAAGAAGTGTCTCTTCGACCTCTCACCGCTGAGAACCTCTACGATCTTGTCGAAAATTATCTTGACCGAGAGAGAACGACTGCTGAGCCAGGTAGTGCTATTCGTCCGTTTACAGAGGATACTCTTGAACTGATTCTCCAGCGTTCTCAGGGGAACATTCGCCAGGTTCTCTCAGTTTGCAGTCGAATGCTTGACGAAGCTGCCAGTGAAGGTAGATCCGATATTACTACGGAGTTTGTGCAAGAAGTCATCTAACCGGTCAAATATCGTTTTACTATTAGTTGCTTTTTTTACGCCTGCGAGGCGACGGAGGCGAACGCCGATAGAATAAGTCATATTGTTTGGCCCCCACCGGATAGGATCGACGAGCACCGATATTTAAATACAAACGAGTAACTAATCAACATAGAAAGACCCGAAATCATGACTGAAGAATGGCCAGATTCCCTTGAAACAGAAGCAGACTACGAAGAATGGCTCGAACTCCTTGCAAATAATGTAGTCAACAGCGCTGTCGGAAACGCTGCTGACGCAACTGAAACCGGCGATAATGCTGACACGCCGGAATCGCGTGTAGAATACGAAGCCGAACTGGAGGTTGACGATAAGATTGCTTTTGCGGTCGACCGTTCACCGCGACTATTCTACGATATCGTACGACTCAGTGAGAATCATCTTCGTTACCCAGAATCACTCTCCTGGGACGATGATCCGCAAAGACTGATTGAAAACATCTCATTCGACATTCTTCAACAGGATGTCGAGCAAAGAGCGCAAAATCTCCTTCAGAAGGAATCCTAACCTATAGTACCAATTTTATTTCAGATATTCTTACCTTGTGTTACATCTCTTTTTGTTATGAGTTCGACAATGAATTTTTTGACGAGCGATTTTGTAGGCCGATCTTAGCGGCTTCAGCCCACAGTAGATGGTAATTAGATAGCTTTGAATAAGGTTCTCTCTATTTGGTACACAGATTTGATAGTTGGTTGCCTCAAATTTAGATGTATGGTAGTCTGTGAAGGCTGTAATACTGCGGTTGAGCCAACGGCGAACTACTGTCCCGAATGCGGGTCAGAACTCAATCCGACCCGCAAAGACTGGTCAGATGGGTTTCTCTCATTCGTCGATCGTGGCCACATTCAGGAGGCTATCGACGGGAATGAGTCACTCCCAGCGGGATACCACGACCGGCTACACGAAACAGTACGGCATGCGCTCGCCGATTTCTGTCTACTGGATCGCTGGGAGGACTTCGACAACAGCAAAGCACTGTTGGGCGATCTTCCTGACGCTGAGGTTTCACCCGACAGCTGGGAGGAGATCGAGAAATTTGCTCGGCTAACCTGTCCATCTCGGTTCATGCTCAACGCAGCAGGGATCGACCGATACACCAAGATCCTCGAATTTAGTGTCCTACTCTATCTTCAGGACTCTGATACCTTATTCGAGGATGTATCGGTCTCGATCGAGATCGAAGATTACTGAGTAGTGACCGTTGGCGTGACAGGCTTAGTCGACCTATTGAGCGACAAGGGCTGTTTATCGGGGGCTGGGAGTACTGAGTCCCACTGGGCTTGGTGATTCCATGACCAAACGGTCTTACGATGACCCATTCACAGACTGTGAACTCGGCCCCGATGCAATCCTCAGGACCCAAACCTTCGAGGGCATCTTGTCACCGGCGAGATTGAAACACCAATGAACGTCTTGACCCGCGAAACGCCCAAACACTCGAAAGCGACCGTCGACGAGGCTAAAGCCTTCGCCGCCGGTATCAACACCGACACCTCGCAGATCGCACTCCCTGCATTGGTCAAGGTGCAGGTTGAGACTGCGAGCAAACCGTACACGGCAGCCGCATTCTTTCATTTCAAGGCGACAGGATCGCTCAGACGGCACCGTGCCTACCACGCCGTCTACGAATCGGATGTATTCACGGTTACATTCGATGCTGATTACAAAACTGGGAATCTGACGATCACCGTTGAGGAGGTGAGTGAGCTACGACGGGACGACATCTAGTGAGTGGCTCTTCAGGCAGTGTTTATTGAGCGCCGGCGATGGGTGCCGGCGCTCCCAGTTGCGACGGAAAGCACTGTTGGGTGCGTCGGCAGACCGAGGTGAGAACCAATGCATATGGTCATCTACACGCTCGTAGAGGCATCGACGCGAGACGACGCTCTCGCCACTGGTAAGACGGTGTTCGATCGACTCGTCGGCGCGGTCCCTCAGGCTGGCGCTGTCTTCGACTACTATGTGACGTTCGACGAAGATGGGACATCAGTTGCCGGCTCAGCCCGCTGGGGTGACCTGCCGGTGGCTGCGCCCGTGGATTCCAACGATGGAGAGGAGCTGCTGGAACGCGGCTGGGACGCGACCGAGGACGAGTTCCAGCGGAACCTCGACCGGGTGAAGGAGGCCCTCAACGACCTCAGTGATGAAGAGATCATGCGCGACGAGGACCTCGCCCGCCACGCCTTCCACCAGGTCGGCGCCTACGACGGTCCGTCGGTGTTCATGTACGACGAGCACGCCAGCGGGATTCGGCATCGCGGCCAGCTCAATCGGATTCTCGACGAGAGCGAGGACCTCTGGATCGTGCCGGCAGACGTTCACTACTAAAGGAGCCACAATGCCACCCATCCCAAACTGGACGCGAGAAAGACGGACACCGCATTTGGCGTATCGGAACACGGAAACTGGAGCCCGAGCAGTCCTTCATCGAACGCCCGATTCGTACCGCCACACGTGGCGGGCAGTAATTCTCGTCAAGGGGTATCCAGTATGGTCGCGGGGCTTCGAGACGAAGGGGGCGACCACGTTCCGGGGCGCGCTCCGGAGCGGGCCAGTTCCCGATCTTACCTGTCTTGAGTGTTCGAACGACGACATCATCGTCGGCGAAAAAACTGCTGATGGCGCGAAGGTACAGCGATGGTTCGACTGTCCTGATTATGGCTACGAAGGACCGTCGAAAATCGTCTACGGCGCCGAGCGCTGACCGGTGAGCGCGCTAGTGCTGGTGTCTAGGTGGGGTCCGAAACCCGGCGACGACTAGAAGCCGGTTGAACGAGGCGAGTTCGACGACGCCAAGGAGCCGGCAGACGTCTCCCACCTCGCGCAGGGAACGGCGTTCGGTGTGGCTATTTGTCGCCCCCAAGGGGTGCGGGGGTGTTCGAAGGAGCCTCCCGCGGACTAACCGATGAGTAGAATCAGTGACCCACATTCGCATGAACAGTCACGCTCTTCGGATGATTCCGACGTCGTCTACGTCGGCTACCGTCGTCGAGGCCGCGCCATTGTCGAGAAACAGTCCGACCAAGAACAGCTGACGCCGGAGCGGAGTCTCGAGTTAGCGGATCACAGTCCGAGCGGATTCGGCTGGGGATACGCTGGCAGTGGGCCGGCCCAGCTCGCGCTCCTGCTCGATTACACCGACGATGAGGACGTTGCACTCGCGGATTACATGGCGTTCAAGACGGAGGTCGTGAGCCAGCTGGAGTGTATAGAACCAGACGGCTGCTGGCGACTCACCGGGCATGAGATCGACGCAGCCCTTCGCAAGACATCGGATAACCTAGTCGCACCGTCCGTCAACTAACGACCTGAGAGCAATCCATGTCAGAACACACGCAGCAGTCTCACACGAACGCTGAATCGGCACCGAGCAACGAGCAACAGATACCTACCGAGTACGTCGAGCGAAGTGACGTCGGCGTTTCACTCACGGTGAAGATGACTCGCGGCACTGGCACCCGCGACCAGGACACGATTACTGCCAAAGCGAAAGGCAAGACGCTCGAAGACGCCCGCGAGGACATGAAGACGCTTCGGGAGTCCATCCACGACCTCGCCGAGGACGCTCGCCAAATCCAACTAGGAAACGACGAATAGCAGGCGGGTGCTGTTTTTCGTCGCCTCAGGAGACGTGGAGGCAACCAGCAATGAGCGATACAGAAGAATACGGCCTCGAGTCGAACGAACTCTCTCCAGAACAGCGTCTCGACCCACCGAATACACGACTCATTAACGCCGGCATCGCGACGATCACCGACGTGGACGCTATCTAGTCGATACTGCGCTTCTGAAGGATATCACCTCGGTGTCGGCTCTCTTAATAGGTCTACCGAAACGCCCATACTACCAATAATACTGATATCGTACAATTCTACTGCTAGATTATTCTGGCAGAATATAATTCCATTAAATATATGACGAAATAATCCTTATTAGGACAAAAATCCCGTCGTACTCACATACAAGTGGAAATTACCAATTAATACGGTTGCATAATATATATGGTATTTTTGAGTTTAGGTATTCTACCCGAAGACGACTTGTCACTCGTGCCGCGCACTGACGAGGAAGGAACACGGTACCGTGGCGGTAAGTATACGTGACTTCCGGCCGAGAAGTTGGTCGTAGCGATATACTGTGAAACTACAGATACTCGGCAACGGACGGGATACGGTCACGACGAAACGAGAACCCGAGGGCTGAGATTACGACATGACACCGCTTGATACGGACAGAGAACGAGTTTCGGATAGGGGACGGGAGATGACGACGGACGACGGCGGGACGTCGCCCGGGCATCCTAGAACGACGTACGGACTCCTCCGGTGGGGATGGGGCCGTCTCGCTGCGGAACCGGAACTCGTCGCCCCGTTCGTGGCGGGCGCGGTCGCTCTCACGGTCGCACAGGCGGGTATCGCGGTGGAATCGACGGTGGGCGGTTCCATCCCGCGGTTCGCGCCGTGGGTGTGGCCGGTATACCTCATGACGCTCGTCGGCGACTGTATCGGGCTCGGGGCCGCCTTCCTGACCGCGGCGGACCTCCACGCTGAAGCCGACCGTTCGTACGCGCGTCGACTGACCACCGCGGCGGAGCGCCTCCCGACCATGTTGGTCACCGCTGTCGTCGGGAGTATCCCCGTCCTCGGGGGACTGTTGGCCGTCGTCCTGCCCGGTCTCTACTTCCTGACCAAGTTCGCGTTCGCGCTCCCCGCGAGCGTCGTCGACGGCGGCGGCGTCGCGGCGAGTCTACGCCGGAGCTTCGTCACGACGAGCGGACGCGCGTCGACGATAGTCGGTCTGGTCGCGGTCTTCGTCGCCGTCGCTGTCGTCCTGAGCGTCGTCGTCACTCTGACGTTCGCTCGCCCGGGCCGTCGAGGATTCGTCGGACCGCTCCTGCACAATCTCGTTATGGCCGTGCTCGTCCCGTGGTTCGGCCTCGCGTTCGGACTATCGTACGCCGACCAGTAGACCCGCTCTTATCGGAGTAGAGGCTACGTGTTCGGACGAACGCTCGCCAGAGTAGATTCTTGATGACGACGTGTGCGACCCGAAGGCGTCAGTCCGCACTTTGCGGTTGAGCGGGGTCTCTGAGCGAGTCCATCTCCTCTATCCGCTGCCCCGTGTCCGTATCGAAGTAGTGGAGTGCAGGTAGGTCGACGACTATCTCTACCGTGTCACCCACGTCCGCCTCGGTGCTGTCGAAACTCGCGATGAACTCGACGCCGTCCCGTTCGAGGTGGAGGTTGACGTGGTCTCCGAGTCGCTCGATAAGCTGTACTTCCGCGGTGAGAGTCTTCGTCTGCTCGCTGTCGAGCGCGATGAAATTCGGGTTGTGGAAGTCCTCGGAACGGATGCCGACCCGCACCTCTCGCTCGGTAATCCCGGCCGGGACGCGGTCCGTCGCGAATTCGAACGTGTCAGTCTCGACGGCGAGGCCGTCCTCGGACGGCCGGACATGACCGTCGAAGAAGTTCATGTCTGGATTCCCGATGAACCGCGCGACGAAGAGATCCGTCGGTCGGGAGTAGATCGTGTCGGGGTCGTCGATTTGATGGACTTTCCCGTTGTTCATCACGGCGATGCGGTCGCCGAGCGTCATCGCCTCCTCCTGTGCGTGCGTGACGTAGATCATCGTCGCCTCCAGATTCTGGTGGAGTTCAAGGATCTCCGTCCTGAGCGTCGCGCGGAGCTTGGCGTCGAGGTCCGAGAGCGGTTCGTCGAACAGGAACGCCTCGGGTTCACGCACGATGGCGCGCCCGATGGCGACCCGCTGTTGTTGCCCCCCGGAGAGCGTCGTCGGCGACCGGTCGAGTAGTTCGGATATCTGCAGCAGTTCGGCCGCGCGCTCGACCCGCGGGTTCGACTCGGAGTCGGAGATACCCCGCATCTTGAGGCCGAACGCCATGTTCTCGCGGACGGTCTTGTGCGGGTAGAGCGCGAGGTCCTGGAACACCATCGCGATGTCCCGCTTGTGCGGCGCGATGTCTGTCACGTCTCGGTGGTCGAGTTTTATCTGCCCCTGAGTCGGATACTCTAACCCGCCGATGAGCCTGAGCGTCGTCGACTTACCGCACCCGCTCGGACCGAGGAGTACGAGCAACTCCCCGTCTCGGACGTGAATCGGTACGTCGTCGACGGCGACTGTGTTACCGAACTGCTTCTGAATGTTCTCCAGCTTAACTTCTGCCATGCATGGTATGACCTAGCTCGGATACTTAGCTCTTTCCACCCTCTCGGCGACTGACAGGTACCGTCGCTCGGCCATCGGCCACTGGATGCGAACGGAAACGAGAGGAGAGTCGAATGTGACGCGACGCACGGACGTCCTGATAGTCTCGTACCGCCGGAGCGGCGAAAAGGCGCGTTCGACAGGGTAGTGCGGGTCGCCTCAGCCGACCTGCTCGCCCGCGATACCCCTGACGAGATACTTCTGGAAGAGCACGATGATGATGAACGACGGGATCATCGCCAACAGCGACGCCGCCGAGATGATGTTCCACGGGATGAAGTTGTCGCGGATGAAGTTCAGAATCCCGAACGGAACCGTCTGCGCGCTCGGCGACGACGTGAGGAAGAACACGAGCGTGAAGTGGTTGAACGCCTGGATCCACGAGAAGATCAGCGCCGAGGCGAGCGCCGGGGCCGCCTGCGGGAGCATGATCCGGTAGAACGCCTGCGCTTTCGTACAGCCGTCCATGCGAGCGGCCTCGACCATCGCGTCCGAGACGCCGTCGAAGTAGCTCTTCATGATCCAAACGACGAACGGCTCGTAGAGCATCGTCAGCACGATCGTGACACCGAGAAGCGAGTCCTTCAGCCCCGTCCGCGAGTACAGGATGAAGAACGGCACCGCAAGCGCGACGAGCGGAAACACGCGTACCATGAGGATGAGGTACATCGACGAGTTCCGGAGCTTGTACTCGTACTTCGAGAGTGCGTACGCGTGAGGGACACCGACCGCTAGCGCCACGACCGTGGCGATAGCGGCGGTGATGATTCCGTTCTGCATGTACTGGAGGAAGTGACTCCGGTAGATGACCGCGCTGTAGTTCTCTATCAGGTGCACGTCGAACCCCCACAGGACCGGCGGATACGCCTGCGCGATGGGCCGCGCCTGGATCGACGTCTTGAACGTCCAGACGAACGGGAACAGGAACCACACGAGCAGGACGCCGAGCGTCATCATCGCCACCCCGCGGCGCAGGCGCTGTCGAAGGGCTCGATCCGTCTGATACCGCGATTTGAACTGGCTTAACATGGTCTTCAGGCCTCCTCCCCGTCAGGTCGAGTGTCGGACTGGTAGTTCGGGAACGCGTACACGGCGATCCCGATGATCAGGTAGATGAGCCCGACAAGCACCACGGCTTCGGCCGCGGCGAGGCTGACGTTTCCGAACTTGATTAGCCGCTCGAAGATGTCGATACCGACGACCGTGGTGGCGTCGCCCGGCCCTCCAAGCGTCATCGCGTAGACGATGTCGAACGCGCGCAGGGCGAGGATCACGCGGAGCACGAGCACCGTGATGAGCGCCGACCGCAGGCCGGGCAGCGTGACGTGCCAGAAGCGGTCCCAGATGCCCGCACCGTCCATTCGGGCGGCCTCGTACTGGTCTTCGGGGATCGTCTGGAGACCGGCGAGCAGTATCAACACGACCAGCGGCGTCCGGATCCAGATGTCCGTCGCGATGATCGTGAAAAAGGCCACCCACTTGCCGCCGAACCAGTTGATGGGGGCGGAGATGAGCCCGATCGTCTGAAGTATCCAGTTTATAGCGCCGAACGTCGGGTTGAACAGCATCCGCCACAGGGTGGTCGTGATGACGTGCGGGACGGCCCACGGCACGATGATGAGCGTCTGCCACGCGCGCTGGTACGGGAGATCGATGTTGAGCATCAGCGCGATGCCGAGTTGGATCGGGAGGCCGATGGCAATCGTCGCCACGCCGAAGAAGACGGTGTTCCCGAAGTACTCCCAGAACGCGGCTTCGGTTAGCACGGACACGTAGTTCTGGACTCCGACGAACGTGACCGGCTTGACGATACTCAGTGTGTTCTGCGTCACAGAGACGTAGAACAGGAACGCGATGGGGAAACCGAAGAGGCCGACGATGAAGAGTAACGAGGGGAGCGAGGCCATCGTCTCGAACAGCGTCGACTCTACTCCCGACTCCCCGCGTAACGAGTCGAACCTCCGTTTCAATCGTGAGTGTAGTTCGGATTGTACGGACATGATGTCTTGAGCTTCGGGATATCGTTTCGGCGCGTCTGATCAACTATCCGACGAGCTGTTTGGCTTTGGACTGGAGCGTGCTCGTCATCTTGTCTGCGTCCCAACCATTAGCTATCGCGCTCGTCGCGACGTCGTACCACATCGACTTGATCTGGGCCGGCTTGGGGTACTTCATGACGATCGAATCGGTGAGCGAGCGCTTCAGCACGTCGACGTACGGCACCTTCTCTCTGACCTCCGAGTCCTCGTAGACGTCCTCGCGCATCGAGAGGTTCCCCTCGATCATGAGTTCGTTCTTCTGGGCCTGCTTCGAGCAGTAGAAGTTCATCCACTTCCCCGTGTTCACCTTGTTCTTGGAGAACACGGAGAGCGCGAAGTTGGTCGGCGTGATGTTGAGCGTCGGTGTCTCGCCGACTCCGGCCGGCTTGGGGTACTGCGCGACGCGGGCGACCTCCTCGGCGGGAGCGTCGATCGGCAGTGACTTCCCCGGGAGGAACAGGTTGCTCGACGCGTTGAACATTACGGCCGCGTTGCCGCCGTAGAACTGCTGTGCCGCCTTCCCCTCGGAGAGGCTCGTGACGCCCTGCGGAGCGAGGTTCTCCTGGAACAGGCTGAGGAAATTCTTCGTTCCCTCCATCACCGCCTCGGAGTCGAATGTGGGCGTGCCGGCGTCGACGTCGAAGAACTTCCCGCCGGCCCGGACCACGTGACAGCTGTACACCTCCCCACCTTCGCGGGCGTCCCTGAACGGGAAGATTACGGGGGTATCGACGATCCCCTGGCTCTTGATGTCCTTCATCACCTCGATGAAGTCAGCGTAGTCCTCGAACTCCCGCTTCCGATCGTAGCCCGCTTTCTCCATGACCCGCATGTTCACGAACGGTTGCCACGACTCCTCGGTCCCCACGCCAGGTGTCCCGTAGAGCCCGTCCGAGATATCGAGGTTCTCGTGGAACGGTTGCGGAATCATACACGCTTGGACCGTGCTGTCGAACAGGGCCGAGCGCTTGTCGTCGTCGATCAGTTGACCGACCTCCTCTAAGTATCCCTGGTTGGCCAGCGCCCAGATATCGTACGGTTGGAGACTGTACGCGTCTATTTTTGAGTCTTGCCCCTGTAGTCGTGTGCGGGCGAACTTCAGAACGCTGCTCGGATTGGTGATGACCGGGTTGATCGTGGCATCGTGATTCTTCTCGAAGGCCTTGATGTTCGCCCTCCCGGCCGGGTCGCCGTCCATCGCACCGAGGTTCTGGTACCGAACCTCCGAGCCCGGCTCCTGCTTCATATCGTAGTTCCAGTTGTACTGCGATCCGCCTCCGCCGCCGCCGGCGGTGCCGGTTCCGCCACCGGAGCCGCCTGATCCGCCGGACCCGCCGGATCCGCCGGCGTTCGAACCGCCCGAACAGCCGGCGATTCCGGCCAATCCGAGAGTCAGTGCGCCTTTCAGGTACGCTCGACGTGGTGTACTATCCCGTGACATGGGCTATCAACACACTCACTCTCATGGAACACATCCGTATAACAGTTTCTATCATTATCTATACACGAGCGGAGAACACTCCGACAGTGACAGGCGTTGTCGTACGAACGGTACGCCTCGGTACGCGGGAGTAACGGGGACATCCTACCCGCACCGCACGAATCGGCCTCGTTCTACGCGTGCGTCGACACACAAGGGAGTCAACACGGATCCGTAGTTCGGTGTGGCCGAAACGTCGGTCCGACGGTGACGACGGAGTCCTAGCGTCACTCGACGGAAGCGCGCGAGACGACTGGTGTTAACGTGACCGAAAGTTTCATTGCACAGTCGGTGTTCGGTACGGCCATGTCGGGAACGGTCGAGTTAGAGCACCGAGGCAAGATAGCGACGATTACGTTCGACAACCGAGAGAAGCGCAACGCGCTGGGACCGCCGCTCCTGTCGGAGATAATCGAGACGATGCGTGAACTCGAGGACCGAGACGACGTCCGGACCGTAGTGCTGACAGGTGCCGGCGAGAAGGCCTTCAGCTCCGGGTTCGACATTTCGTACCACCAGCGCAACTACTCGGACGACGAGGAAGTGCCCGAGGATGAAGAGGGGTTCGACGAACTCTCCGCTCTCATCAAGAACTTCGACTATCCGGTAGTCGCCATGATCAACGGGGGCACCTACGGCGGAGCGATGCACATGGCTGCCGCCTGCGACCTGCGGATCGCCGTGGAGGACGCCGAGTTCGGTATCACACCCGCGAAACTCGGGATGGTGTACGGCGACGAGGCCATCCACGAGGTGATGGTCCACGTCGGTCCGTCGAACGCGAAGGAGTTCCTGTTCACCGCCGACTTCGTCGACGCCGAACGCGCGTACGACATGGGCTTTCTGAACCGTGTGGTGCCGCGGTCGGAACTCGAAGAGACGACCTACGACATCGCCGAGTCGATGGCGAGCAACGCTCCCCTCTCGCTGACCGGGATGAAGGAGGTCATTAGAGCACTGATCGACCACGGGGGGTTGACGGACGCAGAACAGAAGTGGGTCGAACAGTTGGAGGAGGAGGCCGAGACCAGCCACGACCATCAGGAAGGCGTCGAGGCGTTCATGGAGAACCGCGAACCGCAGTTCCAGGGTCGGTAATCCGAGACCGTCGAACGAGGCACTGCCACGCTATTTCTTCCGACGGATTGTCGCCACACTTCGCTGAACTGAGTTACCTCTTCGAAAGAATTCGGCTGGTTCGGGACGCCTCGCTCAGATCTCTCCCGCGATCGCGTCTTTCTCGAGGAGATCGTCGAGTTCCTCGTCCGATAGGCCCAGTCGCTCGCGGAGCACCTCGCCCGTGTGTTGGCCAAGCAGCGGCGGGCCCGAGCGTATCTCCTTGTCGGTCTTCGAGAGGTGGAACGGGTGTCCGTGGAGGAGTACTTCGCCCACGTTCGCGTCGTCGTACTCGAACACGTAATCTCTCTCCTGTGCTTGCGGATGTTCCACCACGTCGCTCACTTGGTTGAGCGGTCCGTTCGGACAGCCGAGTTCGTCGAGGATCTCCTCCCACTCACTCGTCGTCTTCTGGCGGAATCGGTCACGAAGCACCGACATGAGTTCGTCGTAGTTCTCTTGGCGCTTCTGCTGGGTGTCGTACGCCGCCAGATCGGGGGCCTCGAGCACGTCCTCTGCGAAGGTCTCCCACCGACGGTTCGGCACGTTGATGACGATCTGTCCGTCGGACGTCTCGACCAGTTCGTACGGAACGCCCGTCTGGTGGCGCGTCCCGCGTGGTCCCGGGTTCTCCCCGGTGATGTCGTACATGGTGAGGTACTCCTCCATGAACGAGACGATAGTACCGAAAAGGCTCGTCTCGACTTTCTGTCCCTCGCCGGTACGTTCGCGGTGGTTCAGGGCTGCCAGAACAGATATCGTCGTGTAGAGGCCGGCGCCGATGTCGCCGATGGCCTGTCCAACTTTCACGACCTCCCCGTCTCTCGTCCCGGTGACGCTCATCAGACCGCCTTCTGCCTGCATCACTAGGTCCACACCTTTCTTGTCCTTGTAGGGGCCCTTCTCGCCGTACCCCTTGATCGAGGCGTACACCAGTTCGGGGTTGACCTCCTCCGAGAGGTAGTCGTAGCCAAGACCGAGGCGGTCGAGTACGCCGAGGCTGAAGTTCTCCACCAACACGTCCGCGTCGGCGATTAGGTCCTCGACCACCTGCCGCCCCTCGGACGTCTTCAGATCTACTGTGATGCTCTTTTTGTTCCGGTTTCGTGAGATGAAGTTGGCGCCCACCCCCCCCTTCTCGGGGTAGCTGTGTCGTTCGGGGTCCCCGCCGCCCGGACGCTCGACTTTGATGACCTCGGCACCCAACTCCGAGAGGATCTGGCTGCACCACGGTCCCGCCCGGAAGCGGGAGAAGTCAATCACTACTACGTCGTCTAGTGCTGGCCGTGACATACCTTCACATTACAGAACAACTATTTATATTTAACGCTCAGAGAGGAAACGTGGTTCACGTGGCGACCGCTCTTCGTGCCGAATCCGTATCGGGCGTGACTGGAAACACCGAAACTGCCGCGGATCAGTTCTCGGGGCGCTCCGGAACGACCTCGGAAGTCTCCTTGTACTTCTCGGCGAGTTCCATGTAGCTCTCGGCGGCACTGAACCAGTCGGAGTCCGTCGTGTCGGCTTTCACCTCCGCGGGCGCACCGACGACCAGCGAGTACGGCGGAATCTCCGTGTCCTCGGTGACGACGCTACCGGCGGCGACTATACTGTGGTGGCCGACGTGCGCGTCGTCGAGTATGACGGCGTTCATGCCGACGATGCACCGCTCACCGACGTGCGCGGCGTGAACGATCGCACTGTGACCAACCGTCACGTAGGAGTCGATCGACGTCGGTTCGTGACAGACGGCCTGGTCTTGGATGTTCGTCCCCTCGCCGATCTCTATGTGACCTTCGTCGCCGCGGAGAACAGCGCCGGGCCAGACGCTGGTGCGTTCTCCCAACGTGACCTCACCGATCACGGTCGCCTGGTCGTCGACGTATGCTGATTCCGGTACCGTCGGGATCATCCCTTCGAACGAACGGATCATATTACCACGATCCTCATTAACGGAGTGGGTACTAAACTATTCCTCCGACCGAGGCGTGAGAGCCGATTCGACGCCGGTCCGAACTCACTACCCTCTCGACTCCAAACGGCTACACACTCCGGTGTCGGCATGTTTTCGACGTGTACGAAGATAACGGAAATCGAATCGTGCGGAGCGTCTGTAACGGTTGTTAGTGTTAGATATTGTAGAACGGTAACGGTGGTAACCCCTCACAAGGAGCGGAAGTTCCGGTATTACACGCGAACTAGTGGGAAAGAAACTGAAGGTACGCAGATCTATGGCCGTTCTCGTACTCCCGTTCTGCAATATAGAACGAACTGTAACATTACACTCGTATGCTTGTAACGGCCATCGGACCTACGCCGAGAACAGCCCTACTGTAGCCACGAGTTGGGGAGGTAGTTCCAGGTGGTAACATGACCGAACTTCTATTGTCCTCGTCCGAGGCGTAGCGACTGTCGACCGTCTAAACGGACCGGCATTGATCAGGCAATCGTTGGCTCCGACGTCGGAGAGAGAACGTGTACAACTGTCATGCAGGCGGGAAGGGATACAGCGTTAAACGGACGGTCACGGTTCGTCTGGGTTCGGAGGGTTCAACAGACGGTTTAGCTCGTTCGCTCGCTCCTCCACGGTGTCGCGCTCCCGCTCGAGGGCGGAGACGAGGCGTCGGGCGGTCACGTGGAACCCCCCGTTGGCGTCGTCGCCGATCTCGTCGAACAGGTCCTCGTTGACCTCCTCGCACTGCTCGATCCAGCTATCGCGTATCGTGTCCGCGCCCTCCAGTACCCCGCCGATACTTCCGGTGAGCGTCGCGACGGCGTCGCTGTCACGCCCGAAGTTCGCGCCCTCGATTATTGACTTGTTCACGTCGCCGTCACAGAGCTTCAGGATGGCCATCGCGACGGGTACCGTCTCCAGGGCGTCGGCGCTGAACACTTTCCCCTCGTGGTAACGATCCGCCCCCCACTGGACGGCGGGCCACCGCCAGTCGAGCATCTCCTGGTAAAACGTCTCGATGAACTTGTCGACAGTCTGGGATTGCTCCGCTATCTCCAGTGTGAGGTCCATCGCGCGGAGGAGAATCGAGTTCGTCTGTTCCATCATCGTATCGATCACGGTCTGAACCGTGGCGTCGGGCTCGAACGCGGCCGCCACGCCCGCGGCGACGGTTGCAGAGATCTCTTGGTGGTAGTCGTCCTGGAGGACCGAAGCGACGTTGAACGCATCCTGATACGCCTGTGTCGGGTTACAGGCGTTGACGGCGCCGATCGGCGTGATCGCTGACGTCACCTTGTTATCCGGAATCGTCCCCCGCCCCGCGTACCAAGGGTTGACACCGGCGCTCAGTTTCTTGACGACGATCTCGCCGTTCACCCAGACGCGATTCGGATTTAAGTGCTCTTGAAGGATGTCGGCGAACTGTTCGGGCGAAATTCGTCCACCGTTCTCGAAGATGGCGATGCTGACGTACTGTCGAATCGTGGAGTCGGCAGTGACCGAGCCAGGATCGGTCTTCGTGTACGGCATATAGTATTTTTTGAACTCGTCGATCTTTCCGTACTCGTCGCGAATCTGGTGATACGGCCACCCCTCCACCGCCGCTCCGAGGGCGTCCCCTATCGCTCCGCCGACAAGACAACCGTATGTGCGATCATAGATGTCATACGTCATGTCCCCGCGTTCTCCCTCATCGTACAAAGGTATTCGGGAACCAATATTTAGGAACCGAACGACGCGGCAACTCGGGGACAGAGTGTGGGGACGAGGGGTTACGCCTCGGCGATCTGTTCGCTGACGATCCGAGCCGTACGTTCGACGAATTCGGGGACTTCCCCGGAGAAGCGTCGGGCCTTGCGGTGCTTTCGCGGGTCGGGAATCCGATCGGGCGCGTCGGAGATACCTATCGCGCCGTACACTTCGCCGGTGTCACCGTATACGATCGGCGCGGCGATACTGCTCATCCCCTCGGCGCACTCCTCGTCGGCGTACGCCAAACGGATATCGCGGACTGTTTCTAACTGCTCCGCAAGCTTCTCCCGGTCGGTGACGGTGTGCGCCGTTCGTCGGGGGAGATCTCCCTCCCCGAGAATCCGATCGACGGACTCTGACGGCAGGTGTGCGAGTATCGCCTTTCCGTACGCAGTACAGTGGAGGTCGGTCTGCATCCCGATGTACGTGTCGACGTCCCGGTCGCCGACGGCCCGGGAGAGGAAGATGGCTTGGCCGCCATCCTCGACGACCGTGTGGGCCACAGACCCCATTTCGTTCGCTAGATCTTTCGTCTTGTGTTCTACGACACCGAACAGCTCGTGCTGTTGACGCGCGTGCGCCCCCAGCGTGACGAGTTGGAAGCCCAGTCGATAACAGTTGCCGTCTTTTCTCAGAGCCTGTCGCTGCTCGAGCGTCGTCAGGTAGTAGTGGATCGTACTCTTCGAGTAGTCCAGATGCTGGGCGATTTCGGAGACGCCTGCCCCGTCCAGCCGCTGGATGCATTCGAGGATGTCGAAAACCGTGTCGGCCGATTGAATCTTTTTCCGCTTCTTGGTGTTTGTCATCAGTATTCACCGTGTATTCTAGAGGCTATTAACGATTTTGTTCGACCATATAGAACAACATGAGACGAACTGACCGCTCGCGGTCGCGAGCTACTGATATCCCGATCAGTAGCGTCTTCATCGGGGAGCGTCCGGGTGGCGGCACAAATTATAAATAACGATGAAAGCATGTGAACGTATGGCAGACAGAGAGCCAACGTCGGGAAGCGACAGTATCCTCGACGGTATCACGGTAATCGACTTGACTACGTTCGTCACCGGCGGTTTCGCGTCGCTCATGCTCGCGAATCAGGGAGCCAAGGTCATCAAGATCGAACGACCCGAGATCGGCGACGACAGTCGCCACTCGGGGCCGCCGTTCCTCGGGTCCGACGACTACGACGGTCCCGGAAAGGTCGCGGCCGAACAGGGCGAGTCGCCGTACTTCTGGACGGTCAACTACGACAAGCGGAGCGTGGAACTGAACCTGAAGAACGACGCGGCGCGCGAGGTTCTCTACGATCTGGCCGGTGAGGCGGACGTGTTCCTCGAGAACTACCGGCCGGGGACCGCCGAGAAACTGGGGGTCGACTACGAGCGAATCCGGGAGTACAATCCGGAAATCGTGTACTGTTCGATATCGGCGTTCGGGGAGTCGGGGCCGTGGAGCGCCCGTCCGGGGTACGACCTGCTCGTCCAGGGGACGAGCGGGATAATGGACGTGACCGGCCCCGAGGAGGGCGATCCGGTCAAAGTGGGTATGCCACAGACAGACCTCATCACCGCCATGTGGGCCGCCTACGGAATCGTCGGTGCACTGTTCCGTCGAGAACTCACCGGCGAGGGCGATCGAGTCGAACTCGGGATGCACGACGCCGCGTTGCCTTGGCTCACGAAGCAAGCAGGGAAGGTGTTCGCGGGCGAGGAGCCGAGATGCATGGGGACGAAGGACCCAGTGCTGGCCCCGTATCAGACCTACCCCACGAGCGACGGGTATCTCAACGTCGGATGCGGAAACCAGAAGCTCTGGGAAGGCTTCTGCGAGGCAGTGGGTCGCCCTGAACTAATAGACGACGAACGGTTCGAGACCAACGGCGACCGTGTCGAACACATGGACGAACTCGAAGCCGAACTCAGCGAGGTCCTACGGGAGCGGACGACAGAGGAGTGGGTTGACGATCTCGCCGACGAGAAGGATCTTCCAGTCGGGCCGGTCAATGACGTCGAGGATGCTCTGTTCAACGAACAGACCGAGGCGCGCGACGTCGTCACAACGCTCAATCACCCCGTAGTCGGGGACATTCCGGCCATCGACCACCCGCTCAACTTCGACCGCGCGACGTCCGGATTTGAGGAAGCACCCCCGCTGCTCGGCGAAGACACTGAAGACCTGCTTCGAGAGCGAGGTTACTCCGACGAGGAGATAGCGACGCTACGAGACGAAGGGGCGATACCCGACGGGTGACGTACACGAGACAGACGCTCGACTGTCGGATCAGGTCGGCTTCGTTCGGCTCTACGAGCGACGCCCGTTTAAGCCAACGCTCGTAGAGAACCCGGTGATTCTGGTAGGAAGAGCCACTCTCCGTCGTGAGTGATTCCTACTCCGGTAACGGCGCAGGTATGGAGTTATCTGGCCTCGATAATCAAGACCAAATTCTAATTCAAACATCGGTCTCTAAGTTACGGAAAACCATTCAGTTGGATATACTACTTACGTCTGTGACATAGGCCTGTCCGAAAGCTACTAGATAAATAGTATGCTGCTATACTTAATCTCACTCCACAAGGTTCAGAGATTCGTAGTAGAGATTTCTACGAACCACCACTATTTTGATACGATATAAGAAGGCGTGCCTCAGCGTTGGCTCATGAGTCAGTGATACGCAGTATAGAGCGTGTACTGATCAAAGGGTGATTTGTCCTTACAGAAAGGCTTTACTCGGGAACTTCTGCCCACATAGTATGAAGCGACGTACGTACCTCGTCTCTGTAACTACCAGTACCGCCGTACTCGCTGGATGTACCGCACGCGGCGCGCCCCAGAACGAATCACGGGCAGAGTACCAAGGCGAACAGAAGGCCGTCTACGAATACGACGATTTGAACCTCCGTCTCCGCCAAGAAGAGGCTTACTTGGGAGACACAGTTGAGTTCAAGGTGACTAATACCGGAGATTCAACGACCACTCTTGGATGCGGTAATCCGTGGGCCATTCAACAGTATTCCGACAGTGACTGGCAACATGTAACGTAGACGGCAGGCCGCTATCACTAGATGTGTGCCACAGAGCTCTCACCGGGTAATTCCCTTATTGAGGACGTCACACTGTCCGAATCTGAATTTGACCGAGGTTCAGATGAAGACTATGTTGAACTACGCTCATCACTTTATGATACTATTCCCGTTTAGTACTTCTGCTATCCTATTAGCGAGTTTTATTCACGGAATTCCTATGCCGCCCATTTGAGCATGTGTAGCCCGTAGATACGTGCACTGTGAGGGCGCAACGGAGTGGAACAGATAGATCTGAACCGAGTTGTACTCGTGAAAGCGACTAGCGGGATAGCTTCTTTAATTGACGCGTGAGAATACCGAACAAGATGTTGATATGAAATCAGAGTTCTCATTAGACAAGTATTTGGAAACTCTACGGCGATAGTGGAAGTCGATCAGTGACGTTCCAGAGCAGCCGCGTTCGCTGATGAACGTCATCGAATACGGATTAGGAAAACAGCGTCGGGCAGAGGTCTACTTGGATTGGCTGTTACGGTATCTTCTCGATGCCGACGAACCACATGGAATGGGGATAGACTTTCTCAGATCCTTTCTACAGGGTCTCCCTTCAGCATGTGATTTCCAAGAAGACGTTTACGAACTTTCAGATGTTATCGTTAGCGAGCAGGCATCGGTGAAGACTATCGACCCTACGACAGGCCAGACCGACAAGCAAGGATGGCTGGATCTACTTATCGAAGTACCAGACGAATGGTTTCTGCTCATCGAGCTCAAATTCTCGGCAGCAGAGACAGGGACCACCTTCTACTGCGAGGCAGATACGATCGGTGGCCGGTCGAAGCAAGAATATGAATCTGGGGAGTACTATCTGTACCTTCATCAGGACGACCAACCTCAAGCATCGGGAGTGTGTTTTACGAATCTTACTTGGAAAACGTTCGTAGAAGAGATCTTGGATCCCTTCCTAGTGCAACATGGACCCCGATACCCGCAACGGACGGTCAATCAACTTTACGAATTGAGCTACGACATCAAGGAGATCACAGGCATGTCTGACCACGAACAATCTGAACACGAGACATTCACCAGCAGACAGCGTTCGGTGAAGATGGCTAGCTCGAAGTTACCGAGTTCAGTGTTGAAACCTCGTTAGAGGACTTCGGCGCGGACGTCGACCATCGACGATCGACCGGAAGTAATGCGCTCTACCGAAAGCGACCAATCGAATCTCTTTGCAGAGACAGCGGACGACCAGCAGACACTCACCGGCGACGATGCTGCGATGCAGTGTTTGTTCGACGAGTAACTCCTGTCGTGTCATCTTCCGTCAGTTCGGTGAGTAACGCAGAGAGAGTCTATCCACCCCTCGGAGCTGCGGAACGCTCGAAGCCTCGCAGGTGACTCTCTGTGTCCACAGACGACCAACTAGCACCAGCCAGCGGCAACGCAAGTAGAACAGGCACGACAGGCAGACTATGTTGCCTTTCTCCACCGCGTTCCATTCGTCATCGACGCAGTCAACATGGGCTTCCTGCCCAGCTTTCGCGAAGACTGCTCGTACCAACAACAGCGGTTCACCGATCTTGAGTGCCCGGTTGGGGTGCTCGACAACGATTTTTGGAACCCTGATCTCGACCGCTACGTTGACCGCGTCTTCGAGCACGAGCCGGAGGTCGGCATCGTCGGGGACGCCTACGACGCCGCCGAAGCACAGTCGTACGTCCGTACGATCCGAGGGTTGGAGGGGAGCTTCTCCGATAGTGAGTTCATCGCCGTCAAGCCGCTCCATCCGCCCTCCGCTACGGAATAGGAGGAATGTTCCGTCACGCTGAATGGTGAACCCACCGATAGCGCGTTCGCCGTCCAGTACACGTTCGTAAGTATCAGCATTTAGTTCGTGCCGGAAGAGTCTACCATGAGGAATATCGCACCAGTACAGCGCCGCTTCGTCGGGGTGCTACATTGGGCCTTCCCCGTTACGCATCGGGTCTCGGCGATCGGCATTGTCGTTCGTACCATATTACATAACGGTGTATATCCTCCTATAAGTTTAGCGCGTACTTTACTCAGGGGTGGATCATTAGAAGATTCAAGAGATGTGGCCTTAGAGAGGGACCACATGGGAGAAGGACGGGAACAACACACCTACTTCGTCACGTACAAGTAGGTAGATTCGTGCTTGCCGAGTCCGACACGGTTGCCCTTGCTCGTGAGCTCCCAACAGTATAGAGAGTACCGATGATGCCAAAGGTGGCCAACGTGGCGGTGAGAAGGTCGGTCTGGGTCAGTCCCATTTTCTCGGGGGCGGTCGCTTCCCACGTTTACGAGCGCAGTATCTAGAACGTTTCTCAGTGACTTTGTTCCGTATCACCGAACAGATCTGCTCTTACACGATATCGGGAGTTGCTTTACACGTCTATGCCTGTAATCCCACCATGACTCATCTTTACAGCAGTAAATTTGTAATAGCACCGAACAGCGTCTGTACTGAATTTTAGTTAACGTACAAATCATCGTGCAGCGGCCGATCTAAGACGGATATCGGTATTTGTTCGGTATCACCGGACAAAGATTAGTTTGATCTCGAGGATTCCGGAGGGTACAACGAGCAGACTCCGACGATGTAGATCCCCGTGGTTATTCCTCGGATCGGAAAGAACAACAGTCGGTGAGCCCATGGCGAAGTTTTATAACCTCCTATTCTGATAACGAGATTGCAACGTGAACTAGAGATATGCCAGACAAGATTTACATTCAGACACACGATGAGATCGGTCGTATCGCTCCTGAGGTGTGTGGTCACTTCGCAGAGCATCTCGGGCGGTGTATCTACGGAGGGCTGTGGGTAGGAGATGACGATCCTATTGAAACCGTAGACGGAATGCGGAAGGATACCATCGACCTACTCCGTGAGTTAGAGCCATCCGTCCTGCGGTGGCCCGGTGGCTGTTTCGCTGATGACTACCACTGGGAAGACGGAATCGGTCCACGCGATGAACGTCCGACGCGACGCAATCTCTGGTGGACACAAGGTCGAGAGAACATCCCCGAAGAACCGAACCACTTTGGGACCAATGAGTTCCTCGAGTTTTGCGAGTTAATCGATACTGAACCGTATCTGGCGGTCAACGTCGGGTCCGGCTCCCCGAACGAGGCCGTCAACTGGGTCGAATACTGTAACTACGACGGCGACACCGAATATGCCCAAAAACGCGTAGAACACGGGCGAGAAGATCCGTACGACGTTACCTACTGGGGAGTCGGAAATGAGAACTGGGGTTGTGGTGGTCGATACGACCCAGGTACGTACGGTGAGGAGTATCGACGGTTTGCGAATTATCTCAGGGAATACGACCGGATTATGAGCGATGATCCGCTTGAGCTCATTGCGTGCGGACACATCACCCCGAACTGGAATCGGGAGTTCATGGAGAGTGTGGGCGGAACATCCAGAGTTTCGGAAGACGCTGCGTATCACCTCCTGGATCATCTCTCGGTACACCGCTACTACCACTCTGGCGACGATACCGAGTTCAGTGAAGACCAATACTTCAAATTATTCGCTCGCTCGCTCGCTATCGCTGACGACATAGACAAAGCGGCGGAGGTACTCAACAACTTCGCGCCCGGAACTGATATCGGTGTTATCGTTGATGAGTGGGGCGTTTGGCATCCGCAAGCCGTTGCTGACAACGGTCTCGAGCAGGAGAACACTGTTCGAGACGCCCTCTCCGCAGCCGGGGTTCTCGACGAATTTAACCGGCGGGCTGACGTTCTAACAATGGCAAACATCGCTCAGACCATCAACGTGCTTCAGTGTCTGATCCAGACTGACGAAGAAGCAGCATGGGCAACCCCCACGTACCACGTATTCGATCTTTACAAGCGCCACTTAGGTGCAACGGCGGTACGCACCGTCATCGATACTGACGTTCGTGAAGTGGAGAGCGAAGACAACGATGTCCCCCTCGTCAGCGCATCCGCCTCAAAAAACGATGAGGGGCTGTTCGTCACGCTCACTAATCGTGCCCTTGAAGAACGACGTGTGGTCATCGACATAGGTCAAGAAATCGATGGTGATCGAAGCATGGCATCAGTACTGTTCGACGATAAGGAGCCAGAAGCTCACTCTACTCGTGAGAACGCAGACGAGTTCGCTATCCGATCGCACGAACTCGAAACAGACTCGGAAAAAGTTGCGGTCGAAATCCCACCGAGTTCGATAATGAGTGTTGACGTCAGGTCGTGAGACACGACGTCAACTTCTATCTCGAAGCGTAGCGGTGGTCCAGAACACCTTCTCTTGGTCCGAACCAAGTCAGAAGGGTTCGATAGAGTATTTACTTCCTGCTACGTACGCCGAGAAGGTGGCTCAAGGCTCTATGGCGTTTTCAGGGCACCAAGACGAATCGAACGGCGAGAAGAAGGTAGACAACGGCTCAGTTCACCAGTAGCGGGTTTTGAATTGGTCTTCAGCTACGCTATTCAAATACGGGTATCACGGTACGTCACATTCGATACTCTCGGGAGACGAAGTTCGGTCAGGGCGTAATTACGCCTGCGTAGCGAAGCGATCTTGTTCTGTTTGTTCGGGTTGCGTGTCGGTCATGACGTTCTTCTCACTGCTCCGATCGAAGATGTGCATCTTCGACTCGTCGAAGGTCAAAGTGAGTTCGTCTCCCTCCTGGTAATCGAAATCACCCATCGCACGCATCGTGAACTCGATGTCATCAGATCGCAGGTAGAAGTAGTTGTCCTCCCCCACCGGTTCGTGGACGTCGAGTTGCGCGGAAATTGCGTTCACGTCGCCTTCGTCGGCCAGCGTCATGTGTTCTGGACGGATACCCAAGATCAACTCATCCGATTCAGCACGTTCTTGAATCCGCTGTTCTACCTTGGCGCTTACTTGGTATGAGAAGGCGTCTCCGTCCAGCGTAGAGCCGACGAGCTGCACGTCGAAGAAGTTCATCGAGGGACTTCCGATGAAGTCAGCGACGAACAAATTCGCCGGTTCATAATACACCTCGTCCGGCGTTCCAACCTGTTGTAGTTTACCTCGGTCAAGTATGACTACTCGGTCACTCATCGTCAGTGCCTCTTCTTGATCGTGGGTCACGTAGATCGTCGTCGTCCCGAGATCGTTCTGGAGACGTTGGAGTTCAGTCCGCATATGCGTCCGGAGCTTCGCGTCAAGGTTAGACAACGGCTCGTCCATCAGAAACACTTCCGGTTCCCGGACGATTGCACGACCCGTTGCCACACGCTGTTGCTGTCCCCCGGAGAGGTCACCCGGTTTCTTATCGAGTTGATCGGCGATACCCATCATCTCGGCAGTTTCTTCGACACGCTCCTCGATTTCTTCGGAAGGAAGGTCAGAGGTCAGTTTCAGACCGTACGACATATTTTTCCGCACCGACATATGGGGGTAGAGCGCGTAGTTCTGAAAGACCATTGCAACGTCTCTGTCCTGAGCCGGAATGTCGTTAACGACTTGGTTTCCGATGAGGATCTCCCCCCCGCTTATTTCCTCAAGACCGGCGAGCATACGGAGCAGGGTCGATTTCCCCGATCCCGACGGACCGACAATTGTGAGGAATTCACCATCTACGATATCCAAACTAAACCCATCGACGGCGACTATGTCTTTACCGTACACTTTCTGTACATTCTGGAAGCTAACTTCGCTCATGATTTGTTCAAACGGAAGATGCTTCCCGTTCGTATTTAAATTTTTCCACCAGTATATTTACCATTAGCAGATCCGATCATTACTCATATCGCCATGCGGCGCCGTCGTTGATCGCAGTCTAGACTGCGAGGCAAGCAGAGGCTGGTAGTGTTCGTCTGGTTCAGCTCTTAGAGAAGGATTTCCGCATGACGGTCTGAACGGGGCCAGACGGACGTTTGTTCACCCTAGCCAAGTAGCTCATCTATCACCTATACATTTTTCAGATACATTCGAGGTTGGGAAACCTTTATGATATACCGTGCAAGACAAGTTTTCGATGTCGCTTGAGAATGCCGAGTCAGAGGCGGTAGCGTCGAATAGCGAAAACACGAAGCAGGTCACCACCTCCAACAGACGCAGATTCCTCAAGGTCGCAGGTATAGCCGGAATCGCGGGCCTCGCGGGGTGTTCTGGCGGCAAGAGCTCCGGGGGTGGTGGTTCTGGAAACGGTGGCGGGAGCGATTCGATCGAACTGTCCTACTGGACGCTCTTCACCGGCGGCGACGGCGCCGTGATGAAATCAATCATCGACCGGTTTAACGAAGAGAAGCCGCTGGGCGATAACATCAGTATCTCTCGCCAGCGCACTCCGTGGGAGGATCACTATGACAAGCTGTTCACGTCGATGACTGGGGGGAATGCTCCCGATATGGCGATTGCCCACGCGGCGTATCTTCGGCGTTTCCAAGACACGCTCACCGACATTACCGATTATCTGTCCTCCAAGAACGAGAAGTACGTGGCCTCGATTAGGGAGGCGTGCAAGCTCGACGGAGCACAGTATGCCGTTCCTATGGACACACACGCCATGGGGCTCTATTACAACGCCGACCTTCTCAATGAAGCTGGCGTGAAACCTCCGTTCGACAGTTTCAGCCAGTTCGAGGAAGCCTGTAACGCTGTTCTCGAAAAGACAGACGCCACTGCCGCGTTCGCTCCGAGCCCCGACACGGGTATCGAGTGGTATCAATGGTACATGTCAGTCGGCCAGCTAGGCGGTCAAATCGTCAACGACGACAGAACGGAGGCTATCTTCAATAAGGGTGCTGGCCTGGAAGCTGCGAAATATTACCATTCGGTTTCAGGCGAACGGGGATGGGATAAGCCGAACACGTCCGAAGAACGAGCAAACCGGATGTTCCTGAACGGCGATCTGGCCATGACAGTTCACGGGACATGGTACGTGAACGAGTTGAAGGGAGCAGATATCAACTGGAACATGATGAAGCCTCACATCACGCCTAACGCCTCCCAGTTGAAGACGGCCGCCGACAGTCACACAATAATCATCCCGAAAAAATCCAATTCGAGCGAAAAGCGGATTCAGGCCGCAGTCGATGCAAGCGAGTGGATAACCCAGCAGAACCCGGCGTGGGGTGCAGAAGCCGGTCATCTTCCTGCCTACAATCCGCTTCTCGAGAGCGATAAGCTTCGGAAGGCCGATATCTGGGACAAGTCCCTTCACGACTTCATGGACATGGCCCGAAACGATCAACTGCACTACTGGCCGCAGATCGAAGGATTCGACCTGTATGCACGCGAAAATTGGACGTGGCTGCTCGATATTTACGGCCACAACACGTCCCCGCAAAAGGGTGTCAATCAAGGCGTCAAGACATGGAATTCCAGCCTGCAGAATTAACGACTTAAATATCAAGGTAAAGAATGTCAGTAAACAATAAACTGTACGAGATCAAAGTTGCACTCTCGGTGGAGAGTCGTCAACGCAAGGAAATAGTGGAGGGCCTTCTATTTTCCCTCCCTTACTTAGGATTGTTTGCAGTCTTCCTCTTTTATCCGCTCGTCAAAGGAGGATACATGAGTCTCTTCGAGTGGAACGCGATCGCACCGGCTGAGTCTGAGTTCATCGGACTCCAGAACTACGTCCGGATGGTAAACGATCCGTACTTCTGGAACGCCCTCGGGAACACTCTCTACTTCACCCTTTTGACGGTGCCATCAATCGTGATAGTGAGTATGGGTTTGGCGCTAGGAGTTAGCCGTGATATCCGAGGGAAACAGATTCTTCGCGGAATCTTCTTCAGCCCGTATATACTGACTGTCTCAGTCGCTGCGCTCATATGGCGGGAGTTGTACGCCACGCAGTACGGGGCGATCAACTACTATCTGGGTCTAATTATGTCTCAGCCACCGGAGTGGCTCCAATCTAGGATCTTCGCAATGCCGGCTTTATCGATGATGACGGTCTGGTGGACAATTGGATTTAGTTTCATCGTCCTGCTGGCGGCACGCCAGCAAGTGCCGGGGTATCTCTACGAAGCTGCTAAACTTGACGGTGCGAAATCGTGGCGGATGCTGAAAGATATCACAATCCCGCAGATGCGTCATGCAATCTTCTTCGTCATCATCATCAATCTCATCTGGTCGTTCCAGATATTCGGGCAGCCGTATATCATGACCTACGGTGGGCCCGGGAAATCGACAGAGACACTCGTAATGTATCTCTATCAGTCGGCGTTTAGTGAGCGCAACTTCGGCTATGCTGCGGCACTCGGGTACGTGCTGACGGGCATCCTAGTGCTCGTATCGATCGCCAATTACTACCTCTTGGGAGGAAACGATGAGTGAGAAAACGGTGTCCGAGACACGGATCGGCTCGATTTCGTGGACTACCGCTGAGAGCCTCATAGTTCATGCTCTACTCTACGGATTAGCGGTGTTATTCCTCGTCCCTTATCTTTGGATGGTCACGACATCGATCAAGCCACGAAGCGACATCGTCTCTCCAAAGATGGAGTGGATTCCATCCGGAATAATCGTAGACCATTACATTTCACTCCTCACCGACTCGCTCATCATCGAATGGACGATCAACACCATCATCATCGCTTCTGCTACGACGCTGCTTATCCTTCTCGTGGATTCACTGATCGCCTTCTCTCTGACGCGACTCGACTGGCCGGGACAACAATACGTGCTCGGTCTCATCATTGCCAGCTTCATGGTGCCCGGGTTCGTCAACATCATCCCGCTCTACACCCTCATGACGGATCTCGGACTCGTCAACAGTTTCTTGGCCGTGATTCTTCCATCAGCAGCCGGTCCGCTCGGCGTATTCCTCCTAGTACAGTTCTTCAGAGACATTCCCGACGAACTGCAAGAAGCGGCCCAATTAGATGGATTCTCCACGTTCCGTATCTATGCGCTTCTCATCATGCCACTCTCCAAATCAGTTCTTACCGCACTAGGGCTGTTCGTCTTTATATGGAACTGGAATCAGTTCCTCTGGCCGCTGATCGTCCTACAGAAAGAAACTGCGTACACGCTCCCACTCGGGCTCGTAACCCTGTACAGTACCTATACGTATCAGCCAGGATTGGTAATGGCGTCTTCAGTACTCGCTTCACTACCCCTATTCTTGGTATTTCTGCTCTTCCAGAAACAGCTCATCTCGGCCGTAAAGATGCAAGGAGTAACCTAATTAACACCCCTCATCGTCTCTCCTAGAGATGAGAAACGCTGACACTCGAGTCGTGTATCAATCCTTTGTCTCAGCCGTTCAACTATTTTATCAGAACGGCCCAAGATTCGTCCTCATCAGTGTTCTTTGGTTCATCTGCTCACTTCCCGTCTTCACTCTCGGGCCTGCGACACTCGCTGCGTATACTGCGATCCACACAATTAGAGAGAACGGCCAAATCGATACTGGAGAAGTGAGATCAATCGTGAGTAAACATGGACTCTCGACGATTCTCCTTTCGGGGATACCATGTCTTCTCGGAGCAATCACTACAATTTACGCCCGGTACTATCTCACCACGGAATCTACCGCCAGCTTAGTACTCGTAGTAGTAACCACGTATGCGACGGCCTACTCTATTCTCACACTGATACCTATCTTTGGATCTCTCGCCACCGGACTCAATCTTAAAACTTCAGTCAAGTCAGGCATCAGCTGGACTGTACAAAATCCGATAGGATCACTGTCGATGGGAATGGCTACCGTGGGTGTTTTAGCCATATCACTAATTTTGACTATCGCATTCGTGGTCACGTTTGCTGGACTTGTGTTCACCTTTCACCTCGAAACACTCCTTGACAGTTCCGAGAACGGACGTAGCGAGAGAGACGTCAGTAACGGAGTTGTGAGCTAAGACAACGGAGTACACTTCGGCGAAGTGTTATAATCGGCGCTAAGCCTCAGAATACGGGTGAAGAGTTAATGAAATCCGATACACACGAAGCGACCCGTTAGAAATGTATCTTCGTCGCCACCACTGACGCAGGTGGTGCATCAACATAGACACCATCACTCTCTATGTCTACCGGTAGCTTTTCTGCTTCAAATGAATCTGCATTGTCCGGGGTCGAAAAGTCTTGAGGCTGATGATCAGCGAAGAGTACCTGGGCTTCCGCTTCGGTTGGGGCGTCCCCTGCGTCGATATGAATTGTGCGTTGTTCGGCGTAGTGACAGTTGTTCAACGTCACAAACAATTCGGATTTCTTCACGGAAGCAGAGGCATTGATATACGGTAGATTTTCTTTATATCCTATTATACTCCTCACGTCCTTCTCAACAGTGGTCCGCAATGCAGTCGCACCCATGTGGGGCTTATAGAGCCGGAAAACGTGATACGTAGGCGTTGTCCACGCCTCCGTTTCGTTAGTCTGGACAACAGATTGCAATACATTCACCACCTGAGCGAGGTTCGCCATCACGATCTTATCTGCATGAGTATTGAAGATGTTCAGAATCGTAGCGGCTGCGATCCCGTCACGAACGGTGTTTTTTTGTTCGAGTCCGTTTTCGAACGTCGCTTCTGGATGCCAGAGTCCCCATTCATCGACCACGATCCCGATCTCCTGGTTCGGCGCAAATTCCTCCAGCGTGGTAGCTACCCTGTTTATATCTGCTCGATACGCCTCGCACTCGGCAAGCGACTGGTAGTAATCGTCTTCTGAAAACTCCGTATCGCTCTTTGTCGATACATATCGGTGGATCGAGATATGGTCGACCAACTGAGCGTGGTCGAAGATTGACCGACCAGTAACGGCCTCTAAGAAGCCTTGATTCCAATCTGTCTCACGAAATCCACACGCCACAAGTTCGATATTGTTTGTCACTTCTGCACGTTCTAATCCCCGAAGAAAGGTGGCGTATCTGCGATATTTTTGACCATAGTCGTCAGGTGAGAAATCCCCTCCACAACCGTAGGTTTCGTTTCCAATTCCCCAGTACACCACCTCATATGGGTCTTCCGACCCGTTTTGTCGGCGTTTTTCGGCGTACGCTGTCTCCCCGGAGGAGTTACAGTATTCAACCCAGTTCATTGCCTCACGTGCTGTGCCGGTCCCTACATTAAGTACAATGTATGGTTTGGTGTCGAGTAGATCACAGGTTTGTATGAACTCGTCAGTGCCGTAATCGTTCGATTCTTCGAATGCCACTACGTCTGTCGAAGTCGGTCGACTTTGAGCCCACCAGATGTTCCGTCTTCGAGGACGATCCTCGCGCGGGCCGATTCCGTCTTCCCAGAAATAGTCCTCTGCGAAACAACCGCCGGGCCATCGAACAATAGGCGGATCAAGTTCACGTAAGAGTTCTATTGTATCGTCACGGATTCCATCTGTATGAGGTATCTCGGCGTCCAGTCCTACCCAGATTCCGTTGTAGATGCAACGTCCTAGGTGCTCTGCGAAGTATCCAAAGATTTCCGGTGCGATTCTATCGATGGTGTGTGATTTATGGACGTAAATTTGGTTAGTTTCCATAGGCACTGCACCACGACGAATATAGTAATGGCTTTCGATGATTATGGAGTTGGTCTCCAATCAAAAGTGAGGATAACTACGAGTCATACCCCATTATCCTCAAACCTCCTTTCGATAGATTCGACCGAAGATCGTATATTTCTTATAATTTCGTCTGATATTTCAGAAACGTCGTTCAGGCTTGGGCTTGAGGGTAGGTCTGTAGATGCTTTCGATTCTTCTGTTTCCGGAGAGGGACTCTCCCCCGTCTGCTTCTCCGGTGAGGCGCTGAGAGTCCCGATCGAACTCCGGGCCTTGTTGTTCGTCCCCTCTGATGGGGACTTAGACCGGATAACGGAACTGGATGCAGAGAGACAAAGTGCTCCATGAGTGTTACCTCTACTGTCCGTGATCGCCACGGCGATGGAATGAATGCCATCATCCGATTCATCGTGAGAGACTCCCATACGTCGGATACGTTTTTTCTCGGATTGGAACCTGCTCTGCTGGTGTGTATCGAGAATCGAGTCGAGTCGTTCCTGTGGTAGATTTGCCAAGAGTACTCGTCCTGGAGCTGTTTGGAGGAGTGGCGAAGTATCACCGACGGTCGCTCGTCGGTATATATACTCACCGTAATTAGCTGTAGCAATTACTACACTCGATTGTTGAAACGGTATAGTGACGTCGATGGCGGTCTGTGTCTGCCTCGCTAACCGATGTATCTCCTCATCTACGGCGTGATATAGGGGGAGATCTTTACGAATCTGTCCTCCCAGTTCGATAAACCGTGGGCTAAGGTGATACACACCATCTTCTTTGCAAACATACCCGCGTTCCGTCAGAGTTTGAAGGTGATCATGTACGCTACTCTTCGCTAATCCAGTATGATTCGACAACTCAGTGACGCCTACACCGCCTCGTTCTTGCAATTCTTCAATTATACGGAAATTTTTCCGGACCGACTTTACTGACGACGTTTTTCTTGGGGCCATAGGTCAGTCAGAGTAGATTACTATTATATAACGGTTGATGATAAAGCTGCCTCCATCTGGTGTATCTCAAACTTCTTGTCGAACTAAGTGGGCTCTGGAGTTAGTGTACTACCTCGAACCTACCGTGTTCGTCGGAAATAGCCGTAGAATAGGTTAAGGAGTTTGGTGAGATGGAAAACCACTGAATGGGTAGTAGTATTTAAAGACTTCAAAGACATAAAGGGAGAAAACAAACCAAATAGACGAAGAAGTGTATTTGTCGGCAGGAGTCCACAACAGCGTGGGGATCCAGCTTGATGAGCCGCTCAACGATGACATGACGCTCACGGCGGTCGCCGAAGCGGGCTCCAACGCGAATCAGAAGTATGGCGCGAACACTATCCGAGAGGAGTGTACGTTCTTGGCGCCGAACGGCACTCCTCTCCGAGACGAAGCTTCGATTACTCTCGTTCGACCAGACCTTCGTCCGTCGATCACGTCGATCAAACGGCCAACAGAGAACACGCTTTCAGTGTCGGTAACGCTACCTGCCGGTGGTTTCGTTGTTGTCTCAGGACCTGATCCGTACGGCGATACGAGTGAGCGACCCACTGTCGGAGCGTCGGAGTACCTCCATCCAGGCAGTCACGAGAACGTCACCGTCGAACTAGCCGGTTATCTCGAAGAGATGGCGCGGAACTCCACAGACGGAACTGTCGAGGTACATGTCTACCTAATAGAAGACGACGGTGACCGAGAACTCGACTGGTCGTACAACATCCCTGGCGACGACTGGCCGTACGAGACAGATGACGATTCCGTCGTCGAGACAGTAGATCTCTCGTATGAAGACGGCGGTGAAAATTAGACTGCATTAGCGGAGGGGGCACTACACTATTCACCTCCGCCGTTGTATCCACCGCTAATGCGTTCTGTACGTCTTCACCCCGCGGTCGTTGTCGCCGTTCTCCTCGTCCTTGCAGGATGTATGGGCGGCGTCACAATCCCCGGCATCACTGCAGCAGTCACCGCCCCGCCTACGACGTCGACACAAACAACAACTGCATCGCAACCAACCACTCCAAACGACACTCTTGAGGTCCATTTCATCAACGTCGGCCAGTCCATAAGCACACTGCTCATCGGCCCGACCGGCGAAACAATGCTCATCGACACTGGTCACTACCAAGATGACGGTGAAGACGTCCTCTCGTATCTCAAGCGCAAGAACATCACACGCATCGACTATCTCGTCGTCTCCCACAACGACGCAGATCACATCGGCGGCAACGCGCAGATCATCAATTACTACGAAACGAAAGCCAACGGAATCGGAGCGATATACGACCCGGGGATCGCCGCAAGCACTCAGACCTACAGTGCATACCTTGATGCCGTCGAAAAACACGATGTCCCCCTCTACGTTACACGAGCAGGCGATACCATACCGTTCGAAGGTGTGAATGTCTCTGTTCTCGGACCGCCCAAGCCCTATCTCGAAGACCGCACACGTAACGAGAACAACATCGTTCTCAAAATCGGATTCGGACAAACGAGCTTCCTACTGACAGGTGACGCTGAAGCAGCCCAAGAGCAGTGCCTCGTAGAGACGTATGATGACCGGCTGAACGTAACCATCCTCAAGGCCGGGCATCATGGCTCTAAAACGAGTACCAGCGCAGCACTACTCAGTGCGACGACCCCGAAAGCAGTCGTCGTCTCCAGTGCATACGATAGTCAGTACGGCCACCCTCACGAAGAGGTTCTCCAGCGTCTCGCCGAACGGAAGATTCCTACGTACTGGACGGCCACCCACGGCAATATCGCTCTTGTCAGCGACGGAAAGCAGGTGACAATCAAAACTCAACAAGCCGCTCCGACTGCGCCACGCAATCTACGTGACGGAGCAGCAATCGACCCTAGAGCGACAGGCACACTCGAAGTTCAGGAGACCATTTCGGGTGAGAAACATCCGACGCAGACGCCGTCGACGACTGTGGCGACCGATGGTGGGACGGACGGCGCTACGTCCAACCTCGAGATCGCAGAGATTCACGGAGATGCTAGCGGCGACGAGAGCCAGAACCTCAACGACGAATACATCGTCCTCAAGAATACAGGCGAGACGACGCTCGACCTCGGCAGCTGGACCGTCACAGATGCAGCAGGTCACGAATACACGTTCCCGAAAGACTTCCAACTCGAAGCTGGCGCCACCGTAACGCTGCACACAGGAAGCGGGACAGACACCGAGTCGGATCTCCATTGGGGTTCGGGTAGTGCGGTTTGGAACAACGGTGGCGATACGATCATCGTTCGAAACGATCAGGGCAATCGTATCTTGGTGGAGGAGTATTCATGATCCCAGACGGAACGTACACGGCAGTGCTGGACCGCTTCGAGGACACCCAAGACTGCCACGTCGCTGTCCTCATCGTCGAGGGTGATGAGGAACCGCTCGGTGAGCTCCTCGTCGACCCTGACGAACTTCCTGAGGAGGGCTGCCATCAGGATGCCGTTCTCCAGGTATCCATCGAAGATGGAGAATTGCAAAAGACGGTCTACAATGAGAGTGAAACCGGTGAGCGCTATGAGGACGCTCAGTCGAGGTTCGACCGACTCGCCAGACGCCCACCGTCCGATGATGAGGGGTGAGACAGCATAGGGTAGATACTACTTGGATTGTCGATCAGTTTCTTTCCATGGCTAACTGCGAGTTTCTGGAATTCATCTGGTGTCACTTCAGGTATTTTCTCAAACGAGCCGCAAGATAGGACGGGGAACTCGAGTTACTGCCATCTTATCGTATTCAGAGGATGCCTTTCTGCCAATACTAATCTTCTAAGCCCATGAGCAAGCAATTGCGAAAGACAAAGTTCGAACTGGGTCTGTGCAAGTCGTGTAAGGAGCCTGCCTCAATTGTGTGTTCAGCTAATGGGACGATTGAACCAGCACCACCGAAAACAAAGTGTTCGTGTGGCAGTCACGAGTTCCGGCGGCTAGGTACAGACGAGACTCTTGTAGTAGTTGAACCGGGATAACTCGACAACGAGAGCACTATTGCCGATATCCTCCGGCGGGACGATGAGAATCTAGAAGGTGATTCGTCGAGTTTCTTGATGTTTCCTCTCCGCCAAGTCTAAGTATGACAATACATAACACTAGACGTGTCATGCGCTACTTGATCTTCCACACCGGAAAATCGGCATTTGACCGTGTTCGAGATGCAATCCTTAATCGGAAGGATCCGGAGGACGACGAAACTCCGTCGGGGCCTGGCGTTCCTACGCCTGGATGACCGCTAGGCCTTCCTTTTTGCAAATTATTCCACTTCTGGAGCGTTTCGTAAATCACAACACCGATATTGCCTCTTGGGCGAGTAGCCCTCGCAGTTATCCCTGAGACTATCTACCAAATATCCTACACTGATTATTGATAATCCCCCGAGTTACTATTACCCATTCTGATGCTCCTACTAGCCACTTCTACTGCGGATTCATTCGAAGTCCGGTGTTGGGTGGTTACGTACGTGTCGGATAATAGTAATATGTTGTCAGCATAGGGATGGTTTGTCTCTGTCGAATCTCGCATTCCGCTAACTTTATTATTTTAAATATTTAATGTCCCCTCTAGTATATGTGTATTTTGGACATCTGAATTACATCGCCGCTGATCGATATGCGCAACACGCGCTCCAAACCAGGTACATAAGAAGAATGGAGGTAGTCTGGGACTGCAAACTGGAGTCCAAGCCGTGTGCAACAGGATAGAACAGGATCCCGACGAACATAAAGAGAAAGCCGAGAGGGTCGCACTGTCCGCTTTCTATCGAGAGAGTCCCAGGACGCCACAGCGGACACCACGTCAGGACCCGACGCGCGGGAGAAACTGACCAGTTTCTCGTCGGACACCGCCGAGGAGGATCACGGCCGCAATAAGCGGCATGGCCGCACAGCAAAGATAGACGGGCCAAAAGCCGACGATATCGACGACCGGGAGTGTAACAATCGGACCAAACCCACCGCCAAGATCCCCGAAAACGTTGTTCGTCCCCACAGCACGCCCCATCTCGCCGTCAGCGACGAGATCACCTAACAGCGCCATCAGTGGACCGCTCGTTCCGCCTTGCCCGAGGCCAATGCATAAGCAGGCGATAGCCAAGGTCGGCACCGAATCTGCGAGCGCAAGCAGTAGGAACCCGACCGCCGTAACGCCCAGAAACACGAGTAAAATCGGGACTCGTGACTGGGTCCGGTCGCTGACGTACCCACCGAGATACATCGACAGACCCGCAGCGACGACGGTGAGACCCATGAACAGGCCCGAGGAGCCCTGGGAATCGAGTCCGAACACGCTGAGTTGGTTCTGGTTGAGAAACACGACGAGCGTTGCGAACAAAGCCCCGATGTAGACGAACAACACGGCGAAGTTCACCAAGCCGACCGTGACAGCAGGGAGACCTGTATTGATGTCCCACGGTTTGACCGACTGCTTTGCATCTCCTTCGATGTGTGTTTCGGGTACCGTCAGGTACGCGACGATACTAGCACAGAACGCGAAGGCGGTAGCGACGGTGAACGCGACGACGTTTCCAGAGAGTTCGCTGACGAGACCGCCGAGTACCACCCCAGTCGGGAACCCGAAAAGGACGCCACCCCTGATGAGCCCCATATTCGCTCCCCGTGATCCACCGTCGCTGATATCGTCGGCGATCGTGTACGCAGTCGCGAAGACGAGCGCGCTCCCTACACCCCAGAGGACGCGAGCAGCCAAGAACCACGCTTCGGGAAACGGTGCAACCATCGCGATAACGTAGCCGAACGTAGCGATTCCTTGGACGAACATCCCGACGACGAACGGTTTTCGCGTCCCGAGCCGGTCCACGAGGCTCCCGGCCGGTGCGTTTGCGACTAGGCGTGAAAACCGGTTCGCGCTCAGAATAATCCCGACGAGAAACGGGGAGATACCGAGAACGGCACCGAGGTTCGGCAAGATGGGGAAAATCACGCCACCACCAAAACCGATGAAAAACGTACTGACGATGACGGCTCCGAGAACGAATCGTCCCTCGCCTTTCGCCCCTGGGAGCCGAATATCCATGTACAAGATAAGTGTTTGTAGGCCCCTTGAGCGTGTTCATTCTGTAATCTCCTGCTAGTTTTTGCAGTGGTCGTGTGCGGACAATATCTCCGGAATACTGCCGTTCGGGCGGCGGACTTCAACAACAGTCTGACTAATTCACACAGATAGTTCACGAAGCTGCTTCTGACGTGATGACCTCCGACTGTTCGACCTCAAGGAAATCGGTGAGAATATCTGAATAACAGCCGATTGTTCACTCGAGCCAGTCCACGAACGGTTCCCCTCTCTCAGCCTGCTGGATGTACTCCCGTTGCATCTCCGTGATGGCGGTTGTGAGATCGTCACCGGCGTCGAGTCGGGTCTTGACTCGGTCGCGCTTCCACGTCGCTGGCGTCGTCCGGGTCGTCCAGCGGCGTTCGACGGGGGCGAGAAGCTCGTCGATACGGGTGTCGGTCAGCCCACGGTCGCGGAGACCAACGCGAGTAAGTGCGAACAGGTCCGGATAGAGGACTGCTGAATCGTCGGTTCGCTCGCCATCGCGGGTCAGCCACGCGAGGTCCGCCTCGAACCCGTCACGGCTTGCAGCGTATAGTGACTCGCGAGCAGCCCGCCACGGTAGGTCGAGCAGAGGATGGTCGGTGCTGACGACGCCGTGTAGCAGGCCAGCAACGAGCAACTGAAACCCGATGACGTCGGGCACGCTCGGTTGGGCAGCGAGCGGTCGGTACTCAACGCGCGCCCCTTCGGGGCCGAACACGGGGCGGACCCATCGCCAGTAGGTTCCTTGCTTGTGAAGCAGCTCCCAGTACTCGGCTTCGAACCCCTCGGAAGGCTCCTCCGCGAGCCATTCGCGAAGGCAGGGAGCACACAGCCGGTCACCGACGATGTGATCGACGGCGTCGGTCGGAGTGTCGATATCGCGGGGGAAGCGAACCTTCCCCCGGTCGCGGACGTTCATCGATTCGAACACGGGGATCCGGAGTTCGACACCGGCAGTCAACACTGTCTCTTGGTCGGCGTTCGTGTAAAGATCGGGAGGGAGAAACGGGGCATTTGCCGCCAGCGCAACCACCGGTCCGACGGTTCGCAGTGCTGCATTGAAGTACTGCGCGAACTCGTCGGTCGGCGACTGGAGATGGACCTGCATCGAGGCAGCTAACGATTCGACGAGGATTGTTCGTAGCGTCCGATGACAGCCGGGGATGTCCAACTCAACCGGGCCTTCGGCGGTGATATCTGCATCTAGCGCGTAGTAACGACCGTCCGGAGAGAGGTTCGTTGCAACCTCAGTCCCTCGTCTCGTTTCGGTGGCGGACAGATACGTCATCGTTCCTTCTGGCGGGCCAATTGTCCATATCCCGTCGGAGACGAACCGCCGGTCTTGGGCCGCGAACGCCTCCCGGACAGCGGCAATGCATTCGGTAAGGCTGTTCGCCTGTTGCATGACACCCCCCGAATCAAACGCCGTCGCCGGTGTGTTCAGCTCGGCGTTGTGTTGTCCTAACTCGCGCTCACAAACTGATGACATCGCCGTTTCGGGAGCGGCCGCGAGCCGTCCGTCGCTGTCAACGGCGTAGCCTTCGAGTTCAAGCCCGAGTCGAAATCCGCCTTCGAACTCGCCAGCGATGAGCGCCTCGCGAAGCGACGCTGCCTGCCTTTCGACCCGACGGCGGAACGTCCGCCGCGTCGATGCGCTCTGGCTCTGCCGGACGATCTCGTCCCAGTCCATACCGCTCGTTCGGTCTCCAGAGGGATGATGCTTGGTAACGATAAGCGAGAGATAAGTCCGTTTCAGTAGCTGATAGGCGTTATCTATGTTGCATCACCTCGTGGAACTTGTTGATACTCGTCAGGAAGCTCCGTCCGATTCAGAGGGTGCATTTATTAGGAGAATTATATTTAGTAGACGTGACGTGAACTCACATCTGGAGTTCCCTCACTAATCAACTGTGGAGGAACAAGCGCGTCACAGTTCGAGGAATGAGCGGTCATCACCGGATAAGATCTGCCAGCAAAATTAACCCCTTCGTCGTCAGTTCTCATTCAGTAAGCACAATGACCCGTCAACTCCGCCGATGGCATATCGTCTCGACGGTCACGGTCCTCGTTCTTGCCACCGGTTCGTCACTGCTCGGGTTGTTTCGTTCTGGCCACTATCGAGCCTCTCCAGGACTGGTAGAAGCATATCAAATGCAGGATCTCACGATTCTTGTCGTCGGCATTCCTGTACTCGCTACCGGGGTCTGGTACTCCGTGCAGGGCTCGCCGCGGGGTCGAATCGTTTTGGCTGGGTGGGTTAGCATACATGACTTACATGTGGGCCAGCACTGCCATCCAAATTCCGTTCAACGAACTGTTTCTCGTCTATATCGCGCTGTTCGGGCTCTCGCTCTTCACACTCGTCGGTGGTGTGGTATCGACCGACGCCGAGAGAATCCACCAGACACTGGAAGGACACATCGACGTACGTCTGTACAGCGGAGCGCTGACCGTCATCGGACTCGGTCTGGGGGTACTCTGGCTATCGGACGTCGTACCGCCGCTCCTCAGCGGGACGACACCGAGCCTCGTCTCTTCGAACTCGCTTATGCGTATGAGCAGACGACTCACCGCCGACGCGCACCTGACGGATTTGAATCAATCGCATAAGAGGACACCCGACATAGTCTGTTCACCCGTGCCGGTCCCGTCGGCGTCATCAAAGTTGTTGAAGCAAGAACTTCGGTTCGATAAGCACTCGAGACTTTGGAGCTCGACCATGAGGCGAGTCCCGCCATATATTTATTAAGACACCGAAAATAGTGGATGAGATAGCGATCGAAGAATTACCCCTCTTTCTCAAATTCGAGGGTGTGTTCTTCGTCATATTTTTGTTGGTAAAGCACCTGTCGATCCAAAATCTCATCTACCGATTCCATGGTTTCTTCCCATTCACACTCAGAGCAGGAGACAAAGTATCCCATGGCGGATTGGTTATTGCTTTCTCTGCTCTTGGAACTTGAATAAAGACTATGGCCACTGAAGTGGACCTCTCTTCAATTTACCAAAAATGGTGAGTGAGTATTCACTCATCCAGCGGAACGGCACGTAGTTTGTGACTTGTTTGATTTGCGTGATCAGCAACACCATCGGCAGACCACCCGTCTTCTGAGCGGGTTAGTGTTTGAGAGAACTCGCACTCTATACACTCCACTCTCATCGGTAGCGGTGTCGAGTCACTCATTATTGGCTGAGTTTTACCACAGCTTTGGTTGCTGTTCCACTGTGATCATATTCACAAGAGGTAAGGATAAAAGAGTAGCTCAGTCTATAGCTGAATTTACTATTATCGTGACAATCAGCCCGTTCTATGAGAGGAGTGAATAAAAAGAGAGAGCGCAGTACTCAGAAATACTCGAAGCATACTAGGGAAAATATACATGAATTACGTGAGGAGGTTCACGACCGATAAGCGTACTTGTTAGCCGAATAATCCTGTAATGTGCTTGATGGGGTCCACCACCTTGGATGAGAAAGACGGCCACTCGAACCAGTACCGCCAGTATCGCGATCGCTTATAAAACACACACCCCACTATTGCCAGTAAACCTTCGCGATAATTGGAGGGGGTCGTCAGAACGTCCTCTAGTTGGCGATACTTGTAATAGAACATATATAAAATAGTAATCGTACTAGTGAGAACTTAGCTGGTAATAGTACGAGAAAGTGACGGTAAGCAGACTAGATGTACGACTACTTCTGTCCCCCCGTCCGTTCGTTGCTTGTAACTGGCAATGGTGGAGTGAGAGGGTTATTTAAACGACAGCATTACTGGCAATACTGGTAACGCCGGTGAGTCGTCTTTGGACCTTAGCGTCAACTCTCCGCTTTCCAGTCGAAATCCACCTTTAGCATCTCAGTAGAGAGAACCGACATAGGAGTTCCTCGTCGCTCACCCGAGAAGGGCTCTGATCGAGTTCGATCCTTGTTCCCTTCGTCAGTGAGGTAACAGGGATGTGTACTCGGCCGCCTACTCCTCTCCGGCCAGTCGGAGGGTCGCGTCGAGCATCCCGTCGCGGAGCGTCCGTTGCTCGATGGCCCGTAACTCCTCGCGCGGTGTGTCGAGGGTAGCGAAATGGTTACCGGCGAGTTCGCCGGCGGGGCTCTTGAAACAGGTCGGGCCACAGGGGACGAGGATCTCCTGTTCGTTCCGGTAGCCCGGATACAGCAGCAGGTCCCCGTACGAGGGGTAGACGGTATGGTTCTCGCGGGGGATCTCCGGCAGGTCGATTTCGTCGATGTTGATCCACGTGGCGATGCCGCTCCACCGGACGTGCATCAACTCGCTCTCCAGCGGCAGGAAGTCTTTCACCGCGGCGACCGACTCTGGGGCGTCGTTCGGCAACAACTCCGCGGTGAGTATCTCTCCGTCGACGACGAGTTCGAGCTGACTCATCGACGGGACCCCCGGTGTTCGTCGCGTCGGTCGTCGGTCGGTTCGGTGTCGGTCCGTCGCAGGCTATCGTGTGGTCGGATCATTGGTCGGAGTTCGTAGTGTAGTCGGCTATCTCGTGTGTCGATTCGGTGAGCGAGTACAGCGCCGTCGTGACGACGGTAGTCACGGTGGCGCAGTCGTCCCAGTCGGTCCATTCGAGCGGGTTGTGCGAGTGACCGCCGCGGGACGGGGCAAAGAGCAGGCCCGCATCGGTGACCCGTGCGACCTGCATCGTGTCGTGGCCCGCACCCGAGTGGAGGTTGACGGTCTCCACGCCGAGCGCATCACCGGCGGCGTGCAGGGCGTCCCGACAGTCCGCCGCCATGTCGACCGGCGACACGTCGTACGGCCGTTCGAGGGTCGTGTCGACGCCTCGGTCGGCTTCCAGCGCGGCGAGTTTCGACTCGGCGCTCTCGACGAGGCGGTCGATGACGCCCTGATCGACGTCGCGGATGTCGGCGCTGAACTCGACGCGCCCCGGGACGACGTTGACGGCACCCGGATCGACCGAAAGTTCGCCTACGGTCCCGACGGCCGTCCCGTCGGTGGCGGCCGCCGCATCCCGCGCCGCCGCCTCCAGAGCGAGGACGAACTCGCTGGCAGCGGCGAGCGCGTCCGTTCGGTCCGCCATCGACGTCGTGCCGGTGTGTGACGGTTCGCCCGCGATGGTGCCGCGAAGACGAGTCGTGCCGGTGATCGACGTGACGACGCCGACCGGGACGTCCATCTCTTCGAGGCGCTCACCCTGTTCGACGTGCAGTTCGAGCCACGCGCGCCAGTCGCTCGCGTCGAGTCGCCCCTCGCCGCGGAACCCGATCGCGTCCAGCGCCTCGCGAAGCGTCTCCCCGTCGTCCGTCATAGCGAGCGCCTCGGCGACGCCGAACTGACCAGCAGCGACGGACGACCCGAGAACGCCGTCGGCGAATCGGGTCCCCTCCTCGCCGGTGAAACAGACCACCTGAATCGGGCGCGCCGGGGCTACGTCGGCGTCCTGCATCGCGCGGACCGCTTCGAGGCCGGCGTAGACGCCGAGCGGGCCATCGAAGATGCCCCCGTTCGGCACCGAGTCGAGGTGACTGCCGACGGCCACCGGCGCGGCGTCGGGGTGACATCCTTCGGGCACCCACGTTCCGGCGATGTTCCCGACGGCGTCGACTGTCACGTCGAGTCCCGCCGCCTCGAGGCGGTCGACGAAGCACTCGCGGGCCTGTCGGTTCGCCTCGGTCCCGGGGAGAACGGTCCGGCCGCGCCCCTCGTCGAGGTCGGTCGCACCGAACTCGGCGTTGCGTTCGATATCGCGGCGGAGACGCTCGCCGTCGACCGGGAACTGCCGTGCAGTCATGGCGTCACTCCCGCGGCGTCGGTCGGCATCACGTGTCCAATCATGGGCTATCAGCTCGCATCACGGGTCGGTTCGGACCGTCAGCTCCCCCGGTACGTCGTATACCCCCCCGGGGACAGCAACAGAGGGACGTGGTAGTGCTCGGTGGGGTCGTCGATGAGAAACCGCACCGGCACCTCCTCGAGGAACGACGATTCCGTCGGGCCCTCGCGGTAGTAGGCCCCCACGTCGAAGACGAGTTCGTAGGTCCCGGCCGCGATCTCGTCTTCGCCCAAGAGTGGCTCGTCGACGCGCCCGTCGTGATTCGTCGTCCCGGCAGCGATCTCCTCTCGGCCGCCGTCGCCGAGCCGGTAGAGCGTCACGCCGACGCCCTCGGCGGGCCCCTCGCGGCTCGTGTCCAGCACGTGTGTCGTCAGTCCGGCTGTCACGTGTCTCCCTCCAGATCACTCCGGTCCATCGAGAACTGCTGGAAGCCGGTTGGGCGCGGCGGCTCGCGAAGGACCTTCGCCTCGCCCTCCATGTCGTCACGGACCGTCAGCCACGTCCGGTTGTTGGCCTCGAAGCTGACCTCCGCCAGTTGCGGGTAGCGTTCGAGCACCCGGAGTCCCACCTGGTAGATCAGGTCCTGGATGGAGTTGACGTCCTTCTCGTCGAAGACCACCTGTGCGATGTCTCGCACCTGCTCGGCGGGTACGTACTTCTCGGGGTCGTCGCCCAGCGCCGCCTCGGGCTCCTCGTACTCCCAGTAGATATCGAGGCCGATGTACAGCGTCCGGTTCTCCCGTTCGGGCAGGGTCGTGTACTCGTCTTGCACGTAGCCCACGAAGGAGTTGTCTTTCACCTTCACGAGTTCGACGTCGGTGACGCCGCTTCGCTGGTCCTCGGTGACGACCTCGCCGTCCTCGCGCTCGAGGTAGTACTCCCCGAACGCGGACTCGTCGTCGGTGACGCGGAAGACGAGGTCACTCGGCTCGAAGTCGCCGTCGTCGTCCGGCACGGGCCGCTCGTCGAACTGGAGTTCGTCGGCAGAGATGCGCACGGCCTCCATCTGGTCGTAGGTCCGAAGGAACTCCGCCCCGACGTAGTGCAGGAACCCCTCGATGGTCGCACCGTCGTACTCCCCCGCGTGGTGGAGGATGAAGTTCTTCATCGAGTCCGTCGCCACGACCTTCGTGTTGTCCCCGTCACGGAACGAGGGGAGGAACTCCTCGCCCTCGACCTGGACGCGAACCTCCATTCCGAAGAGAATGTTCTCTTTCCCGTCGAAGTCGGACTCGGGGATCTCGCGGACACCTTCGAGCGGAGCCGCGTACGTCCGATACACGTTGACGTGTTTCTTCCCGTAGTTCATCGTCCGCTCGCCGGTCGACCGGCCGTCGGACATTATCGGTCCTCCCTGGAGTAACCGTCGTCTCTCAGGCGCTCCCCGATCAGCCGACTCCCGGTTTGTGTGCTACATGCTGACATCGTCGGGTCAGAGTTCCCACCCCCGTACAAAATAGTTTGTCCCTCGACGGGGCGTGTGCCAGTCGGCCGGCGGCCCGGGGTACGTGCAACTGACAAGGCCGAATACCTGACCACGCCCGCACCTATGTCAGCGTGCGCGCCCCACGCTGTCCGTCTGCCTGAGGCTCCACACACTGAACCTCCGTCTGCCGGACGCTCCACGCGCTGAACCGCCACACGCCGCGACCCGTCACTCGCCGAACCGCTCCTCGAGGCGAAGCCGCGCGATCTCGTGGACCTGGTCCAGCGCCGTCCGGAACTCTTCGCTCTCCGAGTTGTCGATGCGCGTTTCCATCGCCGCCTGAATCTCGTCCGGAGTGCTGTCCTTGACGGCCATGATGAACGGGAACCCGAACCGGTCCCGATAGGTCTCGTTCAGACGCTGGAACGTCTCGTACTGTTCGGGGTGTAGTTCGTCGAGTCCCGCCGAGGCCTGCTCTTGCTCGGAGGCGTCGGTCATCTCGGCCCGTTCGCCGAGATCAGGGTGCGCCCGGAGCAGTTCGAGTTTGCGCTGCTCCGAAGCATCTCGGACGGCCCCAGCCATCTGCTCGTGGAGGTCGTCGACGCTCGAGAACGGCCGGTCGGCGACGACGCGCTCGGCCACCCACGGCGAGGTCTCGTACACGTCACCGAGCGAGTCCACGAACGTCTCCTCGTCGGCCTCGTTCAAGTCGTCCAGAGTGTGGTCGCTCATACCGTCGGAATGACGGCCACTCGTCACTTAACGTCTCGCATCGTTCTCCCGAGCCCCCAACGAGCGAAACCAGAAGTTACGATAAGTCACGGGCGTGTACGGCCATGTGACGTGGCGACTGCCGACTGGAACTTTGACTGGTCCGGGGACGGCTGCGATATAGTCGAAATTTGATATCTACCGGAAATTTCCGTCCGAAGGGGGCGTTCCTACCTCTGAGGCAGGAAAAGATTGAAATATGTACTTGTGAATTAAGTGTGTATGAGTGACATAGACACGGGTGAGAGCAGTGGTAGTTCTGTCGTGCTGTACGACATCGAAGACAGACCGCCGCTTGGGGAGGCGCTCCCACTGGGTATCCAACACGTACTGGCGATGTTTCTCGGAAACGTCGCGCCACCGCTCATCCTCGCGGGCGCAATCGGTTCGGTCACGGGCGAGACGACGTTTCTCGTTCAGATGGCGCTCATCGTCGCCGGCTTCGCGACGCTGGTGCAGGCGTTCCCGGTCGGTCCGGTCGGAGCGCGGCTCCCCATCGTGATGGGAACGAGCTTCGCGTTTCTCGCCCCGCTGATCGCAATCGGCAACCAGTTCGGGATCGCGGCCGTGTTCGGTGCAGCGCTCGCCGCCGCCCCCGTCGAGATCGTCATGGGGGTGACGCTCGATCGGTTCCGCGACTACTTCCCGCCGCTGGTCACCGGCATCGTCGTGATGCTCATCGGCCTCACGCTCATCCCGACGGGGATGAACTACGCGGCCGGTGCAGCCGCCGGTCCGTCGGCCGCCGGCTACGGCTCGTTCACCAACCTCGGCCTCGCGGGGTTGGTGCTCGTCGTCACGGTCGGCCTCAACCAGTTTTTCGAGGGCTTTCTCCGCGTCATCAGCGTGTTCGTCGGCATCGTCGTCGGGTACGTCACCGCATTGGCGCTCGGCGTGGTCGACCTCTCGGCCGTCGCGTCTGCCGGCTGGATCACCGTCCCCGTCCCGCTGAAGTACGGCCTCGCGTTCGAGCCGAGTGCGATTCTCACCGTCGCCTTCCTCTATGTCATCACCGGCATGGAGACCATCGGCGATATCTCGGGGACCGTCTCCGCGACCGGGCGAGATGCGACTCAAGAGGAGATGCGCGGCGGCCTGATCGCCGACGGCGTGATGAGCATCTTCGGGGCGGTGTTCAACGCCCTCCCGAACACCTCGTTCTCGCAGAACGTCGGGCTCGTGAACTTCACCGGCGTCGCGAGTCGCTACGTCGCCGGCATCGGGGGGGCCGTGCTCGTCGTCCTCGGGTTCGTCCCGAAGATCGGCGCGGTGGTCTCGGCGATGCCGGACGCGGTCCTCGGCGGCGGTGCGCTGATCCTGTTCGCGATGATCTTCTCTTCCGGCGCCCGCATCGTCGCCCAGAACGTCACGCTCGACCACCGAAACTCGACGATCCTCGCGCTCTCGATGGCGCTGGGTCTCGGCGTCGCGTTCCGACCCGAAGTCCTCCAGCAGTTCCCGACGGAGGTCCAGACGTTCTTCGGCTCCGCGCTCGTGACCGGCGGATTCACCGCGCTCTTGCTCAACATCCTGATCCCCGGCGGGGGCGTCGGGACCGGCCCCACGGAGTACTCCGACGGCCTCGCCCCCGAGACCCCGACCGACATCGACGAGGCCGTCCCTGACGCGACCCCCGGCGGGGAGGACTGAACGCGGCTGTGTACCGTCGGCGGCCGCTCGCGCTCTCGAACAGGTCGCCACGGCGTGTGAGTCGAAGTTATTTGTAGGGGCGGCGCGACAGCAAGCACGATGAAACGGACGCACGGAACCAGCGCCGAGTTCCGCGACGGCGTGCCCCCGGCCGGGACCGGCGAGCGAGTTTCCGACCGAGGACGGGAGCGATAACCGATGGCCGCGATAGATACGGTGCTGACGGGCGGAACTGTCGTGACGGCAGAGTCGACGTACGACGCCGCGGTCGGAGTCGACGGGGGCACCATCGTCGGAATCGGAGACGAGGAGACACTTCCCGACGCCGACGAGCGCATCGACGTCGACGGCGACCTCGTGCTTCCGGGCGTCGTCGACCCGCACACACACCTCTACGGGTACAACTCGATCGACTCCTACGAGACGGGGACGGCAGCGGCGGCGGCCGGCGGCGTCACCACCCTGCTGACGTTCGCCTGGCAGCGCTGGGACGACGGCGAGTGGGCCGACGAGGGCACACTGACCGAGGCCGTCGAGCGCCACGAGACCGGGACCGCCCCGCTGATCGACTGCGGCGTCCATCCCGTCATCACCGAGGAATCGCCGGACGTGCTGGACGAACTCGCCGACCTCGTCGCAGACGGCGTCACCTCGTTCAAGATGTTCACCACCGACGACATCCGCCTCTCGAACGGGTTCATCGACGAGGTGTTCCGTCGGCTCGCCGATCTCGGTGCCGTCGGGATGGTCCACACTGAGGACTACTCCGTGTGTGAGAAGCGAACCGAGGCGATACGGGCGGAGCCGGACGGCGACGACCCGGCTGCCTACCCCCGGTCGCGCCCGGACTACGCCGAAGCGATGGCCGCCGGGTCGGTCGCGCGACTCGCCGTCGCAACCGGTGCGAAGTACTACGCCGTCCACACGACCTCGAGGGCGGCCGCGGACGCGCTCGCGGCGGTCCAGACCGACGGGTCGAACGTCAGAGCCGAGACCTGCACCCACTACACCGTACTCGACGAATCCGCATACGGGCGCCTCGGGAACCGTTCGATCATGTCGCCGCCGCTCCGAACGCCGGACGACATCGATTCGCTGTTCGACCGGCTCCGGGACGGCACGCTGTCGGTCGTCTCGACCGACCACGTCCCGCTTCCGACCGAGCGCAAGGAGGGCGGCCCGTGGTGGGAGAGCGCCTTCGGCGTCAACAGCCTCCAGACGAGCCTCCCCGTCTTCCACGACGAGGCCGTCAACCAGCGGGGACTCACGTACCCGACGCTCGTCCGACTCCTGTGTCGCAACCCCGCTCGGACCTTCGGGCTTCCCCGGAAAGGCCGGATCGAACCGGGTGCCGACGCCGACCTCGTGGTGTTCGATCCCCGGGCGACGTACACCATCTCGGCCGAGGAAAACCACTCCAACGCGGACTACTCGGTGTACGAGGGGCGCGAAGTGACCGGCCGCGTGAAACAGACGTTCGTTCGCGGAGAACTCGTCGCCGACGAGGGCGAGATCGTCGGCGACCCGGGCCACGGTCGGTTCCTCGACCGCGGGATTCCCGACTGGGGGTGACTCACGCTGCCGGGGACCGCCTCCGCATCTGTCGAGTGACGTAGCCCGCGATCCGGTCGTGGACGCGGCGTGACTCGACGCGTGTCAGGTTCGCTGCGCAGTGTCGGAGTTCCCCGAAATCGTTTGTGAGACGGTCGGACGCCGGTTTCGAGAGCGGTCGGGGCCCTCTGCGGCGAGTCTCCGATTCACCCGTCGTCAAGGGCGGCGCTGATCTTCTCCGGGGTGATCGGCATGTCCGTGATGCGAACGCCGACGGCGCGACGGATCGCGTTGCTCAGCGCCGGCGGGACGCCGTTGACCGGGATCTCGGCGACCGACTTCGCGCCGAAGGGGCCGGTCGGTTCGTGAGTTTCGACGATGCGGGACGTCATCGGCGGCTGGTCGGCGGTCGTCGGCATGTCGTAGTCGCGGAATCCGAGTACCTCCGGCCGCCCCGCCTCGTCGAACGTGATCCCGTCGCCGGTCGCCAGTTCGTAGCTCATGTGCATCGCACCCTCGATCTGTCCCTCCACGAGGTCGGGGTTGAGTGCGACGCCGCAGTCGACGACGTAGACCATGTCGTGGATCTCGAACTCGCCCGTCTCCTCGTCGACGGTCACGTCGACGAACTGCGCGCCGAAGGGCGGCGGTGACTCCTCCGTGCAGTGGCTCGCTTCACCCATCACGTGGGCGCGCACCTCGTCACCGTACATGGACTCGTAGCCGATCGCCTCGAGTGAGACCGACTCGCCGGTCCGGTCGGAGACGACCGCGCCGTCACCGATGACGAACTCCGAGTCGGGTTCGTCGAGCATCCGCGACGCGAACTCGAACAGCATCTCGCGGGCGTCCTCGGCGGCCTTCTTGACGGCCTGTCCGGTGATGTACGTCGTCGAGGAGGCGTACGCGCCGTGGTCGAACGGCGAGATGTCCGTGTCCGAGGGCTGAACGAGTACATCCGCCGGGGGCACGCCCAGCACCTCCGCCGCTATCTGCGCCATCACGGTGTCGGCACCGGGACCGATGTCGACGGCGCCAGTCTGGAGGATGAACGAGCCGTCTTCGTTCATCTTGATGTGGGCCGCCCCGAGTTCGTCGCCGGGGACGCCGCTGCTCTGGATCGTGAGCGCCATGCCACAGGCCCGGTGGCGGTGGTCTTCCTCGGGCTGTTCGACGTCGTCCCAGCCGACGGCCGCGCGCCCCTCCGCGATGCACTCGTCGAGGCCACAGGAGCGGATGCGCCGGCCGTAGTCGTGGCCCTTGAAGATACCCGACGCCACGTCGAGGTCGCCGTCGCCGATGACGTTCCGCGAGCGGAGTTCGATGGGGTCTACGTCGAGTTCGCGGGCGATCTCGTCCACGTGGCCTTCGAGGGCGAGGTGGCCCTGTGGGGCGCCGTAGCCGCGCATCGCGCCCGCGATGGGCAGGTTGGTGTGGACGGCGGTGAACTCGAAGCGGATGTTCGGCGTGTGGGTGTAGAGGGGGAGCGGCTTCGTCCCGACGGCGCTGGCGACCGTCATGCCGTGGGGGCCGTACGCACCGGAGTTCGTGACCGCCTCCATATCTATGGCTTCGAGGTCTCCGTCGTCGGTGACGACGGTCCGGAGTTTCACGCGAGCTGGCCGGCGGTTCCGGACGGCGTGGAACTGCTCGCGCCGCGTCGTCTCGACCATGACCGGCCGGTCTGCGGCCTCAGAGAGCGCCAGCGCGATCGGCTCGATCGCCATCGCCTGTTTCGACCCGAATCCAGCGCCGATTCGCGGTTTCGACACCCGGATGTCCCGGATGGGTACGTCGAAGAGGTGCGCCAACTGCCGCCGCGTGTGGTAGGGCACCTGCGTGCTCGAGATGAGGTGATACCGGTTGTCCTCGTCGCGGTGGGCGATGGTGGTGTGTGGCTCGGGGACGCAGTGGGACTGGTAGGGCGTCTCCCACTCCGTCTCCACGACCGTCAGATCGTCGCGGTCCGCGGCTTCTTCGAAGGCCGCGTCCACGTTACCGATCTCACCCTCGCAGTGGGCCTCGACGTTCCGCTCGTAGTCGGCACCCGGCTGGACGTTCTCGACCTCGTCGGCGTCGTGAATCTGCGGGGCGTCGGGCGCCGTCGCCTCGTCGGTGTCGAAGACGGCGTCGTACTCCTCGTAGGTGACGTCGAGTTTGCGGGCGGCCTTGCTCGCCGTGTCGGCGTCCCTCGCGGCGACCGCGGCGATAGGGTCACCGACGAAGCGCACCTTCCGGCGGAGGACTCGGATGTCCCACGGAGACGGTTCGGGGTGGGACTGCCCAGCGGAGGTGTAGGGCTTGTCGGGTACCTCGGGCGAGTCGGGCGTGAGGACGGCGTAGACACCGTCCATCGCCTCGGCCGCGCTCGTGTCGATGTCTTCGACGCGTCCGTGGGCGATGTCCGAGCGGACTATCTTGGCCTCCGCGAGGTCCGGAAACTCCGACGCGTGGTCAGCCGTGTACTTCGCCTCGCCGGTGACGATCTTCCGGGCGTCGTCTTTCTCCTCGCTTTGGGAGACCGCCCGTCGCTCGTCCGGGGCTTTGCGGTTGTTCGGGGCCTCCTCCCACTCGACTGGGTTCGCCTCCCCGACCGCCGAGTCGTCGGCAGTTTCCTCGTCCGGCTCGGGGTCGGATTCGGGTTCGTCTGTCTTGCTCATTCGTCAGCACCTCCGTCGTGACAGTCACAGCCCTTACTAGTGGTGTCGTCGCTCACGCGACCGCTGTTCGGCTTCCGGTCTGGCGAGTCTCCGCTCGCCGCGCCCGCGAGACCACCGTCGGCCGCCACGTCCGCGTCACCCGCCATCCGGTTCGACGCGTCCTGCACGGCGTCGATGATCTTCTCGTAGCCGGTACACCGACAGAGGTTCTCCGAGAGGGCGTCGCGGATCTCGGCCTCGTCGGGGTCGGGGTTCGTCTCGAGCAGGACCTTCGAGCGCATGATCATCCCCGGGATGCAGAAGCCACACTGGAGGGCGGCGTTGTCGACGAACGCCGACTGCACCGGGTGGAGGTCGTCCTGCGTGCCCAGATTCTCGATCGTCTCCACGTCCTCGCCGTCGATTTTCCCGGCCGGGCGGACGCAGGACTTGACCGGCTCGTCGTCGACGATCACGGTACAGAACCCGCAGTCACCGGTGTCGCAGCCGCGTTTCGCGCCGGTATACCCGTTGTCCCGAAGGATGTCCAGCAGCGTGTCGGAGCGTTCGGCCGCGAACGTTACGTCTTCGTCGTTGAGCGTGAGATCTATCGCCATACCTATCTCCGTGGTGTGTCCCGCGAAAGCGTTCGTTTGCGTGACCGGGGTTGAGTGTCCTTACCACACATGACACCTATGTTAGACCAGAAGCGGTTTCAAAGTTTCTATAAGCTGGATTCTGCCGAAAGTCACCACTTACGATCAGTTCGTCCGGAGTGTGACTATGTGCAGCTATCACGAAGGCGGCTACCGCGGTTCGTCGAACAGGCGTGTTGCTCGTGAGACAGTCGCGGTTTAGGCGGTGTACCTTTTCAAGTCCGTCTCGGAGTCGATATCCCGCACCGTACCGGGATCCTCGGTTTCGACGAGAACGCTGTTCGGATTCTCCCCCACGAGACGGCGTCCCCCCCGATCCCCCGTAACCTGTGCGAGTGCGTCGAAGTGGGACGCGTCGAATAAGACCGGATTGCCGCGCGTCCCGTCGTAGGCCGCGGCGACGATGGAACCTTCGCCGGCCGCGTACGCGTCCAAGAGGGTGTTCACCGTCGACGGGGAGACGAACGGCATATCTCCGAGCGCGAAGACGACGGCGTCCCACCCGCGCTCGCGTGAGGCGACAATACCTTCACGAACGGAGGTGCTTTGCCCTTCGGTGTACTCCTCGTTTCGTCGTACCACCATCTCGAGGCCGTCGAAGGCGTTCTGAACGGCTTCGGCCTCGTGGCCGACGATGGCCACCACGTCGTCGAGTCGAGAGTCGAGCAGCGTCGCCGCGCTCCGACGGACGATCGGCGTTCCTTCGACCGCCGCCAGAAGCTTGTTCCCGCCGTCGAAGCGGCGACTCTCGCCTGCGGCCAGAACAACGCCTCCGACACGACCGTCGGGGACCCCGACGACGTCGTTCGGGACGTCGATGACGTCATCGCGTGGTTGTGGGTCTGGGGTCATGCGAGGCACTACGTCGGGTAGGAGGGTAGCTTTTCGGATACGAGCCGGAAGCGGTCAGTTCCCCACCGGAGCGAGCAGTAGGTTTGAATACATCGACGTCGATACAGTCGACCATGACGAAAGACCCTTGGAGTTCTTCCGAGTCAGACGTGCTCGCAGACACGTGCGCACTGGTAAAAGGCGGTGGAGACGGCGTTTTAGCCACGATAATCCGCGTGGAGGGAAGCGCCTACCGGCGATCCGGGGCGAAGATGCTCATCTCGAGCGACGGTGACAGCGTCGGGAGTGTTTCCGCCGGATGCCTCGAAGGCGAGATTCGCCGGCTCGCCGACGCGGTCGTAGCGGACGATCGGCCTCGAATCGAGACGTTCGATCTGACCAACGACGACGACGTTTGGAACTTCGGTCTCGGTTGTAACGGTGTCATCAACCTCCTTCTAGAGCCGGTAGACGAACGCTATCAGGTGACTCACGACGCGTACGAGGCCGACCGGAGCGTGGCTACCCTGATCGTCACCGAAAGCACGAGTCCCGACGTCGAACGGTGGGCGCGTGCACTGTATCGGCCCGAAACGGGTATCGAGTATCCCTCCGGTACGCCGGAGTACCCGAAGTGGCTCGTCGCGAAGTTGCCCGAGTCGGTCGAGACGCTCGCTACTCGCGGGGAGTCGGATACGCTCCGATTCGATGGCCCGTCGGGAGAAGTCGACGTGTTCGTCGACGGCATCGCTCCGCCGCCAGAGTTGGTCGTCTTCGGAACCGGCCGCGACTTGGAGCCGGTAGTCGAACTGGCGGCCCGTAACGGCTTTCGCGTCACCGTCGTCGGGTTCCGCGGCGGAGTCGACATCGAAGCCCAATTCCCCGACGCCGACGCGCACGTCTCGACGTCGCCCGCCGACGTAGTCGACGGAGTCAGCTTCGACGAGAACACCTACGCCGTGGTAGCAACCCACAACTTCGTCGACGACCGTATAACCGTCGGCGAACTCGTCGACACCCCGACCCCGTATATCGGTATCATGGGGCCACAGAAACGCTTCGACGAGATGTTCGCGGCGTTCGAAGACGAGGATCGCACGCTCTCCGACTCCGAACTAGAGAGGATATACACGCCCGTCGGTCTCGACCTCGGCAGCGAGACCCCGGTTCAGATTGCGACCAGCATCGTCTCGGAGATTCTCGCCGTCGACAGCGGTCGGCGTCCACGTCACCTGAGAGAACGTACGAAACCCATCCACGAACGCGTCGAATCGTCTCCCGTTCGGTGACGGAAATCCGAAGCGATTAGTCGGATTGTGAGCGGACCAACCGTAATCCGTGTCGTATTTTGTGGAATCCGTACCTTCTCGTATCGGCGTCCACGCTCAGGCGAGACAACACGGGCGTGAGTTGGGCTCCGAAACGAAGGGCTCCGATCCAGTATCGGTGCAAACGTCTGAGTACGAGGTTTCGTTTGAAATGTGCGAAGGTTCAAGTGAGCGCGAGAACGTCATAGGCTATGACCTCCACGGACGGGGACGACGGTCCACGAACACTGAAGACGGTCCGGATGGCCACGCGCGTCGTGACGGCCCTCAAAGAGATGAACGGCGCACGAGTCACGGAACTCGCAGATCGATTCGATATTTCGAGAAGTACGGCCTACATTCATCTCAAAACGCTCGAGAAAAGCGGGTTCGTAGTGCAACGGGGTGAGCAGTACGAACTCGCTCTCCAATTTCTCGCCTTCGGCGAGTTCGTTCGCAACGAAAGCCTACTCTATCGCCACGGCAAATCGGCGGTTGACGAGCTCGCGGAGAAAACCGATCAGTACACACACATTGTTGCCGAGGAAAACGGCCGGGGAATTAACGTCTATCAGACGAAAGGGGACACCGGTGTCGAGGGGAACTATCAGACGACAAAACTCCACGAGCGGGATCATCTTCACTACACCGCCTCGGGAAAGGCGATTCTCGCCTTTCTACCCGACGACAGAGTCCGAGCGATCGTCGACACTCACGGTTTACCCGCCCGGACGGAGAACACGATCACCGACATCGAGACGCTGTTCGACGAACTGGCGGCGATTCGTGGACGCGGGTACGCGTACAACGATGAAGAGGAGATAGAGGGCTTCCGAGCCGTCGGCGCACCGATCCGGGCCTCCGACGGAAGAGTACTCGGCTCTCTGAGCGTGTCCGGTCCGAGGAGCGTCATGAAGGGGGATCGTTTCCGAAAATCGCTGCCCGAAGAGGTGATGCGTTCCGCGAATATCATCGAAGTGAACATCAATATGGAGACTCGTTAGTAATAGTCGAACAGTTCGCTCCTCTCGGGCCCGTGTTCGTCCTCTCTGATTACAGTCCTACCTCTGTAATGGAAAGGGAGAACTGTTCTTGGTTTAGTCAAGATACCCCTCACTGTTCGAGTATTACGAACAGAATAGATTGGATATCCAAACTTACTTCGGGAATATATGAAGGAGATGGCTTAGATAGAGAAATTAGATAAAATATTCGAAGATGACTGAGGGGGGCTGTAGTCGATCACCAGCGCATCTGATGAGAAAAGGGGATGAACTCAACGCACTTTACGGAGTCACTCAATGTCGAACCATATAACTCGAGATATGAGGTGGTGCGGAGAACGAGGTCTCTCAACCGTCGCTCCAGCGTCGGCAGAGACCGTCCCCGTAATCTGTTCGTATCGATGAGCCGTCGACCTCGTGGGGAGAGAGCAACAGACACTACGCACGAGAGGACAAGACGTACAGATTCGAGAAATGAAGTGAGCGTTTCTGGAACGGTGGTTGAACGATGAATCACCAATCTCGAAACTCCGAGTAGCTCAGCATCTCGTACGTCTATCCCCAGAACGGCCATTTTCGGAGTAGCCATTGGGATTCGATGGATATGAATTCTGTGGCGGTATCGACAGGAAAAGGCTATTCTCCAAGTCTCGCGAGTAGGCCGAGGAACACATCAGATGATAGTTGATCCCATCATTGCCGTAGCGTTCATTGACATTACGTACGCATGGTAGAGACTGACGAAGCGTCCGTCGAGGAACAAGCTCGACCGAACCAGGCCGACCTCGCGGTCACGCTACTTCACGAGTACGCCCACGCTCTGCTCCATTTCGCCGTCGACGACGACAACGAACGGTCGAAACGCGAGGTCGAAGCGATAGCTGTCACGTATACCGTCGCTCGGTTCTTCGGTCTGGATACAAGCGGGTCAGCGTTCTATCTTGCTGCGTGGCAAGATGATCTCGAGGTGATTCAGGATCGTCTATACTGAGTCAGAAGGATGAGTTACAAATTGATTCGTAATTGTCGAATATCTTCCCAGTAATTGCCGAGCTAGATATCTGAATTGAACCCTTGAAGCGAGCACTTTTCGGCTGGTACCGATATCTCCGAATACTTTTGTATTCCAGGCTGGAGCCCCTTATGGAATACGTAAGTTGAGTCCGTTCTCGTTGTCAGTATGATAAGCAGTCGTAGAGTGAACTCCGCTAACCAGTTTGAATGAGACAGTCTCACCGGGTTGGACATGCAGTCCGACTAGGTCGAAGTACAGGTTAGTGTACATTCCGACGATGTAATCACCTTGTTCCTGGCTCGTTATAGCCGAGCTTGCCCTCGGTCTGCGATGCGCCGACGACGGCGATCACTTCCGGTTCGAACAAGTATCGAGATCCACGACTGCTCCTTCTCGGAGACGGACTAAATTATTTCCCTGGGCGGTACGCCGCCTATCAGACAAGCCTGTCTACCGAAAACAAAACGTTCGGATGTGTAGATGTCATACAAATCTGGATTGGCCAACAAGAAGTCAAAGCAACGATTTGGAGAGGGACCAGATCTACGGTTCGTCGTCGGAGTACGGTGAGCCTTGAACCACAGACAGGTCCGCTCGGCCAGTGGCGACAAGCGTGTTCACCTTGTCCGCAGACGCGGTGGGTGCCGTCGCCATGGTGGCGATATCGACCTCGTTCCGTATGTCGTCGCTGAAGTCGCTCGGGCCCTTCTCGGCGATGTCCCGTTCACCAGTCGTGACGTCGACCGGCGCCACGATATCACAGCCCGCGGCCGAAAGTTCGCTGATGGCTGCAAACGCCTCGTCGAGCGATAGTCCGCGTTTGTCATGGTCCGATACCGGCACCGTCACTCCGAGAGGCGTCTCCGCCGGTAACGCGTCAGTTACCTCGTCAACGACCCGCCGTACGAACCGAACACGTTCCTCGAGCGATCTGTCCGAAGCTGTTAGATACTGGGACAGTACGGACGAGGAGGCCGCTTGGACCTGAACGTACTCGAAGCCGGCGTTGTCGGCGCGCCGGGCCGCCGCGACGAAGTCGTCGACGACGGCGTCCCGTTTCTCCGAGTCTATCTCTGCGACCTGAAACGATCGGGGAGGGTCGGGATACTCGTCGCTGAGCCGCGGTGCCCACGTCGATTCTCGCTCGGTGGGCTCGCCGTGGCCGAACGCCCGCGGCTCGCGCCCGCCGCTCGCCCCGGCATGGGTGAGGTGGACGCCCACAATAATGTCGTCCGGCATAACTGCGACGGTGTCCGACCACATACTGGCGTGACCATCGGCGTACAGCCCTGGGCTCCCGACCGTCGGCCGTCCTTCGGGAGCGACTGCGAGTGGTTCTGTAAGTAGTAATCCCGGCTCTTCGGCTGCAGCCGACGCGAACGCCGACAGCTGGGTGGCCGACGGCGTGCCATCGTCGGCGGACGACGTGGGTTCAAGGACGCGCACGATCCGGTTCGAGACGACGGTATCGGCGAGTCGAACCGGCTGCTGGGCCGGCGGCCGCGTCTCTGCATCGCCCGGCGTCTGCTCGGCGAACCACTCGTCGAACGCGTCGGTGAACGCCGGATCACGCCGTTTGAGGCTGCCGTACGTGAGTCGCCCGCTCCGAGTCAGATGGTGGACGGCGAACTGTTGCGACGGGAGATCGTAATACCGCTCGATATCCTCGAAGTGCAGACGGCTCCGCTCGGCGGCCGACAGAAGGGTCTCGACGAACGGTTTACGAGACGCCTCGTACGCCGCGATCGCGGCGTCAATGTCGTCGTTTGTCTCGAACGCCTCCATCAGGCCGATGCCGTCCTCCATGGCGAGCGTCGTCCCCGACCCGATCGAGTAGTGGGCAGTGTGGGCGGCGTCTCCGACGAGCACCATATTGTCGTGATACCAATTCTCGTTGTAGACCGTCTGGAACGTCCGCCAGCGGTCCTGCTGGGAGCGGATTGCGTGCCCGTCTAGGTGGTCCGCGAAGACGTCCTCAAGGTAGGCCAGGTACTCATCCTCGCTCATCGCGGCGATACCCGACCGTTTCCAGGTCTCGGCGTCGCAGTCGACGATGAACGTGCTGGTCGGCCCCGGGTATGTGTGGGCACACCAGATCCCGTCCTCGTTCTTGACGAAGATGTGGGTAAGCGCGTCGAATTGCTTGTCGGTCCCGAACCAGGAGAACCGCGCAGTCCCTTGGGTGATCGCCGTACCGAACTCGTCGGCGAACTGCTCCCGGGTGCGACTGTGGATACCGTCGGCCACGATACAGAGGTCGGCGTCGGCGGCGACTGCGGCGGGATCGGTGATCTCCGACTCGTATTGCATCTCGACACCGACCTCGCGGCAACGCTCGTCCAGTACCGAGAGGAGATCCGTCCGCATCATGCTCGCGAAGGTGTTGCCGCCGCAGCGGAAATGCTCGTCCTCACAGACGATATCGAACGGATCCCACCGTTCAAACGTATCGGTGATCGCCTCATAGGATGGTGAATCCGCCTCCGCGAGTTTCGAGAGTGTTCGGTTCGGAAGCACGATCCCCCAGCCATACGTGACGCCTGGGGGATTCTGCTCGTAGACGGTGACATCCCAGTCGGGATGGTTGTTCTTCAGGAGGAGGCTCGCATACAAACCTCCAGGTCCGCCGCCGATCGTGTTGACTTTCATGCGTGGTCACCTCGTCGATGGTCGAGTAGGGGATGGTCAGCGGGCGATAGCGTCCGAGCGAGACCGCGATCGTGATACGGCGATTCAGGTGGCGGCGTCGTAAACTTTACGGGTGCCGTCGAACCGTGGAGTGTCTCACCACACATCTTCGAAGAGTCGCTCGTACTGGGCTACCTTGTCGGCAGGCGGTTCCGCGGTGGCGTAGGCGACGGCGACCATCACAACGAGCTGGCTCACCGCCAGCGGGATGAATGGAAGGAATCCAAACGTGAGACTCTGTGGTAGCAGTCCCAGTTCAAACGCCCAGAGGCCGACGAAGCCCCAGGCGAGCCCTGCATAGGAGGCGTACTTGTTCGACCGTCGCCAGTAGAAGGCCGCGCAGATCGGGAAGAACATTAGTGCGTACCCGGAGAATGCGAAGGTCGCAGTGTCGACGATAGTGTCGCGAGTGACCATCGCGCCGGCGTACGCCGCGAGGAAGATCGCGATCAGGAACAGCCGCGTGTAGTGAATCTCCCGATCCTCGTCCACGTCGAAGAACGGTCGGAGGACATCCTCGGTGAAGAACGTGCTGAGAGTGAGTACCTGCCCGTCGAGGCTTGACATGAGCGCGGCGAGGATGCCCGCAAGGGCGAATCCGATAACCCAGACGGGGAGGAACTCACCGACCATAGCGGGCAGGATGAAGTCCGGGTTCTGTAGGTCCGGAATCTGGGCGATCCCCCAGAATCCGAGCATTACTGCGGGCATCCACACGACGATGACCGCGATCGGGTAGAGGACGGCTGTCTGATGGAGGTTCTTCACGGACTTGGCCGTCATGTACCGGAGGAACAGATGTGGAAACATGAAGGCGCCGAACGCGACGATCAGCCCCTGCGAGAACCACACTTTGGGCTGAAACGGCGGGATCCCTGCCCGGTTCAGGAGCGCCCCGCCCTTGATCTGCGCGACGGCGCTCGTCGCCGCCTCGAAGCCCCCGACGCGCATCGGGATCCAGACGAACATCGCCAAGAGGAACGCGATGAAGACGGCCCCCTGAAACGCGTTCGTCCAGCCGGTGCCGCGCATGCCACCCTGGTAGACGTAGCCGCCGACAACCACCAAGACGATTGCGGCACCCGCCCAATAAGGGACAGTGCCGTTGGTCAACTGCTCGAAGACGATCCCGCCGCCCTGTACGCCCACGAGGAGATACGGAATGGTCCAGATCGTAAACAGGACCATCGCGAAGACGCCAAGGTACTCAGCGTCCCAGCGGTGGTTGATGATCTGAGCTGGCGTGATGTGCCCGAACTCCTTGCCGACCATCCAGATACGGTAGCCGACGGTCATCAGGAAGACCGGGAAGAGGAACGCGAACAGGACGACGAAGAATCCGAACGCGCCCGCGCCGGCATTGTACGCCAGCCCCGGGGCTCCAATCATTACCACAGCCGTCATGTTCGTCGCGAACAGAGCCGCCAGCAGGATGATCGTGCTAAACGACCGGTCCGCCATCAGGTAGTCCTCGCGTGAGGTGCCGGTCACCCGGGCGGCAATCTGACCGACGCCGAGAACGACCAGCAAGTAGACCGCAGTGATGCCGACGATGAGCAAATTCGACTGTGACACCATCAGCTGTCACCTCCCGTGGATGCTTTCGGTTCGGCCGCTACGTCCTCCTGATCGATCTTGGCGTCGTAGTCTGCGGGTGGGTCAGGAGCCACGACGTACATCACCGACAGGATGCCCACCCCGACAAGGAGGTACGCCATATCGTAGGCGATCTGGACCGGCAGCCAACCGAAGACCAGCGCCTGCGAGTTCATCAATCCTAGTAGTTCGCTCTGATGCAGGACGACCATCGCTAAGACAGACGCGAGTAGCGCTGCCCGTAGCGGCGTCTTGGGCGTCCAAAAGCTATCGCCGATCATGTTTGTAGTTCCGGATATACGACGGTTACACTTAAAAATGAACATAAATTACCAAACATGTTTCCGCGGCAATGACACGAACTAGGCGAAACAGGCGGTTCGAGTTTGAACTTCATACGCACTTAGGTGAAAGCGGACACAAATTTAATACCTCTTATCGATTAAGTGGTTTTGAGCCTATGACCAAAGACGAGTCTCTCGATACGGCTTCGTTAGCGGGCTACGTCCCATTTGATTCCGACCGCCAGCGTGAATACGTCGACGCCAGCTACTGGCGGAATACGACCATCCACGAGGTTATCGACCGCCACGTGATGGAGATTCCCGACCGTACTGCCCTCGTCGGACCGCGCCGCGAACTAACCTACGAGGAACTCGCGACGAACTCACGGCGCATCGCGTCGTACCTCCTCGGCGAAGTAGGGCTGCGGCCGAACGAGCGAGTCGTCCTCCAGCTCCCGAACTGTTCGGAGTTTCTTGAGGCGTTCGTCGCCTGTTCGCGGATCGGCATCATCCCGGTGATGGTGCTTCCCCGACATCGGAGCGCCGAGGCGAATCATATCGTTGACCTCACCGACGCACGCGCCTACATCGTCGACCACGACCGCTATTCGCCCAGATTCGACTTCGTCAATCTCGCGAGCGACGTGCGCGACACTCACGAACCGCTGGAGGACGTCATCACCGTCACCGACGATGCGACGTCGTCCGTCGACGGTTGTATCACGTTCTCGGAGATGCGCGACGAGCGCTGGGTCAAGGAGTACGGCGACGATGTCTTAGAGACCGACGTCGATCCCTCGGAACCCGGCGTCATGCTCCTCTCGGGCGGTACGACCGGACTTCCGAAGGCGATTCCGCGTACTCACAACGATTACGTCTTCCAGTGGGAGCAGATGGCAGATGTCGCCGGGGTCGGCGATGACTGGGTAGCCTTCCCGAGCGTTCCCATTGGTCACAACGCATCGCTGAATTGCATCGTCGGCGCGGCACTGTGGATGGGTGCGACGGTCGCGGTCGAACCGGAACTCAAGCCGGAGGCACTGATGGAGTTCATCGAGCACGTCGGCGGGAACTACACTCTCCCTATGCCGACCCAGATCCTCGACATCCTCGAACACCCGGATCTCGACCAGTACGACCTGAGTTCCCTGGAAGTACTTGTCAGCGGCGGCCAGAAGGTCCCGCCGAGAGTCGTCGAGGAAGCGGTTGAGCGATGGGACGTCGGGTTCTGCAATATCTTCGGCATGGCCGAGGGGCCGCTCATCTGTTCTCGTCCGGACGACGACGTCGAGATCCAAGCCAACACCGTCGGTCGCCCGATCGCGCCCGAAGCAGACGAGATCCGTATCGTAGACAACGACCGCGAGACGGAGATGTCGACGGGCGAAGCTGGCGAACTCGCCGTTCGGGGCCCCGGGTACTTCACGGGGTACTTCCGGAACGAAGCGGAGAACGCCGAGAACTTCTCCGACGACGGCTGGCTCTTCACCGAGGACGTGCTCTCCCGACGCGACGACGGTAATCTGGAGGTTTACGGCCGAATAAAGGACACTATTATTCGCGGCGGTGAGAACATCTACGCGCCCGGCGTGGAGGACGAGCTCGTCGAGCACCCCGACATTGCGAACGCCGCCCTCATCGGCATGCCCGACGATCGACTCGGCGAACGACCGGCGGCGTTCGTCGAACTGACGAACGACGCGAGCGACCTCTCACTCGAAGATGTCTCGTCGTTTCTCGAAGAACGCGGTATCGCCGTCTTCAAACGACCTGAACGACTGGAGGTTCTCGAGTCGCTCCCCCGGACCGAAGTCGACAAGATCAAGAAACAAGCTCTTAGGGATCGTATCGTCGACGCGGAGACAGAGTAAGCACCTCTCTGATTTTCCGTTTGCGGTCTATTCTCCACTTTCCTGAAACGCTATTGGGTAGTCCGCTCTCGGTTTCGTCGGCAGATAAGTGGGGTTTTTGTTACAACGGGACCAGGACATCTCGACTACAGCATTTATTTCCGCATATCGGATAGAAGATGTGTAATTATGACTAATTTTTCTTCAGATATCGGTTATAAATACAAAGGAAAGGCAATATGTACCAATCTTTACCTTCTATTTCTTCTGTCCCATGCTGTGCAATACATCACTTGCGATTGATTAACATCACGCGAAAAAGGTCGGCTGTTGCATAGTACGGAACATCTATGTCGGTGCGGTCCATGGACCGTGGTATGGGGACACAGACACCTAGCACGATCAAATCCGACGAAACACTTCTTGAGATACTGGAGGCGCTCCGCTCACGCGAAAGAGCGACGCTATCGACGATTGCGGACGACGTGGGAGTGTCGAAGAGTACTGTACACCGCCATCTCACGACCCTCCGAAATCGTCGGTTCATCACGAAAACCGACGACAAGTACGTTCTCGGACTAGAGTTCCTTCGATTCGGTGGGGCCGCACGCGAACGTTTCTCGTTTCACCGCCAATCGAAGGAAATCGTCCAACAAATTGCCGACCAGACGGGTGAATTTGTCGGATTCCTCGTTGAGGATCAAGGAATCGGAACATTTCTCTATTGCGAGATCGGGACCGAAGGCGTTCCGTCGGAGGCGCGAGTCGGGCAGAATTTGTACCTCCACCAATCAGCCTCCGGAAAAGCGATTCTCGCATATCTTTCGGAAGATCGGCGTGAAGCGATACTGGACGAACACGGTCTGCCGGCAGCAACAGACAACACGATTACGGACAGGGAGGAGCTCCGTTCGGAACTCGCCGAGATTCGCGACCGTGGGTACGCGATCGTTCGCGAAGAATACGTGGAGGGACTCAAAGCGATCGCCACGCCGGCGTTCTCTCCCGAGGATAATGTAATCGGGAGCTTGGTTGTCGCGGGACCGTCTCACCGAATGCGAGGTGACCAGTTCAATTCGGAACTTCCCGAACTGATTCAGGGAGCCGTCAAGGAGTTTGAACTCACTATATCTTACTCGTAGTCCCCATTGAGCTTCGTCCTTCGAGCGATCAAGTACTGGTCGCCAACTCTCTCAAGTATCTGCGGATCATTGCGAAAGTAGTTGCGTTAGCCGATGTGACCACCAAATCCAAAGGTTCCGTCGGTCTTGATTCGTTCTAAGAGGTCGAGGTCATTGTGCTCGATCTCTTTACATTCTATTACACCGTTATCGGTGTAACACCTACCGACTAGTGAGAATACAACATGGAGAGTAGGGATGTAGGATTGGACGTGTTATAACGAGTACGACCTCTAGGAGATTCAGACTGATATCGCCAAGACCAAAGCGTAGATTCCAGATCACGAACAGATCGCTGATTGGAACGTACACGGCAGTGCTGGACCGCTTCGAGAACACCCAAGACTGCCATGTCGCTGTCCTCGTCGTCGAGGGTGACGAGGAACCGCTCGGTGAGCTCCTCGTCGACCCTGACGAACTTCCTGAGGAGGGCTGCCATCAGGAGGCCGTTCTCCAGGTAACCATCGAAGATGGAGAACTGCAAGAGGCAGTCTACCACGAGAGTGAAACCGGTGAGCGCTATGAGGACGCTCAGTCGAGGTTCGACCGACTCGCCGGACACCCACCGTCCGATGATGAGGAGTGAAACAGTATAGGGTAGATACTACTTGGATTATCGACCAGTGGCTAGCTGCGAGTTTCTGAAACGCCTCTGACGTCACTTCAGAGCGAGAGCGTCTTGTCGCTTTAGCTTTACGAGGTTAGGGATGTAATTGGTGCGTGAAAGAGGGACTGTTTGCCGAGTTGTACGAGACACCGTCGCCAAAAGAGGGTAGAGTAACAGCTAGTGACGGCAATTAATGAGGAACACACGAATCCTTTGAGCCGATCGTTAATAGACGATCAGATTCTCAGTAAGGGAACTGGAGGAACGCTACGAGTTCGGAGCTTTCCGCCGTATCAATGGTCTGTTTCGGCCGAGCGGAGCAAATTGATGACCATATCCAGTTGTCAGAGGATCTATTTCGCATGCATGAACGGCTAGGTGTATCACCCAGTGTGAATGAGTGAAGTGGCGATTAAGGGGCTGGCGCTTCCACTGGCGGTTTTAATATCGAGGGGAGACGGTCGGCGTTTCGATTTGGGAAACACTTAATGTGAGAGATGTGGTTTGTAACCTCATGGTGGGCCACACAGAGAGTCCGACGCTGAAAACGACTGCCCGATCGCTGGCGTTGGTTGATCGAATCCGTGAATGTGGTGGTGCGGGACTTCCACAGTTGGCCGAGGACTTGTCGATCGCGAAGAGTACGGTGTATAAACACGTGATGACTCTCCATGAATGCGGCTATTTGGTCAAAGAAGGTGATCAGTACCATGTCGGACCGAAATTCCTCAATCTTGGTGAACACGCTCGGAGTCGGAAGTTGGGTTACCAGTTCGCAGACGATGCAGTTAGGGAGTTGACGGAAGCGACCGATGAGGAGGCTGATTTCGTGATCGAGGACCACGGTCGTATCATCACGATCTCGGAATCGTACCATAAGTGGGTGAAGTATCCCGGTGAAGGCGAATCGGACCGCTACCGTGCGCGAATGGGGACGTATTATCCGATGCACGCTACAGCCTCTGGGAAAGCGATTCTCGCCGAACTGCCCCGAGCCCGTGTCGAAGCGATACTCAACCAATGGGGTCTGTTGGAAAAAACGGATAATACGATCACTGAGCGCCAAGACTTGTTCGAGGAACTTGAGCTGATTAAGGACCAAGGATACGCCATCGACGACGAGGAATTCACGAACGGACTACGGAGTGTCGGTATGGTAGTCACCCAACCAGACGGTACTCACATTGGGTCGATGAGTGTCTCAGGACCGAGCTATCGGATGACGGACGAGATTTTCGCGAAGGAGATCGTCCCAGCGCTTGAACAGACCGTCGAATCGTTTGAAGACCGATTAACGGACAATCGTAGCAATGATTCGTAGGGCCGTAGACCGGCTACACGATGCGTTGGAGAGGAGTGTCGAAGATAGACGCTGAGAGCGAATCGCGTATTGTTCTTAGAGACGATCCCCTCATTGTGAGCTCTACGTGACGATCGTCGGTACTCGGAGGGCGTTTACACAATCGAAATGCATCAGCTCGAAAGACCGTTCATCGGCGACGCTTGACTTACATGGTTGGCCGAAGAGTGTCTCACGGCCGGAGCATCTCGTTCATCTCGAGCGAGTAGCGAAACGGACGGTTGGTGTTTAGAGAACCAGTCCCGTAACCAGATGGGATTGTCTGAAATCGCGTGACGTGATTGTGAAGACGTACTAGCGGGTATCTGGTCACCAGCTTTATGTAGTAGAATACAGAACCTCTATTTGGGATGAGAGAGAACGACTCCCACACCAGTCAAGAGATGTCTGTGTACAGCACACCTGTGGTATCGATTGACGCTCCCGGCAGAGAACACGGTGGTGAGCGGCGATGAGCCTCGGTGAATACACGCTGACCTTTCCGATTACGGTAGAGTTCGGTACCGGGACTAGCGAGAAGATCGGATCGATTGTCGATTCACAGGGATGGGAACAAGCACTGATCGTCACGGACCAGGGCATCCTCGATGCCGGACTGGTTGACGGCATAAAAACTTCGCTCGGGGCCGAAGGGATCGAATACGTCACCTACGACGGAGTCGAGCCGAATCCGACGGTTAGCATGGTTGATGAGGCGACCGAAATGCTGGAGAGCGAGGGGTGTGATTTCATCGTCTCCGTCGGCGGTGGGAGCTCGATCGACGTCGGAAAAGGAGCTTCGCTGATGGCAACCAATCCGGGCGAGATCGTCGATTACGAGGTTACGTCGGCCGAGGAGGTGATGGAAGAACCGATCGAGAATGATCCGCTCCCGCTGGTCACGGTACCCACGACTGCTGGAACGGGAAGCGAAGTCGATTACTGGGCCGTTATCACAGACGAGGAACGCGAGTTCAAGATGGCTCTCGGCCAGTCGCCGCTGTACCCGGACGGACCGTATCTCGGTGCCGAGGTTTCACTGGTCGACCCTGCCTTGACGGCTACGCTACCGCCGAGGCAGACCGCCGCGACCGGCTTTGACGCCTTCTCTCACGCTCTCGAGAATCACGTGTCGTCCGCTTGTCCGCCCATCGTCAAACCGCTGACTAACCACGTAATGGGCCTCGTCTCGGAATACCTCCCGACTGCCTACGAGGACGGGGAGATGGAGGCGCGAGAGCAGATGATGTTCGGCTCTCACCTTGCGGGTATCTGTGAGAATTTCGCCGGGTTCGGTGCCATCCATTCCTTGGCTGAGACTACCGGTGGGATGTATCCCGAAATTCCACACGGCGAAGCCATCGCCGCGTACACGCCCGCCGTGATGCGATACAACATCGAAGCTGTTCCCGGTCGATACGCTGAGGTTGCGGAGGCGATGGGTCTGGACGTGTCGGGACTGTCCGACGAGGAGGCCGCTATGGAAGCAGTGGACGCTGTGGAGGAACTCATCGATAGGGTTGACCTCCCTGCGAGCCTCCGTGATCTCGGCGTTGCGGAGGAGGATCTCCCGGAAATCGCCGAAAAATCGCTGAACACGATCGAGATCCATGATAATCCACGGGACGCAGACGCCGACGATCTCCTGAACGTCGCTCGTGATGCATATTGAGTATCGCGAAGCACAGTCGCTCAGGTGATCTGACCCCATTACCGATCGGTTCGACTGCGTACGCCCCTTACCGATAGACACGGTAATCCTCTTTCGAGTGAATGGGGGGTACGCTCGATCGATCGATTCCCTCTCGTTGTGGATAGAAGCCGCTAAAGCGTCATCAGCGAAGGGATTTGAATCACATCAGCGAGTAGCGATTCTCTCACTCTAACTTAGCGTCGACGGACTAGTCCGAAAATATATGGGGGACGGTAACAAACTGCTCTCCGTAAATGGTGTCCGAGACGTTCAGTAGCCAGTTGCAGGAGAATCATGCAGAAGCAAGAGAGCGAGTTAGAGATATCAGCGAGTTCGATTCGTGGATAGACGGAGCCAGACACACAACCGACAAGACGATCGAAACGATTGACCCCGTCACCGCCGATCCGATTACGACGGTTCCGCGTTGTAGCTCGACGGACATCGATACGGCAGTCGATGCTGCGTGGAGAGCGTTCGACGAAGAGTGGTCAGACACGACCCCTGCCGAACGATCTCGGCTATTATCCGAATGGATTGGCGTACTCCGCGACCACATCGACGAACTGTCGCTGTTAGAGTGCATAGACACTGGAAAACCGATCTCCCAGGCACAGGGGGAGGTCGAAGGTGCTATCGGAACGCTGGAATACTACGCGTCGACCTGCCAGAACCTGAATGGAAGACAGGTATCCACGTCCGAAGATCTGCACCTCTACACGCGCAAGGAGCCACACGGTGTGGTCGGACAAATTACACCATGGAACTTCCCGATCTGGGCGGCAGCGTGGAAGCTCGGACCTGCGCTCGGGACGGGGAACACGACCGTGCTCAAGCCCTCGGCGAAGGCCCCACTGACGACGATCCGCATCGCAGAGCTGTCTGAGGGTATCTTCCCGGACGGTGTTGTTAACGTCGTGACCGGGACTGGATCGGACGTCGGCGGAGCGCTGACTGAGCATGACGACGTCCGCAAACTCTCCTTTACCGGGAGCGTCGGCGTTGGACAGCAAGTGATGAAGGCGGCCGCCGAAAACGTCGCCCCGGTCACGTTGGAACTCGGTGGAAAATCTCCGTTCATAGTGTTCCCGGACGCTGATCTGGAGAAAGCGGTTACCGCCGTCGCGGACGGTATTTTCTATAGCACGGGGGAGATCTGTGATGCGTTCTCTCGAGCACTAGTTCACGAGAGCGTCCATGACGAGTTTGTCGACCGGTTCGTCGAAAAAGCAGAGTCCTACACGCTCGGGGATCCGCTCGATGAAGAGACGACGATGGGGCCACTAACTACTGAGTCCCAGTACGAGACGGTCATGGAATACATCGAAGCGGGCGAGAACGAGGGTGCGACGCTGTTGACGGGCGGTAGATCACCGGATGACGCTGATCTTCAGGATGGCTGGTTCGTCGAGCCGACGGTGTTCGATGATGTGGAGAATGATATGCGTATCGCGCTGGAGGAGATTTTCGGTCCCGTTCAGACGATCAATACGTTCTCTAGCTACGACGAAGCTATCGAACTTGCGAACGACACCGAATTCGGTCTCGCAGCCGGTATCGCCACCGAGAAAACATCTCTAGTCCACAATGCGGCTGCGGATCTCGAAGCGGGGCTCGTGTACGTCAACGAGTACGGGCCGATTCTACCACAAGCTCCGTATGGTGGCTTCAAGGCGTCGGGTATCGGGAAAGATCTAGGGACAGAGGTGCTTGACCACTACCAGCAGACGAAATCTGTCTACGTCAATCTCGATGACCCGGAACTATGACCGGAACACCTCCCGAGAAGCCACCCGCTGCCGTACCGTCGGAGAACCGCTACATACTCTGATGTAGCTAAGCGTATCTCCTCTTTCACAACTGTCCTTCCAGGATAGTTACTGGCTAATTTCCTGCTTCTTTCCCGTTGAATCTCCCCAATCTATAAGTGTTAGCCTGTTTCAATAGCAGATGGATTGGTAATACATACCATGACAGTAATCCTGAATCGCGAAGTGAGTGCTAAGTCGGCTAGTTCCACGAACGGGAAACGATGAGATTCTGGCATATTTTCGGGTTAGAGCGTGCAGATAGTGATGAGAAACTTCTGTTCTTCATAACAGGAGGACTCCTGTTGGCGTTAGCGGTCGTCGGGATTGTGAATCCGCAGGGTCTCAACGGCACACTCAACGGGGCCTTCGGGTGGGTGCTCACCTACTTCGGCTGGTGGTTCATGCTACTCGGATTCATATTACTCGCCTTCTCGACCTTCATGGTCTTCTCACGCTACGGCAATATTCGGATCGGCGGACAGGACGCTGAACCGGAGTTCGATGTGTTCTCGTGGCTCGCGATGGTGTTCACGGTCGGATACAGCGGTTCCATCATCATCTGGGGTGTCGGTGAGCCAATCTCGATCGTCACGAATCCACCTCCGCAACCGCTTCCCGTTGCGGGGGTTTCGATCGAATCACTCGCACTCGCGTTCATGTTCATCCACGAGGTCTTCCCAGGGCTTGCCATGTGGTATCCACCGTTTGCGTTAGCGTTTGGGTTGATAATCTACACGCGCGGGACGGACTCCTATAAGTTCAGTTCGATGCTGAAAGTGTTCCTCGACGATGACCGGTATAAGCCCCTTTACTGGACCGTCGACTTAGCTGCATTGGTCGCCATTATCGGCGGTGTCGCGGCAGCCATCGGCTTTTCCGCACAGGTGTTTTCTGCTCTTGTCGATACGGTGTTCGGACTTCCTCCGACGATGCTCACGTACGCCCTGTTCGGTGTTCTTGGCCTAGTCTTCCTGGGCGACGTCTGGCTGGGACTACGAAAGGGAATTCGGAATGCAGCCCGAATTACGGTCGTTCTCATGCTGATTACGTTCGCACTTCTTCTCGTCGTCGGTCCCACTCTGTTCATAGCTAATATCGGACTTGATGCCGGTGGCGTCTGGCTAGATAACATATTCCGACTCTCTTTGTATACCGCACCGACGGCCGCATCTAACTGGGCACACCAATGGACGAGCTTCTGGTGGGCGTGGTGGGCCGCTTGGGGCCTGTTCGTCGGCAGTTTCGTTGCTCGCGTCTCGAAAGGACGTACTATCCGTGAGACGTTCGTTTGCCTCGTGGTCATTCCCGGCGTACTGCTCTGGCTGCAGCACTCTATCGTCGGTGGATGGGTGCTTGCACCAGGATACATCAAGCCGGTCAGTAACGCACTGAGCAGCGGTGGTATCCCGAATGCACTCGCGACTGCGGTCACCCTCACACCGCTCGCACCTGTGTTAGGAGCTTTACTCATGTTAGTGATAGCGGGTTACGTCGTTACGTCGTTAGACTCGGCCGTGTACATTCTCTCCTCGATAACGCTCGGTAACGAAGACCCCAATGCTCGAAATCGAGCGTGGTGGGGTGTTCTGCTCGCGTTCCTCGGCGTGATGACCCTAGAACTGCCGGTGTTCGATGCGATGCAAGCGTTTCCCACGGTACTTGCGCTCCCGTTTACTCTCTTTCTCTTGGCGATCGCGTACGCGAGCTACGTCGCCGCCCGCGATTACTATGAAGAAGAGTTCACGATAACGGAAGAGGATACGCTCATCACGACTGTAGAGACAGAGACCAACAGTCCGCTTTCACAGGGGCAAGACGACGATGACTAGATCGTTGCTCTGATTCAAGAAGAGCGGTGTAGCATTTCATAGGTCGGGACTGCCGACCTAACGAGCAAGTTTGGGTGATTCAACGCCCTGAGTGCAGTTTTGAAGGGGTGTTCGGCAGAGAGACAGAACGGTACCGGTACTAGATTAGAATGATCTCCAGACGCTGCACAGTCTTGGCAGTGTTTAAGTAGATATCCGTGCTGCTAGTATGGATGTAGGCGGTCTCTCGTCCGATCACAAGCTACGAAACGAAGCCGGAGATCGGATCTCGGTGGCTATCGCGTTGCGTTCGTAACGGAACTTGGGTTACGGAATCACCTCGGTTGTGAACGTGATGAGTTTAACGAAGCCCGGAACTCAACCGGTAAACACCGATCACGATGAGCTTTCAGCGTATTCACGGGCCAATCCTATGCGTCCGTGAACCAGTTAATTCGCAATCAGCGTAATAGCGAGGCCGGCTAGGAGGATTCCCACTACGTCAGTCGCCTGCAGGGACTCTTCGAGAAAGATAACCGCGATGATGGCTGCGACGACGAAATAGAGGGCGCTGATCGTCGTAACGATCGCAGCATCACCCCTCTTGAGCGCTACGTACAACGCGATTCCCCCGGATGCCGACGCAACACCGGCAAGTACAGCGTAGAAAAGGCCATCGTAGGCTATATCTGTTGGGGTTTTCTGCATCATTCCGATATAAACACCGGAAACGATCGTCCCTGCTGCGTAGGAGACGACTAGTGCCGTCTCCGGAAGGAGGGTGTCTGTCGCAAGTCGAGCGAAGATAGCCCATAGCCCCCATGTGACCATCGTCACGATAGCTAGTAGTAGCGGAATTCTGGCCATACGATCTAGTTGTACATTTTCGTGGAGCATCATTACTGTTAAGGCGATCGACGGATGCGGTGGACGGTTGCCCCGCAGATGACTCCATTACGAGGATATGACGTTGTCTTTGACCAGCATACGTACGAGGGGAAGGGACTCGGTCGTGACGGTGTCTCTTTCAGAATACCCGGCGTACGAGTCAGCTCCGAGCTAAGTTGTCAGTGGCAGTTGTGAAATATGCGGCTCAATGAGTGGGATTACACGAAGACGAACTAGCTCGTATCGTCAAGCCAGTCGATCCGGACGATGAGTGGTCCGTGTTGTCGTTGGACCTCTCGAAGTAACTTATTCTCCTTAATACTCGAGATAGAAATGCTACTTCAAACCAATACTGCCTCAGTAGTTAAGCTGTTTCCCCCGGAAAACAGCCTGAAATGGATCTCTAAGCTCTTCTATTTCCGCCCGAGCAAGACAGATATTTCTTATGTTATTAGAACTATGTGGGTATAATCTCGTGATTAGATATAAACTGAGTAGATACCTTGATGAACGTTCACTTATTTTATAATTCTATTATAATATTCAGATTGTATAATAGTGTAGGATAGGAACAACACCGACGAATCAATACGGCTTCGCTCAGTTTTACGTCATCTCCAGTAGGAGACGTTGGTATGGGACAAGTCGTACTCATAGGTGCAGCGGAAAGCGTGGATGATCTCCCGCGTACTTGTCGGAGGAGCGTGAGCTCTACGTGATCGACACTGATTCGTTCGAGAACGTCCCCGGCCACGGTCGGAAACAGCGATATACTGGTCGGGAACCGGAAGCTGCTGGGCGACAATGGTATCGACCCCGACCCCGCCGAGGAGGCGCTGGAACGACTCGAAAACGAGGGCAAGACGGCGATGTTCGTCGCCTACGAGGCGAACACGAGGGAGTCGTTGCCAACGCTGACACGGTCAAGGAGAGCGCGAGTACCTCCAAGACTGATTCGAGGCCACTACCGTCTGTGCGTGGTGTACCGACGGGTGCCTCGACGAGGACCTGAACACGTCGCGGTCCATCTGACTCTACCGCGGCGTTGCCGACCACACCTCGCTACACGTCCGGTTCATGGCGTACGGCTCCGAGTTCAGCAGTGACATGGTCGAGCAGTGTGTCGAGATGTGCGAAGAGTGCGCCGACGAGTGCGAGCAACACGATCACGAGCACTGTCAGGTCTGCGCCGAGGTCCTCCGCATGTGTGTGGAGAGTTGCCGGACCGGCGGTGGGCGGTCGCAGGCGAGCTACCTTCTCCATCGACTGGTGTCTGAACCGAGGCACATCGTGAAGGCCGTCCACCGTGACTCGAGTTTGGATCCCCTGCCGCCGCTCGAACATTTACAAAGCGTCTCACAAGTTCCAGGCGCGAGTACCCAGACGACACTCAACTGGACTCGTAGCGCCGTTTTCAGTCTGACAGGGGCCCGGATTTCTATTACCATGCCAATAGAACTCCGATTAGCATGACACCGATAACACTGTAATATCTCAGTAGTTTTTATGTTTGATTTCGATAATGTTGACCGAGTCGTTCACCTCCTCGATGAGAGTCTCGTGAATACGATCGTCGGTGAGTTTGCTCATGGGTCCGGAGATAGAGATTGCCCCGATCGCTTGGCCGTCCGTATCGTGAATCGGAGCGCCGATAGCGCGGATCCCTTCTCGACGCTCCTGATTTTCGACGGCGTACCCTCGCTCTCGAGTACGTTCGAGTTCGTCGAAGAGAGTGTCTCGATCCGTAATCGTATGAGGCGTGGACGGCGGAAGCCCATGCGTCTCGATTATCTCCTCTACGCGATCAGAGTCGTACGATGCGAGGAGCGATTTTCCGAGAGCCGTCATATGCATGTGAGTGTACTCGCCTGTTACAGGCTTCTGCGTTACCCCTTCGGGCCCCTCAGATTTGTAAACTAACACTCTCTTCCCGCCCTCTTCTACCCCTAGATCGGCTACTTCACCGGTGCGGCTAGAGAGTTCGTCCACTTCTGATTTCGCCGCTTGATAGAGATCGAGACGATGACGGGCGTAACCGCCGTGTTTGAGAAACCGCAGACCGAGTCGGTACGTATCGCCGTCTTTCACGACGTACCCCGCTTCGCGTAACGTGTTCAAGTAGACGTGCGCAGTACTATTCGGAATATCGAGGGAGTTGGCGAGTTCAGATACGGTCGACCCGTCCGTGTTCTCCAGTGATTCAACGATGTTAAATGCCGAAAGAACCGACTTGATCGTGTTCGAGGAATTCGATCCATTGTTATCGACCATGTACGTACCTCACGCCCCTAAATGATAATCGTTCCCCTTTCTCAAGGAGAATCCACCTTTCCAAAATCCTTGGAATTCTATCCATCTTTCTTGGATGCTCGGTTTTTACAATCAATGGATAGTAACCATCTACTATTATTGTTGGAAGATGAGTCAAGATGGTTGGATGGAAAGGGAGTGACTTGGCCGAAAGACCCCACGTGAAGGTGGTAGCGCAGGAGAAACCGGCAGCTATCGATATTCAACCGTTCGACGAGATCCCGTCTCCGCGGCGGTTAACACGGCGTCGGCGACGGCTTGTGCGCGAGCACCGTCTTCGACCGAGGCCAAGAGTTTCGTGTCTGTACTGATCGCCTCGGCGAAGCGATCTATCTGACGTCGGACGGCACCGTCCATCCGTCCGTTCACCACCGGCCAATGACGCGTATCAGGCCGGTCGAACCGCTCACCGTGAACGGAAAGCGTCGAGCCGGGTGTGTCGACGTTTGCGACTCCGTCAGTGCCGACCAGCTCTAACGCAGCGTCGATACCACCGGGGGTATCCGACGGAAGAGTACCGTACCCCTCCAGAACGCCGATAGTGTTCTCCTCGAACTCAAGCACCGCTTGCATCGCGTCTGGGACGTCGACATCTTCGAGTTTCCCGCGTCGTTCGACGGCCTGTACGGCGCACACACGGGCATCGAGACACCACATCATCGCATCGATGTCGTGGACGCTCATGTAATAGAGAGGGTGGCCGCGCCCACCGATCCGTCTCGACTCGTCGATGGTGATCCCTCGGCGCGCTCGGACACTCACAGGCTTCCCCAAGCTACCCGAATCGACAGCCTGTCGGGCGCCGCTGTAGCCAGGGTCGTATCGGAGGATGAAGCTCACGCCGGTCGCGGCGTCGGTCCGTGATGCTTCGGAAGCGAGTTTCCACGCGTCGTCGATCTCCGCCGCGACCGGTTTCTCGAGGAGGAGGTGACGGTCACGGTCGAGCGCCGCCTCCGCCTGGTCGGTGTGAAAACGTTCCGGCGTCGCCACGACGGCCGCCGCGGCGTCGTCGAGCGCCGTCTCGTAGTCGGTCAGCGCTCGATCGGCACCGTACGCTTCCGCAAGCTCGGCCGCGCGTTCTTCGTCGACGTCGACTACGCTATCGAGTGTTAGCGTCGGATGATCGCTCACGGCGTGAGCGTGATTTTCGCCCATAAACCCACCGCCGATGACGGTTACGTCGACCATAGAGTTACACCTCCTCCAACATTCGCTCGATACGATCGAACCCCTGTTCGAGGCGGGCGAGGCTGTTGGCGAAGCTCACTCGAATCCATCCGTCCGCTCCCTCCCCGAACCCGGAGCCGGGAGCGGTGACGACGTCGTAGTCGTACATGAGGCGCTTCGAGAGGTCCAGTGAGGGCTCGTTCAGGTGTGAAAAGTCGAGGAAAGCGTAGAACGTCCCGTCAGGAGTCGGCGCTCTGACGCCCGGAAGATCCGCGACACGATCCATGACGTATTTTCGCCGTTCCGCGAACGCGGAGCGCATCTCTTCGACCGGTTCGCGTGTCCCCGTTAGTGCTGTCAGCGCCGCCTGCTGGGAGACGCTCGAAGCGCAGGCGGTCGTACTTTCGTGCAGTTTGTTGGCAGCGGCGACGATTTCGGTGGGACCGACCAGCCACCCGACGCGCCAGCCGGTCATCGCGTACGTCTTCGATACCGACCCGACAGTGAGAACGATGTCGGACGTATCGGTGTAGCCGGCGATACCGGTCGGTTGGTCGTCGTACACCAGATCCTTGTAAACCTCGTCGGCGACGACGTACGTCCCGTGGTCCGCGGCCACGCGGATTACTTCACGGACGGCGTCCGGGTCATAGACCTGCCCGGTTGGATTCGACGGGGACGTGAGGATGATCGCAGCCGTGTCGTCAGTAATAGCGCTCCCGATACGATCGGGGTCGAGCGCGAACGATTCGTCGGCCGCGAGCGGTACTTCGACTGGCGTTGCGCCGGCCATCTGCACGTGCGTCACGTAGTTCGGCCAAGCGGGAGTGGGGATGACCACCTCGTCGCCGGGATCCACGACGGTTTGCATCGTCAGGTGGAGCGCCTCCATCGCACCGGAGGTCACGGTCACCTCGCTCCGGGGGTCGACGTCGATATCGGGGGCGAGATCGGCCGCAATCGCCTCACGAAGTGGGAGAATTCCCGCGTTGGCCGTGTAGTGCGTCTCGCCTGCCTTGGCCGCGTCGCATCCGGCGGATACGATGTGGTCGGGCGTGTCGAAATCCGGTTCGCCGATTTCGAGGTGAACCAGATCTTCGGCGTCGTACTCGTCGGCTAAGTCGAACATGAGACGGATCGGCGACCGTTCGACGACCGTCGCACGGCGAGAGAGCCTAGGTGCTAGTTCACCGTCTGCTTGCGACTCCATGCACAGTGGTGGCACGCGACCTCACAATAATCTTCTGTCGGTCAGCTGGCGATAGCTACAAGAACTGCGGACGGATGAACGATGATGTGATGCGCCTGACCGACACACTCGCCCTCGTCGGATCCGGTGATGCCCGACTCTCGAACCGCTACGACTGTAACGTGTACGCCATCGACGCGCCCGAGGGACCGGTCCTGATAGACATAGGTGGTGGGATGGACACGGAGACACTCCTTTCTCACACGCGCGCGACGCTCGGCGAGCCGTCAGCGGCCCTGCTCACCCACGCTCACGCGGACCACTCACAGGGAGGGCCGTCGCTCCAAGAGCGTTCGATTCCCGTCGTCGCCCCCGAACCGAGCGTTCCGCTGTTGACCTGTGGCACCGATCGAGAACTCGGAATCGACGTGGCGAAGCGCGACGGCGTGTATCCGCCGGACTACGAGTACACTCACTTCGATCCGGACGACACCGTCGATCCGGGGACGACGGTGACCGTCGCGGGACGTGAGTTCGAGTCGATCCGTCTCCGGGGACACGCCGCCGACCACGTCGCGTACCTCACGGAGACGGACGAGGCGACGCTCTGTTTCGTCGGCGACGCCGTCTATCCCGACGGCTCGATCAGCCTCCTCAACACGCCCGGATCGTCACTCGCTGATTACCGCGAAGATATCGATAACCTGGCCGACCAGAACATCGATGCGCTACTCCCGGGTCACGGACTGCCGCGCCTTCGAGACGGACAGACGGCGGTCGACGAGGCCGTCGACGCGCTGTCGGGTATGTTTACGCCGCCGTCGAAAACGTAGGTCGATTCCCGCTCAGTTCCTTCGAACGCACGATGCCGGGCGGTCGGCGGCGTTCTCGGCCAACGGAATCACTCGAGGAGCGCGTCAAGCGCGTTCCGATAGGTCCGAACCGTCGTCGTGAGGTCTTCGGTAGTGACGGATTCGTCGACAGTGTGCGCGTCGTCTTCGATGCTTCCCGGCCCGAAGTGGACCGTCGGGATGCTCGCGTCGTTGATGAGAAAGCGCGCGTCGGTGGCGGCGTTGAACCCCGTCGGCCTGGCGTCGACGTCGGCTATCTCTGCGGCGCCGACTACTGCCTCGACGAGGGGGTGGTCGTCGTCGACCTCCGCCCCCCGTGCGAAGACGGTTCGGTCGAGGGTAATCCCGATCGGCTCTCCGCCGACCGAGATGCCATCGAGCGCGTCGGCGAGACGTTCGTCGAACGTCTCCGGGTCGGTCGGGCCGGGAAGGAACCGCCAGTCGACTGTCGCCGTAGCGCGGTCGGCCACGACGTTCGGCGCGATACCGCCCTTGATCTCGGTCACCGTGATGTCTTCCGGTGCGAGGTGGGGGTGGGATGTCTCGTTCTCAAGTCGGGCGTCCATCTCCTCGATGCGTTCAATTACCCGCGCGAGACCGCGAATCGCGTCGGTGCCCTCGTCGGGTCGTCCCGAGTGGCAGCTCTCTCCCTCGACGGTTACTTCGTACCGAGCCACGCCTTTGATAGCCACGCACACGTCCAGTTCGGTCGGCTCTCCGACGATGGCGGCGTCGGCCTCGACACCGTCCGTCACTAGAGCCTGCGTTCCTCTGCCTTGGTTCTCTTCATCGACGACGAACGCGAGGACGACTTCCCCCGGCGCCTCGGCCGACGTGAGGTACGACTCCGCTGCGAGTACTTTCGCCGCGAGCGCCCCTTTCATGTCCGCGATCCCCCGTCCGACGACTCGGCCGTCGGCTTCTCGGAGGTCGTACGGGTCGGCGGTCCAGTCGGCGGCGTTCGCCGGAACCACATCCGTGTGCCCCGTGAGGAGGACACTTCCCCGTGAGGGGTCGCCCGCCCTCGCGATCACGTTGGGTCGCCCCGGTTCTACCTCACGGGTCTCGACGTCGAACGGCGCGGACGAGTTTTCGAGTCGCTCGGCAAGGAACTCGGCGACCGCCGCCTCGTCGCCCGGCGGATTCTCGCTCGGTCGGGAGACGAGTTCGGACGCGAGGTCGACGACCCTCCGCTCGTAATCGCTCATTCGATCACCGTCCGGTCGCTCCGGAGCTCGGCCAGCGCGTCGCGGTCGAGCGACACGCCGAGGCCGGGACCAGTCGCCCGAATCTGCGGACAGTCGGCGTCGAGATCGGTTACGCCGGTGGTCGTCATGAACGGGCCGACCATCTCGTTCCAGACGACGTTCTCGAACGCGGCCGCGAAGTGGACGCCGGCCGCGGTTCCGACGTGCCCCTCGACCATTGAACCGACCTGCGTACCGCGACCGTCGGCCTCGGCGACCGCGTTGAGACGGACCGCCTCGCTGAGGCCTCCCGTCTTCATCAGTTTGATGTTGAAGATGTCGCCCGCACCGCGTCGAACTAGGTCGCTGACATCGGCGGGACTCTCGACGCTCTCGTCGGGCATCACCGGAACGTCGACGCGCCTCCGGAGTTCGACGAGGTCGGCCACGTTGTCGTTCGAAACTGGCTGTTCGATGACGTCGAGTAGGTGTCCGATCTCGGTCAGCGCCCGGAGCGACGTCTTGGCGTCACCCCACCCCTGATTCGCGTCAGCCTTGAGACTGACTCGGTTCGGTACTGCTTCGTCGATGGCTCGCACCCGGTCGACGTCCGTCTCCGGGTCGCCGCCGACCTTGATCTTGATCTGATTGTATCCGTCGTCGACTGCCGCCTCAGCGTCGGCGGCCATCTCCTCCGGCGATTTGATCGATAGCACTTTCGGGACATCGATCACGGGGTCCTCGGCGTGACCGCCGAGCAACCGGTAGAGCGGCATATCAGCGCACTTTCCACGAATGTCCTGAAAGGCGATCTCGAGGGCGGCGTGGGCGGACATGGCCCCGTCGACCAGATTCCACATGTCCTGACGGACGCGCTCCACGTCGAGGGGGTTCGCATCGACGACCAGCGGTGCGAGGACGTCTTCGAGCACGGCCGCGGTCGATCCCTGCGTCTCGCCGGTCACCTCGTACGCGGGTGCGCCCTCGCCGAGGCCGACGATTCCCTCGTCCGTTTCGACTTCGACCAGTACGCGTTCGAGTTCGGGAATCGGTTTCAGAGCGGTTACGAACGGTTCTTCGAGCGGTATCTCGTACTCGTGGATGGTGACGCGTTCGACTCGCATGTCCGTAACTACCGAGCGTACTACTTGAAGATTCGGTCGGAGCCGTCGAAACGGTACTGGAGCGCCGAACGCGGCGAGAGAAGGGAGGCCTACAGCTCCGGGAGGATCTCGTCGGCCGCGGTGCGGTAGAACGCGTCCTGTTCGTAGCTAACGTCGGTTACTACGACGTGGTCGGCCCCGCGGTCGGCCTGTTCGTCGACCCACGCGAGGACGTCTTCGGGCGTCTCGGCGACGAGGAACGAGTCTCGGATCTCGTCGCCGGAGACGCGCGCCGCCATCTCCTGAAGCGCCCGGGGGTCCGTCTCGTCGAAACTCTCCGGACGTAAGGTCGACGCAAACGAGTTCGCGATGCGGTCGACGATGCGATCGGCGTCACCGAATCCACCAACGGTCTGAACGACTACCTCGCCGTCTCCGCCGTTGTCGCGATAGACATCGATGACCCGGGACTTTACATCAGGAACCCCGGCGATGGTGATCAGGTGGTCGGCGTGTTCAGCGGCGAGGCGGGCGCTCTTCGGTCCGGTCGCCGAACAGTACAGCTCCTGTTCCGTCTCCGGTTGTTCGTAGGGGTATATCGGGTCGAACGCGAAGTGATCTCCATCCCGGCCGAAGAAATCGTCCGCAGTCCAGTACGTCCGCAATATCTCGATCGCTTCGGCGAGTCGGTCGCCTCGTTCGTCCCACGACGGCCACTCGTCGACGAACGGATGCTCGTTCATCCGCTCGCCGGTCCCGACGCCGACGCGGAACCGTCCGGGGTACATCTCGTCGAGCGTCGCGACCGCGTTCGCGACCACTAGCGGGTGGTACCGATAGAGCGGTGGCGTCACGAACGTGCCGACCGGGATCGAGTCCGTCCGTTCGAGCGCCGACGCCAACCACGACCAGGCGAAGGGCGCGCGGCCGCCCTCGTGGAACCACGGCTGGATGTGATCTCCGAACCACAGCGCGTCGAACCCGGCCGCCTCGACCGCCTCGGCGCGGTCGAGATAGTAGCCGGGCGACTCGTACATGCCGCCGAGGTCGATACTCATCCTCATGGCGAGTCGAGAGTGTCGCGCCACCCACCTAACTGTACCGTCGGTCGCGCCACGGCAACACATATGATGGTCGGTGCGGATGGACCGTACATGGAGTTCGCTACCTGGGTCTACCCCTGGGATATGCTCGACGAGGGCGTCGAACGCGTCGCCGACCGACTCGCCGACATCGGCGTGACGGAGGTGAATCTGGCGACGAACTATCACTCCGTACAGCCGTTCCTCCCCCGTAACCCGGAGCGGCGCACCTTCTTCGCTCGAGCGAGTTCGTACTTTCGACCGGACAGCGGCCGTTACGGACGCCTCGAACCGGTCCCCAACGAGACCATGGGTGACGAGGACTGGCTCGCGCGCATCGTCGACCGAATCGAGGACACTCACCTCGCGCTCAACTCGTGGACCATCGGCTGTCACAATTCGCGGCTCGGGCTCGAAAATCCGGACGTGACGCTCACTTCGCCTTATGGAGATTCGCTTGCCTTCGGTCTGTGTCCGTCGAACCCGGAGGTACAGACGTACCTCACCGGCCTGCTCGAAGACCTCGATACGCGCGCCCCGTTCGAACGCATCGAACTAGAGACGTTCGACTATTTCTACGGAACCGGGTTCGGCTGGCACCACGACAAGTACCACGTTCGCCTCGGTACACTCGGCGAGTTTCTCTTCGGTCTCTGCTTCTGCGACCACTGTCGCGCGAACGCCGCCGACGAGGGGATCGACGTCGAGGCGGCCCACGAAGCGACAGTCGAGACGCTGGACGCAATCGTCGCGGGGGAACTCCCTCACGATCTGAACGTCGGCGGATGGCTGAGGGCCAATCCGGAAGTCGCGGCGTACGTCGACGCTCGGACGGAGACGCTGGCATCGTTGTTTGCCGAGTTCGATCGATCAGTCTCGGCCGACCTCGGCTACTATCTCGGGTTCTTCGGTGTGGAGGACACGTGGATGCACGGTGTCGACGTCGACACGCTCTCGGATTCACTCGACTACTACACCGTCATCGACTACGAATCGTCACGCGCCGACGCGGTCGACCGTTACCGGACCGCCGAGTATCTCGCCCCGGACACCCCCCTTCACGCAGGGGTTCTCCCCGGGCATCCCGCCGTCCACGACGAAGCGACGGTAGTCGACATCGTCGACGGCCTCGCGGCGGCCGGAGCCGAGCGCATCTCGTTTTACAACTACGGTTTACTCCCCGACCGAAGTCTCGACTGGATCGGCGCGGCGACTGCGAATCACCGGTAGCTCGACTTCTTCCCCGCCTATTCTGCCTTGTCCGATACCTTTATACGTGAAAATGTTGTACCCCTGGGACGTAATGCCACAGAGTAGCGGTAGCAAGAGTCACCGGTCGCGTAGACGGTTTCTCAGGGCGGTTACCGCCGGCACGGCGGTCGGATTAGCCGGATGCACTGGACTGTCGGGTGACTCCGGCGGCTCCGGAACCGGCACGTCCTCCGGGCAGAGTACCGGCGGCGGGACCGCCGGGAGTCAGAGCGGCGACGGTGGGACGACGAACTTGGTGTTCTGGCACCAAGAGAGCGTCCCCCACCGGGTAGAGACGTTCAAGCGGTTCATCGACAAGTTCAACCAGCAACACGACGGTGTCCAAGTCTCCCAGCAGCCCCAGAACTGGAACAACGTCTTCGGTAAGCTGACGAGCGCCCTCGACGCCGGCAACGAACCGGACTTCATGTTCTCGCTCCCGGCGTTTACGATGCAGTTCCAAGCGCGGGACGCGCTGGTCGACGTTTCGAGCCTAGTGAAGGAACTCAACGAGCAGTACAGCTTCCTCGAGGGCACGCGGACCCAGTTCACGTACGACGGGGGAACGTGGGGAATTCCGATGTGGGACATGGTGTTCTTGAACCACTTCCGGAGTGACACCTTGGGCTCGATGAACGCCTGGCCTCCGAAGAACTGGGAGGAGTGGTTCACCGCCGTCTCCAACTTCACCAACAGTGATAAGAACAAGTACGGCATCGTCCTCCCGGCCAACAAGAACCTCTGGACGACCGAGGACCTCTACACGTTGATGATCAACGCTAACGCGTACGTCTACGGGCCGGACGGGAAGATCATGTTCGACACGAAGGAAACGGTCAAAACGCTCGACTTCTACAAACGGATGTTCAAGCAGGCGAGCCCCCCCGGCGCTACGAACTGGGGCTGGGCGGAGTGGGAACGGTCGCTCCTTCAAGAGACCGCCCACTCGACCATCGGCTTCTCGTCGTGGATACGACGACTCGTCGACACTGATCTCGCCGAGGACTTCGGGGCGATGCAACAGCCGGTTCCCTCCGGCGGACAGAAGGGCTCGGTGCACTACGTGAACGACATCATGGTGTTCAACGAGGAGAAACTCGACGCCATCGGGACGTTCGTGAAGTGGCTCCACCAACAGGAGAACTACGGCTCGTTCCTGGCGAACCTGGAACCGACGCTCTACCTTCCCGTGACCAAGACGGGGAAACAGGCCGACAGCTACTGGACTCACGAGCTTATCTCCAAGTACGAGGACATGGTCCGCACGCAGTTCGAGGCACTCCCGAACGCGTCCCTGTACGGCTTCCGTGACATCCACGTAAAGAACGACCTGTACATCCCGAGCGTCGGGAAGCTTGAGGGATCACACGTGCTCGCGGAGATCGTTCAGCAGCTAGTCGTCAACGATCGTTCCCCGCAAGAGGCGGCGAAGTGGGGTCAAAATCGCCTTCAGGAGGTGCTCGGGGTCGAGAAGAGCTCCGAGCTCTAAGTTACATGTCGTTCAGCAATCGATTCGAAACTACACGCTCGACGCTGACGGAGTTCGGCCGCGACTCTCTGGTAGGGATCGGACTCGTCGCGCTACCGGTCACCATCATACTCGTCGCGTTGGTCTACCCGTTCATCAACGCGGTGTGGATTAGCTTCATGGACCTGTCGAGCGGCGAGTTTGTCGGCCTCCAGCACTACCGCTGGTTGTTCGACCACAGCGTGTTCTGGAACGCGCTCCAGCGAAGCCTGTTCTGGACCGTTGCCAACTTGGTGCTCCAGGGGGTAGTCGGTATCGGTATCGCACTCCTACTCAATCGCCAGTTCTTCGGGCGGAACGTGGTGCGAACGGTGATGCTCGTCCCCTTCGTCATCCCGACGGCGGTGACTGCGATCATGTGGTCGTGGCTGTTCAACATGTCTTATGGGCCGCTCAATCGGTGGCTCGTCGACTTCGGGATAATCTCCAACCAGTTGAATCCGCTGACCGAACCCGGTCTCGCACTCGCGACGGTGGTACTGATCAACACGTGGCGGTGGGCGCCGTTGGTCGCACTCGTCGTGTTCGCCGTCCTCCAGACCATCCCGAACGAGGAGTACGAGGCCGCACGCGTCGAGGGGGCAGGTCCACTGTCCGAGTTTCGCCACGTCACTTATCCCCACCTGTCGAGTTCCATGACCGTCCTCGGCCTGCTCGGGTTCCTCCTCACGTTCAATATCTTCGACATGCTCTGGCTGTTGACCTCCGGCGGTCCAGTAGGTAAAACAACCACGCTGCCGGTGCTGATCTACGAGACTGCGTTCAACCTCCGGGCTATCGGCCGCGGGACGGCCATCAGCGTCGTCCTCTTCCTGTTGCTCGGCGTGTTCGTTATCGCGTACTTCCAACAGGAGGAGATGCAGGAGGGTGGTTTCGCATGACGGGGTACTCCACGTACCGCCGTGTCGCGCAGGTAGCCCGGTTCGTGTTGCTGGCGCTCACGCTCGTGGTCTTCCTCTTCCCGTTCTACTGGATGTTGAAGACCTCCTTCGAGCCGACAAACGTCATGTACAATCAGGTGGCGCTGATCCCACCCGAGTTCACGCTCGCTCACTACCAGCAGGCGCTACAGACGGGCTTCCTCCAGTCGGTGTGGAACAGCCTCGTGGTGGCGATCGGAACTACTCTCCTCACCACGATCGCCTCGCTGCTCGGCGCGTACGGTATCCTCCGGTATACTTTCCCCGGCAGGAGTGGCGTAGCGCGGCTAGTTCTGCTCACCTACATGTTTCCGCACGTCGCGCTCATCGTCCCGATGTACAAGTTGGCCGACCACTTCGGGGTCCTCGGAGATCCGCTCGCACTCATCATCGTCGATACGATGCTCGCGCTCCCGTTCTGCATGTGGATCCTGCAAGCGTTCCTCGAAGACATCCCCCGAGAACTCGAAGAAGCGGCGATGGTCGAGGGTGCAACTGAGTTCGGCGCGTTCGTCCGTATCACCGTCCCCCAGGCGATGCCCGGTATCATCGCGGCCGGTACGTTCGCGTTTATCATGTCGTGGGGGGAGTACATGTTCGCGTACGTCCTCATGACGGACTCCGCGAGTCACACGGTGCCGGTAGCGCTCAACCAGCTGGTCGGCTCGTATGCCGTCAACTGGGGACTACTGGCGGCGGTATGCGTTATCTCGACGATCCCCGTGCTGGCCATCTTCTGGCTGATGGCGAAGTACCTCGGCGAAGGAATCGCGAAAGGTAGTGGTGCAATATGAGCGAAATCACACTCGACGGACTCACGAAGGAGTATGGTTCATTAACTGCCGTAGAGGGGTTGAACGTCACGATCCCGGACGACTCGTACACGATGATACTGGGGCCGTCGGGATGTGGCAAGTCCACCACGCTCCGTATGATCGCGGGTCTCGAGACGCCGACGGAGGGAGCGGTCCGGTTCGGCGAGGAAGACGTGACCGATCGGCCGCCGCGCAAGCGCGACCTGAGCATGGTGTTCCAGAACCTCGCGCTCTGGGATCACAAGTCGGTCCGCGAGAACATCGGGTTCGGCCTCAAGATGCGCGACGTCCCGAAAGACGAACGCCGTGAGCGAACACGAGAGATCGCCGAGATCCTCCAGATCGAGGACAAGCTCGACGACTCCCCTGCATCGCTCTCCGGAGGCCAACAGCAGCGGGTCGCGCTCGGACGGAGCCTCGTCCGCGAACCCGAGGTTATTCTGCTCGACGAGCCGCTCTCGTCGCTCGACGCCAAGCTACGTATCGAGATGCGGACCGAACTGCTCCGCATCCAGCGTCAGACGGGTATCTCGTTCGTCCACGTCACTCACAGTCAGGAGGACGCTATGTCCATCGCGGACGAGATACTCCTGCTCAACGACGGGACGCTCCAGCAGTTCGGCGACCCGATGGAGCTGTTCGATCACCCGTCCAATAGGTTCGTCGCCGACTTCATCGGTACTCCGAGTATGAACCTGTTCGATGCGCAGTTCGTCGACGGGGGGGCACCTCGGTTCGAGGTAGACACGTTCGAACTCCGGATTCCGTCGGCTGTCGAGTCGGACTTCCGCGACCGCCTGTCCGAAACCGACGTAGAGGCGGGGGTCCGACCGAACGATATGTCGGTTCTCGAAAACGGGGCCGTCTACGCCGACTCTGATCGCTCCCAGTTCACCTTCGATGCGACAGTTACCGTCGTGGAGACGTACGGCGACAATAGTTGGTACTACCTCGACGTCGGACTCGACGAGGAGTTCGTTCTGAAGTCCGCCGACGAGGAGGTGATCGACCACGTATCCGAAGGTGACGACGTCACCGTCGGGTTCGCGCCCGAGGATCTACACGTGTTCGACGACCAGACCGGCGAGGTACGGATCTAGAGTGCCTTTCGTCTGTCTCTCGTGCGGACGAAAGAGCGTACCGCCCATCGCGACGTGCAACGACTGCGGCGGGTTCGTTCGCTACGTCGAACGTGACCCCGGACGGCTGAGACGCGCCGTCGACGGGGAACCTACTGCTGCGCTCCCCAACGTCTCAGAGCCAGTACAGATGGGTGAGGGGAAGACTCCCACTGCCGCAGTTGGCCGTGACCTTGACTCGACCGTCGTCGGAAAGCTCGAATCGCTGAATCCGACCTGTTCGTTCAAGGACCGCGGAAGCTCCCTCGCGATTTCGCAAGTAGCAAGTCCCGAAACGCCGTGGGAGGCCGTTGTCGTCGCGAGCACCGGAAACACGGCCACCAGCGTCTCGGCCTACGCCGCTCGCGCAGACGTTCCCTGCGCCGTTCTGGTACCGGAGGGGACATCCGTTGCCAAGCTAGGGCAGGCAGCGGCTCACGGCGCGAAGATGTTCACCGTCGACGGCACGTTCAGCGACGCGTTCCGTCTCGCTCAAGAGGTAGCGAGCGACCGCATACTCAACGCGACGGCCGTCTACTCCGCCAACCCCTTCGTGGCCAGCGCCAATCGAACCGTGGCTTTCGAGCTCGTCAACGACCTGGGGGACGTCCCCGACTGGGTGACCGTCCCGGTAGGTGCGGGGCCGCTACTCGGCGGTACGTTCTTCGGCTTCCGCGACCTCGCTGACGCGGGCGTGATCGACTCGGTACCTCGAATGGTCTGCGTACAGGCCGAGGGGTGCCACCCCATCGTCAGAGCGTTCGAGCGGGGGGAGAGCGTAGAGCCGTGGCGCGAATCGATTACCACCTCTGTGGGAGCCATCGCCGACCCGCTAGTCGGGTACGCTAACGATGGAGACCTGACACTGCAGACCGTCCTCGAGAGCGACGGGACAGCCATCGCTCTCGACGATCGCCACGTCGAGAGGTGGACGGATCGGCTGGCAGAGCGAGCGGGCGTGTACGCCGAGCCGGCTAGCGCCGCCGCCGTCGCCGCAGTAGAGCGCGTCGACGCCATCGACGAGGGCGACACGGTCGCCGCTCTGATAACCGGACACGGACTCAAGGAGCGTCAAACGGCGTCACCATCGGCCACTAACGTCGGAAAGGATCCGTCCGCCGTCCGAGCGGCGTTGGTCGAGTAGCCGAGGACGAAGCGAGCACGTGGCGGTTAGTCGAACTGGGACATCACGTCGTCGCGGAAGCGACGGACGCTCTCGAGCGCTACATCCTGTCCCATCCCCGGGAACTGGGTCCGGAAAATGAGGTGGTCGACGCCCATGTCGCGGTAGGCCGCGACCTTCTCGGCCACTTCCTCGGCGGTGCCGATGAGACACTGGTCATCGACGTCGTCGAACGTTGGCCGACGATCGAACTCGGGATTCCCCCACTGGATGTACTTCTCGTGGAGGTCGAGCATGTACGGGTCAAGCGCGTCGTAGGCCGCCTCGGTGGTTTCGCCGACGTACCCGTCGACCATGATCGTCACGTTCGCCTCTGTCGGATCTTTCCCGGCCTCCTCGAGAGATTTCTCGTACAGTTGGATATCCGATTCGAGTTCCTCCGGAACGGTGACGGCCGCCGTGAACCCGTCGGTTCGGTAGGCCGCACGCTTGATGGCCACTTCGGCGTTTCCGCCACCCCAGAACTTCGGACGAGGGTCCTGAACCGGTTCGGGTCGGACGAACGCGTCCTCGAACTGGAAGTGGTCACCGTCGAAATCGAAGCGATCACCCTCGAGTAGCCGTTTGATCACGTGAATCCCTTCGAGAAACCGCCCGACTCGGTCGTCCATATCGACACCGAAATTGACGAGTTCGCTCTCGCGATACCCCAACGAGATGCCCCACCGGGTTCGACCGTCGGAGACGTTGTCGAGGTTCGCGACGTACTCCGCCAAGTGTATCGGGTGATAGGCGGGGAGTATCAGAATGTTCGCCATCAGGTCTATCTCGTCCGTCCTCGCCGCGAGCCCGTTGAGGCACGTAAACGGCTCGAAGAACCCGCCGTCGTAGAAGTGTCGCTCGCCGACGACCGCGGTATCGTACCCCAGCTCTTCTACTTCGGCCCCCTGAGCGAGCATATCGTCGATGTCGAACGACGAACGGTCGTCTCCGTACTGGTTCAGGTACACTCCGAACTCCATGTCTGCGCTACCTGTTCGACCACTCGTACAAAAAACCCGGTGGGTGACACCATATATCTTACATAAATTATAAACGGGCGTATTCGGTTATGGGACGATAGAGCATGCCATTGATAGAGACAGAGGGCGTAGACACCGTTCCGAAGTCGAATCGGGACAGAGGATTTTGGGAACTCACGGCGATATGGGCGGGTTTCACCATCGTCATCACCAACTTCCTCCTCGGGTCGCTGACCGTCCAAGCGGGGCTGTTGACCGGACTCGCCGCCGCGGCGCTGAGCATCGTGGCCATCGGCGGTATCGTGTACCTGGGTACGCGGATCGCCGCCAAGGAGGGAACCGCAGGAACTACGGCTATGCGCGGCCCCTTCGGCATCCAAGGGCGAGTGATTCCGTCGCTCGCAATGGTACTCGCGACGGTAGGGTGGTTCGGTGTGCAGACCGGTATCGTCGCGTCAAGTTCGAAGCAGATACTAGCTAACTTCGGTATCACGCTCCCGTTCTGGCTTCTGGCCGGCGTGCTCGGCATCCTGATGGCCTCTATCGCCGTGTTCGGATACGACTCTATCGAGTGGCTGAACCGTCTCGCCGTCCCGGTCATGACCGTGTTACTGGCGCTAGTCGTCTACCAGATATACGCCAACTACTCCGTGCAACTCGGTGGGGGGGGCGGCATGTCGTTTTGGGCCGCGTTGAACGTCTTCCCGGCCGCGACGGCCGCGTATCTCATCGTGTCGATGGACTACGGCCGGTACGGCGACGCGGATAATCCATCGGCGCCGAGTTGGGGTGCGACCCTCGCGTGGGTTGTGTTCGCTATCGCCCTCGCCGCCATCGGCGTCGTCGCCGCGTCTGCGGCGGGAACGTGGAACCCCGTGAACATCATGGTGGAACTCGGACTCGGCTCCGTCGGTCTGCTCCTCCTGGTGATGGGCTCGTGGACTACGAACGTGACCAACGTCTACGCCGGGGGGATGGCGCTCTCGCAGATCACCGGCTGGCCGCGTCTCCACACGACGGTCCTCACCGGACTCATCGGAACGGGACTCGCCATCGCGGGCATCTTCAGCTTCGGGGGAATCACCGCGTTCCTCTCGGCGCTCACCGTGACGCTCGTTCCGACGACCGGAATCCTGCTGGTGCACTACTACTTCCTGGAGGAGGGACTCGACACCGACGCGCTGTTCGATATGACGGGAGAATACTGGTACTTGAACGGCTGGAACCCGGCCGCAGTCATCGCGTGGGCCGTCGGCGCCGGCTTCGCGGTGCTGGCCCCCGAGTGGACGGTCCCCGCACTTTCGAGCGCCCTCATCGCCGGCGTCATCTACTACGGCCTCGACTCGCCGGTGGGGCAGTGGCTCGAAGACCGGACCCCTGCTCGTCGGAGCGCCGACTGAGACGCTCTCGACCCTACTGCCCCCACTATGACGCTACGCGTCGGTGTTCTTGGCCTCGCATCGTTCTACGGACCCGCGTACGCCGAGCGAGCGGCGTCGCATCCGAAGTGCGAGGTCGTAGCCGCTTACCCCGGCGACGTCTCAGTAGACGCGCTTCGCACGCTCTCTCGTCCGACGCCCCGAGAGTTCGCCGAAGAGTACGAGTGTGAGATTCACGACTCGGTATCTACGACCCTCGACTCGGACGTCGACGCGGTAGTGGTCGCAACCCCGACGCGACGTCGCGCCGACGACGCGGTTACCGCTCTTCGGTCGGGCGTCTCTGCTCTCTGTGCAAAGCCGATGGCGGACGGAGCGGACGCCGCACGGTCGGTTGCAGACGCCGCGAAAGAGTCGGACTGCACCGCCATGGCGACGACCCCTGCCCGCTTCGACGACGCCGTCGCCGAGATGGGACGACGCGTCGCCGAGGGGAAGGCCGGCGACATCCTCGCCGTACGGGCGGCGATCCGTCACGACCGAGTACCGTCGGCAGGTATCGAGACGAACGCCGAGCATGCCCCTGCGGAGGCGGGGGCCGCCTTCGCTATGAGCGTGTACACGGCCGATACGCTCCTCTGGCTCGCCGATTCGCCGCCGGCGGAGGCGCGAGCGGAGTACGCCAACGTCAACACCCCTCACAGTGAACACCCCGACCTCGGTACGGCGACGGTTCGATTTGCCGACGACGCGTTGGGAACGATGACGATGACGTACGCGACCGACTGCCGCGAACGACTCGGTAACTGGGAGGTGGAAGTCGTCGGTACCGACGGCATCATTCGAACGACGCATCAGGGGTACGAGGGAATCCAGTGGCACGCCGGTCCGCCGGACGAGCGGAGCGCGACGGTGTTCGGCCGTACGCAAAGCCCTATCCTCGACCGTCAGTGGGACGCGTTCGTAAGCACCGTGTCGACCGACGGTGCTTCTCAGATCGGCGAGCGAGCACCGTCGATCGACCACGTCGCGTCGGCGATCGGCCTCTGCGAGGCGTGGGAGCGGTCGGCCTCGTCCGGCGCATCGGTATCTCTTCCGACCGCAGAGAAGTAGATCCACTCGGGGCGTGCGCTCCTCCCGTCCGATACCTTTTCGAGGGAACGCACCGATCTGAGTCCATGGAGGAACTCGCTACTAGCGACGCACCCCCGAGTATCGGTCCGTTCTCACAAGGAATCCGCGACGGCGATCGAATCTACGTCTCCGGACAGGGGCCGATCGATCCAGAGAGCGGCGACGTGGTCTCCGAGGACGTTCGAGAACAGACCGCACGGACGCTGGAGAATGTCGACGCCGTGTTGCGGGCCGGAGGCGTTTCGCTCGACGAAGTGGCCAAGGCGACGGTGTTCCTAACAGACATGAGTAACTACGACGCGGTCAACGAAGTGTACGGAGAGTACGTTAGCGAACCGTACCCCGCTCGGAGCGCCGTCGAAGTGCGGGATCTCCCCGTTCCGATCAAAGTCGAGATAGAGGTGGTCGCTAGCGCATCGCCGTCTTAGAGCCGTCGCTCCCGACCAGCCGTTCGGGAATACTGCCTGCGCGAGGTCAAGAGTAATACGCGCGGAGGAAGCGTGTCCGATTACTCGTCGTCGACTGTATCCGAACAGACAAGAGGCCCGGCCTCGCACAGAGATATCAATGACCGACCGTGCCGTGTCGGATCGAGTCGCACAGATCGAACCCCAACAGATTCGTCGGCTTTTCGACCTCGCGAGCGGACGCGACGTCGACGACCTGGTCCATCTCGAACTCGGGGAACCGGATTTCCCAACGCCGGAACACGTAGTGGAGGCGGCAGTGACGGCTGCACGCGACGGCCGGACGACCTACACGCCGAACGCGGGTATCAGGCCGCTTAGACGGGCTGTCGCCGATAGATTACACACTCGCGATGTCGATGCTGATCCCGACCGAGTGGTCGTCACGACTGGCGGCGTCGAGGCGCTCTATCTGACGCTGTTGACGGCGACTGACCCCGGCGACGAGGTTGTAGTACCCACGCCGGCGTGGCCGAACCCCCTCTCACAGGCGCGTTTGGCGAACGCCGACCCGGTCGAGGTTCCGTTATCTCCAGACGACGGTTTCGCTTTCGATGCCGATCGGGTAATCGACGCGATCACCGACCGAACCGGCGCCGTTGTCCTGACGTCCCCGTCCAACCCGACCGGCCGAGTGTTCGACGTATCGTCGATGGAGCGCGTCGTCGAGGCGGCCGCCAACCACGACGCTTACGTCATCGCCGACGAGGTGTATCACGAGCTCACCTACGAGCGATCACAACCTAGCCTCGCGGCTGTCACTGACTACCCGGACCGGGTCGTGACCGTCGACTCCTGCTCGAAGACGTACGCGATGACGGGATGGCGTGTCGGCTGGTTGAGCGGCCCCGAACCCGTGACGTCGGCCGTGACCAAGATTCATGAGAGCACTACTTCGTGCGTGAACACGCCCGCGCAACACGCCGCTGTCGCCGCCCTCACGGGTCCTGACGCTCCGGTCCGAGAGATGCGGGCGGCCTTCGAGCGGCGGCGGGACGCGATCGTCGACCGAATTCGTAACCTTCCAAATATCTCGATGACCCGACCCGAGGGTGCATTCTACGCGTTCGTCGACGTGAGCGCCCTCCCCGGATCGAGTATGGACATCGCCGAGCGGCTTCTCTTCGAATACGACGTAGTCGCCGCTCCCGGAAGCGCGTTCGGCGACGCCGGCGAGGGGTTCCTCCGGTTCAGCTTTGCCAACGACCTCAAACGTATCGAGCTAGGTCTCGACCGCTTCGAGCGGATGGTCGAAACCCAGTGAAGGAGTACGGAGACGTGAGCCACCCTCTTCCGGACGCCTGTCTGTCCGGCTCCCGTACCGCCGCGGAAGCATCGTAGTACAACCTCCGTCTCGACCGAGATACTCGCTCGCTCTCGATTGCTCGGAGCGGTCACCCTTCGATCGAGGTATCGGGCTGGCTTCGTTACGATTTGAGCGTAGCGAGGCGGATGATGCGTCTTTGTAGAATGAGAGCTGCGAAGTAATCGAGTGAAAGGACAAAACTCGAGAGTCTCGGCCCGAGCGTCAGTGATGCCACGGTCTACAAGCCCATTCAGAAACTGATCGACGCTGGGAGCGTCACGGAAGTCGCGCTTGAGACGATCAGCGCCGACAGGATTCGCCCTGGTAGTTCTTTATACCATATCGTCGGTTAACGTATCAGGCCCTTCACCACGCTTTACTGGAAATCGTGGTGTGGTGACTGGCGATTTGGTCTCGGCCGCTCGTCGAACTTAAAGGAAAGTCGGGGTCTACTCACGGTCGGTGATTAACCAACGAGTGAACTGGATACCACTTCACGTTGGTTAACCTGTCCAGGATGTCTGACGGGTGTCGGACCCCACCATTTCCACTAATACGCTTATACGATGAGAGCTGGCGGCTATTCCCACCCACTCTCCCCCACTATTTCCAGTAAAACTAGTGACGAAGGACTTCTGAACTCTACCGCTACTTTCTTTCACTAGAAATAACCCTACAGAAAATATGGCCTAGCTCTCCTACGGACTAACTCAAACGCTATTGGTATAAGCTTTTCTCTAGTGCAGAGTTCTTTCTCACGAGGTGGGTATCTTTCGTGGTGCTTTACTGGAAATAGTGGGGAGGGGGTGTTCCGTCGCTCTCGTTAACTGACTCCCCCGCCGTCTGCTGGTTCGTGTACTAGCCGAGTATACTGGAAACGGCGGGGTCTCTTGAGTATATAAAGAAACGTTTACTGGAAATACTGGAACCTAGTGGCTTCTTCTCTCGTGACCAGCTACCTGAACTCACCGCAAATTACTGGAAACGACGGGGTGGGTCGACCATCCGTGATCCGATGACTTTACTGGAAATAGTGGGGTGAGGTTGTTCATCGACGGTTGGATCTTCTGGGTTCCTCCCTCGCGACAGTAACTACGATCTACGATATTCTTTCGATAGACTGGAAACGATGGGGTTGATAACGAATAGTAGAACCTATACCCCCTGATGGTTATACTGGAAATAGCGGAAACGCTGGTCGAAATCATTATGGTACTTCGTTGAATCAATCGACCCAACGTGACACCTCGATTCCAGCCGGACGACACGTTATACAAGCGCCGGAATACACTCAAAGTCGAGTACGTTCCGGACGACATCGTCGGACGGGATAACGAGATTGAGGAGTACGAAGCTGCCCTTCAGCCGATTATCAACGGCGAGTAACCCGACAACATCTTCATATACGGCAAGACTGGCGTTGGGAAGACCGCTGTGACGAATTTCTTGCTAAACGAGCTTCAGGAATCGGCTGAACATTTCGATGTCGACCTATCTATCATCTCGCTCAACTGCGATGGCGTTAGCACGAGCTATCAGGCGGCAATTAGTCTAGTGAATGCCCTTCGAGAACCCGACCAACACATTGCCGAAACCGGCCATCCCCAATCCAAAGTCTACCGTCTTCTCTGGGATGAGCTCAATAAGCTCTCTGGCACCGTAGTCGTTGTTCTCGACGAAATCGATCACATCACGGACGACACGTTCCTCTACCAGATTACCCGTGCCGACAACAACGGATACATCGACAACATTCAGCTCGGCCTCATCGGGATCAGCAACGACTCGACGTTCCGAGAGCAGCTCGACGCGAAAGTACAGTCGTCGCTTTGTGAAACCGAGATTTCGTTCCCGCCGTACGGCACAGAAGAGCTCCAGAAAGTTCTCGAACAGCGGGCAGAAATCGCGTTCCATCAGAGCGCACTCGAAGAAGGAGTAATCCCGTTGTGTGCAGCCCTCGGTCGTCAGGACGGTGGCGACGCCCGCCGAGCGATTACACTTCTTCGGAAGGCTGGCGATCTTGCACGCACCGAGAACGCGGATTCAGTTACGACTGACCACGTCGAACGCGCCCAGGAGAAGCTCGAGGCACAGCAGAGCATGGACATCATGCGCGACCTCACCGAACACGAGCAACTCACACTCTACGCGCTGACTACACTCGCTGCCGAGGACGCTACACCGGCCCGGTCGCGGATCGTCTACCAGCGCTACAAAGAACTCTGCGAGTTCCAGGGTCGTGACCCCCGCACTGCTCGCCGGATGCGCAGTTTCTTGTCCGACTTCGAGATTCTCAATCTAACGCTCTCGCACATGGAACACCGTGGCCAGGATGGGGGCACGTACCGTGAACATGAAATCAATCGCGACATCGCGACTATCGTTGACGCGCTACAGACGATTATCAGCGAGATCGGTGCCCACCAGAGTATCATCGAGTACCTCCCTGATTCCGGCGAAGAGTTTGCTGCGATGTAGCGCAGGGATACGTCTTATTCATCGCCATAATCGTCGAGTTCTTCACGTGCGATTTCGACCAATTTCTGTAGTCGCTCGTTGAATTCGTCTTCGAAGTCCGTGTGGAGGAATTCATCGTACATTCGTAGAGTACGACCCATGCCTATTGCGGCTAGCCGGGCGTGAACCTGATTGCTATTCATATCTTCGACGGGCATTGATAGCGCTTCAGACGTAGAACCAGCTGCCCACAGTTGGAGTAGGTCCAATTCTTCGACCATCGCGAGACGGGCGAAATCTGCCAGGGTAGCGTTCACTTCTTGGGATAATTGTGTATACGAAACTGAGTCCCGATCGACTTCACGCTCGCCGCTCAGTAGATCGTTGACGTAGGTAAGCGAACGTAGCGAGAGAAAGCCCTCTCGACTAACTGCCATCGGCGGATCAGTTTTCTGACTCTGCGACCATAGACAGTGCTTGCCCACATGAACCTCAGTAGTGGTGACCGTCTTTAATTCGATCTCCGTAATTTGGGCAGTAGGGCATATCGAATGCTGCGATTCGTAGGTATACAGGTTTGCTAGCCGAGACCAGGGAATAGCGAAAAGTCTCCTCGAGTTTAAATGCACTTTCCACGGTCCGTAGATCGAAGTTCCTTGGATTCAGTTCACGAAGTTTCGCGAGGAGCCTCTCATAATTCGAGAGGGTACCTGTGTATCGCTCAACCCGAGAAAGGCTTCGTTGATGAACCCAACCGAAATTCAGTGAATCAAAGATTCACTGATCAGCGTCTTGCTTTGCGAGTTCGCGAATCTTCTCTTTCATTTCCTCTCGGTACTCACCGAACGCCACCTCGAAGACGCCGCGGTAGAAGTGTTTGTTCTTCTCCAGCGTGATATCCTCACGTTTCAGTTGTTTCTTCAGGCGAGTAAACGTGATCTCGATGTCCTCGCTCTGTTCTGGTTCTACATATATCGTGGCTGAATCCCAGTCCTCGCGAATGTTCAGTGATTCGGCGTCTGATCCTTTTGCTCCACTCGTAGACGATTCGTCGGTCGCCGAGGATGCGGTCTTCTGGTTGTTCGACTGTTGTTCAGTGGCCGCTGCAGTGTCCCGGCCTTCCGCTTCTGACGCCGTCTCCGTGCCCCGCTTCTCGGCGCTAGCGTCCTCCTCTTCCCCTTCGTCCGAAGGATCCTCGAATCGCTCATCCATTCCTCGGGGCATACTTACGCCTCCACCTGCGTCTTGTCGAACGCCCGTTCCATCGTCTCTGCAATTTCTAGGAAGAGGTCACGCTCTACTTGTTGGTCGTTCGGGTCCTCCCATTCGAAGATATCTCGTCCGTTGTCCCACGCCCGCTGAATCGCTACTCGCATCGGGAGTTTGAAAATCGGTGCCATCGACGCGAAGGACTCGTCGAAGGCGTTGAGGAACTTCTGCGACTGGCCGTCGTCTCGGTACATGTTCGCCAGTAGTCCGACAATGGCAATCTCGATCTGCTGATTGTCCTCGATGGACTCCAGCTGGTCCCACAGGTCGTCAAGTGCGTCCCGTGACGTTGCTTGGGTCTGGGCAGACAGGAAGACGTTCTGGGCAGCGATGAACGCTGCGTCCGTCAAGACAGAGAGGTCCGGAGGGCAGTCGATTAAGATGAAATCGTAGTTGTATCCGTCGTCGACCATCTCTTCGAGGGCGAGTTTAAGCGAGAGACGGGCACTCGCATCGTCCATCCAATCTCGAGCGAGGCCCATGTCCTTGTGACTGGGAATCAGGTCGAAGTTCAGATGGTCGTACTCGTCGGCCTCAACTACAATCTCTGAAAGTCTAGTATCGTGCGTGCGCGGGTTGTCGACGAGAACGTCGAGGAGGTTCGCGTCATCGGTGACCAGTGTGTTGGGGAGGTCGTTCTTCGGGCTTGAAGGGTCGTTGTCGTCGCCCGGGCCCAGCCCAAGCCCTTTCGTCATGTCGGCCTGTGGGTCCATATCGATCGCAAGAACATCGTGATCCCGAGTGGCCAGCGCCGCGGCACTGTTGATCGTCGCCGTTGTCTTTCCCGTCCCGCCTTTCTGATTACCGAAGGCGACCGTGGGAATGCCAGTCGATGGTGTGACGCCCCATCCACGCGGTGTCTCGGTCATGGTTTGATCATTGAATCAATGACTCATAAATCCACGTCAGACATTCAGTTGTATTTCTTTCGACACGGTTCTGTCGAATATCGGCGCTTGATCGGCTGAGTAGTGTTATTTCCGATTCACTGAGGATTGTCTTTGAATCCTTAATTCGCAGACCTATTGATTCACAAAGTCAATGTTTCCCTGATTCTTTGATTCAGTGATCCTCTGATACGAGATACATGCTCCTGAATCCTCAGCTCAATGATTCAGGCACTCACTGAATCATTGAATCGTGTTTCTTTGTACTATCTTATGACTCTATGAATCATTTAATCTTGGACTCACGGCTTCCAGTATTCAATACTTCATGGAATCTGTGGTTCAGTGATTCAGTGATTCAGATATCAACCGAGGATAGACAACTGGATCGGCTTGACAGATGGCGGTTGATGTTACGTTCCCTCTCCGAAGGCTGCGTTCAGTTGGTCTCGCATGAACTCTCGTCGGACTTGACGAGAACGCGAGTCAGACAGATAATTTTGCATCACCACCCGAGGATCGCTACTCCCTTGTTCTGCGGCTATCTCGTCGACACCTTCTAGGACGCCCTCGAGGACTGCAGTATAGGTATCGTACCAGAAGCGACGACAGAGCTGCGGACTTGGTCGTTCACCCTCAATTCGGTCGGGAAGATCTGCCTCCGATGCGAGATTCTGGAACCAATTACGTATTGTATCTCGGGATACGTACGGCGTTTCCCCCTGTGAGGAGGGGAACAGGTATCCAGTCCACGTATCGTCTTCCGCTAGCTCATCGATTCGGGAGTCGAGCACGTCCATTCCATACAAAAGAGACACTTCGCCGGGCCCGTTCTTGCGGTTCTCGAACGTGATGAAGGGGACGTCGTCTTCGTGAACGTCACGCTGGAACTGCGAGATATGGAGTGCTGCGACCTCACTCGCTCGAAGTCCCCAGCCAGCTAACGCCACGACGAGCAGCTCTTCTCGCGTCGTCCCCGATGCCTGCATCAGCTTCCGAATATGGCTCGCTGAAAGCGAAGGAGTCGGGGAATCTTCGACTTTCCACTTGAATTCGTCGTAGAGGCCGCTTGCAGGGTTCATCGAGGCGACCCGCCGACCGACCAGATGCTGATACCACGCGTCGACGACGCGCCGCACACGCTGGAGCGTCTGGGCACTGTATTCCCGTTCTGTTTCCTCGTTCAACCAGTCGAATGCTGTATAGACCGCGTCAACGGCTTCGTAGGCTGGATTCTCTCGGTTCCGCTGAATCGGTGTGAGGAGGTCGTCCGTCCCGTTCGCCTCTCGGTAGGCACGGACGTAGAGGTTCAGTCGTGTTCGGAGTGCGTCGACGGACGACGACGCCAGACTGTACCGTGATTTCCGTCGGTTGAGGAACTGTTCGAGGGCGTCGATTGTTGCATCATCCGATGTTGCCCATGTGTAGCTCTCTTCACCGTCACCGAGTCCGAGGTCTTCGTTCCAAAATTCCCCGAACGAGCAGTCGTGATGGCGACGGAGAGCCGCGAGAAAGGATCGCACATCGTGACTCCGAAACCACTGGTAGGTAGGTTTCTCGCTCGTCGGATCAATACCCTCTGCTTCGAGGCAGGGGGCGATCTCGTTCCAGTACAGGTCAGTGAAGTCCTTGAGCGAACACGAGGTCCATCGGACACCGTCGAATGATGGCACCTGCTCAGCGTCGGTCTCGTCCTCCTGTTCGACATCTGACCGACTCATGATAACGTTCTCTGGAGGCTCCGACCGTTCGCAACTGGATTGGTGCAGAAATTGGCTAGAAGCCCAATCGCGCTCAGGTATGGCGATTCTAAGAGTGGCATATTCGGGCGACTCAACGTTTCAGTCGGATTCCTTATCAGTTTGTGGGTTCGGCAGACCCGTTCAGTCTGCGAAACCCACGGACAATCCGGCGTTATAATGCGCCATATGGATAAACTCTATAATGCGATATTATCCTTGAGGGCCGGTTGACCTCAAAGCGTGTAGGAAAGTAACTATTTCCGCGCCCTCGTTATGAGATGGGAAGTTCAGAACAAAAGTCCAGGGATAGTGATGCCTGAGACTAATCTTACCAAGTGAGAGGAGAAGTATCTTCTACGATAAATAGTACACCAACCAACAATATCGTGCGAACCGCGGATTTCGTTGGTTAATTCAGAGCGATGGTTGTCCAGGTTACGGTCGAAGACCTGCAAATATACACGTACGCGAGAGCACCCCGGAAGTTAATCAGTCGGCGGACGTACTCCCGGCATGGCAGTTCTCATCGGCACTCGTGACGGCGTCTATTGCACGGCCTCTCTCCCCATCGAGGACGCCGACCAAGTCCTCGACAGTGGTGACACGCCTCGCATTCATACATTTCCTGCTGTTGACGGCGTGTTCGCCGCAACGGAATCAGGGCTGTACAGGTCACTAGATAAGGGACAGACGTGGGTGAATCTAGGTGTCCCACAAGATGAAGTCTACTCGGTCGTTGCGAGTACGGATGGCGAGCGCCTCTACGCTGGGACCCATCCAGCGTATCTCTACGTGTCGACCGGCGACGGCGAGACGTGGGACGAACTCGAGGGCTTCCAGGACCTTCCGTCGCGTGACCAGTGGCATACGCCGCGCCACCGTGACGAGGCCCACGTCCGGAGTCTCGGCGTGCACTCAGAGACGCCCGACCGCGTGATCGCCGGCGTCGAAGTCGGCGGTGTCCATATCAGCGACGACCAAGGCGAGACGTGGACCGAGCGTCGCGACGGCGTCCACGACGATATCCACCACGTGCTCATTCTCGGGTCGGACGAGTACGTCGCTTCGACCGGTGATGGTCTCTACCGAACACGCGAAGTGGGGCAATCGTGGACGCGCCTCGATACGGAGCTCGATCGTCGGTACTTCCGTGAGGCCTTCGCGCTCGATGGTCGGCTCTACGCGGCGGCCGCTCGCAGTTCGCCGGGGACGTGGAGCGGTGAGAATGGTGCTGACGCGATACTGGTCGAGTCGGCGGACACCGGCGAGACGTTCGAGACGATCTCGTATCCCGGGAAGCCGGAGGAGGTCGTCCTCGCATGGACGTCTGTCGGCGGAGATGTGCTCGCAGGGACGAACGACGGCCGCCTCATCAAACGTGAATCGGATGGAACGTGGACCGATGCAGGACGGGTGCCAGCGGGAGTTCGGTCACTCGTTGTCAGCTAAACTGCTCCGGCCCCCTACGCACGGGTACGAGCAGGTTGAGGGGGAATCAGCGGGTCGCGCTGAGCAATTCTAAAGCACAGATTTCCGGCTCTGTTGAAACCCTCAATCACTGATAGTTTGTAGAAGCAGTGCTGAATACAGCACGCGTTTCGGTCACGACACTCACCCATGGACGCTGACGAAGACACGTCGTGGCCTCAGGGTGATCTCGTCGCCACTGCACCGAGTAGCCGTTGATCAATCTGGCTTTTCACTGTCATCCATCAGGGAAGAAACGATGAGTCGTTTGGTCCCACGTCGAAGGAGACCACTGGCTGCAGGTTGAGAGATATCCAGATTAGCGGCGACTTCACTGAGAGTTGCGTTTCGTGGGTCTTCGAAATACCCTGTGTCAAGTGCGACGAGGAGTGCCTCTCGTTGGCTATCGGTCAATCCCGCGTCCGTATTCCCTAAACTAGCGTATTCGTTCACGCGCAGTAAATCGATATCAATGTCGTTCTCTTCTGCATAGTCCCATAGAGGGGCTAGATTCGTCCGGTCGGGCATCCATACTGTTAGAATCCAACCGTTTCCGTCGTTCTTCATATCGAGTATGACACCATTCGCGGTCGAGATAATTGGTGAGATGATCTTCGCTTCGTCTGTATACTCGAAGCTATAGATCGCCTTCTCGTCTCTGGTTTCAATAACTCGTTCAAACTCGCCAATGGTGGGATCATTCCGCAATCCGTCTTCGAACTGGCGGAAATCAGATGACTGTATGCGATAGAAGAACTTCCCCGATGTAGGGTCAGTTCCTGCCTCTAACACCGACTTGACTTTCGAACTCTGGTCGTGAGTGACTGTCTTTGTAAGTACTATGTCAGGGTGCTCAACTCGGACAGTTGCTTTAATATCGGTCACTGTTCTATAGGGTAGGTGTCTTTAATATTTGAATATATATATCTGATAAAGCCCTTAGCAACTATCAGAACTGGTTTGCTACATACAGAGGATATATAAAAATTGACGGTGTGTTCCGAATCAGAGTCAGCGAAACGCTACATACAGAGTCTGCGTTCAGCAGTCGGGCGTTGTTCTATGGGTCAGTGAAACGGAGGCTACTGGGAGACAATATAAGAGGGCGGTCCGGCGGAGTTGGTGGTACACTACTCGGAACGAGGATAAACGCGCATCGAAAATCTCTCGTGGAGTTCTCTGGGGATAATCATTCTTTTTGCTTGCCCTCGTCGTTCTCGCTGCTTCACCGAGCAACCTGCGAAAGCGGTCAGGAATGCATGAAATCTTCTAGACCCGTTATAAATGGATTATTCGATTAAGAGAGAAACCAATGCGAGCACGGTCGGTATGCAGTATGTATGGCACAGAGATACCGTGCCGATGAACGAGGCAGCGACGCTGAACCAAAATTCCACCTCCCTGCCGGGGGCACCCCACCGTTCGATACTAGTCGCTTCAAGCGTCTCTGGGCGTCGCTATTCAACCATTCCGTTGAATCATAATGGATTTCCCTGAGGTAAATTCGGCTGTACTCTTTGGTTCGATTACAATGGTAGCTTGGGGGATTTGGGTAGTCTTGGGCAACGCTGCGTCGGAGTCTATTGACCCGAGGACGGCCGCTGCAATCACCTATCTTGTTGCGGGACCTCTTGCACTCGGATACGTCCTCGTTTCAGACGCATCGCTTGCCATTACTGCGAGAGGAGGACTGCTCGCTGGCACGGCCGGATTGTTCACCGGAATAGGCTTGATTTCGATGTACATCGGTCTTTCCGGCGGGTCAACAACCATCATCTCTACTCTCGGTGCGATGTACTTCGTCGTCGCGGCTCTCATCGGGATGGTCATCCTCGGAGACGAAGTTACGATAACGAGATTTGCTGGGATAGTGTTCGCAGTCATTGGGATCATCTTGGTTACCCGATAGAGTAGCCAACGCGATTACTGGGCACGGGATAGTACTCTCGAAAAAAGCGAGTCAAGGTGCGTCTTCCACTCGAAAAAACAAACGAATAGCCCCAAAACATTGTTCTTAGTAGGCATTTGAGGAAGCGAAAATCCTTCTCGTTACTGGATTATCTGTATCTATCAGCTCACGTTGTCTCCGTCTGCACTCGTCGCCGTGCTGGATTTCGCTCTGTCCTCAGCACGCCGTTCTTGATAGAGATTGGATAGGTTCCAACCGCAGCGTTCCATCGTTTGCCTGTACGGATCGTTAGAGAATTCGGTCGAGATAATTCAGAGGCGCTCGTGGAGCGAGCCGACCCAACACTTTGACAGAGCAACATTTGAGAAGCATCTCCCTACGGGTACCTCCAAATGATGGTCGCTTACAGACTAAGGCACTACCTACGATCGCTGTGAAGCGTTAGCTCCTACCAAGACGAACCGACTTGTATGGCACTCTCTGACGAGTCGTTAATCACTGAATTCGACCAAAACAGGCCTCGAGAACTTGGATACCGGACCGTTGACCTGATCGCCGACTACTACGAAAGTATCGATGACCGCTCGGTCTACGTCCAGGCCGACCCCGAAGACATCATCGCGGCGTTCGAAGAATCCCTTCCCGAGGAAGGTGAAGACCCGGAATTGATTCTCGACCCCGTTGAAGAGTTTGTCACTCCGTATGCGACCCACAATCTCTCGCCATGGTACTTTGGCGTCGTGATGGGGTCGGGGACGCCGCTTGCTCCGCTGGCCGACGCCATCGCAGCGACGGTGAACATGAACACGGGTGGTTGGCACCTAGCGCCCTCCGGGACCGAGGTCGAACGGCGATGCATCCAGTGGCTGGCCGAGGCAATCGGCTACTCCCCTGATACTGGCGGTCTGCTATAACCCGCGGTGGGACAATGGCCAACTTCACCGCTCTTCTGGCCGCACTCCGTGAGCGGACCAATTACGAAACGACCCGTCCTGGGTTGCAGAGTGCCGACCGGCCACGGTATACAGTTTACATGGCCGACCACGAGGGCTACTCCAGCGTCGTCCGGGTCGCAGACATGTTGAACCTCGGACGTGATTCCGTCCGGTGGGTGCCGAGCCACGACGATTTCACAATGGACGTGGCCGCCCTCAAACAGATGCTTGAAGCCGACCAAGCAAACGGAGACAAACCCTTCTGTATCATCGGGCAGGCAGGCCTATTAACGTGAGTGCAATCGACCCCCTTGACGCACTCGCCGACGTCTGCGCGGAGCGCGACCTCTGATTCCACGTTAATGGCGCCTGCGGGGCGGTGGGGGCGATGATCTCCGAGTTCAAGCCGCGCTATGCGGGGATAGAGCGTGCTGACTCCGTGACGCTCGGCCCCCACAAGTGGCTGTTCTCCCCTATGAGTGCGGTGCTGTTCTCGTCCGCGATCAGGACATCCTCGGACCGACGTTCATCAAGATAGGACAGATCGCATCGACGCGACCTGACTTGGTTCCACCAGAGATAGCTGAACGGTTGGAAGAACTGCAAGAGAACGTTCCCCGGTTCGCGTCAGCCGAGGCTTGTGCCGTACTTGAGGACGAACTTGGTGCTCCTCCTGAGGATCTATTTAGAGAGTTTCCCACTGAACCGATCGCCTCAGCGTCACTTAGCCAGGTGTACTTCGCAACGCTCGACGGCGGGAACGAAGTGGCCGTCAAGGTTCAACGACCGGGCATCAAGGACCGTGTCGAACGTGACCTCCAAATACTCCGCGCAATCGCATGGTTCGTGAGTGCTACTCGGCTGACGCCTCGGAA